>CAVRMD010000001.1:0-623719 GCA_963722455.1 uncultured Solirubrobacteraceae bacterium
GCGTCATCGTGTCCGACATCGCGAACGCGAGGGCCGACACGAACGCAGCCGGGCGATACGTCATCACGACGCTGTCCCCGCTGACCTCGCGCAGCAGTCGGCGGCGGAACTCCTGCATCTCGGCGCTGACGTCGAGGTCAGGCTCGTAGCGATCGAGATCCACGCGCTCGCCCGCGAGATGCTCCAGCGCGACGTTGTGCTCCTCGGAGATCGTCGCGGTCGGACCGGAGCCGTGATCGCGTAGCTCGCCTTGAATTCCGGCAGCCGAAGCAGCGATGCCGCGTCCTCGCCACGGATGCCGAACCAGACGACAGGTCTCCCCTCCAGCGCGCGGCGGACCGCATCGAAGGCCTTCAACATGCTCGCCTTCGCTACGCGTCGGCGGGGGAGCCGACGTCCCACGGAAACGTCAGCGTGTTGTGCTGGCACTCGACACACCTGGGGGCCCGAGCGCGACGCCATGCCTGCTCACGATGCGGCGATCCGTCAGCAGATACGACACATCGTCCGCCCGCACCGGGGGAACAGCCGCGTAGCGCGTGTTGCGGGCCGGGCGAAACGGGCTGAGGTCCGGATGGCAGCCCATCGCCGCGAGCCACTCCACGCCCGCGCGCAGCGTGCCCTCGAGAGGCTCGAGACCGGGAATGATTAGCGAGCGCACGCGGCCGGTGTTGCGCCCGAGCAACTCGACGGCGCGTTGGATTGTTGGTTCGAAGTGCTCGCGCGCGAGCTTGCGCTTGAGCGGGAGATGCTCCGTGGCCGCGGGGTCGGAGTACACCTCGATGTTAAGGAGAAGCCGGTGACGCCGGCATCGACCATTCGTTCCACGAACGCCGCGCCTTCGGGAATGGGCGTCATCATGATGTCAACCTCGAAGGCCTCGGATCGGCGATCGTGGACGTGGGCCGCGATGGCCAGGCACGTCTCCTCGAAATAGCGCTGCTGCGCCGGAGCGCGGCCGGGGGAGCCACCACTGATCAAGAGGTGCGTCGGGGGCAGCGCGTCGTCCTCGAGCGCGACGTCGATCGCGCTGAGCGAGTTGCTCGATCGGTCGTGGGCGGTAGCGAAGGTCTGCGAGATCGCAGAAGCCGCAGTTGAACGAGCACCCCACGATCGGCGAGATGCGGATGCGATCCGAATGCGACATCACGGTGTCTGGATCGGTGTTCCTGGTCGTCGACGACGTCGAGATACCCGGGCAACGGGATCACCCGGAGGACCGGGACGACGACATCCTCGAGCTCCAGCGCGAGCGCTCCCGCGTGGCGCGTGAGTCGCAGCGGGCTCTGCTCGCAGAAGGGCTCGTCGAACGGAGCGTTGACGATGACACCATGGGCGAGCTGCAGCGTGATGCCGCCGGTCGTCGAGTACTCGTGGACGTCAGCGCGTTCTCGCCGCCGAGGCGCTTCTCGAAGATCTCCGCCTCGATCTGCACGCCCGCGGCGAGCGCGGTGGTCTTCACGCTCTCAAGCGCCGCTCGTGGGATGACTCGCGGTTCGAGCGTCGGCACGGAACTCGAATCCGTTGCGGGTGCTGGCGGAGGCTCGGTCAGGGAATAAGCATATCAAGCAGCCGGATGCCATCGGCGAGCAATGACTCGTCGCCGAGCACGGCAGCGTGCTCCGCTGAGGTGCGATCCAAGCTGGAAATTGACTTAACCGCGTGGTCACCTGCTGAGCCGCCGCTGTGCGCTGACGCAGCCCGGCCTGGGTCAGAGATGCGCTGACGGAGTCAGCCGCCTCGGGGGAAAGCTGCGGACGCACAGGCGAGGGGCCGGGATGCGCGTCGTTGTTGGGTCGAGCGCCACGAGTAGGTCCAGCAAGCTGCCGCGATCGGCGTTGAGTGCGGCGATGTCTGCCGGTTGCAGATTTTCCCCGAGGAGAGAGAGGTCCGTCGCCGCGACGACGGCCTGGGCGAGCAGACGACGATCGCCGGGATCGGAGAAATGGGTCTCGCTTCCGCCAAGTGCCCCACCACGCGCAGCGCCGCCGGCATGACGGGCGCAGCAAGCAGCGCCAAGGCGACGTAGTACCACGAGCTGATCCGCGACCCGCGCCAGAGTGTCACATGCAGCGCGGTGTCGGCGGTTGCTGCACTGACGGCCCCTCGCAACACCACGCGGCCCGGCGACGAGACGACCGGACTCAGCTCGACGCGCTCCACCACCTCGCCTGTGTCCCGTCGTGCTCGCAGCACGAAGACCGCCGGCAGCCCGGGCCCGGGGCCGGGATCGCCGGTCAGGCCGACGGGGAGCGCGCGCAGGGCGCCGAGGTCGTCCTCGCTGGTGCGCTGCGCAGGGTCGTCCAGCGACGACCCAGCGCCGACAGGATCGCGCACGATCGCTGCATTGACGGCGCGAGCGCGCTCGTAATCGCGCGGCTGTGTTTCACGTTCCGCGGCAGGCATACCGCGTGTAGCGACCGTGGCGCGCCACGCGGCGTCCGCCGTGCGATATGCCGCCGATGCGGCCTCGCTCAGGACCAGCTTGGCGAGCCGCGAGGACGAGTCCGCCAGGGTGCGTGGAGAGCTCGAGTTCCGCATCCGGGGCGACGAGACCGGTGAGCGCGACGTCGGGAGCCACGTGGACCGTGTCTGGCGCGTCGCCCATCGTGGCCATCTCGCCATGCGTAAACCGGAACAGGTCATCCCAATCATCCTGGCGCGAAACCCGACTGCCGTACGTGTGACGCACGGGCTCGCCTGCACGTCGCAGTAGCGACTCGAGTCTCGCCGTGATGTCAGCGCGCAGCCGAGGGGAGACGTCGAGCTCGCTCTTGACCAGGAGGTCGAGCGCTGTAGCGGTCTGGGTCAGCCGTCGCTCGGCGAGGGCCGCTAGGCCGAGCGCATCACGATGGTCGCCGTCGAGCCCGATCTCCTCCATCACGTCGATGGATGCGACGGCGCTGTCGAGCGCGCCCAGCGGCGCCGCAGACGCCGTGGCGCGCGTCTCTCCGATCGCCAGGAGCCGTAGGGCCTTCGCGCAGGGGGAGCGCTCCGGTGCCGAGCGGTGCAGCATGGGGCCTGCGACCGCGCGCCAGTCTGTCTCGGGATCAAGACCATAGATCGCGCCCAGCAGGCGGCCGGCGGTCTGTGTGGCGAGTGGCACGTCGGCGTCCCACGTGACGGTCGGAACCCGCTCCCCGCCGAAGAGGTCGATGACGGCCACGACCCCGTCGCAGATCAGCAGCGCCACCGGCGCCATGGCCTCGGCCGGCCCCACGCGCGCGTCGTATGCGGTCAGCTGCTCCATGCGCTCGACAAGCGCCGTGTACGGCAGGCCGAGCAATGCCGGTGTCGAGTCGGACGTCTCCTCCTCGGGCTGCTCGTCGGCGTCGGCCAGCGCGCCGAAGCCCTCGTCCCCGGTCGCCCCACTCTCGACGCGCTGCAGCGTCTCGATGCCGGTAGCGGTCAACGACCCGAGCCGCCGCTGGAGCTGACCGCGTGCAACGCGGAGCTGGCGATCGAGCCGCAGGCGCAACGGCGTGTCGTAAGTCGACTCGCCCACCGTGAGGACGGCATCGGCCCAGGTCGCGGCGTCGGCGCGCGTGTCCGCCGGGACGACGTCGTACCAGGTGAGGCCGCCCTCGACGCGACCGTCGCCGAGCACGAGGACCAGCATCGGCTCGAGCTCACGATAGGTCACGCCCAGATCCGAGAACGCCCGATCCGTCACCCAGAGTTCGCCGCGCCGCGCCGCCGCAGGACGCCCACCGGCGGGTGCGTGCGAGGTCCGGCCGTCGCGATCCAGCGGCCATGGCTCGTCGGGAAGTGCATCGATCCACTCCGCGCGGATCGCGGCGAGCTCCCCGATCACACGGGCGCGGGCGTCATCCTCGCCGGCCGAGGCGGCACGGCGCGCAAGCGATCGGGCGCGCGCGGCGACCGCGTTGCGGACCCGGTCGAAGTGCGGTGCGAGTTGCGCGAGTCCGGCGATGTCGCGCAGCGACACGCGCTCGCGCTCGCTCGCCGGCGTCGTGAGGTCGGCGCCGTCGTCGCCTTCGTAGGTGCTGAGCGGCCACCACCCGGCTCGCCAGTGCGATAGCTCATCGGCCTCCTCGTCCCCTGCGAGCCCGGCCCACGGCGGAGCGACTGCGACGACGCCGTCGGAGACCTCGGCCGCGAGCAGGTCGCCCTGGCCGTAGCTGACTGGTACGGGCTCAAAGATCGCGTCGGGGTCGAGCTTGTCGAGAACGGTGCGCGGCACGTCAGGGATGGTGATGATGGGACACGGTGCGGCGATCGGCGCCATTGTGGCGCGTGGGGTGGCGTCGGGGGGGGTGGAAGGCACCGCGCCGCGGCTCGCGGCGCCGGGAGGCCTGACCCCGCGCGGTGGCTCGAAGCTCATCGCGAGATGCTGGCCGCACTCCGGCCGGCGGCTCTGCATCTGTCACAGATCCGGGTTTCGTGGCGCGGACGCGGGTCGCCGTGGCGATCATGAGGCCTCCTCCCCGACGGGTGCGTCGACGCCCCAGATTCGCCGCAGGATGGGATACGGGCCGTGGTCGACGAGACGCCGGAGCTCGGGGGCGCGCTCGACCGGCAGCGCTCCGGCCAGGCGCATGCGCGACAGCGCGCGCTCTGCGCATAGCCGCCGGATGCCGAGCGCTCGCAGCCGGCCGCCGGTGAGCAGGAAGAACGTCCGCCGCGGCGTGCCGGCCTCCGACGGCGCGACCTCGATCAGGCAGCGTTCGTCGAGGTGATGCATGCGCGGCGCACGCGGGTCGCGGGTACGCCCCTCGACGAGATACGTGTTGCCGCCCCGGCCCGCCGGGGCGACTGCGACGACGAGGAAGGGGCGGTCCTTGAATTCGACGTGAGCCCATCCGAGCTCCGCGACGAGGGCGCGCCGCACCCAGTACACCTGTCCAACCTCCGGCGGCGGTCCCTGCGCGACGATCGGATCTCCGCGGCCGTCCGCGGCCGTCGGCTGGCGCCGCTCATCGGCCGGCGACGTGGGAGTCATCCGTCGCGCTCCCCGAGTCGGGCGTCCACGGCGCGCTGAGCGGATCCGGCGGCGATCAGTGCGCGCCAGCAGCGACGCTGACCGTCGCTCGTCATGGCGGTCCTGAACGCGTCGTATGCGTCCAACAGACTGGCGAAGGTCTGCTCGCGAGCGGCCCGCGTCTGCTCGTGTCGCAACAGCAGTGCGCCCAGCCGCCGGGCGGCGGTCATGTCCGTATCGGGGTCGATCGCCCACGCGGCGCGTGCGTCGCCGTCTACGACGAGCAGATCTATCCCGACCGGGGTTCCGCGCCCCGGGACCGCGAGCTGCAGCCCGCGCACGCGGACGACGCCGGCGTCCAGCTGCTCGGGATCGAGTTCGTCGTCCATGACCGCGTTGCGGGCGCCCTTGGCCACCGGATAACCGCTGCGGTGCCAGAACCGTCCGAACTGGTCGTCGGCCTCGGTCGTGTCCACGAAGGCCCGCGCCGCAGCGGGTCGCTTGACCTTGGCGATCAGCCAGTTCATGAACTCGCCATCGAGTCCGGGGTGCCAAGTGCCGGCCGGCCGTCGCCCACGAACCGGGGCGAAGCCGTATGTCACATCATTCACGAGCAGCGGCAATGCCCGGTGGTGCTCGATCTGGCTGTGCGCCGTCCGGCCAGCGGGAGTGCCCTTCAGCTTGTGGGCCCTGAGCAGCGCTGCCACCTCGGCGGTCTGGATGGCGACGTGCTGGGCCATGATCACCGCGGCCGGTGAGACCGGGAAGGAGTGTTCGGCCCAGTCGGCACCGCGCCGCGAGACGGGGAACTTCGGGTCGTCGACCGTTTCCTGCAGGATGGGGTTTAGCGCCTCGATGAGGACCGTGCCGGCCTTGTCCGGCCCGGCCGCGACGTACGCCAGCGCGAGCAGGCGCTCGCAGGCTCCGACACCGTCCTCGCGGTGCACGCCGATCGGCGGCTTGCTCACGTCCTCACGCACCTCCCCGGCAGCCCCCGAGCGGCCGATCGTCGTGAGCGCCGGGTGTGCGAGCGGCGGGAGGTTCATCGCGATGAGCGGGGCCGCCAGCTCGAAATGTGGGCGTTTACCATAGTCGTCGAGCGTCGGAATCCCGTGCAACATCCGCTCGAGCGTCTTGGGCGCGAACCTCCCGCTGGCCTCCAGGTCCGGCCAGCGAGCGGCCAGGGCGACCCACGCCTCAAGCGTGGTCTTCGCATCGCCGCGCTCACCGCCGTGCGCGAGCAGCAGGCCGTTGTCCTCCTGCGTGGAGAACTCGAGACCCTCGATGGACTTCAGCCAGTCGATCATCGGCAGCGCCCGCCCGATTCGGGCGCGCGCGCAGCCTATGGGACCAGCGTGTTCCTCGACGGCGTTCGAGTCTCAGATCGGGCGACGCGCAAGTCACGGCACATGCGCAACGTGCGGTGTGCACAGCAGAACGCACGACGGACGAAGGGAGACACCGGATATGAGAGACAGAGACGGGTCAAACTGCCCGCGATGCAAGGCGCGTCGCAGGTTCAGGCGCGCGAGCCGGTTATCGCGGCGTCGTGCCGCGAGGAGCAGGGCCTGCGTGCTCCATCGTCGCGAGCAGTTGCCACGCGGTGGCGACATCCGTGAGCACACCGATCGGCTCGCCGCGCCGAGCCTCGGCTCGCTGTGGCTCACCGCAAGGGGCGCGAGGATCGGCGCCGTCGCGTACGAGCACCTGCCTGCGGTACCTGTGGCGATCCTGGCGGCGGAATCCGTTGACGGCGTCACGTGGCTGCACGCCGTTCCCTTCATGGCCGACGCGGCCGTGGCGCGCGTCGACGAGATCGTGCTCAGCGAGGTTGAGTCCTCGCTCGAGGTCCCGCTGCGGTTCGCCATAAAACATCGCCTGCGCCTGCGTCGCGAGCGGCTCGCGCGTCCGATCGGGTTCCTCGAGGCCGGCGCCGCTGGCGTGGTTCGCTCGGCGGTCGCCGGGGGGAGCCCCGCCCGGCGTTGTCGCCGGGGGGCGCACGTCGGCGCCGGCGCGACGACGGACGATGTCGCCGGCCGACCCGACCCGGCCGTGCTCATGGTGCTGCAGCGGCCGTGGTGGAACGCCACCGGCCGCGGCGCGCGCTGAAAGGCGCGCACCGCGGTCGGGGGTAGGCCTGTGTTCAGAGCGCCGGCGCGGCGTTGGCACCCTCGTCCTCGTTGAAGGCCTCGGGATGCTCGATCAGCCACCGGACCTCCTGCGGGAGCCTGCGCATCGTGCGGCTCGAGCGCGCCCGCGCCGCCTCGTGGCTGATGCCGATTCGCTCGGCGACCTCGAGCAGCGGCATCGCGTCCACGTAGTTGACGTGCAGGCCCGTCTCGGTGATGTCGAGCGTCCACCGGCGCATCGCGCGCAGCATCACCAGCGTCGCGTCGTGACCCTTGATCCCGTGTTCGACCAGCTTCTCCGTGAGCCAGTTGAGCCGCTCGACGTCGCGGGCTCTGGTGTGCTGCCACTCCGTCTTGTACATGGCCTCCGCCTCCTTGCGCAGGGAGTCCTGCTTGCTCTCGTGTTCCAGGAGCTCGGTGCGGTCCAGCCCACGGTGCAGCGTCGCCATTCGCTCGTCGTCGAGCGGGACGGTGCGCTCGGCGGCGTACGCACCGTTGACCTTGCAGCTGACGGTCTGCTTGACGTACGCGTGGATCTTCTCCCGGCACTGTCGTCCGCGGTCGTCGTGGAACTTCTCAACGCCGCTGACGGCGCGATTCGTGATGGTCTTGAACGCTGCGGTCCCGGCGTGGTCAGCGATCGCGACCGGCAGGTACTGCAGGTGGATGCGCTCTAGCGCCTCGAGCCGGCTGAGAGCGAACTCCAGGAACGTGATCTGCTCCGGCCCCAAGGAGCGGTCGTTATGCGTCTCATGTGTGGCCATGCCAGCCACCCAAGCCATGGGTGAGCCGGCGTCCTGGGCATTGCGACGACTCCGGGTTTCGCCTCTGCGAATCCCGGATTTGTCGGCGTGCACGACCTCTCGGTGACGGCTATGTCACGCGCAGATCCGGAGCGCCTGGCCGGTGCACCAGGCCCGTCGTACCGCCGGCGGACAGGCAGCTCGCATGCACCCGCACGCCGCTCGAGCCGATCGGCGTGACGCACAACGAGAACGGCCCGATCTCGCCGAGGCGCTGGACGTGCAGACCCCCGCAGCGGATCGGCGGCCACCCATCGACCTGCCACGCCGGCACGCCATCCGCGCCGGGCGCCGTGCTCGTCGCGAGGTCGGCGGCGATGACCTCGTCGGCGACCTGCCGGATGGCATCGACGTCCAGCGAGCGGTGCAGCGGGTAGTCGATCCGGGCGCGGTCGATGGCGACGTTGATCTCCACCGGGAGCACGGCCGCGCCGACGTCGCCGACGGCCAGCTGGACGACGTTCAGCAGCGTGTGATGGCGCATAAGCACGTATCGCCGAGGCCAGTCGACCGCTAGATCGACGCGATCGCCAACGTCCGCTGCGAGCGGCGAGCGCAGCACGTGCACGACCTCGCCGCTGGCCGAGTTCCGGGTTGCAGCCACGCGGGCCCCGCCGAGCTTCCCGATGTCGCCGGGCCCGCCGGCGCCGCGCGGCTGGAAGACCGTCGCGTCGACGACGACCTCCTCGTTGCTGCGCCGGACGAGTGGGCGGACGCGTCCGTTCGGTAGGCGTCGAGCCAGTAGAGCCGCTTCGTCATGGTGCCTCCTCCTGCCGGTCCCCGCCCGCGGGGCGTGGACCGGCGCTCGTGGGCGCGGGAGCGCCCCATGAGGGAGCCACCGCGTGCTACGGGCGGTCGGTGACAGGGCGCGGCTTCACCTCGGACCGGACGGCGCCGGTGCCGTGTACACATCCCTTCCGGAGGCACCTTCATGACGACCAGCTGTACTGGCGGGACGCGTACCTGGACGTGACACACGCACGCGTCGTGCGAGTCGAGGAGGACGAGGTCGTCCTCGACGCGACGGTGTTCCACGCCCACGGAGGCGGCCAGCCGGGCGACACGGGGACGATCGCGGGCGCGCCGGTCGTCGACCTCGTCACGGCACGGACTACCAGGTCATCCATCGCGTGGCCGGAACAACGGACTTCCAGGTGGGCGACGAGGTACTCGCGCGTGTCGACTGGGCGCGGCGCTACGCGCTCATGCGCCACCACTCCGCCCTGCACGTCGTCCATCCGCGGTGAAGCACGTCGCCGGGTCGGTCGCGCCGCTTGGGACCGAGGTCGGGGTCGATCGTGCCCGGATCGAGTACGCGCAGCGCGAGCCGCTCGACCTCGATGCGGTTCGGGAGCTCGCCCAGGCGCTGATCGCCGACACCTCGCGGCACGAACGACGGTCGGCTCCGCCGGCGAGCACCTCTGGGAGATCGAGGGCTGGCCGCCCATTCCCTGCGGCGGCACGCACGTACGGGAGCTCGGCGAGATCTGATTCATCAGCTGCGAGCGAAGTCGGCGGGCAAGCGCGGCACGCGCATCTACGTGACCTCCACGACCACGCCGACGGCGGCGAGATGGAGCAGGTGTCATGACCACTCCCGCGTACAACCCGACCGCGATCGCACGCCGGTGGCAGACCATCTGGCGCGAGGAGCGCACCTGGGAGGTCCCGCGAGGTCGTGGCGGGCGGCGAAGACGTGCGGCTGCGTGCCTACACCGGCGACGGGCCGATCGTCGGCTCCCGCGGCGAGTTCGACGGCATGCCCAGCCGCGAGGCCCTCCCAGCGATGATCTCCTGGCTGGAGGAGGCCGGCCGCGGGTGCCGGACGGTCAGCTACAAGCTGCGCGACTGGGGCGTGTCCCGCCAGCGCTCTTGGGGGTGCCCGATCCCGATCGTCCACTGCGCCAGGTGCGGCACCGTGCCGGTGCCCGCAGAACAACGCCGGTGGTGCTGCCCGACGTCGAGGACTACAAGCCCCGCGGCCGATCGCCGCTCGCTGCTGCCGAGGAGTGGGTCGCCACAACGTGCCCCCAATGCGTTGGGCCGGCGCGCCGCGACACCGACACGCTGGACACGTTCGTGGACTCCTCCTGGTACTTCCTGCGCTATTGCGATCCGGGTAACACCGAGGCCGCGTGGGATCCCGAGGCGGTCCGCAGCTGGATGCCCGTCGGTCAGTGCATCGGCGGTGTCGAGCACGCGATCCTGCACCTGCTGTACGCGCGGTTCTTCGTCAAGGCGATGGCGGACCTCGGCCACCTCGACATCCAGGAGCTGGACAACAGCTCCGACGCACCGCTCTAACGCGTTGACAAGCAGCTCGAGGTTCCGGGCAGCCGACCATAATCGAGCCGTCCACGGCGACCGTAAAATGTCCGATCGATGAGGTTTAGGCCATCGATTAGGCCATCGAGCCACTTTGGCGGTCTGCGGCCGCCGCCGCCGGGCGACCGCAAACCTTCTCATTTCCAGCTATTTCTCGTCATGGGCGCGGCGGGTTTCGAACCTGCGACCTCTCGCGTGTGAAGCGAGCGCTCTCCCACTGAGCTACGCGCCCTCAGGGGTCGGGGATTCTACGAGACGCGGCGGGGCACGTCGGCAGGAGCCCGAAAGAGCCATGGCGGTCTTGCCCGCAGCGCCCGGCCCGTGGCACCCTTCAACGACATGCCGAGAACGGTCGAGAAGAAGCGCCGGGTCGATGGCCCGACGAACCACGGCGAGGAGATCTGCCACATCGTGACCGAGGAGGATCCGGACACCGCGCTGTGCGGCAAGGACGTGACCGGCTGGCCCTGGAATCCGCCGTGGCCGTACTGCGTCGTGTGCCTGGACCTCATGCACTCGCTCGCCGGCGACGGCTGAGCTCGGTCGGGCCGAGCGACCGCAGCGCCGCAACCGCTCAGCTCAGCGGTCGCCCTTGATCTGCCGGGCCTCGCGGTGCAGGCGCTTGTACGACCGGCCGGAGCGCGCGCGCGCCAGCGCCGCGGCGCGGCGATTCTCGATCCACGCCTGCTCGGACTCGAGCTTGCGCCAGGCCGCGATCCGCTCCGGGTCGCCGTCGGCGCGCACCGCGCAGTCGGGCTCGAGCTCGTGCGCGCAGTCTGCGAAGCGACAGCGCGCGGCCAGCTCCGCGATGTCCGCAAAGGACTCGCCGACGCCGCCGTCCCACAACCCCGCCTCGCGGATCCCCGGCGTATCGATGAGCAGCGCGCCGTTGGGCAGCGCGAGCAGGTCGCGGGTGACGGTCGTGTGGCGCCCGCGGCCGCGGGCACGGCTGTGCTCGCTGACCGTCCCGGTCGCCTGACGCGCGTCTCCGAGCAGCGCGTTGACGAGCGTGGACTTGCCGGCTCCGGACGGCCCGAGCAGGACGCTCGTCGTTCCCGGCGCCAGCAGCGACCACAGCGTGCCGAGCGAATCCGGGTCGTGGACGCTGACGGCGACCCCGTCGGCGAGGCCGAGCGAACGTGCCAGCGCGCCCGCGACGGCGCCCGCCCGCCGGTCGAGGTCGGCCTTCGTCAGCACGAGCGCCGACGGCACCCCACCCGACGCGGCGAGCGCGATGATCCGCTCGGCGCGGCGCTCGTTGGGCTCGGGCAGCGGCTCGACGACGAGCACGAGCTCGACGTTGGCGGCGAGCACCTGCGCCGCCACCGGCGCCCCCGCGGCGCGGCGCACGACGGTGCCGCGCCGCTCGAGCACATGGGCGATGACCCCGTCGCCGTCGATCGCGACCCAGTCGCCGGTCGTCGGCGCGCGCTCGCCGGCCCCGCGCAGGCGCCCGCGGGCGGCGACGAGCCGCGGCGGGGCGTCGGCCTCGCGGCTGCTGACAAGCCAGCGCCCGCGGTGCTGAGCGAGCACGCGCGCCGCGCTGTAGAGGCCCTCGCCAAGCCGCTCGAGTTCGGCGTCGAGTCCGGTCCGCGCGCCGACGGCGAAGCCCGTCACGAGCGAGCCGCCGTCCTCCACGGGCTCGTCGGTGGTACCGGGGCGGCCTCGAAGGCCGGGCGCCTGATCAGACGTTCGCGGCGTGGGTGACGAGGGTGTGGAAGTGCATGCGGACTGACCGACAATCCTAATGCTCACTGCTCGTGCGGTCCACCGGGGCGAGCGCGCGACGCATCGGCGTCCCGTCCAGCGAACGGGGGTTTGGCTTGCAAGGCGAGGCGGCGAGCCCGAGAGAACGCCTCGTGGCGACTCCCGGAAACCAGTGGGCTGCGGCTGGCGTGCGCCGCGCGGCCGGCCCGACGGCGCTTGCCGTCCTGGCTTCGCTCGCGCTCGTGAGCGACGCCGCACGCGCCCAGTCCGGGCTGCCGATCGCCGCCATCCCGACCGTCGCCCTCGAGGGGGGGACCGTCTATCGCGGCGCCGCGGATGCCGCCTGGCTCGACGACGAGGCCTGGACGGACGACCTCTGGGCCGAGATCGACGCGGCACCGCGGCCGGCGCCCGAGCCGCTCGGACCGCCGACGCTTCCGCCTACCGGGGGCCAGCGGCCCGAGCCGGCGCCGGAGCCGCCCCGCAACGCGCCGCCGCGCTCGCCCCGGCACGTCGCCCGCATCCGCTCCGACGGCAAGGCGTCGATCCCGCCCGGCGCTCCCAAGCGCGTGCGGTCGCTGATCATTCGCTACAACCAGATCGTCGGCAAGCCCTACAAGTGGGGCGGCGGGCACGGCAGGCTCGTCGACTCGGGCTATGACTGCTCCGGCACGGTCGGCTACGCGCTCGTCAAGGGCGGCCTGCTCGGCGCGCCGACGACGAGCGGAGGATTCATGCGCTGGGCCAGGCCGGGAACCGGTCGCTGGGTCACCGTCTACGCGCACGCCTCGCATGTCTACGTCGTCGTCGCCGGCCTGCGGCTCGACACGAGCGCCGTCGGCGACCCCGGCGCAGGCAGGGGTCCGCGCTGGCGCCCCATGATCTCCAGGCGCTCGGGCTTCGTCGCCCGCCACCCCGCCGGGCTCTGACCGCGCGCCGCGGCCGCGCCCCGCCGCGCCCCAGGCGCCCCGCAGCGCGCCGCACGGCCCCGCCCCGCGGCGCCCCGCGGCACCCCGCGGCCCCGCCCGGCCGCGCGCCCCGGCGCCCGCCCACCGTCGATCGGTTACCGTCGCGGCGCGATGCTGGTCAACGCCCTTCTCGCCGCCGGCGTCGGAGCGGCACTCCTGGGCGCCGCCGCGCTGAAGATCGCCGATCGCACCGCGACCGCCGTGGCGGCCGAGACGTTCGGCCTGCGCGGCAGCACCGCGCGCTGGGTCTGGATCCCGCTCGCCGCGCTCGAGGCGGGCCTGGCGGTGGCGCTGCTCGCCGGCGCAACGCATGCGGCGATCGCCGCGACCGCCGTCCTCGGGGCGTTCGCGGCCGGCCAGGCGGTCGCGATCGCCGCGGGTCGCAGCGGGGCGCCCTGCGGCTGCTTCGGGGCGCGCGGCACGCTGTCGTGGGGCTCGGTCGCGCGCACGCTCGCGCTCGCGGGCGCCGCGGCGCTGCCGGCGCTCGCGGTCGCCGGACCGGCCCAGCCGCCGGGCCTCGCCGCCGTGCTGGGCGCCGCCGTCCTGGCGGCGGCGATCGTCTGGCGCGAGCGCCGTCCCGGCGGGGCGCTCGAGGTCGCCGACGAGGGACCGCCGCTCGGTGCGCGGCCGGCCCTCGGCGAGGGCGTGCGCCTGGCGCTGTTCGTCGCCGACGGCTGTCGGCTGTGCCGCGCGCTCGCGCCGCAGGCGCGCAGGCTCGGCGGCCACGTCTTCGACGCGACGGCCGACGCGTCGACCTGGGCGGCGGCCAGCGTCCCCGGGGCGCCGTTCGCGGTCGCGCTCGGCGCTGACGGCGCCGTGCTGGCGAAGGGCACCGTCAACACGGGCGCACAGCTGCGCTCCGTGCTCGCGGCCGCGCAGGCGCGCGCCGAGCCGCCGTGGCCGCCGACCGCGCAGGCGCGCGCCGAGGCGCCGTGGCCGCAGGCCGCGCATCCGCAGCGCAGCTCGCGCCGAGGCTTCCTGTCGACCGCGGGCGCCGCCGTCGCCGCGCTGACGGCCGGGCGGACCGTCGGCTCGCTCGTCGCCCCCGGCGAGGCCGACGCGTTTCACTTCTGCGGCCACGTCTACACGACCGACGGCTGCCCGCACCCGACCGGGCTGCCGCGCATCGACCGTCGCGGCTACGCGCTGCGCGCGCGCGACGGCAAGCCGGTCGACGACCTCGGGCGGCGGATCGACTCCAACGGCGCGCCGCTGGACGACGACGGCGCGCCGCTGCTCGATCCCGACGGCCGCCGCCAGCCGCCGGCGACCCGCACCCGCGTCTGCACCGCGGCCGGCAAGCGCTTCCGGATCACCGTGCGCACGGACGGCTCCTGGTATCGCTGCTGCGACGGCCATGTGCGCAAGCTCGTGGACTGCTGCACGACCTCGTCGCGGCGCATCAACGGAGACCGCGCCCTGCGCGGCTACTGCTACGGCAAGCGCCGCGTGTTCTGCGTCATGTACCTGCAGACGAGGGTCCCGTGCTGAGCGCGCTTGCCGCCGCGGCGTTCATCGCCGGCCTCGCGGGCGCCTGGTCGCCGTGCGGCTTCTCGATGGTCGACACGCTCGCGCCGCAGGGCTACGCGCAGCGGATGCGGGTCACGGTCGTCGCCTGCCTGACGTTCGCGGTCGGCGCGCTCGCCGGCGGCGTCGCGACGTTCGGCGGTCTCGCGCTGCTCGGCGAGGCGCTGGGCACCGGCCGCGGCGTGCTCGTCGCGATCGCGTGCGCGCTGCTGCTCGCCGCCGCCGCGGGCGACGCGGCGGGGCGGCGGATCGTGCCGCAGGTGCGCCGCCAGGTGCCCGAGGCCTGGCGCCGCGTCCTCCCCGTCCCGCTCGCCGCCGGCCTCTACGGCGTGCTGCTCGGCCTCGGGTTCACGACGTTCGTGCTCTCGTTCGCCGTGTACGGGCTCGCGGCCGCGTGCCTGGCGCTCGGCGAGCCGGCGATCGGGCTCGCGGTCGGCGTCGCCTTCGCCGCCGGGCGGATCGTGCCGGTGGTCCTGCTCGCGCCGCTGCAAGAGACCGAGCGCGGGATCGACCTCGCCGCCGCGATGGAGGAGCGCCCCGCCGTGCTGCGGGCGATCCGCGGCGCCGGCGCGGTCGCGCTGAGCGCGGCGGGGCTCGCGCTCGCGCTCGGCGGCGCGCCCGCCAGCGCGGCCGCGGGGACCGTCATCACCGACGACGGAACCGATCCGAGCGCCGTCGCCGGCGAGGTCGCCTGGCAGCGGCCCGGCGGCGGACCGGGCGTGCTCGCCCGGGCGGGCGGCGCGCTGACGGCGCTGCCGGGGACCGATCCGGCGCTGTCGCCCGACGGGATCGTCTGGCGCGAGGGCGACACGCTCGTCGTCGCCGACCGGGCCACGCTCGCCGAGCGCCTGCGGATCGCCGCGCCCGGAGCCGACGAACCGGCGCTCTCGGCGAACTGGCTCGTCTGGCGGGCCCGCGAGGCCGGCGGCGAGGTGCTGCGCGCCGTCGATCTGCGGGCCTCCGGCCAGCCGGCGGTCGACCTGCGCCGCGCGACCGCGCCGGCGCGCCTCGGCCGCCCGTCGGTGTCGGGCGACCGCGTCGTCTATCACGTCGCCACGCGGCGCAGCAGCCGCATCGAGGAGATCTACCTGCCCTCCCGGCGGCGCACATCGCTGCGCAAGGCGACGAAGGGCGCCCAGCTGCTCAACCCCTCCGAGCACGGCAACTCGCTGCTCTGGGTGCGCTCCACCGCCGAGCGCCAGCAGGTGCTCATCGGCCCGCGCCGCGCCCGCCGCGGCGGCCGCGACAGCAGCCTGCTGACCGCCAAGCCGACGATCCGCCGCGACCTCGGCCGCGAGCCCGGCCGCCATCGCCACGCCGCCGGCTACCCCGGCGGGCGCGCTCCGAGCTTCCCGAGCCGCCCGCCGGAGGGCGTCACCACGACGCTGTGGAGCACGGCGCTCGCGCCCGACGGCGCCTACGTCAGCCGGATGCGGCGCACGCGCGAGGGCACGTCGACGGTCATCGTCCGCCTGTCTCGCTGAGCGCGACCGCCGGCGACGCGAGGACGGCCGGCGAGGCCGCCCTGCGCGCCTTCAGGCCCGGCACGAAGAGCGCGACGATCGCGCCGGCGGCGAGCACGGCCGCGCCGACCGGCAGCGCCGCCACGACGCCGTCGCTGAACGCCTGCGGCGACGCGTAGGAGCCGTGGGCGCTGAACACGGTCGCCAGCACCGCGACGCCCATGACGCCTCCCAGCTCGCGGATCGCGTTCGTCGCGCCGGACGCCTGGCCGGCCTCCTCGGGCCGGACGGCGCGCAGGACCGCGTTCGCCGAGGGGGCGAAGACGAGCGCCATGCCGGTGCCGCCGATGACGAACGGCGCGACGAGGCTCGCGAACGGGACCTCGGGGGAGGCGATGACCGACAGCCAGCCGAGCGCGAGCGCCTGCAGCGCCAGCCCGAGGGCCATCAGCGGCCGCGAGCCGATGCGGTCACTCAGCAGGCCGGCGATCGGCGCGACGATCATCGGCATGCCGGTCCAGGGCAGCGTGCGCAGCCCGGCCTCGAACGGCGAGTAGCCCTGCGCGGTCTGAAAGAACTGCGACAGCAGGAAGATCGATCCGAAGACGCCGAAGAACATCGCGAACGAGACCCCGTTGGACGCCGCGAAGCCGCGGGAGCGAAAGAAGCGCAGGGGCAGCATCGGCGAGGGGGCGCGGCGCTCCCACCACACGAAGGCGGCGACGAGGGCGGCGCCGCCGCCGATCGACGTCAGCACGGTCGCCGACGTCCAGCCCAGCGAGGTGGCCCGCACGATCCCGAACGTCACGCCGAACAGCCCGGAAGCCGCCAGGACCACGCCGGGCAGGTCGAGGCGGCTCGCCGGCCCGCGCGACTCGGTCAGGCGCTGCGCGGCGAGCGGCATGAGCACGAGCCCGATCGGGACGTTGAGCCAGAAGATCCAGTGCCAGGCGATGCCCTCGACGATCGCCCCGCCGACGAACGGGCCGAGCGCGATGCCGAGGCCGCTGACGCCGGCCCAGATCCCGAGCGCCATCCCGCGCCGCTCGGCGGGGAACGCCTCGGACAGCAGCGTGAGGGTGAGCGGCAGCACCATCGCCGCGCCGAGGCCCTGCAGCGCGCGGGCGGCGACGAGCGCGTCGATGCTCGGTGCGAGCGCGGCGAGCGCGCTCGCCACGGTGAAGACGCCGAGCCCGATCGTGAACATGCGCTTGCGGCCGAAGCGGTCGCCGAGCGCCGCGCCGGTGATGAGCAGGACGGCGAACGTCAGCGTGTAGGCGTTGACGGTCCACTCGAGCGCCTCGAGCGATCCACCGAGGTCGATGCGGATCGAGGGCAGGGCGACGCCGACGACGAGGTTGTCGAGCGTCGTCATGAACAGGGCGATCGAGACGATCGCGAGCGTCCAGGCGGGGCGCGGGGCGGGTGTGTCGGGAGCGGTCATGGGCAGTCTCCTTCCCTGATTGTGTGATCAGTCACTCATACCGCGGGCCAAGAAAAGCCCGGTCGGTTCTCATGCGGTGTCGTCGTCGAGCGAGAGCAGGGCCTCGGCCCAGCGCTCGCCGACGTCCTGCGCGCGCATCGCGGCGAGCGTGTTGAGCAGCATCCCGTGGGCGAAGAAGCGCCGCACCTCCAGCGTGCCGGCGCCGCTCTCGCGCTCGACGAGCGCGAAGAGGCGGGCGAAGCCGTCGCGCATCACGGCGCAGATCTCGGGGTCGTCGCAGGCGGCATGCGCGTGCAGCTGGTTGAGCAGCAGGTCGCGGTCTTCCAGCAGCCCGAGGTACGCGTGACCCATCGCCTTCATGACCGGCTCGCCGGCCGCGCGTGCGGTCACGGCGGCGGCGGCGAACGTCGCGTAGATGCGCTCGTTGCAGCGCTGCACGAGCGCGATGAACAGCTCGGACTTCGTCGGGAACAGGCGAAAGAGGTAGGCCTGCGAGATCCCGGCCGCCTTGGCGATCGCGATCGTCGGCGTGCCGTGCAGGCCGCGGGCGGCGAAGACGCGCGAGGCCGCCACGAGGATCTCCTCGCGGCGCTCGTCGGCCGTCGACAGGGTGCGAGGGGCTGGCATGACGCGGTGAGTATGCACTCACTCACATGCGCTGTCAACCCCTCGGCTATTTCTTCTTGCGCACGAACAGCACGATCACGACCACCATGAGGGCGAGCGCGACGAGCTGGATCCCGACCGAGACGCCCGTCGGGCTGTCCTTCGTCAGCGACTTGATCGCCTGGAAGATGACCGACGCGCCGAAGAAGGCGGTCAGGCTCCAGAGAATGGTTCGTTGCCTCACGAGCGGCCACCCTACGCGAGTAGACTCCAAGGCGGACCGTGCTAGGCGGGGAGTCAGCGGTGCCCTGTCGCTCGTAATCCGCTATAGCGAGGCCGAATCCCCTCTCGAGGGGCGCGGCCTTCGGGGTCAGCCCGCATGCCGTGGTGCTGATGGCCCGGGTCCCGTGCGGTGTCGGCCCGTGAATCAGGTCAGGTCCGGAAGGAAGCAGCCTTAAGCGGTGTCCGCCACGCGCAACGGGAGTGCCCGGCCGGAGCCATGACACGCGCAAGCGCCCGGAGACGGTGCCTCGGAGGAGGGTGCACGGTCCACTTCCTCGCTGGGTCGCCGCGCGGCTCAGCGCCGGACGGTGACGCGCTGCGTGCGGCGGATCCGCGCGCCGCGCGCCGTGACGAGCGTCGTGAGCTGGGCGGTCGTGCGGTGCCGCCTGCCGAGCGCGCGCCGCGCGCGCCGCGTCAGCACGATCGTGAGCGTTCGCCGGCCCGCCGACGTCAGGCGCCGCCTGGCGCGCCCGATCGTCACCGAGCGCCGGCCGTCGCCGAGGCGCAGGCGGCGCGCCGTCCGCGGGCCGATGTTGAGGCTGGCGCTGACCGAGCACGCGCGCGAGCAGGACAGGCGGGCGCGCAGCCCGCGTGAGCGCAGCGTGCGCAGGGCGATCGACGTCGGCGCCCTGGCGGCGCCGAGGAACGCCGGCGCAGGGGCGACGTGGGCCGGGGGCGCGGGCTGCGGCACGGGCGCGGGGGCGGGCGACGGTGCCGGAAGGCCGGGGACCGGGAGCGCCGGCGGCTGCGGCGCCGGCGCGACGGGCGCCGGCGGCGGCGGCGGTGGGACGGGCGCGGGCGCGGGCGGTGGGACGGGCGGCGGCGGTGGGACGGGCGCGGGCGGCGCGACGGGCGCCGGCGGCGGCGGCGGGACCGGCGCGGGCGGCGGGACCGGCGCGGGCGGCGGCGGCGGGATCGGCGCGGGCGGCGGCGGGACGGGCGCGGGCGGCGGGACGGGCGCGGGCGGTGGGACCGGCGCGGGCGGCGGCGGTGGGACCGGCGCGGGCGGCGGGACGGGCGGCCGGCGGCGGCGGCGGGACGGGCGGCGGCGGGATCGCCGGCGCGGGCGCGACGCCGACGACCGCGCGCGCGACGGCGCGGTCGCCGTCGGGGTAGACCGCCTGGACGCGCACCGCGTGCTCGCCGGCCGCGTCGAACACGGCGGTCACCGAAGCGCCCGGCCCGTCGTCGAACGCGCCGTCGTCGTCGGTGTCCCACGACAGCGTCGGGCTGCCCGGCGCCGGCCCGACGGCGGCGCTCAGCAAGACCGGCAGGCCAGCCGTCGGGGCGAGCGACGTCACGGCCAGCGAGACGGTCGGGACGGTCGAGCGCAGCCAGCCTCCGAGCGCGGGCTCGCCGACTCGCGCGTACACGCCGGGAACCCCCGCCCGCGCGCACGGGCTCGCGCCCCACGACGTGACGCCGACGAGCCGGAACTCCCCGTCTCGCTGCACCATGAGCGGGCCGCCCGAGTCGCCGCCGCAGGTGTCGGTCGCCCCGCCGCCGGCGCAGAGCATCGTGGACGCGCCGAAGCTCGATCCCCAGGCGCTCGCGCAGGCGCCGTCGCCGACGAGCGGCACGCCGGCCTCGAGCAGCGTGGACGACAGGGCGCCGCTCTCCGTCACGCCCCAGCCGACGATCGTCGCCGCTGCGCCGGGGCTCCACAGCGCGCGCTCGGCTGCGCTGGTCCCGATCATCGCCAGCGGCTCCTGCGGCGCTGCGCGCGCGAGATGCAGCAGCGCGAGGTCCGAGCGCGGCGCTCCGCTGCCGTCGTACTGCGGGTGGCGCACGACGCGGTCGACGCCGCTGGCGTGCCCGCCGCTCGTGCGCCGCAGGCTGCCGACGCGCAGCGCGTAGGCCGACGGCGCCGCGACCGCGCCCGTGTCGTCGCTGGCGCAGTGCCCCGCGGTCAGCACCCAGCGCGCGCTGACGAGCGTGCCGCCGCAGACGTACGCGCCCGAGCCGATCGTGACCTCGAGCGCGGTCTGGGCCGGCCACGCCCGCGACGGCGCGGTGCCGCCGATGATCCGCGCCTGCGATCCGCCCTCGCGTGCCTGCGCGGCCGCCGGCAGGACGCCATGCCCGAGCCCGACGAGGGCGGCGAGCAGGACGACGATGATCCGGGCCGGCGCCATGGTCTCCGACGCTCGTCGGCAGCCTGTGCCGGCGGGCTTGACCGCGGACCACCGCGGACCGGCGAGCCGTCCACCCCGCGGGCCCCCGGCTCACGAACCGACGTACAGGCGCCAGCCGGCGTTGCGCGCGCGCAGCGACCAGCCCGGCGGGGGCGGCGCGATGCGACGGTCGCGGTCGCGGCGGTCCAGGATGTAGTCGCGCGCGACCTTCGCCGTCGCGGGGACGAGGTAGCTGCCGCTCGGCGGCAGCCCGTCCTCCTGCGCGTCGACGAGCCCGCCCGGGTCGAGCTCCAGCCAGAGCGCGAGCAGCGGGATCGGACGCCGGTTGGGGACGGCGACCGGCGCCGCCGGCCGCCCGCCGCGCACGACGTCGCCGAGCCGGCCCTGGATCGCCTCCTGGGTCGCGAGCGCGGTGCCGAGGCGGTCGATCCGCCGCGCCTGGCCGGGCGCGAAGGCGAGCAGCGCGACGAGCGCGACGAGCGCGAAGCGCGCCCACCACGTTCGCTCCCGGCCGCGCAGCAGGTCCAGCCAGCCGAAGACGCCGGCGCCGGCGAAGATCGCCAGCAGCGTCGCGGGGAGCAGCAGGTAGCGGGTGATGATCGCCAGGCCGGCCGCGGCGAGCACGCAGAACGCCGCGACGGACAGCACGCCGGCGGCGGCGCCGAGGCGCACGCGCCGGTCGCGGCGCCAGGCGAGCGACAGCAGACCGCCGCCCGCGGCCGCCAGGAGGACCGGCTCGCGCAGGATCTCCCCGAGCCGGCGCGGGAGGCCGAGCGGGATGTTCTGCACGCCGGTGGTGCGCCCGAGCAGCGCGGTGTTGTCGCGCGTGCCGGTCAGCGAGTGCAGGGCGCTGCCGGTCAGCAGGAGGTCGTGCAGCGCCCAGGCCAGCGGCGCGGACGCCGCGAGCGCGACGAGCGGCGCCGCGTCGCGCCACGCCGCCGGGCGCTGCGCGGCGGCGCGTCCGCCGGCGGCGGCCCGCAACCCCGGCCACAGCAGCCAGGCCACGTAGGCGAAGCTGAACAGCCAGGCCTCGGGACGCAGCAGTCCGGCGGCGGCGAGCAGGCCGAGCACGGGCCAGCCGGCGCGCGGGCGGCGGGTCTCGACGAGCAGCGCGCCGAGCACGAGCACGAGGAACGGGATGTCGACGTACGCGCGCGCGCCGAAGTCGAGCACCGGCACCCGGGTGAGGACGATCGCCGCCGCGAGCACGCCGGCGGCCGCGTTGAACCAGGCGCGCCCGAGCGCGAAGACGACCCAGCCCAGCAGCGCCAGCGAGAGGTACGCGACGGCGATGACGGCGATCGCCGCCGGCTCCCCGGCGAGCCCGTCGACCCGCCAGGAGCTCAGCGGCGAGAGCGCCACCGCGCCGAGGTTGGCGAGCGGGTGCGGCGTCGGCGCGATCGTCACGGTGAGGTCGGGGACGACCCCGTGCGCCAGCTGGCGCCCCCAGACGAGCGTGTAGAGCGTGTCGTAGTTGACGAGCCCCGGTCCGGCCAGCAGCCGCAGCGCGGCGGCGCCGACGAGGAGACCGGCCGCGAAGCGAAGGCGAGCCATCGGGCGCAGACCGTATCGCCGCCCGGCGGCGAAGCTATCCTCGAAGTCCCGTGTCCGACGCCCCGTCGCTCTACCGCCGCCACCGCCCCAGGACGTTCTCCGACGTGGTGGGCCAGGAGCACGTCGTTCGCACGCTGCGCAACGCGGTCACCCACGGCAAGGTGCACCACGCCTATCTGTTCGTCGGCTCGCGGGGAACGGGCAAGACGTCGATGGCGAAGATCCTCGCCGCCTGCCTGAACTGCGAGCACGGTCCGACGACCGAGCCCTGCGGGCGCTGCGACTCGTGCGTGTCGATCGCGTCGGCGAGCTCGCTGGACGTCATCGAGATGGACGCGGCGTCCAACAACTCCGTCGACGACATCCGCGACCTGCGCGAGAGCGTCGTGTACGCGCCGGTCTCCGGGCGCCACAAGGTCTACATCCTCGACGAGGCGCACATGCTCTCCACGCAGGCGTGGAACGCGTTTCTCAAGACGCTCGAGGAGCCGCCGCCGAACACCGTCTTCGTGCTCGCGACGACCGAGGCGGGCAAGGTGCTGCCGACCGTCGTGGACCGCTGCCATCGCTTCGACTTCGCCCGCCCGACCGTCGAGCAGCTCGCCGCCGTCGTCAGGCGCGTCGCGGAGGCCGAGCGGATCGCGATCTCGCCCGACGCGGTCGCGCTGCTCGCGCGCCACGCGACCGGCTCGTTTCGCGACGCGCTCGGCACGCTCGAGCAGCTCGTCACGTACGCCGGCACGGAGATCGCGACCGACGACGTGCTCGCCGTCCTCGGCGTCGCCGACGCCGACCTGCTCTTCGACGCGCTCGACGCGATCGCCGCCGCCGACGCGCGCGCGGCGCTGCTGGGCGCCGCGCGCCTGACGCAGTCCGGCGGCGACGCGCTGGGCTTCGTCCGCGATCTGGAGGCGCACGCCCGCGACCTCATGATCGTCCAGACGCTCGGCGACGTGCCGCCGGAGCTGCGGATCACGCCCGATCGCGACGCCCGCCTGGAGGAGCAGGCCGGCCGGCTCGGCGCCGGCGCGGTCACCCGGCTGCTCGACCTGCTCGCCGCGGCGCTCGAGGCGACGCGCAACGGCTCGGACGCGCGCACGCAGCTCGAGCTCGCGCTCGTCAAGGCCGCCGCGCCCGCCGTCGATCCGTCGCGGCAGGCCCTCCTGCAGCGCATCGAGCGCCTCGAGGCGGCGCTGCGCGGCGAGTCGCCCGTGCCGCCGCCGAGCGCTCGGCCGCCGGCGAGTGCCGGGCCGCCCGCCCCGCCGGCGGGCCGCCGCCGTCCACTCCGCCGCCGCCTGCCGCGCCGTCCAGCGATCGGCCGGGGGCCCCCGAGCCGCCCGCGCCGGCCCCGGGGGCGGCGGTGGCGCCGAGCAGCCCGCCGCCGGCGCCGTCCGGGCAGCGCGGCGCGCCGGCGCCCCCGCCGGCCCCGTCCGAGCAGCGCGGCGCCCCGGCCCCGCCGGCCCCCCGGCCCGCGCCGCCGGACGGCGCGCCGCAGCGGCCGGCGGGCACCGTCGCCGTCGCCGCCCCGGCGGCGCTCGACCTCGAGAGCCTGCGCACCGTCTGGCCCGCCGTGCTGGACACCGTGAGGACCTCCAACGCGCTCTGCGCCGCCCTGCTCGTCGAGACGACGCCGATCGCCGTCGAGGGCGCGCGCGTCACCGTCGCCTTCGCCCACGACGCCGGCTACCTGCTGCGCAAGGCCGACGACGAGGAGTACCGCGCCTGCGTCGCGGGCGCGATCGGCTCCGTCACGGGCGTCAGGGCGCAGGTCGCCTACGTCCTGGGCGAGCCGGCCGGCGCCGAGCCGCAGGCCGCCGCGCCGACCGAGCAGGAGTGGGTCCAGCGCTTCGTGGCAGAGTTCGACGCCGAGGAGATCGACCCCGAGAGCGAGGCCCCCTGATGCCCCAGCCGAACATGAACCAGATGCTCAAGCAGGTCCAGAAGATGCAGGCGGACATGATGAAGGCCCAGGAGGAGCTGGCCAACGAGTCCGTCTCGGCGTCGGCCGGCGGCGGGATGGTCACCGTGACGATCACCGGCGACCTCGCCGTCAAGGACATCACGATCGATCCGGACGCGATCGATCCGGAGGATCCCGAGCTGCTGCAGGACATGGTCATGGCCGCCGTCAACGAGGCGATTCGCTCGGCGCAGGAGCTCGCCGCCCGCAAGATGGGCGGCGCGACCGGGGGCATGGACCTCGGTGGGCTCGGCCTGCCGCCGGGCCTCGGCCTGTAGCTCGGGGCGCGCTTGTACGCCCCGCCGATCCAGCGCCTGATCACCGAGCTGGGCAAGCTGCCCGGGATCGGCCACCGGACGGCGCAGCGGTTGGCCTTCCACATCCTGCGCGCGTCCGAGGAGGACGCCGCCGCGCTCGCCGAGGCCGTCCGCGAGGTCAAGGAGCGCATCGGCCTCTGCGAGGTCTGCTTCAACCTCGCGGAGGGGCCGCGCTGTCGCATCTGCCAGGACGATCGCCGCGACGCGAGCGTGATCTGCGTCGTCGAGGAGGCGCCCGACGTCATGTCGGTCGAGCGCACGCACGAGTACGGCGGGCGCTACCACGTGCTCGGCGGGGCGCTGTCGCCGATCGACGGGGTCGACCCGAGCGACCTGAAGATCGCCGAGCTGTTCGCGCGGGTGACCGGCGCGGCGGATGCGATCCGCGAGGTCGTGCTCGCCACGAACCCGACGACGACCGGCGAGGCGACGGCGCTGCACATCGCCGGCGTGCTGCGCGAGCAGGCGCCCGACGTCGTCGTGACGCGGCTGGCCAGCGGGCTGCCGGTCGGCGGCGACCTCGAGTACGCCGACGAGGTCACGCTCGGCAAGGCCTTCGCCGGCCGCCGGAGGCTGTAGGGCCCCTCTACCTACTCGGCCTTGACGGGCTCGCGCGCCTCGCGCGTCGCCGCGCGCAGCCGGGCGATCCGCGTGAGCGCCTCGACGATCCGCGCGGCCGGGATCCTGCCGCTGCGCACCGCGGCGACGACGTCGCGGTAGGCCTCGTCCTGCTGCGCGCGGCCGCCCGGGACGACGAGCATGTCGACGCCCGCGCGGAGCGCCTCGACGGCGGCGGCGCCGACGGTGCCGCCGGCCGTCGCGGTCGTGGCGACGAGGTCGGCGGAGATGATCGTGCCCTCGAAGCCCAGGCGCTCGCGCAGCTCCGAGATGGCCGCCGGGAGCAGCGTCGCGGGCGTCACGCCGTCGTAGGCGACGTAGATGGCGTTGGACATCTGGATCGCCGGCGCCGCGCCGGGGCCGTCGGCGATCGCCGCGAACGGGGTCATGTGCCCCTTGCGCAGGGCATCGAGGCTGAGGCCGACCGGTGCGGGCCCGACGTTCGGGTCCTGCGACGCCGCGCCGTCGCCGGGGAAGGGGCCGACCGCGGCCGCGACGCCGGCCTCGTTGTAGGCCGCGACCGACGCCTTGACGGCGCTGGACACCTTCGGGGCCGAGTCGGCGAAGGCGCGGCCCTGCCCGGGGCCGCCGGCGACCGCGATGTCGGCGTTCGGCGCCAGGTTCATGCCGACGCCGAGCGCCTTGAGCTGCTCGGCGGCGCGCTTCGCGCTGGCGGCGATCTGCGCGGTGGGGCCCTCGCCGACGTCGACCTGGCCGAGCGGCTCGAGGTTGGGAAACGCGCTGAACTCGCCGCCCTCCTGCCGTGCGGCCACGATCGGGGCGGGGTGGCCGGCGTCGGCCGCGACCTCCTGGATCTTCGCCGTGAGCCCCGAGAGCTGCTGTGGCTGGTCGTAGTTGGCGTCGGTCAGCAGGACCCCGCCGTAGGGTCGTGCCGCGAGACGCGTGAAGAACGCCGTGTCGCGCAGCTTGCCCCGGAAGCCGACGACGAGCAGGCCCGCGACGGGGTCGCCCGGAGAGCGGCTGATCTCGGCGGCGGTGGGCGGCGCGGGGTCCGAGCCGGTGCGCACGGACTGGGCGCGCGCCGTGAGGACCGGCGCGAGCGTGTCCAGCAGCGTCCCGCCGCCGCCGCCGGCGTCCTCGCTGCCAAATCGCGAGCCCGCCTCGGTGACCGGATCGTCCCCGCCGCGCAACAACAGGACGTAGATCGCGCCGCCGAGCACGAGCACGACGGCGGCCACGATCGCGGCGATGCGGGCCTGGGGCGGGATCGAACTCACGCGCTAGCCTCCGAACGGCCCATGTCCGGCACGGTCGTCATGAAATTCGGTGGAACCTCGGTGGCCGACGCGGAGCGCCTCAAGCGCGCGGCTGCCCGCATCGTCGCCAAGCGCGAGGCCGGCAACCGCGTCGTCGCCGTGCTGAGCGCGCGCGGCAAGACGACGGACTTCCTCATCGCCGAGGCGCAGGAGATCTCGCCGAACCCCGACCCGCGCGAGATGGACATGCTGCTGTCCACCGGCGAGCGCCAGTCCTGCGCGCTGTGCGCGATGGCGATCAACGACCTTGGGCACCGAGCGATCTCCCTGACCGGTTCACAGGCGGGGATCGTGACAGACACGTCGCACACGAAGGCGCGCATCCTAGACGTGCGCGCCGATCGGATCCGTCAGGGTCTCGACGAGGACGCCATCGTGCTCGTCGCGGGCTTCCAGGGCGTGTCGACCGCGAAGGACGTCACGACGCTCGGCCGCGGCGGATCGGACACGACCGCCGTCGCGCTCGCCGCCGCGATCGGCGCCGACATCTGCGAGATCTACACCGACGTCGCCGGCGTGTACAGCGCCGACCCGCGGATCGTCGCGGACGCGCGCAAGCTGCCGATCGTGTCCTTCGAGGAGATGCTCGAGATGTCGGCCTCCGGCGCCGGCGTCCTGCAGCTGCGCTCCGTCGAGTACGCCCGCAACCACGGGGTGAGGATCCACTGCCGATCGAGCTTCAGCGACGAGCCCGGTACGGTGGTCGTCGGAGAGGAGGAGACCGTGGAACAGCCGCTCATCACCGCCGTCACGCATTCGACCGAGGAGGCCCGGGTCACGCTGAAGGGCGTCCCCGACAGCCCCGGCATCGCCGGGCGGATCGCCACCGCGCTGGCCGTGGCGAACGTCAACATCGACATGATCATCCAGAACGAGCCGATCAGCGACGGGGCCCACGCGGACATGTCCTTCACCGTGCCGCGCTCGGACCTCGCCGACGCGCGCAGCGCGCTGGCGCCGCTGTCGGCCGAGTTGCGCCTGGAGATCCAGACCGACGAGGCGATGGGCAAGGTCTCGGTCATCGGTGCGGGCATGAAGTCCCATCCCGGCGTCGCGGCGAAGGTCTTCACGACGCTCGGCGAGGAGGGCGTGAACATCGAGATGATCTCGACCTCGCCGATCAAGATCTCGTGCGTCATCGCCGGCGACGCGGTGCCGGGCGCGGTCCGCGCGCTGCACGCCGCGTTCGAGCTGTCGGGCCGCGACACGATCCGTCCCGAGCGCCCGTTCGGGGAGTTCGTCTGACGATGGCGCTGCCTTCGCCGAGCCCGTGCGGGCGGTCGTGAGCGAGCTGCGCGTCGCCGTCGTCGGCGCGACCGGGGCGGTCGGCACCGTCATGCTGCGCCTCCTGCGCGAGCGCGGCTTCCCGGCCTCGGAGATCGTGCCGTTCGCCTCCGAGCGCTCGGTCGGGCGCGAGCTCGAGGGCGGGCTCGTCGTCGCGGCGCTTGGCGACGAGACGGTCCAGGGCTTCGACGTCGCGCTGTTCTCCGCGGGCGCCGCGCGCTCGCGCGCCTGGGCGCAGCGCTTCGTCGACGGCGGCGCGGTCGTCGTCGACAACTCCAGCGCCTTCCGGATGGTCGACGACGTGCCGCTCGTCGTGTCCGAGGTCAACCCCGAGGCGCTCGACGGCCACCGCGGGATCGTCGCCAACCCGAACTGCACGACGATGGTCGCGATGCTGCCGCTCAAGGCGCTGCACGACGAGTTCTCGCTCGTGTCGATGGTCGCCACGAGCTACCAGGCGGCCGGCGGCGCCGGGCAGTCGGGGATCGACGAGCTGGCGGCCCAGATCGCGCCGCTGGCGGGCGACGTCGCGCAGCTCTGCGAGGACGGCGCCGCGGCCTCGGCCAAGGTGGCGCACGCCGTCCACGCCGCGACGCTCGCCTTCAACGTCGTCCCGCTGCTGGGGACGCTCGGCGACGACGGCCACACCGACGAGGAGCGCAAGCTGCGCGACGAGTCGCGCAAGATCCTCGCCATCCCCGACCTCGCCGTCTCGCCGCTGTGCGTTCGCGTCCCCGTCATGGTCGGCCACGGCGTCGCCGTCCGCGCGACGTTCGCGCGCGAGGTCGATCTCGACCGCGCCCTCGCGGTCCTCGCGGCGTTCCCCAACCTCGTGCTCGACGACCTGCCGACGCCGCTGGACTACGCCGGCCGCGACGAGGTCGCCGTCGGCCGGGTGCGCCGCGACCTCGCCGATCCTCGCGCGCTGAACTTCTTCGTCGTCGGCGACAACCTGCTCAAGGGCGCCGCGCTGAACACCGTGCAGCTCGCCGAGGCGCTGCTCGCGCGCGGGCTCGTCGGCACGGGCGCCTCCGCCGCGTAGCACGGCTCCGGGCGCGCCGGGCCCCGCTTCGGCCGCCCGGCGTCACGGTTCGTCTCGACGCGGTCACGAGCGCGTGCCAATGCACGCGCGGACGGTGGGTCCGCGCGATCCCGTGGCGATACTGGGCTCGTGGGCGCTCATGAACAACTGCCGGCCGGCGCTCGACGGCCCATCGAGTCCTCACAACTGCACGTCTGTCATGCGGTTGTGGCGCAGATCGCCGGGGAAGGCGTCGATCCGTCGGTTGTTCATGTGGATCGGCTGACCAGCCGCGTCGCGGGCCGGCAGCACGGCGTCGTGACCGCCGCGCAGCTGCGCGAGCTCGGGATGGGCCGCGGGGGGATCGAGCACCGCGTGCGCCGCGGTCTTCTGCACCGGGTGCACCGCGGGGTCTACCTGTGGGGATCGGGGGTGCCGTCGCTGCTGGCGCGGGCGAGCGCCGCGGTGCTTGCAGCCGGCGACGACGCGCTGCTGAGCCACGACACGTCGGCCGCGTTGCAGGGGTTTCGCCCGCGCCCGGGCGGCGCGCTGGACGTCACCACCGAGGCCCGCCGGGTGCGGGTGCGCGGCCTGCGGACGCACGAGAGCTCGGTCGATCCATCCGAGCGCCGCGTCGTGGCCGGCCTGCCCGTCACGTCGCCGGCGCGGGCGCTGCTGGAGCTCGCGCCGCAGCTGTCGCAGCGAGCGCTCGCCGACGCCGTCGAGCAGGCGCAGGTCAGGCGGCTCGTCACGCAGCGGGACATCGCGCGCACGATCGAGCGGGCAGGCCCGCGGGCGGGCGTTCGTGCGCTCCGAGCGGTGCATGCGCAGCCGGCGTTCACCCGCTCGTGGGCCGAGCGCCGGCTGCTGGGCCTGCTGCGCGCGGCCCAGCTTCCGCGGCCCGAGCTCAACGCCGTCGCCGAGGGCTTCGAGGTCGACGTCCTGTGGCGCAACGACCGTCTCGTCCTCGAGTTCGACTCGTACGCCTTTCACGCGACCGGCGCGGCGTTCGAGCGCGACCGGCGACGCACGGCCGCCCTGCAGCGCGGTCGCTACATGGTGCTGCGCACGACGTGGCGCGAGCTGACGCAGCAGCCCTACGCGCTGATCGCCCGCACGGCCGAGGCGCTGGCGCTCTCGCAGACCAGGCGCGGGTGACCTGCACCGGCGGCGGGCTGGTCGCCTCGCCTCCCTCACGCCGGGACTTGCCGGTTTCGCGCTGGTTCCCGGCGCAAGTCTGTCACGTGAACGTTGTCGTCGACACTGTGGCGCGGCTGCAGTCATAGGTTGTACGTGCCGGTGCTCCAGAGAGCGGTGAACCGGATTCACGCCTACACGCATCGGTTTTGAGGGGTCGGTAACGCGCCGTTCACATACGGCCGTGACAGCGCCGCGGGCCGGTGAGTCCACTATCAGGAGGTAACAATGGGCCGTACGAAGGTCTCGCGCCTGGCGATGATCGCCGTGGCAACCATCGCAAGCGCGCTGTTGATGCAGGCGCCCGCGCTCGCGGACACGACGCTCGTCGATCAGACGATCACGCAGAAGCTCGGTGGTGCCACGGTCTGCGTGGTCACCGTGTGCGTTCCGCTGCAGGGGGTCGCCAACCTCCGGGTCACGGTCGTCCTCACGGAGGAGGGTGTCACACCTCCGGGCGTGGCGACAGGCAGTGCCGCGGGGTGTACCGCCAACGTGAACGTCGCAGTTGTTCTGACGAGTCCGGGAGCTCAGGGAACGCTCGTCGTCACCGTGTCCTATGACCGCACCGACCAGAACGGCAACATCGTTCCGGGCAGCCACGAGACGAAGTCCAAGGAGGTCTCGGCGCCCACGGTGCAGGCCCAGAACGTCCCGCTGGCGTCGGTCTGCGCAACGCTCGGCTGAACGTCGAACGAACGTCCGCCGCGCCCGACCCGCCGGGGCCTCGCATGAGGCCCGGCGGGTCGCGCGCCGTCGACGGCGCCGGCCGACGCCCGGCGGCTACCGCGCCGCCGGCGGCGCGCCGCTCAGCTCGCGGCGTCCCTTCACCCCGAGCTTGCGAAACACGCTGCGGGCGTGCGTTCGGATCGTCTCGACGCTGACCGAGAGCGTGGCCGCGATCTCGCCGTTGGAGCGGCCGAGACGCAGCTGATCGAGGACGTCGGCCTCGCGCGGCGTCAGGGCGTCGGGGACGAGCGGTCGGGTGCCCGCCGGCACGCCATGCGGCAGCACGTGCAGCCCGCGTGACGCGAGATGGACGGCATTGAGCACGTCGCGTGCCTCGACGTTCTTGCCCAGGCAGGCCGTCACGCCGACCGCGAAGAGCTGCGCGCAGTCGCTGGGCGAAGGGCGGTTGGCGAGCACGATGAGCTTGCTGGCGGGATGCTCGGCGGTCATCCGACGCAGCTGGGAGGGCCCGGTCAGGGCGCCGAAGTTCAGCAGGACGACCTGCGGCGCGAGGCGGGCGATCTCGCCGTCGAGCTCGTCGATCGCGACGTCGCAGCCGACGATCCACAGGCTGGGGTCGGCGCCGATGAGGCTGCGCAGTCCCGCGCCCGCGAGATCCTCGAACCGCGCGATGAGCACCGTGATCGGGCGTTTGGCCTCCATCCTGCCGTCATATCGGCAGATCGCGGCGCAGGGGTGAGGCCGCTCCCCCGAAGTTCACCCGGCGCGGGGGAAGAATGCGCGTTCACCGCGCGCCATCATGCCGGTCAGCAGCCGGGGGGCAGTCAGCTGTCAGTCCCAAACCCGTAGGACGTTCGGGTGGGGCACACGGGCACGCGCAGCGAGGGGGCCTCCGCGCCCTCTCGCGGTGCGGGTGCTCAGCCGGCGTCGTCGTCGCGCGGAGCGATCGTCGCGCGCAGGCGGGCGCGCGCGGCGTCGATGCGCGCCACCGGATCGCCGTCGGCCGCGGCGCGAACGCCTGCGCGAGGATCGCCGGTGCCGTCCGCGGCGACCGCGGCCTCCTGCTCGGCGGTCGTGTCCGCGGACCGCGCGGGGCTCCCGAGCCCTGGCGCCCGGACCGCGCGCTCGACGGGCTCCAGCCGCCGTCGGACCGCGTCGGCGATCCGCTTCGCGGCGCCGCGCCTAGCCGCCGGCGGCGGCCGCATCGATCTCGCCCACGACCGAGGTCGTCCAGTCGATGACCGAGGTCGGCTTGACGACGTGACGCTGCATGCCCAGCTGGTCGGGCGCGATCCCGAGCGCCAGGCCGACGAGCTGGGGCAGGTGCAGCACCGGCATGTCCAGGCTGCGTCCGACGACGCGCTCGGCGAGCGGCTGCTGCAGGTCGAGGTTGAGGTGACACAGCGGGCACGGCGTCACGAGGCAGTCCGCGCCGGCGTCGACCGCGTCGCCGAGGTGGCGCCCGGCCTGCTTGAGCGACGCGTCCTTGTTCATCGTGATGATCGGAAAGCCGCAGCACTTGTGCGATCCCGCGTAGTCGGTGACCGTCCCGCCCAGCGCCTCGATGACCTGCCCGAGGTACGAGTCGCGCGGATGGTCGTCGTCGATCCCGAGCCGGTCGCCGGGGCGCACGATGTAGCAGCCGTAGAAGGGGCCGACGCGCAGGTCGGTGAGCGGCCGGCGCACGCGCTCGCGCAGCGTGTCCAGACCGAGCTCCTCGACGAGCAGCCAGAGGAAGTTCTTGTTCGTCAGGCCCTTCTCGTAGGTGAGGCCCTCCTCGGCGAGCGTCGCGTTGATCTGCGCGCGGTACTCGGCGCTGGCGTCGAGGCGCTCCTGGCACTCCGACTGCGCGCCCTGGCAGGTCGAGCAGATGTTCATCATCATCGCCGCGCCCTCGGCGCGCTGGGCCAGCGCGAAGGTGCGCGCGTTGAGCGTGTCGGCGAGCTCGGGGCTGTGCTCGGCGATGACGCCGGCGCCGCAGCACGACGCACGGTCCAGCGCCACGAGCTCGATGTCCAGCAGCGGCGCGATCCGCGCCATCGAGCCGTGCAGCTCGGGGGTGAAGCCGCGCGACACGCAGCCGGGCCAGTAGGCGACCTTCATCGTGTCACTGATCCTCGTCGCGTCCGGAGATGTAGATGTTGAACTCGTTGCGCTCCGCGCGGCCCTCGACCTCGTCGTAGATCCGCTTGACCTGGTCGAGGTCGGTGCGCGCGAGCTTGTGGGGCCTGAAGATGGCCGCGGGGGTGACCTTGCGGCGCAGCAGCGCCTTGGCGATCGCGGGCAGCGAGCTCGCCAGCTCGGCGGCCGCCGACGGCTTGAACTTCGCCAGCGGCGTGTCGCCGCCGTAGGAGCGCGGCAGCAGCTCGGCCTCGTTGAGCAGCCCGTACTGCTTGACGAGCGAGACGAAGGCGCGCTCGTGGCGCTCTCCGTTGTTGCGGTCGGAGATCTTGTGGTCGTTGCCGGCATGGCGACGCAGGCGCATGATCTGGCTCATCGGCGCGACGCCCTTCGGGCACGCGTCGATGCACTGAAAGCAGTGGGTGCAGTCGTAGATGCCGTGCGGGTCCTCGGCGAGGTCCTGCAGGCGCTCGAAGTGCTGGTCGTCGCGCGGGTCGCCGACGAAGCGGTACGCCTTGGCGAGCGCCGCCGGGCCGATGAACTCGGGGTCGACCTCCATCGACAGGCAGTCCGAGACGCAGGCGCCGCACTGGATGCACGCCATCGACTGCGTGACGTCGACCATCGACTCGCGCGGGACGATGTACTCGCGCTCGGGCACCGGCTGCTTGGCGATGAGCCACGGGGTGACGCGCCGGATCTTCTTCCAGTGCACCTCCTCCATGTCGACGATGAGGTCCTTGATGACGGGCATGTTGCCCATCGGCTCGACCTCGATGACGCCGTCCTTGGACTGCTTCTCGGCCTTGTCGAGGTGGGTGTGGCAGGCGAGGTTGGGCCTGCCGTTGATGCGCACGCCGCAGGAGCCGCAGATCGCCGCCCGGCACGAGCAGCGGATCCCGATCGAGCCGTCGCTGCGCGCCTTGGCCTGCAGGATCGCCTCGAGCACCGAGCGGTGCGGCTCGAGGTCGACCGTGTGCTCCTCCCAGTACGGGGCCTCCCCGGACTCGGGGTCATAGCGGCGCAGCCTCAGGGTGAACTCGGCCATCAGTGGTCCCTCGTGTGGGTCGACGGGTCCGCGGGTGCATGCACTAGTACTTCCTCACCTCCGGCTGCCACTTCGTGATCGTCACGGGCGAGTAGGAGATCTCCGGCTCGCCGTCGTCGCCGCGCGTCACGTTGATGTGCTTGAGCCACTCCTCGTCGAGGCGGTCGGGGTAGTCCAGGCGGTACTGCGCGCCGCGCGACTCCTTGCGGTCGATCGCCGAGACGATCGTCGCCTCCGCGCAGTCGAGCATGTAGCCGAGCTCGAGCGCGCCGAGCACGTCCTGGTTGAAGACGGTGCCGCGGTCATCGACGTAGGCCTTCGCGGACTCCTCCTGCAGGCGGCGGACGACCTCGTGGGCCTTCGTGAGGCCCTCCTCGTCGCGGTAGACGGCGACGTACTCGTTCATCGTCGTGCCGAGCTCGTCCTTGATCTCGGAGATCCGCCGGCCGCCGCGCGGGCGGTTGAGGATCTCCTCGATCGCGCCCTCGTCCTCGTGCAGGCGGCTGTGCGGCGTCTGCGGCATCGCCATCTCCAGGCCGCGCCTGGCGGCGTGCTCGCCCGAGCGGCGCCCGAAGATGAGCGTGTCCAGCAGCGAGTTGGCGCCGAGGCGGTTGCCACCGTGGACCGAGACGCAGGCCACCTCGCCGGCGGCGTAGAGGCCGGTGATCGGCGTCTGCCCGTCGACGTCGGTCCGCACGCCGCCCATGATGTAGTGCTGGCCGGGGCGGATCATGATCGGCTCGCGGGTGATGTCGGTGCCCGCGAAGTCGCGCCCGATGTTGACGATCTCGCGCAGCGCCTCGTGCACGCGCTTGCGCGGCACGACCGTGATGTCGAGGTAGATGCCCTGCCCGTCGGCGCCGACGCCGCGGCCCTCGTTGATCTCGGTCTGCTCGGCGCGCGAGACGACGTCGCGCGAGGCGAGCTCCATCTTGTTGGGCGCGTAGTCCTCCATGAAGCGCCGGCCCTCGGAGTTGAGCAGGTGCGCACCCTCGCCGCGCGCGCCCTCGGTGATGAGAAAGCCGTTCTCGGCGAGCGTCGTGGGGTGATACTGGACCATCTCCATGTCCATGATCGGCGCGCCGACGCGGTAGGCGTGCGAGATGCCGTCGCCGGTGCAGATGAGCGCGTTCGTCGTCGGCTTGTAGCACTGGCCGTTGCCGCCGTTGGCGAGGATCACGGACTTCGCGTCGAAGATCTCCATCGCGCCGGAGCGGATCTCGCGCGCGACCGCGCCCGTGCAGTGGCCCTGGTCGTCGAGGATCAGCGAGGTGGCGAACCACTCCTCGTAGCGATCGACGGACTCGTGGAAGCGCATGAGCTGCTCGTAGAGGACGTGCAGGATCGCCTGGCCGGTGATGTCGGCGACGTAGGCGGTGCGCTTCTTCGAGGCGCCGCCGAACGCGCGCAGATCCAGCTCGCCCTTCTCGTTGCGGTGAAACGTGACGCCGATGTGCTCGAGGTGCATCGCCTCGCCGGGCGCCTCGCTGCACATGATCTCGATCGCGTCCTGGTCGCCGAGGAAGTCCGAGCCCTTGACGGTGTCGTAGGCGTGCTCGGTCCAGTCGTCGTCGATCGCGATCGCGGCGTTGATGCCGCCCGCGGCGGCGACCGAATGCGACCGCACGGGATGGACCTTGCTCATGATCGCGACGCTCGCCCCGGACTGGGCTGCGGCGAGAGCGGCGCGCTGACCGGCGAGGCCGGCGCCGATGATGAGGACGTCGTGGGCGGGCAAGGGTGGCGAGTATATGTAGGGCCGCGGCCGGCCGCGCGACCGGGCCGTGTGCGCCGTCAGGCCAGCCGCTGGGGCAGCGCGGCGGACAGCGCCCGCCGGACCTGGTCGATCGTCACGACCCCGCGCAGGACGCCGTCCGGGTCGACCGCCATGAGCGCTCCGCGAACGCGGAGCTGCTCGTCGCCCAGCAGCGTCTCCAGCGGCCGGTCGGAGCGCACGCGCCACTCCTCGGCCTCCTCGGCCTCGACGAGCTCGCCGACCTGCAGCGCCGGGCGGCCGGCGAGGATCTCCTCGTCCACGCGCGGCTCGCGCACGACCCCGACGAAGCGCCCCTCGTCGTCGACGACCGGAAACCAGTCCCAGCGGTAGCGCATGAAGTACTCGTCCTGGGCCTGCAGGAGCGTCGCGCTGGCGGGCATCGAGACCGGCTGGGCATCCATGATGTCGGCGACGGTGATCCCGTCCAGACGCTCGGTGAACGCCGTCGAGACGACCGCGGCGCGCGCGGACTGCGCGATGAAGAAGCCGAGCACGGCCAGCCAGATCCCGTTGAGCTTGTCTCCGCGCGCGAGGAGGAAGATGCCGACGCCGATCAGCAGGTAGGCGAAGCCCTCGCCGATGCGCCCCGAGACGCGCGTCGCCGTGTTGCGGTTGCCGGTGATCCGCCACACGACCGCCCGCGCGATGCGCCCGCCGTCGAGCGGGAACGCCGGGACGAGGTTGAAGACGAAGAGCATCGCGTTGATCGAGGCCAGGAAGCCGACGAGCGCGACCGTCGGCGACGCCTCCGCGGTGCCGGCCAGGCGCGCGACGTCGAGCGCCGCCCCGTTCTGGATGAGGGCGCCGAGGCCGACGAAGGCGCCCACGACGAGAAGCGTCACGAGCGGGCCCGCCGCCGCGATCCTGAACTCCGATCCCGCCGACTGGGTGTCGCTGGAGAGCTTCGCGACGCCGCCGAAGAACCACAGGTCGATGCCGCTGATCTTGATCCCCTCGCGGCGCGCGACGAGCGCATGGCCGAGCTCGTGCATGACGAGCGAGACGAAGAACAGAAAGACGGCGATGACCGCGACGACGTAGCCCTGCGTCACCGAGCCGCCCAGCGCGCCGCGGAAGTAGTTCGACATGAAGTAGATGAAGACGAACAGGACGACGAACCAGCTCGGGCTCGCGCCGATCCGGATGCCGAACAGGCGCGCGAGCTGGATCGATGGGCCGCTGCCGAGCATCGAGAGATCTTGGCAGGCGCGTCCTGGCGCCGGGCGGGCGGCGCTGCGAGCGGCGTGAGCGCGGGCGGCCGTGGGGGGTTGTGGACGTTGCGCCAGCCGGGCCGTCGCAACGTCCACGACCCCCGCCGGCGCCGGCCGCGCGGCGCTGTGAGCGGTCGGCGGCGGCGCGTCAGGCGGCGCGCGGCGCGGGCGTGTGGCGCTCGACGATCGCCCGCACGTCGACGCCGCGCGGCAGCGTCCCGTACTGCAGGCCCGCGTCGCCGGCCAGGCGCGACGCGCAGAACGCGTCGGCGACCGCGGGCGGGGCGTAGCGCACGAGCAGGGAGCCCTGCAGCGCGAGCGCCATCCGCTCGACGACGCGCCGTGCGCGCAGCTCGATCGCATCGACGTCGGCGAGCTCGTCGCGCAGCGCGGCGACGCAGGCGTCCAGCCGCCGATCGGCGCCCGCGGCCTCGCCCACCTCGTCCAGAAACGAGCTCAGGACCTCCGGCGAGCGGCTCAGCGCGCGCAGGACGTCGAGCGCCATGACGTTGCCCGAGCCCTCCCAGATCGAGGACAGCGGCATCTCGCGGTACAGCCGCGGCATGCCCGACTCCTCGACGTAGCCGTTGCCGCCGAGGCACTCGAGCGCCTCGAAGGCGTGGCCGGGGCCGCGCTTGCAGACCCAGTACTTGCCCACCGCGGTGCCCAGGCGCTTGAGGTGCAGGGCGCGCTCGTCGCCGCCGGCCGCCTCGTCGTAGGCGCGCGCGAGGCGCATCGCCAGCGCGGTCGCGGCCTCGGACTCGACGCACAGGTCGGCGAGCACGTTGCGCATGAGCGGCTGATCGGCGAGGCGCTTGCCGAAGGCGCTGCGGTGCGCGGCGTGCCAGGTCGCGTTCGCGACGCCCCAGCGCATCCCGGCGGCGCTGCCGATGACGCAGTCCAGGCGCGTGTGGCCGACCATCTCGATGATCGTCGGCACGCCGCGGCCGGGCTCGCCGACGAGCTGCGCCCACGCGCCGTGCAGCTCGATCTCGCTGGATGCGTTGGAGCGGTTGCCGAGCTTGTCCTTCAGGCGCTGCAGGTGCATCGCGTTGCGCGTGCCGTCGGGCAGGATCCGCGGCAGGGCGAAGCACGACAGGCCCTCGGGCGCCTGCGCGAGCACGAGGAACAGGTCGCACATCGGCGCCGAGCAGAACCACTTGTGGCCGGTCAGCTCGTACTCGGCGCCCGGCCCGCCGGCGCCGAGCGGCCGCGCGACGGTCGTGTTGGCGCGCACGTCCGAGCCGCCCTGCTTCTCGGTCATCGCCATGCCGCACAGCGCGCTGGCCTTCTGCGACGGCGCGCGCAGCTCGGGGTCGTACGTCGTCGCCGTCAGCCTCGGCTCCCACTGCGCCGCCAGCTCGGGCTGCGCGCGCAGCGCGGGCACCGCGGCGAACGTCATCGTCGTCGGGCAGGCGAAGCCGCCCTCTGCCTGCGCGGCCGTGAGGTACAGCGCGGTGCGCGCGGCGTGGGCGCAGCGCTCGGTCGAGGTCCACGGCAGGCTGTGCAGCTCGTGCGCGACGGCCAGGCCCATGAGGTCGTGCCACGCGCGATGGAACTCGACCTCGTCGATCCGGTGCCCGTAGCGGTCGAAGGTCTTCAGACGGGGCGGGTGCTCGTTGGCCTCGAAGCCCCAGCGGATCGGCTCGGCGCCCCAGGCCGCGCCGACCCGGCGCGCGCGCTCGCGCGCCCAGCCGGCGCCCTCGCGCTCGAGCGCCTCGACGAGCGGGGCGTTGTCCTCGAAGAGGTTGCGGTCCTCCAGCGGCGGGACCTGGTTGGTCACGACGTGCGTGGCGAACGCGGCGCCGGTCGAGGGCGGCGAAGCGGGCGGGCTGATCTCAGGCATGGGCGGCTCCCGGCGCTCGTGCGATCGTCGGCGTCGGCGGCTGCGCGCCCACCGCGCGCAGGCACAGCGCGGCGAGCGCGTCGACGAGGCCGGGCGCCGGCCCGGCCGCGGTCGGCGACGTCGGGCCGACGAGCGCCTCGCCGATCGCGCCGACGAGCGCGCTCGCGCTGAGCTCGCAGTCCTGCGCCGGCAGCGAGCCCGCGGCGACGCCGTCGCGGACGAGCGCGGCGAAGACGTCGCGGTAGGCGCCGCGGAAGTGCAGCCGCTGCGCCTCGACGGCGGGGTCGACGGGCTCGGCGAGCAGCGCCCAGGCCAGCCGCCGGCCGGCGAGCGCCCGCTGCGCGAAGGCCTCGACGGCGGCGGCGATGCGGGCGGGCGCCGGCCGCCCACGGTCCGCCGCGGCGGCCAGCACGGCGTCGACCTCGCGCTGCGAGGCGCGCCGGAAGACCTCGGCGAACAGCTCCGCCTTGGAGGGGAAATGGCGGTAGACCGTGCCGGTCGCGACGCCCGCCTCGGATGCGACGGCGGCGACCGACGCCGCCCCGTAGCCGCCGCGCGCGACGAGCTCGTGCGCGGCGCGCACGATCGCCGCGCGGGACTCGGCGCGGCGCGCCTCGGTGCGGTCGGTCGGGCGGTAGGCCATCGTCTGAAGAAGTGAATCAGGGTTCACCTCTTGTCGCAACATCGGGGCTGCACTACCTCGAGAAGATCATCCAGATGCCGTTCGCGCTGCGTCCGATGTCGGGCGGCGCGACGCCCGCGCTCGTCCAACGGGCGGCGCCGCCGCCCGACCCTCGCGCGGCGCCCGACCGCCGAACCTGAACCCGCGAACGCTCGCGCTCACCGCGGCCGAGCGCGACTCTTCGCGGTCGTCGTCGCCTCGATGCTCGCGACCCCGCGCACCGTCAGGAAGCTGACGAACCTGGATCGCCTCGTGCGCGCCGTGCTCGACGAGCACGGCGGCGAGCTGGAGCGCCTGCTCGCCGATGACGGGGACGGCGCGGCCGACGACCAGGCGGTGCTCATCCTCCTGGCGACGACGATCGCCTTCCCCGAGGAGGCGTCGGACGCGCTGCTCGCGCTCGGCGACCTCGCCGCCGAAGCGCCGCCCGACCCGCGAACCTGGACCGAGTACGTCGGCGAGCCGCGCGCCCGCGGCGGGCGCCTCGCCGATCTCGCCGTCGCGCTGGAGGCGGTCGCGGCCGCCGCCCGGCGGCCCGCCGCCGGCGACGGCGGCGAGCCGCAGCGCGACTGGACCTGCGAGCCGTTCCGGCGCTGGGCGCTCGAGGTCTCGCGCTGCTCCTTCGCCACGGGGCAGGAGGTCTTCGCGCGCACGCTGCGCGCGCGCCGGCCGGGTCTCAGCCCTGCAGCGGCGCGAGCGCCGCGGCGAACGTCGCGCTCGGACGCATGACCGCGTCGACGCGGGCGCGGTCGGGGCGGTAGTAGCCGCCGATGTCCACCGGCCGGCCCTGCACGGCGGCGAGCTCGGCCACGATCGCCGCCTCATCCGCCGCGAGCCGCTCGGCGACCGCCGCGAAGCGCGCTGCGAGCTCGCGGTCGCCGGCCTGGCCGGCGAGCTCCTGCGCCCAGTACAGCGCGAGGTAGAAGTGGCTGCCGCGGTTGTCGAGCTCACCGCACCGCCGCGAGGGCGAGCGCCCGTTCTCGAGCACGCTGCCGGTCGCCCGGTCCAGGGTCTCGCCGAGCAGCGCGGCGCGGGCGTTGGCGGTCGTCGCGGCGAGCATCTGCAGCGACTCCGCGAGCGCGAGGAACTCCCCCAGCGAGTCCCAGCGCAGGTGGTTCTCCCGCAGCAGCTGCTGGACGTGCTTGGGCGCCGACCCGCCGGCGCCGGTCTCGAACAGGCCGCCGCCGTTCATGAGCGGGACGATCGAGAGCATCTTCGCGCTCGTGCCGAGCTCGAGGATCGGAAACAGGTCGGTGAGGTAGTCGCGCAGGACGTTGCCGGTGACGGAGATCGTGTCCTCGCCGGCGCGGGCGCGCTGCAGCGTCAGGCGCGCCGCCTCGGCGACGGGCAGGATCTCGATGCGCAGGTCGTCGGTGCCCAGCCGCGCGAGCGCGGGGCGCACCTTCTCGAGCAGCTCGGCGTCGTGGGGGCGCGTCTCGTCGAGCCAGAAGACCGCGGGCGCCCCGGTGGCCCGCGCCCGGCGGACCGCCAGCGAGACCCAGTCCTGGATCGGCGCGTCCTTCGTCTGGCACATGCGCCAGATGTCGCCCGCGTCGACCTCGTGCTCGAGCAGCGTCGCGCCGTCGCCGTCGACGACCCGCACGATCCCGGCGGCGGCGATCTCGAAGGTCTTGTCGTGCGAGCCGTACTCCTCGGCCTTCTGCGCCATGAGCCCGACGTTCGGCGTCGTGCCCATCGTCGCCGGGTCGAACGCGCCGTGCTCGCGGCAGTGCTCGATCGCCTCGGCGTACAGCGCCGCGTACGAGGAGTCCGGGATGACGTACTTGCAGTCCTGCAGCTCGCCGCGGGCGTTCCACATCTGCCCCGACGAGCGGATCGCCGCCGGCATCGAAGCGTCGACGATGACGTCCGACGGCGCGTGGAGGTTCGTGATGCCCTTGTCGGAGTCGACCATCGCGATCGAAGGACCGGCCGCGAGCGCGGCGGCCACGGCGTCGCGGGCCTCCGGGTGCGCGGCGAGCAGGCTGCCGAGGCCGTCGTTGGGGTTGGCGTCGAGGTCCGCGTAGACGTCGCCCACCACCGCGCAGACGGCGCGGCCGAAGATGATCGGGTCGGACACCTTCATCATCGTCGCCTTGAGGTGCACGGAGAAGAGCACCCCCCGGCGCTTGGCGTCGGCGACCTGCTCGGCGAGGAACGCGTCGAGCGCCGCGCGGCGCATGACGGCGGCGTCGAGCACCTCGCCGGCGAGCACCCCGACGTGCTCGCGCAGCGTCGTCACGCCGCCGCCGGGCGCGACGTGCTCGATCCGGACGGCGCCCGCGGCGCCGACCGTCGTCGAGCGCTCGGTGCAGCGAAAGTCGCCGCCGGACATCGTCGCGACGTGCGACGTCGAGTCCGGCGACCAGGCGCCCATGCGGTGCGGGTGCGCGCGCGCGAAGGCCTTGGCGGACGCGGGGGCGCGCCGGTCGGAGTTGCCCTCGCGCAGGACCGGGTTGACCGCGCTGCCCTTGAGGGCGTCGTACGTCGCGCGCGCGGGAGCGGACGGATCGTCGGGGTAGCCGGGGATCGCGTAGCCCTTGTCCTGCAGCTCGGCGATCGCCGCGCGCAGCTGGGGCAGCGACGCGCTGATGTTCGGCAGCTTGATGATGTTCGCCGCCGGCGTCCCGGCCAGCTCGCCGAGCTCGGCCAGCGCATCGGCGACCCGCTGCTCGGGCGTGAGCAGCTGCGGGAACCGGGCGAGGATCCTGCCGGCGAGCGAGATGTCGCGCAGCTCGACGTCGACGTCGGCCGCGCCCGCGAACGCCTGGACGATCGGCAGCAGCGACGCGGTGGCGAGCGCGGGCGCCTCGTCGGTGTGGGTGTAGATGATCTTCATCGGCGCGCGGAACGCTAGCGGCCGGGGGGCGGGACAGGGCCGTCATACGGCCGGGCGACAAGGTCACATACGATCCCGAGTCGTCCCGTGACGACCCAAGCGCGGTCGGCACCAGCGAGTTCGCCGACGCGGTGATCGAGGAGAAGAACGCATGACGAACGGCACCCCAGTCAACGTCGCCGTAACAGGCGCAGCCGGCCAGATCGGGTACGCCCTGCTGTTCCGGATCGCCTCCGGCCAGCTGCTGGGGCCCGATACGCGGGTCGCGCTGAAGCTGTTGGAGATCCCGCAGGCGGTGAAGGCCGCCGAGGGTACGACGCTCGAGCTCACCGACTGCGCGTTTGCGAACCTGGCGTCGGTCGACATCTACGACGACCCCAAGCAGGCCTTCGACGGCGTCAACATCGCGCTGCTCGTCGGGGCGCGCCCGCGCTCGAAGGGCATGGAGCGCGCCGACCTGCTCGAGGCCAACGGCCAGATCTTCAAGCCGCAGGGCGAGGCGCTCAACGCCGGCGCGGCGGACGACGTCAAGGTGCTCGTCGTCGGCAACCCGGCGAACACCAACGCGCTCATCCTCGCCGCCAACGCGCCCGACATCCCGGCCGAGCGGATCACGGCCATGACCCGCCTGGACCAGAACCGCGCCGTCGCGCTGCTCGCGCAGAAGCTCGGCGTCGGCGTCGACGACGTCGCGGACCTCGTCGTCTGGGGCAACCACTCGCCCTCGATGTTCCCCGACCTGTTCAACGCCAAGGTGAACGGCGAGCGCGCCGTCGACCAGGTCGACCTGGACTGGTATGAGAACACCTACATCCCGCGCGTGGGCAAGCGCGGCGCCGAGGTCATCGAGGCCCGTGGCGCCTCGTCGGCGGCATCGGCGGCCAACGCGGCGATCGACCACGTCCGCGATTGGGTGCACGGCGCGCAGGGGCTGCGCTCGATGGCGGTCGCCTCCGACGGGTCCTACGGGATCACCGAGGGCATCATCTCGAGCTTCCCGGTGCGCTGCGAGGACGGCGGCTACACGATCGTGCAGGAGCTCGAGGTGGGCGAGTTCGCCCAGGCCAAGATCGACGCCACCGTCAAGGAGCTGACCGACGAGCGCGAGGCGGTCGGCAAGCTCGGCCTCGTCTGAGCTGCGACGGCGACTCCCGCGGGGTCAGGATCCCACCAGGTCCTGACCCCGGGAGACGTCGCCTACGCGGCTTCCTGCGGGTGCCAGCCGCGCCCGTCCTTGCGAACGAGTCCGTCGTCGGCCAGCCCGGGCAGGACCCGGTAGAGGTAGTTCTGCTTGATCCCCATCTGCTCGGCGATCTCCGGGATCGTGATCCCGGGCCTCTCGCGGACGAGCGCGAGCGCCTCGGCGCCGCGCGTTCCGCTGCCCTTGGGGCGTCCCCGGCGGCCGGTGCTCTTCGCGCGCCGGCTCGGGGCGCTGGCGCGCGCGGACGCGCGACGCGTGGGTGTGGCGCCGTTGGGCGTCATGCCGTCCAGCGCGGCCGCCGCGGCCTCAAGTCGCTCGAACTCCTCGACGAGCGGCCTGAGCTCCTTCAGCCGCGCGCCGATCTCATGTCGCTTCTCATCCAGGAAATCTGCCATGTACGTCTCCCCGTTCGGCAAGTGACAATTACCGTCACATAGCCTAGTGGATCCTCCGGTCGGGAGGCGAGCTGCGCACGCCGCCGTGCTCGTCGCTGGACCGCGCTGCAGGCTGCCGGCGCCGACGCACGAACTGCGTGCGCGCGCCCGTGCCCGTGTTACCCGGGCTGTTCAAGAATCGTCCGCAGGCGGCGCAGCGACGCGTTGGCCTCCTTCTCCGGAATGCCGCCGACGAGCACCCTGGAGGCCGCTGCGCCGAGCGGCCCGAAGGGCGTGTGGAAGTCGTTGCGGTAGTCGAAGTGCGTATGCCCGTCGCGCTCGGTCAGCCGGTTCTCCGTGAGTGCCGTGGAGCGCGCGGGGCCGCTGCCCTCCCAGCGCGCGAAGCGCGGCGCGTCGAGCTCTTCGAGCGTCCAATGCACCTTGAAGTTGACTCCGCGCAGATGCAGCGTCTGGGTCATCCGGTAACCGGGGCGGATCGGACCCGGGTCACAGCGATCGATCCGCGCGATGATCGTCACCCAGGTGCGCATCCGCGACGGGTCCATGATGTGGTCCCAGACGTCCTGCGCCGGGGCCGCGATGTCGATGCTTGCGATGACGAGCGACACGGGCGTCAGAACCTAGCGGCTCGTCGCCGAGCTGCTCGCGGCCGACTCACCGTGCAGCCAGCGCCTCGCAGGACTCCCACTCGCGCAGGGCCCGCTCGACCGCGCGGTCGAAGCGATGCATGCGCACGCCGAGCAGCGCCGGGGCGCGATCGTCACGCGGCAGCAGGTCACTGGTGAGGCTCTCCATGAGCGGGCCGATGAAGCCGCTCTGCTCACCTGCAAGCGCCGCGGCGATCGGGGCGACGAGGCCGATCGCGTTGGCGCGCACGCGCAGCGACCGGCGCCGCACGAGCATGAGGTCGGCGATGCGCTGGACCATCTCCCCGTAGCTGAGGACGTCCGGCCCGGCGATGTCGAGCGACAGGCCGCCCCTGCCGTGGCTCGTCGTGGCAGCGGCGGCGAGGAGCGCGCGCACGTCGCGCACGTCGATCGGCTGGGTGCGGTGCTCACGCCAGGGCGGCAGCGCGAGCACCTTCATGCGCTCGACGAGGTGAACGAGGAAGCGAAAGGAGCGCGAGCGGGCGCCGATGACGATCGAGGCGCGCAGCGCGACCGCCTCGGGCAGGCCGGCGAGCAGGATCCGCTCGACCTCCAGCCGGCTGCGCAGGTGGCGAGAGAGCGTCCCCTCCCGGGGCACGAGCCCGCCGAGATAGACGACGCGGCGCACGCCGGCCCGCCGGGCGGCCGCCACGAAGTTCTGCGCGGCGCGGCGCTCGGCGTCCTCGAACCCGCCGCGACCGTCGCCCTCCATCGAGTGGATGAGGAAGTACGCGACCTCGATGTCGCGCAGCGCCTCGTCGAGCCCGGCTGCGCTGACGGCGTCGCCGCGGACGAACGGAAGCGACCCGGGGACGCGCGACGGATCGCGGCCGAAGCCGCGCAGCTCGTGGCCGGCGCGCGCGAGGACGGGCGCCAGGCCGGCGCCGATCGAGCCGCTCGCCCCGGTGAGCAGGATGCGCATGGACGTACCATCGTCGCCCATCGCGGCCGCCGGCAACCGCGGCCGCCGGCGTCAGAGCAGCTCGTCGGCGGCGTCGGCGATGAGCCGCGCCAGCGCCAGCGCCGAGGTCGCGGCGGGCGAGGGGGCGTTGCGCACGTGGATCGCGCGCTCGGTTCTCGACACGAGGAAGTCGTCGACGAGGCGCCCGTCGCGCGTGACGGCCTGCGCGCGCACGCCGCTGAAGGCGGGCAGCAGGTCGGCGGCGCGCAGCTGCGGCACGTAGCGGCTGGCCTGCGCGGCGAACGCCCGGCGGCTGGTGGCGGTGCGCAGCTCGCCGACGCCCGTCCGCCACCAGCGGCGCATCATCCGCCAGCTGCCCGGCCACGCCAGCGTGTCGCGCACGTCGCGGGCGCGCAGCGCGGCCGGACGGTAGCCGTCGCGCGCGCCGGCGAGCAGCGCCGACGGTCCGAGCAGGACCTCGCCGTCGATGCGCCGCGTGAGGTGCACGCCGAGAAACGGCAGCGTCGGATCGGGCACGGGATAGATGAGCCCGCGCACGAGGTCGCGCCGCTCGGGACGCAGCCGCAGGTAGCTGCCGCGGAAGGGGACGATCCGCGGGTCGGCGCAGGCGCCGGCGAGCACGGCGAGCCGGTCGGACCACAGCCCGGCGCAGAAGATCGCGCGGCGTGCCTGCGCGCCGGCCTCGCCGCCGGCGGCGCCGAGCCGGATCGTGCGCCCCGCGGCCGCGACGCTCGCCACTTCCCAGCCGAAGCGCAGCTCGCCGCCCGCGGCGCGCACGTCGTCGGCGAGGCGGGCGCTGACGGCGCCGAAGTCGACGATCGCCGTGCTCGGCGAGTGCAGCGCCGCGACGCCGACCGCATGGGGCTCGATCTCGCGCAGCCCGCCCGCGGACAGCCGTCGGATGCCGGGCACGCCGTTGGCGCGGGCGCGTCGCTCGAGCTCGGCCAGCGCGCCGAGCTCGCGCTCGTCGCGCGCGACGACGAGCTTGCCGACGCGCTGCAGCGCGATCGCGCCGCGCTCGCAGTAGTCGGACAGGCGGGCGGCTCCGTCGACGCAGAGGCGCGCCTTCAGCGAGCCCGGCTCGTAGTAGATCCCGGCGTGGACGACGCCGCTGTTGTGCCCCGTCTGGTGGGCGGCTTGGCGCTCCTCGCGGTCGACGACGAGGACGCGGCCGGCGGGGCGGCGCGCGAGGATCTCGCGGGCGACCGCGAGCCCGACGATGCCGGCGCCGACGACGAGCGTCTCGTAGCGATCGGAGGTCATGGCAGACCAAAACTCTCGCAAGGTGCGCCAGCAGGCCCTCGCGAGGGGGCGAGATGTGCTTGCCGGCAACCTTCTCGGACTGCGCGCCCGGTTTCGTTCGGCAATTGCGGCGAGCCTGAGCGCAAAAAGCCGATAGGAGCGAACTCCGGCCTCGCGCCCCCCTTGCGGCGAGTCGTCCCGGCATGATCGGATGACCGGGCGATTCGGCAATCGGCGGGGAGGTCTCGGGACGGCATGGCGACGAAGCGGGCAGTGAAGAAGGCCGCGTGCGACGACTGCTTCTTTCGCCGCAACCAGCTCTGCGCACTGAACCTCGACGGCCCCTGCCCGACCTTCCGGCCCGACAGCCCCGAGGGGCTGCGGCCGCCGCAGCAGCTGCGCTTCGCCTTTCGCCAGGAGCGCCGCACGCAGGCCGCGTGGGCGTTTCCGAGCGCGCAGGAGCAGGCCGGCCTGCACGCGCGCTGAGCGACGCGCATAGAGTCCGCCTCGTGCGGATCACCGTCCTGGGGAAGTCCCCCGCATGGCAGGACGCCGGCGGAGCCTGCAGCGGATATCTCGTCGAGAACGGCAGCTGCCGCCTGCTGGTCGACTGCGGCAGCGGCGTGTTCTCCAAGCTGCGCCGGTTCGTGGACTACGTCGACGTCGACGCCGTCGTCATCACGCACATGCACGCCGATCACTTCCTCGACCTCATCCCGTTCGCGTGCGCGCTGACGTACGCCCCGCGCCAGCAGCCCGTCGCGGTCGACCGCTGGCCGGGAACCGACACCCCGGCCCGACCCCGGCTGCTCGTCCCCGACGGCGGCACCGAGATCCTGCGCACGATCGCGAGCGCGGGCGGGCAGCCGCAGCTGCTCGACAACGCCTTCGCGGTCTGCGAGTACGACGTCGCCGGCAGGCAGCACGTCGGGTCGCTGCAGCTGAGCTTCCAGCCCGTCCCGCACTACCGGCCGTCCAACGCCATCGACGTGCGCGACGACGCCGGCGCACGGTCGACGTTCGGTGCCGACCACGGGCCGACCGACGCGCTGGACGCGTTCGCCGCCGGGACCGACCTGCTGTTCCTCGAGGCGACGCTGCCGCGCCCCGAGCGCTCGGGCAGGCGCGGGCATCTCACGCCCGGCGAGGCGGGCGAGCACGCCGCGCGCTGCAACGCGGCGCGGCTCGTGCTCACGCACATCTCCGACGAGCTGGACTCCGAGTGGGCGCGGGCCGAGGCGCAGAGCGCCTTCGCCGGTCCGGTCGACGTCGCGCGCGAGGGCGCCGTCTACGAGCTCTGAGCGCCGATGAACCTTGCCGTGCAGCGGGTACGCTGATCGGTCATGGCCCGCGAGCGCGACCTGTTCGCCAACTTCGAGCGGATGCGCCGCGAGATGGACGAGCTGTTCGGAGACGTCTTCTCGAGCGTCGGACTCACCTCGCGCCGCACCGGGTTCAGCCCGGCCGTCGACGTCTTCTATGCCGACGCGCCGCCGCGCGCGATCGTCCACGCCGAGCTGGCGGGGATCGACGCCGGCGACCTCGGCCTGGAGATCCACGGCCGCACGCTGACGCTCACCGGACACCGCCGCGAGGCCGACGCCGAGGGCCGCGTCTACCAGCAGCTGGAGATCGAGCACGGCCCGTTCAGGCGCACGATCGAGCTCGGCGCCGAGGTCGTCGCCGAGCAGGCGCGCGCGACGTACCAGGACGGGATCCTGCGCGTCGAGCTGCCGCTCGCCGAGCCGGAGTCGAGGTCGCGCAGCGTGCCGATCCAGCGCGCCGGACGGCCGGAGATCGAGGACTCGTGATCGACGTCGTCAGCGACGGCACCGGCGCGCACGAGATCGAGATCGGGATGGCGCAGCCGCTGCCCGAGACGCTGCCGGCCCTGCCGCTGCGCGAGACCGTGCCGTTCCCGGACACGCTGACGCCGCTGGCGATCGGCCAGGAGCGCTCGATCCAGCTCGTCAACGACGCGCTCGCCGGCAACCGCATGCTCGTCATGGTCGCCAGCCGCGAGCCCGACGTCGAGGAGCCGTCGCCCGACCAGCTCTACGACGTCGGCGTCGTCGGCGTCATCGCGCGGATGCTGAAGGTCCCCGACGGCACGCTGCGCGTGCTCGTGCAGGGCGCCCAGCGCGTGAAGATCGAGCGCTGGCACAGCAAGCGGCCCTACCTCGTCGCCGAGATCTCCGAGCAGCCCGACGTCGTCGAGGAGTCGCCCGAGCTGACCGCGCTCATGCGCAGCGTCCAGCAGACGTTCTCGCAGATCGTCGAGGCCGTGCCGTACCTGCCCGAGGAGCTGCAGATCGCGGTCGCCAACGTCGAGGACCCGCGCGCGCTGAGCCACCTCATCTCGGGCTCGCTGCGGCTGGGCACCGAGGAGAAGCAGGGGCTGCTGGCGGAGTGCAACGTCGCCAGGCGCCTGCGCCGCCTGACCGAGCTGCTCGCCCGCGAGCTGGAGGTCATCTCGATCGGATCGGAGATCCAGAGCCAGGTGCAGTCCGACATGGACCGCACGCAGCGCGAGTTCATCCTGCGCCAGCAGCTCAAGGCGATCCAGGAGGAGCTCGGCGAGTTCGACGAGTCCGCCGCCGAGGCCAAGGAGCTGCGCGAGCAGCTCGCCGCGATCGACCTGCCCGAGGCCGCGCGCAAGCAGGTCGACCGCGAGCTCGGACGGCTGGAGAACCTGCCGCCCGCCGCGGCGGAGCACGGCGTGATCCGCGCGTACCTGGAGTGGATCGCGTCGCTGCCGTGGGACAGCTGCACCGAGGACAACCTCGACCTCGCCCACGCCCGCTCGGTGCTCGACGAGGACCACTACGGCCTGGACCAGGTCAAGGAGCGGATCCTCGAGTTCCTCGCCGTGCGCAGGCTCAACCCGCAGGCGCGCGGCTCGATCCTGAGCTTCGTCGGCCCGCCGGGCGTCGGCAAGACGTCGCTTGGCAAGTCGATCGCCCGCGCGCTCGGCCGCCAGTTCGAGCGCATCAGCGCCGGCGGCGTGCGCGACGAGGCCGAGATCCGCGGCCATCGCCGCACGTACATCGGCGCGATGCCGGGGACGATCATCCGCGCGCTGCGCGACGCGGGGTCCAACAACCCGCTGTTCATGATCGACGAGATCGACAAGATGGGCTCGGACTTCCGCGGCGACCCGGCCAGCGCGATGCTCGAGGTGCTCGACCCCGAGCAGAACGAGAACTTCCGCGACCACTACCTCGACCTGGCCTTCGACCTGTCGAGCGTCATGTTCATCACGACGGCGAACACGCTGGACACGGTCCCCGGTCCGCTGCGCGACCGCATGGAGACGATCGAGATCGCCGGCTACAGCGCCGACGAGAAGCTGCAGATCGCCAAGCGCTACCTCGTGGCCCGCCAGGCCGAGCGCTCGGGGCTCAAGCGCAGCCAGCTGCGGATCACCGACGCCGCGCTGCGCGCCGTGATCGGCGACTACACGCGCGAGGCGGGCGTGCGCGAGCTCGAGCGCCAGATCGGCGCGATCGCGCGCAAGGTCGCCCGCGAGGTCGCCGAGGGCGCCACCCCGAAGGGGTCGATCGGCGAGGCGCGGGCGCGCGAGCTGCTGGGCCGCCAGCGCTATCACTCCGAGGCCAAGCGGCGCACCCGCGTGCCGGGCGTGGCGACCGGCCTGGCCTGGACCCCCGTCGGCGGCGACGTGCTGTTCATCGAGGCCCAGGCGTTCGACGGCGAGGGCGAGCTGCAGATCACCGGCCAGCTCGGCGAGGTCATGAAGGAGTCCGCCTCGGCGGCGCTGTCCTACGTCCGCGGGCACCTGCGCGAGCTCGCTCCGGCGCTGCCGACCGACTGGTTTCGCACGCACGACATCCACATCCACGTCCCGGCGGGCGCGATCCCGAAGGACGGCCCGAGCGCCGGCATCACGATGGCGACGGCGCTCGTCTCGCTGCTGACGGGCCGCCACGTGCGCGACGACGTCGCGATGACCGGGGAGATGACGCTGACCGGCCAGGTCCTGCCGATCGGCGGGCTGAAGGACAAGGCGCTGGCCGCCCAGCGCAACGGCCTCTCGACGATCATCGCGCCCGAGCTCAACGAGGCCGACGTCGAGGAGATCCCCGAGCACCTGCGCGCCAGGCTCGACTTCCGCTTCGTCAGCGAGATCGGCGCGGTTCTCGACGCGGCGCTCGAGCCGGCCAAGGCGTCTGCCGGCGATGCAAGCCGGGTATATGCTGGCTGAAGCGCCCCAAGCAAGCAACCCGAGGTGACAACGAGATGGCAGCGAAGGACAAGGCCGCCAAGGCCGCCGCAGCCGCCCAGTCCGCGAAGGAGAATCCGTACCTGCAGCGGATCATCCAGGACGAAGATCTGCGCGACAACATGGTCGTGGCCTTCGAGGCCGCGAAGAACGCCTACGGACGGCTGAACAACGGCAAGACTCCCGCCAAGGCGCTCGTCGAGGACAAGAAGCTGCACGCGGACCTCAAGCGCTCGGCCGATGCGCTGCGCGACGCGTCCGCGGCCCTGCGCGACGCGCCCAAGCAGCGCGCGCCCGCCAAGAAGAAGCGCAAGGGCGGCATCGGACGCCTTGTGCTCGTCGCGATCGTCGGCGGCGCCGTCGCGATCGCGCTCAGCGAGAGCCTGCGCAACAAGGTGCTCGACGCGCTGTTCGGCGCCGAGGAGGAGTTCGACTACACCTCGAACACCGCGCCGGTCGCACCCGCGGAGGCACCGGCCTCCAGCGGCTGATCGAGCCGTCCCCGCCCGACCGCCGTGCCAGAAGGCGCCCTCCGGGCGCCTTCTCTGCGTCCGGGGGCGGCCTCGGCGTTGCTGGCCGGCCAGCCAGCGAGCTAGGCTGCCGGTGGGTGACGCATGGAAGCGGCGACTGACAGCGAGCGCCGGCTCGCCGGCGACAAGGCGGCGCGGATCGTCGACGCGATGCGCGCGTCCGTGGCCGAGCGCGGCACCGCGGGGTCGACGTTTGACCAGGTCGCCCGCGCGGCCGGCGTCTCGCGCGGGCTGCTGCACTACTACTTCGGCACGAAGGAGCGCCTGCTCGTCGAGGTCGTGCGCCGCGACTGCGACGTCCGGCTGGCGGCGCTCGACGCGGCGCTCGCGCGGGCCCGCAGCGCCGACGACTTCATCGCCGTGCTCGTCGCCTCGCTGCAGGACGTCGTGCGCGACGACCCGGGGTTCGTGACGCTCGTCTTCGAGCTGTTCGTGCTCTCGCGCCGCCACGAGGACGTCGCCGCCGAGTTCAGCGAGCTGCTCAGCCGCCCGCGCGCGCAGGTCGCCGCGCTGCTGCGCGCCAAGCAGGCCGAGGGCGTGCTGCGCCTGCGCGCCGAGCCCGAGGCCGTCGTCGACGTGCTGCTCGCGCTCGCCGACGGCATCTGGCTGCGCATGCTCGCCGAGGAGCGCGACTTCGGGCCGACGATCGCCGCGGCCGTGCGCTGCGTGCGCGCGCTGCTCGACGACGCGCCGTAGGCGTCCTCGCGGCCCGGCCTACTCGACGGCCTGCGGGTTCGGCGTGCCGATCTTCTTCTGCGGCTGGCGGGCGCGCGCGCGCGGGTCGATCCGCTCGGGCTCCTCGTCGTCGCCGGCCTCGCCGGCGAGCAGCTCGGTCGCGAAGAGCTCGAGGTTGATCGCGACGCGATCGAAGCGGCCCGGATCGACGTGCAGCTCGGCATACGCGCTCCAGCGCGGGACGACGCCTCCCGTCAGGGTCACGTAGAGCCGCGTGGCGTTGATCTGGTCGTGATCGGCGCGGATCTTCAGCTCCCCGCCGGCCGACTCCCAGAGCTTCTCCCCGTCGAAGCCCTTGTGCGCCTCGGCGAGCTCGCGGCAGAACTCGGGAAGGGTCTGGGGCGCGTCGTCGTCGTGGACGTAGACGCCCGAGGCATCGAGGTTCGGGGCGGTCAGCTGGACGTCCCAGGCAGGCAGCGCCGAGGCGGCGTCCCACGGGTGGCGGACGGGGGTGACGCGCAGCGTGACGTCGCCGAAGCGCGACGCGATGTCGACGTAGTTCATCGCGCGCAATGTAGTCGATGCGCCCGCGGGTCTCGGTGCCCGGCCCGCCGCGCGGGCGCCGACGCCACGCGTGTCATCATCACTCACCCGACCAGATCGGTCGTCTTCACCACTCAGGTGAGTGCGACGCGGGGCCGATAAAGGACAACGTGTCCGCACGCTCCGAGCAGCCCACCGCCGCCCTTCGGATCGTGCTGGTGGCGCTCGCCTACGCCGCGACCGCGAGGTGGGGCCTGGCCGGTGCCACGGTCGGCGACAGCATCACGCCGATCTGGGCCCCGGCGGGCATCGCGCTGGCCGCCGTCGTCGTCTGGGGACGCTCGATGTGGATCGCGGTCGCGCTCGGCGCGCTGCTGGCCTACGCGGGAACCGCGGTCCCGCCGCCGGCGGTCGCGGCGATCGGCGCCGCCAACACGCTCGAGGCGCTCCTGGCCGCCTGGCTGCTGGGCCTGGTGGGCTTCCGGCCCGGGCTGCCGCGGATGCGCGACATCGTCGCGCTCGCGGTGCTCGCGGGCGTGGCGAGCACGCTGCTGAGCGCCACGATCGGGGTGGCGAGCCTGTCGCTCGCGGGCGTGCTCGCCGGCGACGAGGCGGCCCGCGCCTGGCTGACCTGGTGGCTGGGCCACCTCGGCGGCGACCTGCTCGTCGCGCCGCTGCTGCTCCTGCTGGCGTCCCGCCCGCGCCTGCTCGGGGACGCGCGCCGGCGCCTGGAAGCGGTCGCCCTCGGCCTGGGCGCGCTGCTCGCCGGGGTAGCGGCGTTCTCGCATCGCGCGGGTCTCGTGTTCCTCGTCTTCCCCTTCCTCGTATGGGCGGCGGTCCGCTTTCGTCAGCTCGGTGCGGCGGCGGCGAGCCTGCTCGTCGCCGCGGTCGCGGTGCTGCTCACCGTGCGGGGAGCGGGTCCCTTCCACGTGGGTTGGTCAGAGCAGGCAGTGCTCGTCGCGCAGCTGTTCGCCGGCGTCGCCGGGGCGTCGGCGCTCGTGCTCGCCGCCATCACCGACGAGCGCGAGCGCGCCATCGCCGGCCTGCGGGTCGCGCGCGACGAGCTCGAGGCCAAGGTGCGCGAGCGGACCGCGGCGCTGACGCGCACCCATGCCCGGATCGCGAAGGAGCACGAGCTCGCCCCCGTCGGAAGCTGGGAATGGGACCTCGCGACCGGTGGCGTGACGTGGTCGGAGGAGCTGCACACGATGTTCGGGCTCGCGCGCCACGACTACGAGCCCAGCTACGAGGGCTTCGTCGCGCGCCTGCACGACGACGATCGCGAGCGCGTCGTGGCGACGATCGAGCACTGCCTGCAGACCGGCCAGCCGTTCACGATCGAGTACCGCATCGTCGCGCCCGGAGGGTCCGAACGCACGCTCGCCGGCGGCGGGCAGATGCTCACCGATGGCGCCGGGCGCCCCGTGCGGATGCTCGGCATCGCACAGGACGTCACCGAGCAGCAGCGCGCGGACCACGCGATCCGCGAAAGCCGGGAGCGCGCGAGGCTCATCGTCGACGCCTCCAGCCACGCGTTCGTCTCGATCGACGCCGCCGGCGCCGTGACGGACTGGAACACCGCCGCCGAGCAGCTGCTCGGCCACCGGCGCGAGGAGGTGCTCGGGCGCTCGCTGGCCGACGCCGTCGTCCCCGAGCGCCAGCGAGCCGCGCATCGCGCGGGCCTCGAGCGCTTCGCGCGGACGGGGGCCTCGAAGCTGATCGGGCGGTCGGTGGAGATGCAGGCGCTGCATCGCAGCGGCCGCCTGGTCCCCGTCGAGCTCACGATCTGGGCCATCGAGACGCGGGACGGCCCCAGCTTTCACGCGTTCTTGCAGGACATCTCCGAGCGCACGCGCGCGCGGCGCCGGCTGGCGACCGAGAACGCCGTCGGCCGCGCGCTGCTGGAGTCCGGTTCGCTCGCCGAGGCCCGGCCGCGCGTCCTCGCCGAGATCGGCCGCGGGCTGGGCTGGGCCTACGGCGCCTGGTGGTCGCTGGACGGCTCGGCGCAGACGCTGCGCCGGATGGCGACGTGGTACGCCCCCGAGCTCGAGGCTGCCGAGCTCGATCCGTGGTCCGCCGCGGCCGCGCTGACGCCCGGCGAGGGGCTGCCCGGCCGCGCCTGGCAGCTCGGCGAGCCGATCGTGCTGGCCGGCGCGGCCGCCGCGCACCTCTACGGCGGCTCGGCGACGGGGCGCCCGGGCTTCGGTCACGCGGTCGGGCTGCCGATCGTCAGCCGCAACGAGGTCGTCGCGGTCGTCGAGCTCGCGGGTCTCGAGGCGCCGCGCGCCGGCGACGACATGGCCGCGATGATGCGGTCGCTGGCCGAGCGGATCGCCGGCTTCGTCGAGCGCGACCGCTTCGAGGGACAGCTGCAGCATCTCGCCGACCACGACCCGCTGACCGACCTCTTCAACCATCGTCGCTTCCGCCTGGAGCTGTCGCGCGAGCTGACGGCCGCGCGGCGCTACGGGACGAGCGGCGCGCTGCTGGCGCTCGACATCGACAACCTCAAGAGCGTCAACGACACGCTCGGCCATGACGCCGGCAACGACCTCATCGCGCAGGTCGCCGCGCAGCTGCGCCAGCGCCTGCGCGAGACCGACATCATCGGCCGCATCGGGGGCGACGAGTTCGCCGCGGTGCTCCCCTACACCGACGCTCCGCAGGCGCTGCGGATCGCGACGCAGCTGCTGGACGCGGTCCGCGACCACGTCGTGGTGCAGACCGCGCGCGGCTCGTCGCGCACGACCGCGAGCGCCGGCATCGCGGTCTTTGACCACGCCGACAGGCAGACGAGCGGCGAGGAGCTCATGGTGCAGGCCGACATGGCGATGTACGACGCCAAGGGCGCCGGCCGCGATCGCGTGCACTTCTATGACCCGCGCTCCGGCCGCCAGCCGCGCCGCGGCGGAGCCGAGCAGATCAGGTCGGCGCTGGCCGGCGACCGCTTCACGCTGCACGCGCAGCCGATCGTCGCCCTCGCCGGGCCGGGGCGCAGGCGCTACGAGCTGCTCGTGCGGATGATCGGGCCCGAGGGCGGCCTCATCGCGCCGGCGATGTTCATGGCCACCGCCGAGCGGCTGGACCTCGTCCAGGAGCTCGACCGCTGGGTGCTGCGGCGCGCGATCGTGCTGCTCTCCGAGCGCGAGCGCGCCGGCTACGACGACTGCTTCGACATCAACCTCTCGGCGCGCTCGATCGTCGACCCCAAGCTGCCGGCCCTCATCAAGCGCGAGCTCGACGCGACGGGCCTCGATCCCGGGCGGCTGGTCTTCGAGGTCACCGAGACCGCGGCGATCACCGACATCGACCGCGCGCGGCGCTTTGCCCGCGCGCTCGCCGAGCTGGGCTGCGGCCTGGCGCTCGACGACTTCGGCACCGGCTTCGCGTCGTTCTACAACCTCAAGCACCTACCCTTCGACGAGCTGAAGATCGACGGCGAGTTCGTCGAGAACCTGCCGTCGAGCCCGGTCAACCAGCTCGTCGTGCGCTCGATCGTGAGCATCGCGACCGGCTTGCGCAAGCACACCGTCGCCGAGTGCGTGGGCGACGACGCGACGATCGAGCTGCTGCGCGGATACGGCGTCGACTACGTCCAGGGGTACCACGTCGGCCGACCGCGGCCGCTCGAGGAGGTCAACCGCGACCGCCCGCCGAGCCGGGAGTCGCTGACCGCGGGCCTCGTCAGCGGGCGACCGTGGCGGGAGTGAAGCGCGTCCCGATCGTCACGAGCAGGTGCGCGACGCCGAGGACGATGAAGAAGGCCGTCGGCGCGCTCTCGCCGGTGAAGCCGAAGAGAAACGGTGAGGCGACGAGCACGACCACGAGCACGAAGTCCATGAGCACGTGGATCGCGGTCGGGATCGTGTCGACGAGCGAGCCCGCGCCGACCGTGCTCGCGGCGACCGCCAGGACGACGACCCCCGCGACGATCGACACCGCGACGGCGGCGCTGGACACGAAGTCCAGCAGGAAGGGTGCCGCGATGAGCAGGACGCCCGCGGCGTACTCGATGACACTGTGGACGAAGCGCGAGATCGGTCCCTGTTTGAGCATGGTCCGCGGACCATACCCGCCGGTCAGTGAAAGAGGCGCTGGAGCTTGAGCAGCACGCGCGGATCGCCCCACGGACGCAGCCTGCCGCGCAGCGCGAGCTCGTGCGGGCGCACGCGCTCGGAGACGAGCTCGCCGAAGTCGTCGAAGCGCATCCGCAGCCGCACCGTGGGCCTGGCGACGCGGCCCTGGACCGCGCGCTTGCGGCGCCCCTCGAGCAGCAGGTACCAGGGCTCCATGTCGGGGAACTCCCACTGGATCGTCGTGCCGTGCGCCACCTCCTCGCCGCGCGCGTTGCGCGCGAGCAGCTCCATGAAGATGCGGATCGTCTCGGGGTCGCGGCCGACCGGGCCGTTGCCCTGGCCGAGCAGGCCGGCGCGCAGGAACGCCAGCGCGCGGCGCCCGCGCTCGCGCGGGCTGACGTCCATCGGAAACGGGAAGTGCGCGATGTCGTCCAGCGGCAGGCCGATCGCGCGCAGACGCGCCTCGTTGGCCCGCGCGCCCTCCTCGTAGAGGTCCTCCATCGTGTAGCCGAAGCAGGTCATGTACGACTCGTCCCAGCCCGGCGGTACCGGCACGCTGAGCGTCCATTGCAGGACCTCGCGGATGAGGTCGACGATCTCGTCCTGGATGCCCTGCGGGTCGTCGCGGTACAGGTCGGCCAGCAGCTTGACGCCGAAGGCGATGTGGCGCTGCTCGTCGATCGCGACGTTGCGCATCCCCTCGCGGAAGCCGGGCAGCAGGTCCAGGCGCTCCAGCGACGCCTCGATGACGTGCTGCCCCGGCTGGGCGAGCGTGCCCTCGACGATGATGTGGTACATCGTGATCGCCCGCGCCAGCATCCGCGGCGAGCGGTCTGAGCGCAGCTGGTCGGCGACCTTGTCGAGGTGCGCGAACGTCCTGCGGTGCCCCCAGTTCAGCGCGGGCTTCGTCACGCGCAGGCCGTGCGAGAGCGTGCCGTCGCCGATGCCGACGACCTCGTGCATGAAGCGGTGAAAGAAGACCGCGTGGCGGGCCTCGTCGACCTGCTGGGTGGCGAGGAAGTACTTCTGCTCCACCAGCGGCGCAGCCTCGATGAACGGCGACAGGTTGTCGGCGACGGAGTCCTCGCCGTGGAAGAACAGCGTGTAGAGCCACAGCGCGCTGCGGCGCTGCTCGGGGGTGAAGCGCTCGTGCCAGTCGATGCGGTCCTGCGTGAAGTCGATCTCGGTGGCCGACCAGTTGCCGCGCTCCCAGCGGGCGTACAGATCGGCGTAGTCGATCTGCTCGGTGGCGGGTGGAACGGTGACGGCCATGGCGCGCTCAGGCGGCATCGGGCGCGGCGAGCTTCGGCGAGCTCCACGGCTGCGCCAGGCGCGCCGCGAGCACGTCGGCCAGGCCGTCGATCGCGACGCGCTGCTGGGTGAGCGAGTCGCGCTCGCGCACGGTCACCGTGCGGTCCTCGAGCGTGCGGTGGTCGACGGTCACGCAGTACGGCGTGCCGATCTCGTCCTGGCGGCGGTAGCGCTTGCCGATCGAGCCGCCCTCGTCGTACTCGCTCTGCATCCGGCCGCGCAGCGCGCCGTGGATCTCGCGCGCGAGCTCGGGCTGGCCGTCCTTGCGCACGAGCGGAAGCACGGCGACCTTGACGGGCGCCAGGCGCGGGTGCAGCTTGAGCACCGTGCGCGGCTCGCCGCCGATCTCGTCCTCGTCGTAGGCGTCGGCGAGGAAGGCGAGCGTCGCACGGTCGGCGCCGGCGGCGGGCTCGATGACGTGCGGGACGTAGCGCTCCTTGGTCTGCGGGTCGAAGTACTCGAGCTTCTCGCCGGAGAACGCGGCGTGCTGGGTGAGGTCGAAGTCGCCGCGGTTGGCGATCCCCTCGAGCTCCGACCAGCCGATCGGGAACAGGTACTCGACGTCGGCCGTCGCGCTGGAGTAGTGCGACAGCTCGTCGGGGTCGTGCTCGCGCAGGCGCAGGTGGTCCGCGCGGATGCCGAGCTCGACGTACCAGTCGTGGCGCGCCGCGCGCCAGAACTCGTACCACTCGGCCGCCTCGCCGGGCGCCACGAAGAACTCCATCTCCATCTGCTCGAACTCGCGGGTGCGAAAGACGAAGTTGCCGGGCGTGATCTCGTTGCGAAACGACTTGCCGACCTGCGCGATGCCGAACGGCGGCTTCTTGCGGCTGAACTGCAGGACGTTCTTGAAGTTCACGAAGATGCCCTGCGCCGTCTCCGGGCGCAGGTAGACGGTCGCGCCGGAGTCCTTCACCGGGCCCATCGTCGTCTCGAACATGAGGTTGAAGTCGCGCGCCTCGGTGAGGTCGCAGTCCGGGCCCTGTCCGGGCGGCTTGGAGGGCTTGCGCGGGCACTGCAGCTCGGGCACGTGGTCGGCGCGGAAGCGCTGGCCGCAGTGGCGGCAGTCGACCATCGGGTCGGTGAAGCCGGCGAGGTGGCCCGACGCCTCCCAGGTGCGCGGATGCTGCAGGATCGCCGAGTCCAGCGCGACGATGTCGTCGCGCTCGGCGAGCATCGCGCGCCACCATTCGTTCTTGACGTTCGTCTTCAGCAGCACCCCGTAGTGGCCGTAGTCGTACGTCGATCCCAGGCCGCCGTAGATCTCCGAGGAGGCGAAGACGAAGCCCCGTCGCTTGCACAGGGCGACGATCTTGTCCATGGTGGCGACCTCGGGCATTGGGGGGCCATGCTAGATAATGGGTCGCACGTGCCCTTCTACGAGTACCGCCGACCAGACGGAACGATCCTCGAGGTCATGCAGAAGATGACCGACCCGCCGCTCGCCGAGGACCCCGAGACGGGGGTCCCGTTGCAGCGCATCTTTCATCCGATCGCCGTGCACTTCAAGGGCAAGGGCTTCTACAACACCGACTACGGGACCAAGAAGCGCGCCCGCGAGAAGGCCGAGACCGACGCCTCGGAGAAGAAGAGCGCGGACGCCTCGTCGTCCAAGGACTCCCCCAAGGACTCCTCGTCCTCGACGGACGCCTCGTCCGGTGGCGATTCCGGCGCGTCGCAGAAGTCCGAGTCCACGGCGTCGGAGTCCAAGCGCACGTCGTCGACGTCGTCGTCGGACGCGAAGTCCGCCAAGTCCAAGAGCGACTGACCCGGCGGCGCCGCCGGCGGCGTCAACGCGCGAGGAAGCGCCGCACCTTCTCGCGCCGCACGGCGTCGGGGACCTGGCCCGAGATCGTGCCGAGCACCTGGGTCTCAGGGGTGCCGGCGACCGCGAGCGCCCCGAACACGCCGAGCAGCGTCGGCCCGCTCATGTCCGAGCGCAGCGCCTTGGGCACGTTCCAGGCGATGAGCGGCAGTCGCACGAACGCGATCGGCGACAGCAGGCGCTGCTTCATGGCGCCGACGAGCTTCTGCTGGCGGCGCGCGCGGGTGAGGTCGTCCTCGTTGCGGTTGCACTCGTTCGTGCGCGTCCGGGCCAGCGCGAGCGCCTGGCGGCCGTCGATGTGGGTCCGGCCCGCCTTGAGCCGCAGCGTGTAGCCGCCGTTCTTGAAGCCGCCGTTGATCCGCGAGACGACGCAGCCGCCGCGGTAGGTGACGCCGCCCATCGCGTCGATGAGGTCCGGGAAGTCGCCGAAGCTCACGAGCATCACGTGGTGGATGTCGACGCCGGTGTACTGCTCGACGGTCCGCACCGCGAGCGCCGCACCGCCGATCGCGAAGGCCGCGTTGATCTTCTGGCGCCCGGCGCCGGGGATGTCGACGATCGTGTCGCGGGCGACCGACATGCGGCTGTTCGCGCCGCCGCCGATGCGCAGCAGCAGGATCGAGTCCGAGCGGCCGTTGCCGGTCGTCTGCGCGCCCGGCTCGGCGAGCGAGCCGTTGCGCACGTCGGAGCCCAGCACGAGGATGTTCGTCGGCGACCAGGCCGGGTAGCCGGACCCGCCGAGAAACGCGTTGACGTCGGACACCTTGCCCTGCTGGATCTGCGCGCTGACGAGAAAGACGAGGACCGACAGCGCCAGCCAGGAGAGGACCGCCAGCAGCAGCCAGCGCACGACGCGGCCGGCGCCGACCGGACGCCGGCCGGACGTGCGCCGGCGCCTGGGCCCGCCCGGCCGCTCGCCGTCGCCGCGCAGCCGGCCCAGCTCGTCGCCGACGCCGCGCTCGCGTCGCGCGAACGGGCCGCCGCGCGAGCGGTAGACGCGGTACTCGGGCCGGCCCGCGGGCTCCCTGGGGTCCTCGGGTGGCGACATGAAGCTGTGTATGGTGGCCGATCGTGGCGACTGGCTGTGTGATCGGGGTCGACCTCGGTGGCACGAAGCTCCTGGCCGGCGCGGTCGACTCGAGCTTGAACGTCCATCACCGAGCGACGCGGCCGGCGCGTGCGCGTGACCATCACGCGGTCCTCGACACGGTCGTCTGCGCCGTCGACGAGGTGCGCGACGCGATCGAGGGGGCGTCGGGATCGGTCGACGCCGTCGGCATCGGCATCCCCTGCCTCATCGATCAGCGCCGCGGGATCGCCGTGACGGCGACGCACCTGCCGATCGTCGACGTCCCGTTTCGCGACCTTCTGACCGAGCGCCTCGGGCTGCCCGTCTACGTCGACAACGACGCGAACGCCGCCATGCTCGCCGAGTGGCGCTTCGGCGCGGCGCAGGGAGCCGGCGAGGCGGCGCTGCTGACGATCGGCACCGGCATCGGCGGCGGCCTCGTCATCGGGGGTGCGCTGCAGCGCGGCAGCCAGGGCGCCGGAGCCGAGCTCGGGCACATGGTCGTCCAGGCCGACGGCCCGCGCTGCAACGGCAACTGCCCCAACCACGGCTGCCTGGAGGCGCTCGCCTCGGGCACGGCGCTGACGCGCGAGGCGCGGCGCATCGCGCTCGAGCGCCCGCGGTCGGGGCTCGGGCGCGCGCGCGCGGCGGGCCGCGAGATCAGCGGCCCGCTCGTGACCGAGCTCGCCCACGACGGCGACGCGGCGGCGATCGACGCGCTCGCGGTGATCGGCGGCTGGCTCGGCATCGGGGTGGCGAACATCGTCAACATGCTCAACCCCGAGGTCGTCGTCATCGGCGGGGGCGTGATCGCGGCCGGCGAGCTGCTGCTCGAGCCGGTGCGCGCCGTCGTCGCCCAGCGCGCGCTGTCGCCCTCCAAGGAGCACGTGCGCATCCTCCCGGCCCGCTTCGGCGCGGAGTCGGGCATGCTCGGCGCGGCGACGCTCGCGCTCGACGGCCGGCGCGGGTCGTGAGCCGGGCCCGGATCGCCCGGCGCCGGGCGCGACGCCCGAACGCGACCGTTCTGCTGTGATCTGCTGCATCTACACGCTCCCGTCTGACAGCGCACGACCATGACCCTCGCGGCCGGCCGGCTGATCGTCTGCCCGACCCCGATCGGCAACCTCGAGGACGTCACGCTGCGCGTCCTCAGCGCGCTGCGCGAGGCCGACGTCGTGGCCTGCGAGGACACCCGCCGCACGCGCGTGCTGCTCGAGCGCTACGGCGTCTCGGCCAAGCTCGTCAGCTACCACGAGCACAACGAGCGCCCGCGGGCGACGCAGCTCGTCGAGCGGATGCACAAGGGCGACGTCGTCGCGCTCGTCTCCGACGCCGGGACGCCGCTCGTCAGCGACCCGGGCTTCGTGCTCGTCCGCGCCTGCGTCGGCGCCGGGCTTGCCGTCGAGGTCCTGCCGGGACCGAGCGCCGCGGTGTCGGCGCTCGTCGCCAGCGCGCTGCCGGCCGACACGTGGCGCTTCGTCGGGTACCTGCCGCGCAAGCGCGGCGAGCTGGCGGCGATGCTGCGCTCGCCGGAGACGATCGTCGCCTTCGAGTCGCCCAACCGCGTCGCCGCGTCGATGGCCGTGCTCGCCTCGCTCGACGCCGAGCGCCCGGTCGCCGTCTGCCGCGAGCTGACGAAGGTCCACGAGGAGGTCGTGCGCGGGACGGCGGGCGCGCTGGCGCCGCGCTACGCCGCCGAGGCGCCGCGCGGCGAGGTCGTGCTCGTCGTCGGCGGCGCGCCCGCCGCCGAGCCCGAGCTCGCGCCGGCGCTGGGCGCCCTGCGCAAGCTCGTGGCGGCCGGCGCGAAGCCGCGCGTGGCGAGCAGCGTCGTGGCGTCGCTGACGGGGGTGAAGGCCAACGCGCTGTACCGAGCGCTGACCGAGGAGCAGCCGGAGGACTGATGCGGCTGCTGCGCACGCCGTACTCGACGAACGTCGAGCGCGTCGCGCTGGCGCTCGCGCACAAGCGCCTGGAGGTGGAGTCGGTCTGGATCGACCCCGCCGACCGCTCGCCCGTCGAGCGGCTGTCCGGCCAGCCGCTCGTGCCCGTGCTCGAGCTCGACGACGGCAGCGTCGTGCACGACTCGATGCAGATCGTCCGCGTCCTGGAGGAGCGCTTCCGCGACCGCCCGCTGTACCCGCCCGACGCCGTCGGACGGGCGCGCGTGATCCACTTCGTCGGCTGGTTCGACGACGCCTGGAAGGTCGCCCCCGACGCGATCGCCGCCGAGATCGAGCGCGAGCGCCCCGACCTCGCGCGGATCGACGCCCTGGCCGGCGCGATGGCCCGCGCGCTGGACCGCTTGGAGGCGCTGCTCGGCGACCGCTGCTACCTCGTCGGCGACGCCTTCTCGGCCGCCGACTGCGCCGCCTACCCGTTTTTGAAGTACGCGCTCTCGCGCGACCCGGCCGACGACGAGCTTGAGCACCGCGTGCTCGACGGCTACCAGCGCCTCGGCGCCGGGCACGGGCGCCTGCGGGCGTGGATCGAGCGCGTCGCGCAGCGGCCGATGGCGTAGACGACCGCGCTCGATCTCCCCCGGCGGCGGTTAGGCTGTCGGCGTGGACGCCTTCCTGGCCGTCGTCAGCAAGCGCGAGGTGCGCTCGTACAGCGAGCGGGCGCTGCCCGCCGCGGCCGAGCGCAACCTGCTCGAGGCGGGCCGCGTCGCCGGCTCCTCGAAGAACCGCCAGGCGCGGCGCTTCGTCGTCGTGCGTGACGACGGGGTGCGCGAGGAGGTGGCGTCCAGCGTCTACGCCGGCGACAACGTGCGCGGGGCCGCGCTCGTCGTGGCGATCGTCGTGGGCGGCAAGGGGCCGACGGCCTTCGACGCCGGGCGCGCGGCGCAGAACATGATGCTCGCCGCGTCCAACGAGGGCATCGGCTCGTGCCCGAACGGGATCGCCGACGCGGATCGCATGCGCGCGGCGCTCGGCCACGAGGAGGCCGAGCGGGTCGCCACGGTCCTGACGTTCGGCTACCCGGCCAGACCGCGGCGCGACCCGGAGTCCCTGAGCCCCGGCGAGTGGATCGACCGCGCGGACCGGCGGCCGTGGGACGAGGTCGTCCAGGAGCTGTAGGTCGGTCGCCGCACCGCACGCCCCGCGCCCGGCGAGCCGTGCGTCGCGCCGGTCGCGAGATGTGACGGCGCTGCGGCGGCGCCGTCACGGATGACCCCGGCTCGCGCCCGATCGCCCGCGGGCGACGTAGCGTCGCGGTCGTGCGCCCGCCCGTCCGCTCCCAGGTCCGCGTCGCCGCGCGGGGTGCGACGGTGCTGTGCGGGCTGGTGCTCGGCGCGGGCGCCGGCGCGGCCTCGGCGCCGGCGGCGTCGGCCACGGGCTGGCTGCGGCCCGTCGACGGCCACCTCGTGCGCGCGTTCGCCGTCGGTCCGGACCGCTTCGCGGCCGGCCAGCACCGCGGCATCGACCTCGCCGCCGCGTCCGGCGCGACGGTGCGCGCCGCATGCGGCGGCCGCGTCGGCTTCGCCGGGACCGTGCCCGGCGGCGGGCGCACCGTCAGCGTGCGCTGCGGGGCGCTCGTGGCGACCTACCAGCACCTCGGCTGGGTGGCCGTCGGCCGCGGGCGGGTCGTCGCGCCCGGCGCGAGGATCGGCACCGTCGGCGCCGCGACGGTGCCCCCGCACCTGCATCTGGGCGCGCGCGAGGCGGCGACCGGCCGCTACGTCGACCCGCTGGGACTGCTCTCCGGCCCGCCGGGCGGCGCGCCTGCGGCGCTCCCGCGGTCCGTCCGCGCCCCGCCGCTCGGCCGCGCGCCGCGGGCGGGTCGCCGCGCGCCGGCGCCGGCGAGGCGCAGCGGACCGGCGCGGGCGCCCGCGCGGGCCCCGGCGCCGGTCGCAGCGCCGGCGCCCGCCGGCGCGTTCGCGCCCGCTCCTCGGCCGGCGCCCGGGTCCCCCGCGCCGGCGGCCTCCGGCGCGTTCGCGCCCGCTCCTCGGCCGGCGCCCGGGTCCCCCGCGCCGGCGCTCGCTCCCGAGCAGGCGCCCGGCGGCCCGGGACCCGCGCGGCTTCCCTGGACGGTGTGGGCGGGGCTCGCGCTGGTCGGGCTCGGCCTGCCGCTCGGCGCGATGATGACCGTGCGCCGGCGCCCTCGCGCAGCGCTGTCGGCGGCGCGAACGGCGTCGTGAGCGTGGGTTCGAACCGCGTTCGCCGGCACGGGCGCCGGCTCGCTGTGGCGCAGCGCCATCGCCGGTCCCGCGTCCTTGGCGGCCGGCGCCGCCGTCCCGGGCTCGCGGCCGGACGCCCCCGGACGACCCACTAGCCTGCGACGTCGATGACCTACTACGTCACGACGCCGATCTACTACGTCAACGCGGCGCCGCATCTCGGACATGCGTACTCGGTCATCGCCGCCGACGTCATGGCGCGCCACATGCGCCAGCGCGGGGAGGACGTCTTCTTCTTGACGGGGACCGACGAGCACGGCGAGCCGGTCGCGCTGGCGGCCGAGCGCGAGGGCGTCACGCCGCAGCAGCTCGTCGACCGCAACGCGCCGCACTTCGTCGACCTCATGCCGCGCCTGAACGCCTCCAACGACTTCTTCATCCGCACGACCGACCCCGAGCACAAGGCCAAGGTGCAGGAGGTCCTCAGCCGCATCCGCGACAACGGGCACGTCTACGAGGGCGTCTACGAGGGCTGGTACTGCCCGCGCTGCGCGGACTTCAAGTCAGACGCCGAGCTGGGCCCCGACAACACCTGCCTCATCCACAAGACGCCGCTGACGCGCGAGCGCGAGGACAACTACTTCTTTCGCCTGTCGTCCTTCCAGGACGACCTGCTGGCGCTGTTCGACGAGCAGCCCGACTTCGTCATGCCGCGCCACCGCTACAACGAGGCGCGCTCGTTCATCGAGTCCGGCCTGCAGGACGTGTCGCTGAGCCGCTCGACGTTCAACTGGGGCGTGGCGGTGCCGTGGGACGCGGAGCACGTCTTCTACGTCTGGTTCGACGCCCTGCTGAACTACTACTCGGCGCTGTCGTACGCGCGCGACGGGGAGGACCTCACCGAGCGCTTCTGGCCCGCGCAGTTTCACGTCATCGGCAAGGACATCCTGAAGTTCCACACGGTCTTCTGGCCGGCGATGCTGATGGCCGCCGGGCTGGCGCTGCCCGGCCACGTCTTCGTGCACGGCTTCCTGCTCATCGGCAAGGACAAGATGGGCAAGTCGGCGGGCAACGCGATCGACCCGTTTCAGATCATGGACGAGTACGGCACCGACGCGCTGCGCTTCTACCTCATGCGCGAGGTCTCGTTCGGCCACGACGGGGCGGTGTCGCAGGAGGGCTTCCGCGCGCGCTACGAGTCCGAGCTCGCCAACGACTTCGGCAACCTCGCCAGCCGCACGATCGCGATGGTCCATCGCTATCGCGAGGGCGTCGTGCCGGGCGCGCAGCCCGACGCCGACCTCGTCGCCGAGATCGACCCGCTGGCCGGCGAGGTCTGCGAGCTGCTGGACCGCGCCGACCTGTCGGCCGCCGGCGACGCGATCTGGCAGCGCGTGCGCCGCCTGAACCGCTACGTCGAGGAGCAGGCGCCCTGGACGCTGGCGAAGGACCCCGAGCGCGCGGGCGAGCTCGATCGCGTGCTCGCGTCGCTCGTCGAGGGCCTGCGGGTCGTCGCGGTCGTGCTGCACCCGTGGGTGCCCGAGAGCGTCGACAAGCTGCTCGCCGCGCTCGGCGCGCCCGACGTCGCGCTCGACGGCGCGCGCATGCGCGCCGGGCGGCTGGGCACGATCTCCGCGCTCGCGCAGCTGTTCCCCAAGCCGCAGGCGTAGCCTGGACGCGACCCCGTCGCGGTCGTCCGGGCCGCGCCCGCATGGGCATCCGATGATCGACAGCCACACCCACCTGCATGTCTGCAAGCCCGACGACGCCGAGCTCGTCGCCAGGGCGGTCGACGCCGGGATCACGAGGATGCTCACCGTCGGGACGAACGGGGCGACCTGCCGCGCGGCGCTGCAGGCGGCCGAGCGCTTTCCCCAGGTGCTCGCCGCGGTCGGACGCCACCCCAACGAGGCGACCGGCTTCGACGACGCGGTCCTCGCCGAGCTGCGCGCGCTCGCCGAGCACCCGCGCTGCGCGGCGATCGGCGAGACCGGCCTGGACCACTTCCGCGACTACGCGCCGCACGCCGACCAGGTGCGCGCGTTCGAGGCGCAGATCGCCCTCGCGCGCGACGTCGCCAAGCCGCTCGTCGTCCATACGCGCGCCGCCGAGGACGACACGATCGACATCCTGCGCGAGCAGGCCGGCGGCGTCGACGTGATCCTGCACTGCTTCTCGCTGGCCGACCGGCTCGAGGAGTGCATCGAGGCCGGCTGGTGGATCTCGTTCGCCGGCAACGTGACGTACCCCAAGGCGGGCGACCTCGCCGACGCCGCCCGGCGCGTGCCGGCCGAGCGCCTGCTCGTCGAGACCGACGCGCCCTACCTCACGCCGCAGGCGGTGCGCAAGGAGCGCAACGAACCCGCCTTCGTCGCGCACACGGCGCGCTTCGTCGCCGAGCGGCGCGGCATCGACTACGGCGAGCTCGAGCAGCTCGTGGAGCGCAACGCGGCCGCCCTCTTTCGCTGGTGAGCACGGCGCTCCCGAGCCAGCCGAGCCTGCGCCGGATGCGCGCCTTCGACGTGCGTCCCAAGCGCGAGCTCGGGCAGAACTTCCTCATCGACTCGAACATCCTCGGCGTCATCGAGCGCGAGGCGCAGCTCGGCCCCGACGACGTCGTGCTCGAAATCGGCGGCGGCCTCGGCGTGCTGTCGGAGCACCTCGCCCCGCGCGTGGCGCACGTCCACGTCGTCGAGCTCGACCGCGCGCTGGAGCCCGCCCTGCGCGACGCGATCGAGCCCTTCGACAACGTCACGCTGCACATCGCCGACGCGATGCGGCTTGACCTGCGCGCGCTGGACCCGGCGCCCACGAAGGTCGTGGCCAACCTGCCCTACGGCATCGCGGCCGGCGCGATCCTGCGCACGATCGAGGAGCTCCCGGGCGCGCGGCGCTGGGTCGGCATGGTGCAGAAGGAGGTCGGCGAGCGCTTCGCCGCCGGTCCGGGCACCAGCGCGTATGGTGTCCCCTCGGTGCTCGCCCAGATCTCATGCACGGTCCGGGTGCTGCGGCCCGTCTCACGCTCGGTCTTCACCCCGGTGCCGAACGTCGACTCCGTGCTCGTCGGCCTCCAGCGCACCGGCCCCGCAGCCGCGCCCGCCCTGCGCGAGCTCGTGGGCGCCGCGTTCGCGCACCGGCGCAAGGCGCTGCCGGGCTCGCTCGCGCTCGCGCCGGGCGCCCCGCAGGGCATCCGCGAGCGCGCCCGCGCCGCCCTCGTCGCGCTCGGCCACGCGCCCGACGCGCGAGCCGAGCGCCTGACGCCGCAGGACTTCGCGGCGCTGCACGAGGGCCTGCAGCCGTGACGATCCTGACCACGCGCGCGCAGGCGAAGATCAACCTGTGCCTGTTCGTCGGCCCGCGGCGCGGCGACGGGCGCCACGAGGTCGTCACGCTGATGGACGCGCTGACGCTCTGCGACGAGCTGCGGATGGACACCGAGCCGTCGGGGCCGGCCGCCGACGAGGTCGTCTGTCCCGGCGTCGAGGGCCCGAACCTCGCGGCCGCCGCGCTGCGCGCGTTTCGCGAGTGGACCGGCTGGGACGGCGCCCCCGTCCGGCTGGAGATCGACAAGCGCATCCCCGTCGCCGGCGGGATGGCGGGCGGCTCGGCGGACGCGGCCGCGGCGCTGCGCCTCGCCAGCCGGGCGTCGGGGCTGGGCGACCGCCGCACGCTCGAGGAGATCGGTGCCACGCTGGGGTCAGACGTCGCCAGCCAGGTTCGCGGCGGGCTCGTCCTCGCCACGGGGGAGGGCAGCCGGCTGCGGCCGCTCGACGCGCGGCTGCCCTACAGCGTCGTCGTGCTGCCCGTCGACGCCGAGCTCGCGACGGCGGACGTCTACGCCGAGGCCGACCGGCTCGGCCTGCCGCGCGAGACGCTCGACCTCGCCCGCTCGCTGACGCGCATGCAGGCGGCGCTGTCGGCCGAGACGATCCTCGACTCCCTGCACAACGATCTGCAGGACGCGGCGCGTTCGCTGTGCCCGGCGATCGACGCGTCGCTGGAGGCGGTCATCGCCGGCGGGGCCGACCACGCGCTCGTCTCCGGCTCGGGACCGACCGTGCTGGGCATCTTCGTCGGCCCCGGCCACGACGAGCGCGCGGGGCGCGTCTGCGAGTCGATCGCCGCCGAGGGACGGGTCCCCGCGCCCGTGTTCGCCCGCCCGGCGGCACCCGCCGACGTGGGGTGAGCCGCCCCACGGTCGCGCGCAGGCCGCCGGCCCGCGCCCGCGCGATGGCGCACGGCCGCTCCGAGCGGCCCGAGTAGGGCACAATCTGCTGGCGTCATGACGAACGCCGCGGCCACCATCCTCATCGCCGGAACGTGCGGCCTCCTGGCGCTCGTCGCGTTCGGCTGGTTCATCGTCTGGCCGGCCTGCAGCGCGTACACGAAGACCTGGGAGCGCGCCGCCGCCATCTTTTTGAGCATCTACGTCCTGGCCGCCCTGATCCTCGTCGGCGCGGCCGGCGGCGCGGCGATCGCGTACTACTGGGATCGCATCGCGGCGTAGCCTGAGGGTGATGGCGACGTCCGCCGAACGGTCGATGGGACTCGATCTCGCCGCGCTGGATGCGATCACCGAGGCGGTCGAGTCCGGCGCCGGCCTGCCCGACGTCGTGCGCGCCGCCGCGCGCGCCCTGGAGGCGAGCCTCGTGCTGCTGGACCGCGCCGGGTCGGTGCTCGCCGTCGCCGCCCGCTCGCCGGCCGACGAGCGCTCGCTGCTCGACGGCGCCGCCGGGGTGCAGACGATCGAGCTGCGCGTCGCCGACGCGTCGGTCGGTCAGCTGCGGATGCGCACGCGCGCCGAGCCCGGCCCGGCGCTGATCCGGCTCGTGACGACGCTCGTCGCCTCGGAGGTCGAGCGGGTGCGCGCTCCCGCGCGCGCCTCGCAGGAGGCCGGCGCCGCGTTCGTGCAGGCGATCCTCGCCCGCGAGCTCGCGGACGGCGCCGAGATCGTGTCGCGCGGCAGCGAGCTCGGCCTCGACCTCGTCGCCGGCGCCAGCGTCGTCGTCGCGCGCGCGCACGCCCACTCGCCGGCGGAGGACGGCTGGCGCGCCCGCGTGCTGGCGACCGCCGAGCGCGGCGCCCGCGCGGTCGTGTCGACCGCGATCGCCGCGCCCGCCGGCCGCGGGGCCGCCGGCGCGGAGGTCATCGTGCTCGTCCCCGGCGGCGACGACGCGACCGCCAAGCGCGCCGCCGAGGGCATCCTGCGCGAGCTGCAGGCCGGGCTGAAGGGCCACACGTTCGCGCTCGGGCGCAGTCGCGTCGCCGGCGATCCCGTCGACCTGCATCGCGCCGCCAACGAGGCCCTGCTGGCGGTCAACGTCGCCGAGGGCGACGCCGAGCGCCCGCTGCTGGCGTTCGAGCAGACCGGCGCCTACCGCCTGCTGCTGTCGGCGATGAGCGAGGATCCCGGCGAGCTGCAGCGCTTCTACGCCGAGACCGTCGAGCCGCTCGTCGCCTACGACGACCAGTACGAGACCGAGCTCGTGCGCACCGTCGAGGCGTTCCTCGACAACGACGGCAACGTCGCCGGCACGGCGCAGAAGCTCTTCACGCACCGCCACACGATCCGCTACCGCCTGGAGCGCGTGCGCGACCTCTCGGGCCTGGACGTCGGCTCGACGGACGGGCGCGAGAAGCTCTCGCTCGGTCTGAAGGCGATGCGCGTGCTCGGCGTCACGGCGCCGGGCGGTCCGGCGACCGAGCCCGGCACGAACGCCGGCCGCGTGCCCTCGCGCTGAAAAGCAACTACGATCCCGCGCCGGCATGCGAATCGGGATTCTCACCGGGTCGGGCAGCTACGCGCTGCCGGGGATCGAGGCGGACGGCGATCCCGAGCTCGTCGAGACCCGCTACGGCAGCGCGCCGGTCACGAGCGGGCGCTTGGCGGGCGTCGACGTCCTGCACGTCTCGCGCCACCGGCCGGGCCACGAGCTGCTCTCCAGCCAGGTCACCCACCAGGCGAACATCGCCGCGCTGAAGGAGCGCGGCGCCGACGCGATCCTGTCGGTGACGGTCTGCGGCGCGCTGGACTCGAGCCTGTCGCTGGGCACGCTCGTCGTGTTCGACGACCTGTACTTCCTCGCCAACCGGCTGCCCGACGGCTCGATCTGCACGCTGTACACCGAGCCGGGGGAGAAGGGGCGCGGGCACTGGATCTACGAGCGCCCGTTTCACCAGCACCTGCGCCAGGCGCTGCTGGCCGGCGCCGAGGAGTGCGGCAACTACGTGCGCGACGGCGGCTGCTACGGGCACGTCGACGGGCCCCGCTTCAACACGAAGTCCGAGATCAAGATGCTGCAGAACGCCGGCGTCACCGTCGTCAGCCAGACCGCCGGGCCCGAGACGGTGCTCGCCGGGGAGGCGGAGATCCCGTACGCGCTGCTCGGCTACGCGACCGACTACGCCAACGGGGTGAAGGCCGAGGCGACCCCGGTCGACGAGCTCGTCCGCCTCATCGGCGCGAGCGGCACGACGTTCGCCGCAACGCTCGCGGCGGCCGTGCAGCGCATCGACGCCGACGAGCTCGCCCCGACCGGCACCTTCTTTCGCTTCGACTGATCGCGCGCGCCGGCGCTCAGCCCGCGGCCGGCGCTCAGCCCGGCGCGCCCCCGCTCAGCCCGCCGTGCCGGCGCCCGGGAGCGGCGCGCCCGCCAGCGCCGCGAGCCGCTCGCGCGCGACGCGCACCGCCTCCTCGCTGGAGTCGACGAGCACGTAGCGCCGGCCGGTCTTCGCCGCGACCGCGCCGAGCGTCCCGCTGCCGGCGAAGAAGTCCAGGCACCAGTCGCCCGGGCGCGACGACGCCAGCACGATGCGGCGCACGACCCCCTCGGGCTTCTGCGTCGGATAGCCGGTCTTCTCGCGCCCGTTCGTCGGCACGATCGTGTGCCACCAGACGTCGGTGGGCAGCTTGCCGCGCGCCGCCTTCTCCGGCGTGACGAGCCCCGGCGCCATGTACGGCTCGCGGTCGACCGCGGCGCTGTCGAAGTGGTAGCGGGCCGGGTCCTTGACGTAGACGAGGATCGTGTCGTGCTTGGCCGGCCAGCGCGTCTTGGCCCGCGCCCCGTAGTCGTAGGCCCAGATGATCTCGTTGAGGAAGCACTCGCGCCCGAAGACCTCGTCGAGCAGCAGCTTGCAGTAGTGCGCCTCGCGGTAGTCGATGTGGAAGTACAGCGTGCCGGTCGGGTTCAGCAGGCGCCGGGCCTCGCGCAGCCGCGGCTCGACGAACGCCAGGTAGTCGTCGAACGCGTCGCCGTAGGAGGACTGCGCGAGCAGCCGCGTCCGGTAGCGGGTCCCCTGGAAGCCGACGCGGTCGCCGGCGGCGTCGGGCACGGTCCGCAGCGTCCTGCGGGACTGCTCGCGACCGGTGTTGAACGGCGGATCGACGTAGACGAGCTGGAAGCTGGCGTCGGCGAAGCGCGCCAGGACGTCGAGGTTGTCGCCGAGGATGACCTCGTCGCGCTGCGGCATGGCGCCCATCGGCCCGATGCTAGATCGCCCGCCGGAGGGTGCGAGCTGGGGAGCCAGGATTCGAACCCGATCCTCGTGGACCAAAACCACGCGTGCTGCCGCTTACACCACTCCCCAGTGGCCGCGCCCAAGCCTACGCCGCCGCGACGCCCCTAGGATCTGGGAATGGTGCCGCTCACCGCCGTCATCCTCGCCGCCGGCCAGGGCACCCGGATGCGCTCCGAGCTGCCGAAGATGCTGCACCCGCTGTGCGGGCGCCCGCTCGTGGGCTGGCCGATCGCGGCCGCGCGCGCGGCGGGGGCCGATCGCGTCGTCGTCGTCGACTCGCCGGCCGCGACGCTCGACGGGCACCTGCCCGAGGGCGTCATCGCGGTCGTGCAGCCCGAGCCCGACGGGACCGGCGGCGCCGTGCGGGCCGCCGCCGCGCGGATCGAGGCCGGCGACACCGTCGTCGTGCTTCCCGGCGACGCGCCGCTCGTGACGGCCGAGGCGATCGCGGGGCTCGTGGCCGCCCACGAGGCCGCGGGCGCCGCCGCCACGATGGCCACGATGGTCCTCGCCGATCCGGCGGGCTACGGGCGCGTCGTGCGCGACGCCGACGGCAGCGTGCAGCGCGTCGTGGAGACGAAGACCGCCGGCGACGCGACCGACGCCGAGCTCGCGATCGACGAGGTCAACAGCTCGATCTTCGCCTTCGACGGGGCCGCGCTGCTGGCCGCGCTCGAGGGGCTGACGTCCGACAACGCCCAGGGCGAGCTCTACCTGCCCGACGTGCTGCCCGCGCTGCGCGCGGCCGGCCACGTGGTCGTCGCGCACGTTCTCGACGACCCCGACCTCGCGCTCGGCGTCAACGACCGCGTCCAGCTCGCGCAGGTCCGCGCGGTCGCGCAGCGGCGCATCATCGACGCCCACGGCCGTGCGGGGGTCACGATCGTCGATCCCGCCTCGACGCTCGTCGATGCCGGCGTCGTCATCGGCGAGGACACCGTCGTCGAGCCCAGCTCCTACCTGCGGGGCACGACGCGGATCGGGCGCGGCTGCACGATCGGTCCGCTGACGACGCTCATCGACGCGACGCTGCACGACGGCGTCACGATCCCGCACTCCTACGTCGTCTCGGCCGAGATCCTCGACGGCGCCACCGTCGGCCCGTTCGCCTACCTGCGGCCCGGCACGCTGCTGCGCGAGCGCTCCAAGGCGGGCACGTTCGTCGAGATCAAGAACTCCGACGTCGGCCGCGCCAGCAAGGTCCCGCACCTCTCCTACATCGGCGACGCCGACATCGGCGAGGACTGCAACCTCGGCGCGGCCACGATCACCGCCAACTACGACGGCGCCGACAAGCACCGCACGACGATCGGCGACAGGGTGCGCACAGGGGTCGACACGACGCTCGTCGCGCCGGTGACGCTCGGCGACGGCGCCTACACCGGCGCGAACTCGGCGATCACGAAGAACGTCCCGCCCGACGCGCTGGGCATCGCCCGCGAGAAGCAGACCAACCACGAGGGCTACGCCACCCGTAGGCGCCGGACCAAGCCCTAGACTCGATCGCGATGAGCACGGTGCAGCCGCAGCCCGAGCCGTTGACGCGCCTGGAGCTCGGCTACGACAAGAACCTCATGCTGTTCTCCGGGCGGGCGAACCCCGAGCTCGCCGCCAAGATCGCCGGCAAGCTCGGCATCGCGCCCGGACCGGTGACGCTGAAGACGTTCACCAACGGCGAGGTCTACTGCCGCTACGGCGAGTCGATCCGCGGCGCCGACGTCTTCATCGTCCAGCCGACCTGCGCGAACCCGACCGCCGGGATGACGCCCAACGACGCGCTCATGGAGCTCATGCTCATGATCGACGCCGCCGTCGGCGCGAGCGCCCATCGCGTCATCGCCGTCACGCCGTGGTTCGGCTACAGCCGCCAGGACAAGAAGTCCGCCCCGCGCGAGCCGATCTCCGCGCGCCTCGTCGCGCGGATGCTCGAGCGCGCCGGCGCCGACCGCGTGCTGACGATGGACCTGCATGCCGGCCAGATCCAGGGCTTCTTCTCCAAGCCCGTGGACCACATGACCGCGCTGTTCATCCTCACCCAGTACTTCCGCGACCTCGGCCTGCAGGACCTCGTCGTCGTGGCGCCGGACGCGGGCCGCGTCAAGCTCAACAAGAAGTTCGCCTCCAAGCTCGGCGCCGACCTCGCGATCCTCGACAAGGAGCGCCCCGCCCAGCAGGTCGCCGAGATCGGCTACGTCATCGGCGACGTGAAGGGCAAGACAGCGGTCATCGTCGACGACATCATCGACACGGCGAGCACGCTGAAGGTCGCAAGCCAGACCGTGCTCGACGCGGGCGCCCGCGCGGTCTACGCGGCGGCGACGCACCCCGTCCTGACCGGCAACGCGTTCGCGAACCTCGAGGCGGCGGGCTTCGAGCAGATCGTCGTCACCGACACGATCCCGCTGCGCGCCGGCGCCCCCGACAACATCACCGTCCTGTCGTGCGCCGACCTGCTCACCGACTCGATCCGCAGCATCTTCAGCGACAGCTCCGTGAGCGACGTCTTCGGCGGCGAGAACCAGCTGTTCTGAACCTCCCCCCGTGGATGCTGGGCATCCGGGGTGCGCGCCACTCCGCGCGCCAGTCGCGCAGAGCCATCCTTCGCCGGCGGTACGATGCGCCGTCTTCTGAACTGTCCGAGTCGATGCACCCCAAACGCGTGCGGAACGCACAAGCGAAGCGCCCCAAAGCGACACGGGATGATGTCGACCTGCTCCTGCAAGCCGCCTGGTTCCAGGGCGCCTGGATCGAGCGCGGTGGCAACCAGCACTTCAAGGTCTACCCGCCGGGTAAAGACAGTCGCATGGTGCCTATTCCCGCGACGCCGTCTGACTACCGAACCGTCCAGAACAAGCGCAGTCAGTTGCGACGAAACGGAATCGACCCGAACAAGAGAGGATAGGCAGCCGTAGGTACCCAGATGCCTTGCATCTATCGCTACACAGTGGACGAGCGCAACATCGTGGACCTATAGTCATCTAGACCTTGCACGAGTCCGAGATCATCATGAAGCTGGGCGCCACCAACCCGGACATCACCGAGGAGCAGCTCGAGGACCAGATGTTCGAGGTTCTTGAGGCGGTCGAGGAGCACGCGCCCGAGGTGGCGCTTGGCCCGGTCGTGGCGGTCAACTTCACGGAGCGCTTCATTGAGCTGGCCTTCACGGTCTGTCACGAGGCTCAGTCCGAGGCGCAGCGAAAGATCGCTGAGGTTGTCGCGCTCATCGAGCAGCACACGTCGCTCAGCTTCGGCGGTCCCGACACGTCTGTTCGGGAGCCGGATGCTGACCACGGCGGCTATGCGCTCGCCTAGCCAGTCGTAGCAAGGTAGCTGTCCATCAGCGGCGGCGAACTCGTCCTCGTTGCCCGGAATGAGACACACTTCGAGCGACTGTCTCCACCGTCCTGAAGACGCACCCTCTTCTGGTGGCACCGCAGGTGTCACGGCGGTTCATGCTCGCGCTCCGCGGTGCTGGGCGGTGCCCCGGCTGTGGCAGGAGTGGCATCGGGCTTGGAGGTTGGTTGGGTCGTAGCCGCGCGGGCCGCGGGTCCGAGGTGGTCGAGGTGGTGGCCGCTTCGATCGCCGGCTCGCGCCATGTTTCGTCGACGCCGTTGTCGTCGAGGTCGGCGGCGAGCCGGTCGAGGTCGAGGTAGCGGGCGACGACGTAGACGCCCCGTCCGCAGACGATGGCGGCGTGCTCGAGGTAGGGCCCGCTGGTCATGGCAACGTCGGTTCGGCCTGGGCGTCGGCCCAGCGTCGGAGTTCGTCGACTCGCGCAGCGCACGACCCGTCACACGAATCAGCCCTGCCAAACCTGATTTTGGTGCTACTTAGACTCGCCTGCTGAGGCGCCGCGTGCCTTGCGGGGTGTCGGGCGGGGGGTGGTGGGCGCGGGCCTGCTCGAACCGTCGCTGGGACCGCGACGTGTCCTACTACCTGCTCAACCACCTCTCGACCGAGCTGCTCGTGCTCGTGCTCGTGGGCGTGCCGACGCTCGTCGCGGTCCTCGGCGTCGCGATCGTCGACCGCAGGTTCCCGCGCATGCAGGGGGCCGAGATGGACGACCGCGTGCGCGAGGTCGTGGGGCTCGTCTTCGGGCTGCTGCTGGCGCTCGTCATCGCGAGCATCGTCACGAAGACCGACGACGCCGAGCGCGCGACCGCGACCGAGTCGACGGCGGCCGCGCAGCTCTCGCGGGCATCGCGCGCGTTTCCGATCGACATGCAGATCAAGCTCGAGCGCGCGCTGCGCCTGTACGTGCACGCCGTCGTCGACGACGAGTGGCCGACGATGCGCACCGGCCAGCGCAGCGTCCGCGCGACGGCGGCCATGGAGACCGTCTACGGCACGCTGCAGCGCTTCAAGCCCAAGGGGGAGCCGAGCCTGTCGGTCTACCGCCAGGCGCTCGTCCAGCTCGACACGATGAGCGCCAGCCGGCGCGAGCGCCTCGAGCTCGCCGGGGAGAGCCTGCCCGGGCTGCTGCGCGTGCTGCTCGTCGTCGGCGCCGTCGCCTTCATCGCGCTGTCGTATCCGGCCGAGGCGCGCGGCCGGCGCAAGAAGATGCTGATCACCGGCTCGATCACGGCGTTCATCTTCTTCGCCTACCTGCTGACGGTGGTGCTCGACCATCCGTTCTCCGGCGAGATCGCCGTCGACAACGCCGCGTTCAAGAAGGGGGACCTCGCGATCTACTGGGCCGCCTCCGAGCCGCAGCCGATCGCGGCGGGCGACGTCGTGGCGCTGCGCAGCCGCGACGTCGTCGGCGTCTGGAACTCCGACGCGTTCGGCCCGGTCGTGTTCCGCGAGGTCGACGGCGAGATCCGTGGCGCGCTGCGGCTGGCGCGCGGCACGGTCGTTGCGAAGATCGTCGACGGCGTCCTGCGCGGGACCTGGTGCGAGGCGCCGACGCGCAAGCTGCCGCTGGACCGTGGCGAGGTGCAGTGGCGCATGACGAGGTCCCGCGGGCGCGACGAGCTGATCGCCCGCTGGCGCTACGGCACGAGCGGAGCGTTTCGCGGCGGCTGGGACCTCGCGCGCGTCGGCGGGGCGCAGATCGAGCCGCCCGACATCGTCGAGCTGTTCGCACAGCCGTCGCGCTTCTGCACGCAGCCGGCCGACGGCCGCGCCGAGGTCCGCCGGCCAAAAGGCGTGCGCTAGCCTCGCCGCGTGGCCGCCGCCCCCGCCGCCGCGCGTCTCATCGAGCGCCTCGGTCTGAGCGACGACGAGCTCTGCGCGCTGCTCGCCGTCGATCCGCTCGACGTGCTGACCGGCGAGCTCGACCACCGGCCCGAGCTGCCGATCCTCCTGGCGCTCACCGACGAGGCCGCGGCGGCCGCCGGCGACGGCGTCCTGCGCAGCTGGCTGCGCCGCAGCGGGCCGCGCGGCGTTCCGCTCGAGCACCTGCTGGCTCGTGACTTCGCGGCGTTCGAGGACGCCCTCGCGGCGCTCGCCGAGCGCGGCTACGTGCTGCGCGGCCGCGGGCGCTCGTAGCGCCCGGCGCCTACTCCCGCTCGGCGCGCTTCTCTCCGGGCCAGATGCCCGTCAGCCAGTGAAACCCCTTGGCGCCGCTGCGGTTGACCGCCGCCTTCGTGATGCCGAACGTCGCGCCCTGCACCGCAGCAGCACCGAGCACCTTGGCCCACGACGCCTCCTCCGTGGTGGCCTTCGGCGGCTCGCGCTCGTCGATGTGCCCCCAGACCTGGTTGAAGGCCTGCTTGGCGAGGATGCCGGCGATGATCCCGACGACGAGCCCGAAGGGCTTGTAGAGAAGCTTCATGCTTGCGCAGAGTACCCCTCACGCGTCACCATGAGCCGACAGATCGACAACACGGAAGGCCTCCCATGACCGACGCCGATGATCTGCTCCAGCGCGCGCTCACCGACGAGGAGGCCTGCGCCGCCGTCGCGCTGAAGGTCTGCGAGCTGCCGCTGTCGGTGGCGCTCACCGTCATCTTCCACGGCCGCGGCGACCTCGGGACGCTGCAGACCTACGTCGCTCACGGCGGCCGCGGAGCGGGCTGCGCGGTCGGCGCCTCCGAGCTGCTGCGCGTGCCGTGCGACCTCGATCTCGCCGACGCCGCCTCGCGCGACGAGGCCGAGGAGCTCTACGCCGCCCAGGCCAAGGCGCTGCGCGACGCGATCGTCGCCGCGGACACGGTGCTCGCCGTCTGGGCCGGGCCGCTCGCGGCGAGGACGGGCTCGGACGTCGCCGTCGACCGCTCGATCGCCCTCTCGGTCAGGCTGCCGGCGCCGCGGCTGCTGCCGGTCGCGCTGTCGGCCCCCGAACGCCGCATGTTCGTCGCGGCCGTGTGCGGCGCGCGTACGCTCGCCGAGGGCCGCCCGCCGCTGGGCATCGTCTGCGCCCAGCAGGATCTCGCGCAGGTCTACCAGCTCTCCGACGACCCGGAGCGCTGCCTGGAGGACTTCGAGCAGCGCGCCGTCCGGCACGCCCACCGCACGGCGCAGCGGATGGAGCATCAGGAGGCGTCGGTGATGCGCTTCCTCGAGCTCAACGGCGACGACTTCCATCGCACCGGCTGACGGGCCCGCGCGGCGCCCGCGGCGCAGTCCGCGCCGCGCTTGGTGAGAATGCCGCGCGTGAAGCGTGCGCTGCTCATCGCCGCCGCCGTCGCGGCCTTTCTTGCGACGTGCTTCTTCGTCGCCCGCTGGCTGAACTACGACGGCGTCGAGCGCGCCGCCGTCACGACGCTGCTGCGCGCCCAGGCCGACGGCGACCCGGCGCGCATGCTGAGCATCCTGCAGGGCTGCGCGGACCCGGCCTGCCGCGCGCTCGTACGCCGCAACGCGACGCTCCAGCAGGGACAGGGCGAGCTGAAGATCCCGCTGTACACCTCGCAGACCGCCCATGCCCTCACATCGCAGACCGGCTACGCCCGCGTCGTCTGGTTCACGCCGGGCAGGCTGACGGCCGTGCAGTGCGTGCTCGTGCGGCGCCAGGGCAACGTGCTCGCCGGCATGAGGATCGACCTGCTGCGCCTCACGGCGCCGATCGGCCGCGAGTCGAGCTGCCCGTGACGGCACAACTCGCCGCGGCATGTGGTGTTGTGCCTCGACGATGAGGCGTTTGCCCCACCTGCTGGGACTCCTGCTCGCCCTCGCGGCTGCGCTCTGCGGCGCGACGCCGGCGACGGCGGCGGACGGGATCACGCGCGGGACGATCTATCGCGACGCGCCCGACAACCGCTATCTCGTCGGCGGCACCTGGCTGTTTCGGCTCGATCGCGACCGCGTCGGCGTCAAGCAGCGCTACATGCGCCAGACGTCGACCGACGGCTGGACGACGACCGCGGTGCCCAATGCCTGGAACGCGGGCGACAACTCCGTCGCCTCGATGATCGGGACCGTCGGCTGGTATCGCAAGGACTTCCGCCTGCCCGACCGGCGCAGCCGGATGGACTGGCTCGTGCGCCTGGAGTCGGTCAACTACCGCACGCGCGTCTGGATGAACGGCAAGCCGATCGGCAGCAACACGGGCGCCTACCTGCCGTTCGTCGTCCGGATCCCGCGCAGCACGCTCAAGCGGACCGGCACGAACCGCCTCGTGGTCCGCGTCGACAACGTGCGGCGCGGAACGGACTTCCCGCCGTCGGGCAAGGCACCGGACGGGACGCCCGGCGGCGGCTGGTGGAACTACGGGGGGATCCTGCGCGAGGTCTACCTGCAGCGCGTGGACGCCGTCGACTTCAGCTCGGTCAGCGTGCGGCCCAAGCTGCGCTGCCGCAGCTGCGACGCGACCGTCTTCGTGCGCGCGACCGTGCGCAACTTCGGCACGCGCGCGCGCAAGGTGCAGATGACGGGCACGCTCGGCGGGCGCAGGCTGCGACTGGGCACGAAGACCGTGGCCCCGCGCGGCTTCGCGAGCTTCACGACGACGATGAAGGTCCGCAAGCCGCGGCTGTGGTCGCCGGCGCGCCCCGCGCTGTACCGCGTCCGGATGCAGGCGCGCAGCGGCGGGCGCAAGCTCGTCGGCTACTCGCTGAGCACCGGGATCCGCTCGATCGCGGTGAAGGGCGGTCGCCTGCTGCTCAACGGCCGGCGGCTGAACTTCCGCGGCGTCGGCCTGCACGAGGACGATCCGAAGATGGGCTTCGCGATCGACAGCGCCCGCCGCCGGCAGATCGTCGCCCAGGTCAAGGAGCTCGGGGCGACGGTCATCCGCTCGCACTACCCGCTGCATCCCGAGCTGCACGAGCTCGCCGACCGGGAGGGGCTGATGATCTGGTCGGAGATCCCCGTCTATGCGCTGAAGACGAAGAACTTCAAGCGCCCCGAGGTCCGCCGGCTCGCGGCGCGCGAGCTCGCGGAGAACATCGCCGCCAACGGCAACCACCCCTCGGTCCTGTTGTGGTCGCTCGGCAACGAGCTGTCCGCGCGGCCGGGCCCGGTGCAGGCCGACTACATCAGGCGGGCGGTCAGGCAGGCGCACGAGCTGGACCCGACGCGGCCCGTCGGGATCGCGGTCGCGGGCTACCCGGCGGCCGGCTGCAGGGCGCAGTACGCGCCGCTGGACATCGTCGGCATCGGCGAGTACTTCGGCTGGTACCCGGGGCCCAACGGCCAGCTCGCCGACCGCGAGATCCTGCCCGACTTCCTCGACCAGCTGCGCGCGTGCTATCCGAAGAAGGCGATCATCGTCGACGAGTTCGGCGCCGAGGCCAACCGCCCGGGGCCCGTCGAGGAGAAGGGCACCTACGAGTACCAGCAGGACTTCGTCAACTTCCACCTCGGCGTGTTCGCCTCGCGCCCGTGGCTGAGCGGCGCGATCTACTGGACGATCCAGGAGTTCCGCGTCCGGCCGAACTGGGACGGCGGCAACCCGCGCCCCAACCCGCCGATCCACCAGAAGGGCCTGCTGCGCTACGACGGCTCCAAGAAGCCGGCCTGGTTCGACGTGCACCGGCTCTACGCGGCGACCCGCCAGCTCGACGCCCGCTGAGCCCCTCGCCGACGAGCCGCGCTGGTCCGCTACCCTTCCCCGTCGCCATGCCCTCGCAGACGACGAAGCTCACCATCGCCACCCGCGAGCCCGAGGGCTCGCGCGCCACGCGCCGGCTGCGCCGCAGCGGCCGCGTCCCCGGCATCCTCTACGGCGGCGACGACGCGCCGATCACCTTCAGCGTCGACGCCCGCGAGCTGCGCCATGCGCTCGCCGCCCGGGGCGCCGTGCTCGAGATCTCCGACGGCGAGAGCGCCGAGCCCGCGATCCTCAAGAGCGCCCAGTACCACCCGGTCCGCGGCGAGACGATGCACGTCGACCTGCTGCGCGTGAACCTCAAGGTCGCGATCCACGCGGTCGTGGCGCTCGAGCTGACCGGCGGCGACGAGGCCCCCGGCGTCAAGGAGGGCGGCGTGCTCGAGCAGATCACGCGCGAGCTCAACATCGAGGCGCTCCCGGCCGAGATCCCCGAGTCGATCCTGCACGACGTCTCGGCGATGCAGATCAACGACACGGTCACGCTCGCCGAGATCACGGTGCCCGACGGCATCACGCTGCTGGATGATCCGCAGGAGACGACGGTCGCGACCCTGACGCCGCCGCGCCTGGAGACCGAAGGCGACGAGATCGAGTCCGAGACCGAGCTCGTCGGCGAATCCGGCGCCACCGCAGAGGACTCCGCCGGCGGCGACGACGCCGCGGCCTCCGCCGAGTAGCGGCGCGCATGCGGCTCCCGGGCCGCGGTGGCCTCGGTGCACCGGTCGACTGGCTCGTCGTCGGGCTGGGCAACCCCGGCGCGCGCTACGCCGGCTCGCCCCACAACGTCGGCTTCGAGGTCGCCAGCGCGCTTGCCGCGCGCTGGCAGCTGCCGCGCGCACGGACGAAGTTCGCCGGCCTGCTGACCGAGGGGCGCACCGGCCCCGGCGGTCCGCGCGTCGCCGTCCTGCTGCCCCAGACGTACATGAACGAGGCCGGTCGCTCGGTCGGGCCGGCACGCGGCTCCTACAAGCTCGACCTCGAGCGGGTGCTCGTCATCCATGACGAGATCGACCTGCCGTTCGGCGAGGTGCGCACCCGCGTGGGGGGCGGGCTGGCCGGGCACAACGGGCTGAAGTCGCTGAAGGCCGAGCTCGGCGCGGCGCAGTTCGTGCGGGTCCGCGTCGGCGTCGGCCGGCCGGACTCGACCGATCCCGAGATCGTCGCCGCGTACGTGCTCGGATCCTTTCGCGAGTCCAAGGCCGACGTCGCGGCGCTCGTCGACGACGCCGCCGGCGCCGCCGAGGCGATCGTCCTCGGCGAGCGCGAGCCCTAGAGACCATGTCCCTGCGCCCGCTGCTGTGCCATCTCACCGACGACGCCGCCGGCGCCGCGCTCGCCCGCGACGGGGGCGCCGCGTTCGTCTCGGCCTCGCTGCGCCCCTACGTGCTGGCCGCCCTCGCCGACGGAGACCGCGAGCGCGCGACGCTCGTCGTCGCCGGCGACGACCGGCAGGCACGCGATCTGGCGGCGGACCTGCGCGCCTGGCTGCACCCCCGGCCGGTGCGCTTCTATCCCAGCCGCGGCGTGGCCTACGAGTCGCACCTCGCGCCGCCGCCGCACCTCGTCGGCCTGCGGATCGCCGCGCTCGACGCCCTGCTGGACGGCGCGGGCGGGACCGACGGCGCCCCCGTCGTCGTCGTCTCGGCGGTCGCCCTGAGCGAGAAGGTCCCCGACCCGGCGCTGCGCCCGCACTCCTTCAGCCTGCGCACAGGCGACCTGCTCGACCTCGACGAGTGCATGGGCGAGCTCGTCGCCGCCGGCTACGAGCGCGTCGACCAGGTCGCCGAGCGCGGCCAGTTCGCCGCCCGCGGCGGGCTGCTGGACATCTATCCGGCGACCGAGGACCGCGCCGTGCGCGTCGACCTCTTCGACATCGAGATCGAGTCGCTGCGCTGGTTCTCGACGTTCACGCAGCGCTCGCTGGGGGAGACCGCGGAGGTCGAGATCGCGCCGGCCGCCGAGCTCGCCGTCGAGCACCGCGAGCTCGCCGCGATGGCGGCGCTCGAGTCCGCCGACGAGCGCCCCGACATCGCCGAGCTGCTGCCGGTCGAGCGCTTCGGCGCGTTTCTGGACCTCGCGCCCGCGGCGGCGGTCATGCTCGCCGCCGAGGAGGAGATCGCGCCGGCGCTCGCCGACCACTGGCAGGACGTCTGCGCCGCCTTCCACGACGCCGACGCCCACCACCTCTACGTCGCGCCCGGCGCGATCAGAACGGCGCTCGACGCGCGCGCGGCGGTGCGGCTGTCGTCGCACGACGCCGATCAGCCGCTGCAGCTGCGCGCGCAGGCCCCCGATCTCGCGGCCCGCTCGCTGAAGGAGGCCGAGCCCGAGCTCGAGAAGCTCGTGCGCTCGGGCTACCGCACGGTCGTCGCCTGGCCGCAGCGCGGCGAGGGCGAGCGCGCGTCCTACAACCTCGCCCGCCTGAAGGCCTCGTGGCTGGGCGAGGGCGACCCGGCGGGCGTCGCCAACCCGCTGCGCTTCGCGCACGTCAACCTGCGCGACGGCTTCATCGCCGCCGGGCTGCGGCTCGCCGTCCTGCCCGAGCACCGCCTCTTTCGCCGCCGGCGGCCGGAGCGCACCGCGGGCCGCGACTCCGCCGCGCGCCGGCGCGGCGCGCTGCGCTCGTTCGCCGACCTGCGCACGGGCGACATCGTCGTCCACGAGGACCACGGCCTCGCGCGCTTCGCCGGCTTTGAGACGAAGACCGTCGCCGGCGTCACGCGCGACTACCTCTACCTCGAGTACGACGGCGACGACCGCGTCTTCGTGCCGTCGGACCACCTCGCGAAGATCAGCCGCTACGTCGGCGCCGGCGGCGCACACCCGCCGCTGAGCAAGCTCGGCGGCAAGCAGTGGGACCGCATGAAGGCGCGCGCGCGCCGCGCCGCCCAGGAGCTCGCCGGCGAGCTGCTGAACCTCTACGCCGAGCGGCGCCGGCGCACCGGCCTGGCCTACCCGCCCGACAGCGACTGGCTGCGCGAGTTCGAGGCGGCGTTCCCCTACAACGAGACCGCCGACCAGGCCGAGGCGATCGAGCTCGTCAAGACCGACATGGAGTCCGGCCGTCCGATGGACCGCCTCATCTGCGGCGACGTCGGCTTCGGCAAGACCGAGGTCGCCCTGCGCGCGGCCTTCAAGGCGGCCGACGCCGGCAGGCAGGTGCTCATGCTCGTGCCGACGACGATCCTCGCCCAGCAGCACTACGGGACGTTCTGCGAGCGGCTGAAGGACTACCCGTTCACGCTCGCCCACGTCAGCCGCTTCCGCAGCGCCGCCGACCAGAAGGCGGCGATCGCCGGCTTCCAGGACGGCTCGGTCGACATCCTCATCGGCACGCACCGCGTGCTGTCGCGCGACGTGCGCGCGAAGGACCTCGGTCTGATCATCGTCGACGAGGAGCAGCGCTTCGGGGTCAAGCAGAAGGAGCTGCTGCGCCAGCTCAAGCTGCGCGTCGACGTCATCGCGATGAGCGCGACGCCGATCCCGCGCACGCTGCAGATGTCGCTCGCCGGGCTGCGCGACATCTCGGTCATCAACACGCCGCCCGAGGGCCGCCGGCCGGTGAAGACGTACGTCGGCGAGTACGACGAGCAGCTCGTCAAGCAGGCGCTGCTGCGCGAGCACGCGCGCGACGGGCAGGCGTTCTTCCTGCACAACCGCGTCGAGACGATCGACGAGACCGCCGAGCGCCTGCGCGGGCTGTGCCCGGGGATGCGCTTCGAGGTCGCGCACGGGCAGATGGACGAGCACGAGCTCGAGAACCGGATGATGACGTTCCTGCGCGGCGAGTCCGACGTGCTCGTCTGCACGAGCATCATCGAGTCGGGCATCGACATCCCGCAGGCGAACACCCTCGTCGTCGACCGCGCCGACGTCTTCGGCCTCTCGCAGCTCTACCAGATCCGCGGCCGCGTCGGACGCGCCCGCGAGCGCGCCTACGCCTACCTGCTGTACTCGAGCGCCGCGACGCTGACGGCCGAGGCGGCGCACCGGCTCGCCGCGCTGAGCGACTACACCGAGCTCGGCGCGGGCTTCAAGATCGCCATGCGCGACCTCGAGCTGCGCGGTGCCGGCAACCTGCTCGGCGACGAGCAGTCCGGCCACGTCGCCGCGCTCGGCTTCGAGCTGTACATGCAGATGCTCGACGAGGCCGTCGCCGCCGCCGAGCAGGCGGCCGGCGAGGGAGCGCCCGAGGCGCCCGAGCCGGTCCGCCTCGACGTCAACGTCGACGCCTACGTGCCGGCCGACTACATCCCCTACGAGCAGGCGAAGATCGACGTGCACCGGCGCATCGCGGGCGCCGTCGACGTCGCCGACCTCGAGCTGCTGCGCGAGGAGCTCGTCGACCGCTTCGGCGACCTGCCGCAGCCGCTTGCCAACCTCATCGACCTGCAGCGCGCGCGCATCAAGCTCGGCCAGGCCGGCGCCACCGCCGTCTCCTTCCGCGGCGGGCGCCTCGCGGTGACCCCGATCGAGCTGGACTCGGCGCGCGCCAAGCTGCTGCGCGCTCAGATCCCCGGCGCGCTGTACGAGTCGGGCAAGAGCCAGCTGTCGCTGCGCGTGCCGGACGACCCGCAGCAGCGCTTCCCGGCGGTCGTGCGGGCGGCCGACGTCCTGCTGGCGGTCACGCGCGAAGCGGCCTAGCGTCCCGCGCGCGTGCGTGCCCGGGTTTGGGCTCGTGTGAAGGCGGTATGAAGGCCCGCGGATCAACGCGATCCCGGGCCTGCGTTCGCTAGAGTCGCAGCCGTGCTTCTCAATGTCCGCTCGTTCAAGGCGCTTGGCGCCTTTTTTGCTGTCACGACCGCCCTCGCTGCCTGCGGTGACACCGTGCCCGGCAACTCCGTCGCCAGCGTCGACGGCGAGACCATCACCCGCGCCGAGTTCACGCACTGGCTCGAGGTTGCCGCCTCGACGAGCCAGCCGCAGGGCGCCGCCAAGGTGACGTACACGCCGCCGCAGTTCACGGCCTGCGTGGCGAACAAGCGCAAGAACGCGCCCAAGCCGGCCAAGGGCCAGCCCGAGCAGACCGATGCGCAGCTGAAGTCCCAGTGCAAGCAGGAGTTCGAGGGGCTGCGCGACCAGGTCATGCAGTTTCTCGTCCTCGAGAAGTGGGTGAGCGGCGAGGCGGCCGACCAGGGCATCGACGTGTCCGCCAAGGAGGCCGCGAAGGAGTTCGAGACGGCCAAGAAGCAGTCCTTCCCGAAGGAGAAGGACTTCGAGGACTTCCTCGAGCAGTCCGGGATGACGCTGCAGGACGCGAAGTTCCAGGTGCGCTTCAACACCGTCTACACGAAGCTGCGCGAGAAGGCCGTCAAGAACGCCGTGAAGGTGACCGACGCCGCCGTCGCCGAGTTCTACAAGAAGAACAAGGCGCGCTTCGCCACGCCCGCCACGCGCGACCTGCGCGTGATCCTCACGAAGACCGAGGACAAGGCGAAGGCCGCCAAGGCCGCGCTGCAGTCCGGGCAGAAGTGGGGCCCGGTCGCGAAGAAGTACTCGATCGACCAGGCCTCCAAGGACCAGGGCGGCGCGCTGCTCGGCATCGCCAAGGGCACGCAGGAGAAGGCGTTCGACGACGCGATCTTCTCCGCGAAGAAGGGCGTGCTGTCGGGTCCCGTCAAGACCCAGTTCGGCTACTACGTCTTTCAGGTGCAGAAGGTCGTCGAGGCCAAGCAGCAATCGCTGAAGGAGGCCACGCCGGCGATCAAGCAGCAGCTCGACGCGCAGAACAAGCAGAAGGCCGACGACGCCTTCAACACGTCGCTGCGCAAGAAGTGGAAGGCCCGCACGAACTGCGCCGACCAGTTCGTCATGTCGCAGTGCAAGAACGCGCCGAAGCCGAAGACCAGCACGACCGCGGTTCAGACCCAGCCGCAGTGACCGCCGCCGCGCGCGGCGACGGTCGTAGGCTTGGCCACCGTGGCCGCCACGCCGTCTGAGATCACCGCCGCGCTGGGCGCGCTCGACGCGCTCACCCGGCGGCTGCGCACGGAGTGCCCCTGGGATCGCGAGCAGGACGAGCGCTCGATCGTGCCGCACACCGTCGAGGAGGCCTACGAGCTCGCCGACGCCGCCGCGGCGCGCGACGACGCCAAGCTGCTCGACGAGCTCGGCGACGTCCTCTTTCAGGTCCACTTCCTCGCGCTGCTGCTCGAGGAGCGCGGGGCGGGCGACCTCGGCGCCGTCGCCGAGCACTGCCGCCAGAAGCTGATCCGCCGCCACCCGCACGTCTTCGGCGACGTCGAGGCCCGCTCCGCGGGGGAGGTCCTGCGCAACTGGGACGCGATCAAGTCCGGCGAGGAGGGCCGCGAGCCGGGCATCTTCGGCGAGGTCCCCGAGAACCTGCCCGCGCTGCTGTACGCGCGCAAGATCCAGCGCCGCGCCGCGACCGCCGGGCTGCTGGAGCGCGCGCCCGACGCCGACGCCGACGCGCGCGACGCCTCCTTCGCGGCGATCGGCGAGCGCCTGTTCGCCGTCGTCGACGAGGCGCGCCGCCTGCGCGTCGACCCCGAGCTTGCCCTCCGCGCCGCCGCGCAGCGGTTCCGCGCCCGCATCGAGCACCCAGGAGACACATGAGCCGCATCGAACGCGTCCACGGCCGCCAGATCCTCGACAGCCGCGGCAACCCGACCGTCGAGGTCGACGTCGCGCTGAGCTGCGGGGCCGGCGGGCGCGCCGCGGTCCCCTCGGGCGCATCGACCGGCGAGTTCGAGGCCACCGAGCTGCGCGACGGCGGCGACGCCTACGGCGGCAACGGCGTCGCCACCGCCGTCGCGAACGTCAACGGCGAGATCGCGGCCGCGATCGCCGGGCTCGACGCGGGCGACCAGGCCGGCGTCGACCGCGCGCTCGTCGATCTCGACGGCAGCGAGGACAAGTCCCGGCTGGGCGCCAACGCGATCCTCGGGGTCTCGCTCGCCGTCGCGCACGCCGCCGCCGCCGGCGCCGGCGTGCCGCTCTGGCGCCACCTCGGCGGCGAGGACGCGCGGATCCTCCCGGTGCCGATGATGAACGTCCTCAACGGCGGCGCGCACGCCGACAACAGGGTCGACTTCCAGGAGTTCATGGTCGTTCCGGCCGGCGCGGCGTCGTTCGCGGAGTGCCTGCGGATGGGCACCGAGGTCTTCCACGCGCTCAAGCGCACGCTGCACGACGCGGGCCTGGGCACGGCGGGCGGTGACGAGGGCGGCTTCGCGCCCGACCTCGGCTCCAACGAGGAGGCCCTGCAGATGCTCGTCCGGGGCATCGAGGCCGCCGGCTACGCGCCCGGCGAGGACGTCTTCATCGCGCTGGACCCGGCGACGAGCGAGATCTTCGACGGCGACGCCTACGTGCTCGAGCACGAAGGCCGCTCGCTGGCCGCCAACGAGCTGGCGGACTACTGGGCCGACCTCTGCGCGCGCTACCCGATCGTCTCGATCGAGGACGGCATGGACGAGGAGGACTGGGACGGCTGGAAGCTGCTGACCGATGCCGTCGGCGACCGCGTCCAGCTCGTGGGCGACGACCTCTTCGTCACGAACACGAGCCGCCTGCGGCGCGGCATCGAGGCCGGCGTCGGCAACTCGATCCTCGTCAAGGTCAACCAGATCGGCACGCTGACCGAGGCGCTCGACGCGATCGCGACGGCGCGCGCCGCCGGCTACACGGCGGTCATGTCGCACCGCTCCGGGGAGACCGAGGACACGACGATCGCCGACCTCGCCGTGGCGACCGGCTGCGGCCAGATCAAGGCCGGCGCGCCGTCGCGCTCCGAGCGCGTCGCGAAGTACAACCAGCTGCTGCGCATCGAGGAGGCGCTCGGCGACGCCGCGCAGTTCCCGGGCCGCAGCGTCCTGCGGCGCTGACGAAGCGGCCGCCGGGCGCGCGCGCCCAGCGGCAGGAGACCGCGATGGCGAGCAGAACCCCCCAGCCATATGACCGACTTCGCACCGTACGTGCGCTGGGACCGGATCGGTCGGCTCGTGCTGCTGTTCGTCGGGCTGCTGCTGATCTACCTCTACATCAACCCGGCGCGCACGTACCTTGCGACCTGGCAGGAGGCGCGCACCAAGCGCGCCGAGGTCGCGCAGCTCGAGCGCGAGCATGCGGTCCTGCTCAAGCGCAAGAACGCGCTGCGCGGGCCCGGCAGCATCGAGCGCGAGGCGCGCGGCCTGGGGATGGTCAAGACCGACGAGCGCGCCTACGTGATCCGGGGCCTGCCGCGCGAGAAGTAGTGGGCCTGGGCCGCGGCGGGTAGCCTGGCCGCTCGTGGCGACGAGCTTCGAGACGGCGCTTGGGCAGTGGCGCGAGGGCGAGCGCCGGATGGCGGGCGCCCCGCTCGAGCAGCGCGGCGACCTGGAGACGGTCGTGACCTGCATCGAGGCCGAGCTGCGCAAGCGCCTGGGCGGGACGTTCACGACCGACGAGCTCGCCGAGCTCTACGACCGCGGGACCGCCTGGTGCACCGACCTGGCGACCCGCGTCGCGCCGCAGGCCCCGTGGGCATGGGACGCCCGCACCGTGGCCGATGCGGCGTTCCTGCGCTACCTGCGCGAGGCCCGCGACTTCGCCGGAGGGCGCCGGACCGAGCCCTGAGCCTGCGCTGCGGCGGTCAGTCCTCGCCGTCGCCGCCGACGCGGCGGATGACGATCTGCTCCTCCTCGACGGTGACCTCGACCGGCCGGTGGCCGGCCCAGTGCTCGGCGTAGATCGGGTCGTCGACGACGGCCGGGTCAAGCCACAGGCCGTAGCCCTCCTCGCCGTGGTCGAAGGTCCCCTCGAGCGGGCCCGGCGCCGAGCGCGACCGCCCGCGGCCGCCGCGCCGTCCGCGCCGCCGCGGTGCCGGCTTGGCGTCGTCGTCGTCCTCCTCCTCGCCGGCCTGCGCCTTGCGCGCGGCCTCGGCCTCCTCCTCGGCCTTGCGCGCGGCTTCCTCCTGCGCGCGCGTCGCCTCGGCGGCCTCGAGCTCGGCCGCGACGAGCGCGTCGTCCTCGGCTCGAAGATCGATCTCGGCGTCGAAGTCGGCGCCGGCGGCCTCCCCGTTCTCGGGGTCGGCGGGCGCAAGGTCGTTGTCCTTCTTGAACGTCTCGATCTGCTGGACCGTCGCCTCGAGCTGATGGGCGATCCAAGCATCCGTTCGGCCCTGGCGAACCCAACCGCGAATCTGGTTGAGATGCGGGCGCAAAGAGCGTCGTGCCATTGGCAGTGACCTTACAAGAACGCGCGGCCTGGCCGGTCTGGCGCACCGGCCCGATCCCGGCGGGGGACCGCCCTTGTTGCCTTTGTACATCCAACCTGCTTGAGTTCGGCGCGGCGACAAGGAAGGGTGGCCGTTTCATGCTGGTCCTGACACGCAAGTCCAACCAGAGCATCATGATCGGGGACGAGATCGAGATCTCGGTCCTGTCGATCATGGGCGAGAAGGTTCGGATTGGTATCCAGGCCCCACGGGACATCCCGGTGTTCCGCAAGGAGGTCTATCTCGAGATCCAGGCTGAGCGCGGGCAGGTGACGGCGAGCGGCGAAGTCGACGCCGCGCTGCGCAAGCTCAGCTCGTAGGGGGCGCTACGCGCGGGCCTTCCGGCCCGCCTAGCCCATCACATAGGCCAGCGTCTGGAACATCGCGATCGTCACGATGACGGCCGTCGCGATGATCATCAGCACGAGCATGATGAAGCGCGCCGTGCCGCGCTTGTGGACCTTCTCGAGGTTGCGCTGGCGCGATCGCAGGACCGCCTTGCGCCGCAGCGACTCGCGGCGGGCACGATCGACGTGGGTCTCCTCGAGAAAAGCCCGCTCGAACTCGTCGAGGGACTGGCGCATCTTGGTTGCCATGCGTCACGCAGAGTAGCCCAGATCGGGGACGATCAACAGGCCGACCACAGCCCGCGGCCGCGCTCGCGGGCCTGCGCCGCGAGCCGCTCGAAGCGCTCGGCGTGGCGCACGTCGGGCGCGATCGTCAGCGGCTGCGCGTAGCCGAGGCGGGCCAGCTCGGCGTTGACGAACAGCCCGTCGCGGACCCGGTAGACGTAGGCGAGCATCCGCCCGTAGCGGTCGCGCAGCTCGACGTCGCGCACGAGCCGGACGAGCTCGCCTCCGACGAGCTCGTCGTTGAAGCGCGAGGCCCTCGCGCCGTAGCACTGCACGCCCTGCGTCGGGTGCCTCGTCTCGGGGGTGTCGATCCCGATGTAGCGCACCTTCTCGCGCGCGGCCCCGAGCTGCACGTGGATCGTGTCGCCGTCGACGACCCTCACGACGCGACCGACCTCGCCGGCCGGGCCGCCCGCCCGCGACGGCTCGTCGTCGTCGCCCTCCAGCAGCCCGCTCGTGCCGGCCGCGGCGGCCGTCGCCGCGAGTGCGATCAGGATCAGCGCGGCGCGGCCACAGGACACGCCGGACACCGTACGGATCGCGGCGGCGTGAGCATGGGTACGCTCCCGCCCGATGCGCGAGAACTTCAACGGGCCGAGCTACACCGTCGGCGTCGAGGAGGAGCTCATGATCGTCGACGCCAAGAGCTACGAGCTCGTCAACGCGATCGAGTCGCTGCTCGAGGACGCCGGCGCGCGCAACCTCGAGCGCGAGGACGGCGAGATCAAGCCCGAGCTCATGGAGTCCGTCCTGGAGATCGCGACGCGCCCCTGCCGGGACACCGTGCAGGCCGCGGCGCAGCTGCGCTCGCTGCGGCGCAACGTCAGCGAGACGGCGGCCGCGCGCGGGCTGAGCATCGGCTCGGCCGGCACGCATCCGTTCGCGATGTGGGAGGACCAGCGCATCGTGGCCCGGCCGCGCTACCGCGACCTCATCTCCGCACTGCGCTTCGTGGCCCGCCAGGAGCTCATCTTCGGCATGCACGTCCACGTCGGCCTCGACGACCCCGACAAGGCCATCCACGTCGCCAACGGCATGCGGGTGCACGTCCCGGTGCTGCTCGCGCTGAGCGCGAACTCCCCGTTCTGGCGCGGCGACCGCACGGGCCTGCTGTCGACCCGCACGCCGATCTTCCGCGCCTTCCCGCGCGTCGGCATGCCGCCCGCCTACCGCGACTGGGACGACTGGCAGCGCCAGGTCGAGTTCATGGTCTCCAGCGGCGTCATGGAGGACTACACCTACCTCTGGTACGACGTGCGCCCCCATCCGAACCTCGGCACCGTCGAGATCCGCGCGTGCGACTCGCAGACGCGCCTGGAGCACACCGTCGCGCTGACGGCGCTCATCCAGGCGATGGTCCACGAGCTCGCCGAGCACTACGAGGAGCGCTCCGAGCTCGCCGAGTATCCCTGGCAGATGCTCGACGAGAACAAGTGGCTCGCGGCCCGCCACGGCCTCGAGGGCGAGATCGTGGACCTGCCGTCCAACGAGCGCGTCACGACGAAGGCGCTGACCAGGCGCCTGCTCGAGCGCCTCGAGCCGCACGCCCAGCAGCTCGGCGCGGCCGACGCGCTGGACGGGATCCGCGACCTGCTCGAGCGCGGCAACGGCGCCGCCCGGCAGATCGTCGTCTACGAGGCGAACACCGACCTCAACGAGGTCATGGCGGAGATCATCGCCGCGACGGCGGCGTAGCGGCGGCCGGCGTGGACGGCGTTCGTCCGGCCCGCACAGCCGGTCCCTAGAATCGGGTTGCCATGTCGTCCCCGGACCTCTTCGTCGTGTGCAAGAACTGCCAGGCAGAGGTCAGCCCGTACATCACCGAGTGCCCGTACTGCGGGACGCGGCTGCGCAAGCGCGCGCCGCGCATCGACCGCCCCGACGCTCCCGCCAAGCCGGCCGCGCGCGGGCCGCGTTTCGGGGGCCGCAGACGGTCGGCGGCCAAGCGCTCCGAGCCGCCGACGTCGGCGCCCCGGCTCGCCAAGCTGCGCAACGGCGAGATCCCCGGCATCCGCGGCGACGAGGCCGGGCGCCCCTACGCGACGATGACGCTCGTCGCGCTGTCCTTCGGCATCTGGCTCTCGCTGGCGTTCTTCGTCCGCGCCGACTTCGCGGTCAGCGCGCTCGGGGGCGACCCGTGGCGCTTCTTGACCGCGGCGCTGCTCAACGACGGCACCGCGGCGCAGTTCGCGGCCGTCGTCGGCATCGGGCTCTTCGGCTGGCTCATCGAGCGCCGCCACGGCCCGATCGCGGTCGTCGCGCTGTTTGTCGTCTGCGGACCGCTCGCCCTGGCGATCGCCTCGGCGGTCGATCCGGGCACGCTCGTCTTCGGCTCGCACGGCGCCGGCATCGGCTTGCTCTGCGCCTGGCTCGTCCCGGTCCTCATGGCGCGCAGCCGCGGCGAGGGCGACGACGATGCCGACCTGCTCGGCGTCCTCGTCATCGCCGCGGTGCTCCTGCTCGTGCCGCTGGCCTCGCAGGGCAGCGCGCTGGCGGGGCTGTTCGGCGCGGCGCTCGGCGCGCTGGCGGGCCTCGGGCTCGCCGCGACGGCGCGAGCGCGGGCATGAGCGCCGAGCGCTACACCGCCGCGGAGGTCGACGCCGCCGTCGCGGCGCTGTCGGACCCCGAGCGCCTCGGCCACGCCCAGGAGATCGTCACCCACGCCGCCCCCGGCCTGCAGCGCGTCCTCGGCGCGGCGCTGCGCGAGGGCGGCTGGTTCGACCAGGCCCACGACGCGCAGCTTGCGGCGGCGACGGGCGCGCAGGACCCGTCCGAGCGGCTCGCGGCCGTCGCGGCGCTCGTCGAGGAGGAGACCCGCCTGGGGATGCTCGTCGGCGTCTCGGTCGGGTTCGAGCTCGCGCGCGAGCTTGCCGCAAGGCGCACCGACAACGACGAAGGGGGCGGGGAATGACGCATGCGATCGTGCTCGTCGAGGCCGAGCGTGACGTGATGTCGACGCTCGGGGGAACCCTGGCGCAGGTCGACGGCGTCCGCGAGGCGTACTCCGTCACGGGCGAATGGGACTTCGTCTGCATCGTCCACGTCAAGCGCCACGAGGACCTCGCGGCGGTCGTGACGAGTCAGATCTCCTCGATGCCGGGCGTCGCGCGGACGCACACGATGGTCGCCTTCGAGGCCTTCTCCAGGCACGACCTGGAGACGATGTTCTCGATCGGCGCGGGCTGAGAGCGCCGGGCGTCAGTCCTCCGCCTGCCAGCCGCGCGCGAACCACACCGTGCGGTCCTTCCAGTCATGCGCCATGAGCGCCAGCCCGATCGCGCCCGAGAGCGTCAGGATCGTGCCCGTCGCCCCGTGATGACAGCGCTGACCGAAGATCCACAGGCGACGGCGAACGCGGTCGTAATGGATCGGCTTGCGCTCGTATGCAGAAATCGTCGTAGCCATCTCATCGTCTCTGAGCGACCTATCGGCACGCTGATACAACGACGCGACGCCCGCGATGGTGCGGATCGACCAGCCGTCCAGTCGTCACAATGCAGCCGTGCCCGTGATCAAGCCCGAGTACGGGCCGACGCTCCTTCAGCTGCTCGCGCCCCGGCCGCTGGCCCTGCGCCTCGCCGTGGCTGCGCTGGCCGCGGCGCTCGTCGTCGCGGCCGGCCTGGCGATCGCCAGCAGGCCCGACGAGACGGCGGTGCTCGTGCGCGAGCCCGTGACGTTCAACTTCGCCTACGGGCCCCAGTTCGAGCGCGTCGCGCGCGCCGGCGCGCTCGTCTTTCTGCGCCACGACGACGGCACGCTCTTCCTGGACTCCTACGCCGTGCGCCCGCTGACGCTGCCGTCCTACCGCGGCGCCGCCGCCGGCGTCCTGCCGGTCTACGCCGACGGCTACCTGCGCACGCTGCGCCGGCGCTACGCGAAGTTCGAGCTCGTCGGCGAGGGCCGCGCGCGGATCAACAACGCGATCGGCTACCAGCTGACCTTCCGGGCGCTCAGCGGCACGGGGCGCCGGTTGTACGGCGGCCATCTGCTGCTCGTCGAGGAGGACGTCCCGGGGCTGCGCCGCGGGGTCGTCATCGAGCTCGAGTCGACCCCCAAGGCCGGCACGCCGAACGCCGCGCAGATCGGCAACCACGGCGCGCTGAAGACGCCGCTGCGATCGTTTCGCTTCGGCGAGGACCGCAAGGGAGGCACGGCGTGATCGAGTGGGCGGACTTCGAGCAGGTCGACATGCGCGTCGGACGGATCGTCGCGGTCGAGGACTTCCCGCAGGCGCGCAAGCCGGCCTGGAGGCTGCGCATCGACTTCGGGTCCGAGCTGGGCGAGCGGCGCTCTTGCGCGCAGATCACGAACTACTCCCGCGACGAGCTCGTCGGCCGCCTTGTCGTCGGGGTCGTCAACGTCCCGCCCCGTCAGATCGGGCCCGTGCGTTCGGAGGTGCTCGTCCTGGGCGCCGTGTCCGACGAGCATCCGGTCCTGCTGCTGCAGCCCGACGCCGGCTCCGCGCCCGGCGACCGGATCGCCTGAGCCGCGCGACTGCGGGCGGGGGGCGTCAGGGGTGCGGGCGCGCCCCGCCGGTGCGCTGCTCGCCCGTGGGTGCCTGCGTGGCGCCGCTCTCGGGCGCGGTCGCCGGTGGTTGCGTGGCCGGTGCGGGCGCCGGGCTCGGGGCGGGGGCGGGGGCGGGCGCCGGGGCCGGGGCGGCGGGCTTGGCCGGCCTGGACTCGGGTGGGGCCGACGGCGGCGTGACCGGCTCGGCGGGAGCCGTCGCGCCGCCCGTCTGCGCGGGCGCTGCCGGTGCGCGCGTGGGGGTGGCGCCGGCGGCGGCGTGCTGCGCGGCGGCGGCGGGGGCCGTCGCCGCCGGGGCCGCGCTCGCCGTCACGATCGCCGCGGGCTCGGCCGCTGGCTCGGGGGCGGGCTTGGCGGCCGGCGCGGCCGCCCGCTGCGGCGCGGTCCGGGCGCTGGCCGGGCGCTTGGCGGGGCGCGGCGTCGCCGGCTGCTGCGTGGCGGCCACGACCTCGGGGGCGGCGCGCTTGACGGCGACCGGGGGCGGGAGCGGCGTGGCGGCGGCGACCGGCGCCGGCGCCTTCGTCTGGACGTGCTTGACCTCGACCGCGCCGGCCGTGACGATCGCGGCCGCCGCGAGCGTCGCGGCGGTCTTCGTCGCGATGGTGCTGATCCCGGCCGAGACCGCCGACGTCCCGCTCGTCGCCGCGACGCTGGCCGCCGCTGCTCCGGCGGCGCCGCCGGCGCCGGCGCCGGCCGTCATCCCGAACTGCGCGAGCAGCGCCTTCTTGAACAGCAGCAGCGGAGCGACGGGGAAGACCGCGGCCAGCGCCTTGTTCGTACTGCGCAGCTGCGCCTTGAACCCCTGACAGCGGTCGCAGCCGCGCACGTGGCGGCGTGCCGGGGCCGTCGATCGGCACAGGCCCTCGGCCACCTCGCCGAGCTCCTCGCGGACCTGCTCGCAGGTCAGCGTGCGCGCCTCGGCGGCCTCCGCGAGCGAGACGCGCGCGCGCACGAGCAGCGACTTGACCGACGGGATCGTCGTGTCCATCGCCTCGGCGATCTGCTCGTAGGAGAGCGCGTCGAGCTCGCGCAGCAGCAGGGCCGTCTTCTGGGTCTCGGGCAGGTCCTGCACGTCGGCGACGAGCATGCGGAAGTCCTCGCGCTTGTGGACCTTGTCGGCGGTCGACGCGCCGCCCTCGGACAGGTGGATGTCCATCGAGTCGACGCCGATCGGCTGGACGCGCCGCAGGTGGTTCAGCGAGCGGTTGCGCGCGATGCGGTACAGCCAGGGCCGCACGTTGATCGGGCGGCCGTCGGCGAGGATCGCGTTGAAGGAGGCCGCGAAGACCTCCTGCAGGACGTCCTCGGCGTCTTCGCGCGAGCCGAGCATGTGCCGGCAGAAGGCCAGCAGGCGCGACTGGTAGCGCGAGACGAGCATCTCGAAGGCCGCGTGGTTGCCGCGCCGGACGAGCGTGATGAGCCGTTCGTCGGATTGCAGGCGAAGCAGCGGGGTGGGACCCCGCATGCCGATCGGAACGGTGTGCTTGAGAGCTGTGGCTTCCACGAAGTGGCGAGGGCGTTCGTGCCCGCTGACGTGCTTGAACCCCTGAGCGGACGCGAAGTTCCTTGGTTTCTGAGCCTAGCGACCGCCCGGACGGGCTTCGTGAGGAAGCAGTGAGGATGCCCGGGGCGGGATTCGAACCCGCACGCTCTTGCGAGCAGCGGTTTTTAAGACCGCCCGCCTATGCCATTCGGCTACCCGGGCGCGCGCGCAAGCATCCTACGCGCGCGCCCGCCAGCGAGGGCCGTCTACCTGCGAAAGCGCTTCAGCATCGTGCGGAACGTGCGGTAGGCCGGCCGCACGGCGCCGTCGGACTCGACGAGGCCGGCGTCGAAGCGCGCGCAGTCCGCCCCGTACCAGTTGTAGCTGTAGAGGCGCTCGATGTCGCGGTCGTACCTGCGTGCCAGGTCGAACATGAACGTCGTCCTGCTCGCCTGGCGGCTCGCGCTGCACGGAAACGGCGTTCCGAACCGCTTGACGCCGCCGGTCTCGGTGTACCAGAACTTCGCCCGGCGATTCTTGCGGCGGACCGCGGCGATGATGCGCTTCGTGCCCGGGTACCTGCGCAAGCTGCTGGGCGAGCGCTTCTCGGCGAGCCTGCGGTTGACCTCGGAGTAGTTGTGGATTCCGACGACGAGGCTCGGGCTGGCGCCCGACGAGCCGGCGTAGCGCAGCCACTGCGCGATGTAGCGCTCGACGCCGGCCTGGTCGAGGACGTCGAGGCCGACGACCTTGCAGCCCCCGCAGCGGCGCTTCATGGCCTTGTAGAACTGCGCCGCGCGCTTGGGGTTCTTCGTGGTCGGCTGGGACTTGTGGTTGGCCTCGTTCCAGGCTCCCCAGTCGGTGACGCCGTAGGGCTTGTAGCGATCGATGAGCGCGCCGACCTTGGACGTGTACGCGTCGAGGCTCGGCAGCTTCGGCGGATACGTGTTGATGTCGTCCACCGAGATGTGCATGAGGACCTTGACGCCCGCGGCTCGCGCGGCCGTCACGTAGGCGTCGGCGCGACTGAGCTGATCGGGCTGGTCGATCGCGTTGTACTCGATGAAGTAGCGCGCCTTCTTGAGCATGAGGCGCTTGTAGTTGGCGTCGGCGAACATGTTGGCGCTCTGGTCGCCGATGCCGACGGCGACGTCGACCTTCCGTGCCGCGGGCGCCGACGCCGGCAGGGCGAGCACGCCGAGGGCGACGACGAGGACGGGGAGCAGGCGACGATTCACGGGCGGACGCTTCCTTTCGCGCGGGGTTGCGGCGCGCCGTCGGCGACGGCGGCGCGCTGGAGCCTAACCCGCGGGCACGCGTCGTGGCGAGGTCTTCCCCGCGGCGGCGCGTTCGCCGGTCAGGCGGCGTGCGGGCGGCGCCGCGTGCGGTGGTCAGGCGGCGCCGCGTGCGGCGGTCAGGCGGCGCGCGTGCGGCGGGCGACGCTCGCGCAGACGCCGTCGAGCACGATCTCGGCGAGCCGCTCGTCGCCGGCGATGTCGAGCACGTCGAGGCGGGCGTCGGGACCGAGCGCCTCGATCCACTCGGCCTCGCTGCCGGAGATGCGCACCGCGACGTCGGACGCGGGCCGCTCGCAGATCGTGGCCGCGCCCCCGGTCACCGTGACCGCGTACGCGCGGCTCGTCCCGTCAGCCTGGCCGACGCACATCTCGGCCGTGCCGGACACGCTGCGCGGAGCGGAGACCAGGCCCGGCGCGATGCGCAGGATGGCGCCGATGTCGATCGCCTCGCCGTCGCGCGGCGCGGTCCACGCCCAGTCGTAGCCCCAGCGGGCGAGTGCGCCGAGGACCGGCAGCAGATCGCGGGAGCGCTGGGTGAGCTCGTAGTCGACGCGCGGCGGGACCTCTCGGTAGCGCTGCCGGGTGAGCAGCCCGTCGGCGACCATGCGGTTCAGGCGGGAGCGCAGCTGCTCGGTCGAGATCCCGGGGAGGACGCGCTGCAACTCGACGAAGCGCCGGGGACCGGCGGCCAGGTCGCGGACGATGAGCAGGGTCCACTTGTCCCCGACGAGGTCGAGGGCGCGGGCATCGGGCGACCACTGGTGATACGGGTGGCGTTTCGGCGGTGGGGTGGCGGGCATGTCCGGTCAGTGGTTTCGGTGGCGGCCGGCGGCGCCGTCTGCGTCCCCCGACCCGGCACCGGAAGATAGTCATGCAGCGACGCACCGGAAGAGGGTGCCCCAGTTCATGGACCCTTTTGGTCGCAAAGCCCCCGCGAAGGCTCCCAGTTCGCGCAGGTTTGACCGAAGTCGTGCGTTATGGACTGCGTGGGCACGGTCACCTCCCTCGACGATCATCGCCGCAACCGGCGCAGCCGGGTCGCCTCGGCGGCTCCGTCGCCCGGCCGCGCGACGCTGTTCTTCGACCTCGGCTCCCCGTACACCTATCTCGTCGCCGAGCGGGCCGACCGCCTCTTCGCGCGGCTGGAATGGGTGCCGGCCTGCGCGGACATGCTCCAGGGCGAGCAGCTCACCGAGGAGGGCATGCGCGCCGCGAGCGCGCGCGCGGCGCAGCTCGGCCTGCCGTTCGTCTGGCCCGAGGAGACGGGCTACAGCGGGCACGGCGCGATGCGCGTCGCCTCGCTGGCGGCCGAGCGCGGCCGGGGGGGCGCCTTCGTGCTCGCCGCCTCGCGGCTGGCGTTCTGCGGCGGCTTTGACATCGACGATCCCGAGCTGCTCGCCGAGGCGGCCGCCGCTGCGGGGATCGGGTTGCGCGAGACGCTCGCGGCGGCCGGCGACGTCGCGCGCGACGGTCCGATCGAGGAGGCCGGCAGGACGCTGCTCGCGGCGGGCGCCACGCGCCTGCCGGCGCTGCGGGTCGGCCGGCTGCTCTTCTGCGGCGAGGGCCGGCTGCTCGAGGCCGCGGCGGCGCGCACCGCCGTCTGAGCCGGGCGCGACAGCGGCCCGGCGCCCCTGCCGTTCTCAGCGCGGGGACGCCCCGCGCTGAGGACGCGGGCGCGGGGACGCCCCCGCGCCCGCTATGTGAACGCTGATGTTCACTGATAGGGTCGCCGCGCGCATGGCAACCGATCTTTCTGAACCGCAGGTGGTGGGCGGACATCTCGTCGCCCGCCGTCTGAGGGCGCACGGGGTCACGACGCTCTTCACGCTCTCCGGCGGTCATCTGTTCTCGATCTACGACGGGTGTCGCAGCGAGGGGATCGCGATCGTCGACGTGCGACACGAGCAGACGGCGGCGTTCGCAGCCGAGGGGTGGGCGAAGGTCACCCGCCGGCCGGGCGTCGCGGCGCTCACCGCCGGCCCCGGGGTGACGAACGGCATGAGCGCGCTGGCCTCCGCGCAGCAGAACCACTCGCCGATGCTCGTCCTCGGCGGACGCGCGCCGACGGGACGCTGGGGTCAGGGCTCGCTGCAGGAGCTCGACCACGTGCCGTTCGTGTCGCCGCTGACGAAGTTCGCGGCGACGCCGTCGCAGGTCGCCGACATCCCCGCGCTCATCGACGCCGCGCTGGCCGCCGCCGTCGCGCCGCACGGCGGCCCCGCGTTCGTCGACTTCCCCCTCGACATCGTCTTCGCCGAGGGGCCGGCGGGAGCGCAGCGCGCTGCCCCGCCCGCGCCGCCCGATGCTCCGCAGCCCGACGCGGACGCGCTCGAGACCGCGATCGCGCTGCTTGGGGCCGCGCGCCGCCCGGTCATCATGGCCGGCACGGACCTGTACTGGGGTCACGGCGAGCAGGCGCTGCGCGCGCTCGCCGAGCAGCTGCGGATCCCGGTCTTCCTCAACGGCCTCGCGCGCGGGTGCCTGCCCGCCGACCACGAGCTGTTCTTCTCCCGCGCGCGTTCCAACGGGCTCGGCGAGGCGGACGTCGCGCTCGTGATCGGCGCTCCGATCGACTTCAGGCTCGGCTTCGGCGCCGCGTTCGGCGAGCGCACCACGCTCGTCGCGATCGACCGCGCGCAGCCCGGTCGCGAGTATCCGCGGGCCGTCGCGGCGCAGCTCATCGGTGCCTTCGACGGCGTGCTCGACGCGCTGCGCGGGTCCTCGCGGCCGGCCGGCGACCCGTCGTGGGTGGCGTCGCTGCGCGAGATCGAGGACGGCGTGCGCGCCGCGGAGCGCGCCGAGCTCACCGACGCGCGCGCGCCGCTGCACCCGATGCGCGTCTACGGCGAGCTGAGCGCCCTGCTGGACCGCGACGCGATCGTGATCGGCGACGGCGGCGACTTCGTCTCCTACGCGGGGCGGATGATCGACTCCCACGAGCCCGGCTGCTGGCTGGACCCGGGTCCGTTCGGCTGCCTGGGCTCGGGCCCCGGCTATGCGCTGGCGGCGAAGCTCGCCCATCCCGGCCGCCAGGTCGTGCTGCTGCTCGGCGACGGCGCGTTCGGCTTCTCGGGGATGGAGTTCGACACGCTCGTGCGCCACGGCGTGGCCGTCGTCGGGATCGTCGGCAACAACGGCATCTGGGGGCTCGAGAAGCATCCGATGGAGGCGCTGTACGGCTACTCGGTCGCGGCCGAGCTGCAGCCGCAGACGCGCTATGACCTCGTCGTCGAGGCACTCGGGGGCCGGGGCGCACTCGTGCGCACGCCGAGCCAGCTGCGCCCGGCCCTCGAGCGGGCCTTCTCGGCGGGGGCGCCGGCGCTCGTCAACGTGCTGACCGACCCCGCCGTCGCCTACCCGCGCCGCTCCAACCTGGGTTGAGCGCGCGCACCGGGCCGCTTAACGCGGAAGCCGCCCCCAGGGGAAAGGGCGGCTTCCTGTGAGTGGCTCAGGCAGGACGGGCAGGGGTACGCGCGTGCCTGAGCCGTATGAAGTGGTTCGAGCGGCGGGAGGCGCCGAATCTGTCACGGCTTGCCCGAACCTATGTCCCGGCTCGGTCCCCCTTGCTGCTTGGCGGGTTCCCTCTGCCGGCAAGGGCAGTATCGACCATCGGGTAGCCGAACTTGAATCGGACATGTGTCCGTCTTCGATGGGTCGGTCTGTTCTAGGACACGCGCGGGGTCGAGGCGCGCGCCAGCGCGAGGGCGGCGCCGCGCAGAAGGTCGTGCTCGCAGACCTCGATCCGCTCGAGCCCGAAGGCGGCGAAGACCTCGAGCAGCATCGCCACGCCGGCGATGATCGTCGGGGCGCGATCGGGGTGCAGGCCGACGACCTCCCGCCGCTGGGCCTCCGTGCGCTGCGCGAGATCTTCGAGGATCGCCCCGCAGGCCTGGCGCGTGAGCATGTGGCCATGCACGCGCCGGGAGTCGTAGGGATCGAGCGCGAGCTCGATCGCGGCGCACGACGTCGCTGTGCCGGCGACCGCGATCGCCCCGCGGACCTCATCGCGCACCGCCGCGGGGACGTGCTCCTCGACGATCGCGGCGAAGTCGCGCCGCAGCCGCCGGATCGCCTCGGGGCGCGGCGGGTCCTCGTGCAGGTGGCGCTCGGTCTGGCGCACGACGCCGGCCTGCGTGGAGACGTGGAAGGCGACGGCGCCGTCGCGCCCGGCGACGAACTCCGTCGAGCCGCCGCCGATGTCGACGACGACGATCTCCTCGCCGTCGTGCGGTCGCTCGGAGGTTGCGCCGGCGAACGTGAGCGCGGCCTCCTCCTCGCCGGGGATCGTGCGGGCGTCGAGGCCGAAGCGCTCGCGGACCTCGCGCGTGAAGCTCGCGCCGTTGGCGGCATCGCGCACCGCGCTCGTGAGAACCGCGGTCGCGGCGGTCGCGCCCAAGGCGTCGATCCGCTCCCGGTAGCGCGCGAGCACGTCGTAGACCCGACCCATCGCCTCGTCGGAGAGGCGACCGCTGGCGTCGACGCGGTCGCCGAGCCGCGTGACGATCGACTCGCGGTGGCGTTCGGTCAGCGCGCCGGCGGGCGCGACGTCGGCGACGAGCAGACGCGTGGAGTTCGTCCCGATGTCGACAACGGCCACGCGCATGTCGAACCGAGGCTACAAAGCCCCCTGACCGTTGATCGCGCCGCGCGGGCGTTGCTAAGGTGTTCTCCCACGCCGCGGGGTGGAGCAGTCTGGTAGCTCGTCGGGCTCATAACCCGAAGGTCGCGGGTTCGAATCCCGCCCCCGCTATACGGAGGCCCCCTCTCGCCAGGGGGCTTTCGTGCTTAAGGGTCGGTTCGGCGGGTTCGCGAGGGGGCCGCTGGACCCGGGTGCTGGACCAACGTGTTCGGCGCAGTGTTCGGTGTTCTGTCGTTCCCACGCTGTTCTGCGTCGAGGATCGCGGCTTCGACGTGCCGGCGGATGTAGCGGACGCGGCGTCCGAGCTTGACGCGCGGGAGTGTGCGCGTTGCGGCCCCTTTCGCGCGCGGTCGAGATCGGCACGGACAGGAGCTCGGCGACCCCGCGAGCGGTCATGAGCTCGGCCCGGGTGAGGCCGGGGGGGGGGCCTTCATCGATGACCTGGGTCGTCATAGGCCGAGTTCCCGATGTCTGGATCGGCGGTGCGACGGTCCATGGCGAGCGGTGACGTAGAAACGCGGTTCGTGGCGGTGGCTTGGCGGTGGACCTCGCGCAACTCGATGGCTCCCAGGCGTTGGGCGAGCGCTCGGAACGCACCGCCGGCATCGATCTCGGGAAGCTGCCGATCGTCGCCGACGAGGACGAGCTTCGCTTGCGCGCGGCCGGCGGCGTCGGCGAGCGCGGCGATGGAGGGGCACCGTGTGGTCCTTGCGGCGGCGCGTCTCGAGCGTCGCGATCTGCGCCGCCCGAGCGGAGCGCTCGCCGCGTTCGGCCATGTACTCGAGGATCTCCGCCCGCCGCCGCGAGACGTGCCCGATCACCCCACGCGGCACGCCGACGAGGTCCGCCGTCCCACGCTCGACGGGGTGCCACCGCACGCCAAGCCGCTCCGTCAGCTCCGCTCGCAGCGCCGCTTGGTACAGGTAGCCCGCGGTCTTCGAGTGCCGATAGACCGAGCGGCCATCAAGCGCGGTCCAACGCCCGTCCGGGCCCTGAGTCATGTTCGCGACGACCACAGGGCTGTGATCGCGCGAGGATCAGGACGTGCGTGCAGCGCTCGGTCCGCGATGTCGGGCGGACCGATGCGCTCGCGGTCCGGGACGTGGCGGCACCCTGGTGCAAGTCTGTGCTCGTTGTTGGTGGTGCTGCGGCGAACCTTGCGGTGCCGGGATGCGGGAGGCGCGAGGGATGCTCGTGGTTACGACGTGCGCGTATGCGCGGCCTCGTCGGTGGCTGGTGGCTCGGCTCGATTGCGAATGATCGATCTGCGCGACGGGGACTGCGGGCGGCGTGGTGTTCGTCGAGCCACGCGCGGCCCCAGGCTCGGGTCCGGTCGTCCACGTAGCCTCGTGCCGTGTCCAGCGCGCCCCCATCTGCCAAGAGCTTGCGACGCGATCGTCCCGACGGAGAAGCTCGTGCAGTACGTGCTCAATCCGGATCACCCGCGCGGCTGCCACAAGGCGCGGGTCTTCCCGTCTGCACTCGGCATCGCGCAGGCCGACTGGCCCTACCTCCGCGATCAGCTGGTCGCGGCTGTCGTCGGGGCGCCGGTCCGCGGGACGCGGATCACGCCGTTCGGCGTCCTCTACGACATCGTGGTGCTCGTCGACGGGCTCAACGGTTCGACGCACCCGGTCGCCACGGTCTGGCTCGTCGCCGATGAGGATGTCCCGCGCCTGGTTTCGCGCTGGGTGGACATCCCGTGACGCCCTGCGACAATTGGAGACGATGACCGTGCCGCGACATACCGAGCTTGAGGTCGTCGAACTCCTGACCCAATCGGGCCGTTGGCCCGCGGGAACCGTCGGAACGCTCATCGAAGCGAGCGCCACCTCGGCTCTCATCGAGATCGCCGACAACCGTGGTCACGCCATCGACTTCGTCAGCCTCCCGCACGATGCATTGTCGTCGGCCAGCGCCGACGCCGCGCGCGTTCCTTCCTGAGCAACCCGCGGCCGCCCGCATCGTCAGCGCGGACGCTCCGCCTTCGCCACGTCACGCCCTCTAACGGAACGCATCACGTGGCTCGCTGCCTCCTCGCGGGAGGCGCGGATTGCGTCGGGAGTTGACTCGGTGACTCGGCCGGGTGCAACACGCGACCGCGCCGCCGCATTGCGAGATCGCGTCCGGTACGGTCGGCATCTTAAACGAACTTTCACCGCAAGTCGTCGCGTGGGCGCCCCGACCGAACGCTGCTGCTACGGCTCGTCGACATGATCGCCGCGCTTGAGCCTGACTATGTCTTCGTCGAGAACGTACCTGGACTGCAGAAGGTCCCAGGGGCGAGCACCTTCAACCGGTTCGTCGTGGCGCTGAAGCGGATGCGCGACGAGGTCATGTGGAAGGTGGTCGACTGTCAGGAGTAGCTGGTCACTGCGCAGGATCAGGTGGAGGCACTCGAGACCGATTTCGAGACGCTCGCCGACCAGACCTCGGACCAGATGGAGCTCACCCAACTGGGAATGGCCGTCGACGTCATCAACCATGAATTCCGTCACAGCGTGCAGTCGATCCGGCGCAGCCTGCGTCAGCTGAAGGTCTGGGCGCAGACCAACCCCAAGCTGCTCGGCCCTTACCGGGAACTCAAGACAAGTTTCGATCACCTGGACAGCTGCCTGATGCTCTTCACGCCGCTGCAGCGGCGGCTGTATAGGACGAAGGCGGATATCGTCGGATCGGAGATCGACACCTTCCTGCATGACCTCTTCGACAAGCGGCTTGGCGAGATCGAAGTCGAGATGCATGCCACGCCCGCGTTCATCGAGCACCGGCTGGAGCAGTACCCGTCGACGATCTACCCGGTTTTCGTCAACCTCGTCGACACGCCATGTTCTGGTTGACCGGCTACCGGGGCGAGCGCCGCAGCGGTGTCCGCATCTGCGGGGCCGGGCAACTCCTACGCCGTGACCGCGTCGGGCGCCCCCTTGCGCATCGCCGCCGCTCTGCGGTCGGCCCTGCCCGCCCTGGGAAGGAGGGCGCAGACGGCGATCGTCGTCGCGAGGCCGACGACGGTGAGGGTGGCGTGCATGCGGGTGTCGATGACGTTCGCATGGAGGGTCTCGAGCGAGATCGCGATCGTCATGACGCCGCCGCACTGCATGAGCGCGGCGATCGCCCGGGCGTCGCCGGAGGCAAATCCGACGGTCCGCGCGGCGAGATATGCCGCCGCGACCTTGAGCGCGATCACGGCGACGATCAAGCCGATCACGGGTACGAGCACGGAGCCCAGCGCGCGCAGGTCGGTGTGCACCGCGGCGACGCCGAGGAAGACCGGCAGGCCGACGCGTCGAACCGCGACGCCGAGGCGCTGCTCGACGGACCGCGCGGTGACGCCCGCCTTGCGGACGGCGATGCCGACGATCAGCGGCCCGATCAGCATGCTGGAGAGCATCTCGTAGCCGGCGAGCGCCGCTGCCACGGCGAGCGCGACGGCCGCGAACACCGCGATCGCCGGGCGCATCGAGCGCCGGCGCGCGCGGCGGATCGTCTCGACCACGACCCCGATGGCGACGAGGCCGAGGCCGACGCGCAGCGCGACGCGCTCGCCGGCCGCGACGTCTCCGCCGCCGATCGCGACGGCAGCCGCGATCAGCGCCAGCGCGGTGGTGAGCGCGGCGGCGACGATCACGACCGAGCCGACGGCGCCGTGCGTCATCCCCCGATCCTCGATGATCCGGGCGACGATCGGCAGACCGTTGGCCGCGAGCGCGGCGGCGAACGCGAGCACGAACGCGCTGCGGCTGACCCCGGGCGGCTTCCAGCCGGCGGCGTCGCCCAGCACCGGCTCGACCACGAGCGCCAGCGCCACCATCGCGCCGATCGTGGCGGCCGAGAGCACCACGAGCGAGCCTGCGCGCCGGCGCATCGGCGCCGGATCGATCGTGATGCCGACGAGCAGCATGTACAGCACGAGGCCGAGCTGGCCCACGATGGTCACGAGCCCCAGCGCGGTCTCCGGGAACAGGGCGGCGATCCTGCCCCCGGCGTCCTGGCCGGGCACGACCCCGGCGATCTGCCCGCCGAGCAGCAGGCCGGCAGCGAACACCGCCGCCATCTCACCGGCGATGCGCGGCTGGCGCAGCCGCTGCATGATCATGCCGCCGATCCACGCAATCGCCGAGATGCCGGCGACGTCGAGGAGCGCCAGCACCCACTCAGGCGGCGGCACGTCGCGGTCCCGATCGGTGCGCCCTGCTCGCGCCCGGCGGCGCCGTCACGCCGGCGTTCGCTCGCCCGCGCGTCGGCGCAGGAAGTCGATGACGTCGCGCAGCGGCGCCCCCGGGGTGAAGACGGCGGCGACGCCGAGCCGCTCCAGCTCGGGGATGTCGTGGCTCGGGATCGTGCCGCCGACCGTCACGAGCACGTCGTCGACGCCCTGCGCGCGCAGCAGCTCGACGATCCGCGGGACGAGCGTCATGTGCGCGCCCGACAGGATCGACAGCCCGACGGCGTCCGCGTCCTCCTGGACGACGGTCTCGACGATCTGCTCGGGCGTCTGGTGCAGCCCCGTGTAGATGACCTCCATGCCGGCGTCGCGCAGCGCCCGGGCGATGATCTTCGCGCCCCTGTCATGCCCGTCGAGGCCGGGCTTCGCGACGACGACGCGCAGCGTGCGAGCGCCGGCGACCCGCATCTCAGTAGACCGGCGTCTCGAGGTATCCGCCCCACACGTCCTGCAGCGCGACGACGATCTCGCCTTCGCTGGCATGGGCGCGGGCGCAGCGCAGCAGCGCCGGCATGAGGTTCGTGCGCGCACGCGCGGCGACCGTGCGCAGGTCGGCCAGGGCGGCCTCCACGACGGCGCCGTCGCGCCGGGCGCGCACGCCCTGCAGGCGGTCGAGCTGCTTGCGCTCGAGCGCCGGGTCGATGCGCAGCGTCTGGATCTCGGCGCCGCCCTGGCTCTGGAAGCGGTTGACGCCGACGACGGTGCGCTCCCCGGCGTCGATCTGCGTCTGCAGCTCGTAGCTGGCGTCGGCGATCTCGCGCTGCGGGAAGTTCTGCTTGACGGCCTCGACCATCCCGCCGAGCTCGTCGATCCGGCGGAAGTAGTCGTACGCGTGCTGCTCGAGGCGGTCGGTCAGGGCCTCGACGAAGTACGAGCCGCCGAGCGGGTCGATCGTGTTCGTCACGCCCGTCTCGTGGGCGATGACCTGCTGCGTGCGCAGCGCGATCTGGACCGCTTCCTCGGTCGGCAGCGCGAGCGCCTCGTCGTAGGAGTTCGTGTGCAGCGACTGCGTGCCGCCGAGCACGCCGGCGAGCGCCTCGATCGCCGTTCGCGTGATGTTGTTCAGCGGCTGCTGCGCGGTCAGCGAGACGCCCGCGGTCTGCGTGTGAAACCGCATGAGCCACGACTTCGGGTTCGTCGCGCCGAAGGTCTCGCGCAGCTCGCGCGCCCAGATCCGGCGTGCCGCGCGGTACTTGGCGATCTCCTCGAAGAAGTCGATCTGCGCGTTGAAGAAGAAGCTCAGGCGCGGCGCGAAGTCGTCGACGTCGAGGCCGCGCTCGATCGCCTGCTCGACGTACGTCAGCCCGTCCTTGAGGGTGAACGCGAGCTCCTGCGCGGCCGTCGATCCGGCCTCGCGGATGTGGTAGCCCGAGACGCTGATCGGATGCCAGCGCGGGAGCGTCTGCGTGCACCACTCGATCATGTCGCCGCACAGGCGCATCGCCGGGTCGACCGGGAAGCACCACTCCTTCTGGGCGATGTACTCCTTGAGGATGTCGGCCTGGATCGTGCCGCTGAGCCGGTCCGGCGCGACGTCCTGGCGTTCGGCGGCGACGACGTAGAAGGCGAGCATGATCGCCGCCGGCGCGTTGATCGTCATCGACACGCTGACCTCGCCGACGTCGATGCCCGCGAACAGCGTCTGCATGTCGTCGACGGTGTCGACGGCGACCCCCTCGCGGCCGACCTCCCCCAGCGACAGCGCGTGGTCGGAGTCGTGCCCCATGAGCGACGGCATGTCGAACGCGGTCGACAACCCCTGCTGGCCGTGGTCGAGCAGGTAGCGGAAGCGCTCGTTGGTCTCCTCGGCCGTGCCGAACCCGGCGAACTGGCGCACGGTCCACAACCGCCCGCGGTACATCGACGGGTAGACGCCGCGCGTGAACGGATAGATGCCGGGCCGCCCGATCGCTCGCGAGCTCGGGCAGGTCGTGCTCGGTGTACAGCGCCTTGATCGGCTCGCCGCTGAGCGTCGTGAACGGCCCGCCGAGCTCGGCCGACAAGCCGTAGGCGGCCTGCCAGTCCTCGTAGCTCGTCGGCACCGCCGTTGCGGGTTGGGGATTCATCCGCGCAGCGCCCGGGCGATGACGACGCGCTGGATCTCGTTCGTCCCCTCGTAGATCTGCGTGAGCTTCGCGTCGCGCATCATGCGCTCGACGGGGTACTCGGTGACGTAGCCGTAGCCGCCGAGCACCTGGACGGCGTCGACGGTGACCTCCATCGCGACGTCCGAGCAGAACAGCTTCGCCATCGCGGAGTACTTGCCGAGGTCGCGCTCGCCGCGCTGCGCCTTGGCGGCCGCGCGGTAGAGCAGCTCGCGCGCCGCCGCGCAGCGCGTCTCCATGTCGGCGAGCTTGAACTGGATGCCCTGCAGGTCCAGCAGCGGCTTTCCGAACGCGACCCGCTCGCGCGCGTAGCCGACGGCGTAGTCCGTCGCGCCCTGGGCGATGCCGAGCGCCTGCGCGGCGATGCCCAGCCGCGAGTGGTCGAGCGTGCGCATCGCGATCTTGAAGCCCTCGCCCTCGGCGCCGATGAGGTTCGCCGCGGGGACCCGTACGCCGTCGAACACCGGCTGGCCGGTCGGCGAGCCGCGCATGCCCATCTTGTGCTCGACGCGGCTGATCGAGAACCCGGGCTGGTCGGCCTCGACGAAGAAGGCCGAGATGCCGCGCGAGCTCGGGGCGTCCGGATCGGTCACCGCGAAGACGACGTAGGCGTGGGCGACGCCGACGTTCGTGATCCAGTTCTTCGCACCGTCCAGCACCCAGCCGTCGCCGTCGCGGCGGGCGCGCGTGCGCATCGCCCGCGGGTCCGATCCGGCGTCGGGCTCGGAGAGGGCGAAGGCCGCCAGCCACTCGCCGCTGGCCAGGCGCGGCAGGACCCGCTGCTGGAGCTCCGGCGATCCCGCCAGGCGCAGCGGCAGCGACCCGAGATCCTGGACGGCGAGCAGCAGCGAGGACGACGCGCAGGCCTTCGCGACCTCCTCGATGGCGACGCAGAGCATGAGCGGGCCGGTCCCCGTCCCGCCGTGCACCTCGTCGAACGCCAGGCCGAACAGGTCGTGGTCGGCGAACAGCCGGCGGATGTCCTGCGGGAACTCCGCCTCGGCGTCGATCGCGGCAGCCCGCGGAGCGACGCGCTCGGCGACGATCTGCCGGATCACGGAGCGAAACGCAAGCTGGTCCTCGGTCAGCCCGTACAGCGGGACGAGCTCCGGCGCGGCCGTCGTCATCGGCTCGCCAGCGCGACCGGCCGCGCCCGGGCGTACTCGTAGAAGCCGCGGCCGGCCTTGCGACCCAGGGCGCCCGCGGCGACCATGCGGCGCAGCAGCGGCGGCGCCGCGAACTCCTCGCGTCCGTACTCCTCGTACAGGCAGGCGCAGATGCCGTCGATGACGTCCAGCCCGATGAAGTCGCACAGCGTGAGCGGCCCCATCGGATGCCCGCAGCCGAGGGTCATGGCGTCGTCGATGTCCTCGCGCGTCGCGTGACCGGCGTCGTAGAGGTGCACGGCGCCGACGAGGTAGGGGATCAGCAGCAGGTTCACGACGAACCCGGCGCGATCCTTGGAGCGGATCGCGTGCTTGCCGAGCTGGCGCGCGAAGCCCTCGGTGGCCTCGATCACGTCGGGGCTCGTCGCGTAGCCCGGCACGATCTCCACGAGCGTCATCACCGGGACCGGCGAGAAGAAGTGCAGCCCCAGCACCCGGTCCGGGCGCGACGTCGCCTGGGCCAGGGTGGTGATCGGGATCGACGACGTGTTCGAGGCGAGGATCACGTCGCGCGGCAGCCGCTCGTCGAGCCGGCGGAAGACCTCGCACTTGATCGCCCGGTCCTCGGTGACCGCCTCGACGACGAGCTGGCACGCGGCGAGATCGTCGATCTGCGTCGTGAACGTGATCCGGTCGGCCGCCTCGGCGGCGTCCTGCGGGGCGAGCTTGCCGCGGTCGACCGCCCGCGCCAGCGAGGCGCCGATGCGCTGTTCGGAGCCATGCAGCGGCGCGTCGTGCGGCTCGTGGACGAGCGCGCGCACGCCGGCGACCGCGACGACCTCGGCGATGCCCGAGCCCATCTGGCCCGCGCCGACGATTCCGACGGTGTCCATCGTCAGGCCGGGGCGCCCGCGGTGAGGCCGGCCGCGTCGCGCAGGAGGTCGACCTTGCCGGTCTGCTCCCACGTGAAGTCCTCGTCGTCGCGGCCGAAGTGGCCGTACGCGGCGGTCTTCTGGTAGATCGGGCGATGCAGGTCGAGCTCCTGGCGAAACGCGCCGGGGCGCAGGTCGAAGTGCTCGTCGACGAGCGCCTCGATCCGTTCGCGCTCGATCTTCTCGGTGCCGAACGTCTCGACCATCACGCTGACCGGGTGCGCGACGCCGATCGCGTACGCGACCTGCACCTCGCAGCGGTCGGCGAGGCCGGCGGCGACGAGGTTCTTGGCGACCCAGCGCGCGGCATAGGCGGCGCTGCGGTCGACCTTCGACGGGTCCTTGCCGCTGAAGGCGCCGCCGCCGTGGCGGGCCATCCCGCCGTACGTGTCGACGATGATCTTGCGACCGGTCAGGCCACAGTCGCCGACCGGCCCCCCGATGACGAAGCGGCCCGTCGGGTTGACGAGGAAGTCGGCGCGCAGCGCGGCGGCGTCGAAGAGGTCAGCGGGGAGGACGGGCAGCACGACGTGCTCCCAGAGGTCGTCGCGGATCCGGTCGCGCGTCGCGCTGTCGTGATGCTGCGTGGAGATCAGCAGCTTCTCGATCGCCCGCGGGACGCCGTTGACATAGCGCACCGAGACCTGCGTCTTGCCGTCCGGGCGCAGGTAGCCGAGCGTGCCGTCGTGGCGCACGCGGGCGAGCTGCCGGGCGAGCCTGTGCGCCAGCGAGATCGGCAGCGGCATGAGCTCGGGCGTCTCGTTCGTCGCGTAGCCGAACATCATTCCCTGGTCGCCGGCGCCGGCGATGTCCAGCGCGTCGTCGCCCGCCGCGGTCTGCATCTCATAGGACTCGTCGACGCCCTGGGCGATGTCCGGCGACTGCTTGTCGAGCGCGTTGAGCACCGCGCAGGAGTCCGCCGAGAAGCCGAGGTCGGCGTCGACGTAGCCGATCGCGCGGATCGTCTCGCGAACGATCGCCTGGACGTCGAGGACCGTCGTCGTCGTGATCTCGCCGGAGACCACGACGAGGCCGGTGTTCACGAGCGTCTCGCAGGCGACGCGGCCGGTCGGGTCTTCGCGCATGACGGCATCGAGCACCCCGTCGGAGATCTGGTCGGCGACCTTGTCGGGGTGACCCTCGGTCACCGACTCCGACGTGAACAGATAGTCGTGCTGGGCGAAGCTCGTCATGGCTGGCACTCCTGTTGGCGGGTGGGTTCGAGGTGCGTCATCCGGCGCAGGTCGGCGACCCGCTCGTGCAGCTCGCCGGCCTCCAGGCGGACGACGCGGTCGGTGCCGAACTCCTCGACGTTGAACGACGCAAGCGCCGTCCCGTAGGCCATCGCGCTGCGCAGCGTCGCCTCGTCGCCGAGCTCGTCGAGGTGTTGGGACAGGTAGCCGACGAAGCCGCCGGCGAACGTGTCGCCGGCGCCGGTCGGGTCCACGACGGTCTCCAGCGGGTACGCCGGCAGCGCGAAGAAGCCGTCGGCCGTCAGGAGCGCGGCGCCGTACTCGCCCTGCTTGGCGACGATCGCCGAGGGACCCCAGGAGAGGACTTCGCGCGCGGCCGCCACGAGGCTGGGCCGGCCCGTCAGCTGACGCAGCTCGGCGTCGTTGAGGATGAGGCAGTCGACGCGGCCGATGACGTCGACGAGGTCGGCCCGCGCGATGTCGATCCACAGGTTCATCGAGTCCAGCGCGACGAAGCGCGCCTGCCCGCACTGCTCGAGCACGTCGCGCTGCAGGCTGGGCTGGATGTTGGCCAGAAACAGCACGTCGGCCTGCCGCGAGGCGGCGCTGAGCTTCGGCTGGAAGGTCTCGAACACGCCGAGCTGCGTGTCGAGCGTCTCGCGCGAGTTCAGGTCCCAGCCGTACTCGCCGGCCCAGAAGAAGCTCGCCCCGCCGGCGACCCGCTCGACGTCGTCGGTGTTCGTCTCGCGCGTGGACAGCAACGCGTAGGCGTCGTCGCCGAAGTCCTCGCCGACGGACCCGACGGCGCGGACCTCGTCGAAGAAGGAGGCCGCGAGCGCGAAGTGCGTCGCGGCGCCGCCGAGCATCCGCTCGCGCCTGCCGAACGGCGTGCTGACCGTGTCGAAGGCGATGGATCCGACTACCGTGATGGCCATCGCCGCAGCATGGTGAGGCGTCCTGCCCGGCACACCTCCCGTGGGGGTGGTCTTCCCCTACCGAAGGGTGGGACTTGCCAGCTGCGTGGCGTCGTTGAGCGTCAGCCGCAGGTAGCGCGCGCTCGCATCCGCGCGGTTGGACGCGTGCATCTTGCGCAGGATGTTCTTGACGTGGAACTTCACGGTGCCCTCGGAGACGAACAGCGTGCGCCCGATGTCGCCGTTGGTCTTGCCGTCCGCCATGAGGCGCAGGACGTCGATCTCGCGCGTGGTGAGGTGGCTGGTCAGCCCGTCCTCGGTCACGAGCTCGGGGGCCGCGGAGCGGCTGTCCTGGTGCTCCGGGCAGGCGGCGGACAGTCCGATCGCCCCGTCGCTGAGCTCGCCGGTGCGGGCCTCCGCCCACGACGAGATGCGGCGGATCTCGCGGCGCTGGTCGCGCAGGCGGCGGCGCAGCACGGCCCGTTCGAAGACGAGCGCGAAGCCGGCGGCGAAGTGCTCCAGCGCATCGGCGTCCAGCTGCGCCAGCGGCCGCCGCGCCGGCAGGCGGTCGCCGTGCAAGAAGCCGACGGCCGTTCCCTCCACGAGGATCGGGACGGCGACGTACTCGCGCCACTGCAGCGTCCGCAGAAACGCGTACCGCGCCGGCTGGGAATGATCGATGTCGACGACGAGCCGGGCCTGCTTGCGGCGCAGCAGCTCGCATTCCAGCAGCGGGTAGGACAGCAGCAGCGGGGCGTCGCGCAGCTGCTTGCCGAGCGCCTGGTGGCGGCGGTCGCCGGTGTGCAGGTGCTCGACGACGAGCGTGCCGTCGGCGATCCGGCTGAGCACGACGCGGTCCAGGTCGGCCGCGACCGCGGCCGCCGCGCCGCAGCGATCGACGATCTCGCTGGCGGGTCCGAGGTGCGCCAGCGAATCGACCGCCTCGCGAACGCGTTCGTGGGCGGCGAGCCGCAGCGCCGCCTCGCCGGACGTCACGGCGCCTCGAAGCCCAGCGGGATCGTCTGCGCCGACCGCGGGCGGATCTCGAGCAGGTACGCCACGAGCAGGTCGCGGTCGCCCGAGCGCGGGTGGTTGGCGTCGCTGAGCCGCTCGACGCGCCCGATCTGCGTGCGGTGGTCGTGCAGCTCCGGCGGGAACGGGAACACGCCGTACTCGACGACGCGGACGTCGAGGCCGGCGCCCGCCAGCAGCTCGGCGGTGCGGCGCTGCGACAGGATCGACAGCTGCACCACGTAGGCGACGCCCTCCGGCGCGAGCGCGTCGGCGAGCTTGGCGAGGACGGGATCAAGCGGCGTCCTTCCCCAGTAGTCGACCGGACGGTGCCCGACGACGTGCTGCTCGGGATCGACGGGAGTCTGGTCGACGCACGCCACGATGACCTCGTAGCGCTCCTCGGGCACCCAGGGAAAGATGTCGATCCGCGCCGCGGTCATCCGCTCGCCGACGCCGTTGCGATGGGCGTTGGCCTCGGTGTTGCGGACCGCACGCTCGTCGATGTCGATCGCGCGCACATGCGAGGCGCCGTTCAGCGCGAGCTGCAGCCCGAGGATGCCGGTGCCGCAACCGACGTCCAGGCAGCGCTGGTGCGCGCCGATCGCCTGGTCGTAGAGATAGCGCCACGCCATGAGGCTGGCGCTGGACGGCGCCGCGACGCCGTGGTCGGCGACGAGGTCCGGGAACGGCAGCGGGTGCAGCGCGCGTCCCCGGCGATCGGTCCAGGCGGGCGCGGGCGCCGGCGGGTCCTCGAGCAGGTCGTAGGTGGCGGTCGCGGGCACCGGCGGCTCGCGCGCGATCCGGTCGTCGGGCTCGGTCCGTTCGAGCAGCTCGCGCGCCGCCGCGACGTGGGCGGGCCCGACGCCGCAGCAGCCGCCGATGATCTGCGCTCCCTCCGCCCGCCAGCGCAGCGCCATCGCCGCGTACTCCGCGCTGCCGACGCCCGGCTCGAAGCGCCAGCCCTCGTCGGTGTAGTAGCCGAGGTTGGGGTACACGCCGAGCGGCAGGTCGCTGAAGTCGCGCAGGTAGGACACCATCCCGTCGACGTGGTCGGGCGGGATGCAGTTGATCATCAGCGCGCCGACGCCCATCTCCTCGAAGCGGGCCGCCGTCCGGCCGAAGGCGTCGCCCTCCGGCCCGCCCCAGTGCTGCCCGTAGACGCTGCACAGGCCGTGGCGGCAGCGCCGGAACGACAGCCAGACCGGGATCCCCGTGTCCAGCAGCGCCTGGACCGTCGCGAACAGCGACGGGCGCACGACGGTGAGCGTCTCGAGCAGGATCAGGTCGGGTGGCTCCTGGGCGAACAGCCGCGCGAGCAGGCGGATCGTGCTCTCGCCCTCGGCGGAGTCGACGTCGCCGTTGATCGAGAAGGCGACCGCGCAGCTCTCGTCGCGCTCGCCCTCGGCGACCGCCTGGCGGGCAAGCCGCAGCCCGCGCCTGGCGAGGTCCATCCAGTGCACGGGCTGCGTCGAGCTCCACACGGGCGCCACGCCGTGCAGCAGGGCGCTCGGGAGGCCCCAGGTGTTCGTCGAGATGACGTCGCAGCCCGCGGCGACGTAGTCGCGGTGCACGTCGAGCACCGCGGTCGCCTCCTCGACGAGCGCGCGGGTGCCCCACAGGCGCTCGTCGACCGCGTGCTCGGCGTCGCTGAGATGGGGCAGCTCGGTGCCGGTCGCGCCGTCGAGCACGACGCACGCGCGCGCACCGATCTTGTCGAGAATCCGCCCGTATTGCGCTGAGTAGGTGGTCTGCACTGCTGACACGGCGATCACAATGAGACCGGTCGGTCTCTCCGCAGCGGAACCTAACGCCCGGCCGTACCGCCCGTCAAGCGGCGATCTGCGATGTCAGCCCCCCTTCGTCGCCGTGATGTACGTCCAGCAGGCCTTGAACGAGTCGCGGCCGCCGAAGATCGTGTCGATCGCGTGGCGCATGATCCGTTGGCGGTCGCGCACCGCCTGCTCGGACGGCTCGACGCCCTCGATGCGCTTCGTCCCGCCGACCCAGCCGAGCACGGCCTCGTGGTAGGCGGTCATGAGCTCGTACCACTCGTCGACGACGGCCACGATCGTCGCCTGGCTGACGTCGGTGACCGTCAGCCCGTTGCGCGTGAGGGCGTCGGTGTAGTACTCCAGCGGACGCGGCTGCATGAACACGCGGTCGCGGTGGGCGTGATGCGCCGCCAGCCGCGTCGTGTCGTCGAGCGCGTCGCGGTACTGCGCGTACTCCGGGTCGCTGCGCACGAGGCTCTCCGCGAGGTCGTTGATGACCCAGACCGTCTCGTCGAGGATCCACTCGCCCGGCTTCGCGCTGGGGTTGCGCAGGTTGCCGGAGTTGATGAACACGCTGCCGCCCGGCTTCAGCGCCCGGACCCAGGCCGATGCCACCTCGTCGAGATCGGGGTACAGGTGGATCGCGTTGACGGCGGCGATCGCGTCGACGCCGCGCGCCAGCAGCTCGGGCCCGAGGACCTCGTCGAGGGACTGCAGGCGCTTCTCCTCCTTGATGAAGCGCAGCAGCCGCGCCGCGAAGCGCGGGTCGTCCTTGTACTTCTCGTGCGCGACCCGCAGGAACTTCGCCGACGCGTCCACGACGATCGTGCCGACCGCGCGGTCGAACATCCGCAGGCGCAGGCGGTCGAGCAGGATGCCCGTGCCGCCGGAGTAGTCGACGAGGATGTCGCCGTCCTGCAGGTGCGCCGACAGCTGCGTGACGCTCGGATTGAGGTTGTCGTACCAGCCGTGCTCGTCGACGTGGTCGTAGGCCAGGCCGGCCTCGCTGATCGGCGCCCGCGTCCAGTCCTCGTCCGGGATGCGATCGAAGCCCTCGGGCCATTCGAACGCCGTCTTGCCCCGTGGCACCGAGAGGCGCCGGCAGGTCGCGCGGTGCAGCTCCAGCAGCTCGTCGACCGCCGCCGAGCCGCCGCGTCCCCAGCCGCAGTCGGTGGCGACGCCGAAGCTCTGCACGTAGCGGCTCGCGGACGCGATCCGCCGGCGGGCGCCGACCTTGCCGTCGTGGAGGTGCAGCACGCCGAGATACAGCTCCGTCGCCGGATCCAGGCGCAGCTCGCGCAGGGGGGCGAAGTAGTCGTCCTCGCACTGGGCCGGGACGGGGAGGTGGATCCAGTTCAACGGCCGGTACAGCGCGGTGGCCAGCGCGTTGGCCACCTCGACGAGCTTGCGGGTGTCGTCCGGAACCGTGAAGTGGCCGTGGTAGTCGTCGCCGTAGCAGAGGTGAAAGCCCAGCTCGACGTCGGCCGGGACGCCGCGGCTCACGCGCAACAGGCGCTCGAGCACGCCGGAGCGGGTCCCCTGAAACCACGCCGGGCTGAGCCCCTCGAGGATCGCGAACTCCAGCCGCGTGTCCCACTGCAGCGCGAGCTGGTCGTGCGGGACCGCGGCGAAGATCGCGTCGAGCTCGCGCAGCACCTGCGTCTCGTAGATCGGCTCCACCAGCGCCTGGTGCTCGGGATCGATGAATGCGCTCACCGGCGCCAGCGGCGTCGGCAGCGAGACCTGGAAGCGGACGTGGCCCGGGATCACGCCGTCGCGCTTGAGCCTGGCGAAGGTCGCAAACGACGAGATCGCCGCGTCGGCGAAGCCGAGGTTGTCGAGCACGATGTCCTCGGCGCGCTCGCCGTCGCGCAGGCGCAGCTTCGGCAGCGTCCTGTAGTTGCCGTCGCCGGGGGGGCCGACCTCGAACTGCGGAAGGGCGCTGAACACGGGGTACTGCCACAGAATCCAGTCAGAGCGGGGACCGGGCTCGCCGTCGGGCAGCCGGCGCAGCCGGTCGCCGAGCGCCTCGGCCGTACGGCGGAAGACCTCCTCGACGCCGCCCAGCGGCACGCTGCCGACAAGATGGGCCCCGACCGGCTCACGCTGCGCAAGCGGTTCCGCACCGGCCTCCGGCTCGGTCTGCGTCGCCGCGATCGTCGCCTGTTCGGTCATCGTCGCTCATCACCTCTCGGTCGTGGTCCGGCTGCCTACCGGTCGGCGGCGTCGTTCGTCGACGGCCGGCCCGGCGACGATATGTGCGCCTCCAGGGGCCGACAACGCGCCGGAAGGGGTGAATCCCCTGCTCCATGGAGCAGTCCTGCGTGCCATCGCGCGATCGTGCTGGTAGAGACTCGCCCATGCCCAGCTCCACGAGTCAGACAGCGTGACCTCCGCCTCCATCATCGGCTCGGCGGCGACGCGCTGCGGCCGCTTCCTCGATGCCACGGTCGCGGCAATGGCGATCGAGGCGCTCGACGGCGCGCTGGCCGACGCCGGGCCCGATGTCGGTCGCATCGAGGCGATCTTCTTCGCCAACGCGCTGTCGGGGCTGATGACCGGCCAGGAATGCGTGCGCGGGCAGGTCGCGCTGCGTCACTCCCGCTACGGCGGGATCCCGACCGTCAACGTCGAGAACGCCTGCGCGAGCGGCTCGACGGCGCTGCATCTCGCGTGCATGGCCATCGACGCGGGCGTCTATGAGACCGTCGCGGTCGTCGGCTCGGAGAAGATGTCGCATCCGGACAAGCGCCGGTCGATCCAGGCGCTCGCCGGCGCGGCAGACGTCGACCTGCTCGCCGACGCGCCCGATGATCACAGCGTGTTCATGGACAGCTATGCCGCGCGCGCCCTCGAGCGGATCGAGCGCCAAGGCTGGAGCCCCGCGGACTTCGCGCGCGTCGTCGTCAAGAACCGCCTGCACGCCGTCCACAACAGCGGCGCGCAGTTTCGCACGGAGATGACCGTCGACGAGGTGCTGTCGGCCCGCATGATCACCGAGCCGCTCACGCTGCCGATGTGCTCGCCGATCGGCGACGGCGCGGCGGCGCTGATCCTGACCGGCACGCCCAACGGAGCCGGCCATCCGATCCGCGTGCGCGCCAGCGCGATGAGCGCGACGGGCGGGCCGGCGCCGGGGTCGGTCGTGCAGCGCGCGAGCGCGGTCGCCCGCGAGCAGAGCGGTCTGGCCGCCGGGGACGTCGACGTCATCGAGGTGCACGACGCCACCGCCTCCGCGGAGCTCGAGGCATACGAGCATCTCGGCTTGGCGGAGCCCGGGGAGGGCAACCGGCTCATCGCCGAGGGCAGGACCGTGCTCGGCGGGGATCTGCCGGTCAACACCGGCGGCGGCCTGCTGTCGCGCGGACATCCGGTCGGCGCGACCGGCGTGCTTCAGGTCGTCGAGCTCGTCGCGCAGCTGCGCGGCAGAGCCGGCGAGCGCCAGGTCGATCTCGACCCGCGGCTGGCGCTCGCCCAGAACGCGGGCGGGTTCGTCGAGGGTGACAACGCGGTCGCGGTGATCACGGTGCTCGAACGCGAGCACTAGCCCTGCAGGTGAGGTGCGGGCAGGCAACGGCCAACAGCGAGGAGAGACGTATGTCAGGGTATGACCCTAGGTCTGATACGGGCATTCCGACGGAGCCGGTGGGTTCGCTTCCACGTCCGGCGAAGTTGCAGGCGGCGTATGCGGAGTACGACGCGGGGACGATCTCCAAGGAGGATCTGGAGGCGTTGCAGGATGCGGCGGCGAAGGACTCGATCGAGCGTCAGGAGGCGGCGGGGCAGCCGATCAACTCCGATGGCGAGCAGCGCTGGTCGTCGTTTGCGACCTATCCGATCGCCGATACGTTGGCGGGCACGGGTTTGGCGCCCAACCTCGGTCCGGGCGGCCAGTTCTTTGCGATCTTCGCCGACGGTCACGGTCGTCAGCTGCCCAAGCTGACCGGTGGGCCGCTGAAGTACAACCACTACGCGGCCGACACGCTGGCCAAGTCGATCGGCTATGCGAACAAGCCGATGAAGCAGGCCGTGATCGCGCCGTCGATGCTGGCGTTGCTGTATCCGTTGAAGGATCCGGTCGCGGGCTACTCGCGCGAGGAGTTCGAGGAGGACATCGTTCAGGAGTGCGTGACCGATATCCGCAAGGCGTTTGAGGCCGGCGCCGCGCGCGTCTCGATCGATTTCACCGAGGGTCGCCTGGCGACGCGTGAGGATCCGCGCAACCCGTGGACCGGTGCCGGGCTGTTGCCGCACTTCATCGAGCTCAACAACCGTGTGCTGGCCAACTTCTCTGACGAGGAGCGCCAGAGCATCGGCATCCATACCTGCCCGGGCGGCGATCGCGACTCGGTGCATTCGGCCGACGTGCCCTACAACAACCTGTTGCCCGAGATGTTCAAGATCAACGCCGGCTACTTCCTCATCCAGCTGGCGTCCGAGCGCGACAAGGACAGCGTCTACGAGTCGATCGGGCAGCACAGCCGCGAGGACCAGATGTGCTACATCGGCGTCACGGTCACGCAGTCACCGCGGCCCGAGAGCGCGCAGGAGATCTGCGACGCGATCGTGCGCGCGGCGGACTTCATCCCCAAGGAGCGTTTGGGCACGACCGACGACTGCGGCTTCTCGCCGTTCTCGATCGACGAGAAGCCCAACCACGGCACACCGGACTACGCCCGCGAGATCGCATTTCAGAAGATCGCCAACCGCGTCGAAGGCACCCGCATGGCCGCCGAGAAGCTCGGCGTCAACTAACCCCAGACCCACCACCCCGGGGACCAACAGAGGTGGCCGTGCGGCCCGCTCCGGCGGGCGGCACGGCCACCCGGGTGGGTCGACCTTCCCTCACGGCAATGCAAGAGCCCTCACGCCCGTCCGTCTTCGCGTTCGCGCCCGACACCTGCCTCGCCGCCGGCGCGGTCCTGCGCGACCACGACGGCCATCCCGTCGTCGCCCAGTACGGCTCGGTCCCCGGCGAGATCGCCGTCTGCATGAAGAGCGTCGGGCTCGCCGACCGCTCCGACTACGGGGCGTTCGAGCTGCGCGGCGAGCGCGAGCTGCTCGACCGCGCGCTGACCGATCGCCTCGGCGACCCGCCGCCGGCGGTCGGCAGCGGCCGGCGGCTGCGCGGCGTCTGGTATCTGCGCGTCCACGCGCGGCGGGCGCTGCTCGTCGGCCCCCACGCCGCGCTCGCGTCGCAGGCGCAGGTCCGACGCGGGCCCGGACGCGGCGACCTGGCGCAGCGCGACATCGGCGCATCGCTGGCGCTCGTCGGCGTCGTCGGCCCGCGCGCGGCACGCCTGCTCGCCGCGGCCGGCCTGCCGGGCGACCTGCCGATCGGCGCCGTCGGCACCGACCCCGCCGACGCGAACGTCGTCGCGATCCTGCGCGAGAGCCAGCGCCAGTACCTCGCGGTCCTGCGCGCCGAGGCCGCGAACGCCTTCGGAGCGCGGCTGCTCAGCGCCGGCAAGCCGCTCGGAGCGGCCTTCGTGGGCTACGACGCGCTGATGCTGCTCGACGCGTCCTCGCGCGCCGCGGGCTGACGCGAGCTCGTCGCGCCGCGTCGCGGTCGACCGAGCCTGTCCGCCGCGACCGCGCACGGTTAGCATCGGCGGATGCCGGCGCGACGGAGCGACCGCGTGTTCGACCACGTGCTCGTGATCATGTTCGAGAACCAGTACCGCGGCTACGTCAAGCGCAACCCGTACTTCGCCCGGCTCGCGCGCGACGGCGTCGAGCTTGCCAACGCGTTCGGGCCGCGCGGTCATGCACCCGTCGCAGACGAACTACATCGCCTCGATCGCCGGCGAGCTGTGCAACGTGACGAGCGACGGGCCGCCCGGGCGGCTCGCCCAGCGCACGATCGTCGACCTGATCGAGGCGAAGGGGCTGGGCTGGAAGGCGTACATGGACGGCTACTCGCCCGCGCTGCAGCCCTGGGCGGAGGATCTGCTGCCGCGCGACGACTACCCCTACGTCGTCAAGCACAACCCGTTCTGCTCGTTTGCCGGCGTCGTGGCCAGCGGCGCGCGCTGGGCGCGGATCGTCGGGGAGGCGCAGCTCTGGACCGACGTCCGCGCCGGAGCGCTGCCGCAGTTCGGCTGGCTGACGCCCGACATGTGGAACGACGGCCACTACATCCGCGGGACGACCCGGACGCCGGACGAGCGGGCGCCAGAGCTCGTCGACCAGGCCGCCCAGTGGCTGCAGTGGTTCTTCGCCACGCTGCGCTTCCCCGGCCCGGACTCGCTGCTGCCGCCGCGGACGCTCGTCGTCGTGACCTTCGACGAGTCGGACTTCGAGGCGGCATGGGATGCGGGCGCCAAGTACGACTACGACGGCCCCAACCAGATCTACACCGTCCTGCTCGGCGACGTCGTCGAGCCCGGCACCGTCGAGCACGAGGGCTACGGCCACTACAGCGTGCTGCGCACCATCGAGGAGAACTTCGGCCTCGGGACGCTCGGCAAGAACGACGCCGACAGCAACTGGCTGCGCTTCTTGTGGGGCGAGCGCTTCGCCTGGGGCGAGCTCGGCGAGACGCCGCTGCGACCGACGGGCGGCCTGGCGGCCGCGGCGCTCGGCGACGAGCTGCACGCCGTCCACGAGCAGGGCGACGGGCTGGTGCACCACGTGTGGGACGGGCGCGCCTGGTCCGACGCGCAGCCGGTCGCGCTCGCCGGCCCGGGCCCTGCGGCGGCCGCCGCGCCGGACGGCTCGCTGCTGCTCGTCACGTGTTCGGGCGGCGCGATCCTGCGTCCGGGCGGCGGGTGGGAGGCGGCGCCCGGGGTCGTGCCGTTCGACGACGTCGAGGCCGTGGCGCTCGCCCCGTGCGCCCGCGCCAGCGAGCTCATGCTCGCGCTGCGCCGCGCCGACGGGTCGGTGTGGTCGCGGCGCCTGCGCGGCGGCGCATGGGAGGACCCCGTCGACACCGGCATCCGTACCCGCGGCGCGATCGCGCTGCAGGCGCTCGGTCACTGCCTGCTGCTCGTCCACGACGCGAACGACGGCGAGCTGGCGGCGGCGAGCATGAACACGGCGCCGTTCAACGTCGTGACGGTCGACACGAGCGACTACGCGGGCCCCTACGACGACACGACGCTCGACGCGTGGTCGGCCGGGACGTTCCCCGTCGGGCACTTCGCCGCCGCGGCGGCGAAGGCGACGCCCGCCGAGCGCGAGCCCGTGCTGCGGCCCTACCGCACGCAGGGGCCGATCGGGCTCGCCGAGCTCGACGGGGTCGTGCACCTCGTCTGGCCGCGCGGGCACGAGCTCGTCGACGCGGGGTTCTCGATCGCCGGCGTCATGACGGCGAAGCTGCCGGTCTCCTACAGCGCCAGCGACGCCGTGACGACGAGCAACGGCTACGGCACGCTCGCCGAGGCCGGCTGGAGCCAGCCGCGTCCGATCGGGGGCGCCCACGAGCACGCCGGGGGCGCGCTCGCGCTCGCGCGGCGCGGCGGCGAGCTCGTGCTGCTGGCGCAGATGCGTCGCGGCGCCGGCGTCCTGATGGCGACGGGCGGCTTCTGAACGCGGCGCAAGCGGGGTCGGCCGCACCGCGGGCGCGTCGCCGTGACGACGAGCAATGGCACACGCGCGGGCGATCGGACCCCCGCGCCACGAGCTAGGATCGGCGGGTGCCCGACCGCCTGCACTTCACCGAGTCCGACGCGGCCAACGAGCTCATCGCGAACGATCCGCTGGCGCTGCTCGTCGGCTTCGCGCTCGACCAGCAGGTGACGGTCCAGAAGGCCTTCGCCGGCCCGCTCGTGCTGCGCGAGCGCCTGGGCGCGCTCGACGCCGCGACGATCGCCGATGCCGATCTCGAGCCCGTCTTTCGCGAGCGCCCGGCGATCCATCGCTACCCGGGCGTGATGGCCAAGCGCGTGCACGACCTCGCCGCGCACCTCGTCGAGCGCTACGACGGCGACGCGGCGCGCGTCTGGACCGACGCCGCCGACGCCGGCGAGCTGCGCGCCAACCTCGAGGCGCTGCCCGGCTTCGGCGAGATGAAGGTCAAGGCGCTCGGCGCGGTGCTCGCCAAGCGCTTCGACGTCGCGGCGGCGCAGGAGCTCGTCCCGTGGCATCCGACGCTCGGCGACGTCGACTCCCCGCAGGCCCTGGCCGACTACCAGGCCGCCAAGCGCGCGCACAAGAAGGAGTGGTCCAGGGCGACGTCGTGAGCGGGGCGCGGCCTACGAGCCGATGCCCTGCGCGTCGCCGAGTCCCGCGATGCGGCGGTCGCGCGCGTCGGGGAACTCGCGCTCGGCGGCGGCGGTCAGCAGGGAGAGCTGCTGGCGCAGCGGCGCCAGGCGGTCCTCGGGCGCGATCGACATGAGGTCCTCGAGCATGCTGCGCAGCCGGCGCAGCACCTGCAGGCTGCCCGCCCCGTAGATCCGGATCTCGTCGATCCCCAGCGACGCGAAGTCGCCCCACGTCAGCGTCGGCACGACGATCCGCACGACGCCGTCGTCGTCGGTGATCCGGCCCGAGGACAGCGGCCGCGTGGCGAGCCGCCGCAGGGCGTCGTGGATCTGGTCGATCGCCTGCACGGCGGTCGTCGGATCGTTGATCCCCGGCGACAGCGCCTTCGCGGCGAGGTCGACGAGCTGGCGCAGCCCGAAGGCCGCGTCCTGCTGCATCGTGCGCTCCTGGCCGAGCGAGACGCACTCGACGACGTCGCAGTCCTCGGCCGAGGCGCCGTGCAGCGTCAGCAGCGGCGCGCCCGTTGCAACGAAGTCGCCGACGCCGACGCGCATGACCACGCAGGCGTCGGCCTGCGCCGCGCGGCGGGCGATCTCCTGGCTGTTGAAGCCGGTCACCACGCCGGGGGCGTGGGGGCTCATGACGACGACGGCGTCGCGGCCGAGCCACGGCAGCGGCGCGAGCTCGGGCGTCCGCTCGGGGTACAGGCGCTCGATCGCGGCCCGCGTCTCCTCGGCGACCGCGTCGATGATCGCCGCCGCGCGGATCGCGTGGGCGGTGTGGTTGATGTAGTGGATGAAGACGGCGACGCTCGCGAAGACGAGGACGATCGAGACGTTCACGGAGATGCCGGGCACGCTGTCGGCGCGGGTCGCGCGCAGGACGGTCAGGGCGAAGCTGAACGTCGCCACGAACGTCGCCAGCGCGACCTTGCTCGAGTTGTCGCGCAGGAACGTGCGCATGACGCGCGGCGAGAACTGGCCGCTGGCGAGCTGCAGGGCGACGATCGTGATGCTGAAGACCAGGCCGGTGAACGTGATCATCGCGGCGGCGACCGTCGACAGGATGCTGCGGGCGGCGTCGGCGCCGCCCGTGAAGCCCAGGCTCTCGCGCGTCGCGCCGTCCAGCGCGACGCTGCCGAAGCCCGCGAGCACGGCGAGGATCGCGCCCGCGGCGGGGATCACCCACATGCTGGTGCGCACGTACTCCAAGAGGCGGTCCAGGCGTCTCATCGGCGCGGCGGCGGCGAGGGCATGCCGGGATCATCCTGCAACCGCGCGCGGGCGGCGGCGGCGCGGCTGGCCGGGGGCCGGACGGCGAACCGCAACTTCTCGCCCGGCGTCGTGTCCGAGCGGACGTAGGGAGATGGCCGAACCGCTCTCGCGCCAATGCGGGGGCGGCCGGGGGAACCACTGCGCCGCCACGCGCGGCGCCGGGGCGAATCGCCGGTGAATCCGGCGTAGCGCAACGTTTTCAGCGCGAGCCCGTCAGCTCACCCCGGAGGCCGTGAAAACGGAAAGGACCGCTGTTGTCACACCGAACCCGGTCGCGCTTCGGCGCGACCACCATCGCCGTCGGCGCCGCATTGCTCCTGACGCCGAGCGCCGCTGCCGAAGCCCGCTTCGGCGACCGGGTGCTGCGCCAGGGAGACAGCGGGCGTCACGTCCGCGTGCTGCAGCGCTGGCTCACGCTGACCGGCTTCGAGACCGCGGTCGACGGCAGCTTCGGCCGTCGCACGAAGATCACGCTGCGGCGCTACGAGCGCCACCATGAGCATCGCGTCGACGGCGTCCTGTCGCGCGTCCAGGCCCGGGGCCTGCGCAAGCGCGCGATCCGGGCGCGCGCCGCGATGGCGTCGCAGCCCGCACCGCCGCCGACCGTCGCGACGACCGACGGGCCCGAGGCGGTCCTCGGCCCCGACGGCAAGGCGCTCGTCCCGGTCTCCGCGCCGCCGCAGGTGCGCGACGCGATCGTGGCCGCCAACCGCATCGTCGACAAGCCCTACCGCTACGGCGGCGGGCACGGCTCCTTCGAGGACGACGGCTACGACTGCTCGGGCACCGTGTCCTACGCGCTGCACGGCGCGGGGCTGCTGCGCCGCGCGCGCGACTCGTCGGGCCTGCGCACGTTCGGCAAGCGGGGGCGCGGCACGTGGATGACGATCTACGCCCACGGCGGCCACGCGTACATCGTCATCGCCGGCCTGCGCCTCGACACGTCGGGGACCGGCGGCGAGGGGCCGCGCTGGCAGAGCACGTCGCGCTCGAGCCGGGGCTACACCGTTCGCCATCCCGCCGGGCTGTGAGCGCGCCCGGGGCGATCAGCTCGCGGGCGGGCGCGCGCCCGGGCCCGCCGCAGGGGCGGGGCTCGCGCGCCTGAGCGCGCGGACGGGGCGCGGCGGCGGCCGCAGCCGGCCCCTGCGCGCCGTCGCCCGCGTCCGGCGTGCCCGTGCGAACCCGGGCTTCATCGCCGGGGGGCGCTCAGAAGGGCGCGCACGCGGGCGCACTCGAACCCGCGCTGCAGGCGGCTCGGGCGCATCGCGCGGCGGCGGGCGTGGCGCAGGACGAAGGTCCCGAGGTCTGGTGGCTGCTGCGGCTTGCGATCGCTCATGACGACGATCTTCGCCCGGTCTGCCACGCGGATCCTCCGACGGATGTCGCAAATCCTGCGCGCGGCCCTGGCCACGCTGTCGCCGGCGCGGCCGCGCTCAAGGTCGTTAGGTCAGCCGCCGATGGTGGACGCATGTACGAACCCGTCACGATCGCGCTGGCCACGACCGTCGCCGCGATCGGGGGACTGCTCGGGGGCGGCCGCGACGCGCAGCCCCCGCAGGAACCGGCGCAACCCGTGGCGGCGTCGCCGACGGGCAGCACGAAGGGGACGGTCGTCATGGTGCACGGCGGCGGCTGGCGCGGCTTCGACGAGCGCGGTCAGCAGGCGCTCATGCGCCGGCCCGGGCAGCTGTTCCTCGATCGCGGCTGGCGGATCGTGTCGGTCGACTACCGCGCCGGTCAGGACGGCCTGCAGGACGTCGTGGACGTGGTCGCGCGCGAGCTCGCGCTGCCGACCGGCGGGCTGCTGTGCCTCTACGGCGAGTCCGCCGGCGCGCACCTGGCGCTGCTGGCGGCATCCAGGCTCGGCGGCGTGGACTGCGTGATGGCGGCCGGGCCGCCGACCGATCTGCTCGCCTACCTCGCCGAGGCCGGTGCCAGCGGCGACGCCAACCGCACCGTCATCGCGAACCTCATGCGGCAGTGGTTCGGCTCGACGCCCGAGTCGCTCGCGCCGTGGGAGCCCGTGCGCAAGGCGCGCACGCTGCCGGCCGACGTGCTGCTGCTGCGTCAGACGGGCGACCTGGCGATCCCCCGCGACCAGATCGACCGCTATGTCGCCAAGCGCCCGACGGCGCGCCACGCCGAGCTCGAGTCCGCCGGCGAGGTGAGCGCCGACACGTGGTGGCTGCACGGCACGCTGTCGGCGGAGGGCCGCCGCCGCTTCCGCGGCGAGCTCGGCGGGTTCGCCGACCGGTCGGTGGCGGCGCACCGTGCCGAGCGGCGCGCGAAGCGCCGCTGCAGCGCAACGCAGCGCACGATCACGGGGTCGCGCGCGGATCGATCGCGGCTCGCCGCCCGCCTGCGCTGCCTCGCGCGCAACGACTCGAAGGTGACGCGCGGCCACGCCGTCCGGGCGCGGACGATGTCGGTGCGCCTGCGCGGCAGGGTCAACGCGGCACGCGCCTGGGCCGCGCTGCGCCGCAAGCTCTCCGGCCGGCGCGCCCTGGCCGCGCTCGCCGCCAAGCGCGCGACCGTGACGCTGCGCCGGGGCGCCCCGTCGCGCCTCACCGTGCGCGTCAGGCGCTGACGGCGCTGCTCAGCGCCGCGCGCGCCGGATGCGGAAGTGCACGACACGCTGGCGCCCGCCGGCGACCCGCGCGACGACGCGATACAGCCCCCTGCGCCGGCCGAGCTCCCTGGCCGACAGCCTGACCGCGTTGCGCCCGGCGCCGGCGCGGACGGTCCGCAGCATGCGCGCCGCGCCGTAGCGACCGCCCCCGCGCGACCGGCGCACTGCGAGCGTCACCGTGGCGGCACGGCTGAGCGTGAAGCGGATCCCGAGCCGGCTGCCCTGCCGGATCGCGCGATGCGAGCGCTTCAGCGGGCCGAGCGCCGGCGCCGGACGCGGCGCGCGCAGGACGCGCAGCACCGAGCGCGCCATGCTCGCCTCGCCCAGCGCGTTGGGATGCACCGGGTAGGCCGGCGCGGTCGGGACGACGCCCTCGAACCAGCGCTGGCCCGGCAGCGTGCAGACGTCGTGCCCGACGCTGTCGTCGTACGTGTCGACGTACTCCACGTCGTTGGCGGCGGCCTGCTCGGCGATCATCACGTTCGTCCGGCGCAGCATCTCGTCGAGGTAGGAGATGTCGTCGTCGGAGAGCGGCACGAGCGGGTAGCAGCCGCGGCCGTCGCGCGGCGCGACGGCCGGATAGCCGACGATCAGCACCCGCGCCCGCGGTGCGCGCGACTGGATCGTCCGCAGCGTCGCGGCGATCTTCGGCGCGGTCGCGGCGATCTGGTCGACGAGCCGGTCGCCGCCGCCCGGCGCCGCGTGGTGCGAGCGGCACGCCGTGCCGGTGGGCTGCAGCGCGCCGAGCCGCAGGCAGGTCGTGGCCGCCCCGACGAGCCCGACGTCGTTGCCGCCGATGCCGATCGTCACGAGCTCGGCGTCGGAGCGCAGCGCGTCGAACTGCGGCGGGTGGACCCCGAACGGCACGGTCTGGGGCTTGGTCATGTGCTCGGTCGTCGCCGACGAGCAGCTCTCGTCGCGAAACGGGGTCAGGCCCAGCGTCGCGCGGACGATCGAGGGATAGTTGCGGTCCGAGCGCGCGCAGCCGATCGGGTTGCCGTACTGGTTGGGCACGAGCGGCGCCGAGGTGTACGAATCGCCGAGCGCGACGTACGGGCCGGTGGCCGCGCGTGCGGCGCTCCCGGGCGGCAGCGCGAGCAGTGCGGCGACGGCGACGGCGAGGCGCGCGACGCGCACGGTGGTCGGCGGGCGACGGAGCACGGGCGCAAGTATCGCGCGCGCCTGGAGACCGGGCGCTGGTCGGCGCGCCTATCCGTTGCCGACGAGCCCGGCGCAGACCCAGTTGCCCGCGCCGGCACCGCCGGCCCACAGGCGCGCGGCGAGGCGGTCCTGCTCGCCCTTGGACGCGAGGTGGGCATGCGGCGTCGATCCGCCCATCCCGCGCCACGTGGCCTGCATGAACTGGTAGTAGCCCGACGCGCCGGCCGCGTTCGGGGGGAGGTTCTGGCCGCCGGACTCGCACTGCACGATCGCCCAGGGGATCGCCCACGGCCCGCCCGGTCCGGCCGAGGACCGCTGCGCCTTCGCGCGCTGGGCGAGCAGGCGCTCGAGCGCGCGCTCGGCGCTGCGCCGGCCGGCGCGCGTCCCGCGCAGCAGCGCCGCCCGCGTCGTCCGCGCGCCCGCCAGCGCGGCACGGCGCTGGCGCAGGCCCGTGCTGATCGCCGTGAGCGCGGCGTGGCGGCGGCGCACGCCGTCGGCGGCGGCCCTGCGCCGGCGCGCGAGCGTCGTGAGCTCGCGCCGCTGGGCGAGCGCTGCGCGCCGCGCCGTCTTGACCGTGTCGAGGATCCGCCGGTCCTGGGCCTGGACGCGCTTGAGGAACTCGACGGTCTCCAGCAGCCGCTCGAAGCCGTCGGAGTTCAGGACGACCGTGAGGACGTCGGGCTTGCCGCCGGTGAACCGCTCGCGCAGGAGCGTCGCGAGCTTCGCCCTGGACTCCTTCAGCCGGGCGCGCAGGCGCAGCGCGCGCTCGCGCTGGCGATCGCGCCGCCTGACCGTCGCGGCGAGCGCCGCCTCGGCGCCCGCCAGGTCGGCTCGCACGGCGGCGACGCGCTTGGCGAGGATCGCGACCTCGCGCCTCGTGGAGCGCTCGAGACCGGCCAGCCGCGCCACGTTGCCCGCCAGCGTGCGCTCGCGGGCGCGCTGGGCGTCGATGCTGTCGCGCAGCCCGCGCTCGCTCTGCTGCCCGCCGGCGGGCACGGCGACGACCGCCGTGGCGAGCACGGCGACGGCGATGGCGATGGCGCGAAGACGTCGGCGATCCATACGAGGGCGGGGCCACGGTAGCCCGGCGCCGCCTCCGTGCGCACCGCTGCACGGCCTCGTGCGGCGCGCTCGGACGATCGGGGAACGCCCCGCCCGCCGGCGGCGAGCTCCGCCTCCGACCAGCGTAGCGGTCGCGGGCGGCGCTTGGACGCCCGACCTCAGACGACCGGCGTGGGCGGCTCCTCGCCGCTCAGCACCGCGATGACGTTGCGCGCGCACAGCCTGGCCATCGCGTCGCGCGTCGTGCGCGTCGCCGACCCGACGTGGGGGAGCAGCACCGTGTTCGCCAGCGCGGCGAGCTGCGGCGGCACGTCGGGCTCGTCCTCGTAGACGTCGAGGCCGGCGGCGGCGAGCGGTCCGTCGCGCAGCGCGACGACGAGCGCCGCCGTGTCCACGACCGCGCCGCGCGACGTGTTGACGAGGATCGCGCCCGGCTTGCAGCGCGCGAGCGCCCGCGCGTCGACGAGGTGCCTCGTGGCGGGCGTGAGCGGGACGTGCAGGCTGACGTAGTCCGAGGCCGCCAGCAGCTCGTCGAGCGCCATCCGGCGCGCGCGGTGGCGCGCGGCGGCCTGCTCGTGCGCCCGCCTGGCGGTGAACGCGAGCTCGACGTCAAAGCCGCCCAGCAGCTCGGCGACCCGGCGGGCGATGCGCCCGAACCCGACGAGCCCGACGGTGGCGCCGCTGAGCTCGCGGCCGAGGAACTGCTCGGGCTCCCAGCCCGTCCACTCGCCGCGGCGCAGGATCGCGTCGGTCTCGGCGATGCGCCGGCCCGCGGCCTGCATGAGGGCGACGGCGAGCTCGGCGGTCGCGTTGGTGAGCACGTCGGGCGTGTTCGTCGCCCGCAGCCCGCGCGCGCGGGCCGCCTCGACGTCGATGTTGTCGACGCCCACGGCGAAGTTCGCGACGACCTTCAGCGACGGGCCGGCGAGATCGAGCAGGTCGCTTCGGATCGGCACGGTCGGGTCGGCGACGATGGCGTCGGCGCCGGCCGCGTGCTCGCGCAGCCAGGCGGCGTCGAAGGGCAGCCCGCCGAGCTCGACGTCGAAGCGGGCGCGCAGCAGGTCCAGTCCCGCGGCGGGCAGCGTGCGGGCGACGACGACCCTCATCGCGCTCGGAGACCGTCGTGCATCGGCATCTCCCGGGCAGCTTGGCGCAGATCCGGCGCGCGTGGTGGCCCGCCGGCGGGCGGCACGTCATCATGTGCGCGATGGCCTACACCGTGCCCGACCTGCCGTATCCCTACGAGGCGCTCGAGCCGCACATCAGCGCGGCGACGATGCGCTTCCACCACGACAAGCACCACCAGGCGTACGTCGACAAGGCCAATGCCGCGCTCGACGGCACGGGCCTCGAGGACGCGTCGCCGCGCGAGATCCTCACGCGGCTGACCGAGTTGCCGCCCGACAAGCGCGACGCCGTCACGAACAACGTCGGCGGCCACGTCAACCACACGCTCTTCTGGGAGTCGATGTCCGCCGACGGCGCCGCGCAGCCCGCCCGCGACGGCAAGCTCGCCGGCGCGATCCGCGAGACGTTCGGCTCCTTCTCGGGCTGCAAGGAGACGATCAAGGAGGCGGCGCTGAGCCAGTTCGGCTCGGGCTGGGCGTGGCTGGTCTCCGATGGCTACCGCGTCCTCATCGTCACGACGTCCAACCAGGACAACCCGCTCTCGGACGGTCTTGAGCCGCTGCTCGGCGTCGACGTCTGGGAGCACGCCTACTACCTCGACTACGAGAACCGGCGCGCGGAGTACGTCGACGCCTGGCTGAAGGTCGTCGACTGGGCGGTCGTCGAGCAGCGCTACGCCGACGCGCCGGTGCCCGAGGTCGCCGACATCCTCGTGCGGCTCGTGACCGTCTGCAACGCCCAGCGCCCCTTCGGCGAGGTCACGATGGAGGAGGCGCGCCAGCACTCCGTCGAGCTCAAGGCGCTCGCCGGCTGGGGCCCGATGGCGAAGGTCGGCGCGGTCGCGCGCGGCTGGAGCGACCTCTCGGTCACGATGCAGAAGCGCAAGGCGGCGACCGTCGCCGACCTCGACCCCGGGATCATCGAGCGGGCGGCGATCGAGCTGTGGATCGTGCCGCCCGACCGATCGATGGTCTGAGGGTCAGCCTTCGGCGCCGGGGTCGTCGCCCTCGGGCTCGGTGAAGCCGGGCGCCTCGTAGGCCTTGCCGGGGGTGGCGCCGATGCAGATGACGCGCAGGCCCTCGTCGCCGGGCAGCAGCTGGCGCTTCGTGTCGGGCCCGACGCGCACCGCGGTGTCGGGCTCGAGGGCGACCTTCTCGCCGTCGATGTCGATCTCGCCGCCGCCGCCGATGACGACGTAGACCTCCTCCTGGCCGTCGTGGAGGTGGTCGTGGTTGGGGTAGTGCTCGCCGGAGTTCGGCGGCAGCTCGATGATCTGCATCCCGAAGGAGCTGACCCCGAGGCTCGCGCGGGCGAGCTTGAAGCCCCCGCCCATCTTCGCTGCCATCTCGTCGAATCGCTTGACGGTGTAGTCGGCCATCGGATCGTCCCCTCGGGTGAAGTTTGGCGTCGGCGCAGAGGCTACGCCGTGGCGCCGCGCCCGCGGGAGCGATCGGGTGCCGCGACGGCGGCCGCGGTCAGGCCACCGGCCGCAGGTGGCGCAGCGGCCGGCCGTCGCGCAGCTCGCGCACGACGGCCTCGACGAGCCCGTCGCCGTCGAGCCTGCGCCCGTCGGTGACCGCCGCGACGACGCCGCGCTTGCGCTGGATGAGCGCGGCCATCGTCTCGTCGATCGTGTCGGCCGCCAGCAGGTACCACGCGGTCACCGCGTCGTGCTGGCCGATGCGGTGACAGCGGTCCTCGGCCTGGTCGTGCATCGCGGGCGTCCACTCGAGCTCGAGGAACGCGACGTTCGACGCGCGCGTCAGCGTGATCCCCTGGCCGGCGACGCGCGTCGCGCCGACGAGCAGCTGCGGCCCGCCGGGCTGCTGGAAGGCGCGGACCGCCGCCTCGCGCGCCGTGGCTGAGTCGCGGCCGAGCAGGTGGGCGGCGTCGGGGAAGCGCGCGAGCAGCGCCTGCTGCACCTCGACGTGGCGGGCGAAGACGACGAGCGGCTCGCCGGACTCCAGGAAGTCGGCGATCCAGCTCAGCGCGGCGGCGAGCTTGCCGCGCGCGGCGAGCCGCTGCAGGGTGCCCAGCTGCGCGAGGCGCTCGGCGCGCAGCGTCGCGGCGATCTTCGCGTTGAGCTCGCGCAGGTCAAGCGGCTGCGAGCGCAGCCAGGCGATGACGTCCTCCTCGGCGAGCCGGTACTCCTTCGTGTTCGACAGCGCGACGGGCACGACGACCTGGCGCTTGGCCGGCAGCTGCGGCAGCACCTCGGACTTCAGCCGGCGCACGAAGCAGGTGCGGCGCAGGTGCCAGTGCAGGCGCTCGTCGGACGAGTCACCGCGGAAGCGCCGCGCGAACTGCGCGCCGGATCCGAAGTCCTCCAGGCGCCCGATGACGCGCAGCTGCGCGACGAGCTCCTCGGCGTGGTTGAGGACCGGCGTGCCGCTCAGCGCGAGCTTCAGCCCGTCGGCCGCGATGGTCGCGGCGAGGCGGCGCACGGCCTGCGTGCGCTTGGCCTGCGGGTTCTTGACGTAGTGCGACTCGTCGACGACGAGCGCGCGCGGCCGGCGCCGGCCGAGCGCCTCGCGGTGGGCGGCGGCGATCTCGTAGTTGAGGATCGTGATGTCGGCCGGCGGGGGCGTCTTCGTGCGCCCCTCGACGAGCGCGACGCTGCGGTGCGCCAGCCAGCGCTCGCACTCGCGCTGCCAGTTGAGCTTCAGCGACGCGGGGCAGACGACGATCGCCGGAAACGCGCCGTCGGCCTCGAGCGCCGCGAGCGCCTCGACGGTCTTGCCGAGACCCTGCTCGTCGGCGAGAAAGCAGCGCCGCGCGTCGAGCGCGTAGCGCACGCCGGCCCATTGAAACGGCGCCAGCTCGCCGCCGAGGCGCTGCGCGACGTCGTCGATCGGCTCGCCGGTGATCGCGCGGGAGCGGCGGATCTCGGCGTGCGCCTGCGCGTGCTCGGCGCGCAGCGCGTCGAGCACCTCGGCGCCGGCGGCGTCGACGTGGACGCCGAACAGCGCCAGGAACGCGTCGAGCGGCTCGACGATCCAGGGGTCGATCGGCAGCGTGCGGCTGCGCTCGTCGTTGCCGGGCAGCGTGCCGAACGCCGTGCCCGCGTCGGCGTCCCAGAGCACGTCGAGGCGCAGCCGCTCGCCGTCGAACGTGCGCGCGGCGGTCAGCCGGGCCGGCGGCGGCTCGACGCCCGACAGCAGCGCCTCGACGCAGCGCCGCGCGCCGGGCTGCAGCCGCACGGCGTCCTGCTCGGCGAGCGCCTCGGCGCCGGCGAGCGTCAGCGGCGCGAGCACGGTGCCGTCCTCGCGCGTGATCGAGCCGTGCAGCAGCGCGGCCGGAGGCCCGCCCGCGCGCGTGTGCAGCGTCCACCAGCCGCGCCCGTCGTAGCGCACGGCGCCGACGCCGCCGACCCAGCGGCGCTCGATCGCCGCCAGCCAGGCGAGAACCTCGTCGGAGGCCGACAGGTCCGGGAACCGCTCGATGACGTCCGCGACGTGGACGGCGACCCAGTCGTCGACCGGCGCCCACCACTCGCGCCGGTCCCAGTCAAAGCGCCGGCCCGGGATGCCGCGCACGACGTGCACGATGCTCGCGTCGTAGGGAAACGCGAGCACGACGATCTGCTCGTCGCCGCGGCTGCGCAGCTCGACGTTGGGGCGCTCGGGGGCAAGCTGCATCGGGTCGTCAACGGTAGCTGGGCGACCAGCGGTCACGGGTGGGGAGGGCCGGCGGGGAGATCGCCGAGGAGGCAACTCGTTTGCGATCGGGCCAGGAGGCCCAGCCGGTCGTGGCCGGCTGTCATTGGCGCTGTGGCGGAGAGTCAGGTTGGTCTTCCCTCTGGGCCGCCGACGTCGCTTGCGGCGAACCAGGTGTCCTCAGAATCCGAACACGAGCGGCACGAATCACCATCGACGGTCCGCGCGCCGTCGAAGGCCTCTGGTCCGCGAAAGATCCCGACGCGTCTGGCAGCGCTCGATGCGGCGATTGAATCGGTCATTGGCGCGCCCAGGCGAGCAGACCTGCGCCTTTCGCTGTGACGGCGTTTGCGCGCTCAAATGGAACGAGTAGTGCGACCAGCTCGCTCCTAGCGTCCGCGCTAACGTTCGGTCTGACCCGCACCAAGAGATAGAGCGCGACACCCAGTTCCTCGGCGATGTCCACTCGCGAGGGCTCCTGCCGGCACAGCGCCCGACGGATGTCCACCGCTGCCGCCAGCGCCCTCAAGGCTTCGCCGGCTTGCCCGGACTGCCGCGCGAGGTCTCCGAGGCGTTCGTAGGAGATCGCGAGGTCGCGCTGGTAGGTCGTGTTGGTCGGCTCGTCGCGCGCGAGCGCCTCACGGACGTCGAGGGACTGGCGGTACAGCCGTTCGGCTTCGCTGGCTTGCCCGGACTGCCGCGCGAGGTCTCCGAGGCGTTCGTAGGAGACGGCGAGGTCGCGCTGGTAGGTCGTGTTGGTCGGCTCGTCGCGCGCGAGCGCCTCACGGACGTCGAGGGACTGGCGGTACAGCCGTTCGGCTTCGCTGGCTTGCCCGGACTGCCGCGCGAGGTCTCCGAGGCGTTCGTAGGAGACCGCGAGGTCGCGCTGGTAGGTCGTGTTGGTCGGCTCGTCGCGCGCGAGCGCCTCACGGACGTCGAGGGACTGGCGGTACAGCCGTTCGGCTTCGCTGGCTTGCCCGGACTGCAGCGCGAGGTCTGCGAGCTTGTTGTAGGAGATCGCGAGGTCGCGCTGGTAGGTCGTGTTGGTCGGCTCGTCGCGCGCGAGCGCCTCACGGACGTCGAGGGACTGGCGGTACAGCCGTTCGGCTTCGCTGGCTTGCCCGGACTGCCGCGCGAGGTCTCCGAGGCGTTCGTAGGAGATCGCGAGGTCGCGCTGGTAGGTCGTGTTGGTCGGCTCGTCGCGCGCGAGCGCCTCACCGACGTCGAGGGACTGGCGGTACAGCCGTTCGGCTTCGCTGGCTTGCCCGGACTGCAGCGCGAGGTCTGCGAGCTTGTTGTAGGAGATCGCGAGGTCGCGCTGGTAGGTCGTGTTGGTCGGCTCGTCGCGCGCGAGCGCCTCACCGACGTCGAGGGACTGGCGGTACAGCCGTTCGGCTTCGCTGGCTTGCCCGGACTGCCGCGCGAGGTCTCCGAGGCGTTCGTAGGAGATCGCGAGGTCGCGCTGGTAGGTCGTGTTGGTCGGCTCGTCGCGCGCGAGCGCCTCACCGACGTCGAGGGACTGGCGGTACAGCCGTTCGGCTTCGCTGGCTTGCCCGGACTGCAGCGCGAGGTCTGCGAGCTTGTTGTAGGAGATCGCGAGGTCGCGCTGGTAGGTCGTGTTGGTCGGCTCGTCGCGCGCGAGCGCCTCACGGACGTCGAGGGACTGGCGGTACAGCCGTTCGGCTTCGCTGGCTTGCCCGGACTGCCGCGCGAGGTCTCCGAGGCGTTCGTAGGAGATCGCGAGGTCGCGCTGGTAGGTCGTGTTGGTCGGCTCGTCGCGCGCGAGCGCCTCACCGACGTCGAGGGACTGGCGGTACAGCCGTTCGGCTTCGCTGGCTTGCCCGGACTGCAGCGCGAGGTCTCCGAGCGTTCGTAGGAGATCGCGAGGTCGCGCTGGTAGGTCGTGTTGGTCGGCTCGTCGCGCGCGAGCGCCTCACCGACGTCGAGGGACTGGCGGTACAGCCGTTCGGCTTCGCTGGCTTGCCCGGACTGCAGCGCGAGGTCTGCGAGGCTTGTTGTAGGAGATCGCGAGGTCGCGCTGGTAGGTCGTGTTGGTCGGCTCGTCGCGCGCGAGCGCCTCACGGACGTCGAGGGACTGGCGGTACAGCCGTTCGGCTTCGCTGGCTTGCCCGGACTGCAGCGCGAGGTCTCCGAGGCGTTCGTAGGAGATCGCGAGGTCGCGCTGGTAGGTCGTGTTGGTCGGCTCGTCGCGCGCGAGCGCCTCACGGACCTTGAAGCCCAGTTGGTGGGCAAGCGGCCGCAGCAGCGCATTGGCGAGATCGTGGCGTCCTGGCCGTCCTGGACGACCGGCTGCCTGGTCCTGGGCTCGAGTCACAAGGGCGGTGTTGTGCGTTGCCAGCATCCGTGCGGTGCGCGCCGCAACCTTCGCATCGCTCGCCGACAGCCGCGTGAGGACGTCCATCGTGCGGACGACCTGATCATCGGCGAGCCCGACGACCGCGCCGAGGACATCGATCTCCCCCTCAGATGTCTCGCGCAGCATGCGCGCGACCAGCGCCTCACCAAGGCGGTCGGGTCGCAACGGGTTCAGTACGTCTGCGCCCTCGTACAGGTCGCTGAGCCACGTGACCACCGCCGTGCGCATCGACGCGTCGTCGAGGAGAGTTGGCACGATACGCAGCAATGCGTGCGCGTCCTGCGGCGTGCTTGCTCCTACCAACGTGGCGAGCGCGACGCAGTGCGAGCGCTCCCGCGCGCTGATCCGTTCGCGATGCGGCGCCGTGGCGTCCCAGTAGCGCTGCTCATGGACGAGGACCCGCTCGACCGGTGAGCGCTCTGAGGAGCCGTCACCACGGCTGATCGCGTCGTCAAAGGCGGCGAAGAGCACCTCGAGCGCCAGCGCGAATTGCTCGCCTGACAGGTCGGGCACATCACCGTCTGGCCCATCGGCGTTGGCGAGACGATCGCCGAACCAGCTGTCGCGGAAGCTCGCCAGCGCTCGCTGGTAGAGCATCCGACGCTCGGGCAAGGTCAACGCGGTGTCTGCGACGTCAGTGTCGTCGCTGCCGTCGACCACGCGCTGCAGCGTCGCGGTCGCCTGCTCGCGCAACGCGTTGAGCGGATCGTTGGTGCCGCCAGCGCGCGTGCGCGTGAGCAGCAGCACGCGAACGGGTGCGACATCGCTGGCTCGGCGCCGAAGATCGTCGAGGGCGCTCCGCAACGCGGTCGGCTCGACCGCCTCGGCGTAGTCAACAACGACCACGCGCGGCACAGGCGCTGCGGCTGCTGACCGATCCGCGCGCCACATGCCCGCCAGCCACCCCCGGGCTGTCATGGTCTTGCACAGCTCGATCGCAAACCGGGTCTTGCCGGCGCCGCCGCGGCCGGCCACTCGCGTCATCGACATCGGCGTTGGCTGCTCACACCACGCCACGGCATCGTCAAGTTCGCGCGCGCGAAACAGGTACGGCACGACGGCGTGCTCGGCGAGGAGCAGACTCGACGGGCTGGACTGGCGCTCGCGGGTGAAGTCGGCCCAGGGTTGGTCGAGGAGGTCGTCGACGTCGGTGACCGGCAGCACGGCATGCCACAGATCTCTCCCAGCGACGACCGAATCCCGGTTTGCCACCCTGATCTGCCCGCCGAGGTCGACCAGGTCGGTGGGAACGCCGGGACCGCCGAGCCATAAAGCGGACACGGGCGCCGCCCATCCGCCGAGATCGCTGTGAATGTCCCGGGAGGCGGAGATCACGCCGACGACGGCGCGGCGCTGCGTACACAGCAGCGGAGCACCGCTCAGCCCTGGCGCGGACTGGCCCTGCTTGAGACGCAGATAGTTGTCGCCCTCAAGGCCCTCGTAGCCAAACGAGGCCGGCGAGCCCGTCGGCTCAACCCCGTGCTCGCGCCGCGCGAACCCCCACGCACAGCAGTGCTGATCGCCCACGGGCTCCCGCGCGTCAAGCAGCAGACAGGGATGGCGTACCTGCTGCTCAAGGCGGATGAGAGCGAGATCGGGAAACGGCCACAGCGCTTGTTGCCCACCAGGCAGGTCGGAGCGCGCCGCGACCTTCGCACCCAGACCCGTGGCGGCGATCTCCAAGTCGACCGGCACGACCACGACCTCGGATGCCTCACCGACGACGTGCGCGCACGTCAAGACCCATCCAGGCGCGACGAAGAATCCTGTCCCGAGGATCACGCCGTGCGGACTGTCAACGCGCACGATGTGGCGACGAAACGTTTGCCAGTCGACCGTCACGGTCACCTCAAGATGGCGCTCAGCTCGCCTACGACGCGCGCTTCCAGCTCAGCGTGATCTTCAGGCTCGCGCTGCCCTCGCCATCCACCAGAAGCCCCGTCAGCTTGCCTGCCTTCGCCGTCACCGCGAGCGAGAACTCGGCCGTCGCCGCATCGGGCCTGGCGCGCTCGAACGCACTCGTCAGCGATCCGCCGATCGCCTCGATCGTCTCACGCACGCCATCGAATGAGATCGCCTGATCGAGACCGACCGTCTGCGGGCCACCGCCACCGACGACCTCGACGAAGAACTCCGCGTCACCTTCGCGAACCAGCTGTCGCTCACCCACCCAAACCTCCGTGCTCGCCCTCAAGTGCAACAAGTAGACCGCATCTATCCGATCACGTCAGGGCGCGAACCAAACCGCCGCCCGGTCACGAGTGCCCGACAGGCCAACACGTCCAGCCGCGGTCAAGTCAACCGTCGTAGCTGCCGACACGATCGGATGGCAACCCAACCCGACACCTTCAAGAGCGCCCCGCGCGCGCGCCCCGGCCGCCTGCTCGGGGACGTCATCGTCGACCTTGGCTTCTGCGACCGCGCCACCGTCGAGCGCATCGTCGTGGCCGCGCGCGAGAGCGGCAGGCCGATGGGTCAGCTGCTGCTCGAGCAGCATGCCCTGCGCTCGCACCAGCTCGGCATCGCGATCGCCGAGCGCTTCGGCCTGAAGTTCATCGACCTCAAGGCCGCCGATCCGGACCTCGACGCGCTGGCGCTCCTGCCCGAGTCCGACATGCGCCGCCTCGACGCGGTGCCGATCGCCTTCGGCGAGGACGGCAGCCTGATCGTCGCGATGGAGGACCCCCGCAACCTGATGGCGACCGACGACATCGCGATGCTCACCAATCGCGGCGTCGTGCCGGTCGTCGTGACGCGCGAGGACCTCGACGCGCTGCTGGCGCGCCTCGGCGGGCTGCAGGCGGGCAGCGGCGAGCTTCCGGCCGCGTCGCGCTCGGCGACCGTCGACCGGCGCGCGGCAGGGTCGCGCGACGACGCGGCCGTGAAGCTCGTCGGCGCGATCGTCGCCTCGGCGATCGCGCACGACGCCTCCGACATCCACCTCGACCCCGCGGGCGGCGAGCTGCTCGTGCGCCACCGCATCGACGGCGTCATGCGCGAGGTCGACCGGGTGGCGGCCGATCAGGCCCGCGGCCTCGTCTCGCGCATCAAGATCCTCTGCGAGCTCGACGTCGCCGAGCACCGCGCGCCGCAGGAGGGTCACATGAGCCTGACCTTGAACGCGCGGCAGGTCGACGTGCACGCCACCATCCTGCCGCTCGTCGACGCCGAGTCGGTCGTCCTGCGCGTGCTCGGCCACGCCGCGGCGCCGCGGCCGCTGGGCGAGCTCGGCCTCGGCGACGACGAGCGGGGCGCCCTCGAGCTGGCGCTGAAGCGGGGCCGCGGCGCGATCCTCGCCGCCGGCCCGATCGGCTCGGGCACGTCGGCGACGCTGTACGCGGCGCTCGCCTTCGCCGGCACGCCGGAGAAGACGATCATGACGGTCGAGGACCCGGTCGAGTACCGCCTGCCCGGGGTGCAGCAGGTGCAGGTCGTCGAGCGCGGAGGCGTCGGCCTGGCCTCGGGCCTGCGGGCGATCCTGCGCTCGGACCCGAACATCGTCATGGTCGGCGAGCTGCCCGACCGCGACACCGCGCAGACGCTCGTCGACGCCGCGCTGACCGGCCACCTCATGCTGTCCAGCGTGCATGCCGCGAGCGCGGCGGCGGCCGTCGCCCGCCTCGTCGACATGGGGATCGAGCCCTACCTCGTCGCATCCGCGCTGGAGTGCGTCGTGGGCCAGCGCCTCGTGCGGCGGCTGTGCACCGACTGCCGGCGGGCCGTCGTGGTCCCGGGCGCCGACGTCGGGGTCGAGGACGACGAGGCGACGATCTTCGAGCCCGCCGGCTGCGAGCGCTGCGGCGACAGCGGCTATCGCGGGCGCACCGCGGTCTTCGAGGTCATGACCGTCAGCGAGGAGATCCGCTCGCTCGTCGTCGCGCGCGCGGCGTCGTCGGAGATCCTGGCCGTCGCGGTGCGCCAGGGCATGCGCACGCTGCGCGAGGCGGGGCTGGCGAAGGTCCGCGCCGGCGAGACGTCGCGCATCGAGCTGGCCCGCGTCGTCGGCTGACGCCCGCCGCCGCGCGGCACGGCGATAGCCTGCGGGCCGCCGATGCCCGACTTCCTGCCACTGCCCGAGCGCGCGCCCAAGCCGCGGACCGGCGGGCTCACGCACGTCATCGACACCGGCCTGAGCACCGCCGAGGTCGACGGCTTCATGCGCCAGGCGGCGCCGCACGTCGACATGGTGCGCCTGGGCTGGGGCTCGGCCTACGTGACGCAGGACCTCGCGGCCAAGCTCGCCGCCTACCGCGCCCACGGCGTCCCGGTCATGCTCGGCGGCACGCTGACCGAGCTGGCCTGGCTGCACGGCCGCCTCGACGAGCTGTGCGCGTGGGTCGACGAGCTCGGCATCGAGACGCTCGAGGTCTCCAGCGGCGTCGTGGCGATCCCGCCGGCCGAGAAGGCCGCGCTCATCGAGCGCCTCGCCGCGCGCTACACGGTCTTCGCCGAGGTCGGGGAGAAGGATCCCGAGGCGCTCATGGCGCCCTACGTCTGGGTCGCGCTCATCCGCGAGGCCTTCGAGGCCGGCGCGCGGCTCGTCATCTGCGAGGGCCGCGCGACCGGGACCGCCGGCCTGTACCGGCCCGACGGCGAGGCGCGGACCGGCCTCATCGACGAGATCGTGCACGAGATCGACCGCGGCAAGCTCGTCTTCGAGGCGCCGCGCAAGCATCAGCAGGTGTGGCTCATCGAGCGCTACGGCTCGGACGTCAACCTCGGCAACGTGCCGCCGCCCGAGGTCCTCTCGCTCGAGACCCTGCGCCTCGGGCTGCGCGCCGACACGCTGACGCAGTTCCACGGGTCGGCGGACGAGCGTGGGTGAGCGCACCGCGGTCCTGCTGACCGGCGTCGGCAAGCGCTACGACATCGTCAGCGCGTTCGGCGAGCACGCGTTGACGATCGCCGCCGATCCCAACCCGCTCGCCCCGGCGCGCCACGCGGCCGACCTGCACGTCGTCCCGCCGCGGATCGACGACCCGCGCTACGTCGCGTTCCTCGAGGCGCTCGTCGCCGAGCACGACGTCCGCGCGGTCGTCCCGCTGACCGACCTCGACATCGAGGTGCTCGCGCTGGCGGGCGAGCGGCTGCCGGCCTTCGTGCCGCCGCCCGAGATCGCCCGCGCGACGTACGACAAGTACGAGACGCACGCGCTGCTGCTCGCGCACGGCCTGCCGTCCCCGCCGACCGTCCTGCCCGGCGAGGAGCCGCCCTCCTATCCGGTCATGGTCAAGCCGCGGCGCGGCTCCGGGGCGCGCTCGATCCATCCCGCCGCCGACCGCGCGGAGGCCGACTTCTTCGTCGGCTACGTCAAGGAGCCGGTCATGATCCAGCGGCTCATGGACGGGCCGGAGTTCTCGATCGACATCCTCTGCGACCTCGCCGGGCGCTGCCTGAACGCGATCCCGCGCACGATGATCGAGTCGCGCGGGGGCGAGTCGATCAAGGGGACGGTCATCGACGACGAGGAGCTCGTCGAGCTCGGCCGCGCGGTCAGCGAGACGCTCGGCTTCCGCGGGCCCGCGACGGTGCAGGCCTTTCGCGACGCCGAGATCGGGCTCGGCATCACCGACGTCAACACGCGCTTCGGCGGCGCCTTCCCGGCCCCGATGTACGCCGCCCGGCCCGGCCGCACGTACCCCGAGCTCATCGTGCGCATGGCGCGCGGCGAGACGATCGAGCCGCACGTCGGCGACTTCGCCCACGGCCACACGTTCACGCGCTACTACTGGCAGCTCGAGCTCGACGCGCAGCTGCGCCCGACGGGGCGCGACATCGTGCGCGGCGGCCCGCCCGCGCCGCGCGCGCCTACGCCGTAGCGTCCGCCGCGCGCGGCGGCGGGATCATCGACGCCGCGGGCGCGCGCGAGCGCTTGACGTGCACCCGCGACTGCAGCCGGGCGAACAGCAGGACCCCGCCGACGAGCCCGATCGTGAGGGGGATGCCCCACACGATCCCCTGGCCGAGCTGCGTGGCGATCGGTCCCGGACAGGCGCCCGACACGCCCCAGCCGATGCCGAACAGCACGCTGCCGGCGACGTGGCGCCGCTCGGGCTTCACCGCCGTCCAGGCGACGCGCTCGCCCGTGAGCAGCGCGCGCGGCGCGCGCCGGCGCAGGACCCACAGCCCGGCGAACGAGGTCCCGACCGCGGCGCCGAAGAAGAAGAACAGGTACGTGCCCTGGAAGAGCAGGCCCTCGCGGATCGTCTCGGGGCTCGTCAGGCCCGACCACGACAGGGTGACGCCGAAGACGATGCCGATGATCGCGGCTGCGACGCGCGTGCTCATGAGATCAGCGCCTGGGTCGTGAACGCGACGACGATCGCGGTCGCGAAGAAGGTGCCCGTCGCGACGAGGCTCGCCGGCGACAGCATCGCGTTGCCGCTCAGGCCGTTGCCCGACGTGCAGCCGCCGGCGATCTTCGTGCCCAGGCCGATGAGCACGCCGCTGGCGAGCAGGATCGCGACGATCGCGATCGTGCCGCCGGTGCCGCTGAAGGTGGCGGTCAGCCAGCTGTAGCCCGCGAACGTCGGGCCGGCGACGAGCGCGAAGACCGCGCCGCCCGCGACGAGGCCGAACAGCATCCAGCCGAAGGGCCCGAACGACAGGCGCCGCGCGGCGAGCGTCTCGACGACGTCAGACCAGGCGCCCATCGCGCCCAGCCGCTCGTTCATGAGCCAGCGCATCGCGATGACGCACAGCCCGAGCAGCGGTCCTCCGATGAACCACGGCAGTTGCGAGTGCAGCATGAAGCTCCCCGTTGCGACGAAAGACGGTATTCCCGATCAAGAATAGCGCTTTGGAGGCGGGCGCCGCGAGCCCTACAGCGCGGCGGGGCTCAGCGAGCCCGCGTCGCCGCCGGCGACGAACGCCGCGTAGCGCCCGCCGGCCTCGAGCAGCTGCTCGTGCGTGCCGCGCTCGGCGATCCGGCCGCCGTCGAGGACGACGATCTCGTCGGCGCCGCGGACCGTCGACAGGCGGTGGGCGATGGCGATCGTCGTGCGGCCCTCGGCGAGGCTGTCGAGCGCCTCCTGGACGGCGCGCTCGGTCTCGGAGTCCAGCGCGCTCGTGGCCTCGTCGAGCACGAGCACCGGCGGGTTTCGCAGGATCGTGCGGGCGATCGCGATGCGCTGCTTCTCGCCGCCCGAGAAGCGGTAGCCGCGCTCGCCGACGACGGTCTCATAGCCCTCCGGAAGCGAGACGATGAGGTCGTGGATGCGGGCGGCGCGCGCCGCCCGCACGAGCTCGTCGTCGGTCGCGGCCGGGTGCGCGAAGCGCAGGTTCTCGGCGATCGTCGCGTGGAAGAGGTAGGTCTCCTGGGACACGAGGCCGACCGTCGCGGCCAGCGACTGAAAGGACAGGTCGCGCACGTCGACGCCGTCGATCGTCACGCGCCCGCCGCTGACGTCGTACAGGCGCGCGACGAGGTAGCCGAGCGTCGTCTTGCCCGAGCCGGTCTCACCGACGATCGCGGTCGTCGTGCCGGCCGGCACGTCGAGGCTGACGCCGCGCAGGGTCGGCGCCCCATCCTCCTCGTAGCGGAAAGAGACGTCCTCGAAGCGGACCTCGCCGCGGACGCCGGCCGGGTCGATCCGCACGGCGTCGGCGCGCTGCACGATGTCGACCGGCAGGTCGAGGTACTCGAAGATGCGGTCAAACAGCGCCCGCGAGGTCTGGATGTCGATGCCGACGTTCAGCAGCGAGCCGATCGGGAACAGCAGCCGCGTCTGCAGCGTCGTGAAGGCGACGACGGTGCCGATCGTGATCGCCGCCGAGCCGCCGGCGATCGACAGCCCGGCGAAGAGGTACACGAGCGCCGGCATGATCGAGAAGCTCATCTGGACGGTCGACATCCGCCAGCGGCCGGCCATCCGCGACTGCACCTCGAGGTCGGCCAGCTGCGCGGACTCGTTGGTGAAGCGGTCGACGAGCTCGCCGGAGCGGCCCATCGTCTTGCCCAGCAGGATGCCCGAGACCGACAGCGACTCCTCGACGAGCGCGCTCATGTCGGCGAGGCGGCCCTGGCGCTTGGACGTGATGCGCTTGCGCTCGTTGCCGACGCGGCGCGTGAGCCAGACGAAGAACGGCAGCAGGGCGAGGCTGAAGGCCGCCAGGCGCCAGTCCAGCAGCACCATCGCGACGATCGTCGCGAGCACGGTGGTCGCGTTGGAGACGATCGACGTCGCCGTCGCGGTGACGACGTTCTGCACGCCGCCGATGTCGTTGGCGATGCGCGACTGCACCTCGCCGGTGCGCGTGCGCGTGAAGAAGGCCAGCGAGAGGCGCTGCAGGTGCGCGTAGACGGCGGCGCGCAGGTCGTGCATGACGCGCTGGCCGACGACGTTGGACAGCCACGTCTGCGCGACGCCGAGCACGCCGGTCGCGATCGAGATGAAGATCATCGCCCCGACGAGCCAGGCCAGCAGCGTGGTGTCGCCGTCGGGGATCGCGGTGTCGAGCACCTCGCGCAGCAGAAACGGCGTGACCATCGCGAGGCTCGCGCTGAGGGCGATGAGGCCGAGCACCGCGCCGAGCCGCCGGCGGTAGGGGCGAAAGAGGGCGGCGATGCGGCGGGTCTGAGCGGTCATAAGTGCTTGACAGTCTAAACTATTGCGCATGCAATGACAAGTGTGCGGGCATACTCCGCGCGTGCCGCCGGCCGCGCTCTTCGAATTTCGCCGCGTCAGCGTAGGGCCGCGGGACGCCCGCCGGCTCGACGAGCTCGACGCCGCGCTGCCGAGCGACGGGCTGACCGTCGTCGCGGGCCCCTCCGGTTCGGGGAAGTCGACGCTGCTGCGGCTGTGCAACCGCCTGGAGGTCCCGTCGCGCGGCGTCGTGCTGCACCGCGGCGCGGACGTGGCGCAGCGCGACCCGCTGGCGCTGCGCCGCGAGGTCGCGATGGTCTTCCAGCGCCCGGTCACGTTCCCGGGCACGGTCCACGACAACCTGCGCGAGGCCGACCCCGGCTGCGACGCCCGGCGCGGCGGCGAGCTGCTCGAGCGCGCGGCGCTCGACCCGAGCTTCTTGGAGCGCGACGCGGGCGAGCTGTCCGGCGGCGAGGCGCAGCGCGCCTGCCTGGCGCGCGCGCTTGCCACCGATCCGCGCGTGCTGCTCATGGACGAGCCGACCTCGTCGCTGGACGGCGACGCGGCCGGCGTCCTCGAGCGGCTCGCGCGCCGGCTCGTCGACGACGGCACGCCGGTCGTCTGGGTCACGCACTCCGAGCGCCAGATGCGCCGCCTCGCCGACCACGTCGTCCTGCTGGCGGCGGGCCGGCTGAACCGGGCGGGAGACGCGCGCGCCGTGCTCGACGCCGCCGGCGCGCCGCAGCTCGACGACGACGACGAGCGCCCCGGCGCCGACGAGGGCAACGCGATGCGGAGCGACGACGAGCGCACCGTGGCGGACGAGGAGCGGCGCGATGCAGAGCGGTGACGTCGGCGCGCTCGGCCTCGCCGCCTCGCTCGTGCTCGTCGCGCTCGCGCTCGCCATCAGCCTGCGCCTGCGGCTGCGCATCGACCGCGAGATCGTCGTCGCGGTGCTGCGCGGGTTCGTGCAGCTCATCATCGTCGGCGCCGCGCTGGCGATCGTCATCGACCCGAACACCCCGCTCGTCTGGTCCTGGCTGTGGGTCGCCGGGATCGTCGTGTTCGCCGCCGCGACGGTGAAGCGCCGCGCGCCGGCCGTCCCCGGGCTGTTCTGGATCGCGCTCGTCGCCACCGGCGCGACCGCGGCGATCGGCTTCGCGGTGACCTTCGGGCTGCGGATCTTCCCGGTCGAGGGGCGCACGCTCGTGCCGATCGCGGGGATGCTCATCGGCAACGCGATGAAGTCGGGGATCGTCGTCGTCGAGCGGCTCGTCGACGCGCTCGCCGACGGCCGCGCGGAGGTCGAGGCGCGGCTCGCGCTCGGCCAGCCCTGGTCGCAGGCGGCTCGCCCGACGGTCCGCTCCACGCTGCGCACGGCGCTGTCGCCGCAGATCGAGAACACGAAGGCGCTCGGGATCGTCTTCCTGCCGGGCGCGATGACCGGGCTCATCCTCGCCGGCGTCGATCCGGTCGACGCCGTGCTCGTCCAGCTCGCGCTCATGTACCTCATCCTCGGCGCGGTCGCGACGACGACCGCGGTGACCGCGCTGGGCGCCGTCCGGCGGCTGTTCACCGACGATCACCGGCTCGTGGCGCTCGCGCGCTCGACGCGCGACACGGGCTGAGCCTCAGAAGACGACGGTGCGCTCGCCGTCGCGCACGACGCGGTCCTCGCAGTGCCACTGGACCGCCCGCGCGAGGACGGTGCGCTCGACGTCGGCGCCGCGGCGCTCGAGCTCGGCGGCGCTCATGCGGTGCGTGGCGCGGATGACGTCCTGCTCGATGATCGGGCCCTCGTCGAGCACCTCGGTCGCGTAGTGCGCGGTCGCGCCGATGAGCTTGACGCCGCGGTCGCGGGCGCGCTGGTAGGGCGCGGCGCCGGCGAACGCCGGCAGGAACGAGTGGTGGATGTTGATGACCGGCGCGCCGACGCCCTCCAAGAAGGCGGGGGAGAGGATCTGCATGTAGCGCGCGAGCACGACGACGTCGAAGTTGCCCGCCAGCACGTCGAGCTGCCGGCGCTCGGCGTCGGCCTTCGTCTCCCGCGTGACCGGGACGTGGACGTAGGGGACGCCGAACTCGCGCACGACGTCGGCGAGGTCGGGGTGGTTTGAGACCACGACCCCGATCCGCAGGTCGAGCTCGTCGCGGCGCTCGCGCCACAGCAGGTCGACGAGGCAGTGGTCCATGCGGCTGACCATGATCGCCGCGCGCTTGGGGACGCCGGCCTCCGCGAACGCCCACTGCATCTGAAACGGCCGCCCGACCTCGGCGGCGAAGCGCCGCTCGAGGTCGTCGCGCAGGGCCGCGAGGCCCGCGCGGTGAAAGACGATCCGCAGAAAGAACGAGCCGCCCTCGGGGTCGGTCGAGTACTGGTCGGACTCGATGATGTTCGCGCCGTGCTCGTGCAGGAAGGCCGACACCGCGGCGATGATCCCCGGGCGGTCCGGACACGAGACGAGCAGTCGGCCGATGTCCGGCGTGCGGTTGCGGCGCGTCACCGGCACGAATGTAGCGGCGCGCGCCCGCGCCCGCTCCTGCGACGAGCCCGACCGGCGCGCGGCCCGGCCTCGCGCCCGACCGGGCCGACGCGGGTCGCCGCGGTGCTCCTCAGCCCTCGGGCAGGTCGTCGGGCAGCGGCACCTGCGCCGGCGAGCGTCCGGGACCGTCGTCGTCCCACGAGCTCCAGGCCAGGCCGTCGCGGCGCTCGTGCTCGCCCGAGCCGCCGAGCGCGAGCAGGACCAGTCGCTCGGAGCCCGCGTTGACGAGCTGGCGGCGCACCGCCGCGCCGACGCGCACGAGCCGGTCTGCTCCGAGCACGTGCTCCTCGCCGCCGGCGACGAGCGTCAGCTCGCCCTCGAGCACGAGGTAGACCTCCTCCTGGCGCTCGTGGGCGTGCACGCGCCCGCGCTCGCGCGGGTGCAGGACGATGAGGTTCATGCCGAACGAGCTGACGCCGAGCTCGCGCCGCAGGGGCTGGAAGCGCTCGCCGCGGCCGCGCTCGCGCTCGAGCGACGAGAACGCGACGTCGAGCTCGGTCATGGCGCGACGGATTCGCGCTTGGCGGCGCGGGCGCGCTTGACGCGGCTGGTCTGGTCCAGCGCGACCTTGCGCAGGCGCACGACGTTCGGGGTCACCTCGATGCACTCGTCCTCGCGCAGGAACTCGAGCGCCTGGTCGAGCGAGAGCTTGCGCGGCGGCACGAGCCGCACGAGCTCGTCGGCGGTCGAGGCGCGGTGGTTGGTGAGGTGCTTCTCCTTGACGGCGTTGACGTCGAGGTCGTCGCCGCGCGAGTTCTCGCCGACGATCATGCCCTCGTAGACCTCCTCGCCGGGGCCGACGAACATCGTCCCGCGCTCCTGCAGGTTGAAGAGGGCAAACGAGGCGACCTTGCCGCGGCGGTCGGCGACGAGCGCGCCGGTCGGGCGCGTGCGCAGCTCGCCGAACCAGGGCCGCCAGCCCTCGAAGACGTGGTGCAGCAGGCCCGTTCCGCGCGTCTCGGTGAGAAACTCCGTCCGAAAGCCGATGAGGCCGCGCGCGGGGACGATCTGCTCCATGCGCACCCAGCCGGTGCCGTGGTTGACGAGCGACTCCATCTGGCCCTTGCGCAGCGCCAGCAGCTGGGTGACGACGCCGACGTACTCCTCGGGGACGTCGATCGCGACGCGCTCGACGGGCTCGTGCGTCCTGCCGTCGATCTCGCGCGTGAGCACCTGCGGCTTGCCGACGGTGAGCTCGTAGCCCTCGCGGCGCATGATCTCGACGAGCACCGCGAGCTGCAGCTCGCCGCGGCCCTGCACCTCCCAGGTGTCGGGCCGCTCGGTCTCGAGCACGCGCAGCGAGACGTTGCCGACGAGCTCGGCGTCGAGGCGGTTGCGCAGCTGGCGGGCCGTGAGCTTGCTGCCGTCCTGGCCCGACAGCGGAGACGTGTTGATGCCGACGGTGACCGACAGCGACGGCTCGTCGACGGTGATGACCTCCAGCGCGCGCGGGTCGTCCGGATCGGCGAGCGTCTCGCCGATCGTGATCTCCGCGATGCCGGCGACGGCGATGATCTCGCCGGGCCCGGCCTCCTCGGCGTCGACGCGGTCGAGGTTGTCGGTGACGTACAGCTCGGAGATCCGCGCCTGCTCGATCGTGCCGTCGGCGCGACACCACGCGACCTGCTGGCCCTTGCGGATCGTGCCGTGGCGCACGCGGCACAGCGCCAGGCGCCCGACGTAGGGCGAGGCGTCGAGGTTCGTCACCTGCGCCTGCAGCGGATGGTCGGGGTCGTAGGCGGGCGCGGGGATGTGCTCGACGAGCAGGTCCATGAGCGGCTTGAGGCTGTCGCTGAGCTGCTCGGGGTCCTCGGTCGAGGCGTGCCCGGCCTTCGCGTTGCAGTAGACGATCGGAAACTCGATCTGCTCCTCGTCGGCGTCGAGGTCGAGAAACAGCTCGTAGACCTCGTCGACGACCTCGGCGATGCGGGCGTCGGGCCGGTCGACCTTGTTGACGACGAGGATCACCGGCAGGCGCGCCTCGAGCGCCTTGCGCAGCACGAAGCGCGTCTGCGGCAGCGGCCCCTCGCTGGCGTCGACGAGCAGCAGGATGCCGTCGACCATGAACAGCCCGCGCTCGACCTCGCCGCCGAAGTCCGCGTGCCCGGGCGTGTCGATGATGTTGAGCTTCACGCGGCCGTGCAGCACGGACGTGTTCTTGGCGAGGATCGTGATGCCCTTCTCGCGCTCGAGGTCCATCGAATCCATGACGCGCTCGTTGACCTCCTGACCGGCACGGAACGCTCCCGACTGCCAGAGCATGGCGTCGACGAGCGTCGTCTTGCCATGGTCGACATGGGCGACGATCGCGACGTTGCGAAGATCTGCTCTGGTGACTGACATGGCGCATGAGGGTAGTGCCCCGACCCTCTCCTGCGGCCGCGATCGCCGGCGCGGCCGGCCGGTGCTGCGGCCCGCCGCGCGATCCAAACCCCTACGGACGGCGCCAACCCGCTACCGTTCGCAGTCGAGAGGCCGGGCCGTCGTGGTCCGGCGAAGCAGTGCCAGCGCCCAGTGACGTTGCCTGAACAGCATCCTCGGGGTACGCAGCACACCACCGAGGAGAACCGGAATGCCTACCGGCACCGTGAAGTGGTTCAGCGACGACAAGGGGTTTGGCTTCATCAGCCCCGACGACGGTCAGAAGGACCTCTTCGTCCATCACAGCGGCATCATCGGCGAGGGCTATCGCTCACTCGCCGAGGGCGCCAAGGTCAGCTATGACGCTGAGGCGGGCGACAAGGGTCCCAAGGCGGTCAACGTCCAGACCATCTAGGTCTGCACGTCGATCACCTGAACCGCTGAAGGGGCGGTCGCGAGAGCGGCCGCCCTTTTTTGTGCCTAGCTGGCCGCGAGCTTGGCCGCCTGGCGCTCCGGGCTGATCGTCACGACGTCCCACGCGAGCCCGAGGCGGGCCAGGGCGCAGATCACGAGCGCGCTCGGGTCGAGCATGCGCTCATACCAGCGCAGCCCGTGCGCCGCGGAGGTGGGGAAGGCGTGGTGGTTGTTGTGCCATGCCTCGCCGAACGTCAGCGGCGCCAGCCAGGCGAGGTTGCGCGACTCGTCACCGGTCTCGAAGCGCCGGGCGCCGAAGAAGTGACACAGCGAGTTGATCGAGAACGTCACGTGGTGGATGACCAGGACGCGCACCGCGCCGCCCCACAGCAGGCCCGTCAGCGCGGCCGTCAGCGTGCCGCCCAGCGCGTAGCCCAGGCCGAACGGCGCGGCGAGCCCGAGCACGATCCACAGCAGCGTCGTGCGATCGATGAAGCGGATCAGCGGATCGGCGATGAGGTCGGGCGCGTAGCGCGCCTTGTTGGCGCGCTGGGTGTGCAGGAACAGCCACCCGAGGTGCGCGTGGGCGAGGCCGCGCAGCGCTCCGGCGAGCCCGTGGCCGTGGTCGACGTGCGGGCTGTGGGGATCGCCGACCCGGTCGGAGAACGCGTGATGCTTGCGGTGGTCTGCGACCCACGCGGTGATCGGGCCCTCGATCGCGGCGGTGCCGAGGACCGCCAGGACGGCCCGCAGCGGCTTCGTCGTGCGAAACGAGCGGTGCGTGAAGTGCCGGTGAAAGCCGACGGTGATGCCCAGCCCGGTCAGCGCGTAGAGGGCGAAGAAGACGGCGAGATCGTGCCAGTGCAGCAGGCTCTGCCAGGCCTGCCACCCGGCGATGCCCAGGGCGAGGAACGGAACGACGGTGACGAGCCCCGTCGCGATCCTGTCGGCCGTCTCGTTCGCGCATGGCTCGATGTCCTGCGCGCTCACGGCGGTATGCATGGTCCCCGTGGTCCTTTCTCGTGCGAGCGTCCGGCCCGCGTCAGGACCGCGGCGCCCGTGGCGGCCACCACACGCTACACGGCGCCCGGCGGGCGGGCGGCTCAGCCGATGCCGCCGCTCGTGCGGCCCTTCAGCTCGGCGATCTCCAGCGCCATCGCGTCGATGACGGCGTTGAGCTCGCCGACCGCGCTGACGTCGCCCTCGCGCAGCAGGTCGGCGGCGATGCGGGCCTCGGCGAGGCCCTCCTCCAAGCGTCCCAGCGCGTCGTCGATCTGCGTCACGTCCATCGGTCGCGCGAGCCTACCGGCATGAGCCCGCGCCGCGCGTCGCGGGGGATCACGCCGCGTGCAGCGCGGCCCCGAGGTTGCAGCGCGCGCGGATCAGCAGCGACTTCGTCGCCGGCACGGTCGTGTTGAGGCGGCGCGCGGTCTCGACGTGCGAGCAGCCGTCGAACTCCCGCATGACGAGCGCCATCCGCTGGCGCTCGGGCAGGCGCGCGATCTCGGCGACGAGCTCGCGCATCTCCGCGCGCCCCTCGGCGCAGCGCGCCGCGTCGGGCGTCGGCACGGCCTCGAGCACGAAGGCGTCGTCGTGGGCGCCGGCCCGCTGCGCCGAGCGCAGCTCGTCGAGCGCGCGGTTGCGGACGATCATGTACAGCCACGGACGCAGCGCCATCGGGCGGTCGGTCGCGCGCAGGCCGTGGTAGGCGCGGATGAGCGCGTCCTGCACGACGTCCTCGGCGTCGGCGGCGCTCGCGCCGAGCATGCGCCGGGCGAAGCCCGTCAGCGGGGCGCGGTAGCGGCGGTCGATCTCGTCGAACCGGGCCACGTCGCCGCGCCGGAAGCGCAGCACGAGCTCGTCGTCGGTCGGCACGGGCAGGCAGTGGGCGGACATGGGGGCGGGCTCCTTGAGTGGCGTTGTCCGCACGATCGCCGCACGGCCGCGCGCTGCGGGCGACCCAGGGGTCACACCGCTCAACCTCAGGTGTGACGTTGCTCCACCCAGGGTGGTGCGACCGCGCGGTGTGGGAAGCTCAGCTGCCATGCCGCGGACCGATCCGTCACCGCTCGCGCCCCACGTCGCCACTGCGTCGGAGCTGCGGGAGCGCATCGAGGCCGAGCGCGAGGGCGCGCCGTTTCTCGTGCTGCGCGACGGCGCGGACGCCCAGCGGCTCTTCGTCCTGGACCGCGGCGGGGCGCGCGTGACGATCGGGCGCAGCGCCGGCAACGACGTCGCGCTCGCCTGGGACACCGAGGTCTCGCGCCTGCACGCCGAGCTCGAGCGCCTCGGCGACGAGTGGACGGTCGCCGACGACGGGCTGTCGCGCAACGGCTCGTTCGTCAACGGCCAGCGCATCTCCGGGCGCCACCGCCTGCGCGACGGCGACGTGCTGCGCGTCGGGCGCACCTCGATCGCGTTTCGCGTCCCCGAGGCGCCGGACTCCCAACCGACGGTGGCCGCCGGCAGCCGCGTCGAGCTGCCCAAGCTCACGGCGACGCAGCGCGCGGTGCTGACCGCGCTGTGCCGGCCCTACCGCGACTCCGAGCTCGCCACGCCCGCCACGAACCAGCACATCGCCGACGAGCTGTATCTGTCCGTCGACGCGGTGAAGGCGCACCTGCGCACGCTGTTTAGCTTCTTCGGCGTCCAGCACCTGCCTCAGAACCAGAAGCGCTCCTATCTCGCGATGCGCGCGCTGCAGGACGGCGTCGTGTCGCGGCGCGACCTCTAGCGCCGGTAGAAGCGCACGCGCTGCACGCCGTTGCTGTCCAGCAGCGTCAGCCAGACCGCGCGCCCGCGCGTGACGTCGAGCGCGAACGGGCGCACGCCCGTCTCGATGCGCTCGAGGACCTCGCGCGTGCGCGCGTGGACGCGGATCAGCCGCCCGGCCTCGCGCGCCGTGGCCCAGACCGATCCGCCACCGACCGTCACGCGCTCCGGGATCGCCTGCAGCGCGACCGGCGTGGTCCGCAGGCTCTTGGGGTTGATCCGGGTGAGCTGGTCGCCGCGCGAGACGGCGACCCAGACGGCACCCTCGCCGACGGCGATCCCCTTCGGCTCGCGACCGACGGTGATGACGTCCTGACGGCCGTCGCTGACGCCGATGCGGGTGACCGTCGGGCGGAAGCGGTTGGAGACCCAGACCGCGCCGGCGCCGACGGCGAGATCCTGCACGCCGCCCGCGACGGCGATGCGCTGCTGCGCGCCCGTGCTCGGGTCGATGCGCATGACCGACTCCGGGCTGCGGTCCGACAGCGAGCGGTTGCGCACGCCGACCCAGACGGCGCGCGCTCCGGTCACGACCGCGACGTTGTGACCGGGGATCGCGACCTCGACGGACCCGCCGCGCACGCGCCGATGCGTGCGGGCGTTGATGCGCAGGATCGTGGGCGTGCTGAACTTCGCCACCCAGACCGAGTCAAAGCCCGCCGCCAGCGAGCTGCCGCCCTTGCCGACGGCCAGGCGCTCGTCGCCCTCGCCCGTGTCGGCGTCGATGAGCGCGATCTCGCCGCTGCGGCTGCTGAGCACCCAGGCCTTGCCGTCGGCGATCACGAGCGCGTTGGGGCGGGTGTTCATGTTCGTCTTCGTGATGTCGACGTGCGCGGGGCGCAGGGGGGCCGCCGTCACGGTGCCGGCGGTCGTCGCCGCCGGCTCGCCCGCCCGGCCGCCGCCGACGATGGCGGCGGCCGCGGCCCCGGCCAGCAGCAGCCCGGCGCCGCCGGCCACGAGCGCGCGGCGGCGCGTGAGCGCGGGTCGCCGGCGCGCGCCCGGCGCGGGCGGCGGTGGCGCCGCGCGCCGCCGCGTCGCCGCGGCGGCGCCGGCGAGCTCGGCGCCGGCCCCGCCGAGCTCGGCGGCCTGCGGGGAGGGGCGCGTCTCGCCGTCGGGATCGGCCGTGCCCTGGATCGCGGTCGCCGCCGTCGCGCTGCCGGGCGGCGCCGCCTGCCCGCGGCCGACGTTGCGCTCGGGGACGGCGCTGGCGCTGCGGCCGGCCGCCCGCAGCGCGGCGCGGCCGAGGTCGCCGGCCGACGGGTAGCGGTCGGAGGGGTCCTTCGCGAGCGCGCGGGCGACGACGCCCTCGAACTCCGGGGGCACGCTCTCGCTCGGCGGCGGCGCGTTGAGGTGCGCCCACAGGGTGGCCTCGTCGGAGTCGCGCAGGTACGGCGCGCTGCCGGTGAGCGCGAAGACGAGCACGCAGCCCAGCGCGTAGACGTCGGTGCGCGCGTCGACGCGGTCGCTGCGGATCTGCTCGGGCGCGACGTAGCCCAGCGTCCCGACCCAGCCGCCGGCGCGGCTCAGGCCGCCGTCGGTCGTCGCGGCGCGCTTGGTCAGGCCGAAGTCGGTGAGGTAGGCGTGGTCGTCCCCGTCGAGCAGGATGTTCGCCGGCTTGACGTCGCGGTGCACGAGCCCGTGGCGGTGGGCGGCGTCGAGCGCCCCGGCGATCTGCGCCACGACGTGCGCGGCACGGTCGGGGTCGAGCCTGCCCTCGGCGCGCACGAGCGCGCGCAGGTCGGGCCCGTCGACGTAGCGCATGACGATGTACAGCACCCCGTCGCGCTCGCCGGCGTCATGCACGGGCAGCACGTTGGGGTGCTCGATCGAGGCGGTGGCGCGCGACTCGGCGACGAAGCGGCGCCTGAACTCCTCGTCCCCGGCGAGCGCCGGGGTGATGACCTTCAGGCCGACCGTCCGCCCGAGGCCGAGCTGCGTCGCGCGGTACACGACGCCCATCCCGCCGCGACCCGCGACACCCTCGATGCGGTGCTCGACGAAGACGTCGCCAGGTGCGAACTCGGCCATCACCCGTCACTTCTAGCGCGTTGGGACGCAACCTTGTGCCGGCGGCCGGCGTTCCCGGCGTGAACGAACGCTGACGACCATGCTGCCGGCGGGCGCCTGCGGGTGACCGTGCGGCGGTTCTGCAGCCCGCGGCCGGCCGCCCCGGCCTATCCCAACCTCGCTGGTAGGATTTCAAGCCGTGTTCTTCACGACGAAAGCCGAGTACGGGGTGCGCCTGCTCATCGAGCTCGGGCGCCAGGGCCACGACCAGCCGGTCTCGCTGAAGGCGATCGCCGACGCCGAGAACCTGCCGCTCGCCTATCTCGAGCGGATCGCGGCGCTGCTCAAGCGCGCCGAGCTCGTCGATTCCACGCGCGGCGCCCACGGCGGCTACCAGCTCGCCCGCCCGCCCGCGGAGATCGCGATGGACGAGGTCGTGCTCGCGCTGGAGGGCTCGCTGGCGCCGATGGAGTGCTTCGTCGACGATCGCAGCGACGACGGTCGCGTGCTGTGCTCGCACCACGACGACTCCGGCCGCGGCTGCGCGACGAAGCTGCTCTGGACGCGCGTGCAGGCCGGCGTCATCAGGACGCTCGCGCAGACGACGCTCGCCGAGCTCATCGACTTTCAGACCCGCCAGCTGCCGCGCGTCGGCGAGCCGGCGACGCCGCACGCAAGAACTCCCGCTCCCGCCTGATCCATCAGGCAATCCCGCACGAAGGAGACCCAAAGGACACCATGCCCGACCTCGAGATTCGCAACCTCCATGTCCAGGCCGAGGACAAGCAGATCCTCAAGGGCGTCGACCTGACGGTCGCCCCCGGCGAGATCCATGCGCTGATGGGGCCCAACGGCTCCGGCAAGTCCACGCTGGCCAACGCGATCATGGGCCACCCGAGCCTCGAGGTCACCGAAGGGCAGATCCTCTTCGGCGGGCAGGACATCACCGAGGCCGACCCCGACGAGCGCGCCCGGATGGGCCTGTTCATGGCCTTCCAGTACCCGGTCGCGATCCCCGGCGTGACGATCACGAAGTACCTGCGGATGGTCATGAACGCCCACCGCGAGGCGCGCGGCGAGGCCGACGTCTCGCTCAAGGAGTTCCGCAAGACCGTCGAGGCCGCGATGGAGCTCGTCAACGTGCCGCGCGAGTTCAGCGCCCGCTACCTCAACGAGGGCTTCTCGGGCGGCGAGAAGAAGCGCCTGGAGATCCTCCAGCTCGCGCTCCAGAAGCCCAAGCTCGCCGTCCTGGACGAGACCGACTCGGGCCTGGACATCGACGCGCTCAACGTCGTCGCGCACGGCGTGAACACCGTCGCCACCGGCGCCGACATGGGCGTGCTCATCATCACCCACTACCAGCGGATCCTGCACATGGTCACGCCGACGCGCGTGTCGATCATGTTCGACGGGCGGATCGCCACCGAGGGCGGTCCCGAGCTCGTCGACCGCCTCGAGGCCGAGGGCTACGCGAAGATCCGCGAAGAGGTCTCGGCGGCCAGGTAGCCGCGGCGCCGATGACTGCCGCCGACACGACGAGGCGCTCCCGTTGAGCACGCTGGCCGACACGCCGCTGGCGACCGACTTCCCCTGCCTGCGCGGCGGGGAGGTCGTGTACCTCGACTCCGCCGCGACGTCGCAGACGCCGCAGCCGGTCATCGACGCGATGAGCGACTACTACGAGGCGCATCGCGGCACCGTGCATCGCAGCGTCTACGCGCTCGCCGCCGAGGCCACGGAGCTCTTCGAGGGCGCCCGCGACCGGATCGCGGCGTTCGTCAACTGGCCGGCCGAGAGCACGATCTTCACGAAGAACGCGACCGAGGCGCTGAACCTCGTCGCGTACTCGTGGGGCAGGGCGAACGTCGGCCCGGGCGACACCGTCGTGACGACCCAGCTGGAGCACCACTCGAACTTCGTGCCCTGGCACCTGCTCTGCGAGCAGACCGGCGCGAAGCTCGAGATGGTCGAGGTCGACGACGAGTGCGTGCTGCGCCTGGACCAGCTCGACGCCGCGCTGGCGACGGGCACGGTCAAGCTCGTCGCCGTCGGCCACGTCTCCAACGCGGCCGGCACGATCAACCCGGTGGCCGAGATCGTCGCGCGCGCGCACGCGGCCGGCGCCGTCGTCGTCGTCGACGGCTCGCAGGCGGTGCCGCAGATCCCGGTCGACCTGCGCGAGCTCGGCGCGGACTTCTACGCCTGGACCGGCCACAAGCTCTACGGCCCGACCGGCGTCGGCGTCCTGCACGGGCGCCGGGATCTGCTCGACGCGATGCCGCCGTTCCTGACGGGCGGCCACATGATCGCGTCGGTCTCCTTGGAGGAGATCCGCTGGGGCCAGGTGCCGGCGAAGTTCGAGGCCGGCACGTCGAACATCGCCGAGGCGATCGGACTCGGGGCGGCGGTCGACTACGTCTCGCAGATCGGCATGCAGGCGATCCGGGCGCACGAGCGCGACCTGTGCGCGTACGCGCTGGGCCGGCTCGACGAGCTCAGCGACGTGCGCGTCATGGGCCCGCTGGACGCCGACCGCCGCGGGGCGCTCGTCGCGTTCGAGCTCGACATCGCCCATCCGCATGACATCGCCGAGATCCTGGGTAGCCGGGAGGTGTGCGTCCGCGCCGGTCACCACTGCGCGCAGCCGCTCATGCAGCGCTTCGGCGTCGCCGCGACGACGCGTGCGTCCTTCGCCGTGCACAACACGCGGGCCGACGTCGACGCGTTCGTCGACGCCCTCAACGAGGTAAGGAAGATCTTCGGATGAGCATGGACTCGATCTACCGCGAGGAGATCCTCGAGCACTACAAGCGCCCCCACAACTGGGGGCACCTCGACCCGTTCGACCTGACGTTCAAGGACTCAAACCCGCTCTGCGGCGACGAGCTGACCGTCGAGATCCGGACCGACGGCAACGGCAAGATCGAGGACCTGCGCTTCTCCGGGCACGGCTGCGCGATCAGCCAGGCTTCGGCGTCGATGACCTCCGACGAGGTCAAGGGCATGACGATCGACGAGCTGCTCAAGCTCGACCGCCAGTACGTGCTGGACCTGCTCGGCATCAAGATCTCCGCGACGCGGATGAAGTGCGCGCTGCTGACGCTGAAGGTGCTCAAGGGCGCGGCGCTCGGCGACGCGGTCGACTGGGAGCCCGAGACGCCGCCGAGCGAGGCCGAGGGCGGCGTCGAGCGCCACCCGTCGGGGGCCGACCAGCTGTAGGGCCGCAGACCGGGCCGCAGAACGACCGTGGCCATCGGAACCTCCGATCGTGCGGCGGTGGTGGTCTACCCGGCCGGACGCATGGATCGCGGCACGTGCGCGCGCGCGCCGCGCCGGCCGGCTCTCGACGACCACGTCTGGCGCGCGCGTCGGACGCGGAGCGCTCCCGCATGGCCCGAGCATCTGCGGCTGGGCCCGCCACATGCCGGACATCGCCGGGATAGCTACACTGCACGAAGGCAAATCCGAGTGCCCAGGACGGGATTGGAGCGCCGGATGTTCCACATGGCTGAGATCCTCGACATCTGCCCAGTCTCCGAGCTTCCGCCCGGCGCGTCGCGCGTGGTCGAGTGGGAGGACCTGGAGATCGGGATCTTCAACTGCAACGGGCAGATCCTCGCGATCGAGGACCGTTGCTCTCACGACGACGGCAACCTCGCCGACGGCGAGTTCGACCCCGCGCGGTGCACGGTGGAGTGTCCGCGCCACGGGTCGCTGTTTGACCTGCATAGCGGCAAGCCCGTGACCCTGCCCGCCTACGTTCCCGTGGACACCTTCGAGGTCCGCGTCGAGGACGACATGATCAAGCTGGAGGTTGAGTAATCGATATGGCAACTCCTGAGACCATCGCCGAGCAAGAGGGCCTGCAGGGCATCAACGCCGACTACACCGAGAAGTACGGCTTCCACGACGCCGAGAACTACCTCTACAAGGCGCCCAAGGGCCTGTCGAAGGAGCTCGTCGAGAAGATCTCCGAGTTCAAGTCAGAGCCCCGGTGGATGCGCGACTTCCGCATCAAGGCGCTCGAGTACTTCTACGCCCGGCCGATGCCGACCTGGGGCTCGCCGCACCTCGCCGAGGTCAACTTCGACGACATCCACTACTTCGTACGCGCCTCCGAGCGGGCCGAGCGCTCCTGGGACGACGTCCCCGACGACGTCAAGAAGACCTTCGACCGGCTCGGCATCCCGGAGGCCGAGCGCAAGTTCCTCGCCGGCGTCGGCGCCCAGTACGAGTCCGAGGTCGTCTACCACCAGATCAACGAGCAGCTCGAAGCGCAGGGCGTCATCTTCATGGACATGGACTCCGGACTGCGCGAGCACGAGGAGCTCGTCAAGGAGTACTTCGCCACGATCATCCCGGCCAACGACAACAAGCTCGCCGCGCTCAACAGCGCCGTCTGGTCGGGCGGGTCGTTCGTCTACGTGCCGCCGGGCGTGCACATCGAGATGCCGCTGCAGGCCTACTTCCGCATCAACACCGAGAACATGGGCCAGTTCGAGCGCACGCTGATCATCGCCGACGAGGGCTCCTACGTGCACTACGTCGAGGGCTGCACGGCGCCGACGTACTCGTCGGACTCGCTGCACTCCGCGGTCGTCGAGCTCATCGCCAAGCCGGGCGCGCGGATCCGCTACACGACCGTGCAGAACTGGTCGACGAACGTCTTCAACCTCGTCACGAAGCGGGCGATCGCCGAGCGCGACGCGACCGTCGAGTGGGTGGACTGCAACCTCGGCTCCAAGCTGACGATGAAGTACCCGTCGGTCTACCTCACCGGCGAGCGCGCGCACGGCGAGATCCTCTCGATCGCCTTCGCCGGCGCCGGCCAGCACCAGGACGCGGGCGGCAAGATCGTCCACGCCGCGCCGAACACGACGTCGAACATCTTCGCCAAGTCGATCTCCAAGGACGGCGGGCGCGGCTCCTACCGCGGCCTGCTGGAGGTCGCCAAGGGCGCGCACGGCTCGAAGTCCAAGGTCGTCTGCGACGCGCTGCTGCTCGACGACCAGTCGCGCTCGGACACCTACCCGACGATCCGCATCGGCGAGGACGACGTCAACGTCGGCCACGAGGCGACCGTCTCGAAGGTCGGCGAGGAGCAGCTCTTCTACCTGACGTCGCACGGACTCGACGAGGAGGAGGCCTCCAAGCTCATCGTCAACGGCTTCATCGAGCCGATCGTCAAGGAGCTGCCGATGGAGTACGCCGTCGAGATGAACCGGCTCATCGAGCTGCAGATGGAGGGCTCCATTGGCTAGTTCGCCCACGGCGACCGAACCAGCTTGGCTGACGGCGCGCCGGGAGCGCGCCGTCTCGCTGACCGGTTCCCTGCCGCTGCCCTCGTTTCGCGGCAACCCGGGCTGGGAGTTCACGTCGCTGAAGAACGTCGACCTCGACGCCTACGGGGCTCCCGACGGCGCCGACGCCGACGCCGACGTCGCCGGCCTCGCGGTCTTCCAGACGCCCGCCGGCGCGACGCACCTCGAGCAGGTCGACCACACCTTCGCCGACCCGCTCGACGGCGGGGCGGAGACGGACTCGGGCGCGCTCGTCATGTCGCTGTCGGCCGCGGTCGCGCAGCACCCCGAGCTCGTCGAGCGCCACTTCGGCTCGATCGTCGCCGCCGACGACCCGTTCGTCGCGCGCAACGAGGCCGGCTGGCAGGGCGGCGCGTTCGTCTACGTCCCCCGCGGCGTGCAGCTGCAGACGCCGATCGTCGTGACGGTCGCGCAGTCCCAGCCGCAGACGACGCTGCACTGGCGCACGCTGATCGTGCTCGAGGAGGGCGCGCAGGCCGAGGTCTGGGAGCAGTACGTCTCCACCGAGCAGCAGGACGCGCTGCTGAACTGCGTCACCGAGCTGTCCGTCGGGGTCAACGCCAACCTGCGCTACGTCTGCGCCCAGAACCTCAGCGAGAAGTCGCGGATCTTCGGCGCGCAGCGCTGCACGGTCGACCGCGACGGCGCGATCGACTGGATCGCGCTCGGCTTCGGCTCGGGCAACGGCCGCGTCGCGATGAACACGCGGCTTGCGGGCAAGGGCTCGGACGCGAAGGTGACCGGCGCGTACGCCACGCGCGGGCGCCAGCACCTCGACTACGCCACGACGCAGGAGCACGCCGCCGAGCACACGACGTCGGACCTCGCCTTCCGCGGGATCCTCGACGGGCGCTCGAGCACGGTCTGGTCGGGGATGATCAAGGTCGATCCGGGCGCGCAGCAGATCGACGCCTTCCAGGAGTCGCGCAACCTGCTGCTGACGAAGACCGCGCACGCCGACTCGATCCCGGGCCTGGAGATCCTCGCCAACGACGTGCGCTGCACGCACGCGGCGGCGATCGCGCAGATCGATCCCGAGCAGCTGTTCTACCTGCGCTCGCGCGGGCTGTCGCCGGAGGACGCCAAGCGCCTGGTCATCGAGGGCTTCCTCGAGGCGACCGTCGAGCGCTTCGAGGCGGGCTTCGTGCGCGAGGCGATCGCGGGGGCGCTGGAGCGCAGGCTGGAGGCCGTGCTGGGCTGATCCGGGCCTCGGCTGGGTCGCCGCGGCGCAACTTCCACTCCGCGGGCGCGTCTGTGCGTCATGCGGATCGTCGCGATCACGCTGGCGGCCGCCGCGCTCCTCGCAGCGGCGGCGCCCGCCGGCGCCGCGCAGCAGCTGCGGCTCAAGCGCCTCGCGCTATCGCCGGCGCCGCCGGTCGCGTCCGGGAAGTCCGGCGGCCTGGCGTACCTTTTGAGCGCGACGAGCCTGCGGGTGCGGCGCAGCGGCGAGCCCGCGCGCGCGTACGAGGTGCCGCGCGGATGCGAGCCCGGCGCGATCGGCGACGGCGCCGTCGCGCTCGTCTGCCCCTTCGCCGCGACGGCCGCGGCCGGCGCGGCGCCGCAGGTCGTGCCGCTGACCGTCGTGCTGACCGAGCGCGACGGCGCGCTTCGCCCGGTCGCCGCGCCGGCTGGTGTCACCTACTCCGACGTCCATGCGATCGGCCGTCACTGGCTGCGCGTCAGCTCCTACGACGTGCCCGACGAGGTGCACCTCGTCGAGACCGTCTGGCTGGTCAACTGGCGCGACGGCCGGCGGATCGAGTGGGGCGGCTCCCACGGCCACGGCCCGCCGCCGCTGGCCCCGGCCGAGTACGCCAATCTCGACGCGCGCGAGCCGCGCCGGCTGCTGTGCGCGCCGCTGCTGCGCGACCGCGACGCCGACGTCGTCGAGCGGATCGGGGCGTGGGTGCTCCAGCGCGGCGTCGACGTGGCGCTGCAGCGCTGCGGCCGCAGCCGCGCGGAGCGCGACTGGCGGCGCAGGCAAGCCGTGCTCGGGCGCGACGCGTTCGCGTATCTCGGCGGGCGCCGGATCGTCTACCGCGACCTGCGCCGCGGGCGGCGCTACGTGCGGACGTGGCCGGCGGGTCCGGATCCTCGGCTGCAGATGTATGGGCGCCGGCTCGTCGTCAGCCACTTCGACCGCGGCGCCGGCGCGTACCGGATCCGGCTCGGGCCACGCGTGCGCTGACCGCGCGGTGTGCGGCCCGCGCCTTGAGGTAGAACGCTGCGCATGGAGACCTGGATCGCCGAGGGCGCCGAGCGGATCGCCGCGCGCGCGGCGGAGGAGCCCGAGCGCTTCGTGGCGATCTCGTGCGGCGATCGCGCAGATCGATCCCGAGCAGCTGTTCTACCTGCGCTCGCGCGGGCTGTCGCAGGAGGACGCCAAGCGCGCTCGTCATCGAGGGCTTCCTCGAGGCGACCGTCGAGCGCTTCGAGGCCGGCTTCGTGCGCGAGGCGATCGCGGGGGCGCTGGAGCGCAGGCTGGAGGCCGTGCTGGGCTGATCCGGGCCTCGGCTGGGTCGCCGCGGCGCGGTGGTCGCTCAGGGTCCCTCGTCGTCGAGCAGCGACGCGGTAATGCGTTCGCTCTCGGCGGCTGCCGCCTGGGCGCCGGGCTCGTCGTCCGCGGCGCGCAGATGGGCGGCGAGCGCGCGCAGGACGGAGGCCAGCCGCGGTTTACCGACCGCCGGAAGGTCCTCGGCGATCGGCCGAAGCAGCTCGACGGCGCGTTGGGTTGGTTCGATGGCGTCGGCGCGGCGCCCGACCTCGCTGTAGCGGTTGCCGAGGTTGTTCAGCGCGCTGGCGAGGTCGTTGAGAAACGCGGGGTTCTCGGCCGCCAGCGCCTCGTAGATCTTGACGGCGCGTTGGGTTGGTTCGATGGCGTCGGCGCGGCGCCCGACCTCGCTGTAGCGGGTGCCGAGGTTGTTCAGCGCGCTGGCGAGGGTCGTTGAGAAACGCGGGGTTCTCGGCCGCCAGCGCCTCGTAGATCTTGACGGCGCGTTGGGTTGGTTCGACGGCGTCGGCGCGGCGCCCGACCTCGCTGTAGCGGATGCCGAGGTTGTTCAGCGAGCTGGCGAGGGTCGTTGAGAAACGCGGGGTTCTCGGCCGCCAGCGCCTCGCGGATCTTGACGGCGCGTTGGGTTGGTTCGACGGCGTCGGCGCGGCGCCCGACCTCGCTGTAGCTGGTGCCGAGGTTGTTCAGCGAGCTGGCGAGGTCGTTGAGAAACGCGGGGTTCTCGGCCGCCAGCGCCTCGTAGATCTTGACGGCGCGTTGGGTTGGTTCGATGGCGTCGGCGCGGCGCCCGACCTCGCTGTAGCGGTTGCCGAGGTTGTTCAGCGACATGGCGAGGGTCGTTGAGAAACGCGGGGTTCTCGGCCGCCAGCGCCTCGTAGATCTTGACGGCGCGTTGGGTTGGTTCGACGGCGTCGGCGCGGCGCCCGACCTCGCTGTAGCGGATGCCGAGGTTGTTCAGCGCGCTGGCGAGGTCGTTGAGAAATGCGGGGTTCTCGGCCGCCAGCGCCTCGCGGATCTTGACGGCGCGTTGGGTTGGTTCGATGGCGTCGGCGCGGCGCCCGACCTCGCTGTAGCGGATGCCGAGGTTGTTCAGCGACATGGCGAGGTCGTTGAGAAACGCGGGGTTCTCGGCCGCCAGCGCCTCGTAGATCTTGACGGCGCGTTGGGTTGGTTCGATGGCGTCGGCGCGGCGCCCGACCTCGCTGTAGCGGATGCCGAGGTTGTTCAGCGACGCTGGCGAGGTCGTTGAGAAACGCGGGGTTCTCGGCCGCCAGCGCCTCGTAGATCTTGACGGCGCGTTGGGTTGGTTCGATGGCGTCGGCGCGGCGCCCGACCTCGCTGTAGCGGATGCCGAGGTTGTTCAGCGAGCTGGCGAGGTCGTTGAGAAACGCGGGGTTCTCGGCCGCCAGCGCCTCGTAGATCTCGACGGCGCGCTCGGTCGGCGCGACGGCGTCGGCGCGGCGCCCCACCTCGGAGTGGCCGCGTGCGAGCTCGAGCAGCGCGCGCGCGAGGTCCGGCCGGCGGGTCGGATCGCGCTGCGCCGCGCTCTCGGCCAGCGCGACGCGCTCGGCGAGGTCGGGGGACGACCGGCTCGACGCCGGTGCGTCGGTCTGGCGAGACGCGCCACGTGCCGCGGTGATGTCGCCGGGCCGCACGAAGAACTCGGCCAGCGACTCGCGCCGCGCGGGATCCTCGGTGGTCGCGATCACCCGTGCGGCGATCTCGCCCACGCCGTCGCCGAGGACCGCCTCGGCGATCCGGATGCAGTCGACGTGCAGCGCGGTCGCGTCGAGCACGCGCGTGCGCGCGAGCGTCAGGAAGTCGCCGCGCACGAGCGACGGCTCGCTGTGCAGCAGATGGACGTGCTCGATCGTCAGGGTAGCGCGCAACGGGTCGGCCGGCTCGCGCAGGTACCGGCGGACGCGGTCGATCTGCTCGCGCTCGGCATCCGTGACGGCATAGGAGCCGACGTCCGCGGCGCGACCGGCGACGCGCGCGAGCACGACGTGCAGGCGCAGCGGCTCGCCGCTCTGCAGCGACGTCAGCGGCGTCAGAGATCGCAGCACGGAGCGCGTGCCGTCGAGCTGCTCGCGGCTGTCGAGCGCGAGCGCGACGACGTCGTCCGCCAGCACTCGCGTCGTGACGAGGTTGGTGGCGCCGATTCCGGTGCGCGCGTCGAGCAGCAGCAGGTCCGGGCCCAGATCCTCGGCGATCTGCCGCTTGAGGTCGAGGAACGCGTCGACGCCCTCTCCGTCGCCGATTCGCTCCTCGAGCCGGAGACCGGTCAGGGAGCGAAAGTAGTTCAGCGACGGGTTGCGGCCGGCCGGCATGAGCCGCAGCCAGCCGCCGTCGACGAGCGGATCCGCGACGGGTACGTCGACGAGCGAGTCGGCGATCGCCAGCGGTGGCTTGCCCGACGCGAAGCGGTCGCGCAGCCAGCCGACGAGCCCGTCGCACCCCGCCGCCGGTTCGTCGAGCAGCTTGTAGGCGAGGCCGGGCGCCTCTAGGTCGACGTCGACGGCGACGACCTTCCAGCCCATTCTCGCGGCGAGGATCGCGACGTTCGCGAGCAGCAGGGTCCGGCCGGTTCCACCCTTGTACGAGTAGAAGGTCGACGTGCGCAACGAGCCGGCGCCGCTCAGGAGGCCAGGCGCAGTCGGCGGCGCGCGGCGGCGCGCTGCTCGTCGACGACGGCGGGCGGCGTCGTTCCACGAACCTCGTCGAGCTCGCGCAGGAAGCTCGTCAGGCGCTTGAAGAGCCCGTCGTCCTCGCGCACGATCGGGGCTTCGAGCAGACGGTGCGCGACGCGCCGCGGACGCTCGACATCGCCCTCGCGGCGCCACCGATCGGCGATCGCGAGGACGCGGTCGACGTCGGTCGCGTCGAAGGCCTCGACGTCGATCTCCGCCGGTGCGCGGAGGCCGGCGCGCCGCTGGCGCTCGGCGTCCAGCGCCTCCCAGCCGGCGAAGTCCTGCTCGATCCGCTCGAACCCGTGGCGGGCGGTCGCGATCTCCACGACCTCCTCATCGGCGCGCTGGGGTCCGCCGGCACCCGGTGGGCGGATGAGCCACAGCACGCCCTCGGAGTCACGCGCGAGGAACGTCTCGCCGGACGGGGGCATCGCGACGAGGGTCACCGTGGAGCGCGGATCGAGAGCCGGCACGACGATCAGCCTACGCCGTGGATCGCGACGCCGTGAGCGCGACGCCAGCGGTTGAGCGCCGCGAACGCCCCCGCCTCGCGGCGCTCGGTGGCCGGGAGCGCGGCGCCCGAGAGAACATTCGCCTCGAGCTCGTGCAGGCGGGTGAGGTAGTCGGCGCGCAGCCGCACCTCCGTGATCGCGCTCAACGACGGTCCGGGGGCGACGACGACCTCGATGAAGCGATTGGCCTCGCACAGCACGGAGGCCCACCGGTCGGGGTCCGCGGCGATCGCCGACGCAGCACGCTCGGCCACCGCGAGCTCGGCGCGCTGCGGCCACGGCGCCGCTTCGGCGAGCGCGCGGTCGCGATCGGGCTCGCCGTCGACCGAGCAGTAACGCTCCGCGCTGTTGGCCGCAAAGAGGCCGAGCGCGTCGGGCGCTGCGCGGCTGGGATCCGCGATCACGATGCAGAACTCGCCGAAGGCGTCGAGCCCGGTGCCGCCCGCGTTGAGGGCGCCGTAGACGAATCGCCTGCCATGCGTCCAGAGGCCCTCGAAGCGAACACGGCGCAGGTACCACGAGCCCTGGGCCCGGCGGAACTCGCGCAGGCCCGCCCTGCGGTCGCCGCCCACACGGTGCTGGGCGGCCGTGCGGGCGTCGAGGAGCGCGCCCGCCTCGTCGTAGAGTTCGACCTTGTCCGCAGAGGCGTTGGAGCTCATCGCCGCGCTCGCGGCGAAGCCACGGAACGCCTCCAGCCTGCCGGTTGCGTCGGCGGCGACCGCGGCGTCGGCCGCCGCGGCGATGCGCGCGCCGTTGTGGAGCGCGACCTTGCTCAGGCTGAGCGCCACGAACGCGCCTTCCCGGTGGCGGCGCGGGCGTGGCCCGCGCTACGGCGGATGTCGGCCACCTCGGCAGGCACGGCATGATTATGGCGCGGCGCGGGCCGTCGCGGTCGCGCCGGCGTGGCTCGCCGCAGCCCGGCGAGGACGACCGCATGCACGCCTTCACCGCGACCGGGCGGGTTGGCTGGCCTCGTTGCGGTAGAACCGCACCCATGCACCCGTGGATCGCAGAGGCTGCCGAGCACATCGCCGCGCGCGCCACGGAGGAGCTCGAGCGCCTCGTCGCGGTCTCGTCGCCGTCGGGCGACGTGGCGGGCGCCGAGGAGGCGCTCGCGGTCGCGCTGACGCTCGCGCCGCCGCAGGCGCGCGCCGAGCGCGCGCGGTGCTCGTCGCCCGACCACGCCGAGGACCTCATCCTCACGCTGCCCGGCGGCGGCAGCGGGCGCGTCCTGCTGCTCGGGCACGTCGACACGGTCCACGCGCACGACGACCACCGCGCCCTGGCACGCGACGGCGAGCGCCTCGTCGGACCGGGCACGCTGGACATGAAGGGCGGCGACGTGCTCGCGCTCGGCGTGCTGCGCGAGCTCGCGCGGCGCACGGAGGACTTCGAGCGCGTCGCGCTGCTGCTCGTCTGCGACGAGGAGTGGCGCGCCGGCGACTTCGTGCACACCGAGCGCTTCGCGGGCTGGGACGCGTGCCTGTGCTTCGAGGGCGGCGAGCTGACGGCCGACGGCGACGAGGCGGTCGTCGTGCGCCGCAAGGCGGCCGGCACGCTGCGCGTCGTCGCCCACGGCCGCTCGGCGCACTCCGGATCGGCGCCCGAGGCGGGCGCCAACGCGCTGCTCGCGCTGGCCAGCGCCGCGCAGGCCGTCGCGGCCCGCCATGACCCGGCGGGGGCCGCACACCTCACCGCCGTCCCGACCGTCGTGCAGTCCGGCGACGCGTTCAACGTCGTCCCCGCGTCCGGCGAGCTGCTGTGCGACCTGCGCGCCGACGACGACGCGACGTTCGACGACGTGCTGGGCGGCCTGCCGACCGCCGTGGACGGGGTCCGGCTGGAGAGCGGCTTCCTGCGCCGCTGGCCGGGGATGGACTGCGCGCAGCGCACGGCGGCGCTGCTGCGGGACGCCGGGGGGCGGCTCGGACGGCCGATCCTGGGCGCCGCGCGCGGCGGCGCGAGCGACGCGAGCTACATGGCGCCGGCGATCGCGATCACGATCGACGGGCTCGGCCCGTGCGGCGGGGGAGCCCACACGCCCGACGAGTTCGTGCTCGCGTCCTCGCTGCGATCGCGCGCCGAGGTCGCCCTCGCGGTCGTCGACGCGGTCCTCGCCGGTTAGCCTCGCCTGCAGGCGTCCAGGAGTTATGGACACCCGCCGTGCAACCGACGGCGACCTGCGCTAGGGTTCCGGGCGTCAGTGACCAGCCGAATCCCGGTGCGAGCGATCGACCGGGAGCGGGGGAACCAACTTAGGGGGCGTGACGATGCGTCCCGGGGGCGAATTGCCGTGTTCCACGGCATAGCGCTGCTCTTTCTGCGCGAGCCCGACAGCTAACCCCGTAGGCACCCGAAGGAGAAAGGGTCTTGCCCGCGTGAAGCAGCTGTACCGCCTTACCGCTTGTCTTCTGGCCGTCGCGCTCTTCGTACCCGTTCAGGCGCAGGCCAAGAAGCGCAGCTACAAGTTGGGCGAGCGGACCCTCAGGCAGGGCTCGAAGGGCAAGGACGTGCGCAGCCTTCAGCGCTACCTGACCCGCGCGGGCTTCCGGACCGGAGCCGACGGCATCTTCGGCCGCGGCACGAAGAGCAGGGTGCGCAGCTTCGAGCGCGCGCAGCGGCGCCGCGTCGACGGTGTCGTCACCAAGCGCGACGTGCGCGTGCTCAAGGACGTCGCCCGCAACGGCGGCGCCGTCGCATCGGCCGCCAACACCGGCGGCGCGCTCCCGCGCAACCAGCCGCCGCCGCCCCCGCCCGAGCCGCCGCCGCTCGTCCTGGGCCCCGGCATGACCGCCACGGTCGACAAGGACGGCTACGCCGTCGCCCCGGCGGTTGCCCCGCCGGTCGTGCAGCAGATCATCGCCGCCGGCAACCGCATCGCGCACAAGCCCTACATCTACGGCGGCGGTCACGGCAAGTGGGAGGACGCCGGCTACGACTGCTCGGGCTCGGTCTCCTACGCGCTGCACGGCGCCGACCTGCTGAAGTCCGCCATGCCCTCGGGCAGCTTCACGAGCTGGGGCGATCGCGGCAGGGGCCAGTGGGTCACGATCTACGCCAACGGCGGCCACATGTACATGGTCGTCGCCGGGCTGCGCTTCGACACGAGCGGCCGCTCGGGCAAGGGCACGCGCTGGCAGGCCGACATGCGCTCCTCGCGCGGCTACAGCGTCCGCCACCCGCGCGGCCTGTAGGCACCACCGCTCGTCGCGCGGCGACGGCGTCCGCCGCCCGCCCGGTCCGTAGCCGGCGCGACGTCGAGCGGGTTGGCGCATGCGGCGGCCGGCGGCAGTAGCGTGCGCGGCCAGTGTCGTCGCGGTGTGAGCTCAGGAGGACCGGGCGAGCGGCAGGGATGCCGGCGCTGGCGCTCGCCGTCGCGGCGCTCGCGCTGCTCGCCGCGGCCACGCCGTCGCATGCGCGCGTGGCCCTCGTGGCCGGCTCCACGACGCAGCTGCTGCTGCTCGACGTCTCCTCGCGCGCGGTCGTGCAGCGCATCGCCCTGCCGGGACCGGCGCGCGCCGTCGCCATCTCGCCCGACGGCCGGCGCGGGTTCGTGGCCGCCGGCGGCGCGATCGTCAGCATCGACGTCAACGAGCGCACGCAGCTGCGCCGCGTGCGGCGCGGCCGCACGCCCGTCCGGTCGCTTGCCGTCACCGGCGACGGGCACCGGCTGCTCGCGGTCCAGGGCGGGCGCCTGCGCATCCTGCGGACCGGCTCGCTGCGCCAGATCGGGTCGGTGCGGCTGCGCGGGGAGGGCCGCGCGATCGGGCTGGGCCGTCACGGCCGCCTGGCCGCGGTCGTCCTGGCGGGAGGCCGGGTGGCGTTCGTCGATGCGCGCGCGCGGCGCCTGCTGCGCCGCGTACGGGTTCCCGGCGCGACGGGCGTCGCGGTCACGCCGAGCGGGCGCACCTACGTGTCCGCCCGCGGGCGGCTGCGGATCGTCAATCGCGCGGCGTCGCGACCGCGCCGGCGGAGCATCGCCCTGCCGCGCGGGGCGGGCGGCGACCTCGCGCTGTCACCGGGCCGGTCGCGGCTCGCCGTCGGTCCGCGCCGCGGCGGGCGCAGCGGCGCGCTGCTGACACTCAGGACTCATCGCGTGCGCAGGCTCGCCGCCGGGCGCGGCCCGGGCACGCCCGCATGGACGCCCGACGCGGGCCGGCTCTTCGTCGCCAACGGCCCCGCCGCGGGCGTGTCGCTCGTCAGCCCGCACTCGCGCCGGCTGCTGGCCACGGTGCGGCTGGCCGGGACGACGCCGGTCGACATCGCCGTGCAGCCGGGGCTCGCGCTGATCCGCGGCACCGCGGACGACGACGCGCTCGTCGGCACCCGCTGGCGCGACCGCCTGGAGGGCCTTGAGGGAAACGACCTCTTGCGCGGCGGCCGCCAGCGCGACGTGCTCGAAGGCGGCCCGGGCGACGACCGCGTGTCGGGCGGCGCGTCGAGCGACCGCATGAGCGGCGGCGAGGGCGACGACTTCCTCTCCGGCGGCAACGGCGACGACCGGATCACCGGCGGGACGGGTGACGACGGGGTCGACGGCGGCACCGGCAACGACACGATCGCCGGCGAGGAGGGCGACGACACGCTCGACGGCGGCGACGGCGACGACACGATCCGCGGCGGACCCGGCGACGACGAGATCATCGAATGGGGCTTCGGCAACGACAAGCTGCTCTCGGGCGGTCCGGGCGACGACGTCATCCGCGGGGGCCGCGGCTCCGATCGGCGGATGCTCGGCGACGACGGCCGCGACGAGCTCTTCGGGGAGTCCGGCAACGAGCAGATGAGCGGCGGGCGCGGCGACGACACGCTCGACGGCGGGCGGGGCAGCGACCAGATGCTCGGCGACGAGGGGCACGACCGGCTGCGCGGCGGCCGCGGCAACGACCGGCTCGACGGCGGCCCCGGGCAGGACCGCGTGGACGGCAGCTCCGGCGACGACGTCGTGCGCGGCGGCGAGGACAACGACGAGGTCGTCGGCGGCCCCGGGCGCGACGCGCTCTACGGCGGCCCCGGCGACGACTCGATCCGCTCCGCCGACGACAGCGCCGACACGGTGGACTGCGGCCCGGGCCTGGACACCGTCTACGTCGAGCAGGACGCGCCGGACCGCGACGTCCTCGTCGACTGCGAGCTCGTCATCGCCGTCCCGGCGGAGGCCGGCAACGAGGGCGAGCTGCCGTCGATCGTCAGCGGCACCGACGGCAACGACGTGCTGCAGGGCACCGACGACGACGACTCGATCTTCGGCAAGGACGGCCAGGACCGGCTGTTCGGGCGCGGCGGCGACGACTACGTCGACGGCGAGAACGGCAACGACGAGCTGCACGGCGGCCCGGGCCACGACATCCTGGCCGGCCGCGACGGCGACGACCTCATCTACGGCGACGACGGCGACGACCGCATCACGGGCGACCGCGGCAGCGACCGCATCTTCGGCGGCAGCGGGCGCGACGAGATCTACGGCAACCTCGACTCCGACATCATCGACGGCGGCGCGGGCGACGACCGCATCAACGTCGTCGGCGGCGGGATCGACATCGTCATCTGCGGATCGGGCAGGGACACCGTCCTGGCCTCCGCCGGCGACATCGTCAACGCCGACTGCGAGGACGTCCGCCGCTGACGAGCGACGTCGGTCGCGGACCGCTGCGCGTTCCGCGCGCCGCCGCGGGTCAGTCGTCGATCGACGGGCGCCCGCGCCCGCGCTTGCGGTCCGAGGCGCGCCGCTTGGCGTCCAGGCGCCGGCTGCGCGCCGCGCGCGTGGGCTTCGTCGGCCGCCGGGCCCGCGGGACCTCGAGCCCGTGTGCGATCCGCCCGGCGAGGCGCTCCAGGGCGACCGCGCGGTTGCGCGTCTGGGAGCGCGCCTCCTGGGCCACCGCGCGGACGACCGGGCCGCAGCGCGCGGTGAGGCGGCGCTTCTGGGCGTCGTCGAGCGTCGCGGAGGCCGCGACGTCGAAGCTGACCTCGATCCGCGAGGCGGTCACGTTGGCGTGCTGGCCGCCGGGACCCGACGAGCGGCTCGCGCGCACGAGCACCTCGTCGAGCGGGATCGACAGGACGCGGTTGATCTGCAACAGCTCGGGCATCGCTGCCAATAGAGTCGCATCTCATGTCAGCCAATCTCGCCTCGAACCTCGAGCGCATCGCGTCTGCGCACCCTGACGAGATCGCCGTCAAGCTCGACGACGCGGCCTTCGACTACGGGCTGCTCGAGCAGGCCGCCCAGCGCGTCTCGGCCATGCTGAAGAGCAAGGGCGTCGGCGCCGGCGACCGCGTCGGCATCATGCTGCCCAACGTCCCGTACTTCCCGGCCGTCTACTACGGCGTGCTGCGCGCGGGCGCTGTCGTCGTGCCGATGAACGTGCTGCTGAAGGCACGCGAGGTCGGCTTCTACCTCTCCGACCCCGAGGTCCGGGTGCTCTTCGCGTGGCACGACTTCCTCGACGCCGCCCGGGCCGGCGCCGACGAGGCCGGCGACGTCGAGGTCATCGCGGTCAAGCCCGGCGAGATCGAGGGGCTGATCTTCGCCCACGAGCCCGACCCCGAGATGGCCGAGCGCGCGGCGCACGACACCGCGGTCATCCTCTACACGTCGGGCACGACCGGCAAGCCGAAGGGCGCCGAGCTCACGCACGACAACCTCGCCCGCAACGTCGCGGCGGCCGTCGGGCTCTTCGACCTCGGCGTCGGCGACGTCATCTTCGGCGGCCTTCCGCTGTTTCACTCCTTCGGGCAGACGTGCACGATGAACGCCGCGATCGCCTGCGGCGCGACGGTCACGCTGCTGCCGCGCTTCGAGCCGGGCAAGGCGCTGGAGATCCTCGAGCGCGACCGCTGCTCGGTCTTCGAGGGCGTGCCGACGATGTACGGCGCGATGCTCAACCACCCCGATCGCGACAGCCGCGACGTCTCGTGCCTGCGCGTCTGCGCGTCGGGGGGCGCGTCGATGCCGGTCGAGGTCATGCGCGGCTTCGAGGAGGCGTTCGGCTGCAAGGTGCTCGAGGGCTACGGCCTGAGCGAGACGTCGCCCGTCGCGTCGTTCAACCATCCCGACCGCGACCGCAAGCCCGGCTCGATCGGCACCCCGATCGAGGGCGTCGCGTTCAGGCTCGTCGACGACGCGGGCGACGACGTCGCGGACGGGGCGATCGGCGAGATCCTCATCAGGGGCCACAACGTCATGAAGGGCTACTGGAACCGTCCGCAGGCCACGGCCGAGGCGATCAAGGACGGCTGGTTCGCGACCGGCGACATGGCCAAGGTCGACGACGACGGCTACTACTTCATCGTCGACCGCAAGAAGGACCTCATCATCCGCGGCGGCTACAACGTCTACCCGCGCGAGATCGAGGAGGTCCTCTACGAGCATCCCGCCGTGCGCGAGGTCGCCGTCGTCGGCCTGCCGCACGCCGAGCTCGGCGAGGAGGTCGGGGCGGCGGTCGCGCTGAAGGACGGCGCCGAGGCCGATCCCGACGAGCTGCGCGCGTTCGTCAAGGAGCAGGTCGCCGCCTACAAGTACCCGCGGACGATCTGGATCGTCGACGAGCTGCCCAAGGGACCGACCGGCAAGATCCTCAAGCGGGAGATCGCTCCGCCCGGCTGAGCCGAGCGGCCGGCACTCCGCGCCATGCATGCGCCGGCCGAAGCACGCCCGCAGCACGATCACGAGCCGGCGCTGTCGGGCACGGCGCTGACGCGCGTCGCGCTCAGCGCGACGCTGCACTGCCTGACCGGCTGCGCGATCGGCGAGGTGCTCGGCATGGTCATCGGCACCGCGCTGGGGTTCTCGACGCTGGCGACGGTCGGCCTCGCGGTCGGCCTCGCGTTCGTCTTCGGCTACGCGCTGACGAGCCTGCCGCTGCTGCGGGCGGGCCTGGCGGTCTCGGCGGTGCTGCCGATCGCCTTCGCCGCCGACACGCTGAGCATCGCCACGATGGAGCTCGTCGACAACGCGACGATGCTCGCCGTTCCCGGCGCGATGGACGCGGGCGCCGGCAGCCTGCTGTTCTGGGGCAGCCTCTCGTTCGCGCTCGTCGTCGCGGGGATCGTCGCCCTGCCGGTCAACCGCTGGCTGATCGCCCGCGGCAAGGGCCACGCGGTCGTCCACGCGACGGGCATCCACGGCGGCCCCTCGCCGCGCGTCGTCGGCGCGACGGCGGCCGTGGCGTTCGTCTTCGGCTCGGCGGTGCTGCTGGCGCAGTTCGCCGGCGCCATGCCGGCCGCGGGCTGATCGCCGCGTCGCGCGCCGGGCTGGATCGCGCCGCCCGGCGGGTGCACCCTCGCGCGCCGCCGGGTGTCGCGCGGCGTCCGAACGACCTGGCAGGCTGAACGACGGCCGCAGCGGATCCTCCGCTCATCTCATGCGCTATGACCTCATCATCATCGGGTTCGGCTCGGCGGGCATGGTCGCGGCCGAGTTCGCGCCGAAGCTCGGGATCAAGGTCGCGTGCGTCGAGCGCGGCCGCGTCGGCGGCGACTGCCTGTGGACGGGCTGCGTGCCCTCCAAGGCGCTGCTGGCATCGGCCAAGGCCGCGCACGCGATGCGTCACGCCGACGCCTACGGCCTCGCGCCGGTCGACCCGCAGGTCGACACGGCGCGGGTCTGGGCGCGCATCAAGGCGATCCAGGGCCAGATCGCCGCCGGTGACGACGATCCCGACCGCTTCCGCGCCCGCGGCGTCGACGTGCTCGAGGGCGCCGCACGGCTGACCTCGGCCACGACGGTGCGCGTCGGCGAGCGCGAGCACACGACGCGCTACGTCCTGCTGGCGACGGGCAGCCGGCCGGCGCTTCCGCCGATCGACGGGCTGGCGGCCGCGGCGCCGCTGACGAGCGAGCGCATCTTCGAGCTCGAGCGCCCGCCGCGCAGCCTCGTGATGCTCGGGGCGGGCCCGATCGCGATGGAGCTCGCCCAGGGCCTCAACCGCCTCGGGGTGGGGGTGACGGTGCTGCAGCGCGGCGCGGGCGTCCTGCGGCGCGAGGAGCCCGACCTCGCCGAGCGGCTGCTCGCGCGTCTGCGGGGCGAGGGCGTGCAGCTCGTCACGGGCGTCGACGCCGACCGGGTCCGCGTGAGCGCCGACGGCATGAAGCACGTCCACGCGGGCGAGCGGTCGTGGAGCGCCGAGGAGATCTTCGTCGGCACCGGGCGGGCGCCGAACGTCGAGGGGCTCGGCCTCGAGGAGGTCGGCGTCGAGCTGAACGCGCGCGGCGTCGTCGTGGACTCCAAGCTGCGCTCCAGCGTGAAGTCCGTCTACGCGGCGGGCGACGTCGCCGGCCGCTATCTGTTCACGCACGCGGCCGGCTTCGAGGCGGCGCGTGCGGTGCGCAACATGTTCCTGCCGGGGTCGAGCGGCGGCGCGTTCCTCGTCCCGTGGTGCACGTTCACCGATCCGGAGCTCGCGCATGCCGGCCTGACCGAGGCCCAGGCGCGCGAGCGGCACGGCGACGACGACGTACGGGTCTGGCGCCGGGACCTCGAGCACTCCGACCGCGCCCGGACCGATTCCGCGCTCGACGGCGAGCTGCGGATCGTGACCGTCAAGGGGCGCGTCGTCGGCGCGCATCTGCTCGCGCCGAGCGCCGGGGAGGCGATCGGCGAGCTCGCGCTCGCCGTCGAGCACAAGCTCAAGCTCAAGGATCTCGCCGGCGTCGTGCACGTCTATCCGACGATCGCGCTGGCCATCCAGCAGCTTGCCGGCGAGGCGAGCTACGAGCAGGCCGAGCGCTTCTCCTGGCTCGTGCGCTCGAAGGCCTGAGCGCTACGACGAGCGCTGCGAGGAGGCGCGCCGGCCGGCGGCGAGCACCGCGCGGGCGCCGCGCAGGGGCGTCGCCAGCAGCGCGTGCGCGCGCGTGCAGTCCAGGCGCAGGTCCCCGGCGCGACCCGGCGGACGCGGGCCGCCCCGCACCGCGCCCGGGTCGCCGCCCCGGGCGGCCGCCAGCAGCCGCGCGAACTGCAGGCGGGTGAGCGCGTCGGCGCCGGCGACGTGCAACGGCCCGCGGACGTCCGGGCGTGCGGCGAGCTCGAGGATCGCCGCCGCCAGGTCTCCCGCCGCGATCGGACAGCGCAGCTCGTCGTCGTAGAACGTCGCGCCGCAGTCCAGCGCGGCGCGCTCGTACGACGACGGCTGCGCCCCGCCGTAGATGAGGCTCGTGCGGACCATGACCGCGCCGGGGTCCGCGGCCATGACCGCGTCCTCCGCCGCGGACTTGCTGGCGCCGTAGGCGCCGACCGGGGCGCGCGCGTCGTCCTCTCGCAGCGGGCGGCCGAGCTCGCCGGAGAAGACGACGTCGGAGGAGAGGTGCACGAGGCGCGCGCCCGCGGCGGCCGCGGCGCGGGCCACCGCCGCCGCGCCGTCGACGTTGACCGACCAGGCGTCGTCGCCGTCGCGCACGTAGGCGGTGTGCACGACCGCGTCGGGCGCCGCGGCCGCGACGGCCTCGGCGACGGCCCGCTCGTCGCGGACGTCGACCGCGAACGTGCGCAGGCCCGCCGGCGCGGGCCGCGAGCGCACGGTCCCCGACAGCTCGCCGCTCGCGCGGCTCGCCGCGGCGGCCGCGGCCAGCGCGTGGCCGAGGTAGCCGCCGAGGCCGGTGACGAAGAGTCGCACGCGCCGACCGTGCCGCGGCGGCGCTCGACCGCTCGCTACAGGCCCGGCGGGTGGCGCGCCACGAACCCGCCGGTCGGGCGCATCGCGCGCGTCCAGCGCGTGCCGCCGCGCAGCGCCGACGTGTCGAAGCGCCAGCCGGCGACGACCATGAACGCGTGCCCGCCGTTGGCATAGACGGTGATCCACCTGCCCGGGCCGGGTTGCCCCCAGCTCATGAACGGGCCCGACGACATCGGCGCGGTGACGAGACCGGCCGAGGCGAGGGCGTAGCTGATCGATCCCGAGCAGTCGTAGGCGGTGTCCTTGAAGCCGGCGTGGCCGCCGCCGTAGAGATAGGGCAGCCCGGCGATCGCGTTGCCCGCCGCCATGACGAGGCCGACCGCCGGCGGGGCTCCCGGCGGAGGCGACACCGGACCGCCCGCGTTCGTCGCGATGCCCGCGCGCGCGGTCCGCGCCAGGCGCTCGCGCAGCGCGGCGAGCCGGCGCTGGATCGCGCGCAGCTCCGCGCGCCGGAAGTTCGAGCGCGCGACGCGCTTCTCGCGCACGCGCAGCAGCGCCGTCTCGACGGCCTGCGCCTCGTCGAGCCGGCGCTCGAGCGTCGTGGAGAGCGCCTGCGCGCGCTGCTGCGTCGCCGCCAGGCGCCGCGTCTGCTTGGTCACCTCGGTCCGCGACGTGCGCGCGATCGCCATGATCTGCGCGTTGCGGTCGGCGACGCGCTTGAGGAAGTCCGCCTTCTCGAGCAGGTCGGCGAAGCCGCGAGCGGTCGCGATGACCGAGACGATGTCCGGCTTCGGCGTGCGGTACGCCGTGCGCAGGTTGGCGGTGAGCGCGTCGGTCGCGCGCCGCTGGAGGCTGACGAGGCGCGTCAGGCGGTCGCGCGCGCGGACGTACTGCGCGCGCACGCGCTCAAGCTCGGCGCGCTGCGACGCGGCGTCGGACCGCAGCGTGCTCAAGCGCCGCTGGGCGCGCGCCAGCCCCGCCGAGGACTGCCTGATGCGCGCGGCCTCCGCGGCGACGGCCGCGCGCAGCGCCTCGGCGCGGTTGGCGCTGCGGTCGATCTGGCGCGACAGGTCGGCGCCGGCGGGTCCGGCGGCCGTGACGAGCGCGCCGACGCCGACCGCGCAGGCGGCGAGCAGGCAGGCGAGGGCAAGGCGGCGCAGGGTCATCGCGGCCGCTGCGACGCTAGCAACGCGCACGCCGCGGAGGCGCGACCTCCTGCGCCTGCAACGAGAGTTGCAGAGGGGCTAGGAGCGCGCGCGCAGCAGCGTCAGCAGCAGCACGCCGAGGCCGAAGATGACGGCGAGCAGCCAGATGAGGCCGCCGGCGATCGGGATCAGCACGAGCGCCTGCAGCAGGACGAGCCCGACGACGAAGGCCAGCACCGTCGACTTCTTGAGCAGTAGCCGGCCGAGCACGAGCGCGGTGGCGAGGTAGGAGAACGCGAGCAGCGGCACGATGAGCAGCCCCAGCACGATCCCGAGCGGCAGGCCGATCAGCGTGACGATCGCGATGACCGCGATGACCGGGATGAGGATGAGTCCGAGCACGCCGACGCCGGCCGCGGGCAGCGCCTTGGCCCGGCCGGTGCGCGCGACCGCCGCTCCGGCCTTCGGTGCGAGCGCCAGCAGGAGCAGGCCCAGGACGAGCAGCGACACGGTCATCGCGATCCAGGCGCCGATCGCCGCGATGACGCGCACGTCGCCGAGGCTGAACTTGCTGATCTCGCCGCCCACCCGCGAGCCGGGCGTGCGGACCGGCGCGTCGTCGCCGTACACGAGGTCTCCGGCGATGCGCCCGCGCCGTCCGAGCGTCGCGAGCCCGCTCACGGTGAGCACGTCGCCGGCGACCGTTCCGCGGATCGTGACGTCGCCCTTGATCGCGACGAGGTCGCCGGTCACGGTGCCGCGCACGACGACGTCGCCGTCGAGGACGAACACGTCGCCGACGGTCTCGTCGGCGTCGACGAGCACCGGTCCGACGACGACGATGCGATCGTTGTCGCCGGCCTCGTCCTGCGCGGCCGCGCCGGCGGCGGGCACGAGCCAGCAGAGCAGGAACATCGCGATGAGGGCGAGGCGCCGCATGTCCGGTGCGGAGCCTATAGCGTCGGTGCGCCCGCTGGTGAAAATCGCGCCCGCCGGCGATGAGCGCGGCGGGCTGCATGCAGAACACCCGAAGGCCCTTGTGACGGCTTCCGGGACGGCTCAGGCGCGGCCGGGCGCGGGCCGCGGCTCGGCCACCGGCGCGGCCGGCAGCAGCCGCGCCATCCAGCCCGGCAGCCACCAGTTCGCGCGGCCGAGCAGCTGCATGATCGACGGCACGAGGACCATCCGCACGATCGTCGCGTCGACGAGGATCGCCGTCGCCAGGCCGATGCCCATGAGCTTCAGGACGACGTCGTCGGCCAGCGCGAACGAGCTGAAGACGGCGATCATGATCGCCGCCGCCGCCGTGATGACGCGGGCGGTCCGCGCCAGCCCGTCGACGACCGCCCGCGCCGTTGTCGCCGTGGCGCAGGTACTCCTCGCGGATGCGCGACAGCAGGAAGACCTCGTAGTCCATCGAGAGCCCGAAGAGGATCGCGAACATGAACACCGGGATGAACGGCGGCACCGGCGTCGGCGTGTCGATCCCGACGAGGCCGCCGGCCCAGCCGCCGCCGGCGACGAGCGCGACGACGCCGTAGGCCGCGCCGATCGACAGCAGGTTCAGCAGCCCGGCCTTGAGCGCGACCGGCAGCGAGCGGAACGCGACGAGCAGGAGCACGAACGACAGCGCGACGACCGCGCCGATGAAGAGGGGCAGGCGAGCGAGCGTGTACTCGCTCTGATCGATGGTCCCGGCGGTCATGCCGCCGACGTGGACGGTCATGCCGGTCGACCGCTCGATGCCCGGCACGACCTCCGCGCGCAGCCGGTCGACGAGGCGCTGCGTGGCGCGCGCCTGGGGTGACGAGCGCGGCGTGGCCATGAGGATCGCCGCCGCGCCGCTGCGGTCGACGTGCGCGCGGCCGACGGACCGCACCGCCGGATCGGCGGCGACGCGATCGCGCAGCAGCATCAGCGCGCGCTGCGTGTCGCCGCCCGCCGCCGGCTGTGCGGTGAGCAGCAGCGGGCCGCTGGCGCCCGGGCCGAATCCCTCGGCGACGAGGTCGTAGGCCTGCCGGGTCATCGTGCCGGCGGGGTCGTTGCCGGCATCAGGGAAGCCGAGCCGGAAGTCGCCCACCGGGAGCGCGAGCGCGATGACGGCCGCGGTGCCGGCGATGAGCGCGGTCCACGGCCGGCGCTGGACCGCGCGGGCGTACGCCAGCCAGCGCGACGGCCGCCGGCGCGGGCCGCGCGCCGCACCGCCCGGCACGCGCAGGCGGTCGATGCGGCGGCCGGCGAAGCCGAGCAGGGCCGGCAGCAGGGTGACCGCCGCGAGCGCGGCGACGAGGACGGCGAGGCTCGAGGAGATCGCGACGCCGTTGAGGAACGGCAGGCGCATCGCGAAGAGCCCGAGCAGCGAGATGACGACGATGAGCCCGGCGAGGAGCACCGCGCGCCCCGCCGTACAGATCGACTCCGCGATCGCGGCCTCCGGCTCACGTCCGGCGGCGAGCGCGCCGCGATAGCGCGTGATGACGAGCAGCGCGTAGTCGATCCCGACGCCGATCGCCATCATCGCCGCGACGGCGGGGGCGAAGTCCGGGACGGCCATGAGCGCCGCGAGCGTGCCGACGAGCGTCGTGCCGATGCCGAGCCCGAAGAGCGCGGTGACGAGCGGCAGGCCGGCGGCGACGAGCGAGCCGAACGTCATGAGCAGCACGAGCGCCGCGATCGCGAAGCCGACGACCTCCGGGCTGACCTCGCTCTGCTGCGCCTCGCCGATGGCCCAGCCGGCGAGGGCGACCCGCACGCCGTCGCCGGACGCCCTCTCGGCGAGCGCGATGAGCTGATCGGCGGTCGCCTTCGGGAGGTTGCGGTCGCCGGCGGCGTCGATCGGCAGGCGGACGATCGCCGTGCTGCCGTCGCGCGAGACCTCGGGCGCCGTTCCCTCGCCGACGAGCGCCAGCCGCTCGGCGGCGGCGAGCAGGGGGTCGACGCGCCGGCGCGCGGCGGGCGACCGGGCGCCGCCCGCGGCGCGCCAGACGACGTCGATCGTGTTCGTCGAGCGGCTCGGGAAGTACTCGCGCAGGACGCGGTCGGCTGCCGCCGAGCCCGACCCGGGGGTCATGAAGTCGGCGCGGAACTCGCCCGCCAGCGGGGCGAGCGCGCCGAGCGTGACGGCGAGCGCAGCGATCCAGGCGGCCAGCACGCGCCGGCGGCGGCGAAAGCACCAGGCTCCGAGGCGGGCCAGGCGGGTGGTGGGCATGAGGCTCGTCCTTGGTCGGGTTCGCGGGACCACGACAGCCTCGGGCCCGCGGCCCGGCGTGCCTATCGGGGATGACCCTGAGCGGCGTCAGGGATGGCCCCGACGGGGTCCGGGCGCCCGCTCGCGGCCCGCGCGCCGCCGGGCTGCGATCAGGCCGCCCGCCGGCGTCAGCGGGCGGGCAGCAGCTCCGCGAGCCTCAGGTTCTCCAGCGGGTCCAGCACGGAGTGCTGCGCGCAGGCGGGCACGAGCTCGCCGCTGTCGGGATGCGCCATCGCGTACGAGCAGGCCTGCAGGCGCTCCTGCGCCTCGCGGATCGCCGGGTCGTCGCTGACCTCGCCGCGCTTGTTGAGCTCCCAGGCGGGGCGCACGTGCTTGGCGTCCATGAACGCGTGCATGACGTACGTGACCGCCGTCGGCTTGTGGCGCTTGATCGCGAGCGGTCCGCCGAGCCGGCGCACGAGCCTGCCCGCCCACGGCAGGCCGCTGCGCAGCACGGCCGGGTGGCGGGCGATCGCGCGGGCGAAGCGCACGGCGCGCAGCCGGCGGCTGCCGTCCTGGAAGTCCATCCCGCCGAAGGCGCCGATGTAGTCCTGCAGCGCCTGCGCGTCGCGCGGGTCGTCCTCGTCGAGCAGCGTCTCGTAGCGCTCGCCGACGTAGATGCCGTGCGCCGTGCGGTTGCAGCGCACGTCGCCGACCTGCTCGGCGTTGAAGTGCAGCCGCGCGCCGACGCCCTCCTCGATCCGGCGCCACACGGCATCGGTGGAGAACTCGCGGTAGGAGTCCTTCCAGCGCGCCTGGTTGCCGATGAACGCGGCGGGCTGGAAGGAGAACATCCGAAAGCCCATCCGCCGGCAGTCGCGCACGAGCTGCGGGATCTCGTCGATGTTGCGCGGCGTCACGGTGATGTTGTGCGCGAGGTAGTGCGTGACGCCGTGCTCGCGCTCCAGGCGCTGGAACATCTCGCAGAAGCGCCGGCGGTAGGGGTTCAGGTCGGCCTCGCACGATGCGCGCTTGAGTCCGCGGCGGCCGAACATCATCGAGTCGAAGTGCCCGGCGAAGGCGAGGTGCTCGAAGCGCGGGCGACCGCTGCGCGGGTCCAGCGCGAGCGCCTCGAGGTACTCGTAGTCGAAGTCGCCGTGCGTCATCGACATCGGCTTGCGCCCGTGGCGCAGCATCGCCTGCAGCGCCCGCGCGTGATCCTCGGCGCCGAGCAGCGTGACCTCGCCGCCGATGAGCTGGGCGTGCTGGCCGGGGCCGCGCAGCTGGCGCAGCAGCGCCATCTGGCGGTCGACCTCGCGCTCGGTGTGGTCGCCGTCGGTGCGGACGCGGTTGGCCTCCTTGGCGTGGTAGCACGGCGTGCAGGCGAGGTTGCAGCGCGGAAAGACGCCGTGCGTCCCCTCGCAGCCGGTCATCCGCTTGCCGAGCATCTGGTTGGGCTGCTTGACGTGCGCCGGCAGCTCGGCCCAGCGGGCGGCGAGCGCGGACTGGAGATCCGGATGCTCGGGCCGCGTGGCGATCTCGAGCTCGCGCAGCCTGCTGAGGGGGGAGGGCACGTCCGCAACGTACCGCTCGACGGCGCCATTGACGACTGCATACCGCGTATGCATACTGCGTATGCAATGCCGATCCGCCACGGACTTCTCGCCCTCCTGCAGCGCGGCCCGATGTACGGCTACCAGCTGCGCGCGCAGTTCGAGGAGTCCACCGGCGCGACCTGGCCGCTCAACGTCGGGCAGGTCTACACCACGCTCTCGCGCCTGGAGCGCGACGGGCTCGTCGAGCCGGCGCCCGGCGGCGACGGCGACGGCGACGGCGACGGCAAGGTCACGTACGCGATCACCGCGGCCGGCCGCGAGGAGCTCGGGCGCTGGTTCGCGACCGCCGTGCAGCGCCTCGCGCGCCCGCGCGACGAGCTCGCGATCAAGCTCGCGATGGCGCTGACGACGCCCGGCGTGGACGTCCACGCGGTCATCCAGACGCAGCGCAGCTCGACGCTGCGCACCCTGCGCGAGCTGACCCGGCTCAAGGCACGCGCCGACCCCGATGCCGACACCGCCTGGCTGCTCGTCAACGAGTCGATGATCTTCCAGGCCGAGGCCGAGGCCCGCTGGCTGGATCACTGCGACGAGCAGCTCGCCGCCGCGCCGCGGCGCCCGCCACGGTCCCAGCCCGATCCCACGAGCACAGACACGACGGAGGTCTCACGATGAGCCAGCAGGTTCTCGAGCTGCACGACGTCACGCGCGTGCACGGCAGCGGCGAGGCCGCGGTCACGGCGCTGCGCGGGGTCAGCCTCCGGCTGGCCGCCGGCGAGCTCGTCGCGGTCATGGGCCCGTCGGGCTCGGGCAAGTCGACGCTGCTGCACGTCGCCGGCGGGCTCGACGTGCCGACGGGCGGCCGCGTCGTCGTCGAGGGGGGCGACCTCGCCGACCTCTCGCCGGCCGGGCTGGCGGCGCTGCGACGGCGCTGCGTGGGCTACGTCTTTCAGGACTACAACCTCATCCCGGCGCTGACCGCGGTCGAGAACGTGGCGCTGCCGCGCGAGCTCGACGGCGTGGGCGTGCGCGCGAGCCGGGTCGAGGCGCTCGCCGCGCTCGACGAGGTCGGGCTCGGCGACGTCGCCGACCGCTTCCCCGACGAGCTCGCCGGCGGGCAGCGCCAGCGCGTCGCGATCGCCCGCGCGCTCGTCGGCCCGCGCCGGCTCGTCCTCGCCGACGAGCCGACGGGCGCCCTCGACAGCCGCGCGGGCGAATCGGTGCTGCGCCTGCTGCGAGCGCGCTGCGACGCCGGCGCGGCGGGCCTGCTCGTGACGCACGAGGCGCGCCTGGCCGGCTGGGCGGACCGCGTCGTCTTCCTGCGCGACGGCGCGGTCGTCGACGACACCGGCCGCGAGCTCGGCCCGCAGGCGCTGCTCGCCGGGGGCGCGCCGTCATGAGCCGCTGGCTGCCGGCGCTGCGGATCGCGCGGCGGACGGCCGGGCGCCAGCGCCTGCGCTCGCTGCTCGTCGCGCTGCTCGTCGCGGTGCCGGTCGCCGGGGCGACGCTCATCGACGTCGTCGCGCGGACGATCGGCGCGCCCGAGCGCCGCGCGCAGCGCGCGATCGGGCCGGCCGACCTCGTCGCGGTGGACGTCTCGGCCGAGCGGCTCGCGGCGCTGCTGCCGCCGGGCGCGCGCCTGGCGCCCCTGCCGCTCATCTACTCCGTCGTCGTCGATCGCGGCGACCGCAACACGCGCTCGGCGCTCGTCGACGCCGACGCGGGCGAGCCGCTGCACCGAGACCTCGCGTCCGACGTCGTCGCCGGACGGGCGCCGCGCGGTGATCGCGAGGTGCTCGTCACGCCGGCGCTCGCGCGGCGGCTGGGGCTGCTGGACGGCGCCGGCGACCTGCGCGGCGGCGCCGAGGTCACCCTGCACGAGGGGCCCAGCGCGCCGGTCGCGGGCATCGTGCGGATGCGGTTCTGCCTGAACTGCGAGCGGATCATCGCGCGGCGCGGCTCGACGCTCGCGAGGGCGGCGCGGCGGCGCGCGGCGGGCGGGCTCGAGCTGTCGATCCCGGGGCTGAAGCTGGCCTTCTCGACCGCCGAGCCACGCGTCGCGCTCGTCGACCTCCCGCGCGGGACCGCGGCCGACGCGGTGGCCGGCTCCCTGCGCCGGCAGGGCGTCACGGCCGTGCCGCGCGGCCGGATCGCGCACCCGCCGTCCGGGGTGTCGCCGCCGGTCGACGCCGCCCGCGTGCGCGCGTGGGCGCTTGCGGCGATCGTCGTCGGGCTCGGGCTGCTCGAGGTCGTCCTGCTCGCCGGCACGGCGTTCGCCGTCGGCGCCCGCCGGCAGACGCGCGAGCTCGGGCTCGTCGCCGCCGGCGGCGGGGCTCCGCGCGACCTGCGGCGCATCGTGCTCGCCCAGGGCCTGCTGCTCGGGGCGCTCGGGGCCGCGCTGGGGGTCGTCGCCGGCGCCGTGCTCGCGGTGGCGGGGACGCCGCTGTGGGAGCGCTACGACAACGCCGAGCTGCTCGGCTGGCGCTTCGGGCCGTGGGAGATCGCCGGGGCCGCGCTCGTCGGGCTGCTGTCCGGGCTCGCCGCGGCGCTCGTGCCGGCGATCGGCGCCGGCAGGATGCGGCCCGTCGACGCGCTTGCCGGCCGCGTTGGGGGGCGGCGCGGGCGCCGGCGCCGCACCACGCCGATCGGCGCGGCGCTGCTCGCGGCGGGCGCTGCGACGGCGCTGCTCGGCGACCGGCTGCTGGCCGGCGAGTTCGAGCGCTACGTGCGGCGGCTGGCCGAAGCGGACCGCGGCGGCGTGGTGCTCGATGCGCCGTCGTCGACCTGGGCCGTCGCGCTCGTCGAGGGCGGCGGCATGCTCGCCGTGATCGGGCTCGTGCTCGTCGTCCCCGCGCTCATCGGCGCGCTCGCGCGGCTCGGCGCGCGGCTGCCGCTGTCGGCTCGCCTCGCCGTCCGCGACGCCGAGCGACAGCGCCACCGCACGGGTCCCGCGACCGCGGCGATCGCGGTGGCGGTCGCCGGCTCGGTGCTGAGCGCGTTTCTCATCGCGATGCAGTTTCGCGCCGACGAGGTCCGCTCGCCGCCGATGCTGCCGCCCGACGTGCTCGCGATCGCGCGCGACGAGCCGGCCGCGGCGCCTGCCCAGCTGCTGCGGGCCGTCGATGCCGCGGCCGCGCAGCTGCCGGGCGCCCGGCGCACGGTGCAGCGGCTCGTCGCCGCCCGCGGCGGCGGGCAGGCGGGGCTGCGGGTGCACGAGCACGACTGCCCGTCGCTGCTGGCGGAGGCCGGCCGCTGCGGAACGCTCGCCGGCAACGGCCATGTCGCCGTCGTCGCCGCCGAGGGCGCCGCCGCCGCCACGCTCGCCGGCGGCACGCTCGACCGCCGCGCCCGCGACGCGCTCGCCGGCGGCAGGGTCGTGGTCTTCGACCGCGCCGTGCTCGACGCCGAGGGCCGGGTTCACGTCGCGACCGGGCCGGGCGCGCCGGCGAGCGTCGCCGGTCACTTCGTGGCGCGCGAGCACCCGTTCGCCTCGCTGCCGACCGCGCTCGTCTCGCCCGCGCTCGCGCGCGCCCGCGGCTGGCGGACGGCGACCGAGGCGGTGCTGCTCAGCTACGGACGCGGGGTCGCCCGCGACGACGTCGACAGCGCGATGACCGCCGCGGCGGACCTCGGCGCCGCGGCGTTCGTCGACTCCGGTCCCGGGGCGTCGCGCAACGCGATCCTGCTCGCCGTCGGTCTCGTCGCGGCGATCGTGACCCTGCTCGGCGTCGCGATCGCCGTCGCGCTGTCGGCCGCCGAGGGACGCGCCGACCTCGCGACGCTCGCCGCCGTCGGCGCGCCGCCGCGGCGGCGCCGCGCGCTCCTCGCGGCGCAGGCGCTGCTCATCGGCGGCTTGGGGGCCGCGCTCGGCGTGGCCCTCGGATCGTTCGTGGCGTTCACGGCCCGCGCGACGACCGGCTCGCCGGACTTCGTCGTGCCGTGGGCGAACCTGGGCGCGGCGCTGCTCGGGGCGCCGCTGCTGGCGGCGCTCGTCGCGGCGCTCTGCGCGCGCGGGCGCCTGCCGCTCGTGCGCCGCGCGGAGTGACGAGCGGGTGATCCACGGACCCGCTATCGCACGGCGCGGTACAGGCGCGCCAGCCGCGCCGGGCCGACGCCCGCGACAAACAGCCAGCGGATGACGAACCAGGTCAGCACCGTGCGCGTGATGCCGGCGGCGCGCCAGCGCCGCGACGACGTCGTCGCCGGTCCCGGCAGGCAGCGCGTCGGGCCGCTGCGCTCCAGGCGGCGCACGAAGTCGTAGTCGTCCATGATCGCGATCTCGCGGTAGCCGCCGAGCGCCGCGAAGGCGGCCCGGGTGACCCAGATCGACGAGTCGCCGTAGTAGAAGCCGTGCCGGCGCTGGAGGCGGTAGACGGCGCCGAGCGTGCGCTCGAACGGCGCGGCGGCGCCGTCGTTGCCGAAGCGCAGCGCGAAGTTGCCGCCGACGACGGCCGGCGTGCGGCACGCCTCGGCGAGCGACGCGTAGGCGTCGCACGGCAGCCGGCTGTCGGCGTGCACGAACAGCAAGAGCTCCCCGCCGGCCGTGCGCGCCGCCGCGTTGAGCTGCGCCGCGCGCCCGCCGCGCTGCTCGACGAGGCGTGGTCGCGCGGGGTGCTCGCGGGCGATCGCCGGCGTGCCGTCGCGCGAGCCGCCGTCGGCGACGATGATCTCCCAGCGACCGTGCAGCGCGGCGAGGTGGTCGAGCAGGCGCGGCAGCTCGCGGGCCTCGTCGAGCGTGGGGACGAGGACGGAGACGAGCGGCGGCGGTCCGCTCATACCGCGCAGCGAAAGGCGTCGGGCAGCGACCCGTCGGCCAGGCGCAGCGTCAGGAAGCGCTCGACGACGAGCCGCTTCGCATCGGCCAGCGCCACCTCGCCGGGCGCCACGAGGAAGTCCGGGCTGGAGCCGACGTCGGCCCCGACCGGATGCCAGTGCACGCCGTCGGTCGTGACGGTCAGCTCGGGCACCATGACGGCGTCGGAGACCTCGATCGCCCCGCTGTCGGATGCCGTGTCGGCCGCGAAGCCGCGCGCCACGAGCGGGCGCACCGCGAACGCGTCGCCCGCGATGCCCAACCCGGCGAGGATCTCGCGCAGCTGCTGCACCTCGCCGGCGTTGTCGGGCGTCTGCGTCATCGCCACGCGCAGCGGCAGCTCGAGCTCGGCGGCGATGGCCAGGCCCGCCATCGCCTTCGCCCAGGAGCCCGCTCCGCGCCAGCGGTCGTGCGTCCCGGCGCGCGCCCCGTCGATCGAGGACTGCAGCGTCAGGCCCGGGCGGCCCGCCAGCCGCGCGAGCTCGTCGCGGCGGCGCCCGGTGAAGAGCATGGCGTTCGTGAGCACGACCGTCGGCAGGCGCTCGGAGGCGTACTCGATCATCGAGACGATCTGCGGATGCACGAACGGCTCGCCGCCGGTGACGTAGAGCTCGGCGAAGCCCTCGGCGACGGCCTCGTCGACGAGCGCTGCGAAGCGGCCGGCCGAGAGCTGGCGGCGGCGCGCGCCCGGTGAGCTCGCGACGACGCAGTAGTCGCAGGCGAGGTTGCAGTGGAAGTTCGAGTACACCCACAGGCGCGGGGGAAACAGCGGCGTGCCGAAGAGCGAGACGACCGGCCGGTCGTCCTGCGCGGCGCAGCGCGGGGCGCTGTCCGCCCAGCCGGCGCCGTCGACCGCGAAGCCGTCCGGCAGCGCCTCGCGGTAGACGTGGAACGCGCCGCGGGCCCGCTCGGCGGGCGGCACGATCTCCAGGCACGTCGTCCACCAGCCCGACTCGATCGTCTCGACGAACGGCTCGGGCAGGCCCGCCGCGCGCATCGACGCCGCCTGCGCGCGCCAGTCGTAGGCCAGGGCGACGAGCTCGACGCGCTCGACGCGGCCCTCCGCGAGGTCGATCGCCGCGTACCAGACCTCCCGGCGCCCGTCGTTGGCCGGCCGCCCGGCGGCGCCGACGTTGACGACGCGCGTGCCGTGCGACCTCGCGCTGCCAGGGGATCCCGGTGTGCGTGCACAGCAGCAGCTGCGCACCGCTGGCGCGCGTGCGCAGCGCGAGCTCCTCGTCGGGCAGCGACTCCCACAGGAAGTCGTTGATCGCCAGCGGCGAGCCGTGGACCATGTGGACGTCCACGCCGCCGAGCGCGACCCGCAGCTCGCCCGGCAGCGCCGCCATCCAGCGCGCGAACGGCGCCGACGTGTGCTGCAGCGTGAAGTCGTACATCACCTGCGCGAACTCGTTGTCGCGCGGGTCGGCGTAGCCGCAGCCGCAGTCCTCGTCGCCGCGTCCGATCGCGACGTCGTAGTTGCCGGCGATCGTCGTGACGTCGTGCTCGAGCAGCAGCGGCCAGACGGCGTCGCACTCGGCGCCGAAGCCGCCGAGGTCGCCCAGGCAGTACAGCCGCTCACAGCCGCGGGCGCGCGCGTCATCCAGCAGCGCGCGCAGCGCGTAGGGATTGGCATACACGCCTCCGAACGCAGCGATCCTCATGCTCGGGAGTATCCTGGGTCGCCCGGGGGACGTTCGATCATCGCGAGGGGACCATGACGCGCATCGCCATCCTGGGGGCTGGGCCGATCGGGCTCGAAGCAGCGCTGGCCGCTGCCGAGCGCGGCCACGAGTTCGAGGTCTTCGAGCAGGCTGCGACGGTCGGCGGTCACCTGCGGCGCTGGGGCCACGTGCGCACGTTCACCCCCTGGGACATGAACGTCTCGCCACGGATGCGAGCCGCGCTGCCCTCGGCGCCGGCGGGCGGCGCGCTGCCCACCGGCGCCGAGCTCGCCGACGGGCTGCTGGAGCCGGTCGCCGCCCTGCCGGCGCTGCGCGACCGCATCCGCCTGCGGACGCGGGTGCTCGCCGTCGGGCGCGAGGGGATGCTCAAGCACGAGGCGGTCGGCGACCCGCGGCGGGCCGCCCAGCCGCTGCGGCTGCTCGTTCGCGGGCCCGACGGCGGCGAGTCGATCGTCCGCGCCGACGTCGTGATCGACGCGACGGGCACGTACGGCCAGCCCAACCGGCTCGGCGACGGCGGCATCGACGCCGTCAACGAGCGTGCCTTCGAGGACCGCATCGACCGCGGCCTGCCGTGCGTGCGCGAGCGGTCCGCGGACTTCGCCGGCCGCACGATCCTGCTGACGGGCGCCGGGCACTCCGCCCAGACCGCCGCCCGCGAGATCGTCGAGTTCGCGCGGCACGCGCCGGGCACGAAGGTCGTCTGGGCGGTGCGCGGCGCGGCCCCGGACTGGGGCGCCGTCGCCGACGACCCGCTGCCCGAGCGGGCGATCCTCAACGCGGCCGCGGTACGACTCGCGGCCGGATGCAGCGACGCGCTGACCCTTCGGCGCGGCTGCGTCACCGAGGCGCTGCACGGCCGCGGCGACCGGATCGCGGTCACGCTGCGCAACGGCGGCGCGACGGAGGTCGTCGTGGACCGGATCCTCGCGCTCAACGGGGGCGTCGGCGACCATGCGATCTACCGCCAGCTGCAGGTGCACGAGTGCTATGCGACCTCCGGACCGATGAAGCTCGCTGCCGCCCTGCTGGGCGCCGCCGGGGGAGACTGCCTCGCGGTCGCCTCGCACGGGCCCGAGACGCTGCGCACGCCCGAGCCGGGCTTCTTCATCCTCGGCGCGAAGTCCTACGGGCGCCACAGCCAGTTCCTGCTCGGCGCCGGCTGGCGGCAGGTCGACGACGTCTTCGGGAGCCTGATCTGACCGCCGGCGAGCGATGGGCGCGCGCGCAGCTCGAGCTGCTCCTGGCGGCGCGCTTCGCGCCGCGAGCGGTCGCGCGCTTCCTCCTGGAGAGCCAGCGCTACACGAACGCGCAGCGCTCGGCACGGCCCGCCACGGCACGGCGGATGCGCGCCTGGATCGCGGCGGGCGCGCTGGCCTGGGCGCTGCCGGCGGCCGCCGGCAGGCAGCCGTTTCGGCGCCGATGCGGGTCCTTCGCCGCCTGGTGGGGCCTGACGTGGCTCATGCTCGACTGGCACATCGGGATGATCGAGACCGAGGACGGCACGCCGCGCAACCTCGGCCCGGCGGACGCGTGCACGCTCGCGCGCGTGTGGCTCGTGCCCGCGGCGGCCGACGAGCCGCTTGCCTGGATGTGCGCGGCGGCGTTCGTCAGCGACGCGCTCGACGGCCGCCTGGCGCGCGCGACCGCCTGCACGCGGATCGGCCGCGACCTCGAGGGGCTCGCCGACGCGGCGTTCGCCGCCGCCGCGCTGCGCGGCGCGCTGCGCCGCGGCTGGCTGGGCCGCGGCGCGGCGGGCGCCGAGCTCGCGCGCAACGCGATCGGCTTGTGCTACGCGCTGCTCGTGTGGTTCGGCTCGGCGCGCGCCCCCGATCCCCGCGTGCTGCATGCCGCGCGCGCGACGACCCCCCTGCGCGCCGGCGGGCTCGTGGCCGCCGGGCTGGGCCGGCGCCGGCTCGCCGGCGCGCTCGTCACGAGCGGCGCGGCGCTGAGCGCCGCGGCGACCGCGTCCGCGCTGCTGCGCGCGCGGCGCTGAGCGTCCGCTACAGCGGCGGGAGCAGGCCCGTCGCGCGCCGGAAGTCGGCGATCTCGCAACCGTTCGTGCGGCTGAAGCGCCGGTCGACCGCCTTGCCGCCGATCGTCCCGGTCACGCGTGCCGTCTGCGGTCCGCCGTAGATCTGCGTGCACGGGCGCGTCGTGTCGGGCGGCGTCGTGAGCAGGTCCGCCAGCCCGCGCGCCTGCGCACACAGCGTCGCGACCGGCGTGTCGCCGTCGAGCGCGCCCGTCGCGACGGACTCGCCCTCGGTGCAGGTCAGCGTGCCCGTGGTGCGCGTGCCGGCGCCGTCGTCGTAGACGACCTTCAGGTCGACCGCGGGACCCGCCGCGGCCGGCCCCGACGGTGGGTCGTCCGCCTCGCCGCAGCCCCCCAGCGCCGCCAGAGCCAGGAGCGCGGCGAGGGCGGCGAGGCGACCCATCTCAGCCGGTCTCCTCGGAGGGCAGCAGGTGCCCGTCGTTCTCGACGAGACCCTCCTTGGCGCCGACGGCGACGTAGACGAGCTCCCCGTCGCCGACGTTGCGGATCCGCCGCACCGTGGCCGGATCGACGCGCGCGACCCCGCCGGGTCCGAGGCGGTGCACCGAGCCGTCGCCGAACTCGAGCTCCGCGTGGCCCTGGTGGACGAAGTACGTCTCCTCCTGCTCGTAGTGGTAGTGGCGGCGGCCGGCGAACTCGGGCGGCATGACGATCGCGTTGATGCCGAGCGCCTGGACGCCCAGAGCCTGGCGGATCTTGCGAAAGCCGCCCCCGCTTCCGAGCGCGTCGATGCTGCCCACGGCGTAGCCGTCACCGGTCACGACCTCGCGTACCTCGTCATCGGCCATCGCGCGCTCCTCTTGCTCGCAGGGGTGGGGTGCATCGTAGGAGAAGTCGCCGGACCTGCACGTGTTCCAGGTGGTACCGTCCGCGCCGGAACGGGCCGGGTGAGATCCGGCGAAGCAGTGCGGGCGTCGCAGATTCGGGCCTCGGCTCTCCTCCGCAACGCAGCACGCAAGATCAACGGGGGAGGACGGCTCAATGCCCAGCGGCACCGTCAAGTGGTTCAGCGACGACAAGGGGTTCGGCTTCATCACGCCCGACGAGGGCAGTCGCGACCTGTTCGTCCATCACACGGGGATCGTTGCGGACGGATTTCGCTCGCTCAGCGAAGGCACGCGAGTGGAGTACGAAGAGGAGCAGGGCGACAAGGGACCGAAGGCGGTCAACGTCGTCAAGCTCTGACGTCGCGCCTGGCGCGCGACCGCGGTCAGACGCGAAAGGCCCGCTCGCAGAGCGGGCCTTTCGTCCTTCTACAGCAGGATGATCAGCAGGATGATGATGATCAGCAGAGTTCCGAGGCCGATGTACATGCCGCTCCTTTGGGTAGGTGCCTCGTCTACCCACTGCCTCGGCTGCCTACGCAGCCGCGCCCGCGCGGTCTGGTCTAGTGGTCGGCGACGACCCCGCCCTCGGGGACGAGCGGACGGTTCTCGTCGGCCCAGCGCTGCAGGCCGCCGGCCATCGAGTAGGCGTCGATGCCGACGCCGCGGAAGGCCTGCGCCGCCATCGCCGAGCGCGCGCCCAGGCGGCACTGGAAGATGACCGGGCGATCGGTGTCGATCTTGGCGGCGTTGGACGCCAGGTGCTCGAGCTCGATGTGCTGGGCGCCGTCGATCCGCCCGGCCTCCCACTCGTAGGGCTCGCGCACGTCGATGAGCTGCGCGCTGTCGTCGGCGAGGGCCGCCTGCGCCTGCTCCGGCGTGACCTCGATGCTGCTGGAGTCGAAGATGGAAGCCATGCGCGCGAGCGTACCGCTCAGCTCAGCCCGCGGGGAGCCGCGCGCAGGTCCGCCGGCGGACGCGGGCGCATGCGCTGCCAGAGGCCGGCGCCGACGAGCAGCAGCAGGCCGAGCGCGATGAACGAGCCGACGCGATACAGCGACTCGAGCGCGGCGAGGTCGTAGGCGAAGACCTTGGCGATCGTCGTCAGCAGAAGCGCGAGCGAGCCCAGCCGCAGCGCGCGCCGATCGCCGGCGAGGCCGATGACGAGCGCGGTCAGCCCGGTGGCGGCCCAGAGCCCGCTCAGCAGCGACTGGCCGAGGTCGCCGCCGCCGACGGCCGTGACGAGCACGGCGGAGGCGAGGTACAGCAGGGCCAGCGCGCCGACGGCGCCCAGCGCGGTCCGGGCGCGGGCCGTCAGCCACGCGCCGCGCAGCGCGGCGAGCGCCACCGCGCCGAGCGCGAGCCCCGCGTCGGGGATCGAGCGCAGGCCCGTCGCCAGCGCGCCCGGCGGAGCTTCGAAGACGAGCGCGTGGCCGAGCGCGAGCGCGAGGAACGCGCCGGCGCCGGCGGTTGCGACGTCGTCGCGGATGCGGGCGGCGATCGTGCCGAGCGCGAGCGCCTGGCCGGCGAGGGCGGCGGCGAGCAGCGCGCCGTCGAGCGTCAGCACGGTGAGGTAGGCGACGCCCGCCATCGCGGCGGCGTCGAGCGCGGTGCGCCAGCGCGGGCGGACCTGCGCCGCCAGACGTCCCGCGACGAAGGCGCAGGCCGCCGTCGCGGCGATCGCCAGGCCGCCGCCGAGCGTGGCCGCGCCGCCGCCTGCCAGCAGGCCTGGCGGCGCCTGCGCGATCGCCTGGACGGCGCTGAGCAGCAGGTGCCCGCCGAGGCCGGCGCCGGCGAGCAGCTCGGCGTGGGCGCTTGCCGCGTCGCCGCGGACGACGACCCGGCGGGCGAGCAGCGCAAAGCCGGCGGTCGCCGCCGCCCACGCGATCGCGAGCACCGGCCCGTCGAGGATGAGGCCCGCCGCGACGTCGGCCAGCACGACGCCGATCGCGAGCACGAGCAGGCGCACGTCGGGTGAGATGCGCGTCGTCCGCGTCGCCAGGCCGACCGAGAGGTGCAGCCCGGCGAGCGCGACGAGCCACGCCGGGGCCAGGGTCGAGCCCGCGAACGACCACCAGCCCGAGAGCGCGACGACGAGCGCGTTGAGCGTCAGCAGCAGCGCCGATGAGGGGCGCAGGGCGGCCGTCGGGACGCGCAGCTCGAAGCCGATGGCGGCGGCGACGTTCAGCAGGCCGAAGGCGGCCAGCACGAGCAGCGCCGCGCCGTCCGGCTGCCCCAGCCCGAGCCACCACGCCCACTGCGCCAGCGCGACGGCGAAGACCGCGACCGCGAGCCAGTTCCAGCGCTGCCAGACGAGCACGCAGGCGGCCGCGGCCCCGGCGAGCCACAGCAGCGCGAGCGTCGTCGCGCTGGGCGCCGCGCCGGCGAGCACCGGCGCCAGCAGCGCCCCGACGATCCCCAGCGCGGCGATCCCGCGCGCGTCCCAGCGGATGGCGAGCGTCGCCGCCAGCGCGCCCGCCAGGAGCGCGAGCGCGAGGCCCGCGGCCGCCGGCACGATCGCGTAGACGGCGCTGCCGACGGCGATCGTGACGAAGAGGGCGGCGACCCCGGCGGCCACCGTCGCCAGCGCCGCGTCGCTGCGCCGGCGGCGCTCCTGCAGCCACGTGCCCACGGCGATGAGCGCGATCGACAGGACGCCGGCCATCGCGGTGCGCGCGCCCTCCCCGATCCAGCCGTTGGCGACGGCGATCGCGAGCAGGAGGGCGACGCCGACGACGACCGCCAGCCCACCGCTCCAGGCGAGCACGCGGCCGCCGAGCAGGTCCTCGAGGCTGGGGCGGACCGGCACGGCGGGAGCGGCGGGCGGCGGCTCGCCGTCACCGGCGGCCGCGGGCGGCGGCGCAGCGACGACGGAGGCGGCGACCGGGTCGGGCCACGCCGGCGCGCGCGCGGCGCCGGTCTGGTCCTCGAAGGCCGCCAGTCGCTGCGCGAGGTCGCTCGTCGCGCGCTCGAGCGCTTCGAGTCGTGCCCCGATGTTGCGGCTCCTCATCGCTCCCACCTTCGCTCGTCGACCACCGGTCGGCAGCGACGCTACAGGCGGCCGGGGCGTCCGTCGATGGCGCCGATCGCGCGGGCGGCGCAGATCGGCCAGGTGGGGCCCCGCGCAGGGCAGGCCGTCGGGGCCACTGGAGCCCGTCAGGCCGTCAGGGCACTGGAGCCCGTCAGCCCGTCAGGCCACTACAGCCGGTCGTGCTCGACGACGCGGTCGCGCGTCACCACGCCGCCGCGACCGCGTGCCAGGAACATGACCGACACGGCGAGACCGATGATCCCCACGATCATCAGGATGACGCCGACGGTTGCGAGCTCGATGCCCGAGACGGTGGCCGTGACCGCGAACTTGAAGATCGCGCCCAAGGCGATGAGGAAAATCGAAGTGCCTATGCCCATGGGGCGACCATGCCCCGATGGCGCGCGTTCTATTCGGGGCGTGGACGCTTGTACCATCCGAGCGGTGACGACCGCCACCTCAGACGCCTACGCCATCCCCCGGGAGCTCGCCGATCTGCGGGAGATGATCGCCCAGCTCTCGCGCGAGAAGATCGCTCCGCGGGCCGCTCAGATCGACAGCGACGCCGCGTACCCGCAGGACATCCGCGAGCTGCTCGCCGAGCACGACGTGCTCGGCCTGCCGTTCGAGGAGCAGTACGGCGGCACGGGCACGGGGACGCTCATGCTGCAGATGGCCGTCGAGGAGATCGCGAAGTCCTGCGCATCGTCGGCGCTCATCCTCATGGTGCAGGAGCTCGGCACGCTGCCGATCCAGCTCTTCGGCTCCGACGAGCAGAAGGAGCGCTTCTTGCCGCGCTGCGCGAGCGGCGAGTGGACGCCGGCGTTCGCGCTCTCCGAGCCCGAGGCCGGCTCGGATCCGGCGTCGATGCGCACCTCCGCGGTACGCGACGGCGACGAGTGGGTCATCAACGGCCAGAAGAACTGGATCACGAACGCCGGCGTCGCCGACTTCTACGTCGTCTTCGCCAAGACCGACCGCGACAACAACCGCAGCTCGGCCTTCGTCGTCGAGGCCGACCGCGAGGGCTTCGACCCCGGCAAGCTCGAGCACAAGCTCGGCATCAAGGGCTCGCCGACCGGCAACCCGTCGTTCACCGACGTGCGCGTGCCCGCCGAGAACCTGATCGGCCCGGAGGGCAAGGGCCTCTCCGTGGCGCTCGCCACGCTGGAGCGCACGCGCCTGGGCGCCGCCGCGCAGGCCGTCGGGATCTCCCAGGGCGCGACCGACTACGCCGCCGCCTACGCGCGCGAGCGGATCGCCTTCGGCAAGCCGATCAACGCGCTGCAGGGCATCCAGTTCAAGCTCGCCGACATGGAGACGCGCACCGCCGCCGCGCGCGAGCTGCTCTACAAGGCCTGCGCCAAGGCCGATCGCAACGAGCCCGACCTCGGCAAGTACTCCTCGATGGCCAAGCTCTTCGCCTCGGACACGGCGATGGCCGTGACCGTCGACGCGATCCAGGTGCTCGGCGGATACGGCTACGTCAACGAGTACCCCGTCGAGCGGATGCTGCGCGACGCGAAGATCACGCAGATCTACGAGGGCACGAACGAGATCCAGCGGGTCGTCATCGCCCGTTCGATGAGGTAGCGACATGGGCCGGCCCACGCCACGACGCATCGTGGTGGCCGCCGTCGTCGCGCTCGTGCTGGGGCTCGCCGCCGTCGGCGTGCTCGGCGGCTTCAGCGTCTCGACGCCGCTTCGCCTGCTGCAGGGCGGCGTGCTCGTCGTGCTCGCGATCCTCGTCGTCGGCGCGCTCATGATGTCGCTCGGGCTGCGCATGGCCGGCTGGAGCGAGCCGGAGTCCGAGGCGGAGTTCGAGCGCCTCGTGCAGGAGAGCGAGCGCCTCGCGCGCGACGGCGTCGCCGCCGAGCCCGACGAGGTCGAGTTCATGGACCTCGACCCCTACGACGATCAGGACTTCGCCGAGCTCGTCCGCGAGGCGATGGACGAGCTGCCAGACCTCCTGCAGCGCGCCCTGGAGCGCAACGTCGCGGTCGTCATCTCCGACGGCGGGCGCAAGGCGCACGCGTACGGCCTCTACCACGGCGACGGCGTCGCGCGCGACGACGTCCCCGACCGGATCGTCATCTACCGCGACACGCTGCGGCGCGACTTCGGGCACGACCCGGACACGCTGCGCCACGAGGTCACGCGGACCGTCCGCCACGAGCTGGCCCACCATCTCGGTGCCGACGAACTCGGCGTCCGCGACCTCGGACTCTAGGTCGGGATGGTGCTCGGAGCGCGCGAACGATAGATTCGCCGCGGCGCGCGGACTCGGCCGCCCGCTATTTATCGTTCCCCGGGAGAGGAGACGGTTGCTGATGGTGACACCTGCGAAGTTCATGCTCGCCCTGCTGGCCTGCATCGCGATGCTCATCGTGATCGGTGCCATGGTGGTCCTGCCGGAGACGGGCCACTTCGCCGGCATCGCGCACTAGTGGGTCATCCACAAACGTTTGACCCGGAACCCCGGGCGCCGATCACCGCCTGGCGGCGTCCTCGGACGCTCGATGTGGCAGAGCCACACCTTCGGTCCTGCGTCCTTGCCAGCCGGCGCCGGCATCCCGGGTTTCCGGTCGAACGTTCCTGGACGACCCACTAGGTAGGGAGCCGAGGGCAGCGGAAGGGCGGGCGGGGACTGTCTCCGGCCCGCTCGTCCCTGCCCTACGATCAGCCGGCGATGATGATCGTCATGCAGCCCGCGGCGGGGCCGGCCGAGATCGAGGCCGTGCGGCTGCGGCTTGCGCAGACCGGCGTGCACGTCGTCGTCATCCCCGGCACGCTGACGACGGCGATCGGGGCGATCGGCGACCCGGAGGGCGTCGCCGAGCTGGGCCTGGAGGGGATGCCCGGCGTCGATCGCGTGGTCCCGATCTCCCGGCCCTACAAGCTCGCCTCGTCGGAGCTCAGCCACGACGAGCCGTCGCGCTTCACGATCGCCGGCCGCACGATCGGGGGCGGCGAGACGTTCTGCCTCATCGCCGGCCCCTGCACGGTCGAGTCGCGCGAGCAGACCTTCGCGGTCGCCGACGCCGTGCGCCGCGGCGGCGCGTCGATGCTGCGCGGCGGCGCCTACAAGCCGCGCACGTCGCCGTTCGCGTTCAAGGGCCTGGGGACGGCGGCGCTGGAGATCCTCGGCGAAGCGCGCGAGCGCACCGGGCTGCCGATCGTCACCGAGCTGCTCGACGTCCAGCACGCCGAGACGGTCGGCGAGATCGCCGACGTCGTGCAGATCGGCGCGCGCAACATGCAGAACTACGCGCTGCTGGAGGTCGCCGGCCGGCTCGGCAAGCCGGTGCTGCTCAAGCGCGGGCTGTCGTCGTCGCTCGACGAGCTGCTGATGGCCGCCGACTACGTCCTGAAGGAGGGCACCGAGGAGGTCATCCTCTGCGAGCGCGGGATCCGCACCTTCGAGACGGCGACGCGCTTCACGCTGGACCTCGGCGCCGTGCCCTGGCTGAAGCTGCACACGCACCTGCCGGTCGTCGTCGATCCCAGCCACGCCGCCGGCGATCGCCGGCTCGTGCAGCCGATGTCGCGCGCGGCCGCGGCGATCGGCGCCGACGGGATCATCGTCGAGGTGCATCAGGACCCCGAGCACGCCCGCTGCGATGGTCCGCAGTCGCTGCACGCGACGGACTTCGAGGCGTTCGCCCGCGACATCGCGGACCACGCGCAGCTTCTCGGCCGGCGCCTGGCGTAGCGCCGCGTCCGCCGAGTGCCGAGCGAGGGGCGCCACGCTCAAGTTCCCCGGCGCCCGGGCCGACGTCCGGCAGGTGATGGACGAGTTGAGCGACTCCGAGCGCCGTGACCTGCGTCGCAAGGTGCGTGCCGCGACGCTCGACGCGCTGCATGCGTTCGGCGGCGAGGGGCGCCGCGACGCGATCCGCGACCGCGCGCTGGCGTGCGGGGGCTTCACCGGCCGCGAGCTGGCGGCTGCGGCGCCGGAGGGCGCACCCGAGAAGGTCGAGCGGCTCGTCGTCCACCTGCTGGCGTGGGAGCTGACGAACCTCAAGCGCGACGGGCTCGTCGACAACCCCCGCTGGGGCGTGTGGCGGCTGGCGGGCGCGGCCCTCGAGCCGCCGGAGTACCTCGTCGACGACCTGCCCGGCCCCGATCGGCTGGCCGAGCTGCAGGCGATGGCCTACCGCGACTACCTGCGCACCCCGGAGTGGCGGCGCACGCGTGCCGCCGCCCTGCTGCGCGCCGGCAACCGCTGCGCGATGGACGTCACGCACGACGGCGCGCTCGAGGTGCATCACAACAGCTACGAGCGCCTCGGGTGCGAGCTGGCGACCGACCTCGTGGTCCTGTGCCGCTCCTGCCATGCCCTGCACCACCGCCAGCACGGGCGGCCCCGGCGGGGGCCTCGCCCGGCGCCGGGCGCGGCGCCGTCGCCGTCGCCCTCGCCGTCACCGTCGATCGTCGCTCGAGCGGACGTCCCGTCACGGCCGCCGCCCGGCGTGCAGGAGCAGGCCGCGGCGCCTTCGCCGCGTCAGCCCTCGCTGCTGCGGCGGCTGCTCTCGCGCTGATCGCCGCTCAGCGCAGGACCCGGCGGCGCGTGGTCTTGTAGCGGTTGACGATGGTCTCGCAGCCGCGCGTGCGCGGCTTCTTGCGCCCGGTGTAGACGGTGTCGGAGCCCGGCCCGCAGTCGATCGTGCCGCGCCCGTTCGTCAGCGCGTGGATCGTGTCGTCCCCGGGGCCGCCGTAGACCGTCGTGCGGCCCTTGCCGCGCATGCGGATCTCGTCGTCGCCCGAGCCCCCGCGGATGACGTTGCCAAACGCGCCGCCCTGCAGGTAGTCGTCGCCCGCGCCGCCGTAGATCCTGTTCGTGCCGCGGCCGCCGTAGATCGTGTCGTCGCCGGCGCCGCCCTTGAGCACGTCGGTGGCGCGGTGTCCGCCCTCGCGCAGATGGCGGTCGCCCCAGATGACGTCGTCGCCGCCGGCGCCGGACAGCCGGTCCGAGCCGCGGCCGCCGAGCAGGTTGTCGTCGCGCTCGCTGCCCGTGCGCGCGGCGCCGCGGTCGGGGATGATCGCCTTGATCCCGCGCGACGGGTCGACGACGGGCGCGGCCTCGATGACGCGCTCGCAGTTGCGGATGCGCCCGGCGCGCAGCGCCTGCGCGTTGGACACGCCGCCGCGCATCGCGTACGGGTTGATCACGATGGCGTCCTCGCCCGGTCCGCAGTCCACCGGCCCGATCGCCGTGCCGTTGTTGGCGTAGACGACGTCGTCGCCCGGGCCGGCGTCGATCCGATCGCGGCCGGAGTCGGCGTAGATGACGTCGTCGCCGGGGCCGGCATCGATCGTGTCGGCGCCGCCGCCGCCGTGGATGAGGTCGTCGCCGGGCCCGCCGGAGATGCTGTCCGGCGCGGCGTCGCCGTCGAGGATGTCGTTGCCGGGCCCGCCCTGGAGCGTGTCGGCGCCGTAGCCGGCGAAGAGGTGGTCGTCGCCCGTTCCGCCGGAGAGGTGGTCGCCGCCCGATCCGCCGGCGAGCCAGTCGTCGCCGCCCTTGCCGTAGAGCTTGTCCGGGCCGGTCGCGCCGTCGAGCCGGTCCGGGCCGGGCCCGCCGACGAGCCGGTCGGGCCCCTCCATGCCGAGCAGCCTGCCGCCGGAGCGGCGCGCGACGCGCAGGCGGTCGCCGCCGGGCCGACCGACGAGCGACGGCAGCCGCCCCGCCGGCAGGACGGTGATCCGGGGCGCCGCGCGCAGGCCCGGGACGGACTGCATGTTCGAGATGGCGGGCAGTCCGCGCACGAGCGGCAGCGCGGGCAGGAGGAGCGCATCGGCGGGGGCCGCGGTGGCGGCGAGGGTCAGCGCCGCGGCGAGCCCGGCGCGGCGAAGCGGACGGGGCAGCGCGGAGGCCATGCGACAAGGCCTCGTCGCGCGGGGAGCGCAAGGCCACCGCGCCGGCGCGCCGTGGACGCCTGTTTGACGGGGCGCCCGCGTTCATCTGACACAATGCGCACCGGGAAGGCTCCGGCGAGTGCGACGCCGGTGTGAAAGACACCCCCGTGGAGTGCGACCGCCGGGGGCACAACCGACCATCACGAGGAGCACCACATGCCAGAAGCAGTGATCGTGGACGCCGTCCGCACCCCGATCGGCCGCGCGTTCAAGGGCTCGCTGATCGGCGTCCGCGCCGACGAGCTCGCGGCCACGCCGTTGCGCGCGCTCGTGCAGCGCAACCCCGGCGTCGACTTCGGCCAGACCAACGACGTCATGATGGGCGCCGCGTCCGCCGTCGGCGAGCAGGCCTACAACATCGGGCGCAACGCGTCGCTCGTCGCCGGCCTGGACCATCACGTCCCCGCCTGCACCGTCAACCGCTTCTGCGCCTCCTCGCTGCAGACGCTGCGCATGGCGTTTCACGCGATCAGGGCCGGCGAGGGCGACCAGTACATCGCCGCCGGCGTCGAGGCCGTCTCGCGCGCCGGGCTCGGCGCGGGCATCCCCGACGAGGCCAAGCATCCGCGGCTCGACGGCTCGGAGGGCTCGGCGTACGACGTCTACATCCCGATGGGCCTGACCGCCGAGAAGGTCGCCGTGCGCTGCAACGTCTCGCGCGAGGCGCAGGACGAGTGGGCGCTGCTGTCGCAGATGCGCGCCGTCGCGGCCCAGGAGTCCGGCCACTTCGATCGCGAGATCGTGGCGGTCGCGCTGCCCGACGGCGGCGAGCTGCGCAAGGACGACGGCCCGCGGCCGAGCACGACGATGGAGAAGCTCGCCGCGCTGAACCCGGTCTTCGATCCCGAGAACGGGACCGTCACGGCGGGCAACGCCTGCCCGCTCAACGACGGCGCCGCCGCCGTGCTCGTCATGTCCGAGGAGAAGGCCGCCGCGCTGGGCCTGAAGCCGCGGGCGCGGATCATCGCCTCGACGGTCGCCGCGATCCGGCCGGAGATCATGGGCCTCGGCCCGATCCCGGCGATCCGGGCGCTGCTCGCGCAGACCGGCCTGTCGATCGACGACATCGACATCGTCGAGATCAACGAGGCGTTCGCCGCGCAGATCGTGCCCTGCCGCGACGAGCTCGGCATCGCCGAGGAGAAGCTCAACCCCAACGGCGGCGCGATCGCCCTCGGCCACCCGTTCGGCTCGACCGGCGCGCGGATCATGACGACGCTGCTCAACGGCCTGGACGCCGTCGACGGGCGCTACGGCATCGAGTCGATGTGCGTCGCCGGCGGCATGGGCCAGGCGATGCTCGTCGAGCGCCTCACCGCCTGACGGGGCGATTGAGCGCGTCGGGCTGCAGCGCGGCCTCGTCGCGCGCGCCGCGGCTCGCAGGTCAGCTCGACTGCGTCCATGCCCGCGGGCAGCTCGCGGACGGTGCGCGTGTGGTCGCAGCCGACTCCCCCTGCTCGCGGTGCGCGCGGTCCGGGGAGATGACGCAGTTGCGCTGCGTCGCCGGAAAGCACCGCTGGCCGTTGAACAGCCCGATGAACGCCACGCCTCTGGCGGCCTGGCGGCTGGCGGACGTCGGCGACCCCGCGGCCGTCGAGCGGGCCGCCCTCCCGGATGACGCAGACCTCGCTCGGCGCGACGGCCCGTCAGCCGGTCAGCTCGTCGAGCGCCTCGCGCAGGCACGCCGCCGCGACCTCGACCGGCGGGTCGAGGTCGCGGTCGGCGAGCAGGCCGAAGCAGACCGTCCCGTCGTAGCTGACGATGCCGACGTTCAGGCTCTGCGTGCTCGGGTTCAGCGGCACGGCGGGGTGGATCGCCAGCAGCCGGCAGCCGTTGAGCCAGAACGGCTGCTGCGGACCGGGGACGTTGGAGACGACGAGGTTGAAGGCGCGCACGCCGCCCGTGGCGCGGGCCAGGCCGGCGGAGACCAGCGGCGGCGCCCAGCCGATCGCGCCGACGAGCAGCGCGCCCGCGCGGATCGCGGCCGACTCCTTGATCGCCTGCATCGATGCGTGGACGTGCGCGATGCGGCGCGCCGGGTCGTCCTCGCCGACCGGGAGGTCGACGAGCACCGTCGAGATCGCGTTGCCGCCCTCCTCGCCGGGGCGCCGGACGCTGACGGGCACGAGCGCGACGAGCGGCCGCGTCGCCGGCTCGCCGGCCCGCTGCAGGTAGCGCCGCAGCATGCCCGCGACGGCGGCGAGCAGCGCGTCGTTGACGGTCGCGCCGCGCGACTTGCCCGCGTGCTTGATCGCGGCCAGCGGGGCGCGCTGGATCGCGTAGCGGCGGTTGGGGCTCAGGCTCGTGTTCAGCGGGGTCATCGGCGCCGAGGGCCGCGACTTCGCGAGCGCGGCGAGCAGCTCGGTGGCGCTGCGCAGATCGCCCGCCGCGCGGCGCGGGTCGGGCGCGAGGGCGCGGGTCGCGCCCTCCAGGACGAGCTTCTGGGCGCGGACGATCGGCGTCGCGGCGAGGCGGGCGAGATGGCGCGCGGGATGGTAGGCGTGCGGCTCCCAGGCATCCTCGGGCGGCGCGACCGCGAGCGGCTCGGGCGTGGGATCGAGCAGCACCGTGCCGATGTCGATCGCGGCGATCCCGTCGACGAGCGCGTGGTGCATCTTGGCGAACAGGCCCGCGCGCCCGTCGCTCATGCCCTCGACGACGGTCAGCTCCCAGAGCGGGCGCGAGCGGTGCAGCCGGCGCGCCATCTCCTGGCCGACGAAGGCGGCGAGCTCGGCGTCGCCGCCGGGCGCGGGCAGCACGGTGCGGCGCACGTGCCAGCCCAGGTCGAAGCCGTCGTCGTCGATCCAGACCGGGTTGCCGAGGCCGGCGGCGGTGCTGTGCACGCGCTGGCGGTAGCGCGGGACGAGATGCAGCCGCGCCTCGACGCGCTCGAGGACCTCGTCGCGCCGCAGCCCGGGCCCGTCCTCGAAGAGCAGCAGGCCGCCGACCGCCATGTTGACCGGCCCGATCTCCGCGGCGAGCGAGGAGCGGTCGGCGGCGGTCAGGGGGTCGGCCATGCGGCGGCGAGCCTACCGGGATGCCGGCGCGGCGACCGGTCCGCGGCCGGCCGACCCGCGGGCCCGCCGGCGACGGGCGCCCGGCTCAGCGCGGCGCCATCCGCAGCGCGCCGTCGAGCCTGATCACCGCGCCGTTGAGCATGGCGTTCTCGACGACGTGGCATGCCAGCTCGCCGAACTCGGACGGCTCGCCCAGCCGCCGCGGGAAGGGAATCGAGGCGGCGAGCTGGGTGCGGGCCTGCGCCGGCAGGCCGGCGAGCAGGGGGGTGTCGAAGAGTCCCGGCGCGATCGCGCAGACGCGGATGCCCGACGCCGCCAGGTCGCGCGCGGCCGGCAGCGTCATGGCGACGACGCCGCCCTTGGAGGCCGCGTAGGCGACCTGGCCGATCTGCCCGTCGTACGCCGCGATCGACGCGGTGTTGACGACGACGCCGCGCTCGCCGCCCGCGTCGGGCTCGTTTGAGAGCATCGCCGCGCTCGCCAGGCGCAGCGCGTGGAACGTGCCGACGAGGTTGACGCCGACGACCTGCTCGAAGCTCTCCGCGCGATGCGGCCCGCGCGAGCGCGCGACGCGCTCGGCGTGGCCGATGCCCGCGCAGTGCACCGAGATCCGCAGGCCGCCCGGCGCCCGCGCGGCGAGCGCGACCGCCTGCTCGAGCTGGTCGGGCCGCGTGACGTCGGCCGCGCTGAAGCTCGCCCGCGCGCCGAGCTCGGCCGCGAGCGCCGCGCCGCGCCGCTCGTCGAGGTCGGCGACGACGACGCGCGCGCCGCGGGCGTGCAGCGCCCGCACGGTGGCCGCGCCGAGGCCGGAGGCGCCGCCGACGACGAGCGCGGCTGATCGATCGATGCGCATCGGCGCGCAACCCTACGCCACGCCCGTGCCCGGGCCGCGGTCTGCGCACCGCGCGCCCGGGCCCGACGAGCGTCCGGTCGCGGTGAGCAACGAGATCGTCGTGTCGGGCCAGCGATCCGCGCGCGCGCTCAACCGGTCTCACGGTCGACGCCGACGTGCTCGGCTGCGAGGGGGGCGTCGTCGGACGTCGTCGTCAACATGAGTGTAACTCGGCCTGCCGAGGGCGCGTCGTCGCGACAGGGGTAACTCCCTACGCGGGTTTCGGGACCCTCCAGCCCTTGCCCTCCTTGACGACGAGCCCCTCGTCGGCGAGCCCGGGGAGGACGCGGTACAGATAATTGTGCTTGATGCCCATCGTGTCGGCGATCTCGCGGATCGTGATGCCGGGGCGCGCCGCGACGAGCGCCAGCGCCTCCGCTGCGCGGGTTCCGCTGCCCTTCGGGCGCCCGCGCGGAGCGCCGCGCGCCCCGCGCGTGCGCGGCGAGGACTTCGACGGCGCGCGCCGCGCGGAGCCGCGCGCGGTCCGCGGGCGCGCTGCGGTGGTCGTGACGGCGTCGAGTGCCGCTGCCGCGGCGCAGAGGCGCTCGTACTCGGCCACCAGCGGCTTGAGCTCCTTCACCCTCGCGCCGATCTCCCGGCGCTTCTCGTCCAAGAAGTCTGTTGCAGTCATCTGAAATCTCCCACGAATGCCCGATTGGCAGTGCAAAGAACGTATGTGTGTGTTCACTGGAGGTATACCACCCGGCGGAAGGCGACCTTCCGCGCACGATTACCCCTTGGCTCAGCCGGGCGGCGCGTAGCGGTGATGCAGCATGAGGTCGTTGCCGTCCGGGTCGGTGAACAGCGCCATGTGACACACGCCGGTGTCCAGCGTGTCGGCGGGGAACTGCACGCCCTTGGCCTGCAGCTGCGCGCGCGCCGCCGCGACGTCGTCGACGTGCAGGGCGAGGTGGCCGTTCTTCTGCGGCGAGAACGCGAGGCCCATCCGCTCGGGCTCCCAGATGCCGAGGCACGTCGCTCCGGCCCACACCTCGAAGCGGGCGGTCTCGTCCGGGCGCAGCCCGAGCGTCTCGACGTAGAACGCGCGGCTGCGCTCGGCATCCTGTGAGGGGATGGCGACGAAGTCCAGCTTGGCGATCATCGGGCGCTCACCTTCGCAAGCGTGACCGCGTAGAGGCCGTCGGGATCGGTGAACATCGTCTCCAGCTGCAGGCCGGCCGCGCCGAGGTCGGCGCGCAGGCGCCGCTCGGTGAACTTCGCGCTGATCTCCGTGCGCAGCTCCTCGCGCGCGGCGAAGTCGATCTCGAGGTCGAGCTCCGCGATCCGCACGTGCTGGCGCCGCACCGCGCGCAGGCGCATCTCGATCCACTCGCGCTCACGGTCGAAGAAGGCGACGTGCTCGAAGGCGTCCACGTCGAAGTCCGCGCCCAGCTCGCGGTTGATGACGTGCAGCATGTTGAGGTTGAACTGCGCGGTGACGCCGGCGCTGTCGTCGTAGGCGGCCTCGATCGTGCGCGGGTCCTTGACGAGATCGGTTCCCAGCAGCAGGTGGCCGTCGGGCCCCAGGACCCCGCCGAGCGAGCGCAGCAGCCGTCGCCGGCTGCCCGGCGGCAGGTTGCCGATCGTGCCGCCGAGAAACGGCACGAGCCGCGCTCCGGCGGGCGCCGGCAGGTGATGCAGGTGGCGCTCGAAGTCGCCGACGACGCCGTGGACCGACATCGCCGGGTACTCCTCGCTGAACAGCTCGGCGACGGCATGCACCGTCGTCGCGCTGACGTCGACGGGGACGTAGCGGCGCAGCGTCCCCGCGGCGGCCATCGCGTCGAGCAGCACGCGCGTCTTCGTCGCCGAGCCCGATCCGAGCTCGACGAGCTCGACGGCGCCGGTGCGCTCGACGATCTCGGCCGCGCGGCGCTCGAGGATCAGGCGCTCGGTGCGCGTCTGGTAGTACTCGGGCAGCTCGCAGATCGCGTCGAAGAGCTCGGAGCCGCGGGCGTCGTAGAGGTGCTTGGGCGGCAGCTCCTTCAGTGGGCGGGTGAGCCCGTCGAAGGCGTCGTCGGCGAGCGTCCGCTCGTCCTCGGGGCCCAGGTAGGAGTGCACCTCGACCGTGCCCTTCACGGTGGGCGGCATCACGTCACGTCCTTTGTCAGTCGCACGCCGGCGAAGATCTGCCGGCGCTGAGGGAGATCCCAGTTTCTGAAGGTGACCGAGCGGGTGCGCGCCTCGGAGGCCCACGACCAGCCGCGCAGGACGCGGTAGCGCTCGCCGAAGAACACCTCGGAGTACTCGCGGTAGGGGTGGGCGGCGAAGCCGGGGTAGCCGCCGAAGCGGCTTGACGTCCATTCGAATGCCTCGCCGATCTGTGCGATGGGCTCCTGGGTCCAGGTCGCCGCCTTCTCCCACTCCGCTTCGGTGGGGAGGCGCGCGCCGTGCGCTCGTGCGAAGGCGTCGGCCTCGAACCAGGAGACGTGCAGGACGGGCCGGTCGTCGTCGTCGCGTGGCCGCCCGTCCGCCGTCCAGCCCTCCGGGTGCGTGATGTCGTACTCCTCCTTCCACGCCCAGCCCTCGTCGGACCACCACTCGCGGCGTTCGTAGCCGCCGCCCTCGCAGAAGTGCGCCCAGCTGGCGTTCGTGACGGGCCGGCGCGCGATCGCAAACGGCGCCAGCTCGACGCGATGGCGCGGACGCTCGTTGTCGTACGCGAAGCCGGCGGCGGTCGCGCCGAGCATGAGCGGGCCGGCGGGGACGTCGATCCAGCCCTCGGCGACGTCGCCGTCGCGCGCGCGACCCGTCGGTCGACCGCCGGGAAGCCCGGCGAGAAACAGCGTCTGGCGCATCGTCTCGTTGTGCTGCGCCTCGTGGCGCACGACCATCTCCAGCAGCGTACCGTCGCCCGGCCCGCGGTCGCAGAGCACCTCGCGCGTGCGCTCGCGCACGGCCGCGAGGTAGTCGAACACGTCCTGGCCGCGCAGGAAGGGGATGTCGCCGCGGACGGCGCGCGGCGTCTCGAAGGCGTCGTAGATCTCCGCCAGCTCGGGGCGCAGCAGCTCGGCGGCGCCGTGACGGTGTCCGAGCCACAGGTCCTCGTAGGCGGCGATGTGGCCGAGGTCCCAGTCCAGCGGGCTCATGAGCGGGTGGTGCACGCGCTCGAGGTCGGCGTGCGAGAACGGCTCGACGAGCGCGTGGGTGCGGTCACGAACGCGGTCCAGGACGTCGATGAGGGCTGGCAGCGCCGTGATCGCCATCTGACGCGCAGCGTACCCACGGGTTGCGACGCGAATCATCCGCGCCCGTCCTGGCGGGCCGGCGCTCCGTTACGCCGCGCGCGCGTCCGGCGCGGCGCTCGAGCAGAAGCGGCGTGGCGCCGCCGGCCGCAGCTCCGCGCCGCGCCGAGCGGCGTCCGGGCGCACGACCCGTTCGACCGGACTTCCGGGCAGACTCGCCCGCCGAGCATCGACTCGGCGGATCGGTGATCTAGCTTCGGCTTCATGACGACGCTCGAGGAGCCGCGGACCGCGCTCCCAGGCGCCGGCGTGCTCGCCCTGCTGCCGCCGGTGATCGCCCTTGCCGCGCTCGAACTTCACGTCCATCCGACGATCGCCTCCGGCCGGCGGCGAGCGAGCTACCGCGCGGTCGTCACGAACGTCGGCGCGGCGCCCGTCCGGCCGCGCATCTCGCTCGGCGACGGTGACGAAGCGGGGGTGGATCGCCGCCTGCGCGCCGCGGTCGACGCGCCGGACGTCACGCTGGCCCCCGGTCAGCAGTGCGCCGTGCAGATCGCGGTCCGCGCCCGCCGCCGGTGCATCCTGCGCGGCGAGACCCAGCACACGCTCGCCGTGTGCGCGCGCGGCGAGGGCGGCGAGGGCGCGCCCGGCGAGGGCGCGCGCGAGTCCGTTGCCCGCCAGCTCGTCTTCGTACAGCGCCGCAGCCGGGGGCCGTGGATCGGGGCGGTCGTCCTCGTGCTCGCGGCGGCGGCCGCCGCCGGCGTGAGCCTCCTCTCCCAGCGGGTCGCGGCCCCGACCGTCCGCGGCGCGCCGGACGCGGCCACCGCCGAGCGCGCGCTGCGGGCCGCCGGCCTGCAGCTCGACCCGCGCATCCGCTCGCGCACGGTCTGGGAGGCGCCGCCGGGGACGATCCTCGACCAGATCCCCGAGCCGGGCACGCGCCTGCGGCGCGGCACCCAGGTCTCGGTGCTCGTCGCCGTCGCCGCCAGGCGCGCGGTCGTGCCGGCGCTCGCGGGACGCACCTCCGCCCAGGCGGGGAAGCTGCTCGCCGCGGCCGGTCTGACCGGCGGGCCGGTCCTGCCCGCCGGCGCGGCCGCGTCGTGGGTCGTCGCCAGCCAGCTGCCGGCCGCCCGCGCGCGGGTCCCGCGCGGGACGGCGGTGACGCTCGTCGTGCGCCGCCCGCGCGCCGCCGAGCGCCCGGTCGCCGCGCCGCCCGCCGCCGCCGCCAGCCGCGAGCCGTCGAGGGTGCCCGCGATCGACGGGCGCTCCCCGAGCGCGTACGGCCGCGCGGTGGCGGCCGCGGGGCTCGTGCCGAAGGTCATCAGGGTCGTGGACCGGGCGCCGCCCGGCACGCTCGTCGGCGTCCGGCCAGCGGCCGGGGTCCTCGCCGGTCGCGGCGCGAGCGTGCGCCTGCTCGTCTCGGCCGGCCTGCCGCAGCTCGCCTTCGACACCGGCTCGATCATGCGCGTGTTCGACCCGCGCAGCGGGCGCACGCTGCGCCAGGCGGCGCCGCCGCAGGGCGACGCGGTCGAGCCGTCCTGGTCGTCGGACGGCCGCCGCGTCCTCTATCGCGTCGGCCGGCGGCTGTCGTTCGTCTCCGCCCGTCTCGCCGAGAGCGGGCGCACGATCTACGAGGGCAAGACGCGGTATGCGGTCGCCACGCTGGCGCCGGCGCCCGCGCGCGACGTGCTGGCGCTCGTGCGGCGGACCGCCGGCGACGGCGACCTGTGCTTCGCGCGCATCGGCAAGGCGATGCTGCGCCCCCGCTGCAGCGCCGACAAGCGCTGGGACCTCGGCCGCCAGATCTCCTGGCGGCCGGACGGGCGCGAGCTGCTCGTCTTCGGCGTGCGCCGCGGCAGGCCCGGCACGTTCGGGATCCTGCGCTACCGCAGCGCCAAGGCGTTCTCGACGGACCCGCGCGACTGGCGCGGCGTGCTCGCCACCGACGCCTCGGTCTCCGGTGCCGGCGCCATCGCCGCCGCCTACGCGCCGTCGGGCCGGCGCGTGGCGCTCGTCACCAACCGCGGGATGCCGCGCTTCCAGGTGCTCCTGGCGCCGGCCTGGGATCTGCGCGACCGGACGGCCAAGGCGCTTCCGGTGCGAGGCTGCGAGGTGGCGTGGCGCCCCGACGGGCAGGAGCTCGCCGTCGTGCAGAGCGACGACGACTGCGGCCGGCCGGTCGGGCAGATCGTGCGCGTCGACCCCAAGCGCCCGCGCGAGCCCGTGACGGTCTCCAGCGGCGGGCGCCATCCGGCCTACCAGCCGCTGACGTACGCCGGTCCGAAGGGGCTCTCGTGAGGTCGCGGCCACCCGTCGTCGCGGTCCTGCTCAGCGTGCTCGCGGTGGCCGCCGTCCCGCCGGGCGCCGTGCTCGCCCAGAGCGAGCTCGACGGCCCGCCGGCGGGCGCCGCGCCGCAGCCGCTGTGGGTGCCCGATCCGCAGGAGCCGGTCGTGGAGGCCGCGCCGGTCGCCGACGTCGAGCTCGCCGTGACCGCGCCGGCCGCCCCGCCCCTCGTCGCCGACGACGACCCGTCGCTCGTCGCGGTCGCGCACTGGATGGCCAACGGCGCCCGCGAGGCCGGGCTGCCCGGCGAGCTGCCGGTCATGGCGGCGCTCGTCGAGTCGGGGCTGCGCAACCTGCCCTACGGGCACGCCGACAGCGTCGGCTTCTTTCAGATGCGCGCCAGCGTCTGGGACGCCGGCCCCTACGAGGGCTACCTCGCCCGTCCGGAGCTGCAGCTGCGCTGGTTCGTCGACCAGGCGCTCGCCGTCCGCGCCGCGCGGGTGGCGGCCGGCGACGCGGAGTACGGGGTGGACCCGTCGGGGTGGGGTGCGTGGATCGCCGACGTGGAGCGCCCGTACGAGGCCTACCGCGGGCGCTACCAGACGCGGCTGGCGCAGGCCCGCGCGCTGCTCGCGCTGCCCGACCCCGGCGGCGGGCCGTTCGAGCTTGGCCTGACGGTCGGCGGCGAGGGGCTGCCCGACGGCGATCCGACCGCCCGCGCGCTCGCCGACGAGGTGCTCGCCGACGCCGCGGTCACGCTGGACGAGCGGGCCCGGGCGGACCTGCTCGCGGGCCGCGTCGATCCGCGCGTCGTCGCCGTCCTGGCGGGCGCGGCGGCTCAGACGCCGATCGCGGTCACCGTCGTGCAGACCGGCCACTCGTACTACACCGTCAACGGCACGGTCTCCAACCACTCGTTCGGGCGCGCGGTCGACATCGGCTCGGTCGGCGGGGCGCCGGTCAGCCCGACGAACGAGGCCGCGCGGCAGCTCGCGCTCGCCCTCGGGCGCCTGCCGGAGGGCGTGCGCCCGACGGAGATCGGGACGCCGTGGGAGATCGACGCGCCCGGCTACTTCACCGACGGCGACCACCAGGACCATCTGCACGTCGGCTTCGACGATCCGCTCGGAGCGGGCACGGCCGTCGCCGTGGCCGCCTCCGCCGCAGCGAGCAAGCCCGACTCGCCGGCCGCGGCGCCACCGGCCGCGGCGGTCAAGCCCGTCGCCCCGCGGTCGGCCACCGAGCCGGCGTTCGATGCGACCCGCCGCGCCACGGCGGCGCGCGTCGCCCCCGGCGGCGACGAGCCGCGCTTCGAGGTGAAGCGGTGACGGCCGCGACGCGCATGCGCCGCCCGGCGCTGCTGGCCGGCGCCCTCGGAGCCTGGGCCGCGCTAGCGCTCTGCGGCGCCGGCAACGTCATGGCGGCCGCGACCGTCGTCTGCGCGGCCCCGACCCTCACGATCACGATCGGTCCCGGCCCGCCCGCGACCACGACGGTCGTCGCGAGCCCCACCGAGGTCGTGGTCAACGGGACGCCCTACGTCTGCGGCGACCCGCTGAACATCGTCATCGACGGCGACGGCGACCCCAACGTCGTGACGTACTCCGGTGCGCCGGGCTTCACGCTCGTCGCGAACCTCGGCGGCGGCGACGACGACTTCACCGCCAGCGGCGCGCAGCCGGTCGAGGTCAACGGCGGCTCCGGGGACGACACCCTGCGCGGCGCCGCCGGCGCCGACACGCTGCGCGGTGACGGCGGCGACGACGTCCTGCGGGGCGGGCCGGCGGCCGACACGCTCGAGGGCGGGACCGCGGGGCCGCTCGGCGACACGGCCTCCTACGCCGAGCGCTCGACCGAGGTCATCGCCTCGGTCACCGGCGGCGGCGAGGACACGTTCACCTCGATCGAGAACCTGACCGGGGGCGGCGGCGACGACGAGCTCGTCGGCGACGGCGGCGCCAACGTGCTCGACGGCGGCGGCGGGGACGACCTGCTGCGCCCGGGCGAGGGCGGCGGCGCGAACCTCGGCGGCGCCGACGGGACGCCCGGCGGGGCCAACGGCGACGGCGGCGACATCGTGAGCTTCGACGGCGTCGGCGTCGAGGTGACGGCGAGCCTGCCCGGCGCCATCGCGACGGGGGCCGGCGGGTTGTCGCAGGGCCTCGTGGGGATCGAGAACCTGACCGGCGGGTCCGCCGACGACACCCTCGTCGGCGATGCGGGTCCCAACGTGCTGCGCGGGGGCGACGGCGACGATCTGCTGCGGCCGGGGGGCGGCGGCGGCGCGAGCTTCGGCGGGGCGCACGGCACACCGGGTGGCGCGCACGGCGACAGCGGCGACATCGTGAGCTTCGAGGACGTCGTGATCGACGTGACGGCGAGCATCCCGGGCGGCTCGGCGAGCGGAGCCGGGTTGTCGCAGACGTTGTCCGACGTCGAGAACCTGACCGGTGGCGGCGGCGACGACACGCTGGTCGGTGACGGTGGCGCGAACGTGCTCGACGGTGGTGGCGGTGATGATCTGCTGCGTCCGGCGGGTGGCGGCGGGTCGAACGCCGGTGGCGCCGACGGCACGCCCGGCGGGGCGCACGGCGACACCGGTGACAGCGTCAGCTACGAGGACGTCGCGGTCGAGGTGACGGCGGATCTGGTTGCGGGCAGCGCGACCGGCGCCGGTGGTCTGTCGCAGACGCTCGCCTCGGTGGAGAACCTGACCGGCGGCCCGGCCGACGACACGCTCGTCGGCAATGGCGGCGCGAACGTGCTCGACGGTGGTGGCGGCGACGATCTGCTGCGTCCGGCGGGTGGCGGCGGGTCAAACGTGGGTGGGACGCATGGGACCGCGGGTGGCGCGCACGGCGACGGCGGTGACACGCGTCAGCTACGAGGACGTCGCGGTCGAGGTGACGGCGGATCTGGTGGCGGGCACCGCGACGGGCGCCGGTGGTCTGTCGCAGACGCTCGCGACGGTCGAGAACCTGACCGGCGGCCCGGAGGACGACACGCTCGTCGGCAATGGTGGCGCCAACCTCCTCGATGGCGCGGGCGGCGACGACCTGCTGCGCCCGGCGGGTGGCGGCGGGTCGAACGTGGGTGGGACGCATGGGACCGCGGGTGGCGCGCACGGCGATAGCGGCGACAGCGTCAGCTACGAGGACGTCGCGGTCGAGGTGACGGCGGATCTGGTGGCGGGCACCGCGGCCGGCGCCGGTGGTCTGTCGCAGACGCTCGCGACGGTGGAGAACCTGACCGGCGGCGGCGGCGATGACACGCTCGTCGGCAACGGCGGCGCGAACGTGCTCGACGGTGGTGGCGGCGACGACCTGCTGCGTCCGGCGGGCGGCGGCGGGTCAAACGTCGGTGGGACGCACGGGACCGCGGGTGGCGCGCACGGCGACGGCGGTGACAGCGTCAGCTACGAGGACGCCGCGGTCGAGGTGACGGCGGATCTGGTGGCGGGCACCGCGCCGGCGACCGGCGTCGTCGCAGACGCTCGCGACGGTCGAGAACCTGACCGGCGGCCCGGCCGACGACACGCTCGTCGGCGATGGCGGCGCGAACGTGCTCGACGGCGCGGGCGGCGACGACCTGCTGCGTCCGGCGGGTGGCGGCGGGTCAAACGTCGGTGGGACGCATGGGACCGCGGGTGGCGCGCACGGCGATAGCGGCGACACCGTCAGCTACGAGGACGCCGCGGTCGAGGTGACGGCGGATCTGGTGGCGGGCACCGCGACCGGCGCCGGTGGTCTGTCGCAGACGCTCGCCTCGGCGGAGAACCTGACCGGCGGCCCGGAGGACGACACGCTCGTCGGTGACGGCGGCGCCAACAACCTCGACGGCGGTGGCGGCGACGATCTGCTGCGTCCGGCGGGCGGCGGCGGGTCAAACGTGGGTGGGACGCACGGGACCGCGGGTGGCGCGCACGGCGATAGCGGTGACAGCGTCAGCTACGAGGACGTCGCGGTCGAGGTGACGGCGGACCTCGTGGCGGGCACCGCCTCGGGGACCGGGATCGCGCAGACGCTCGCGACGATCGAGAACCTGACCGGTGGCCCGGCCGACGACACCCTGGTCGGCAACGGCGCCGCGAACGTGCTCGACGGCGCTGGCGGCGACGATCTGCTGCGTCCGGCGGGTGGCGGCGGGTCAAACGTGGGTGGGACGCATGGGACCGCGGGTGGCGCGCACGGCGACGGCGGTGACAGCGTCAGCTTCGAGGACGTCGCGGTCGAGGTGACGGCGGATCTGGTGGCGGGCACCGCCTCGGGGACCGGCATCGCGCAGAGCCTCGCGACGGTGGAGAACCTGACCGGCGGCCCGGCCGACGACACCCTGGTCGGCAACGGCGCCGCGAACGTGCTCGACGGGGCGGGCGGCGACGACCTGCTGCGCCCGGGCGCCGGCGGCGGGTCAAACGTGGGTGGGACGCATGGGACCGCGGGTGGCGCGCACGGCGATAGCGGTGACACGGTCAGCTACGAGGACGCCGCGGTCGAGGTGACGGCGGATCTGGTGGCGGGCACCGCGACGGGTACCGGCATCGCGCAGAGCCTCGCGACGGTCGAGAACCTGACCGGCGGCCCGGCCGACGACACCCTGGTCGGCGATGGCGGCGCCAACGTGCTCGACGGCGCGGGCGGCGACGACCTGCTGCGCCCGGCGGGAGGCGGCGGGTCAAACGTCGGTGGGACGCACGGGACCGCGGGTGGCGCGCACGGCGACGGCGGTGACACGGTCAGCTACGAGGACGTCGCGGTCGAGGTGACGGCGGATCTGGTAGCGGGCACCGCGACCGGCGCCGGTGGTCTGTCGCAGACGCTCGCGACGGTCGAGAACCTGACCGGTGGCCCGGCCGACGACACGCTCGTCGGCAACGGCGGCGCCAACAACCTCGACGGCGCGGGCGGCGACGACCTCCTGCGCCCGGGCGCCGGCGGCGGGTCAAACGTCGGCGGGACGCATGGGACGCCCGCCGGCGCGCATGGCGACCAGGGTGACACCGTCAGCTACGAGGACGTCGCGGTCGAGGTGACGGCGGACCTGGTGGCGGGCACCGCGTCGGGGACCGGGATCGCGCAGACGCTCGCCACGATCGAGAACCTGACCGGCGGCCCGGCCGACGACACCCTGGTCGGCGACGGCGCCGCCAACCTCCTCGACGGCGCGGGCGGCGACGACCTGCTGCGCCCGGGCGGCGGCGGCGGGTCCAACGCCGGCGGCACCAACGGCACCCCCGGCGGGGCGCACGGCGACGCCGGCGACACCGTCAGCTACGAGGACGTCGCCGTCGGCGTCGTCGTCGACATCAGCGCCCCGGCCGGAACCGCGACCGGCACGGGCGGACTGCTGCAGTCGCTGACCGCCGTCGAGAACCTGACCGGCGGCAGCGGCCCCGACACCCTCGTCGGCGACACGTCGAGCAACCGCTTCGACGGCCGCGGCTCGGTCGACACCGTCTCCTACGGCGACCGGCTCATCGGCCAGGACGTCATCGCCTCGCTCGCCACCGGCGCGGGGGGCCAGATCGGCCTCCCCGAGAACGACCTCTACACGGCGGTCGAGAACCTCACCGGCGGCGGCGGCGACGACACGCTGACCGGCACGCCGGGAGCCAACGTGCTCGACGGCGCGGGCGGCGACGACCTCCTGCAGCCCGACGCGGGCGGCGGCAGCAACGTCGGCGGCCCCCACGGGACGATCGGCGGCGCGCACGGCGCCGGCGGCGACACGGTCAGCTTCGAGGGCCTCGCCGTCGCGGTGACCGCCGATCTTTTGGCCGGCACCGCCACGGGGTCGGGTCTGAGCCAGTCGCTTGGGACCGTCGAGAACCTCACCGGCACCGGCCTGGACGACAGCCTGACCGGCGACGGCGGTCCGAACGTCCTGCGCGGCGGCGCCGGAGCCGACGCGCTGAGCGGCCTGGGCGACGCGGACCTGCTGGCGCCGGGGACCGGGGCCGGCTCGACGGATGGCGGGGCCGGCGCCGACACGATCACGTTCGCCGACGTGCCGGCGGCGCCGCCGCCCGCCCTGACGATCGTCGTCAGCCTCGCCGGCGGGTCGGCGACCGTGCTCGGGAGCGCCCAGACCGTGACGGCCGTCGAGCACGTCGTCGCGAGCTCCGGCAACGACGAGCTGACCGGCGACGGTGGCGACAACACGCTCGACGGCGGCCCCGGCGTGGACCTCGTCTCCTACGCCGATCGCACCGCCGGCAACGACGTGACCGCCTCGCTGTTGACGCTGTCCGGCGGCCAGCCGGGGGAGAGCGACGTGTTCGCGGGGATCGAGAACCTGACCGGCGGCGCCGGCGACGACGTGCTGACCGGCGACGGCGGACCGAACGTCCTGCGCGGCCTCGTCGGAGCCGACACGCTCGCCGGCGGAGGCGACGACGACGTGCTGTACCCGGGCCTCGGGGCCGGCGCGAACGACGGCGGCGCGAGCGGCCCGGCCGGTGACACCGTCAGCTACGAGGACGTCGCGGTCGAGGTGACCGCCGATCTCGGCGCCGGCACGGCGACCGTCGGGGGACCGCTGCAGACGCTCGTCGGCGTCGAGAACCTCGTCGGCGGGGCGGCCGACGACACGCTCGTCGGCGACGCGGGCCCCAACGACCTCGACGGCCGCGGCGGCGACGACCTGCTGCGTCCGCGCGAAGGCGGCGGCAGCGACGTCGGCGGCCTCGACGGAACCCCGGGCGGCGCCCACGGCGCCGACGGCGACACGGTGAGCTACGAGGACCTCGCGACCGCCGTGAGCGTGGACCTCGCCGCCGGGACGGCGGCCGGCGTCGGCGTCGCGCAGACGCTGGCGGGGATCGAGAACGCGACCGGTGGCGACGCCGGCGACACGCTCGCCGGCAACGGCGGTCCGAACATCCTGCGCGGCCGTGCCGGCGGCGACGTCATCACGGGCGACGGCGGCGACGACCTGCTCGTGCCGGGCCTCGGCGCCGGCTCCACCAGCGGCGGTGCCGACGGCCCGCTCGGCGACACGGTCAGCTACGAGGACGTCCCCGTCGACGTCGTCGCGAGCCTGCTGGCGGGCACGGCGAGCGGCGCGGGGATCGCCCAGACGCTCGCGACCGTCGAGAACCTGACCGGCGGCGACGGCGACGACACGCTGATCGGCGATCCCACCGCCAACCGGCTCGACGGCGGCCCCGGCGACGACGTCCTGCGCCCGCTCGCAGGCCCGGGAGCGAACGTCGGCGGGACGCACGGCACGCCCGCCGGCGCGCACGGCGACGGCGGCGACACGCTGAGCTACGAGGACCTCACGATCGAGGTCGTGGCGAGCCTCGTGGCCGGCACCGCGACCGGTCCCGGCGGCCTCGCGCAGAGCATCGCCGGCATCGAGAACCTGACCGGCGGCGGCGGCGACGACACGCTCGGCGGCGACGGCGGGGCAAACGCGCTCGACGGCGGTCCCGGCGACGACCTGCTGCTCCCGGGCGCGGGCGCCGGCGCCAACGCCGGCGGCAGCCACGGGACGCTCGGCGGAGCACATGGCTCCGCCGGCGACACGGTCAGCTACGAGGACCTGCCGGCGGTCCCGCCCGGCTTCTCGGTCGACGCGAGCCTCGCGACCGGCGTCGCCACCGTCCACTCGGGCTTCCCGCCCCCCGCGGTCCAGTCGCTCGCGACGCTCGAGAACGTGACCGGCAGCCCCGGCGACGACGTCCTGGCGGGCGACGGCGCGAGCAACCGGCTCGACGGCCGCGCGGGCGCCGATCGCGTGACGTACGCCGATCGCCTCGCCGGGCAGGACGTGCTCGCCTCGCTGGCCGCCGGCAGCGGCGGGCAGGTCGGCACGCCGGAGAGCGACGTCCTCGTCGACGTCGAGAACCTGACCGGCGGCGCCGGGGACGACACGCTGATCGGCGATCCCGGCGCCAACGACCTCGACGGCGGTCCGGGCGACGACATCCTGCGCCCCGCCGGCGGCACGGGCACGAGCACCGGCGGCAGCGACGGCGGACGCGGCGACACGGTCAGCTACGAGGACCTCCCGGCACCCGCCGGCGTGCAGGTCGACCTCGCGGCCCCCGCCCCGGCCGCGGCCGCGACGGTCGGCGGAGCCCCGCAGGGCCTCGCCGGCATCGAGCACGTCACCGGCTCGGGCGCCGCCGACGTCCTCGCCGGCGACGGCGCCGACAACGTGCTGGACGGCGCCGGCGGCAACGACCGCCTGACCGGTCGCGGCGGCGGCGACGTGCTCGCGGGCGGCCCCGGCGTCGACGAGGCGTCCTACGCGGACAAGACGCTCGCCGAGCCGGTCGACGTCACGCTCGACGGTCAGCCCAACGACGGGACGGGCGGCGCCATCCCGGGCACGACGGAGGGCGACAACGTCGTCGGCGTCGAGGACGTCACCGGCGGCGCGGGCGACGACCGACTCGCCGGCGACGGCGCCCCCAACCTGCTGCAGGGCGGACGCGGCGACGACACCGTGCTGGGCGGCGGCGGCGACGACGTCCTCGACGGCGGACCGGATCCCGTCGCCGGGCCGGTTGCGGGCGAGTTGGACACCGTCTCCTACGCCGATCGCCTGCCCGGCGAGGACGTCAGCGCGATCCTCAACGCCACCGGCGGCGGTCCCGGCGAGTTCGACACGATGGCACGCTTCGAGAAGCTCGCCGGCGGCCCCGGCGACGACACGCTGAGCATCGGGGCCGGGGCCGGCGAGCTGGACGGCGCCGGCGGAGCGGACGTGCTCACGGGCGGCCCCGCCGACGATCGACTCGTCGGCGGGCTCGGGCCCGACCGGCTGATCGGGGCGGGGGGCAACGACCAGCTGCTCGGCGAGGACGGCGACGACAGCATCGACGCCGGCGCCGGCAACGACGCCGTCGACGCCGGGCCCGGCGACGACACCGTCAGCGTCTACGACGGACTCGTCGACAACGTGCGCTGCGGCCCGGGCACCGACGTCGCCGACTACGACGTCGCCGACTACTTCCCGCTGGCCGATTGCGAGCAGGCGACCCTGCTCGGGTACGTCCCGCCCGCCTTCACGCTGGACCCGCGGCCGCGCGACCGCGACCGCGACGGCGTGTTCGCCCTGCTGGACTGCAACGATCGCGACCCGAAGATCCGTCCCGGGGCGCCCGAGACGCCCGGCAACGGCATCGACGAGAACTGCGACGGCGTCGACGCCCCCTTCCCGCGGGTGACGACCGACTTCCGCTTCGGCTTCACGAAGGTCAAGCGCGGCAACCGGCTGCTCGTCCTGGAGCTGCGCAAGGTGCCCGCCGGCTCGCGGATCGAGGTGACGTGCAAGTCGACCAAGTCGCCGCGCTGCGTGTTCGCCAAGCGGACGCGCACGCTCACGAGCAAGCGCGCGAAGGTGTCGGTGCGCGGCTACTTCGGCGACCGGCCGCTGTCGCCGGGCACGAGGATCGAGGTGCGCATCACCGCGCCGCGGACGATCGGGCGCTCGGTCATGTTCCGGATGCGGGCCAACCGGCGCAGCCCGACGCCGCGCTATCGCTGCCTGCCGCCCGGCTCGTCGACTCCGGTGATCTGCCGATGATCCCGCGCGCCGTCGTCCTCGCCGCCCTCGCGCTCGCCGCCGCGCTCGCGACGCTCGTCGCGCCGGCGCCCGCGACCGCCGCCGTCGGTCCGCCCTACAAGCTCGTCTCGGGCGGCCCCGGCAAGCTCGCCGCGACGCCGGCCAACGGCGGGTCCACGCTCGCCGTCCAGGTCGCGCCCGAGCCGGGCGACCCGACGAAGGTGCGCTTCACGCCGGCCGCCGCGGACGCCGGGCCGTGCGTTAGCAGCGCCGGATGGACGACCTGCCCCGCGACGCAGCTCGATCAGGAGCTGTCCTTGCAGGGCGCGATCGTCCAGATCGCCGTCAAGGACGTCGCCACGCAGAAGCTCGTCGCCCACGGTGGTCCCGAGAGCGACGCGATCGTCGTCGACGGGCCCGACCCGGCGTCGATCGACCTGCTCTCGCTGGACCCCGGCGCCGGCGACGACACGGTCACCGTGAGCGACAACGTCAAGCAGATCGAGCTCGTCGCCCCCGACGCCGGCAACGACCGCTACGACATCCGCAGCAACCTCCCGACGATCACCAACACGCTCGACCTCGGCGCCGGCAACGACGTCGCCTCGTCGGCGGCGCCGAATCTCACGATGCAGGGCGGCGCCGGCGACGACACCCTGATGGGCGCCGGCACGCTCGTCGGCGGAGCCGGCAGCGACGTCGTCAAGCCCAGCGGCGCGCTCGACAAGGCGTCCGACGGCGGCGCCGGCGCCGGCGATGTCGACCGGCTGAGCTTCGACCTCGCGAGCGCTCCGCTGACCCTGACCTCCAGCGCCGCCGGCGTCCAGCTCGGCGCGTTCATGCACACCGGCTTCGAGCAGCTCGAGGGCGGCCGAGGCAACGACACGATCCTCGGCTTCACCGGTGCCGAGGTGCTCTTCGGAGGCGACGGCGACGACAAGATCCAAGGCCGCGGAGGCAGCGACGTGCTCGACGGCGGGCCCGGCTCGAACACGATCAGCTACGAGAACGAGACGAGCGCGATCACGCTCGATCTGTCGGCCGGCACCGCCGTCTGGGCCGCCGGCAGCGATCTTCTGAGCCGGTTCTCGACGGTCCTGACCGGCGCCGGCAACGACGCCGTCACCGGCACCCCGGCGAACGAGAGCTTCGCGCTCGGCGCCGGCGCGGACTCGGTCGACGCCGGCGACGGCAACGATTCGATCGACGGGCAGGACGGCAACGACCTCCTGCGCGGGGGGCGCGGCACGGACTCGATCGCCGGCGGCGCCGGCACCGACACCACGACATACGACGAGCGCGGTCCGAGCGAGCCGGTGACGGTGAACCTCGGCGTGCCGGCGGGCAACGGCGCCGCCGGAGAGAACGACACCCTGACCGGCGTCGAGTCGGTCACCGGCGGCGCCAGCAACGACACGCTGACCGGCGATGCCGGCGCCAACGTGCTCATCGGCGGCCCCGGGCTGAACACGCTCGCCGGGCTTGCCGGCAACGACATCGTCTACGGCGGCGACAACCGCGACGTCATCAGCGGAGGACCCGGGTTCGACCAGCTGTTCGGGGGCGACGACGACGACTCGATCGACGCGTTCGACGGTGGGATCGACATCGTCGACTGCGGCGCCAGCCCCGACGACGACGCGCAGGTCGACACCGTCGACCAGGTCGCCGGCTGCGAGTACTCCCGGCGCGGCGACGTCCCGATCCCGGTCGACGCCGACGGCGACGGCTTCGTCGAGGGCTTCGACTGCGACGACGCCGACCCGACCCGGCGCCCCGGCGCCACGGACGTCCCCAACGACGGCATCGACCAGGACTGCGACGGCTTCGACCAGCCGATCCCGTACATCGAGTACACCCTGGGCGCGAAGTTCACGGCCGCCCGGCGCAGCGGGCGCAAGATCCGGCGGCTCACGATCGGCGGGCTGGAGTCCGGCGCGCGCGTCCAGGTCACGTGCAAGACGACCAAGCGCTATCCGCGCCGCTGCCCGTTCACGCGCCGCACGAAGCGGCCCAGCCGCGCCGGCAACGTCGCGCTGCTGTCCTTCTTCCGCAACCGGCGCCTACCGCCCGGCACGCGGATCGAGCTGCGGATCACGGCGCCGGACTTCAACGGCCGGGTCCGCCGCTTCACGATCCGCTCGGCCGGCTCGGTGCGCGACCAGCGCCTGTGCCTGCCGCTGGGCAAGAGCGCGCCGCGCCGCTGCCCCGCCGGCGACGAGTAGGCGGCCCGGGCGGCGGCGCTCAGATGATGCCGTGGCGAACGGCGCGCGCGATCGCCTGCGAGCGGCTGCGCGCCCCGAGCTTGACGACGACGTCGCCGAGCACCTTCTTGACGGTTCGCTCGCTGTAGTGCAGCTCGTCGCCGATCTCGCGCGTGGGCAGGCCGTCGGCGACGAGCGCCAGGACCTGCTGCTCGCGGTCGGTGAGCTCGGGGGGTGGGGCGGCGGACGCGGCGGGGACGCCGGACGGATACGTCGCGAGCATCGTCGTCGCGCCGGCCGCGACCGCGCGCAGGCTGAGACCGAGACGCTCGACCGTCAGGCCCTCGCGCACGAGCGCGGCCACGGCGCCGGCGTCGACCATCGTCCGCAGGCGCTCGGCCTCGCTCTTGGCGGCGAGCGCCACGACGCGGGTGTCGGTGAACTGCAGCACGCTCTCGACGAACTCGGCGGCGCCCTCGAGCCCCGCGTCGACGAGCACGACGTGGGCCTCGCCGAGCGCCGGGTGCGACCACGCCTCCGCGACCGTCGCGGCCGACTCGACGCGCCCGATGCCGTCGAAGCCGTCCAGACAACAGACGAGACCCTGCCGAAACACTGCGTGTGCCTCCAGCACCATGACGTCGGTGACGCTCATTCTGCACCCTTCATCGTTCTCTGGTCCCGTCGTGCAACCCGGACGTATGTGACCCTCTCGCGCCCCCGGAGTCCTGTCAAGTTTGTGGTGTGCCGTGGGCGATGCGCATGACCCGGAACTCGCCGGCGCGCCGCACGGCCAGGCCGATCTCGACGATGACCTCACCCGGAGCGTGGGCGGCGGCGGCGTTGAGCTCGTCGTCGCAGCGCACCGCGAAGGCCTGCGAGCGTGTCTCGCCCTGCAGCAGGCCGCCGCGCCATTCGGCGGCCAAGAACGCGGTGACGGTGGCCCGCAGCTGCTCGTAGAGACGCTCGTCGTGCTCCTGCTCGGCGGCCCAGCGGGTGCCCTCTGCGACCGACGCGGTGAGGTGGCCGACGATCCGCTGGTGATGCAGGTAGCGGCGCTCGGGATCGCTGGCGAGCGTGCAGGCGCCCCAGGCGCGAAGCTCGGGCCCGGGCCAGGCGCGCAGGCAGTTCAGGCCGGCGCGGTTGAGCCGGTGCTGCTCGGCCGCGGTGAGCTCGCTCGCCGGACCGTCCGTCGCAAGCAGCGGCTCGGCGGTGGGCGCGCGGTGCATGCCCTGCCGCGCGTCGACCCGCGCGAGCATCCCCGCCGCATGACCGCAGGGGGGAACCGCGATCGTGCAGCCCGAGCACGGGTCGCCGACCTCGACCCAGGGGTGATACGACGCGGCGACCGCGCTGTCCAGCGGCGAGGCCGTGCGCCACTGCAGCGCGCCGGCGGTGTCGAGCCGGCGCGGCGGATCGACGAGCGCGAAGCGCCCCACGACGCGCTCGCAGCCCGCCACGAGCGCGCGCTGCACCGCTGCCGCGCCGTCGGCGCCGGTCGCCGTCGCGTACGCGTCGGGCGCCGCGATGAGCGTCGGCTCGTCGAGGTCCTCCAGCAGCCGCAGCGCATCGACGTGCGCCGACACCTCGCTGGCCCCGGGCGCGCCGTCGACGCGCACGACCCAGCAGATGCGACCGCCGTTGCGAAAGAAGCCGCGCACGCAGTGGGCGAGCTTGGCATCGGGCAGGAAGGCTCCCGCGGCGGGGCTCTTCGGATCGGCGTACGCCGCGGCGAACTCCTCGAACGACGTGCAGCGCAGCGCCCGGTCGACGGGGCCGCCCGGCCCGAGACCGGCGAAGCCCCCGATCGAGCTCGCCAGCGAGCGGATCCGCCGCTCCGCCAGCGGGAGCGAGTGCACCGCTCCGTTGGTGCCGTTCGTCGAGCCGGTCTTGCTCGTCATTTGAGGCATTCTCCGCGCGGACGCTCCTGCTGTCCATGCCCGATCGTGCGCCCGTCCGTCCCTTGTGGCGAGGTGGTCGGGCGCGCTGTGATCTGAGCATGCACGTGCCGCGCCTGGGTCAAACCGTCGATGACCGCTGACCGCGCGCCCGAGCTCGCGCCCGGCGGCGTCTCGCTCGCAGCGGTCGCCGCACGCGCCGCCGCGCTGCTCGGCACGGACGCCAAGCTCGACGACCTCGACCTCAGCCTCGGCGCCGACGGCGCCGGCGGGGCGGCCGAGGAGCGCTTCGAGACGGTCGCCGAGCGGCTCGCGCTCGACGACCTCGAGCGAGCCGTGCTCGCCGCGGTCGCCCTGCACGACCTGTCGCCCGAGCTCGCCGCCGCGGTCGGCGGGCTCGCTCCGGCCGCCCCCGGCGGCGCGGCGACGCCGCGCGGCGTCGCGCGGCTGCTCGCGGGGCCCGGCGTGTCCGTCGCCGACGTGCTCTGGGCGCTCGGGCCGCACGAGCGCCTGCGCGGCCGCGGCGCCGTGCGGCTGCCCCCGGCACCGGACGGGACCGCGCTCGCCGACCGCCCGCTCGTGCTCGCCGACCGCCTGGCGGCGATCCTGCTGGGAGCCGCGATCGACGAGCCGACGCGCGGCGGGCGGCTGCGCCGCGTCAGCCCCCCGAGCCTGCCGTTCGGGCGCGGCGAGACCGTCGAGCGCATCGCGGCGCTGCTCGCCGAGGATGGCGCGCTGCGCCCGCCGGTCGCCGTCCACGGTCCCGACGCCGCGCTCGCGGTGGCGTACGCCGCCGGCCGCGGCCTCGTCTGCATCGGCTGCGCGGAGCTCGCCGACGCCGAGGTCGCGAGGGATGCCGTGCTCGCCGCGGCGCTCGAGCACCGCGTGCTCGTCGTCGACCGGCTCGGCGGCGTGGCGCCGGCCGACCGCAGCCTCGTGCCCGACCGGCTCGCGCTCGTCCCCGGCGCGGTGCTGTGCCTGCGCGGCGCCGACGAGCTGACCGCGCTCGAGGACCTCACCGCGATCGCGGTGACCGTCGGCCTGCCGACGGCGAACGAGCGCGCCACGATCTGGTCGGCGGCGCTCGGCGGCGCCGAGGTCGCGCCGGCGGTCAGCTCGACGCACCGCCTGCCCGCCGCGCAGATCGCCGACGGGGCCTGGGTGGCGGGCACGATCGCGACCGCCGCCGGGCGGGATGTGATCACGCCGGCCGACGTCGAGACGGGCGCGCGCGCCGCCTCCGCGTCGGCCGTCGGCGATCTTGCGATCGCGATGGCGGCCGACATCGGCTGGGAGGACCTCGTGCTGCCCGGCCGCCAGATGACGATGCTGCACTCGCTCGCCGCCTTCCTGCATCACCGCGACCTCGTCCTGGACGAGTGGGGCTTCGGCCGCCGCGCCGGCCGGGCGCAGGGACTCGTGGCGATGTTCGCCGGCGACTCGGGCACGGGCAAGACGCTGGCCGCGCGGGTGCTCGCCGCGGAGCTGGGGCTCGAGCTGTTCCGGGTCGACCTCGCGACGGTCGTCTCGAAATGGCTGGGCGAGACCGAGAAGAACCTCGACCGGGTGTTCGCCGCCGCCCAGGGCGCCAACGCGGTGCTGTTCTTCGACGAGGCCGATGCCGTCTTCGGGCGCCGCAGCGACGTCCAGGACTCCCACGACCGCTACGCGAACCTGCAGACCGCCTACCTCCTGCAGGCGATCGAGAACCACGACGGGCCGGTCATCCTCGCGACGAACATGCGCGCGAACATCGACGACGCGTTCTTGCGCAGGATGGACGCGGTCGTCGAGTTCCCGTTCCCGACGGCCGAGCACCGCCTGCGACTGTGGCGGCTGCTGCTGCCCGAGCAGGCGCCGCTCGGCGACGACGTCGAGCTGGACTTCCTCGCCGAGCGCTTCGAGCTGTCCGGCGGCGGCATCCGCAACGCCGCGATCGCGGGCGCGGTGCTCGCCGCGCAGGACGGCGTCGCGATCGGCATGGAGCAGCTCGTGCGCGGCGTCGCGATGGAGTACGCAAAGCTCGGGCGCCTGACGCTCGCAGCCGACTTCGAGCGCTACCACGCGCTCGTCCGCAACGGAAGGGCGCACCCATGACGACGACGATCGACGTTCCGGTCAACACGATGATCGCCGACGTCGACGCGGGGCTGCGCGAGCTGCTGCTCGCCCAGCTGCGCCGCCACGGCTTCGACGACGTCGACGTCGTCTTCGACACGCCGTCGAAGGAGTGGTCCAGCCAGCTCACGCGGCCGACGGTCAACCTCTTTCTCTGCGACATCCGCCGCTCGGTGAAGCCGGGCCAGAGCGGACCCGACGCCGGCCGCTCCGCCGGCCGCGCGTTCGAGCGGCCGCCGTCGATGCGGGTGGACTGCATCTTCGCCGTCACGACCTGGTCCAAGGCCGTCGCCGACGAGCACCGGCTGCTGTCGCAGGTGCTGGGCGTGCTGTTCGCCCACCCCGTCCTCGACGGCCACCTCGGCAGCCGCTTCGACGGCGGCTCGCAGCGGTTCTCGATCCTCGCCTCCGTCGGCGAGCAGCGCCCCGAGCAGCGCGCCGACTTCTGGCGCTCGGTCGGCGGCGTCTACAAGCCGGCGCTGGACTACGTCGTGACGCTGGCGGTCGAGAGCGGCACGGTCGTGCAGCGCGGCCCCGACGTGCGCGCCTCGACGGTGCGCACGTCGCTCGCCGACGCCGCGCGCGCGGGCGTGCAGGAGATGTCGAACGTCGGCGGGATGGTGCGCGACGACGACGGCGAGCCGGTGCCCGACGCCTGGGTCGCGCTGCCGGGGCTCGGGCGCCTGGCCACGAGCGACGGCGACGGGCGCTTCCGCCTGACGCGGATCCCGTCCGGCGAGCACGAGGTTCGCGTGCGCGACCGGGAGGGGCGCGAGACGACGGCCGCGGTCGACGTCCCCGGTGCGCCGCTGGACGTGACGCTTCCGGCGCGGGCGCGCAGCGCCGCCGACTGAACGCCGCCCGCGCGGCCGCCGCGCCCGGCCTCCGGCGATCTGCCCGAACGTTCGCCCGGCTGGCACTTTTCGCCGGGTCGGCCGCCCACGAGAGTGGGCCCGGTGGCTCTTCGGGGCCGCCGCCGAACGATCGTCCGCCAGCCAGGAGAGAAGGAGCCCGATGCCCACGACGTATCTGACCCCCGGCGTGTATGTCGAGGAGATTCCCGCAGCACAGAAGCCGCTCGAGGGCGTCAGCACCTCCGTCGCGGCGTTCGTCGGCCTTGCCCCAGGTGGCCCGGTCAACACCCCGATGCGGATCGCGAACTGGAGCCAGTTCGCCAACATGTTCGGCGACCCGGGCAATCCGGACGCCGGCCCGTTCATGCAGGACGCCTACCTGGCGCACTCCGTGTACGGCTTCTTCCAGAACGGCGGCACGCTGTGCTGGGTCATCCGCGTGGGTGCCGGCGACGACGGCGGCGCACCCGTGCGCGCCGCCCTGCCCGCCGCGGGCGACACGAGCGTGGAGACGTTCAACGCCGTCGCGCGCAAGGGCATCGAGGGCCCGGTGACCGTCGAGGTCGCAGAGGAGCCGGCGGCGCAGGGCGCCGACGAGCCCAAGCCCGAGGACAAGACGTATCGCATCGTCGTCACGGCGGGCGACGTCAAGGAGGAGCACGAGGGCCTCACGCTCAAGAAGGGCCGCACGAACATCGCGACGAAGGTCAACTCGGCCTCCAAGCTCATCAAGATCGAGGAGACGGGCGCATCGCTACCCGACGCGCAGCGGGGCCCGAAGCCCGGCAAGTACGCGCTCGCCGCGGCCGCGCCCGAGAAGGCGGACATCAGCTCCGGCGACTTCGAGGGCGACTCCGCCCGGCGCCAGGGCCTGGGCGGGCTCGTCGCGATCGACGAGGTCTCGATCGTCTGCATGCCCGACGCGGTCAACCTGCTCAACGGCGACGACGTCATGTTCCGCGACGCCCAGGGCAAGCTCATCTCCCACTGCGAGTCGCTCGGCGACCGCATGTGCATCCTCGACACGCCGCCCGACCTCATCCCGCAGGAGATCCTCGAGTGGCGCAAGGACACCGCCGGCTACGACTCGAAGATGGCCACGCTGTACTGGCCGTGGATCGAGGTCATCGACCCGCTGACCAAGCGCCCGATCATGGTGCCGCCGTCGGGCCACGTCGCCGGCGTGTGGGCACGGTCCGACGACCAGCGCGGCGTCCACAAGGCGCCGGCCAACGAGGTCGTGATGGGCGCGACGGCGCTGGGCTTCCAGCTCACGTCGGTCGAGCAGGGCGAGCTCAACCGGCTCGGGATCAACTGCATCCGCGCGTTCAGCGGGCGGGGGATCCGGATCTGGGGCGCGCGCACGCTGTCCAGCGACCCGGAGTGGCGCTACATCAACGTGCGACGGCTGTTCAACTTCGTCTCCCAGACGCTCATGGAGGGGACGCAGTGGTCGGTCTTCGAGCCCAACGACGAGCGCCTGTGGCTGAAGCTGCGCGCGTCGGTCGGCAACTTCCTGACGAACCTCTGGCGCGGCGGGGCCCTCTTCGGCACCTCCCCCGAGCAGGCGTTCTTCGTGAAGTGCGACTCCGAGACGAACCCGCCCGAGGTCATCGACGCCGGCCAGGTCATCTGCGAGGTCGGCATCAGCCCGGTCAAGCCGGCCGAGTTCGTGATCTTCCGCCTGAGCCAGTTCGTCGACGGCGGCGACGGCGGCGGCGACGAGGGCGGCGAGTAGCCGCTCCGGCACCGGTCATCTGAGAACGAAGAGAGAGGACCAAGAACATGGCAGTACCTCCAGTACCGCTGGACGCGAAGTATTTCGACCTCCAGTTCCCCGGCATCAACGCGCAGTTCAAGGACGTCCAGGGCGTATCGGTCAGCGTCCCGCTGCACACCTCGGCGACGACCGACGCGATGGGCCAGACGCAGCGCCTGCGCACCGCCAGCTCGGTCGAGTACGGCACGATCACGTGCTCGTCGGGCGCGACCAACGACCTCGGCCTCGACCAGTGGATCGCGACCGTCGTCGACAAGGGCGTGGAAGGCCAGATGAAGGACGGCACGCTCACCCTGTTCAACGCGGCGAACGCCGCGGTCGCGACGTGGAACCTCACGAAGGCCGTCATCACGGGCCTGACGGTCAACACGATCGGCGTCGAGAACTCGGGCCATCTGGACGTCCAGGCCACGTTCGACTGCGAGAAGATCGAGCGGACGAAGTAGCGCCGGGCGATGCGCACCGAGGTGCCATTCACGCTCCCGCAGGGATACGCCGACGCGGCCGGGACGGTCCACCGCGACGGCGTGATGCGGCTCGCCACCGCGCGTGACGAGATCGAGCCCCTGCGCGACGCCTCGGTGCGCTCCAACGGCGCCTACCTCAGCGTCCTGCTGCTGGCCCGGACGGTGACGCGGCTCGGGGAGTTCGGTCCCGAGCAGGTCACGCCGGACCTCATCCAGGACCTGTACGCGGTCGACTTCGACCACCTGCAGCGCTTGTACGAGCGCCTGAACTCCAGCGAGGAGGTGGTCGGCACGGTGACGTGCCCGTCGTGCGCGTCGGCATTCGAGATCGACCTCGCCGGGCTCGAGGACGGTGGCCTGGGGGGATGACGAGGCCGTCTCAGCAGGAGCTGATTGCTGAGGCGGCCGAGCTCGCCCGCCGGTACGCGTGGTCGCTCGACGACGCCCTCGATCTCGAGCATCGCGATCGCCGCCTGCTGCTGGGCATCGGCGATGCCAGCGGATCGCCATGAGCTCGGACCCCTCCGATCGCCCGGCCCGCGTCCCGATCGGGCTGCGCGTCACGCCGCGGGCGCTGGCACGCCTGGACGCCCGCGATCGCGCGCTCGCGCGCTACTCGGCGCCTGCGATGCGGCGCACGCCCAAGCGCGCCGGCGCGCCGCTGCGGCTCGCCGCCCCCGTCCTGCCCTCCAGCGCGGCGGCCGGGCTCGTGCTGCCGACGCTCGCGCTGCCCGAGCCCGCCGCTCGACCGGCGGCTGAGCGCGCCGCGGCCGCCTCCGCCGCCGAGCACGCGGCGCGTCGGGAGCGGCCGGCGCCCGCGCCGGCGCCTGCGCCGCCTGTTGCTGCGGTCGAGGCGCCGCCTGCGCCGCCTGCCGCTGCGGTCGAGGCGCCGCCTGCCGCTGCGGCCGAGGCGCCGCTCGCTGCGGCCGAGGCGCCGCCGGCGCCGGATCAGAGCGGGTTCGAGCAGCCGTCGGGACCCGAGCCGAATTGGGACGTGCCGGCCCAGGCCCCGCAGGAGAGCGCCGGCGCCGAGGCGCTCGCCCCGCAGCGGACGGACCCGCCGCCCCCGCCGCAGCCCGCGCGCGCCAACCCCCCGCCCCCGCCGCCGCCGGCCGTTGTCGTCGCCGCGCGGCCCGCGCACATCAGCGAGGAGTCGTGGCGCTTTCTCGTCGGCAGGACGCACAACATCGACGCCTCGAACCTGCCGATCATGCCGTCACCGGAGCCGCCGCCGCGCCCGCGCAGCCCGCGCCGGGCCAGGATCGAGGAGGGCGTCGCCCGCACGCCGGCGGGCGGCCCGGTGCGGATCAGCTCGCTCCCGCCGGACCAGCGCAAGCCGGCGCGCCCACCGGTGGCGCCGCCCGCGCTCGACACGCCACCCGCGGCGCGCGCTCCGCAGCCCGAGGAGGGCGATCGCGCGGGCCGTTCGGAGGGCGCCGCGGCCGGCGCGCAGCCTCCGGCCACGGCGCCGGAGCCGCCCGCGCCTGTGCCCGCGCGGGACGCCGGCGGTGACGCCGCTGCGGCCGAGCCGGCGCGGGCGCCGGGTGGCGCCGAGCCGGTCGAGCCGGCGCGGCCGCCGGCTGACGCCCACCAGCCGCCGGACCCGCCCGCCGGCCCCGGGACCGCGCCCGCTGCACACGTCGCCGAGCAGTCCGATGCGGCGGTCGCCGCGCCGCCGGCCCCCCGGCAGGCACACGATCAGCCGCCGCGGACCGAGGCGCCCGCCGCCCCCGCGCCGGCTCCGTCCTCGCAGTCGGTGGCGCCGCCCGCCGCGGGCGTCGCGTCGTCGTCGCGGTCGGTGGCGCCGCCCCTCACGCCGCAACGCGCTCCGGCGCCCGCGCCGCCCTCCCGAGAGCCGGCCGGGGAGCCGGGCGTGACGGCACCGTCGAAGCCTGCGGCGGCGTCGGTCGCGACCGCGGCTCCGCCGGGCGGGCCGCAGCCGGGCGGGCCGGACGAGCGGCTCCCGGCCGCGACGAGCGAGCCTACGGCGGCCCGGGCACCGAGCGGCCCGACCCAGCGCGACGAGGGCGCGCCCGCCGCGACGCCCGAGACACGGGCTGCCTCGGAGCCGAGGCTGCCGGGACCCACGACGGGGCTCCCCGCGGCGCAGCAGCCGGGCGACGACGCGCGGCCGGTCGTGCCCGCGCCCGCGACGCAGGCGCCAAGCCCGCCTGCGATGCGGCCCGATGCCGCTGCGGCGCCGCCGACGCACACCGCGACCGCGGCGCCGGCTTCCGACGTGGCGCAGCCGCCGGCGCCGACGCCGACGCCGGTGGCGCAGCGGCCGGCTCCCCAAGTGGCGCAGCGGCCCGCGCCGACGCGGGCGCCGTCCGCGGCTCCGGCGCAGGAGCAGCGGCCGGCACCGACACGGGCGCCGGTGGCTCCGGCGCAGGCGCAGCGGCCGGTGCCGACGCGGGCGCCGTCGGCCGTGCCCGCTTCCCCGATTGCGCCGCGGCCGGCGCCGCTGCCGGCCGCAGTTCCGGCTCGGGCGGTGCCCGCCGCGCAGGCGCCCGCGCCAGGCGCCGGATCCGTACCGCCGCAGCCCGCGCCGCCGCGCAGCGGCCCGGACGGCCCGAGCCCCGCGACGCCTCCCCCCGACGCGGCAGCCCGCGCCACCGCGCCCGCCGCCCCCCCGCCCCCGGACGGCGAGGACCGCCCCTCGCCGGCCGACCGCGGCGCGGCGACGCCCGACGCTTCGCTCCCCGCCGCCGACGTGAGGTCGCCCGGTCCCGCCGATGCCACGAGCGGCGCCCGCCCGGCGCCCGCCGGACCGCCGGCGCCGGCACCCGCTGGAGAGGATGCGGCGCCACCGCCGGCGCCCTCCTCCGGGACGGCCCCCGTCCCTCGGGAGCATGCGGCCCCGCGGCCGGCACCGGCCCCGGTCGGCCCGCTCGCTCCGGCGCCGGCCGGAGACGCCCGCGCATCGGCGGCGGCGCCACCGCCATCCGGGCGCGCTGCGGCCTCCGAGAACACGCAGCCGACGTCCGACGGTGCCCGCCAGGGATCGCCGAGCGCGCCCGCCGGACGCGAGGCGAACGCTGACGTGACCGGCCGTTGGGCCCAGACCCCGCCGGCAGCTCAGCACGGCGGGAGCCCGGCACCGGCACCCGCGCTCGCCGTCGCCGAGCCGCAGGAGCAGGCGCCCCCACCCGCCCCGGCCGCGAGCTCGGCTTCGCCCCCCGCGGGCGCCGTGTCGCGGGACGCGGCGCCGAGCTCGCCGCCGGCCTCGCGCGTGGAGCCTGTCGATGCAACCGCCTCGCGCAACGCGCAAGGCGCGCCCGCCCGCAGCGAGCCGGCGGCACCTGCCCGCCACGACGATGCGCGCTCGAGCTCGGGGTCCGAACCGAGCACGCGCTCGATGGCGCCGGCTCCCGCGAGCGCGCACGACTCCGGCGGTCCGACCGCCACGGTTCGATGGGCGTCGAGCGAGGCGACCGGCTCGGGGTCGCAGCCGGCGCGCTCGTCCGTCGGTTCATCGGCGGCGACGGCGGCTCCACGATCGGCGTCCGGTCCAAGCGGCCCGGCGCCCGTACGTGCCCAGCCGGCAACGGCGCCACTCGGCAGCCCCGCCGCCGGCCCGGCGCAGGTCGCCTCGGCGGCGGCCGCACCCACCGTGCCGGTCCTGCAGCGCATGGTCGCCGGACCACTCGGCGATCTCCCCGCGAACCCCGTCCTGCGCCGCGTGCAGGCGGTGCGCTCCGGCCCGCGGCCCACCGGGGCGGTCGCTTCGGCATCGCCGCGCCCGCCCGCGTCCGGCCCCACCCCCGCCGAGGCCCCGGCAACCGGTCCGCCCGCTGCCGCACCCATGCCGCCGGCACCGGGTGGCGCCGCGACATCGCCGCCGGCCGTGATCGGTCGTCCCGAACCGACGCGCGAAGCCGTCCTCGCCGCCTACCGCCGCGCCGCCGCGGTCGCGCCGATCGCGCAGCCGCCGCCCCGCCCGCGGACGACCTCGGGGCCGGTCATCGCCCGTAGCGTGGCACCGGCGCAGGTCCCGGCCCACCCGCTGTCCGAGTCCCCGTTCGCCCACCTCCAGCGGGTGGTCGATCTGCAGCCGGCACCCGCGGACGGTGCCCAGATGCGCTCGTCGGCCGATCCGCGACCGCAGACGCCGAACCTCGACGAGCTCGCCGACTACGTCCTCGAGCGTCTGCGCGACGAGCTTCGCGACGGTCGCGAGCGGCTGGGGTTCCTGCTGGAGGACTCGAGTTGACCGCGCCCCCGGAGGACTGCTGATGCCCGCCCAGTCCGGCATGGCGTTCACCGCCGAGGTGCTCGGCAAGACGCTCGGGACGTTCTCCGCGGTGCGCGGCATCGAGGCCACCGTCGAGGTGCTCGAGTACCGCGAAGGCGGCATCAACGACGTCGTGCACCGCCTGCCGGGACCGATGACCTATCCGAATCTCGTCCTGGCCAACGGCCTCACGAGCCGGGCGGTCGAGGAGTGGTTCGCGCAGACCCGGCTCGGCGCCGCCCGGCACACGATGACGGTCACGTTCCTGGACTCGATGGGGACCGTCGTTCGCGCGTGGTCGTTCGCCGAGGCGTTCCCGATCCGCTGGACGGGCCCGACGCTTGACGCAAACGCCAACGGGGTGGCCGGCGAGGAGCTCGAGATCGCCCACGGCGGGATGACGAGGCTGGATCCATGAGCGACGGACCGGACGAGAAGGACGTCTTCGACGAGGCGGCCGACCGCGCCGAGGCCGCCGCCGGGCAGGCCGCCGACAGGGCTGCCGCCTCCGCCGAGCAGGCCGCTTCCCAGGCGGCCGATCAGGCCGCGGCGTCTGCCGAGCAGGCGGGCTCCGCGGCTGCGTCCAAGGCCTCTGCCGCTGCTGACCAGGCTGCTGCTCAGGCGCGCGAGCAGGCCGCGGCCGCGAGTCCGACGTCCGGCGATCCCGGGGGCGGTGGCGGTGGGGCTGGTGGTGGTGAGGCGAAGGGTGCTGAGCCGGCGGGTGGTGCCGGTGGCGCCGGTGGTGGTGCTGAGGCGAAGGGTGCTGAGCCTGCGGGTGGCGCCGGTGGTGCTGGTGAGGCGAAGGGTGCTGAGCCGGCGGGTGGCGCTGGTGGTGCTGGTGAGGCGAAGGGTGCTGGGCCTGCGGGTGGCGCCGGTGGTGCTGGTGAGGCGAAGGGTGCTGAGCCGGCGGGTGGCGCCGGTGGTGCTGGTGAGGCGAAGGGTGCTGAGCCTGCGGGTGGCGCCGGTGGTGCTGGTGCTGGTGAGGCGAAGGGTGCTGAGCCGGCGGGTGCTGGTGGTGCTGGTGCTGGTGAGGCGAAGGGTGCTGAGCCTGCGGGTGGCGCCGGTGGTGCTGGTGAGGCGAAGGGTGCTGAGCCTGCGGGTGGCGCCGGTGGTGCTGGTGAGGCGAAGGGTGCTGAGCCTGCGGGTGGCGCCGGTGGTGCTGGTGAGGCGAAGGGTGCTGAGCCGGCGGGTGGCGCCGGTGGTGCTGGTGAGGCGAAGGGTGCTGAGCCGGCGGGTGGCGCCGGTGGTGCTGGTGCTGGTGAGGCGAAGGGTGCTGAGCCGGCGGGTGGCGCCGGTGGTGCTGGTGAGGCGAAGGGTGCTGAGCCGGCGGGTGGCGCCGGTGGTGCTGGTGAGGCGAAGGGTGCTGAGCCGGCGGGTGGCGCCGGTGGTGCTGGTGAGGCGAAGGGTGCTGAGCCGGCTGGTGGCGCCGGTGGTGCTGGCGAGGCGAAGGGTGCTGAGCCGGCTGGTGGCGCCGGTGCTGCGTGGTGGTGACGCGAAGGGTGCTGAGCCGGCGGGTGGCGCCGGTGCTGCTGGTGGTGAGGCGAAGGGTGCTGATGGCGCCGCCGGGGGTGCCGCGCCCGCTGGTGCCGCGCCCGCTGGAGCCGCGCCCGCTGGTGCCGCGCCCGCTGGTGCCGCGCCCGCTGGTGCCGCGCCCGCTGGAGCCGCGCCCGCCGGAGCCGCGCCCGCCGGAGCCGCGCCCGCCGGAGCGCCGCCCGCCGGAGCGCCGCCCGCCGGAGCGCCGCCCGCCGGAGCGCCGCCCGCCGGAGCGGCCGGCGAGGAGAAGGCCAAGGACGCAGGCGCGGCCGGCGAGCAACAGGCAGGCGAGCAGAAGCCCGCCGACGGGAAGGCCGCCGCGCCGGCGCCGGCCGGCGAGGGGCCGGCCGTCGACCAGCCCGCCACGGCAGCTGCTGCCGGCGCAGCCGCAGGCGCTCCCGCCGGTGCGGCAGCGGGCGCCGGCGCCGCCGCCGCGGTCGCCGCGCCTGCCGCCGCCGCCGGAGCGGCCGCCGGCCTGCCCGCCCAGACCCCCCCGGGCCCGCTCACATCGCCCCCGGCGCCGGCGGCCGCGCCGCCGGCGGCGCAGAACAACTCGGCGTCCGTCGCCGCGACGAGCGTGCAGCGGGCGGTCCTCGAGATCGAGGGCCAGGCGCCGATCGACTGCCTGTTCAACCCCGCCCAGTACGCGATGTCGAAGGTCAACAGCTACCAGGTGCGCCCCGTCGCCGGCAAGAGCTTCGGCACCCCGCAGTTCGTCGGCGGAGCGCCGCGCGAGATGTCGATCGAGCTGCTCTTCGACGTCACCCTCTCCAAGCCGGCGAAGCCGAGCGTGCGGCCCATCACCGACGCGCTGTTCAAGATGATGGAGGTCACCGCCGGCGGCGGCGGCTCCGTCGGCAAGGCGCCTCCGACGGTGACGTTCCGCTGGGGCGCCTTCGAGTCCTTCGCCGCCGTTCCCACGCGGCTGGACGTGCAGTTCGTCCTGTTTCGCTCCGACGGCGAGCCGGTGCGCGCGTGGACGCGGATGGAGCTCATGCAGGTCGCGCCCGACCCGCGCTCGGGCAGCGGCACGCCGGCGGCGCAGAACCCCACGACGCGGTCCGCCGAGGCCGGTTCGAGCTGCGTCGTCTGCGAGGGCGACTCGCTGCCGTCGCTGGCCTATCAGGCCTACGGCGACCCCACGGCCTGGCGGGCGATCGCCCGCGCCAACGACATCAGCGACCCGCTGCGACTGCGCCCCGGCCACCGCCTGACGATTCCGGAGCTGTCCACATGAGCACCGTCGACCTCGCGATCGGATCGAAGATCACGCTTGCCGGATCCCCGCTCGACGACGCGCTCGAGGCCTCGCTGGCCGAGCTGCGCGTCGAGACGACCACCGAGCTGCCCGACGTCTGCGTGCTGCGCTTCGTCGAGTCCCATGCGCCGCAGCGCGACCAGCTGCGCGTCATCGACGACGAGCGCCTCAAGCTCGGCGCGCCGCTGAGCGTCAAGCTCGCCAGCTCGGCGGGCGGGAGGCTCAAGCCCGTCTTCGACGGCGAGATCACGACCGTGGAGGCCGAGTTCGGGGCGCGGCCGGGCGGCGAGCCGGTGATGGCGCTCGTCGTGACGGCTCACGACGGCTCGCATCGCATGCACCGCGCCACGACGACGCGCACGTTCCGGCAGATGACGGTCGCGGACGTCGCGCGCAAGATGGCCGGCGAGCACGGCCTCAGGGTCGGCAAGATCGCGGCGATCGGCACGAGCCCGAACGAGGTCATGCATCAGGTCGGCGAGACCGACTGGGCCTTTCTGTCGAGGCTCGTCCACGGCCACGGCGGCGAGCTCGACATCGCCGGCGGCGCCCTGCACGTCGTCGACCCGACGAAGAGCGAGGCGGCGGTCGCCGAGCTCGTCTGGGGCGAGAGCCTCGCGCGCTATCGACCGCGGATCTCGAGCCTGGGCCAGGTCGAGAAGGTCAGCGTACGCGGCTGGGATCCGCAGAAGAAGAAGGAGATCACGAAGAACGCCACGGCGACCTCGGGCTCGCCGATCGACGGCAAGACCGTCAAGGACCACGCCTCCGGCACCGAGGCGTTCGTCGTCACCGCGCCGGTGACGAGCGACGGCGACGCCGCCGACCGCGCCAAGGCCGTCGCCGGCCGGATCGGCCGCGAGCGGGTGCAGGCGGAGGCCGAGACGTACGGCGACCCGCGGCTGCTCGCCGGCGAGTACGTCGAGATCAAGGGCGTCGGGAAGCGCTTCGGCGGCAAGCAGCGGATCGTGTCGGCGGTCCACCTCGTCGGCGCGCGCGGCTACACGACGCGCCTGGCGCTCGGTGCCGGCGGCCGCCCGCTCGCCCAGACGATGCGCGCCCGCTCGAGCTCCACCGGCTTCGCCGACCACCTCGCGATCGGCCTCGTCACCGACAACGCCGACCCCGAGAAGCTCGGTCGCATCAAGGTCTCCTACCCCTCGTTCGCCGGCGACGTCGAGAGCGGCTGGGCGCGCGTCGTGCGCATCGCGTCCGGTGAGCAGCGCGGCGTCGTCGCGCTGCCCCACGTCGGCGACGAGGTCGCCGTCGCCTTCGAGCACGGCGACGTGCGCCGCCCGTTCGTGCTCGGCGCGCTCTTCAACGGCAAAGACAAGCCCGGCGACGACCTGCTCAAGACGACGAGCTCGCTCGCGGCCCGCTTCCCGCGCGACCTCGACGTCGAGACGAAGGAGAAGGTCCTCCTGACCGCGGGCAAGGACATCACGGTCACGAGCAAGCAGGGCGCGCTCGAGGTCGCGGCCGGCAAGGCGATGACGCTCAGCGCGAGCAAGGGCGGTCCGCCGAGCGCGATGACGATCGAGACGACCGGTCAGGTCAAGGTCGACGGCAAGCAGGGCGTGCAGATCAGCGCCAGCGGGCCGCTGAAGATCACCTCGACGGCGCCGGTCACCGTGGAGTCAAACGCCATGCTGCAGCTCAAGGGCTCGATCGTCCAGGTGCAGGCGTCCGGCGTCCTGCAGCTCAGCGGCGCGACGGTGATGCTCGGATGAGGGAGCTGCTCGGCAGCGGCCTGGCCTTCCCGCTCGGCGTCGACCAGCGCGGAGCGGTCGCCCTCGCACGCGGCGAGACCGACATCGAGCAGGCGATCTCGATCATCCTGTCGACGGCACCGGGCGAGCGCCCGATGCGCCCGGAGTTCGGCTGCGCGATCCACGAGCACGTCTTCGAGATCCTCGACCCGGCCGCGTTCGGCGCGATCGAGACCGCCGTGCGCGAGGCGATCGAGCGCTGGGAGCCGCGCGTCGAGCTGCAGGACGTCGACTTCGACCTCACGCGCCAGGACGAGGGCTGTCTCGGGATCGTCGTGACGTACGAGATTCCCGATGTGCCGGGGGTGCGCAACCTCGTGCACCCCTTCTACATCATTCCCGAGGACGAGGAGGAGGGCGAGATCGTGGACGCTGAGGTCGTGACATGGTGAGGCTGCCCGAGATCGAGCTCGACGACCGCGGCTTCCAGGAGCTCGTCTCCGAGGCGCGGGCGCGGATCACCCAGCACTGCCCCGAGTGGACCGAGCACAACGTCTCCGACCCGGGCATCACGCTCATCGAGCTGTTCGCGTGGATGACCGAGATGACGACCTACCGGCTCAACCGCGTGCCGGACAAGATCTACGTGCGGCTGCTGGAGCTGCTCGGCGTCCAGCTGCGACCGCCGACGCCCGCGCGGGCGAACGTGCGCTTCACGCTCACCGCGCCGCCGATCGAGCCGATCACGATCGCCGCCGGCGCCACCGAGGTGGGGACCGTGCGCACGGCGCACGACGAGTCCGTCGTCTTCGAGGTCGTCGAGAGCCGCACGATCGAGCCGCTGGCGCCGGCCGCCTACGTCACGCATCGCGACGGTCTGGTCCGCGACGTTCCCGTCGACGTCGGGGTCGCGCGCCCGGTCGGTGCGGATCGCGCGGCCTTCTCGGAGGTGCCCGTCGCGGGCGACGCGATCCATCTCGGCTTCGACGCGTCGCTCTCGCGGCTGCTCCTGCGCGTCGAGGTCGAGGCCGACCCGGCGCGCGGCGCCGGCATCGACCCGCGCCGTCCGCCGCTGCGCTGGGAGCTCGCGACCGGCGAGCGCCCGACCGGGGAGCTCGTCTGGGAGCGGGTGACCGTGCTCGACGACACGACCGGCGGCTTCAACTTCGGCAGCGGCCGGGTCCTGCTCGAGCTCGCGGGGGAGAGCGAGCGCCTGCCGCTCGACGGCCGCCGCCTGCACTGGCTGCGCTGCCGCGTCGCGTCGCCCCAGGAGGTGGGCGACGCCGCCTACGAGCGCCCGCCGGAGGTCGCCTCGATCACGGCGGCGCCGATCGGCGCCACCCTGGCCTGCCAGCACGCCGAGCACGTCGACGGCGAGACGATCGGCGAGAGCGACGGGACGCCGGGCCAGGTCTTCACCGTCCTGCGCACGCCGATGCTCGCACCGTCCGACGACGAGTGGCTCGACGTGCGCGACCCCGACAGCGGCGCGTGGGAGCGCTGGACGCTGCGCGAGACGTTCGCCGACAGCGGTCCCCGCGACCGCGTCTACACGTGCGACCCGGCGACCGGCTCGATCGAGCTCGGGCCGGCGATCCGCCAGGCCGACGGCTCCTGGCGCCACTACGGGGCGGTCCCGCCGAAGGGCGCCCAGCTGCGCCTCTCGCGCTACCGCTTCGGCGGCGGGCGGCGCGGCAACGTCGCGCCGGGCGCGCTCGCGGTGCTCAAGAGCGGCCCGGCCGGGATCGCCTCGGTCTCCAACCCCGCCGTCGCCCGCGGCGGCGTGGACCCCGAGCAGCTGGAGAGCCTGCGCCTGCGCGGCGCGATGGAGCTGCGCACGCGCCACCGCGCCGTGACCGCCGAGGACTTCGAGCACCTCGCCCGCGAGGCGTCGCCGCGCGTCGGCCGCGCCGTCTGCGTCGCGCCGGACGAGGGCAGCGCGGTCGCCGTCCGGATCCTGCCGCACGTGCACCCGGCCGACCGCCGCCTGGAGTTCGACGAGCTGCAGCCCTCGCGCGACCTGCTCGACGAGGTCGCCGCGCACCTCGACGAGCGCCGCCTGCTCGGCGCCACCCTGCACGTCGCGCCGGTCCGCCTGCGCGGCGTGAGCGTCGTCGTCGAGCTGCAGACCGAGCCGCTCGCGGACCTCGCCCGCATCCGCGAGCAGACGCTGCGCGAGCTGTACCGCTACCTCAATCCGCTCGTCGGCGGCCGGCCCGGGGAGCTCGGCGAGGGCTGGGAGTTCGGGCGCACGCTCAACCAGGGCGAGCTGTACGGCGTCGTGCACGGGATCGCGGGCGTCGAGTACGTCCGCCTGCTGCGCATCTACCCGGCCGACCTCGTCAGCGGGCGCCAGGCGCCGGAGCCCGCGGGCTCGCACATCGTCCTGCAGCCCGACGAGGTGATCGCCTCGGGCGTGCACATCGTCAAGGCCACGATGCGCGGGACCTAGGTCGCGATGGCGCAGACCGGCTACGAGCTCTCGACGAACGGCGGCACGCCGGATCGGCCGGCGGGCCCCGCCGCGCCCGCGACGGTCTCGGCGCGGCGCCACCTGCGCGACGGCGTGCCCGACGTGTACCGGCGCGACGCGGCGGCGCTGCGCGACCGTCCGCCGCCGTTCGCGATGCGCTTCCTGCACGCCCTCGAGGAGGTGCTCGACCCGATCGTGGCGACGCTCGACTCGCTGCCGGCCCACCTGGACGCCGACCTGGCGCCCGAGCACGCGCTCGCCGGGCTGGCGAGCTGGCTCGGCGTCGAGGAGGTCGAGAGCCTGGCGGCCGCGCAGCGCCGCGAGGCCGTGCGGCGCGCGGGCGACCTCGGCCGGCTGCGCGGGACCCGCGCCGGGCTGCAGCTTGCGCTCGGCCTCTTCTTCCCGGACATCACGGCGCGCATCAACGACCACGGCGCCGTCGTCGTGAGCGAGAGCCCGGACGAGCAGCCGCCGTTCACGGCCGCGTCGTTCGACGTCGTCGTCGAGCAGTCGCTCCCGCCCGAGACGCAGATGGCCGTCGCGCGCACGATCGAGCACTGGAAGCCGGTGCACGCGCACTACAAGCTGCGGGTGCGCCGCGGCGAGGAGGTCAAGACGCTGCCCGACGTGCCGGTGGCCAACGCCGACGCGAGCACGCCCGCCGAGCTGCGTCCGCCGTTCGCCGACCCGCCGCAGCCGCCGCCCGAGGAGGACGACGGGTGAGCGAGGGCACGCGCTGTCGCAGCTGCGCGACGCACAACGAGCCCGGCCGCGACTTCTGCGAGCGCTGCGGCGAGTACCTCGCGTGGACGCCGACGCGCATGGTCGCCGCCGCCACTCCCGCGTCGATGGCCGCCGTCGCCGACGACGGCGCCGACGACGTCGTCGACGAGCCCGGCTCGTCCTCGGCCGCCACGACCGTCGCCGACGCGCCCGCCAGCGCCGATGCGGGGCCGCGGCACGACGGCGGGGCCGACGCGCCCGCCGGGGCCGATCGCGCCCCACGCCACGACGACGGGGCGGACGAGCCCGCCGATCCGGGCGCCGACGGCGCCGCGGGCGGCTCGCCGCAGGAGCCGTCGGAGCGATCCGAGCTGCCGACGGCGCCGGTCGCCGCGGCGGCCGGCGCGCCGCCCGACGAGCTGCCGGAGGCCGAGCCGGCGAGCGGCGCCGCGTCGCTCGTGCTCGCGCCGTCCGATCCGACGCTCGGATCGGCCGGCGTCCCCGCCGTCGAGCCGGGCGCGATCCTGACGTTCGACGCGACCGTCCGCAACGAGAGCGCGATCGTCGACAACTACGAGCTCGCGGTGCTCGGGCTGCCCGACGGCTGGACGGCCGTCTCGCCGGCGGCCGCGTTCCTCGTGCCGCTCGGCTCCGGCAGGGGGGAGACCGAGCAGCACCTGCGGATCGACCTCGCGCCGCCGCGCGACCACCGCTCCACCGCGGGCATCTGGACGTTCGAGCTCGTCGCGATGTCGCGCACGCACGCCAACGTCGCCGCGCGGGCGGTCGCCCAGCTGGAGGTGCGCCCGTTCGAGTCCTGGTCGGTCGAGGTCGTGCCGCTCGTCAACGCGGGGCGCTTCAAGGCGCGCTACCGCACCGCGGTGCGCAACGACGGCAACGCCGAGCAGGCGCTGTGGCTCGTGACGATCGACGACGGCGGACGGCTGCGTCATCGCTTCGCGCGCGGGCGCGTCACGCTGCAGCCCGGTGAGATGGGCATCGACACGCTCACCGTCAAGCCGCGCATCCCGCGGCCCGTCGGCCGGGCCGTCGAGCATCGCATCGGCGTCGACGCGCTCGGCACCGAGCCCGAGGTCGACGACAGCGCGCTGAGCGCCAAGGAGAAGCTCGCCGCCAAGGCCAAGCAGGAGGGCAAGAAGACCGCCGGCGGCGTGAAGGTCACCAAGCGCGGGGTGACGCTGCCGAAGCTGCGGATGCCGAAGCTGAAGAACCCGCTGGCCAAGATGCAGCTCGACGCGAGCACCCTCGCGCGGCTGCGCGGCGGCGGCGGCGACGCGTTCGCCGCCCCGACGGCCAAGCCGGTCGTCTTTCGCCAGAAGCCGGTGATCCCGCTGTGGGTCATCGGGCTGGTGCTGTTGCTCGCCCTCGTCGCCGTGCTGCTGTACCTGCTGCTGCCCAAGCGCACGACGGTCCCGACGGTCGTCGGCCTGCCGAGCTCGTTCGTCGCCGAGAAGAAGCTGCGCGAGGAGGGCCTGCAGCTCGCCCAGCCCGAGCGCATGCGCGCCGATCGCGACTTCGATGCCGGCACGGTCCTCGAGCAGTCGCCGACTCCCGGCGCGAAGGTCGACCGCGACTCGATGGTCAGCATCGTCGTCGCCGCGGGGGAGGGCACCGTCACGGTGCCGCGGCTGCAGGGCCTGACGCGCGTGAAGGCCGACGAGCGGCTGCGCAAGGCGGGGCTCGAGCTCGGCGAGACCAAGCCCGACGACGCGCCCGACCGCTACGTCGTGCGCAGCCAGATCCCCGCCCCGCGGCTGAGCGTCGACCGCGGCACCGCGGTGCGCGTCTTCTTGCGCAAGCCGCCGCCGACGAAGGCGCAGAAGGCGGCGGCCGCCAAGAAGGCCGCGGCCGCGAAGAAGAAGGCGGCGGCCGCGGCGGCCGCCAAGAAGCGGGCCGCCAAGCGCGTGACGATCCCGAAGATCGACGACAAGCCCGTCACGGAGTACGTGGCGGCGCTCGAGAAGCTCGGGCTGAAGGCGCAGGTCGCCTCCGCGCTCGCCGCCGGCAAGAAGGGAACGGTGATCGCCGTCAGCCCCAAGCCCGGCAGCAAGGCCGACAAGGGCGACGAGGTCCTCGTCCGCGCGTCCGCCGGACCATGGCCGCTCGCCGTGCAGACGACGACGCGGATCGCCGTGCTCGACCCGATCACGCGCCGCGAGCTCTACCGGCTGCCGGCCGGCGGAGGCAGCGCCGCCGAGCCGACGTACTTCCCCAACGGGTCGTCGCTCGTCTACCGCTCGGGGGAGCGGATCGTCGTCTCCGGGACCGGCAAGGACCCCACGGCGCAGTCGATCTACTTCGGTCCCGACACGCTCCTGCGGCCCGCGGCGGCGCCCGACAACGCGACCGTCGCGCTGATCCGGCGCGAGGAGGGCGACGGCGACCTGTGCTTCGGCCGCGCCAACGGCCCCGACCTCGGCCGGCTCTGCCTGCCCGACGACGGCTGGGATCTGCGCGGGCCGATCTCCTGGCGCCACGACGGCAGGGCGGTCGTCGTGGCGGCGCGGCGCGGGGCTGCCAAGGCGCTGCGCATCTACACGTCGCAGCAGGCGTTCACGCTCGATCCGCTGCTCTGGCGCGGGCGGACCACGACGGACGTCAGCAGGCCCGGCAAGGGCGCGATCGCGGCCGCCTACTCGCCCGGCGGAACGCGCCTGGCCGCCGTGACGAACTTCGAGAGCGACGGCTACGAGATCGTGATGACCGACGCCGACGACGTCTCGCTCGCCGATCCGCAGGGCACGGGCGCGCCCGGCTGCGACGTCGCGTGGCGGCCCGACGGGCAGGAGCTGGCCGTCGTCGAGTCCGACGCCCAGTGCGCCAACCCGGTCGGCAAGGTCGTGCGCTTCTCGATCGGTGCTCCGAAGAAGCCGAAGACCGTGTTCGCCAAGGGCCGCAATCCCGTCTACCGTCCCGGATAGACCTGAGGAGGTTCACCGATCGTGTCGCTGCATCGTCAGATCGCCACCGAAGGGGGCGGGCTCTTGCCGGGAGGGCGGGTGCATCCCTCCGTCTCGTCGCAGATCGCGGCCCAGCGCGGACGCGGAACGGGCCTGGCCCCGGCCGTTCGCGAGCAGATGGCCGGCGCGCTCGGCGACTCGTTCGCCGACGTGCGCGTGCACACCGATCCGCTCGCCGGCGCGCTCGCGCGCTCCGTGCAGGCGCGCGCGTTCACGACCGGCCAGGACATCTTCTTCGCCAGCGGGGAGTACTCGCCGGCCTCGCCCGCCGGGCGCGAGCTGCTCGCCCACGAGCTGACCCACGTCGTCCAGCAGCGCGGCGCGCCGACGAGCGGCGAGCTGCGCGTCTCCGATCCGGGGGATGCGCTGGAGCGCGAGGCGTCGCGCCTGGGCCGGCAGCTGGGCGCAGGCTGAGCGTCGCGGCGTCGCGCCGCGGCGACCTCCGCGTCGCTATCCCTCGGTGATCTCCTCGTCGCCGCCCGAGCTCGACGGCGGTGGTGGCGGCGCCGGCGGGGGCGAGCTCGACGACGGCTTCGACGTGGAGCCGGCGCCGCTCGACCCGCTGCTGGCGGTCGACCCGCCGCTGCTGCCGCTGCTGCTGGCGCCGCTGCCGCTGCTGCTGCTGCCGCCGCTGCTGCTCGAACCGCCGCCCGAGCTCGAGCGGCGGACCTTCAGCGCCGGTGCGGACGGGCCGGCGGCCGCGGCCGGGATCGACTGCTTGGCGGCGTCGATGGCCTGCGCCGCGCCGGGCAGGCCGTCGTCGCCGCCGCCCAGCGCGCCGCCGGCGACGAAGCCGATCAGCGCGGCGACGACGAGGGCGGTGACGGCGATGATCGGAATGCGCATGGCTGGATCCTTTCTAGCGGGTCATCAGCAGTGGGTTAGCGCGAATATCCGACGGCGGCAAGCGACGAGCGCGCCCGGACCACGCGCGCACGGGCGCGCGACACGGCCGACCGCGCTGACGACACGCCGGCGGAGGAGCCGGCGCGGGCGGCGGCCGCGTAGCGCCGCCAGGCGCTGGCGACGGCGGCCAGGCCGCTGGCGAGCTGTCCTCGCGGCGTGCGCGCGAGCGCCCCGAGGTCGGCGCGGCGCACGTCGCGGGCGGCCGCTGCGTAGGCCTGCGCGAGATCGCCGGCGGCGAGCGCCTGCGCGCTGCCGGTGCGCGCCGAGCGCAGGTCGTCGGCGGGGTTGCGGATCGCCGCCGACAGGCGCCGCAGGGCGCCGCCGAGCGCGTTTGCCCCCGCGGTCGTGGGACCGGGCGGGAGCGCCCGGCCGCGGGTCAGCTTGATCGAGCCCGCCACCGCGGGGCAGGCCTCGCGCACCGCGGGCGCGTCGCTGCAGCCGACGACGAGCGTGCCGGCGTTCGTCGGCAGCAGATAGAGGCTGCCCTTCGTGCGCGGGTCAGACAGCGTGACGGCCTCGCCGGCGCCGAGCTTCACGCGCGAGGCGTCGGCACCGCGGCGCATGACCGCGTCGGCCTGCGCGGCGCGCAGGACGCCGGCGGCGATGCCCTCGCCCGCCGGCGCGTCCGGCGGCGCGAGCGCGACCGCGCCCGAGCCGAGCCCGGGGACGATGCCGGCGTCGGCCTTCGTCCAGCCCGCCGGGGCGGTGAGCACGAACCCGCTCGCGGTCGCCGACGCGGGGGCCGGCGAGGACGCGCTCGACATGCCGACGACGAACGCCACGATCGCGACGAGGACCGCGCCCGCGGCGATCGGACCGACCGGCACGCCGCGCCCGGGCTCGGGCTCCGGTTCGGCGGGCGGCTCGGCGGCCGGGATCGACGGCCCGGTCGGGACCGTCTGCGGCGGCGGCGTGACGTGCTTGGGCGCGCGCCGGGCGGCCGGCGCCGGCGGCGGCGTCACGACGGCGGGGGCCGTCGGGGCGCTGTCGGCGCCGAGCACCTCGTGCAGCGCGGCGGGGGCGTGGTAGGTCTCGTAGGCCTTGCCCGCGGGCGGCGCCGGGTCCGGCGCGGCGTTGGGGCGCAGCGGCTTGGGGCCCTGCGGCGGGACGTCGCCGAGGTCGATCTCCGACGCCGGCTGCAGCGTGGCGTCACGGCGCCACAGCGGGCCGACGAACTCGAGCAGCGCCTCCTCGAAGGCCTCCCAGGCGCTCCCCGCGTCGGGGAAGCGGTCGTCGGGGTCCTTCTCGGTCATCTTCGCGACCCAGAGCGCCACCGACTCGGGGATGAGCGGGTCGACCTCGCGCACGTCGGGGACCGGGTCGTTGACGTGGCGCATGAGCAGCGCCGCCTGCGAGCTGTCGGTGAACGGCAGGCGCCCGCTCAGCATCTCGTAGGTCATGCAGCCGATCGCGTAGAGATCCGAGGGCGGCCCGACGTCGCGGGCAAGCGCCTGCTCGGGCGACATGTACTCCGGCGTGCCCACCGTCATGCCCTCCGACGTGAGCCCCTTCTGGCCGCTCTGCGCCGCCTTGGCGATCCCGAAGTCCGCGACCTTCACGCGGCCGTCCTTCGTGACGAGCGCGTTCTCGGGCTTGAGGTCGCGGTGCACGATGCCGGCCTTGCCGGCATGGCCCACGGCGGCGAGCATGTCCTCCAGCACCCGTCCGACCTTCGGCAGCGACAGGTCGCCGACGAGCGGGCGCAGCGATCCGCCCTCGACGAGCTCCATCGCGATGTAGGGGGTGCCGCCGTCCTCGAAGTACTCGTAGACGGTCACGATGTTCGGATGGTTCAGCGAGCCCGCGACGCGTGACTCGCGCAGGAAGCGCTCGGCGAAGGCCGGGTCGCCGGCGTTGAGCGCGGAGAGCTCCTTCAGCGCGACGAGCCGCGCGAGGTCGCGCTGGCGGGCGAGGTGCACGACGGCCATGCCGCCGCGGCCGAGCTCCCGGATGAAGTCGTAGGCGTCGAGCGACATCCGGCTGCTAGGCGAGCGCCTTGACCTGGCCGGGGAACGCGACGATCAGCGGCGACGGCGGGATGCCCGTCGTGAGGCCGTTGATGCCCGCCAGCAGCACCGGCTTGCCCTGGACGAGGACGCGCGGGTTCATGCCGACCATCGGGATCGGGATCTCGCTGGCGACGGCGAGGCAGGGCGCGGTCGCGGGCGTCGGCGGCTGGGCGCAGCCGATGATCGGCGAGCCGACGAGGTCACCGAGGCACATGACCGGCTGGCCGCCGGCGAGCACCTTGAACTGCTTGGGGATGAGCGTGACCTGGCCGCCGTGGGCGCACATGATCTTGGCGGCGGTGGTGACGATCGGGGAGGGCATCGGGCTTCGCTGCGCGGGACGGTACTCGGCGCGCCGGCGCGCCGCGCCGTCCGATCGTGCCGATTTCCGGGCAACGCGCTCCGGCGCCCCGACCGTCCGCCGATCGCCTTGCGGGGCGCGCTCGACCCGGATACGGTGTATTGCGCCTCGGAAGCAGTGCCGAACCGGCCCAGGGAGTTCATGCCCGCGTTCACCGCAGAGCGGCCACAGGTCCGCAGCGCCGTGCGGCACGCCGGCCGTGCGGGTCCGCATGCTCCCGTGCCGAGCCGGGCGCCGCGCACGCCGGAGCCGCGCGCGCTGACGCGCGGAGCGGGCGTCGACGCGCCGCTCGCCCGCGCGCTGGCAGCGGCCGTCGAGCGCCGCGCCGCGTGCCAGCCCGCCACCGCGCCGCCGGTCGCGGGCACGACCGGGGCGGCGCCGGTGCTGCAGCGGCTCATGACCGTCGAGCAGTTTCGCAAGGCCAGCTGGGTCGTCGGCAGGCGCAGCCCGACGCTCATGCGGATCGACGAGCTGCTGGCCGAGTACGAGGGCATCGAGGCGGTGCTCGGCGCACCCGACCCGTCGCAGGGCGACACCGAGCTGACCCGGCGCCGCGCCGAGCTGCTGAGCGCGCTGCTGGCGCTGACCGAGGCCTGGCTGCCCAAGCACCGCGGCGAGACGTCCTCGGCTCGTCGCCACGCCGTCTTCGACCTCGCCAACGAGGTGCGCGGCGAGCAGCTGCTGTCGACCGCGCTGACGCCCGGCGCGCGCCGGCTGATCGGCGGCGGGCGCCGCGCCACCCAGGCCGCCTCCAAGCCGCCGACCCGAAGCGATCCGCAGGCCGCGCCCGAGCGCGACCTGCTCGGCGAGAGCGACCCGCGCGCGCAACACGTCATGACGCTGGAGGACTTCCAGGCGGCGACGTACGTGCGCGGCGCCGTGCGGGGCGACACGCTCGGGCGGCTGGACCGGCTGCTCGGGCGCTATCACCGGATGGCAAGCGACCTGGCGGGCTACCAGACGCACGGGCGCCACATGGTCAGCAGCGCGCAGACCCACGCCTTCGAGCTCGAGCGCCGGCGCGAGTCGATCCAGCAGATCCTGTTCGACATCGAGCAGGTCGCCCAGCTGTGGCTCACGCGCCACGAGGCCGACACGACGTCGCGCACGCGCAGGCGCCGGACGGCCGTGGCAACGCTGCGCGCGGCCGCCCACCACGAGCGCGACACGGGCGCGGTGCGCAAGCTCGTGCCGACGTTCGACCCCAAGCTGCGCCAGTCGCTGCTCGAGAAGCAAGGGGCGGCATCGACGAAGCTCGCGTGGATCGGCAAGGCGCTCGGCGTCGCCGCGTCGCTGCCCGGCGACTCGGCGCAGGCGGAGGTCGAGGTGCGGATCCCCTGCGAGCCCAGCGGCGTGAGCTACGTGGGCTTCCGCCTCAAGCTCTCCGCGCGCGTCATGGACGGCACCGCCACCCGCGTGGGCTGCGAGATCGCGGTCACCGGCGGCTTCAAGGTTCCCGGCCTGACCGAGGCGCGCGCCGAGGGCGGGCTGTTCGTCGAGGCGCAGGGCAAGACCGTCGAGGAGGCCATGCAGCTCATCAGCTACGGCTGGTATCGCAACCTGCGCGAGTCCTCCTACTTCCCACGCGACATGGTGAGCTTCATGTGGACCGGGTCGACCGGCGTCATGGGCTGGCGCAACGCCGAGCGATGGGCGGGCAAGGTCGAGCGGGCCGCCTTCTCGAGCACGCCCTCAGACCCCGTCCTGGCATCCGGGCCGCGGCCCCCGACGACGCTCTACGAGTACGTCAGGACGGGCCAGCTCGCTGGGATCCACGCGTCGGCCGGCGTCCGCGGCGTGGGCTCGATGTCGGGCGACCTGCGCGGTCGGCGGGGCACGCACTTCGACCGCGGGAGCGTCACGGGGGCCAAGGAGGCTCTCGGCCAGGGGCTCGGCGAATCGCTTCACATGCCGGCGCCGGGCGTGACGCGCCGGCTGGGCACGCGATTTCGGACCGTCGCCGGCACCTATCGCGTCGTCGGCGGTCCGACGGTGCCCGGGACGGAGGAGCTGCGGCCGTTCACGGGAGAGGCGACGGTCTTCGCCGCGCTGTCGCCTCGCCGGCGTCCGACGTACGTCTCGGCCAGCGGGACCTTCAAGGGCAAGGTGCGCGTCTCGGCGGTCGCTCTCGAGGCGTCCAAGCTCGTCTTCGAGGCCGGCCAGCACGCCTATCGGCGCCTGCTCGTCGAGCAGGAGGAGGGGCTCGAGGAGCTCGAGCGCATCTGCCGCGAGCTGGGCTCGGCGCAGACGGCCAAGCTCGTCGCAACGCGCCTGTCGATGGCGACCGCGGTCGATGCCTTCCACGGCGTCAAGCCGGGTCCGCGCACGCCGATCGACGTCACCGTGTCGATCGCGATCGGCAGGCGCGTCGGTGGGCGCGGGTGGACGGTCGAGGTGGTCCTCGGACAGGAGAGCGCGTTCGCGACGCCCGACGCTGCGCCGGTCATCCTGCGCGGCAAGCTCGGCGCCCGTCTGCTGCGGCTGCTGTACAGCTCCGACCCCGACCAGCTCGGCGACCGCGGCGGTGAGCCCAAGTGGACCGTCACGACCTGACGCCGGGCCGGCGGCGCAGCCCGGCCCGCGCGACGTGCGACGCCGCAGGGCCGGACCCGTGACGGCGCCGACGACGGCGTGCGCCGCGCTGCAGCTCGCGGTGCGCCTGCACGGGGCGGGCGACCCGCTGCAGGCCGTCGCGCGGGAGCTGTGCTACGTCGTCGAGGACGGTGTCGTCATCGAGTGCCGCGTGGCGCTCGAGTTCGACCAGGAGGCCTACGCGATCGTCGATCGCGAGCAGCTGCTGCATCTGTATCGGGCCGTGCGCGGAGCCGGGTCGCAGCGCTTCGCACCCGACGGCCCGGTGCGCATCGAAGCGCGCCTGGAGCCCGACCTGCTGCCCGAGCTGCTCGCCGCGGCGGCCGACCCGGAGTCCGCGGCCCGGCGGCTCGCGGAGCTGTCCGATGGCGCCGAGCCGTCGCCGCTGCTCGACACCGAGGCGTGGCGCGCGTTGACCGTCACCTGCGAGGTCCGGCTGCCGCCCGAGCTCGCCGGCGCGGGCACGCTGCGCGAGGGCTACGCGACCGATTGGGCCGTTGGCCGGACCGCGCCCTGAGTGCGGCGATCCTCCCGCCGTCCGGCCCGGCGAAGCCCGTTGCACTGGATCGCTGAGTCATGCGTCCAATGGGTGTCGCACAGGGCCCCTATGGGGGATCGCTTGGAGCAGTTCGCCGGCCGGGGGGGAGATAGTGGTCAGAACGGCAAGGAAAGGACTTCGATGGCCACAGCGCCCGCACGGCTGGAACGGACGATCGCCCCCGTGGCGCCCCGATGGCGGCCGCGGTCGGTGGTGGCGGTGCTGGAGCATCTGGACGAGTGCGCCGACCTGCTGTCCGAGCCCGAGGCGCGGCTTGCGGCGCGCGACTGCGTCGCTCCGCGGCTGGACCTCGAGCGCGGTGACTGGCAGCCGCCGACCGATCCGCGGCGCTGCGAGTCGTGGCTGGGCATGCTCGTCCTCGGCGGCCTGCTCAGCCGCGTGGTCGAGACGAAGGGCCATCGCGCGCAGGAGCTGCTCGGCCCGGGCGACGTGCTGCGGCCCTGGGACGACGACGGCGTCGCCGCGACGGTCCCGTCGTTCGCGAGCTGGCGCGTCATCGAGCCGGCGAGCATCGCGATGCTCGACGGCGGCTTCGCGGCGCGCGCGGCGCGCTGGCCGGGCGTCGCCGTCTGCCTCATGCGCGCGGCGATCCGCCGCAGCCACATGCAGTCGCGCGTGCTCGCGTTCACCGGGGCCCGCCACGCCGACGAGCGGCTGCTGCTGCTGTTCTGGCACCTCGCCGACCGCTGGGGCCGCACGAGCGCCGACGGGATCCAGATCCCGCTGCGCCTGACGCACTCGCTGCTGGCCGAGCTCGTCAGCCTGCGCCGCCCGACGGTGTCGCTGGCGCTCTCCGAGCTGCGCGACCGCGGCGCGCTCAGCCGGCTGGACGACGGCACCTGGCGCATCGCGCCCGGCGCCGGCGCCTGAGCGGCCGCGGCCCCTCAGGGCTCGACGAGGCCGCGCCGGATCGCGTAGCGCGTCAGGGCGACGCGGTCGCGCAGGCCCAGCTTGTCGAGGATGTTGCTGCGGTGGCGCTCGACCGTCTTGTCGCTGATGTGCAGCAGCTCGGCGATCTCGCGGCTCGTCATCCCCTCGGCGATGAGCTTGACGACCTCGGACTCCCGAAACGACAGCGGATCGGCGGGAAGCGCGCCGCTGCCGCGCTCGAGGTAGTCGCGCACGAGCGCGGCGACCCCGCGCGGATAGAGAAACGGCTCGCCGCGCATCGCCGCCCGGCAGGCGCGCGTGAGGTCCTCGTGGGCGGCCGACTTCAGGATGTAGCCCGACGCGCCGGCGCGCAGCGCCTCGAAGAAGAACTGCTCGTTGTCGTGCATCGAGAGGATCAGGACCCGCAGGTCGGGCCGGTGCTGGCCGAGGCGCCGGGCCGCCTGGATGCCGGTCAGGCGCGGCATCGACACGTCGAGCACCGCCAGGTCGACGTCCTCGGAGAGCGCCATCGCCACCGCCTGCGCGCCGTCGCTGGCCTCGGCGACGACCTCGAAGTCGGGCTCGGCGTCGAGGATCATGCGCAGCCCATGCCGGACGAGGGCATGGTCGTCGGCGAGCAGGACGCGGATCACGGCGCCGCGCTGCGGCGCGCACCGACCGGCACCTCCAGGCGCACCGCCGTCCCGCCGCTCGGCTCGCTTGCGATGCGCAGCTGCGCGCCGATCGACAGCGCCCGCTCGCGCATCGTGCGGATGCCGCCGCCGGCGCTCGTCGGCGACTGCCCCACGCCGCTGCCGTCGTCGCCGATGCTGAGCACGACGGCCTCGTCGCGCGCCTGGAGGTGCAGCGTGATGCGCCGCGCGCCCGCGTGGCGCACGGCGTTGGTCAGGCTCTCCTGCGCGACGCGGTAGACGACGAGCTGCTCGTCCTCGCCGAGCTCGGGGAGCTCGCGCTGCAGCGAGGTCTGGACGGAGATCCCGGTGCGCTGGGCCATCTGCTCGGCAAGGCTCGTCAGCGCGGGCACGAGCCCGAGCGTGTCCAGCGCCTCGGGCCGCAGGTCGCGCGCCAGCCGGCGCACGTCCTCGACGCCCGCCAGGAGGCCGTCGCGCGCGTCGGCGCACTCCGCCGCGAGCTCGGGCGCGACGCGCGCATGGATGCGGTCGAGCTGCAGCGCGATCGCCGTCATCGTCTGGCCGATCTGGTCGTGCAGCTCGTCGGCGACGCGCCGCCGCTCGGCCTCGCGCTCGCTCAGCGCGCGCAGGCCGCTGTCGCGGCGCTCTCGCTCGAGCCGGTCGAGCATGTCGTTGAACGCCTGCGCGAGGACCGAGACCTCCGAGCTCTGGCGCGGGATCGGGACGCGCTCGCCGGGGATCAGCGGATCGACGCCCTGCATCAGCGCGGTCAGCCGCACGAGCGGGCGGACCGCGCGCGTGATCAGCGCGACGTTGACCGCGAGCATGACGAGCAGCCCCCCGACGAGCACCGCCGCCCGCCCGTCGGCGGGCTCGACGAAGAGGATGACGCACGCGACCGCGAGCACCGTCGCGTTGGGGATGAACAGCCGCCAGAACAGCGAGGCGTACCCGACGCGCATCCGCGGACCGTATCCGCGCTGCCGGTCGCCGCGCCGACCGGCGGCGCTGCGCCGCTCAGGCCGCGGCGGGCAGGCCGAGTTCCTGCGCGAGCTCCTCGCTTCGCCGCGGACCGGCCTCGATGGCCCGCTGGGCTGCCAGCGTGACCTCGCGGGCGAAGTAGACGGTCCCGACGCGGTCCAGCGACCCGTGCTTGAGGAGCATCCACGCCTCGACGTGCACGGGGTTGCATCCAGGTGCGAGACGCTCGATCACGCCTCGATATCGATGAGGCGGACGTTGCTGCGACGCGCGCGAGCCCGGCGCGCCGGCAGTCCTGAGGTAGGCCCGGGCAGCGTCGCGCAGGGTGCCGCTGCGCTCGTCGCCGCCAGCCGAGGAACTGGCGCTGAGATGAAGATTTCTGATGCCTGCAATTCCTGTCATTCGGGGCTCCCGTATCGGCTGTGTGGGCGTTGAGGCGCGACCAGCGCCCGCAGGTTGGAAAGTTGAGGCGCTTCTGTGATCCTCCCGGTTGGGGGAGGTTCGTCACTTGACAGCGCGCGGTCCAACGGCCAGTGTGCGCGCCCAGGGGTACCAGCACGTGGAAGCGCAAGCCCACCCAAGCGAGCAGGGACGCGGAGTTCCCCTGGGACCATTTCTGGGGCTTGCCAGCGACGAACGACTGACCGAGGAGATGCGCCACGGAAACGAGGCGGCGTTCGAGGTCATCTACGGGCGCTACTCGCGCGGAATGCTCGCGATGTGCCGCCACATCCTGGGGTCTCGCGACGAGGCCGAGGACGTGCTCCAGCAGGCCTTCGCATCGGCGTGGTCCGACGTGCAGCGGCTCCAGCCCCCGGCTCCGGTCGCGCTGAAGCCGTGGCTGTACGCCGTCGCGCGACACCGCTGCATCTCGGTCCTGCGCACGCGCCCGCCCAGCACCGTCGAGCTGCAGGACGTTGCCTGCGGGCTCGGGCTCGCCGACGAGGTCGGCCTGCGCGACGATCTGCGCACGCTGCTGGCCGACGTCCGCGAGCTGCCCGAGGAGCAGCGCACCGCGCTCGTCCTCTCCGAGCTCGGCGGCCTCTCGCACACGGACATCGCCGGCGTGCTCGGACGCAAGCCGTCTGGCGTGAAGTCGCTCGTCTTCCAGGCGCGCACGACGCTGGGCAACTGGCGCGACGCGCGCGAGTCCGCCTGCGCGGAGATGCGAGAGCAGCTCTGCGTGCTGCGCGGCTCCGAGCTTCGCCGCGGTCCGGTGCGCCACCACCTCCAGCGCTGTCCGGACTGCCGCGCCTTCAGCTCCCAGATCCAGACGCAGCGCCGGCGCCTGTCGATCGTCCTGCCCGTGCTGCCCTCGGTCGGGTTGAAGTCCGGGATGCTCGTGGCGCTCGGCTTCGGCGGCGCCACGCTCCCCAGCGCCGCCGGCGGCGGCGCGGTCGCCGGGTTCGGGACCACGGTGCTCGTGCCGTTCGGCTCGGCTGCCGTCGCGACGGTGACGGCGGTCGGCGTGCTCGGCGGCCTGCCGCTCGACGCGCTGCCGCAGCGCAGCGCGCCGCCGGCGCCGAAGGTCTCGCGCGTCGTCGAGGCGGCGGCGGCCCGCAGCCTGCCGCTGGTCGCCGGCGCGCCGGGCGCCGCGTCGGCGCAGACGGCGCCCCGGCGCCGGACGTCCGGCTCGGGCGGCGGGCGCAGCGCGACGATCGCCGGGCTGCCCGGCGCGAGCGCGGTCACGCGCCGGCCGGAGCCTGTTGTCGCGTTCTCCGGCGCCAACGCCGCGCCCGGCCCGGCACAGCGCGCCCCGGGGCTGCCGGGCGGCGCGCCGGCGCACGGCGCGTCGCCGGGTTCGTCGGCGGCTTCGAGCGGGCAGCAGACGCCGGCGTCCGCGGGAGAGCAATCCGCGGGGGTCAAGACGCCGGCCGGCGATGGGCGCACGGAGGCCAAGGCCGCGGCCGCGACGCAGAAGGCCGACGCGAAGATCGCCGCCGCCAACGCGAAGGCGGCCGCGAAGATCGCGCAGGCCGACGAGCGGGCCGCGGCCACGATCGCGGAGGCGACGGCGAAGTACGAGCAGAAGATCGCCGAGGAGCGCGACGACGCCGCCGGCGACATCGCCAAGGCCGACGCGAAGATCGCGGACGCCAACGCGGAGGCCGCGAAGGAGATCGCCAAGGCCGACGAGGAGGCCGCGGGCAAGGACGAGAAGGCGCGCCAGAAGGCCGAGTCCAAGAAGGCCAAGGCCCGCAGCGAGCAGCAGGCCAAGATCGCCGACGCGCAGGCCGACCGCGCGACGGCCATCCAGCGGCGCGACGCGCAGATCGCCGAGCTGCGCCAGCGGCTGGCCGCCGTGATCGCCAAGGCGCAGCAGGAGCGCGACAGGGACGTCGCCGACGCGCGGCAGGAGGCCGCCAAGGACGTCGCCAGGGCCCAGCGGGAGCGCGACAAGGACCTCGCGAAGCTGCGCCCCTGACGCGCCGCGGATGCGCGGCGCGGCGCCCCGCGTCCCCACGCGCGTTCGCAGAACGCGGACCGCCCGCGCTGCCGGGTATGCGAAGCTCATCGGGCCGTGTCCCGTCACCCGATCTCTCGCGGAGTCGCTTGCGTGCGGCGCGCGGCATCCGCGCCTGTGGTGCGCGAACGATGAGGGTCGTCGTCGTCGGGGCGGGCCTGGGCGGGCTCGGCGCCGCCCTGCGCCTGCAGGGCATGGGCCACGAGGTCGTCGTCGTCGAGGCCCGCGAGCGCCCCGGCGGGCGCGCCTACCAGCTGCGCGAGGCGGGCTACACGTGGGACACCGGCCCGTCGCTCATCACGATGCCGTGGGTGCTGGAGGAGACGTTCGCCGCCGGCGGCCTGGACCTGCACGGCGAGGTCGCGCTGCGCCGGCTCGATCCGTTCTACCGGATCCGCTGGGCAGGCGAGGAGCGCACGCTGGACTTCGTCGACGCCGAGCGGATGCCCGCGCAGATCGCCCGCTTCTCCAGCCGCGACGCCGCGGCCTTCGACGGCTTCCTCGCCGCGCTGAAGCCGATCTACGAGCAGGGGATCCTCGGCGCGGGCCGGCGGCCGTTCATGCACGTGCGCGAGCTCGCCGCGTTCACTCCGAGCATGATCCGCCTCGGTGCCGCGCTGCCGCTCTGGCAGCTCGTGCGCCGTCACTTCGAGCACCCGCGGATCCGCGAGGCGTTCTCGTTTCACTCCCTGTTCATCGGCGGCGACCCGTTTCGCGTGCCCGGCATCTACGGCGCGCTCGTGTACCTGCAGTTCCTCGACGGCGTCTGGTACAGCGAGGGCGGGGTCTACGCGCTCGTCGAGGCGATGGCGCGCCCGCTCGACGTGCGCTGCGGCGAGCGCGTGGCGCGGATCGAGCACCGCGGCGGTGCGGTGACCGGCGTCGTCCTGCAGGGCGGCGAGCGGATCGCCGCCGACGCCGTCGTCTCCAACGCCGACGTCCTGAAGACGCACGAGCTCGTGGGCCGCCGCGCGCCGCTGCGGCGGCTGCGCCCGACGATGTCGTGCCTGCTGCTCTACCTCGGCTGCGACCGGCGCTTCGACGACCTGCTGCACCACACCCTGCTCGTCGGCGAGGGCTACAAGCGCTTCATCGGCGACGTCACGCGGCGCGGGCGGCTGCCGGCGACGTATTCCACGTACGTCCACGCGCCGGCCCGCAGCGAGGCGGCGATGGCGCCCGCCGGCGAGGACGCGCTCGCGATCCTGCTGCCGGTCCCCAACCTGCGCTCCGCGATCGACTGGTCGCGCGTCGGCGACGGCGTGCGCGACGCGCTCGTCGCCGATCTGGAGACCACGTTCGGGTTGACGGGGCTGCGCGCATCGATCAACGTCGAGCACCGCATGACACCCGTCGACTTCGCCCGCGAGCTCGACGCGGCGCAGGGCAACGCGTTCGCCGTCGAGCCGACGCTGCATCAGTCCGCCGCGCTGCGCCAGCCCAACCGCGACCGTTCGCTGCGCGGGCTGTACTACGTCGGCGGTGGGACGCATCCCGGCGCCGGGATTCCCGGCGTGCTGCTCGGGGCGCAGATCACGGCCGGCCTGCTGGCCGCCGATCTGCCCGCGCCGCGGAGGCCGCGCGTCGGTGCGTGACCGCGACGTGCTCGACGCGCGCCGGACGACCCGCCGGGTCGCGCGCACGTTCGCCCTGGCCTGCCGGCTGCTGCCGCGCGAGATCCGCGACGACGTCTACCTGCTCTACCTCGTCTTTCGCACGCTCGACGACGCGGTCGACGATCGCGAGCCCGACGCGCCGCAGCGGCTGGCGGCCGTCGAGGCCTGGTCGGCCGGCGGCCCGCCGACGAGCCGCGAGTCGCGCCTGCTCGAGCAGATCGCCGGGCGCCATCCGATCCCGCGCGAGGAGTTCGCTCAGTTCTGCGCCGGGATGCGCGACGACCTGGACGGCGTGACGATCGAGGACGAGGCCGACCTGGACCGCTACTGCTACCGCGTCGCCGGAACGGTCGGCATCGTGATGGCGCACGTGCTGGGCATGCGCGACCCCGGCCGCGCCGAGCCTGCGGCGGCGGCGCTCGGCAAGGCGATGCAGCGCACGAACGTGCTGCGCGACATCGACGAGGACCTTGCCGCGGGCCGCGTCTACCTGCCGCGCACGGCGATCGAGCGCTGCGGCGGCTCGCTGGCGCCCGGCGAGCGCGAGTCGCTGCTGCGCGATCAGATCGCCCGCGCCGACGCGCAGTACGAGATCGGCTGCGCCGGGATCGCGCTGCTCGCCAGCGGCCAGCGCGCGATCGCGGTGGCGGCGGCGATGTACCGCGAGATCCTGCGCCAGATCGAGCGCGACGGCTACGGCGCCCAGCCGGGCCGCGCCGTCGTCTCGCGCCAGCGCAAGATCCTCGTGGCGGCCGGCGTCCGGTGAGCGGCGCGCCGGCGAGCGCGTGGCGCCGGGGCTTCCGCGCGCTGTTCGGGACGCTGATGGGCGCCCAGGTCGGCTACGCCTACCTTCCCGAGGCGCGCCGCGTGGCGGCCACGCGCGCGATCGTCGGACTCATGCTGGCGGCGTCGGCGGCCGACGCGGCGGCGGCCCGCGGGCCGCGGCGCGGGCTCGGGCTCGTCGGCGCTGCGGGCGCGCTGGGCTTCGCGACGGAGCTCGCCGGCGTCGCGACCGGCAAGCCGTTCGGGCACTACGCGTACTCCGCCAAGCTCGGCCCGCGCGCCGGCGGGGTCCCGCTGGCCGCCGCGGCCGCCTGGGCGATGATGGCGCGCCCCGCGTGGGTCGTCGCCGGGTTGCTGTCGCGGCGCCGCCTCGCGCGGGTCGCGCTCGCCGCTGGTGCGCTGACGGCGTGGGACGTCTTCCTGGACCCGCGCATGGCGCGCGAGGGCTACTGGTCCTGGCCGCAGGGCGGTCGCTACGAGGGCATCCCGGCGTCGAACTTCGCCGGCTGGCTGGTGACGAGCGCGGGCGTCTTCGCGATCTGGGCGCTCGTCGACGGCGACGACGACCCGGCGCTCGACGGCGACGGCGCATTGATGCTCTACGCCTGGACGTGGATCGGCGAGCTGTTCGCCAACGTCGTCATCTGGCGCCGGCCGCGCGTGGCGCTCGCCGGCGGCGTCGCGATGGGCGCCTTCGCGCTGCCGGCGCTGCTGATCCGGCGGCGCCCGGCCCCGTGAGCCGCATCGTCGTCGTCGGCGCCGGCGTCGGCGGCTTGGCCTGCGCGCTGCGGCTGGCGCGGGCCGGCCACGCGGTCACGGTCCTCGAGCAGGCGGCGGCCGCCGGCGGCAAGTGCGCCCGCGTCGAGCATGACGGCTTTCGCTTCGACGCCGGCCCGTCGCTGCTGACGATGCCCTGGCTCGTGCGCGAGCTGCTGGGCGAGCGCGTCGAGCTGCTGCGCGTCGAGCCGGTCACCCGCTACCGCTTCGCGGACGGCTCGACCGTCGAGCTGTCGGCGGACCTGCCGCGGGCGCTCGAGGCGCTCGAGGCGTGGTCGCCGGGCGCGGGCGAGGACTGGGCCGGGCTGCTGCGCATCTGCGCGAGCATGTGGCGCGCGTCGCTGCCGGTGCTCAGCGGGCCGCCCCCGTGGCCGCCGCGGATCGGTCGCGCCGAGCGGCCGCCCGATCCGAGCGCGCTGCTGCGCGTGCGTCCCTGGCACACGCTGCGCTCGCTCGCGCGCGCGACGATCCGCGACCCGCGGCTGCGGCTCGTCGTCGAGCGCTTCGCGACGTACGCGGGCGCCGACCCGCGGCGCGCGCCCGCGGCGCTCGCGGTCGCCGGCTACGTCGAGCACGCGTTCGGCGCCTGGCACGTGCGCGGCGGCATCTACGAGATCGTCGAGGCGCTCGTCGCCGAGCTGCGCGCGGCCGGGGGCGAGCTGCGCCTCGGCACGCGCGCCGCGGCGCTCACGCTCGCCGGCGGCGGCGAGGCGCCGCCGTGGGGCGGCGGCGCACGCGGGCGGGTCAGCGGCGTGCGGACGAGCGCCGGCACGCTGGCCGCCGACGCGGTCGTCTACAACGGCGACGCCCCCGCGCGCGGCGAGCGGTCGCTGTCGGGCTACGCGCTGCTCGTCGGCCTCGACGGCCGCGACGCCGCGCGCGCGCACCACGAGATCCGCTTCGCGGCCGACTACGACGCCGAGTTCGACGACGTCTTCGTGACGCGGCGCCCGGTGCGCGACCCGACGCTGTACCTCGCCGCCTCGTGGGTCAGCGACACGCGCGAGGCGCCGGCCGGCGGCGAGAACCTCTTCGTGCTCGCCAACGCGCCGAGCGCCGGCGTCGACTGGCAGGCCGAGGGCGAGCGCTACGAGGCGCGGCTGCTCGCGCGGCTCGGGCTGGCGCCCGAGCGCGTTCGCTTCGTGCTGCGGCGCACGCCGGCCGACCTCGAGCGCGAGACGGGGGCGATCGGCGGGGCCATCTACGGCGTCGCCCCGCACGGCCGGCTCGGCACGCTGCGCCGCCCGCCGAACGTCGTGCGCGGGCTGCGCGGTCTGTGGCGCGTGGGCGGCACGACGCACCCCGGCGGCGGGCTGCCGCTCGTCCTGCTCAGCGGCCGGACCGTCGCGCAGGAGATCGACCCGGCGGCGGTCGACCGCCGCGCCGCGCCGCCCGCGGCGTTCTGACGGCGCGCGGGACCCGGCCGCGCCGCCCCGCGGCCCGCCGCCCTCCCCGCCGTCCGCCGACCGGGGGCTGTGGACGTTGCGGCGCCCTGCGCGACGCAACGTCCACAACCCCCGTCAGGTTTCTCGGTCGCCGCGCGGGTCGCCGCGCAGCGGGTCGCGGCCGTCCCAGCTGCCGGCGCTCGCGTAGGGCTCGAAGCGGGCGAAGAGCTCCTCGCGGTACCAGCTCTCGGCGCGCGTGCGGCGCACGACCTCCCGGTGGTCGGGCCGCCCGTAGGCGTAGCGCGTGGCGTCGTCGAGCGAGCTCCACAGCGAGAACGTGGCCTGCCGCGCGATCGGCCACTCGCCGATCCCGACCGACGCGAGCAGCCCCGGCTGATCGAGCAGGTCGGCGGCCGGCGCGGCGATCGCGCGGTAGAACGCCGGCAGTCGCCCCAGCCGGATCGACGCGCGCGTCAGGATCGCGACCGGCGATCCCGGCGCGAGCTCGCCGCGAGCGCCGGCAAACAGCGGCTCGCCGCCCCACGCGCCGCGGGCGCGCAGCGGCCGCAGGCGCAGGTCGTAGACCTCGGCCCCGCGCGCGCGCCAGCCGGCGCTGACGGGCGACTGCGCGAGGAACGCCTCGAGCGCGGCCTCGTCCTGCCAGGTGGCGAAGAGCGCCCAGCGGCGCAGGTCGGCCGACAGCGTCATCGTGCGCCCGCGGCCGGTGCCCAGCAGCCGCCAGAACCGCAGGCCCGGCGTCGCGCGCAGCAGCGGCCGGTCCAGCCCAATCCGCGACAATCCCTGCGGCGCGGTCGGCCGCGGATAGCGGATGAGGTGAAAGGAGGCGAGCATCGTGGCGTACGTGGCGGCGGCCGTGATCGGCTACGTGCTGGGATCGGTCACGGTCGCGCTGCTCGTCGGCCGCGCGCACGGCGTCGACCTGCGCACGACCGGCGACGGCAACCCGGGCGCATGGAACGCGCTCGAGCAGCTCGGCGGGCGGCGCGCCTGGCCGGCGTTCGCCGGCGACGCGCTGAAGGGGACGCTGGCCGGGCTGGCCGGCTTCGCGCTGGCGGGCGTGAGCGGCGCGTACGCGGGCGTGGCCGGCGCGATGCTCGGCCATGCGTTCCCGCTGTTCGCCCGCCTGCGCGGGGGCAAGTCGGTCATGACGTTCGCCGGCGGAGCGTTCGCGCTGAGCCCGATCGCGGCCGCGCTCGCGCTCGCGACCTGCGTCCTCGTCAGCGTCGGCGCGCGCTCGTTCGCGCTCGGCGCGCGCGCCGGCGTCTTCGGCTTTCCGCTCGTCCAGCTCGCGTTCGACCCGCCGGGCCGCGTCGCGGCGACGGGCGCGCTCATGCTGCTCATCGGGTTGCGCTTCCTGCTGGCCCGCGATAGGTCCGCCCCCGCCACGTCCGCGAGGGACGCAGCGCGCTCCACGTGAGCCAGGCGACGACCGGGACGTCGGACAGCGGCGCCAGCCAGTAGGGCAGCCCGCGCGGCGCGTAGGCGCGCGCGAGCGCGCCGTGGATGGCGAGGCGCACGGCGAGCAGGGCGGCGTCGAGCGCGGTGCCGCGGCGGCCGAGCAGGCGCGGCAGCGGCAGCGCGACGGTGAGCCACAGCAGCGCGACGTCGGCCGCCTGCGCGAGCGGGCCGGTCGCGTCGGCGGCCATGAGCGAGCGCCCCCAGCCCGTCCACGTGGCGCGCGCGGAGTCGTACATGCGCACCTCGATGAGGTCCGCGGCGTCGACGAAGCCGACCGTCCGGCCCGCCCGCCGCAGGCTCCGCGCCAGCGCGATGTCCTCGGTGAGATGGCCCCGCACGCGACCCCATCCGCCGACGGCCGCGAACGGCTCGCGCCGCACGACGACGCATTGCCCGTTGGCGAGCGCGCGGCTCGGCCGCGGCTGCCAGCCCGCGACGTCGGTCGGCCCGAAGCGGTAGGCCAGCGTGGCCGCCATCGCGGGGTGCAGCAGCCGCTCGGCGGCGCCCTCGCAGACGAAGCGCGGGGCGGCGCTCAGCAGGTCGTAGGGGCCCGCCGCGTCGATCAGCGCTGCGACCAGGCCGGGCTTGGGGCGCGTGTCGGCGTCGAGGAAGACGATCCAGTCGCCGCTCGCCGCCTCGAGCCCCTGCTGCATCGCCCACGACTTGCCGACCCAGCCGGCGGGCAGCTCGCGGCCCGCGATGACGCGGGCGCCGAGCGATCGCGCGAGCTCGGCGGTCGCGTCCGACGAGCGGTCGTCGACGACGAGCAGCTCGTGCGGCTCGTCGCGCAGCGCCCGCAGGCAGGGGCCGATCCGCAACTCCTCGTCGCGCGCCGCGACGACGATCGTCACGCGCGCCGCGGGCTGCCGCGCCCCCTGCGCGAGCGGGGCGCGGCGCCGTCGCCCGCGCGCGAAGCGGGCGACGAGCACGGCGCCGGCGAGCGCCTGCGCGAGCGTCAGCGGCGACCGGGCCGCGGTGGCGAGGCGGGGGCGGCCGGGCACCGCTGGATCATCGCGCACGAGCAGCGGCGGCGCGGTCGATCCGTTGAGGTCGCGCATGAGCACGCCGGCACCGCGATGCGCAACGCGCATCGCCCGGGCGCGCCCGCCCCAGGGCGCGGTCAGGCGCGGACGCGGCGCCCCCCCGGGCGCCCGATCAGGCGTCCGGCGGCGCGGGCGCGCGCTCGGGCGGCGGGCGCCCGGCCGCGCCGCCGCCGCCCTTGGCCTTCGCCGTGGCGGGCTGCTGCTGCTTGGCGCGCCCGCGGCCGGTGAGCCCGCCGGTCAGCGTGTCCTGCGCCCAGCGCTCGCTGAAGCCCGCGGCGAAGGCGAGCACGCAGAGCGAGTAGAGGTTCTCGGGGAACGTCTTGGGCACGTCGAAGAGCTGGACGAACTTGCTCTCGACGGCGAGGTAGATGAGCAGGCCGAAGACCGATCCGATCCACGGGCGCAGCGAGCCGAGGAACAGCGTGTAGCCGCGCGGCACGTCGGAGTCCAGCGCGAACGAGCCGCTGTTGACGCGTGCGATCACGCTGACGACGGCGCCGACCCCGCCCGCCACGAGGGTGCCGACGACCGTCGCGCGGTTGATGTCCTGCGCGGTGAGCAGGTTGCTGAGCGCCAGATAGGTCAGACCGAGCGCGGCGATGCCGAGCGCCATGCCGGCGAAGTACACGAGCTGCGCGTCGCCGTTGGACGCTTCGCGATAGCTCTGGCGCACCTCCCCGAGCTCGCGGATCTCCGCCGCGACGGCCTCCTTGCGGCTCTGCGGCGTGTGCTGGCTCCGCGCGTCGACGAGGCTGAGCAGGTGGCAGGCCGACGTCATGACGAGCTGGATGCAGATCCGCCGGCTGCGCCCGCGCAGCACCTCCGACGCGCGGACGGCGATCTCGTCGCACTGATGCAGCGCACGAGCGATGTCGGGCTCGTCGCGCGTCGCCCAGTCGCTCACGCGGTGAAAGCGCGGCGCGACCGACAGCAGGCGCCGCAGCCAGCCGGGATCGGGCTTGCCCGCCGTCAGCGCGACGGCGCTCTCGACCTCCGCGCACCAGTAGGCGCTGATGAGCGCGCCGTGCTCGTGCTCGAAGCGGGCCAGCGCGAGGTGGTACATCCGGCGCAGCTGCGCGACCTCGTCGACGTCGCGCGCCGGATCGCGGACCGCCTGGTGCCAGCAGAAGTGATGGCGCACGAGATCGGGGAACGTGATGCGCTCGCCCGGGTCGAGCGCTGCGGGCGTCGTCGTGGCGGCCATGGGCGTGGCGCAGCATCGCACGACGCCGCACGGCCGATTGCAACGGCTGGTGCAGGCCCTTCGTCAGCCGGCGCCGGGCGCCGCCGCCGCGTCGCAGGCGACCTCGTCCAGGCCGTCGCCGAGCAGCGCCAGCGGGATCGCGGCGTCGCCGGCGAGCGCGCCGGCGAGCGCGTCGTGCTTCTCGGCGCCCGTCGCCAGCAGCAGCGTGAATCGCGCGCGCCGCAGGACCGGCAGCGTGAGCGTCACGCGCCGCGGCGGCGGCTTCGGAGACCCGTGCACCGCCGCGACCGGCGCCTGCGCGACGTCGAGCACCGGATGACCCGGAAAGAGCGATGCCGTGTGCCCGTCGGGGCCCATCCCGAGCAGGACCATGTCGAAGACCGCGCCGGGCACGTGCTCGGCGATCTGCAGCCCGTACAGCCAGGCCGCGTCCTCGGGGACCTCCGGCGACGCCAGCTCGTGCAGCACCGGCGGCCGCGAGCGCGAGCGCGACAGCAGCGTCTCGCGCACCATGCGCGCGTTGGAGTCGCGGTGCCCGGCGGGCACGCAGCGCTCGTCGCCCATCCACAGGTGCACGTGATCCCACGGACCCTCGCGCTCGGCGAGCAGCTCGTACGCGCGCGCCGGCGTGCTGCCGCCGGCGAGCGCGAGGTGAAACGCGCGCCCGCTCGCCGCGGCGGCGTCGATGCGCTCGACGATCGCGGCGGCGGCGTGGCGCGCGACGGCCTCGCCGTCGGCGAGGACGTGCAGGCGCGGGCGCGTGGGCGACGGCACCGCCGGCCCCTATCCGAGCAGCCGCCGCGCCGCCTCGAGCGCCGGCTTGTACGTCGGGTCGCGCATGAGCGCGTGGCGGATGCCCTCGCCGAGGATCCCCGGCTCGCCGCGCGACGCGCCGAGCACCGTCCAGACGTGCTCGACGGTGTCCTCGCCGCGCTTGGCGGGCTCGCGGCGGCGGGCGGTCAGGCCCCCCTCGCCGCGCTCGAGCGCGAGCATCGTCCCGTGGTCCGAGCGCGTCTCGACGCCCGACAGGCCGGGCGCGCTCATGGCCTCGACGGGCTCCAGGCGCAGCTCGACCTCGCCGCGGCGGGCCCGCGCGCGGCCGCGCAGCAGCTCGCCGTGGCGCGTGAGCTGCTCGGGCCGCCAGCCCAGCTGCGCGCACAGCCAGCCGACGAGCAGCAGCCCCGAGACGAGCGAGTCCTTGCGGTAGCGCACCGACAGCTTGGAGAGGGTGTGCAGCTGCGGGCGGCGCGCGGCGGGGTCGTACGCCGCCGCGATCCGCTCGCGCCACGGCGTGCAGCGCAGCCACGCGAGGTCGACGACCTCGCTGTGCCGCGCGAGCTCGCCGGCGCGCGCCAGCGCGGCCGCGGGGTCGGGCTCGTCGACGGCGTCGGTGAGCACGACCTGCGCCACCGGCGCGCCGCCCGCGCGTCCCCGCGTGAGGGCGTCGACGGCCTCGGGATGGCCATGCGGCGACCAGACGGCGGTGCGCAGGTCGGTGACGACGAGCGGGTCGACGATCGTGTCCAGGTCGGGCAGGTGACGCTCGCCGACCTGCACGATGACGAGCTCGCGCATCGCGCTGAACTCCCCGCGGGCGTGGCTGTCGCCGACGCTCACGGTCGCCTGCGCGTCGATCGTCGCGCGCTGCGGCTGCACGGCGCAGACGACGGTCCGCGAGGCGTGGTAGCGCCCGACGCCGCGCAGCCGGTTGGCGATCTCGCCGCTCCACTCGCGGTCGACGACGCAGACGAGGTTCAGCGTGCGCGCCGGAACGCACTGCTCCATCGACGCGTGGCACTCGGCGACGAGCCGGCGCAGGGCGCCCTCGATGGCGCTCGGCGAGGTGTCCTGCTCGCTCCAGAGTGCGTCGGTCGTGCTCATTCGACGAGGGGGTCGTCCACGGACGTTTCCGGATGACCCACTAGATCATCCGCCAGCCCGAGTCGCCGACGAGCAGGCCCGCGGCCTCGGGCGGGCCCTGCGAGCCGGCGGGATACTGCGCCAGCGGGCCGGGCGTCGCCTCCCACGCCTTGACGACCGGGTCGCAGATGCGCCACTGGGCCTCGACCTCGTCGTTGCGCGTGAAGAGCGTCGCCTCGCCGCGCATCGCGTCGATGATGAGCCGCTCGTAGGCCTCCGGAGACTCCGACAAGAACGCCGTCCCGTAGAGGAACTCCATGTTGACCGGCCGGATCGCCATGCGCGTGCCGGGGATCTTCGCGCCGATCGACAGCGACACGCCCTCGTTGGGCTGCACGGTGAGGACGAGCACGTTGGGCTGCACGCCGCTGGACATCTCCGATTGAAAGGCCATGTGCGGGACCGGCTTGAGCGTGACCGCGATCTCGGTCACCTTGCGCGCGAGGCGCTTGCCGGTGCGCAGGTACATCGGCACGCCGGCCCAGCGCCAGTTGTGGACCTCCAGGCGCAGCGCCGCGTACGTCTCGGTGTTCGAGTGCTCGGGCACGCCGGCCTCGTCGAGGTAGCCGGGGACCGGCTCGCCCGCTGCGATCCCGTCGGCGTACTGCCCGCGGATCGCCATCTGCGCGACCTCGACCCGCGTCGGCGCGCGGATCGCGCGCAGCACCTTGACCTTCTCGTCGCGGACCGGGTCGGCCTCGAAGGCGACCGGCGGCTCCATGCACAGCAGCGACAGCAGCTGCAGCATGTGGTTCTGGACGAGATCGCGCAGCGCGCCGGCCGAGTCGTAGTAGCCGGCCCGCGAGCCGATCCCGATGTCCTCCGAGGCGGTGATCTGCACGTGGTCGATGTAGTTGCGATTCCACAGCGGCTCGAACATGTTGTTCGCGAAGCGCAGCGCGAGGACGTTCTGGACGGTCTCCTTGCCGAGGTAGTGGTCGATGCGGAAGACCTGGTCCTCGTCGAAGACCGACAGCACGCGGGCGTTGAGGTCGCGCGCCTCCTCCAGCGAGCGCCCGAACGGCTTCTCGATGATCACCCGAACCTCGGCGCCGTCGCGCTCGGCGAGCTCGTGGCGTCCGAGCGCGTCGACGATGACGGGGAAGAACGAGGGCGCGGTCGAGAGGTAGAAGCAGTGGTTCAGCGGCTGGCCCGCGACGTCGTCGAGCTCGCCGAGCGCGGCGCCGATCCGCTCGTAGACGTCGTCCTCGCCGAACGACCCCGACACGTAGCGGATGTCCTCGAAGAGCTTGGCGAGCACGTGCTCGTCGGGCGGGCGGCGCGAGAACTCGCGCACCGACTGGACGGCCTGCTCGCGGAACGCCTCGTCGCTCATCTCCGAGCGGGCGTTGCCGACGAGCCCGAAGCGCTCGGGCAGCGCGCCCTCGTGCGCGAGGTTGTAGAGCGCCGGCAGCAGCTTGCGCCGCGCCAGGTCGCCGGTGGCGCCGAAGATGACGAGCGCGGTGGGGTGGACCGGCAGCCGTTCGATGCCCTCGACGAGCGGGTTGTCCTCGGGCCCGGTCGACTGCCCGGTGGCGACCGTCACCCGTCGGCGCTCTTCTGCGTCGCGTGGCCGCCGAACTGGGCGCGCAGCGCGGCGAGCATCCGGTGCGTGAAGTCGCCGTTGCCGCGGCTGTAGAAGCGGGCGTACAGCGACGCCGTGATGACCGGGGTCGGCACGTCCCTGGCGATCGCGTCCTCGATCGTCCAGCGTCCCTCGCCGGAGTCCGCCGTGTAGCCGCTCAGCTCGCCGAGGTCGTCGCCCTCAAGCTCGAACGCCCGCGCCGCCAGCTCGCACAGCCAGGAGCGCACGACCGAGCCCTGGTTCCAGAGGTGGGCGATCTTCGCGTTGTCGAGCTCGAACTCGGACTTGTCGAAGAGGTCAAAGCCCTCCGCGTAGGCCTGCATGAGCCCGTACTCGATGCCGTTGTGGACCATCTTGACGTAGTGGCCGGCGCCGCTGGGCCCGAAGTGTCCCCAGCCGCGCTCGCCGAGCGCGGCGCGGCCGGCGTCGTTGGTCTGCGGCGCGAGGACGTCGAGGATCGGCGCCAGGCGCGCGACCGCCTCGTCGGGCCCGCCGACCATCATGCAGTAGCCGACCTGCAGGCCCCAGACGCCGCCGCTGACGCCGACGTCGACGTAGTCGATCCTGCGCTCGGCGAGCAGCGCCGCCCGCTCGCGGTCGTCGGTCCACTTCGAGTTGCCGCCGTCGACGATGAGGTCGCCCGCGTCGAGCAGGCCGGCGAGCTCGTCGACGGTTCCCTGCGTGGCGGCGCCGGCCGGCACCATGATCCAGACGATGCGCGGCGCGTCGAGCTTGGCGACGAGATCCAGCAGCGAGTCCGCGCCGCCGGCGCCGGTCTCGTCGGCGACGCGCCGCACGGTCGCGGCATCGCGGTCGTAGGCGACGACCGCATGATCGGAGTCGCGCCGGATGCGCGCGACCATGTTGCCCCCCATCTTGCCGAGGCCGACGAATCCGATCTGGGTCACAGGCTGTCTCCGTGCGTCGATGGCATCCGGCTGAGCCGTTTCGCTGCGGCTGAGGATAGGCCGACCTCGTGTCGGCCGTGTGTCGTCGTCACTACCCCGGTCGTCGCGTGCGAATCGGCGCGGCCGGCTGTGCCGCGCCGATCTACTGCGTCGCCGTCAGCGCGTAGACCGGCGGCAGGTGCGTGGCGACGGTGAACCAGCTCGCGCCGGCGTCGCCCGTGCCGAAGAGGTCGCCCGACGTCGCGCCGAAGTACAGCTGCAGCGCGGCGCCCTCGCCGCAGCCGCACAGCGCGCGTCGCAGCACCGTCAGGTAGGCGTTCTCGTCGGGCAGGCCCGCACCGCGCGCGACCCAGCTTGCGCCCGCGTCGCGCGTCTCGTACACGCGCACCCGCCCGCCCGGGGTGACGCGGTCGGTATCGGCGACGAGCGGGATGACGTACGCGCTGTCGGGATCGGCGGGATCGACGACGATCGGAAAGCCGAAGTCCGACGGCAGGCCGGCGGCGATGTCGACCCACGAGCGGCCCGCGTCGTCGGAGCGGTACACGCCGCCGTGGAACTGCAGGAACATCCGCTCCGGGCGCCCGGGCGCGCGCTGCACGCCGTGGACGCACAGGTCCGTGGTCTCCTCGCTGGACTCCTCGGGCACGTAGCGCGCGGCGAGCCCGGCGTTGCGGCGCGTCCAGGTCGCGCCGCCGTCGTCGGTGTGCCAGATGCCGGCCGCGGAGACCGCGCACGTCAGCTTGTCCGGGTCGCCCGGCCAGGGGACGATCGAGTGCAGGCACAGGCCGCCGCCGCCGGGTTGCCAGGACGGGCGCGAGGGGTGCTCCCAGAGGCCGCGGTTGAGCGCCCAGCTCTCGCCGCCGTCGCGGCTTTCGAACAGCACGCCGGGGTCGCCGCCCGCGTAGAGGAGGCCGTCGGCCTCGCCGGGCGCGAGCACCCAGATGCGCTCGAGGGCCGCGTCGCCGCCCGGCTCGAGCGCGACGCCGCCGGCCTGCTGCCATTCGCCTGAGGGATCGTCGGTCCACCAGATCTTGGGACCGTGAAACGGCGACGTCACCGACGCCAGCAGCCGGCCGCTGCGCTCGTCGCGCAGCGCGAAGTCGACGGGCTCGCCGGCGAAGGCGCGCGCGGTCACGGCGAACGGGCCGCCGGGCTCGCCCTGCAGGACGAACAGGCCCTTGCGCGTCGATGCGAGCACTTCGCTCATCGCGCTGGTGAGGCTACCCGCTTCGAGCGCCGCTTGGGCGCCTTCTTGCGCGAGCCCGCTCGGGCGACCCCCGCGCGACCCCGCTCAGGCGACGTCCAGCAGCCCGCGCACCCGCGCGGTCAGCTCGCGCACGGCGCCGGCGGCGTCGTCGCCGCGCAGCCGCAGCTTCTCGGCGGCCCGCCCGCGCTCGCGCAGCGTCTGCAGGTCGCCGAACGCCTGCGCGTTCTTCAGCGTCGCAAACGAGAACGGCCGCCCCGGGATCTCGGCGTCCTCGTCGCCGTCGTGGACGAGCACGAGGAAGCGCCCGTCCTCGGGGCCGCCCTTGTGCAGCTGGCCGGTCGAGTGCAGGTAGCGCGGCCCGTAGCCGAACGTCGTCGTCGCGCCGGCGCAGTCGCGCAGCTCGGCCCGCAGCTCGGCGACCGCCTCGTCGACGGCCTCGCTGGGCGCCATGAAGCCGAGGATCGCCACGTAGGCCGGCGCCGCCGCGCCGGCAAGCAGCTCGCGCAGCGCGTCGTCGCCGGCGTCGGCGGGCTCGTCGAGCTCGCCGCCGGCCTCGATGTCGCCGAGGATCCGTCCGGTCGTGTCCTTCGCGGCCTGCACGTCGGGCTGGTCGAAGGCGTTGATCCCCAGCGCCCAGCCGGCCACCGCGGTGGCGAACTCGGCGAAGAAGAAGATCCGCCCCAGGTCGCCCGGACCGCCCGCCGACAGCGTCACGGTCGGCTGGCCCGCCGCGGCGAGCGCCTTGACCTGCTCGTCGAGGTCCTCCTCGGGATCGTCCATGTCACGCAGGTAGCAGAAGACGCGATCGTCGCCGTAGCGGCCGGGCTCGCCGAGCGGCTCGTCGGTCACGGGGACGGCGCCCTGGCCGTGCTTGCCCAGCGACTCGGCGACGAGCTGCTCGACCCAGAGCCCGAAGGACGCGATCGGCCGCTCGACGACGAACGTGAGCTTGTCGCGGCCCTGCAGCGCCAGCGCGCCGAGCGAGACGCCGAGCCACAGCCCGCTGTTGCCCTCGCTCGTCGAGCCGCAGGCGCAGGCCTCCGCGGCGACGGCGGCGCCCTCCAGCAGCGACGCGAGGTCGATGCCCATGAGCGCCGCGGGGACGAGCCCGAAGTACGTCAGCGCGCTGTAGCGCCCGCCGACGTCGGGGTCGTTGAGGAACGTGCGCCGGAACTCGCGCTCGGTCGCCAGCGCCGCCAGCGAGGAGCCCGGGTCGGTGATCGCGACGTACTGCTCGCCGTGCGGGCGCAGCGCCCAGAAGTGCTCGAACAGCGAGCGCGTCTCGATCGTGCCGCCGGACTTCGTCGAGACGAGAAACAGCGTGTGCTCGAGGTCGACGGCGCGCTGCTGGGCGAGCACGGCGCCCGGGTCGGTGGAGTCGAGCACGTGCAGGCGCAGGCGCCCGTGGTGGGTGTCGCCGAAGGACCGCCGCAGGACCTCGGGCGCGAGGCTCGAGCCGCCCATGCCCAGCAGCACGGCGTCGGTGTAGCCGCACTGCGCGGCGTCCAGCGCGAACGCCTCGAGCTCGTCGATCTGCTCCTCGTAGGTCTCGTGCGCGCTCAGCCAGCCGAGCCGGTCGGCGACCTCGGCCTGCCCGGCCGGGCCCCAGAGCGTGTCGTCCTTGGCCCAGATGCGACGCGCGACGCGCTCCCGCTCGGCGCGCGCGACGAGCTGGGCGATGAGCGGCTCCAGCTCGTCGGGCAGCGACGCGTCGATCGTCTCGGGGCGGCCGGTGAAGATCGCCTCGCGCTTGGCCTCGATCCCGGCCAGCAGCTTCTCCATCGGCGTGACGAACGCGGCGATCCCCTCGCGCAGCAGCTTGCCGGTGACGTCGTCCATGTCGATGCCCGCGTCGGCGAGCGCGTCGAGCACGGGCGCCGGGTCCTCGCGGACGGTCTCGCCGCCGACCTCGAGGCGCTCCGCGCACGCCAGCAGGGTCTGCATCGGCATCGTGTTGACGGTGTCCGGCCCGACGAGCTCCTCGACGTACTTCGTCTCGGAGTAGGCCGGGTTCTTGACTCCGGTCGACGCCCACAGCGGCCGCTGGACGTACGCCCCCGCGGCGCGCAGGGCGGCGAAGCGCTCGCCGCCGAAGATCTCCTCGAAGCGCGCATACGCGGCGCGGGCGTTGGCGACCGCCGCGCGGCCCTGCAGGTCGGTGCGGTCGATCGCCTCCAGGCGCTTGTCGACCTCGGAGTCCACGCGCGAGACGAAGAACGACGCGACCGAATGCACGGCGAGGCCGCTGCCCTCGGCGTGCCTGCGCTCCAGGCCCTTGACGTAGGCCTCGGCGACGGTCGCGTAGGCCTGCACGGAGAACAGCAGCGTGACGTTGACGTTGATGCCCTCGTAGATCGCCTGCTCGATCGCCGGCAGGCCCTCCGGCGTGCCGGGGATCTTGATCATGAGGTTCGGGCGGTCGACGCGGCTCCAGTACTCGCGGGCCTGCGCGAGCGTGCGCTCGGTGTCGAACGCCAGATCGGGGTCGACCTCGAGCGAGACGTAGCCGTCGGCGCCGTCGAGCTCGTCGTGGACGCCGCGCAGGACGTCGGCGGCCTCCTGCACGTCCTGGATCGCGATCTCCTGGTAGATCGCGCGCGCCAGCGCGCCGGTGCGCGCCAGCTGCTCGATCTGATCGTCGTAGTCCGGCGAGCCGAGGATCGCCTTCTCGAAGATCGCCGGGTTGGACGTCTCGCCGCGCAGGCAGTCCTCCGACACCATGCGGGCCAGCTCGCCGCCCTGCGTCAGCGAGCGGCGGATCTGGTCCAGCCAGGGGCTGGTCCCGGCCGCCGTGAGCGCCGCCAGACGTGCGTTGATGTTGACCGCTTGGCTCACCAGGATGCCTCCATTCCGTCGCGTTCCATCTGTAGGACCTTGCCGATCCGGCGCACGTGTCGCTGCTCGCCGCCGAAGCTCGCCGCGCAGAACGCCGCGGTCAGCTCGGCGGCGATCGCCGGCCCGATGACCCGTGCGCCGAGGCACAGGACGTTGCAGTCGTCGTGGCTGACGCATTGCTGCGCCGTGTAGTGGTCGTGGCAGACGCTCGCGCGGACGCCGGGAAGCTTGTTGGCGGCGACCGAGACGCCGGCTCCCGAGCCGCAGACGAGGATCGCGCGGTCCGCCTCGCCGGCGGCGATCGCGCGCCCGGCGTCGAGCGCGCTGTCGGGATAGTCGTCGTGCTCGCCGAGCTCGACGACCTCGTGGCCCGCCTCGGCGACGGCGCGCGCGACGACGTCGCGCAGCGCCACGCCGGCGTGGTCGATCGCCACCGCGACCCTCATCGCTTGGCGACCTCGCGGACGGGCCCGCTGTCGCCGTGCTCGGCCTCGAGCTCCTGGCCGGCGAGCAGCGCGGCGCCGCGCACGCCCGCGAGCGGGCCGTAGCGGGCGCGCCGGATCTCGGTGCGCGTGCCGACGCCGGTCAGCCGGTGCCGGCCGGCCTCCTCGCGGGCGGGCGCGAGCAGCAGCTCGCCCGCCGCCGACACCCCCCCGCCGACGACGACGAGGTCGGGGTCGAAGGTGTTGATCGCGTTGGCGATGCCGACGCCGAGGCGGCGGCCGAGCAGCTCGAGCGACGCGAGCGCGCCCGCGTCGCCGTCGAGCGCGGCGTCGATGACGGCGCCGGCCGCGACGTCGTGCGCGGCCGCGATCTCGTTCAGCGCGCTGCCCGAGGCCAGCGACTCCAGCGAGCCGGGCTGCGGGAACGCGTCGCTCGCGGCGAAGGGAGCCCGCCGCAGATCGGCGCCGACGATCGTGTGGCCGATCTCCGCCGCGGCCCCCGTCGCGCCGCGGTAGACGCGCCCCCCGATGACGATGCCGCCGCCCACGCCGGTGCCGACGGTGAACATGACGAGGTGGCGGGCGACGAGCTCGCCCTCGTCGCCGTAGGCCTCGGCGAGCGCGGCGCAGGTCGCGTCGTTGTCGACGTAGACGGGGACGCCGAGGCGCTCGCGCAGCACCTCGCGCAGCGCGACGTCGTGCAGCGGGATGTTGACCGAGGAGCGGATGCGCCCCGTCTTCCAGTCGACGACCGAGGGGACCGCGACGCCGACCGCCGCGCACGCGCCGGCAGCCCCGATCGCCGCGACGAGCTGGTCGACGAGCGCCTGCGCGCCGCTGGTGTCCGTCGGCTGCAGGGCGGGCTCGTCGAGGGCGCTGCCTTCCAGCGCCGCGACCGCGACCTTCGTGCCGCCGACGTCCACGCCGATGAGCCGTTGTGCCATGCGCCTCCCACGCTACCCGTTGTCTTTCAGGGTGCCACACCGGGTAGCGTGCGAACGGTGACGACGAGCGACGCGGCCTCCACCTATCTCACGCTCGCCGGGTCGCTCGACTACCCGCTGTTCATCGTCACGGCGGCCGACGGCGAGCGGCGCGAAGGGTGCCTGATCGGGTTTGCGACGCAGTGCAGCTTCGACCCGCCGCGCTTTCTGGCCTGCCTGTCGCGCGCGAACCGGACGTACCGCTTCGCGCTCGGCGTCGACGCCCTCGCCGTGCATCTCGTCCCACCGGCGCAGGAGCGCCTGGCACGCCTCTTCGGCGGGCAGACCGGCGACGAGATCGACAAGTTCGAACGCTGCGACTGGCGCCCGGGGCCGCGCGGGCTGCCGATCCTCGAGGGCTGCCCGAGCTGGTTCGCCGGCGCGATCGGCTCGCGTCACGATCTCGGCGACCACGTCGGCTTCCTGCTGGAGCCGTTCGCCGCGAGCTTCGATCCGCGGGCGGGGGCGCTGGCGTTCCAGCAGGTCGGCGACGCCATCGAGCCGGGCCACCCGGCGACGTGAGCTCACCGGCCCGCAACGAGCCGCCGGTCGTCCTGACCCGGCTGCTGCCCGACGGCGGCGCGCAGCTGACCGCCGAGGCGCTCGTCGCGCAGCTGACCCCGTGGGAGCTCGCCACCGCCGAGCGCCCGCACGTGGCGCTGAACATGGTGCAGACGAGCGACGGCCGCGCCGCGGTCGCGGGACGCACGGCGCCGATCTCCAGCGCGGCCGACCGCCAGCTGTTCCACGCGCTGCGCACGCGCGTCGACGCCGTCCTGGTCGGTGCCGGCACGGTCCGCGTCGAGCGCTACGGACGCATCGTGCCCGACGCCGCGCGGCGCGAGCAGCGCCGGCGGGCCGGCCTGGAGCCCGATCCGCTCGCGATCGTCGTCAGCGGATCGCTGCACCTGCCGGCCGACCTGCCGCTGCTGCAGGACCGCGACTCCCGCGTCGTCGTCGTCACGGCCTCGGAGCGCTCGCTGCCCGACGTCCCCGCGCAGGTCGGCTACGTGCGCGTCGCCGGCGGTGATCTGCGCGCCGCGCTGGTCAAGCTGCGGCGCGCGCACGGCGTGCGGGCGATCCTCTGCGAGGGCGGGCCGACGCTCAACGCCGCGCTCGTCGCCGGCCGGCTCGTCGACGAGCTGTTCCTGACGACGGTGCCGCTGCTCGCGGGAGGCGCGGGGTCGCTGTCGATCGTCGACGGGGCGCTCGCCGGCGCCCCGTCGAGGATGTCGCTGCGGTGGCTGTTCGAGCACGACAGCGAGCTGTTCGCGCGCTACGTGCTCGGCGGCGACTGATCGCCGCCGCCGCCCGTCGGGTCAGTTGTGGTGGGGCACCGTCTCGCTGTACGGGGCGCCGTCGCCGGGCTTGTCGCGCTTGAAGCGCTCCGAGCGCGGCGCGGCCGCGGCCGCGCCGTCGTCACCCGGGCCCTCGTCCTCGCGCGCCTTCTCGTAGGCGCCGGAGATGAGGGTGGCGGCCGCGTCGCGGCCCCCGAGGCCGAACGCCAGCGCCATCCCGAGCGCGATCGAGCCCAGCAGCGCGGCGTACGTGATCGTCACGATCTCGGGCGCGATCATGAGCTGGTTGAGGATCATGAACGCGGCGATCACCATGATGAGCGCGGGCGCGACCGAGGAGACGATCTTGCCGGTCGGCGTATCGCCCATGAGCTTGCCGACGAGCCGCGCGACGAACCCGGCGAGAACCACGGCCGCGGCGAGGATCAGCACGGCCACGATGACGTTGGGCAGGTAGGCGTAGATCTCGGCGACGACGGCCGTGAGCGCCGAGATGCTCAACGCCGAGACGGCAAGCGAGATCGCTCCGAGCAAGACGATCCAGAAGACCCCCGCCCCGAGCAGCTTCGAAGCTCGCGCGTCCGAGCTCAGCCGCTCGATCTGTGGACCCGCCGGGCTCTTGCGCAGCGCCGCGTCGAGCCCGACGCGGTCGAGCACCTTGGTCACGACGCCCTTGAGGACTCTCGCGATGACGTAGCCGACGAACAGCAGGACGAGGGCGCCGATGAGGTTCGGGATGAACCCGAAGATCGAGTCGAGCGTCTGTTGGACGCTGTCGCCGATGCTGACGGCTGCGGCGGGGGCGGGCATGGGGACTGCTCCTTCCATCGGGGGGCATTTGGGTGAAACGCGGTGCGCGGTTCCCCTGAGCTCACACCCACGGCACCGTCGGGTTCGCGGACCGTTCGCGACCGGGAGGCGGGGTCACCGATGACCCCGGGCGTGCCGCTGCCCGGCGACTGCGTCGCAGTCGGCCGGCGGCTGGCACGTCTTGTCCTTCGAACCGTTCGATCAGCACGACTCATCTCCGCCATGTGGCGCGTGGAAAATGCTGGACGTACCGGTGTACTACCCAGCGCAGCGCACGGATGACGGGCGCTGGCCGGATGGACGACCCGCGATCGCGCTCACGGCGACGAGCGCTCAGCCGGCCCGCCGGCAGCGGACCTCGCTCGTGTCGAGCACGCGCCCCGCGGTCGTCACGAACGACAGCCGCGCGCGGCCGGGTCGCAGCTCGATGCGCAGCGCACCGTACGCCTCGTCGTTGCCGAAGGCGAGCCGCGCGTCGTCCGAGAAGCCGTACAGGCCGTGCCCGCCCGCGCCGGAGACGTACTGGACGAGCCCGTCGACCGGCCGCAGCCGCTGCATGTTGTGATCGTGGCCCGAGACGACGATCGCGCCGCGGCCGCGCAGAGCGCCCCACAGGGGCTCGAGGTCGGGGGCGTCGCCATGCGGTCCGGCGCTGAAGCGCGGACGGTGCCAGAACGCCAGGCGGCAGGTCCCCGGCGCGCGCACGCGTTCGCGCAGCCAGCGCAGCTGTGCGCTGTGCGCGGCGTGCGGCGCCTGCGAGTTGAGGCTCAGCACCTGCCAGCCCGCGACCGCGAAGTCGTAGAAGGAGGGAACCGGCCGGCCGTAGACCCGCGTCCAGTAGGGCAGGTATCCCTCGCCGCGCAGCCGCCATCCGTGGTTTCCCGGCGTCGGCGCGGTCCGTCCGGCGAGCGCGCCGTAGACGGTGGCGTAGTTCTCGCGCCAGTCGGCGGCCGTGCCGTCGGGGCGCAGCGCGGCGAGCGGCCCGGTGGCGTAGACGTCGCCGAGGTACAGCAGCCGGTCCAGCCGGCCGCGGCGCATCCGCGCGACCAGGTCGCGCGCGGCGCCGCCGCCGTCCGCGCCGTCGCCGACGGCCCAGATCACCGCCCTGTCGCGCGGACCCGAGCTCACGAACGGGCCGTCGGGCACCCGCACTGCGCGCTCGGCGCGCCACGGGCGCCAGGACCATGCGACGAGTGCCAGCGCGAGGAGCAGGGCCGCGACGAGCACGGCCGCGATGGGCTTTGCCACCTCGAGGAGGCTAATCGCTCGGGCTCCCGCTGCCGGGTGCGCCGCTGCCGCTTGCGAGCTGGGCCGCGGTCATCGCGAGTGAGATCAGCGCGGTCCGTGTCGAACGGAACCTCGACGCGAGGGTGCTGACCGACCTGGTGACCGTGGCCGACTCGATCATCTAGATTCACGCGGCGTGCAGCGGCTGACGGTCAACGAGCTCGTGGCGATGGTCGGCGGCCTGCTGCTCGGTGCCGGCCTCTTCGTGGACTGGTACTCGGTCGTCAGCCCGCTCGCGTCGCTTGCCGGCCAGACGGGCGTCGGCGCGATCAGCGGCTGGGAGTCGCACGCGGTGCTGCGCTGGCCGCTGCTCGTGATCGCCGTCGCGCCGTTCGTCCTCGCCTACATCGTCGCGCGCGACCACCAGCTCACGTGGGCGCGCGGCGAGCTGACCGCCGTGCTCTCGATCCTCGCCGTCGGCCTGCTGCTGTACCGCGGCGTCGTCGACCGCCCGGGCGAGCCGTCGGGGCAGATCGAGCTTGCGTGGGGCTGGTACGTGGCCCTGCTCGGATCGGCGCTCATGCTGTTCGGCTCCGCGCTGCGCACGGGGGAGACCGAGCGCCGCCGCAAGCCGCCCGGCACGATCTGACGCCGGACGCTGAAACCGGCCGCGCGCAGCGGGGTATCTAGTGCTGTTCCGTACAACCCGTCGCGTCAACAAAGGAGGCGTGATGGAACTCCTCAAGCGGTTCGATCCGATCTGGATCGCCCTGCTCATCGTCGGTGGCCTCAACTGGGCCATCCTCGCGCTGTTCGACACGAACGTCGTGGCCGAGATCTTCGGCTCCGGCACCGCGGCCGACGTGCTGTACGTCCTCGTGGGCGTCGCGGCGCTGATGTTCGTCCCGCGCCTGCTCGAGGACCTGCACGTCACGGGTCGCCACTCGCACCCGCGCGGCGCCTAGCAGGCGCCCGAGCGCGTCCCGGCCGCCGACGGCGGCCGGGGGCGCCGGCTACGCCAGGCCCGCCTCGCGGGGTTCGCCGAGCGGCGGGTCGGGCACCGCATCGATGGTGCTGGGCGTCGCGTAGCGGCCGACGACCGACTCGGCCAGATCGAGCTTGGCCAGCGAGCGCAAGAAGCCGTGCGTGACGATGACGTGGATGCGCGACTGGGTGGCCGAGTAGAACCAGCGCGCGACCGCGCTCGCGAGCGCGGGGTAGAAGTTGGCCACCTCGACCTCGACGTGCACGCGCGCGGTCTGCGCGTCCACGAGCGCGCAGCGCCGGACGTCGATCTGCAGGTAGCCGTCGCCGCCGTGCGCGGTCCGCGCGACGAGCACGCCGCTGGCGATCCTCCAGCGCACGATGCCGCGCGCGGCGTCCATGCGGTACTCGGGCGCGTGGAAGCGCAGCAGGACGAAGGGCCGCGTGACGAGCACGACCGCCCGCTCGTCCTCGTCGTACTTGACGCGGACGAGCCCGAGCGTCGCGCGAGACAAGAAGCGCCAGTACGTGCGCGCGAGGCGCTCGAGATTGGTCGGCGACCAGATCTCGTCCAGCGCGTCGAGCGGCAGCGTCAGCTGCGTCGCCTGCACGGACCGCACGGCCCCCGCGCGGTCGATCGTCGTGTGCTCCTCGGGGTCGACGAGCACGGCCTGCGCGATCGTCCGCGGCCGGTTGAGCAGCCGGCGGATCCCGGCGAACCAGGCCAGCGCGACGACGGCGGCGACGGCGACGGCGGAGGCGAGGTACACCATCTCTTCACACCGTACCCGCGCCGGCACACGGCGTTGCAGCCCAGGCGTTATGGTCGCGCGCATGTCACTGCAACGAGCAACCGCACCAGACCCGCACGAGCTGCTGCCGGCCGCGCCGTCGTTCTCCGTCGAGAGCGACGACGTGCAGGACGGCGCGCCCCAGGACCTCAAGCACGCGCATCCCAGCGCCGGCGGCGAGAACACGTCGCCGCACCTGCGCTGGTCCGGCTTCCCGGAGGAGACCAAGAGCTTCGCGGTCACCTGCTTCGATCCCGACGCCCCGACCGGCAGCGGCTTCTGGCACTGGGTGCTGTTCGACATCCCCGCCGGCACGACCGAGCTCGCCACGGGCGCCAGCTCCGACGCGCTGCCCGCGGGCGCCGTCGAGGCGCGCAGCGACTTCGGCGAGTACGGCTACGGCGGCGCGGCGCCCCCCGGCGGCGACATCGCGCACCGCTACGTCTACACCGTGTTCGCCGTCGACGCCGAGTCGCTCGGCGTCCCGAAGGAGGCGTCGCCCGCGTACGTCGGCTTCAACCTGACGTTCCACACGCTCGCGCGGGCGGCGATCAGGCCGACCTACCAGGTCGAGGGCTGAGCGCTCAGCCGACGGCGGCGGTCGACTCGGCGCGCGTGTACCCGATCCGCCCCGAGGAGCGGAAGCCCAGCGCGTCGGCCGTCGCCTGCGTCAGGTCCCACGAGTAGTTGCCGTTGTACGGCCCGCGGTCGACCACCGGCACGACGATCTCGCGCTTGCGGTACATGATCGCCACGCGCGTCCCGCAGGGCAGCCGCTTGTGCGCGACGCCGTGCAGCTCGGGGGTGAGCGTCTGGCCGCAGGCCGTCGTGTTGCCGTACAGGCCGGGTCCGAAGTACGTCGCGCGCGCGGGGCGGTAGATGCGCACGGTCGCGATCGGCGCCGCGTTCGCCGCCTCCGTGTTGCGCCGGTTGCGCACGAGGATGACGCGCAGCTTGACGGCGCCGCTGCGGTCCGGGCGCCAGCGCACCGCAAAGCGCTGCGTCGAGCGCACGCGCGAGCGCGCGACGTTGCGCCAGCCGCGGCGCTTGTCCAGACGCTGCAGGATCAGCCGCCGGCGCGCGGCGCCCGGCATCGTCCCGCGCACGGTCATCCGCGCGCGCATGACGGCGACCGGCGGGGCGACGAGCGAGCGGGTCCCGGCGGCGCCGTAGCCGGTTCCGCCCGTCGTCGCGGGGATCACGGTCGGCATCGTGGCGCCGCCGGTCTGCGGCTCGGCGGAGGCGACGCCCGCGCAGCTCGCCACGGCCGTGCAGAGCACGGCGACGCACAGCGCGCGATCTCGTCGGTTCATAGGCATCTCGGTGGCTGCCTACGGGGTGAGCTGACGGGCTCGCGCTTTCCAAGCGCTACGACGGAGATCCGTCGATTCGCCCCGGCGATGCGGTGTCCAGCCGTATCGCATTGGGTCCCCCGCTCCCCGAGCGCATGACGTCCGGAGACTCGGCGTCGCGCAGGTTACAGCGTTTATCCGCGCGTTGCCGTCAGGGCTTCGGAAGGCGCTCGAGCATCGACTGCAGCGTCTGCCGTCCGACTGCCAGGCCGATCTGAGCGAGCTCCGCCGCGGCCTGGATCGTCGTGCTCAGCAGCTCGGCGGCAGCGGGAAGCGAGGGCTCCTCGGGGCGGGCGCGCGGGGCGGCGTAGCCGGCCGGCGGGACCTTGCGCGCGGGCGGCACGCGAGGCCGCTCGGAGTCCGGCTCCGTCGCGCCGGCGGCCTTCGCGGCGGCGGCCTTCGCGGCGGGCTCGTCGACGCCCCTGCGCGTCTGCGCGCCGTCGCCGCCCGCGGCACGTTCGCCGCGCCTGGCGCTGCGGCGCGCCGGCCGTGAGCGCGGTAGGCTCGTGAGCACCTCGCGGTCGCTGTCGTCTCGGTCGGCCACGTGCGCATGATGGCACGCGCTCTGCGTCAGACGAGCGCGGGTTCGCAAACAATGCGCGCTGCGACGCAAGGACGATCCGTCGCGCGTCGTTGACTTCAGAAAGTGAAGTCCGAAGCGTCGCACGCTAGAGTTTGAGGTCTAGGTTGGGCGAGGTACTGCTCCAAGGAAGGCCTCCCCAGTCCTCCATCCAGAACGGTGCGTGGGCTGATACGGGTCCGTGCACGACGTGAAAGCGAACGCAATGTCCGTAGCCGAACTGCAGGAACTCGAAGAGATCAAGGGCTTGCTCGCCAAGGGCCAGCTGACCGGCGTGCTCACGTACGCCGAGATCGCTGGCGCCGTCTCGGAGATCGACCTCGACGAGGCCGACATCGAGGAGCTGCACGGCTACCTGGAGAAGTCGGAGATCGAGCTCGTCGAGGAGATCGACCCGGCGGTCCAGGCCGCCAATGCCGTCGAGCGCGCGCCCGACAAGCGGCGCGCCCGCAAGAAGGCGACGATCGACCTCAAGCCGGACATGACGACCGACTCCCTTCAGCTGTTTCTGAAGGACATCGGCAAGGTCCGGCTGCTGACCGCCCAGGAGGAGGTCGATCTCGCCAAGCGCATCGAGCGCGGCGACCTCGATGCCAAGCAGAAGATGGTCGAGTCCAACCTGCGGCTCGTCGTCTCGATCGCCAAGAACTACCGCAACCAGGGGCTGCCGTTTCTGGACCTCATCCAGGAGGGCACGCTCGGCCTCGTCCGCGCGGCGGAGAAGTTCGACTACCGCAAGGGCTTCAAGTTCTCCACGTACGCGACGTGGTGGATCCGCCAGGCGATCGCCCGCGCGCTCGCCGACAAGGCGCGCACGATCCGCATCCCGGTCCACGTCGTCGAGAAGCTCAACAAGATCGGCCGCGCCGAGCGCAAGCTCGTCACCGAGCTCGGCCGCGAGCCGACGCCGGAGGAGATCGCCGAGGTCACGGGCATCGATCCGGAGGAGGTCGACTCGATCAAGCGCTCCGCGCAGGCGCCGGTCTCGCTCGAGAAGCCGGTCGGCGACGAGGAGGAGTCCGAGTTCGGTCAGTTCATCGCCGACGAGCGCGCGGAGTCGCCCTACGAGCGCGCCGCCGAGATCCTCACGAAGGAGGCGTTGCGCGAGGCGCTGGAGAACCTGTCCTACCGCGAGCGCCGGGTGCTCGAGCTGCGCTACGGCCTCGGCGGCGAGCATCCCCGCACGCTCGACGAGGTCGGCCGCACGTTCAACGTCACGCGCGAGCGGATCCGTCAGATCGAGAACCAGTCGCTGAAGAAGCTGCAGTCCCTCGCGGAGGCCCAGAAGCTCCGCGACGTCGCCTGAGCTGAGACGACCGCGAGGGCGACCGCGCCGTGTGACGACGCCCGTCAGCGGGCATGCTGCGCGACATGCCACGCGAAGCCACCGTCGACACAACACTGACCGTCCAGGGCGTCACGATCCCCAAGCTCGGGCTGGGGACCTGGCAGCTCGAGGGCGACGCCTGCGTGCACGCCGTCCGCGACGGACTCGAGCTCGGCTACGACCACGTCGACACCGCGCGCGCCTACGGCAACGAGGCGCAGGTCGGCCAGGGGCTGCACGACTCGGGCCGCAACCGCGACGAGGTCTTCCTCACGACGAAGCTCTGGTACACCGAGCTCAGCGAGGTCGGGGTGCACGACCAGCTCGAGCATTCGCTGCGCGCCCTGCGCACCGAGTACGTCGACCTCCTGCTCGTGCACTGGCCCAACCCCCGCGTCGCGCTCGCGCAGACCCTCGGCGCGATGCGCGAGGCCCAGGAGGCCGGCCGGGTCCGCCACCTCGGCGTCTCGAACTTCCCGACCGCGCTGCTGCGCGAGGCGCTGGAGCTCGCGCCCATCGTCTGCAACCAGGTCGAGTACCACCCCTACCTCGGGCAGCCCGAGGTGCTCGCGCTCGCCCGCGAGCGCGAGCTCGTGGTCACCGCCTACTCGCCGCTGGCCCAGGGCGAGGCGCTGCGCGATCCGGTCATCCGCGAGATCGCCGCGGCGCACGACCGCAGCCCCGCCCAGATCGTGCTGCGCTGGCTGCTCGATCAGCCCAACGTCGCAGCGGTGCCGAAGGCCTCGTCGCGCGAGCACCGCGCGGCGAACCTCGACTGCTTCGGCTTCGAGCTCAGCGACGCCGAGCGCGGCCGGATCGCCGGTCTCGAGCGCGGACACCGCACGATCGATCCGTCGTGGGCGCCCGCCTGGGACGGCGCGTAGCTCGTTCGTCCGCTCGCCCGGGCGCGGACTTCAGCGCCCCCGCCGGGCGGCCGATGCGCCGAGCGTGTTCGATGTCGACAACGCGCTCAGCACCCTGGTGGCGCTCGGTGGCTCCGACCTGCATCTCAAGGCCCATGTGACACCGATGACTCGCGTCGACGGCGAGCTGCGCTCGATCGAGGGCGCCGCCGTTCTCACCCCCGAGGACACCGAGACGGCGGTGCGCACGATGCTGCACGACGCGGTCAAGCTCGAGGAGCTCGAGCGCGAGCACGAGGTCGACTACTCCTACACGGTTCCGGGCATCGCCCGCTTCCGCGTCAACGCCTTTCGCCAGCGCGGCGCGCTGAGCGTCGTCGCCCGCGCGATCCCCGTCTCGATCAAGACGATCGAGGAGCTGCGCCTGCCGGCGGTCGTCGGCGAGCTCGCCGAGGAGGAGCGCGGGATCATCCTGCTGACCGGCACGACGGGCTCGGGGAAGTCGACGACGCTGGCCGCGATCATCGACCACATCAACTCCACGATGGCCAAGCACGTCGTCACGATCGAGGACCCGATCGAGTTCCTGCACCGCGACAAGCGCTCGCTCATCAACCAGCGCGAGGTCGGCCACGACACGCTGTCGTTCAAGCGGGCGCTGCGCCGCGTGCTGCGCCAGGACCCCGACGTCATCCTCATCGGCGAGATGCGCGACGAGGAGACGGTGCACACCGCGCTCAGCGCGGCGGAGACCGGCCACCTCGTGCTCTCGACGGTCCACACGGTCGACGCCGCGGAGACCGTCAACCGGATCATCGACTTCTTCCCGCCGCACATGCATCAGCAGGTGCGCGCGATGATCGCCGGCACGCTGAAGGGCGTCATCTCCCAGCGCCTCGTGCGCTCGACCAACGGCGGGCGCGTCGCGACGTGCGAGATCATGCGCATGACGGGCCGGGTTCGCGACATGATCATGGACCCCACGCAGACCGGACGGCTCACCGAGGTCATCTCCGAGGGCGCGTACTACGGCATGCAGACCTTCGACCGGGCGCTCTTCGATCACGTCAAGGCGGGCCGCATCGACGTCGAGCAGGCGATGCTCGCCGCGACGAGCCCGCACGACTTCAAGCTGCTGCTGGCGGCCGACGGCCAGAGCGGCACGACGATGACCGACGTGGCCGACGCGGAGGCCAGGCGCGCCGCCTAGCGAGCCCCCGCGATCACGCGCGGGGCGCCATTGCTTCACTCGGTAAAGTGTCGGTCATGGATGACACGTGCCCCGTCTGCAGGACGGCCGAGATCGTCTGCGGGAAGTGGACGCTGCTGCTCGTCCGCGACCTCTCCGAGGGGCACTCGCGCTTCTGCGAGCTCGAGCGCTCGCTGCAGGGGATCAGCCCCCGCACGCTGTCGCTGCGCCTGCGCGCCCTGGAGGAGGAGGGCATCATCGAGCGCGAGACGTTTCCCGAGGTCCCGCCGCGCGTCGAGTACCGCCTCACCGAGAAGGGGCGCGCGCTGCTGCCGATCATCGACGGCATGCGCACGTACGGCGCCAACTGGCTAGGCGCGGACTGCGGCGACCTCGCGCCCGCCGGCAGCGGCGCGGTCAGCGCCGCGGCCTAGCTCCCGCTCGCGCCGGCCACGGCCGGCCACCCAGCGCATGGCCGGCCGCTCGAGCGCGAACCAGCTCGCGGCGGAGATCGCCAGCGACGGCCCCAGCGCGACCGCCGACCCGAGGATCGGGTTCAGCGGCAGCAGGTCATAGCCGCGCAGCACCATGAGCACGGGAACGTGCCACAGATAGAAGCCGTAGGAGATCGTGCCGATCGCGGCCAGCGCCCGGCCGCCGACGACGCGGCTGCGCGGCGCGGCCGCGAATGCGGCCACCATGAGCGCGAACCCGATCGCCGACGGCAGGTCGCGGATGACCGAGAACAGCAGCGTCGCGTCGATCCCGCTGGCGGGCACCGCCGCCTTCGTGAGCGCGTCGCTGAGCACGAGCGCGATGCCGGCCGCGACCATCGCGCGCTTGGCGCGCATGTCGATCGTGCGGCCGTGCAGCATGAGCGCGGCGAGCATCCCCAGCGCGAAGTACGGCAGCATCGCCGCGAGCGTCTTGGAGAACGTCAGCCCGAGCCCGTTGCCGGCGATCGACCAGTTGTAGGCGAGGCCCAGCGCCAGCAGCGCGAGCGGGGCGAGCGCCTGCATGCGCCGGCGCGCCGGCAGCCGCAGGGCGAGCCAGCCGATGAACGGCAGCAGCGCGTAGAACATGATCTCCACGACGAGCGACCACATCGGCGGGTCGAGCTTCATGACGCTCGCGGAGGAGAAGTTCTGGGCGAACACGAGAAAGAGCGGCAGCTCGTCGGCGGGCGGCAGGCGCAGCCCCGGCGTTCCGCGCAGGCCCCAGAGCAGCACGACGGACCCCGCCAGCGCGGCGTAGTAGCCGGGCAGGATGCGCGCGGCGCGGGCGCGCGCGTAGCGGCCCAGGTGCGGCCGCCGGCGCGCGCCGAGCGCGGCGGCGAACCAGGGACGCGACAGCAGGAAGCCCGAGAGGACGAAGAAGCAGACCAGCCCGAGTCGCAGCTCGTGGACGGCGTAGTCGCCGACCGACGAGCGATCCGAAGCATCGGGCGCGGGCATCGTGTACAGCCATCCGTGGAACACGAATATCGAGAGCGCGGCGAGACCGCGCAGGCCGTCCAGCGATGCCGATCGCCGACCGTCTCTTGGGTTCGAGCCGTCCGGCGTCGCGTTGACGTCGGCCGGTTTCATATCCGCACCGATGCTACCCAGCGACGTGTCCGGCCACGCCGCGTGGCAGGATGCGCGCGATGAACACCGCCGCACAGAAGCGCTGGATGCAGCATTCCAGCAACGTCCTGCGAGGCGCCGGCCTGCGGGCGAGCGCCGGACGCAGCGCCGTCATCGAGCTGCTCGGCCGTCAGAGCTGCCTGCTGACGGCGCAGGAGATCGCCGATCAGCTGCGCGAGCAGGGCAGCGCCGGCTCGACCGCCACGGTCTACCGCGCGCTTGAGACGCTGCACGAGCTCGGGCTCGTGCGCCGCTTCGACGCCGACGGCATCGCGCGCTACGAGCCGGTCGACCCGTCGGGCGACCACCACCACCACATCGTGCTCGAGGAGAGCGGCGACGTCGTGCCGTTCGACGACGCCGACCTCGAGCGCGCGATCGCCGGCCTCGGCCAGCGGCTCGGGCTCGTCGTCACGAGCCACGAGGTCATCCTGCGCGGGCGGCTCATCGACGAGCCGCCCGAGTCGGACTGACGCGGGGCCGCGCGCACGGGCCGCGCGCCGCGCCCGCGGCCCGCGCGCCGCGCGGCGTGCGAGCGTGCGTGCAGCGAGCAGGACCCGGGGTTCGCAGCGCGAAACGCCTGGCAGCATGCGACACCGCCCGCTGCACGCGGCGCTCAGCGCCTTCGCCGACGAAGCCGCCTGGCAGCTCTCCGAGGAGACCGCCGGCGGCGCCGAGGTGCCCTTCGAGATCGTGCAGACGCGCGGGCCGCGGCGCGACACGCCGCTGTACTGCTACCGGCCGATGACCGAGTCGTTCATCCGCGACCGCGTCGGCGTGCTCGAGCGGCTGGCGTCCTACCCGTCGGCGGCGCGCGCGCTGGCGGCGCTCGACGGCGTCGGCGACTACCTGCGCGCGCAGGGCGAGCCGCGCGTTCCCGTCGAGCCGCGCGAGCGCGCGGACGCCGCGCTGTGCGTGTTCATCAGCCGCGTCTTCAGCGAGGCGACGGAGTTCGTCATCACGCCCGAGCGCTTCGACCGCGCCTACCGCGAGCTGCAGGAGGCGCTGCTGGACGGTCACGCCGAGGCGCTCGTCGTCACGCCGCTGCTCGGCCTCGAGCTTGCGTCGGGGGAGGTGGCGCTCGGCCAGGGCCTCTCGCTGATCCGCGGCGACGAGCTGCCCGACGCGCCGTCGGAGGCGGTCTGGCCCGCGGGCGCCGACGCGCCGCGGGTGCTCGCCTGCCTGACGCTGAGCAACGACCCCGGCGCCCCGGCCGCGCTGAGCGAGGCCTGCGTGCGCTTTCGTCGACTGCTGACCGCGCTGCGCCTCTATGACCCCGTGCGCGTCGTCCTCGGTCCCGTCGCGTGGGAGCGCACCGGGGCGGGGCCGTGGTCGATCGGCGACATCGGCGCCGGCGGCCGGCCGAGCGGCAGCCTGACGATCCCCGCGTCGGCCGAGGACGAGCTGCGCGCGTTCTGCAACCTCGTCGCGCGCCGGACGCCGCGCGCCGGCGAGCTCGCCTGGGCGCTGCGCCGCTACGAGCTCGGCTGCGAGCGGGCGAGCGCATTCGAGGCGCTGACCGATCACCTGCTCGCCCTGCGCGCGCTGCTGGAGCCCGAGGGCCCGCAGAGCGGTCGCCTCGCGGGCCGCGTGGCGGCGCTGTGCGCGGCGCCGGAGCGGCGCCTCGCGGTCACCGAGCGCGTCGCGCACGCGGCCTCCCTGGAGCGCGCGATCATCGCCGGCCTGGCGCCGCTGGACGGCGGCGTCGAGAAGCTGCTCTGCGAGGTCAGCGGGTACCTGCGGGCGCTGCTGCGCGACGTCCTGTGCGGGCACCTGGACGCCGATCTGCGCTCGCTCGCCGACCAGCTGCTGGCCGCGGCCGGCGCGGCCGCCTGAGCCGCGCGTTACGCGACCGCGGACGTCGGGTACGAACGGTCAACGCGGAGGTACGCAACCGCGCAACGACGGTCGGCCGGGGGGCGGGTGGCGCATGCGCGGCGCGGTCCCCGACGATTCGAAGGGACGACGAACGTGGCCGTATGCAACGCAGCACCGAGCGCCGATGAGGGCACCGACGACCGGCCCGCCGTCGTCGATCCCGCGCTGGGCGCGCGCTCGGAGCGCGAGCTGTTCCGGCGTGCCCGGGCCGGTGACGGCCGCGCGCGCGACGAGCTGTCCGAGCGGTTCATGCCGCTCGCGCGCTCGCTGGCCGCGCGCTACCAGCGCTCCGGCGAGCCGTTCGACGATCTGCTCCAGGTCGCATCGCTCGGTCTCGTCAAGGCGATCGACCGCTTCGACGCCGGGCGCGAGATCGCGTTCTCGTCGTATGCCGTGCCGACGATCCTCGGCGAGATCAAGCGCCACTTCCGCGACCGCACGTGGGCGGTGCGCGTTCCGCGCGGGCTGCAGGAGCTCTCGCTGAAGGTCGAGCGCGCCGTCGGCAAGCTGTCCGAGCAGCTGCACCGTCAGCCCTCCGTCACCGAGGTCGCGGCAGAGGTCGGCGCCACCGAGGAGGACGTGCTCGAGGCGCTGCAGGCCGGCGGCGCCTACCGCGCGATGTCCTTCGAGGCTCCCAGCGGCGGCGGCGACGAGGACTCGGCGACGCTCGCGGACTCCGTCGGCACCCGGGAGGACGGCTTCGACCGCGCCGAGGAGCGCGCGACGATCCACGCGCTCATGCACGCGCTCGACGCGCGCGAGCGCGAGGTGCTGCACATGCGCTTCGAGCACGACATGACGCAGGCCGAGATCGGCGCCGCCGTCGGCGTCAGCCAGATGCAGGTCTCGCGCATCATCCGCCAGGCGCTGCAGCGCCTGCGCGACGCGGCTGCGCTCGAGCCCGCCTAGCCAGTGGGTCATCCACAAACCTGGATGACCGCACTAGCCCGCGCGGCAGCGCAACTGGATGTTCCTCGCCCGGCCGATCGGGTAGCCCGATACATAGAGACGTCAACGGCACAGGGAGGCTGGAATGACCGACGAGAAGACCATCCACGAGGACAACGACACGCCGACCGCGACGATCCCCGAGGGCGATACGCAGACCCCGGGCGCGATCGAGAACACCCCGTATCTCGCCGAGGGCTCGACCGGCGGATCGATCGACGGCGGCGTGCGCGCCGACCCGAAGTGGTCCGGCGGCGAGCAGATCGACGACCCCAAGACGGGTGGCACCCCGGTGCATCCGTCGCCGACCGACGAGTCGCAGGCCGGCTCCGCCGACGAGGGCGCGGAGGCCTGATCCTCCCCTGACCGCCACGACGCCGTGACGGTCCGATCGGCCCCGGGTGCAGCGCTGCCCCGGGGTCGATCTTCGTCCGGGCTCAGGCGTCGCCGGCGAGGTGGCGGTACAGCGCGAGCAGCCCGTCGACGTCCTGCACCTCGCCGTCCAGCCGCGGGACGACGATCGGATCGGGCTCGTCGAGCGCCTCGCTGAGCCGCGCGACGGCCTCGGCGTGGCGGGCGGCGAGCAGCTGGACGTCGGCCGACGCGTCGGCGACCTTGCCGGCGAGCGCAGCGCCGAGGCTGTCGCGCAGGTGCGCGCGGATCGCGATCGGATCGGCGTCCTCGCCGTCGCCGAGGACGGCCACCCGGTTGACGATCAGCGCACCGAACGGCATCCGCGCCTCGCGCAGCTTCTGGCGGAAGAAGATCGCCTCGGCGACCGGCTCGCGCTCGGGCGAGGCGACGATGACGAACGTCGTCGCGGGGTCGCCGAGCAGCGCCTTGACCGCGGCCGCGCGCTCGCGGAAGCCGTCGATGAGACCGCTCATCGCGCGAAACAGGACCGACACGTCCTCGAGCAGGTCGACGCCCGTCAGCCGCTTGAGGATCGAGAACACGACGCCGGTGCCGGCCCCCATGACCCGTGCCGCGATGCTCGTCGGAACGAGGAAGAGCTTCAGCGCGCGGCCTTCGAAGAAGTCGGTGAGCCGGTCGGGCGCGTCGAGGAAGTCCAGGGCGTTGCGCGACGGGGGGGTGTCGAGCACGATCGCGTCGTAGCCGCCGTCGCGATCGAGCTCGTAGAGCTTGGCGACCGCGCTGAACTCCTGCGAGCCGGCGATCGCGCCGGACAGGTGCGCGTAGATGCGGTTGGAGAGCACCTCGTCGCGCGTGCGCTCGTCCGGCGACAGCCGCCCGATGAGGCCGTCGAACGTGGCCTTCGGGTCGAGCATCATCGCCCACAGCTCGCCGCGCATCTGCACCCCGTGGGGCTCGAGCTGCGACGCCGGCACCCGGCGCGGCTCGTTGCCGAGCTCCTCGAGCCCGAGCGCGTCCGCCAGCCGCCGCGCCGGGTCGATCGTGACGACGGCGACGCGCTGCCCGGCGGCCGCGAGGCCGAGCGCGAGCGCCGCCGACGCCGTCGTCTTGCCGACCCCGCCGGAGCCGGCGACGATGTAGATCCGCTTGCCGGCGAGGCGCTCGGCGATCGCGCCGGCGCTCACAGCTGCGCCTCGAGGTCGTCGGCGAGCCGCGCGAGGTCCGGGCCGCCGGGGTGCAGCGCGAGGTGGATCGGCAGCTGGTCGGTCAGCTTGTGCAGGCGGCCGAGCTGGGCGCGCTGGCGCAGCGCGCGGCGGTGGCCGCGCAGCGCGCGCGCGACCGCCGGGTGCGCGGCGTGGGGTTCGAGCCGCTTGGCCTCGCGGGGGCTGAAGCGGTCGGGGTCGAGCATGTTCGCGACGACGCGCTCGAGCGGCAGGCCCATGCGCTCCTGCAGCGACCGCCGCAGCGCACCCGTCTCGGTGACCGCCAGCTCCTCGGCGCGCGCGACGGCGATGACCGCGACCTGCTCGGGGTCGGAGAGCATCGCGTCGATGATCTTGCCCTGGCGAGCGACGGGACCGGCGCCCGCCGCCGCCGCGAACGTGCGCGGCGCCGTCAGGACCGCGACGCCGTGGCCCGTCGCGGGGGCGTCGACGACGACGAGGTCGTACGCGTCGGCGCCGGGCGTGCGGCGATCGAGCTGGGCGAGCTCCCAGAGCTTGCCGACCGTCAGCAGCTCGCGCATGCCGGGCGTGGCCGCCGCGACCATCGCGAAGATCCGGCTGCGGATGAGCAGCTCGGCGATCGCCCCGGAGGGCAGCTGGTCGCGCAGGTACTCCTCCAGCGCGTCCTGCGGGTCGATCGAGATGTGAAAGAGGCTCGGGGCCAGCCGCACCTCCTCGAACGGCCGCGAGCCCTCGCGGTCGAAGGCGCTCGCGACGTCGCCGCGCTGGGCGACCTCGGCGACGATCGTCCGCTTGCCGGCGCGCGCGGCGACGAGCCCGAGCGCGGCGGCGACGGTCGTCTTGCCGACCCCGCCCTTGCCGGTGACGACGAGCAGGCGGCGCTGCAGCAGCGCGGTCACGGGCGCGCCGGCGGCGGCGGCTCGGAGGCGTCGCGGTGACGGCCGCGCCGGGGCGCGCGCGTCACTCCTCGCCGTCCCAGTAGTCCAGCGGCTCGACGCGGGCGATGATGCCGACTCCGTCGAACATGATCTTGCGCGAGTCCGGATACCAGCAGACCTCGGCCGGGTCGCGCGTGCCGTAGGCGAGCAGCACGAGCTCCTCGCCGGCGGCCTCGAACGCGTGCGCGACGCCGGTCGCCGACGGGCGCGAGACGACGCAGCCGGGCCCGACCGGATGGCGTTCGTCGCCGAGCAGGAGCGTGCCCGCCCCGGCGAGCACGACGAAGATCTCGTCCTCGCGCGCGTGGCAGTGACGCGTGGAGGAGCGCCCGCCGGGCGCGACCGTCACGTGCTGCAGGCCGCTCAGGCGCGAGCCGGCGGCGCTGGCGAGGTCGCGGCGCGTGCGGTGCACGAGGCCGCGCCGCTGCGTCGCCGGCGCCACCGCGTCCAACGCGACGATCGTCGCGGGCCGCGCAGCGACGGGCGGCAGCTCGCCGGCGGGCGGCTCGGCGTCGAACGGGTGCGCGGCGTCCTGCGGCAGCCAGCGCGAGCCGACCCAGGCCATCGCGGAGCGCGGCAGGAGCGTCAGCGCCGTCGGCGAGCCGCTCGCGTACGCCAGCACGTCAAGCGGTTCGTCACCGGCCAGCAGCGTGTGCGGGGCGCCGTCGGCGTGGTGCACGAGCAGGTCGCCGGCGCCGACCTCGTGCAGCGCGTCGCCCTGCCAGCTGCGCCCCGTGCCGGAGAGGACGTAGAAGAGCTCCTCCTCGTCGACGTGGACGTGCAGCGGCATCGAGCGCGCGCCGGGCGGGATCCGGAAGCGGCTGAGCGACGCGCCCCCGCGCCGGATCGGCCGGCTCAGGCGCTGGCGCTCGTGGCGCAGCTCGCCGTGCTCCCGCGTCTGCCACGGCACCTCGTCCCAGTGGCTGATCATCCGCCGCAGATGCTAGTGAGCGCGCGTGAAGGAATAGGCGGTGCGCGTGCGAATAAGGCCCCGTGTCCGGTTTGCACAGCTCCGACGAGACCAAGGCCGCCCGCATCATCGCGTTCGCCAACCAGAAGGGCGGCGTGGCGAAGACGACGACGACGCTGAACCTCGCCGCCGCCTTCGGCGAGCAGGGCCACCGGGTGCTGTGCGTCGACATGGACCCGCAGGGCAACCTGACGATGTCGCAGGGCATCGATCCCGACACGCTCGAGTTGTCGATGTACGACGTGCTCGTGCATCACATCCCGATCAAGCAGGTCATCCGCAAGCGCGAGATCGACGTCGCCTGCGCCTCGATCGACCTCGCCGGCGCCGAGATCGCGATGTCGACGCAGATCGGCCGCGAGCGCTCGCTCGCCAAGGCGCTGGCGACGGTGAAGGACGACTACGACTTCATCTGCATCGACACGCCGCCGTCGCTCGGGCTGCTCACGATCAATGCGCTGACGGCGGCACACAAGGTCATCGTCCCCGTGCAGTGCGAGTATCTGTCGATGCGCGGTCTGATCCAGCTGCAGAACACGCTTCAGATGATCCGGGAGAACCTCAACCCCGACGTCGAGATCGAGGGCATCCTCCCGACGCTGATGGACACGCGGACGATCCACGCCAAGGAGGCGATCGAGATCCTCGAGGAGAACTTCGGCGATCGCGTGTTCGCGTCGCGCATCCGCAAGACCGTCCGCTTCGCCGAGGCACCGGTCAAGGGCATGTCCGTCCTGAAGTACGACCCGGACGGCACGGCCGCCCAGTCCTATCGCGACCTCGCGAAGGAGGTTCTCGCTCATGGCATCCGGTAAGCGCGCGAGCATGAGGGAGGGTCCGCTGGCCGCGCTCTTCCGCAAGACTGAGGAGGATGCCAAGCTCGCCGAGGACGCCGCCGGAGATCAGCCGGCCGAGCAGGACTCGCCGCCCAAGCGCGCCCCCGAGCCGACGCCGATCGAGGAGATCCCGCCGCGCGAGGTCCCGCACCCCTCGCTCGCCGGACCGGTCGAGCCGATCGAGGAGGACGACCCGTTCATCCCGTCCCCGCAGGAGCGGCTGCGCTCGGCCTTCTCCTCCGAGCTCCCCGAGAACCTGATGGACGCGCCCGAGCCGTCGACGCCGGCAGGTGAGCGCGCCAAGCGCCCCGCGCCCCGCCCGGCCGACGACGACGTCTTCGCGCGCGGCGACGCCGCCGAGCGCCCCGTCCCGTTCGGCCAGGCCAAGCCGGCCGGGCAGCCGATCATCCGCGTCGTCGGCGTCGGCGGCGGCGGCTCGAACGCGATCAACCGGATGGTCGAGGCCCAGGTCGTGGGCGTCGAGTTCATGGCGATCAACACCGACCTGCAGTCGCTGCAGGACTCGCTCGCCGACGTCACGCTGCACATCGGGTCGACGCTGACGCGCGGGCTCGGCTCGGGCTCCGATCCCGAGCTCGGGCGCGCCGCGGCGATGGAGGAGTACGACCGCATCAAGGCGCTCCTCAAGGGCTCGGACATGATCTTCATCGCCGCCGGGGCCGGCGGCGGGACGGGGACCGGCGCGGCGCCGATCGTCGCGCGGATCGCCTGCGAGGTCGGCGCGCTGACCGTCGGCATCGTCACCAAGCCGTTCGGCTTCGAGGGCTCGCGCCGCCGCGAGCAGGCCGAGATCGGCATCCAGGCGCTCAAGGAAGAGGTCGACACGCTCATCGTCGTGCCGAACAACCGCCTGCTGTCGGTGCTCGACAAGCAGACCTCGATGGTCGAGGCGTTCCGCGTCGCCGACGACGTCCTGCGCCAGGGCGTGCAGGGCATCTCGGACCTCGTCACGCTGCCGGGCGTCATCAACCTGGACTTCGCCGACGTGCGCACGATCATGGCCGACGCGGGCAACGCGCTGCTGGGCATCGGCATGGGCACCGGCGAGAACCGCGCGGTCGACGCCGCGCAGAAGGCCGTCGAGTCGCCCCTGCTGGAGACGAGCATGGAGGGCGCGCACTCGATCCTGCTGTCGATCACCGGCGGGCGCGACCTGTCGCTGTGGGAGATCAACGAGGCCGCCAAGGCGGTCTCCGAGGCCGCCCATCCCGAGGCGAACATCATCTTCGGCGCGATGGTCGACGACGGCCTCGAGGACCAGGTCTGGGTGACGGTCGTCGCGACCCGCTACGGCGGCCAGGCGCCGGCCAAGCGCCTGCAGGAGCCCAGGGGCGAGCCGCGCGTCTCGCGCGGATCGCGGCCGCAGCAGGCGCCCGCGCGCGAGCGCGAGGACCACCGCCGCCCGTCGGCGCCCGGCCGCGAGCGCGAGGACTATCGCCGCGAGCCCGAGCCCGCGCCCGCCGGCAAGCGGCGCGGCGGCCTCGGCGTGACCGAGCTCGACGTGCCGGAGTTCATGCCGCGCCGGTTCTGATCGTCGTCCGGCCGGCCGCCCGCGGCACGGCGCCGGCGCGATCGTGCTCGTGACGAACATCTTTGCGCCATCGGTGCTCGGGGCCTGACGCCGCGACGCTAGCCTCCACGCGTGAACGCGAGCGCCCACGGCATCGTCGCGGCCGGTCACCCGCTCACGGCAGCGGCGGGCGCCAGCGTTCTGCGCCAGGGCGCGAACGCCGTCGACGCCGCCGTCGCGGCGATGCTCACCTCGTGGGTCGCCGAGCCGCTGCTGACCGGTCCCGGCGCCGGTGGCTACATGCTCGTCGCCGAGCCGGGCGAGGAGCCCGTGCTGCTGGACTTCTTCGTCGCCGCGCCCGGCGACGGTGCGCGCGCCGAGGAGCGCGCGCAGCTCGTCCCCGTCGAGGTCGACTTCGGCGGTGACGCGCGCCAGGTCTTCCACGTCGGCGCGGCGTCGTGCGGCGCGTACGGCAACCCGGCGGGCATCGACGCCGCGCTGCGCCGCTGGGGCTCCGCGCCGCTGGCCGAGCTCGCCGCGCCCGCCGCGGCGCTCGCGCGCGACGGGGTCGTCGTCAACGCCCAGCAGTCCGAGGTCATCCACCTGCTCGAGGCGATCCTGCGCACGACCCCCGAGTGCGCTGCGATCTACGCCCCCGGCGGGGCGCTGCTCGCCGCGGGCGACGTGTGGCGCGACGCCGCGCTCGGCGACGCGCTCGAGCGTTTCGGCAGCGAGGGCGCGCGGGGCTTCTACGAGGGCGAGATCGGGCAGGCGGTCGTCGCCTGGACGAGCGCGCGCGGCGGCGCCCTCACGCGGAAGGACCTGGCGGACTACGCGCCGATCGAGCGCGCGCCGCTGCGCGTGCGCTACCGGGGCCGCGACGTGTTCACGAACCCGCCGCCGTCGGCCGGCGGGATCCTGCTCGCGCTCGCCCTCGGGCGGCTCGACGAGGCGTCGTCGCCGCCGTCGCTGCAGGCGATCGTGGAATCGATGCAGGAGGCGCAGTCCGAGCGCACGCCGGACTTCGTCGAGGGCCTGACCGAGCCCGGGTTCGCGGGCCGGTTTCTGGGGTCGCGGCTGGGCTCGACGACGCACATCTCCGTCATCGACGCGCACGGGCGGGCGTGCGCGGTGACCTGCACGAACGGCGAGGGGTCGGGCGTCGTCGTGCCCGGCACCGGCATCCACCTCAACAACATCATGGGCGAGGAGGACCTCAGCCCGCTCGGCTTCCACCACGCGCCACCGGGTCGCCGGATGCCGTCGATGATGTCGCCGACGGTCGTCGCCGGAGCCGACGGCGAGCCGCACGTCGCGCTCGGGTCGTCGGGATCGAACAGGATCCGCTCGGCGCTGCTGCAGACGATCGTCGGGATCGTCGACCACGGCCTGCCGCCGGCCGCCGCGCTCGCCGAGCCGCGGGTGCACTTCGAGGCCGACGTGATCTACGCCGAACCGGGCATCCCGCTCGACGAGCTGCGCTGCGACGCCCACGAGATCCAGGGCTTTCGCTGCAAGAGCATGTTCTTCGGCGGCGTGCAGGCCGTCTGCCGCGACCCCGCGACGGGGGAGCTGAGCGGCGCCGGGGACCCGCGCCGCGGCGGCGTGGCGGTCGTCGGATGAGGCGGCCCGCGGCCGCCGGCTGCGCGGCCCTCGCCGCCGCCCTCGCCGCCGGCTGCGGCACGCCGTCGCCGGACCTGTTCGTCGTCGAGCGCGGCGGGACGGTGCCCGGCGCCAAGCTCGAGCTGCTCGTCTCCGATCAGACCACCCGCTGCAACGACGGTCCGGTCCGGCAGCTGACGAGCGCGCAGATCCTCGAGGCGCGCGAGCTGCGCCGCGAGCTGCTCGCGGTGCAGGCCGGTCTCGTCGCCGTGCCCGAGGCCCCGCCGGCCCAGATCTTCGACTTCGCCGTCACGACCGAGCAGGGCACGCTGCGCTACCCCGACACGGCCCAGCGCCCGACCGTCCTGCCGCAGATCGCGCGCTTCGTGCGCCGCGCCGCCATCGACACGTGCGGGCTGAAGCGATGAACCGCCGCTCCTGGATCCTCATGGCGCTGCTCGCCGCGCTCTGGGGGGCGTCGTACCTGTTCATCAAGGTCGCGCTCGAGGACGGCGTCCCGCCGGTCTTCATCGTCTTCGCGCGGATCGCGCTCGGCGCGGCGGTGCTCGTGCCGCTGGCCTGGAGGGCCGGCGTCCTGCCGGCGATGCGCGGCCTGGCCGGCCCGATCCTCTTCATGGCGATCGTCCAGGTCACGCTCCCGTTCGTGCTCATCACGTACGGCGAGCGCCACATCGCGTCGTCGCTGACGGGGATCCTCGTCTCGGCGGCCCCGATCTTCACCGCGCTCATCGCGGTGCGCTACGACGACGACGAGCGGCCGCACGGCATCGCGATCGCGGGCGTCGCGATGGGGATCATCGGCGTCCTGCTGCTGTTCGGCGTGGATCTGAGCGGCGACTCGACGGCGGTCGCCGGCGGACTCATGGTGCTGCTGGCGTCGGTCGGCTACGCGGTGGGGTCGCTGTACCTCAAGCACCGCCTGCGCGGCGTGCCGGCCGTCGGCATCGCCGCGATGACGCTGCTCGCCGGCACGATCGTGCTGGTGGCGCCGGCGCTGGCGAGCCTGCCCTCCGCCGCCGTCGCCCCGGAGACGATCGGCGCGCTGCTCGCGCTCGGCGCGGGCGGGACCGGCATCGCGTTTGCGATCTTCTACACGCTCGTCGCCGAGATCGGCCCCGGCCGGGCGTCGCTCGTCGCCTACATCTCGCCGGGCTTCGCCGTCCTGTACGGCGTGACGCTGCTCGGCGAGCCGATCACCGCGGGCGCGATCGGCGGCCTCGCGCTCATCCTCGCCGGCTCGTGGATCGCCGCCGAGGGGCGGCTGCCCGGCCAGGCGCGCGCGATCGCGGTCGCCCCGCTCGAGCCGCCGGCGGCCGACGCGCCGCTGGAGTCCCGGGCGGCGCGCGAGCGCGCCTGACGTGCCGCCCGCTCAGCCGAAGCGGATCTTGCCGTTGGACCGCGCCCGTGCCTGGGCGCGCTCGACGAAGTCCAGGCGCCGCAGCGCCGCCTTGAAGAGCCGCGACACGAGCCGCATGCGCGCGTTCTCCGAGCGAAGGTCGAGCAGGCCCTGCTTGGCATCCAGCCCGAAGTCGACCGTGGCCGCCATCTCGTAGGCGCTCTTGGTCTGAAGCTCCTGCGCATCGGGGGGGTTGTCGGTCGCCTCGACGACGAGCTCGGCGTAGGCCGCCCGAGCATCGCCGGCGCTCGCCTCGTCGGGCTTCTCCGCCGTGTCCTCGAGGAACTCGACGGTCGCCGCCGGGTAGGGCATGTCCTCCTGGCGCTGCACGATCCGAAACGGCCGCGTGCCGCGCGTCAGCACGTTCAGGCGGCCGTCCTCCATGCGCTCGAGCACGCGCTCGATCTCGCACGCGCAGCCGATCGTCCGGCTGCCGGTCTGCGTCGACCAGACGACGCCGAACTCGCCCTCGCGGTCCAGCAGCTCGGCGAACATGATCCGGTAGCGCTCCTCGAAGACGTGCAGCGGGATCAGCTCGTGTGGCAGCGCGACGAGTGCCAGCGGGAACAATGGGAAGTCGCGCACCGTTCGATCCGGCATGAGTCGACTATCTCACCAATGACAACCGCACTGCTCTGGTTCAGGCGCGACCTGCGCGTGACCGACCATCCCGCGCTCGTGCGGGCCGTGGCCGAGTTCGACCGCGTCGTGGCGGTCTTCGTGCTCGACGACGCGCTGCGGCGCGGGCGCTTTGCCTCCGCGCCGCGCGAGGCGTTCATGCTCGGCTGCCTGCGCGCGCTCGACGCCCAGCTGCGCGAGCGCGGCAGCGGCCTCGTCGTCCGCGACGGGCGCCCCGAGCGCGAGCTCGTCAAGCTCGCGCGCGAGGTCGGCGCGCAGGCCGTGCTGTGGACAAGCGACGTCTCGCCCTACGCGCGCGCCCGCGATGCGCGGGTGACGGCTGCGCTGCGCGAGGCCGGCGTCGACGCCGTGGCGCAGGGCGGCAGCTACGTCGTCGACGTCGCGCGGCCGCGCACGCAGGGGGGCACGCCGTTCGCCGTCTTCACGCCGTTTCACAGGCGCTGGCGCGCGCTGCCGCGGCGGACCGTGCTGCGCGCGCCGGCGACGCTCGCGCCGCTGCCGGGCGCGCTGCACGGCGGGCGGCTGCCCGCACCCGACGACGCGCACGGCGGGCTGCCCGAACCGCACTGCCGGCCCGGCGAGCCGGCGGCGCGCGCAGCGCTGGCGGCCTGGCTGGACGGACCGATCGACCGCTACGCCGAGCGCCACGACGCGCTCGCCGAGCCGGACGGGACGAGCGGCCTGTCGCCGTACCTGCGCTGGGGCTGCCTGTCGGCGGCCGAGTGCGAGGCGCGTGCGTCGCGCCGTGGCGGCGCGGGCGCCGAGGCGTGGATCCGCCAGCTCTGCTGGCGCGAGTTCTACGCCCACGTCCTGCTCGCGCATCCGACCAACGTGTCGATCGAGCAGCAGGCGCGCTACCGGGGGCTGCAGTGGGTCGACGACCCCGAGGGCCTGCAGGCCTGGCGCGAGGGGATGACCGGCTATCCGCTCGTCGACGCCGGCATGCGCCAGCTCGCGCGCACCGGCTGGATGCACAACCGCGCGCGGCTCGTCGTCGGCTCGTTTCTCACGAAGGACCTGCACATCGACTGGCGGCTGGGCGAGCGTCACTTCGAGCAGCTGCTGCTCGACGGCGAGCCGGCGCAGAACAACGGCAACTGGCAGTGGGTCACCTCGGTCGGCGCCGATCCCGCGCCCTACTTCCGGCGGCTGCTGAACCCCGTGCGCCAGCAGCGCACGTTCGATCCCGGCGGCGAGTACGTGCGCCGCTGGGTCCCCGAGCTGCGCGACGTGCCGGCGGACCGCCTCGCCGAGCCCTGGACGATGACCGCCGAGCAGCAGGCGGCCGCGGGCTGCGCGATCGGGCGCGACTATCCGCTGCCGATCGTCGACCACGCCGAGGAGCGCCTGCGGGCGATCGAGCGCTACCGCGACGCGCGGTGAGCCGCGCGCTCCGGCGCAACGGCGGGCCGGCCCGCGCGAACCTATCCTTCGCCGATGGGGGACGAGGCCGAGCCGCGCGTACGGGACGAGCTCGCGGGCTACGAGCAGCGCCTGCGCCGCGCCGGGATGCCGCTGCTCATCGAGGACTACTCGGCCTACGAGGACATCTTCACCCGCGCGGTCGCGCTGCTGGCGCTCGTGCTCACCGGCGAGCTGCTCGGCGCGGTGAACGCCGACTGGCCGCTGTGGTCCAACGTCCTGGCGCTGCTCGGCGCGCTCGGCGTCGTCGCGGCCGGCGTCGCGATCGTCAACCGCCGCCGCGGCCGGCGGCCGATGTCGATCCCCGACCGCGTCGGGCCGGCGGAGCTGGCGGCGTTCGTGCTCGTGCCGTCGCTGCTGCCGCTGGTCTTCAACGGCCAGGTGCTGAGCTCGCTCGTGACGCTCGCCGGCAACCTGGCGCTGCTGGCGGCGATCTACCTCGTCGTCGGCTTCGGGCTGCTGTCGATCGTGCGCTGGGCCGCCGGCCGGCTGCTCGTGCAGCTCATCTCGTCGATCAAGCTGCTCACGCGCGCGGTCCCCGTCCTGCTCATCTTCATGATCGTCCTGTTCATCAACACCGAGATGTGGCAGGTCTTCTCCGACGTGCCCGATCCGGCGCTGCTCGGCGTCATCGCGCTGTTCCTCGCCACGGGGTCGATCTTCATGCTGGCCCGCATGCCGCGCGAGGTCGCCGAGCTCGAGGACGACGTCGGCGCCGACCCGCCGCTGACGACCCGCCAGCGGGTGAACGTCGGCGTCGTCATCTTCGTCAGCCAGGCGCTGCAGGTGCTCATCGTCGGCGCGCTCGTGGGCGCCTTCTTCGTCGCGTTCGGGGCGCTCGCGATCACGCCCGGCGTCGTCGAGGCGTGGCTCGGCCACCCGCCGACGGCGATCGCCGGCAACCGCGCCGTCAGCGTCGAGCTGCTGAAGGTCTCAAGCGCCCTGGCGGCGTTCAGCGGCCTGTACTACGCGATCGCCGTGCTCAGCGACCCGACCTACCGCGAGGAGTTCCTCGACGACCTCGAGGCCTCGCTGCGCGAGACGCTGCACGTCCGCAACCGCTACCTCGCCGCCCGCGCGGCAGCGGGCGTCTCGTAGCCTGCGTCGCCGTGCCCGGCGACGATCCGCAGCGCTATCTGCAGCGCGACCAGCCGCCCGGCGTGCCGCCGCTGGCGCTGACCGGCGAGCGCACGCTGCCCGACGTGCCCGAGGAGAACTACTGGTTTGCGCGCCATCTCGTCGTCTACGAGTGGATCGCCGCGCGGGTCGGCGGGCTGCGCGTCGTCGACATGGCCTGCGGCGAGGGCTACGGCTCGGACGTCATGGCGCGCGCCGGCGCGGCGTCGGTCGTCGGCGTCGACGCCAACCCCGAGGCGCACGAGCACGCCCGGCTGCGCTACGCGCGCGACGGCCTGCGCTTCGTGCGGACGATGGTGCAGACCTACGACGAGCCGTGCGACGCGCTCGTGTTCCTGCAGACGATCGAGCACGTCGCGGATCCCGGCGCCGTGCTCGAGCGCTTCAAGGCGCTCGTCGCGGCATCGCCGGACGCCGTCGTGTTCGTGTCGACGCCCAACGTGCTCACGCTCGCGCCGGCGGGCGCGGAGCGCTCCGGCAACCCCTGGCACGTCTACGAGTACCGCCCCGAGGAGTTCGCGGCGCTGTGCCGCGCGCACTTCCCCTCGGTGCGGCTGCACGGGCTCTACCACGCGCGCAAGCTCGCGCTGCATGCCGGCGCGCTGCGCCTGGGGTGGGACGCGGTCCACGCGCGCCTGGGGCTGACGAAGCCGTTCTACGACCGCTTCACGCCGGCGATCGACGCCGGCGACTTCGCGCTGCGCGCCGGCGCGGCGCGCGACCTGCGCGGGGCGCTGGACCTCGTCGCCGTCCTGCGACCGTGAGGCCGCGCGCCGCCGCGGGCGAGCTGGCGATCGTCCTGCACAGCCACATGCCCTACGTGGAGGGCTTCGGGACGTGGCCCTTCGGCGAGGAGTGGCTGTGGGAGGCGATCGCGACGTCGTACCTGCCGCTGCTGGACCTGCTCGACGCCGGCGCCCCGATCACGCTGTCGCTGACGCCCGTGCTCTGCGACCAGCTCGAGGCGGCGGGCGCGCCGGCGCGCTGCGAGGAGTTCCTCGCCGGCATCCGCGTCGAGTCCCATCGCCGCGACGTCGCCGCGGCCTGCGGCCAGCCGGGCGTCGCCGCCGCGCTCGAGTACTCCGCGGGCCGCTACGCCTGGGCGCTGGAGCGGTTGCGGGCGCTCGGCGGCGACCTGCTCGGCGCGCTCGGGCGCCACGCCGCCTGGACCTCGTCCGCCACCCACGCGGTGCTCCCGCTGCTGGCGACGAGCGCCGGCGCCCGCCTGCAGCTGCGGGCGGGCGTCCGGTCGCACCGGCGGCGCTTCGGCGACGCCTGGGGCGGCGGCTTCTGGCTGCCCGAGTGCGCGCACGCCACGTCGCTGGAGCCGCTGCTCGAGGAGGCCGGCGTGCGCGCGACCTGCGTCGACCTCACCGACGTGCTCGGCCCCGACGAGCACCTCGCGCCGCTGCGCAGCGCGGCGGGCCCGCTGCTCGTGCCGATCGACCGCGCCACGATCGAGCTCGTCTGGAGCCGGGACGGCTATCCGGCCGACGCGCGCTATCGCAGCTACCACGCGTTCACCGAGCACCGCCACCGCGCCTGGAGCAACGACGGCGCGCCGTACGATCCGGCGCGCGGCGCGCAGGCCGCACGCGAGCACGCGGCCGACTTCGTCGCGCGCGTCGTCGAGCGCGTGCGCGGCGGCGGCCTGTGCGTGTTCGCCGTCGACACGGAGCTGCTCGGCGACTGGTGGCACGAAGGGCCGCAGTGGCTGGCGGGCGTCGTCGAGCAGGCGGCCGAGCAGGGGCTGACGATCGCGCCGCTCGACGAGGCGCTGCCGCGTCACGCGCCCGCGCGGGCGCCGGTCGACCTGCCCGTGACGAGCTGGGGCACGCCGCGCGACCTGACGACCTGGAGCGCGCCGCCCGTCGCCGGCATGGCGTGGCGCGCGCGCGACGCCGAGCTGCGCGCGGTGGCCGCGGCGCGCGACGGGCGCGCCGACCGGCGGGCGGTGCGCGAGCTGCTCGCGCTGCAGTCCAGCGACTGGGCCTTCCTCGTCAGCCGCGACCTCGCCGAGCCCTACGGCCGCGAGCGCGCGGCGCTGCACCGGGCGGGACTCGACGCCGCGCTCGCGGCACCCGGCGAGCACGACCCGCGCGTGCGCAACCTCGCCCCGGACGCGTCGCCGGGGGCGCTCGCCGAGCCGTAGCCTGCTGCGTGGGGCAGGCGCCGTGGCATCGCGGCGGGCGACCGCGTACCATCCGACGCTGCTTTCCATAACGAGCCGAGTTCCGGTCGCCCTGAGCGGCCGGGAACGGGGGACCCACTGGGCCGGACGACCCCGGCCCGGGGCGAATCGCCACCCATCGCCAGCGTGCGATGCAGGCGGCGTAGCGCACGTCACAGCGCGAGCCCGACAGCTAACCCCGTAGGCGCCGAGACGACGAAGGAGGAGCGCCGATGACGTGCAGCGACGATGCAACGGGGGCGCGCGACGTCCCGCCCGAGGGCGACGACGGCGCGCGGACGATCGCCTACCGCCGGTCGCTGCGCGGCTCCCGCACCCGCCGCGCGGCCGCGGCGCTGCGGCGCCGGCGGATCATGCGCGGTCGCGGGTCGATCGTCGTGGCGACGCTCGGCGTGCTGATCGCCAGCGGCGGCGCGGTCGCCCAGCAGCGCGGCGCATCCAGCCAGACGCTCGGCAGGGACACGATCGCGGCCGCGCAGCGCGCGCTCGGGGTCGACGCCGACGGGATCGTCGGCCCGCGGACCCGAGCGGCCACGAAGCGCTTCCAGCGCCGCAAGAAGCTCGTCGTCGACGGCGTCATCGGCCCGCAGACGCTCAGGGCGCTCGGCATCAGGACGCGCGCTGCGGCCCGCGGCGCGCGCTCGGCGAAGCCGGGCAGCCCCGGTGACCATCCCGTGCTCGCGCGCATCGCGCGCTGCGAGTCCGGCGGCAACCCGCGGGCCGTGTCGCGGGGCGGCCGCTACCGCGGCAAGTACCAGTTCTCGCGCGCGACCTGGCGCGACATGGGCGGCAAGGGCGATCCCGCCAAGGCGTCCGAGGCAGAGCAGGATCGCCGCGCGATGAAGCTCTATCGCCGGTCGGGGACGAGCCCCTGGCCGAGCTGCGCCTGACCGCGCGCCGCCGACACCCGCGCTCGGGGCCGCAGGGGCCGGGAGCCCGGGCCTTCCGGAGACGGTCGGGCGTCGCCCGTGAGAATCAGTCGCGAGAACGCTGAGAGGGCGTTGGGGTCGCTACTGTCCCGGCTCACATGAGCGAGGAATTCGCAGGGTTCAAGGCGCTGCAACGCGCGATCTGGAGCGCCGGCGACCCCGATGCGATCGCCGAGCTGTTCTGGGACGTCGGTGCCGTCGTGGCCGACGCCGCCGGGATCGAGCCTGGCATGACCGTGCTCGACGTCGCCACCGGGACCGGCAACGCGGCGATCCGCGCCGCCGCCGCCGGCTCGCAGGTCGTCGGCCTCGACATCACCCCGGAGCTGTTCGACGACGCCCGCCGTCGCGAGGCGCTCGCCGGCGTGAGCGTCGAATGGGTCGAGGGCGACGCCGAGGCGCTCCCGTTCGAGGACGAGAGCTTCGACCGCGTCCTGTCGACGTTCGGCGTCATGTTCGCCGCCGACCACGAGGTCGCCGCCGCCGAGCTCGTGCGCACGTGCCGCCCGGGCGGCACGATCGTGCTCGCCAACTGGACGCCGGGCAGCTTCATGGGGCGCCTCTTCGCGACCGTGGCCGGACATCTGCCCGCGGGGTCCGAGGCCGGCGCCGCGCCGACGATGTGGGGCGACGAGGCCTACCTGCGCGGGTTGCTGGGGGGTCGCATGCTGCTGGCGATCGAGCGGCGCACGATCGACGTCGCGCTCGCCGCGCCCGGCGAGACCGCGGACGACTTCGAGGCCCGCTTCGGGCCGATGCTGCTCGCCAGGGAGCTGCTCGACGCCGACCGCTACGCGGAGCTCGCCGCCGAGCTGCGCGCGCTCGTCGGCGATGCCCCCGGCGAGGACGGCGCGCGGCGGATCGCGTCGGAGTACCTGCTCGTCGCCGGCCTTCGACCCTGAGCGCGACCGCGCGCACGTCCTTCGGGGCCGGCCTGCGCGCCGGGGTGCCGTACGCGATCGCCGGCGGGGTGCTGGCGCTGTCGTTCGGCCTGCTCGCCCGCCAGGCCGGCTTCTCGGCGGTCGGCGCGATCGTGATGTCGGCGATCGTGTTCGCGGGCTCGGCCCAGTTCGCGGCCGTCTCGATCATCGCCGCGGGCGGCGGCGTCGGCGCGGCGATCGGGGCCGCGGCGCTCATGAACGCCCGCTTCCTGCCGATGGGCATCGCGCTCGCGCCGTCGCTGCAGGGCTCGGCGGCGCTGCGCGCCGCGCAGGGGCAGGCCGTCGTCGATGCCTCGTGGGCGCTGGCGCACCGCGGCGGCGGCCGCTTCGACCGCCACTTCCTGCTCGGGGCGAGCGCCGTGCAGTACGTGACGTGGCTGGGCGGCACGGCCCTGGGAGCGCTCGCCGGGCGCGCGCTCGGCGATCCGCAGGCGCTCGGCCTCGACGTCATCTTCCCGGCGTTCTTCATCGCGCTGCTGCTGCCCGAGCTGCGCGACGCGCGCTCGCGCGGCGTCGCGCTGGCCGGCGCGCTCGTCGCGCTCGCCCTCGTCCCGCTCGCGCCGCCCGGCGTGGCGGTGCTGGCCGCGAGCGCGGCGGCGCTCGCCGGCCTCAAGCGGCGCCACGCCCGCGCGAGCGACGCATGAGCGCGGGCCTGTGGATCCTGGTCGGCGCCTGCGCGGCGGTCACGTTCGCGATCAAGGCGGCCGGGCCGGTCGCGCTCGGCGGGCGCGCGCTCCCGCCGCGGGCGCTGGAGGTCATCGGGCTCATGGCGCCGGCGGTGCTGGCGGCGCTCGTCGTCACGCAGGCGCTCGCCGACGCGGGACGGCTGCACGTCGGGGCGGACACGGCGGGCGTTGCGGTCGCCGGCGTCGTCGTGTGGCGCCGCGGGTCGGTGCTCGTCGCCGTCGGGCTCGCGGTGCTCGTCACCGCCGGGCTGCGCGCGCTGGTCTGACGCGGCCGGCCACCGCGCGGCGTGGCGCGGGCCGTCGCCGGCGCCGGGCGCGGCGACCGCTCGGCCTACTCCCAGCGCAGCGTGCGCGGCGCCGCGCGCATCCGCAGGACCCGCACCGGCACGCCCGCGGCGACCGCGTTGGCGGGCACGTCCTTCGTCACGATCGTCGAGGTGCCCAGCACGCAGTTGTCGCCGACCGTCGCGCCGCGCAGGATCGACACGCCGTAGCCGATCCAGACGTTGTGGCCGACGCGGACGTCGCGCTTGTAGATGCCCTGCTCGCGGATCGGCCGCTCGTGCTCGACGACGCCGTGGTCGAAGTCGATGAGCATGACGCGGTCGGCGACGATGCACTCGCGGCCGATCGAGATGTGCTGGAAGGCCGTGATCGTGCACTCCTGACCGAGCACCGACTTCGCCCCGATGCGGACCTCGCCCTCGTGGGCCCGGATGCGGCAGCCGTGGCCGACCCAGCACCAGCGGCCGAGGTGCAGCGTGGCGCCCTTGCCGATCTCGATCTGCACGTCCGGGCAGACGAAGCACAGCCCGTCGGTCCGAAGCCGTCCGCGCCAGCGCAGCTTCAGCCAGACCCAGCGGGCGACGAGCCGCGCGTAGCGGGTGTTGAGCATCCCGTGCGAGCGCATGAAGCGCCACAGGGCCAGCGGTCCGCCGTGCAGCGGCGCGGGCTCGCCGCGCACGGCGGGGGCGGCGGAGGGGGCGGGCTCGACGACCGTCAGCGCACGCTGCACGGCGGGCACCTACGCGGCCGCGGATGCCGTGACGTGCAGCACGGCCTTGCCCGGCTGGACGAAGACGACGAGGTTCGTCTCGGGACTGTCGTAGACCGCGGCCCAGCCGTCGACGATGAGCGCGTGCTCGCCGGGCGTCGGCGCGGGCCACAGCAGCGCGACCTGCTCGTTGCCCGAGACGTTCTCGGCGGTGCGCTTGCCGGCGCCGACCATGAGCAGGTCCTTGTGCCAGGAGACGCTCACCGAGGTCGCCCGCGGACGGCCGTCGGCGCCGACGGTGACGATGTACGCGCCGGCCCTAAATCGCGCGATCGTCGCGGGCAGCTCCTCCAGCGGCACGGGCACGGACATGGCCTAAGGCTACGGGTAGCGACCGAACGTCGCCCGCCCCTGGCATGATCCCCGCCTCGTGGCGGTCGACCCGAATCTCGCGCAGCGCCTGCTCGACGGGGACCGTCGCGCGCTCGCACGCGCGATCTCGCTCGTCGAGGACGACGACCCCGCCGGCTGGGCGCTCGTGCGAGCGGTGTACCCGCACACCGGCAGGGCCGCCGTCGTCGGGGTCACGGGTGCGCCCGGCGCCGGCAAGTCGACGCTCATCGGGGCGCTCGTCAAGAACCGGCGCGCGGCCGACCGCAGCGTCGCGGTCCTCTCGATCGACCCCTCGTCGCCGTTCACGCACGGCGCGCTGCTGGGCGACCGCATCCGTCTGACCGAGCACTTCCTGGACCCGGGGGTCTTCATCCGCTCGATGGCCAACCGCGGCGCGCTCGGCGGCCTCTCGGAGGCCTCGCTGCAGGCGGCGCTGCTGATGGACGCCGCGGGCCGCGACGACGTCTTCTTAGAGACGGTCGGCGTCGGTCAGGCCGAGGTCGACATCATCGACCACGCCGACACCGTCGTGCTCGTGCTCATGCCCGGCGGCGGGGACTCCGTCCAGGCGCTCAAGGCGGGGATCATGGAGATCCCGGACATCATCGTCGTCAACAAGTCAGACCACCCGATGACGCAGACGATGGTGCGCGAGATCCGCGGCGTGCTGTCGCTCGCGCCGCAGGGGCCCTGGAAGGTGCCGATCGTGCAGACCGAGGCGGTCGACGGCACGGGCGTCGACGAGCTCATGGACAAGATCGTCGAGCACCGCGCCCACATCGAGCAGGAGGGGACGCTGTCCGAGCGGCGCCGTCGCAACCTGCGCAGCGAGGTCCTCGCGCTCGCGACGGGCCGCATGCGCCGCAAGCTCGAGGCCCGCCTCGAGCACGACGAGGCGTTCAACGCGCTCATCGACGGCGTCGTGGCGCGGCGCATCGACCCGGCGAGCGCGGCGACCACGATCCTCGAGGCCGAGCTCGACGGGGGCTAGCCATTCGCCGTCCGGCGAGACCGCGCGCGGTCGCCGCCGGTCCCGGTCTGGTGGCGGCCCTCGGCGGATTGCAGCGCCCGGCGGCCGCCAGCGGTGGGCAGCGGCCGTCCGTCGAAGTCGAGCTCGTCGACGACGTGGGAGATCGCGACGGCCGTGTCCGGCGGCGGGCCATCAGCCCGCTCGGCGTCTACAGCTCGAGCACGACCTCCAAGGCGTCCTCGACTCTCCTGAGCTCGTCGATCGTGAGCGTGGCTACGGGGCCTGCGATGCGCTGGGCGTCGACGGTCCGGATCTGTTCGCACAGGACCCTGGTCGGCTCTCCCTCCACGACGATCTCGGGACGAAACGTGGCCGCGCGTGCGGACGTCGAGGTCGGAACCACGACGACGGTGTTGAGCAGCCCGAGGTCGTCGCTCTGCACGACGACGGCGTAGCGTCGACCTGCTTGCTCGCGTCCGGCGGTTCGACCGAGTCGGACGCTGCACACCGACCCGCGGGTCAGTTCGGCCACGGAGCCTCGCTGTCATCGAGGTCCCGCAGCGCCTCCGTGCGTGCGCGGCGGTCCTCTGGGTCGGCTGCGAGACGGGCGACCTCGGCTCGCAGCGTCGACCGCCGGCGTCGTCGGTTGGCAGCTTCGGCGAGCGCCAGTCGCACCGCACCCGACTCCGTTTCGCCTTCGCGGAGCAGCAGCGTCAAGTCGGCTTCCGATTGAGGGTCAAGACGGGCCCTGACGGTTCGCGACGCCACGGCCCGACTGTAGCACAGGCTGTGGCACAACCCGCAGTCAGCCGGCGGCGGGGGTCTCTCCGAGCCGCGCGCCTCATCCGCCGTGTGCCCGCCGGCTCTGGAGCTGATCGAACGCGACCGCGATGAGGATGAGCGCGCCGATGATGATCTGCAGGTAGAACGAGTTGATGTTCAGCAGGTTGCCGCCGTTGTTGAGCGTGCCGACGATGAGCGCGCCGGCGGCCGCCCCGTAGGCGCCGCCCTTGGCACCGAACAGGCTCGCGCCGCCGATGACGCAGGCGGCGATGGCGTTGAGCTCGTAGCCGGTGCCGGCCGTCGGGATGCCGGCGTTCAGGCGCGACGTGAACAGGATCCCGCCGACGGCCGCCAGCAGGCCGCCGATCATGTACACCGCGACGAGCACGCGCGTGACCGGGACGCCGGCCAGCCGCGCCGACTCGGGGTTGGAGCCGACCGCGTAGATGTAGCGCCCGAAGACGGTGCGCCGCAGCATGAACGCCGTCACGACGACGACGGCGATGAACATCCACAGGAGGTTCGGCAGGCCGAGCAGGTCGCCGTTGGCGATCCTCCCGAAGGAGTCCGGCAGCGGCTGGACGGTGCTCGCGTCGGTCAGGACGAGCACGGCGCCGCGCGCGATCCCGAGCATCCCGAGCGTGACGATGAACGGGGGCAGCTTGCCGTAGGCGACGAGCACGCCGTTGAAGACGCCGATCGCCGCGCCGGCGGCGAGGCCGCCGAGGATCGCGATCGGGACGCCCGTGCCGTGGACGAGCAGCTCGGCGGTGATGCAGCCCGTCAGCCCGAGCACCGAGCCGACCGAGAGGTCGATGCCGGCGGTGAGGATGATGAGCAGCTGACCGACGGCGATGATCCCGAAGACCGCCACCTGGCGGGCGAGGTTGGCCATGTTGTCGCCCGTCAAGAACTCGCTGGAGAACAGCGTCAGGGCGCCGAAGAGGACGAGCAGGACGATGAGCCCGCCCGCGTCGCGGCCGAACACGTCGCCGAACGTCAGGACGCGCTCCTCGGCGACCGCGGCGCCGGATGGGCCGCCGGCCCCGGCCGCGGCCGGCTCACCGGCGTTCTTGCGCAAGCGACTCATGCTCCCGTCTCCTCTGATGATGTGGTGGTGTGCGGCGGGTCGTCCTCGTCGTGCCGTCCGGCGCCGCCGATGCTGGCCAGCCGCAGGACGTCCTCCTCGGTCGCTCCCGCGGCGGGCAGCTCGCCGGCGATCGAGCCCTCGCGCATGACGAGCACGCGGTCGGCGAGCCCGAGCACCTCGGGCAGGTAGGAGGAGACGACGATGACGCCGAGCCCCTCGACCGCGAGATCGCCGATGACCTTGTAGATCTCGGCCTTCGCGCCGACGTCGACGCCCTTCGTCGGCTCGTCGAACAGCAGGACCCGGGCCTTCGTCGCCAGCCAGCGCGCGAGCAGCACCTTCTGCTGGTTGCCGCCCGACAGCGACGAGACCGGCTGCTCCCAGGAGGCCGCGCGCAGGCGCAGGCCGCCGAGGTACCGGTCGACGATCCCGCGCTCCTGGCGGCGGTCGACGAGCGTGAAGCTCGAGATCTCGTCGAGGTCGGCGATCGAGGCGTTCTCGCGGATCGTGAGCTCCAGCAGCAGGCCCAGGCGCTTGCGGTCCTCGGTCAGCAGGCCCAGTCCGGCCTGGACCGCGCGCCGCGGATCGCCGCACTTCATGCGCTTGCCGTCGACGTCGATCGTGCCGCCCTCGCAGCCGTCGGCGCCGAAGATCGCCCGCAGCAGCTCGCTGCGACCGGACCCGAGCAGCCCCGCGATGCCGAGGATCTCGCCCGCTCGGACCTCGAAGGAGATCGGCCGCTTGACGCCCGCCGGGCGCAGCCCGTCGACCTTCAGCCGGACGTCTCCGATCGTCCGGTCCGCCGCGGGATACAGCGACTCGATCTTGCGCCCGACCATCGCGGCGATGAGGCTGTCGTGGTCGAAGTCCGCCATCGCGGCGGTCGTCACGAGGCAGCCGTCGCGCAGGATCGTCACGCGGTCGCCGATCTCGAACATCTCCTCGAGGTGATGGCTGACGTACATGATCGCGTGACCCTCGTCGCGCAGGTCCTGGATGCGCGCCAGCAGCGCGTGCGTCTCGGACTCCGACAGCGCCGTCGTCGGCTCGTCGAAGATGATCACGCGCGGCTTCTCGCCGAGCACCTTCGCGATCTCGACGAGCTGCTGGCGGGCCAGCGGCAGATCCGCGATCTGGGTGCCGGGGTCCAGGTCGCCGAGATCGACGCGCTCGAGCATCGCCGTCGCCCGCTCGCGCAGCTCGCGCGGCCGGGTCACGCCGCGCGCGTTGGGCAGCCGGCTCATCATGAGGTTCTCGGCGACCGACAGGTCGGGGAGCAGGCTCAGCTCCTGGTAGACGACGCCGATTCCCGCCTCCCGTGCCCGGGTGGGCGTCGGCGAGGGCCCGAGATCGTCGCCCTCGACGTGGTAGTCGCCGCTGTCGCGGACGATCGCTCCGGTGAGGATCTTGATGAGCGTGCTCTTGCCGGCGCCGTTCTCGCCGGCGAGGCACATGACCTCGCCGGCGCGCAGCTCGAGGTCGACGTCGGTCAGCGCCTTGTTGGGCCCGTAGGCCTTGGTCGCGCCCTTCAGCGCCACCACGACCGGCTTGGACGCCGGCGGGGTGGGCTGCGGCCGCGGCGTGGTGAGCGTCGGCATGGCTAGGAGCCCGCCTTCGCCGTGGGCGGGTTCAGCAGGGGCTTGATCTCGGGGTCGCCGGCGTTCTTCGTCGTCGCGACGACGGCACCCGGGTCAAGCCGCGGGGGGGCGAGCGAGCCGACGGCCGACATGCCGGCCTCGATGACGCCCTGGTAGCCGAAGAAGTACGGGTTCTGGACGACGAGCGCGTCGATCGAGCCGTCGGCGAGCGCCGCGTTCTCCTGCGGGTCGGTGTCGAACGCGACGACCGGGATCCGGTCCGAGGCCTTGTTGTCCTTGATCGCCCGTGCCGCGCCGACGCCCGAGGTGTTGTTGTCGGCGAAGATCCCGACGAGGTCGGGGTTGGCCGTCAGCACGTCGTTGACCTGGCTGGCGGCGGTGTTGATGTCGTTGTTGTTGAAGCGCTGGGCGCCGACCTTGACGCCGGGGCAGTTGGCGGCGAGGCCGCGCTTGAAGCCGGTGTCGCGATCCTTGATCGTCTGCACGCCGGCGACGGAGGACTCGATGAGCACGGTGCCCGAGCGCTTGCCGGTGGCCTTGATGAGCTCGCAGAGGGTCGCGCCCGCCTGCTCGCCGGCCTTGACGTTGTCGGTGCCGATGAAGCCCTCCGTGTCGGTCGTGACGGCGGTGTCGACGGTGATGACCTTGATGCCGGCGTCGCGGGCGCGCTTGATGGCGGAGTTCAGCGCGTTGGAGGAGTTCGGCGCCAGCACGATCGCGTCGGCGCCGCGCGAGATCGAGTTCTCGATGAGCTGCACCTGCTGGTTGACGTCGGTCTCCGACGTCGGGCCGAAGAGGCCGACCTCGAGGCCGTAGTCCTTGGCGGCGCGCGCCGAGCCGGCGAGCATCGTCTGCCAGAACGACGAGTCCGACGCCTTGATGATGACGTCGACCTTCGTGCCCGCCGCCGCGCCGCCCGCGCCGCCACCGCCGCCGGCACCGCTCGATCCACCCGAGGCGCGTCCCGCGACGACGCCGACGACGACCGCGATCAACGCGATCACCGCCACCAGCGACAGTGAGAACTTGACCTTGCTCATGTGACCTTCAGACCTCCGATCGACCTGGCTTGCGTCCGCCGCGGCAGCTCGCCGAGGGAACGTTCTCTTAGGATGGGCCGACCATACGTCGGTTCCCTGAAGAAGTCAAGGAAAACGTTTTCTTGACCGGCTGCCGTCAGGCGCGCTATGGTCCCCGCACCCCAACAGGAACGGGCCATTCGATGGACTCCCCGAGCGACGAAACGATTTCTCAGACGGGCCGCGCGCCAGGTCGGGACGCCCGTCGCGCGACGATGAAGCAGGTCGCCGCGCTGGCCGGCGTGAGCCTGAGCACGGTCTCGCGGGTCGTCAACGGCGACCCGGCCGTGCGGGCCGACCTCGCCGAGCGGGTGCGCCGCGCCGTCGACGCGCTCGGCTACCGCCACAACGCGGCGGCCAGCGCGCTGCGCCGCGCCGACGGCCTCTCGTCGAGCATCGGCCTCATCGTCGAGGACGTCGCCAACCCGTTCTTCTCGAGCGTTCAGCGCGGGATCGAGGACGTCGCGCGCGACCGCGGCGTGCTGACGTTCGCCGGCAGCTCCGACGAGCGCCCCGAGCGCGAGCGCCTGCTGGCCGAGGCGCTGGGAGCACGCGGGGTCGACGGCCTCGTCATCGCGCCCGCCGCGAACGATCACGGCTTCTTGCTGCGCGACCGCGCGGCGGGCATGGCGATCGTCTTCGTCGACCGTCCCGGGCGCTTCATCGACGCCGACGCGGTCCTGACCGACAACGCCGGCGGAGCCGCGCGGGCCGTCGACCACCTCGTCGCCGCCGGCCATCGCCGGATCGCGTTCGTCGGCGACCGGCCGGAGCTCTACACGGCGCGCGAGCGCCTGCGCGGATTTCAGTCGGCGCTGGCGCGCCACGGCCTCGCGGCGCCTGCGCAGCTCGTGCGCCACACGCTCTCGCGGGCGACGAACGCCTACGAGACGATGCGCGAGCTGCTGCAGGCGACCGACCCGCCGACGGCGGTCTTCACGAGCCAGAACCTCATCACGATCGACGCCGTGCGCGCCCTGCACGACCTCGGCCTGCAGCGCGCCGTCGCGCTCGTCGGGTTCGACGACGTCACGCTCGGCGACGTCGTCGAGCCGGGCGTGACCGTGCTCGCGCAGGACCCGGCCGGGCTCGGCCGCGCCGCCGCCGAGCTGCTGTTCTCGCGCATCGACGGGTTCGCGGGACCGTCGCGGGAGATCGTGCTCGCGCCGCGGCTCGTCGCACGCGGTTCGGGCGAGCTGCCGGCCCCGGTGCCGGCGTCATGAGCGCCGCCCCGATCGTCGTCGGCGGCGAGGCGCTCTACGACCTCGTGGCCGGGGCCGGCGGCGCGGTCTCGGGCCATCCGGGCGGCGGCCCGTTCAACACCGCCCGCACGATCGGCGGGCTGCGCCAGCCGGTGATGTACCTCGGGCGGCTGTCGCGCGACCGTCTCGGCGCGACGCACGAGCGCATGCTGCTCGACGCGGGGGTCGACCTCTCCGCGACGGCGTGGACGGCCGATCCCTCGACGCTCGCCCTCGCGAGCCTCGACGACGACGGCGTCGCGAGCTACAGCTTCTACGCGGCCGGCACCGCCGCTCCGGGACTGACCCCGGCCGCGGCGCTCGCCGGGCTGCCCCGGGAGGTCGCGGCCCTGCACGTCGGGACGCTCGGGCTCGTGCTCGAGCCGCTCGCCGCGGCGCTCGAGGCGGTCGTCGCGCGGCTCGCCGGGCGCACGATGGTCGTCGTCGATCCCAACGTGCGGCCGTGGGTCATCGACGCGCCCGACGTGTACCGCGCGCGCCTGGAGCGGGTGCTGCAGATGGCCGACCTCGTGAAGGTCAGCGAGGAGGACCTCGGCTGGCTTGACCCCGGGCGCCCTGCGCTCGAGGCGGCGCGCGAGCTGCTCGCCCGCGGGCCGCGAGCCGTCCTGCTCACGCAGGGCCCGGCCGGCGCGACGATCGTGTCCGCGCACGGCGAGACGCCCGTCGCCGCGGTGCCGGTCGACGTCGTCGACACGATCGGGGCCGGCGACGCGTTCGGCGGCGGCTTCCTCGCCTGGTGGACCTCGCACGGCCTGGGCCGTGACGAGCTGTCGCGCGACGGGCTCGTCGTCGAGGCGGCGAGGTTCGCCGCGGTCGTGTCGGCGCGCACCGTCGGGCGGGCGGGCGCCGCTCCGCCGGTGCTGCCGGCCGGCGCGCCGCTGCCGCTGGACCTGCGCAGCCTGTAGCGCGGAGGCGCCGGACGCCGCGCGCCCGCGCAGGCGGCGAGGCTCAGTGCACGAGGTCGGTCGGGCGCCCGAACAGCACGCCGTGGTAGGCGAAGTCCTGGGTGAGGAGCGCCTGCGTGTAGGGCTCGACGGCGTCGCCGCGGATCGTCGCGCCGTGCATCGCGTGCACCCACTCGGCGTCCAGCCGGGCGAGCTTGGGGACGATCCGCCGCACCGGGTCCTCGTGCGCGAAGATGCCCGTGACGCGGTAGGTCTCGAGCATCTGCGCGGCGAGGTTCTCGCAGGTCGTCGCGGGCTGCTCGCCGGGCTGCAGGTACAGGTCGGCCGGGAAGAGGCTCTTCGTCGTCTCCTCGAAGACCATCATCGAGTCCCAGTGGTGCACGTGCGGCGTCTCGAGGAAGCGCAGCGTGTGGCGGCCGAGCGCGAGCGTCTCTCCCTCCTGGAAGCCCTGGACGCGCTCGTGCAGGCCGAAGCCGTGGGCGTTGAGCCCGATCGAGAGCGCCGAGCCGACGAGCCGCGAGCCCGCTGCGCGGGTCATGAGGCGCTCCATGCCGCCGTTCTCGTCGCCCTCCCAGTGCAGGAGCACGATGTTCGCGAGCGTGGCCGGATCGAGCACCTGCCCGACCGCCGCGACGACGTGCTCGTAGTCGTCGTAGCGCCCGGTGTGGATGAGCGTCGGCTGCTCGTCGTCGATGAGGAACTGGTTGAACGTCAGGCCGACCTCGGGCTCCCAGACGGAGATCCGGTAGATCCCGCCGACGATCGGATCGATGACCGCGTCCCGCATCGCGATCGAACCCTAACCCGAGGGCGCCACGACGTGGCGAATGTTGCGCCGACGCATGGCTACGCTCGGCGCATGGCGATGCCACCCGCTCACGACGAGGCGCTGCGGGCCGCCGCCGGGGACGCGATCGACGCGCGCGCCGTCGTCGCCAGGGCGCGCGAGCTGGGCGTCATGGGCTGGGTGCGGCCGACCGGCGAGCTGCATGCCGAGGGCGCGCCGGGCGCGGTGCGGGCGCTCGCGGCGTTCCTCGGCGAGGCGGTCGTGACCCACCGTGCGCGGGTGGAGGGCCACGAGCAGTTCGCGATCCGCGGCGTGAGCGCCGGGGCGTTCGTCGTCCAGGAGCATCGCGCGACCGCCCACCACTACGACCTGCGCCTGGAGGTCGGCGCGGTCATGCGCTCCTGGGCCGTGCCGCGGGGTCCGTCGCTCGATCCCGCCGCCAAGCGCCTGGCCGTCGAGGTCGGCGACCACGGCCTCGATCACAACGACGTCGAGGGAGCGCTCGGCGACGGCGGCGTGATCGTGTGGGACCGCGGCACCTACGAGCAGGGCGGCCGCGTGCCGTGGCCGGAGGCGCTCGAGCGCGGCCACGCCGTCTTCGTCCTGCACGGCGAGAAGCTGCGCGGCGGCTTTGCGCTGCAGCGCACGCGCCGGGGCGCAGCGCCGCAGTGGCTGCTGATCAAGCGCCGCGACGACGAGGCGCGCCCCGGTTCGGACATCGTCGCCGAGCGGCCCGAGTCCGTCCTCAGCGGCCGCACGCTGGCGCAGCTGCTGGGCTGACCGGACCTGAGCTCGCGCCGGGTCGGACGCGCGCGCGGCAGCACCGTTCGAGGCGGCGTCCGATCCCGCGGGCCCGGCGGCGGTCTCAGCTGCCGACGTAGGCCGCGAGGTGCCCTACGGGGCCCGGCGGCGGTCAGCTGCCGACGTAGGCCGCGAGGTGCTCGCCGGTGAGGGTGCCGCCGGCCGCGACGAGGTCGGCGGGCGTGCCCTCGAAGACGATCCGCCCGCCCTCGTGGCCGGCGCCGGGGCCGAGGTCGATGATCCAGTCGGCGTGCGCCATGACCGCCTGATGGTGCTCGATGACGATGACCGACGTGCCGGCGTCGACGAGCCGGTCGAGCAGGCCGAGCAGCTGCTCGACGTCGGCGAGGTGCAGGCCCGCGGTCGGTTCGTCGAGGACGTAGACGGCGGGTTGGCGCGATGTCGCTCCCAGGCGGGTGGCGAGCTTGAGCCGCTGGCGCTCGCCGCCGGACAGCGTGGTGAGCGGCTGCCCGAGGCTGAGGTACCCGAGCCCGACGTCGGCGAGCCGCTGCAGGATCTTGTGCGCGGCCGGCGTGCCCGCCTCGCCCGCGGCGAAGAACGCCGCGGCCTCGGTCACCGACATCGCGAGCACCTCGCTGATGTCGCGGCCGCCGAGGTGGTGGTCGAGCACCGACGCCTCGAAGCGCCTGCCCTCGCATTCCTCGCAGGTGGTGGCGACGCCGGCCATCATCGCCAGGTCGGTGTAGATGACGCCGGCGCCGTTGCAGGTGGGGCAGGCGCCCGCGGAGTTGGCGCTGAACAGCGCCGCCTTGACGCCGTTTGCCTTCGCGAACGCCTTGCGGATCGGGTCCAGCAGTCCGGTGTACGTCGCCGGGTTGCTGCGGCGCGAGCCGCGGATCGGCGTCTGGTCCATCGAGACGACGCCCGCGCCGTCGGGGATCGACCCGTGGATGAGCGAGCTCTTGCCGGAGCCGGCGACGCCGGTGACGACGACGAGCACCCCGAGCGGGATGTCGACGTCGACGTCGCGCAGGTTGTGCGTCGCCGCGCCGCGGATCTCGAGCGCGCCGGCGGGCGTGCGCACCGTCTCCTTGAGGGCGGCCCGGTCGTCGAGATGGCGGCCGGTGATGGTGGCGCCGGCCCGCAGCCCCGCGACCGTGCCCTCGAAGCAGACGCTGCCGCCCGCCGTGCCGGCGCCGGGGCCGAGGTCGACGACGTGGTCGGCGATCGCGATCGTCTCCGGCTCGTGCTCGACGACGAGCACCGTGTTGCCCTTGTCGCGCAGGCGCAACAGCAGGTCGTTCATCCGCTGCACGTCATGCGGGTGCATGCCCGTCGTCGGCTCGTCGAAGACGTACGTGACGTCGGTGAGCGAGGAACCGAGCTGGCGGACCATCTTGACGCGCTGCGCCTCGCCGCCCGACAGCGTGCCCGCCGGCCGCTCGAGCGAGAGGTAGCCCAGCCCGATCTCGGCGAACGAGTCGAGGGTGTCCTGCAGCGTGGCGAGCAGCGGCGCCACCGACGGCTCGTCGAGGCCGCGGACCCAGCCGGCCAGGTCGCTGATCTGCATGGCGCACGCGTCGGCGATGTTGACCTTCTCGATCTTCGAGGAGCGGGCGGCCTCGCTGAGGCGGGTGCCGTCGCACTCGGGGCACACGCCGAACGTGATCGCCCGCTCCACGAACTCCCGGATGTGCGGCTGCATCGCGTCGACGTCCTTGGCGAGCATCGACTTCTGAATCTTCGGGATCAGACCCTCGTAGGTCAGGTTGATGCCGTCGACCTTGATCTTCGTCGGCTCCTTGTGCAGCAGGTCGGCGAGCTCGCGCTTGGTGTACCTGCCGATCGGCTTGTCGGGGTCGAAGAAGCCGCAGCCGCGGAAGATGCGCCCGTACCAGCCGTCCATGCTGTAGCCGGGGATCGTGAGTGCGCCCTCGTTGAGCGACAGGCTGTCGTCGTAGAGCGCCGTCAGGTCGAAGTCGGTGACCGAGCCGCGGCCCTCGCAGCGCGGGCACATGCCGCCGAGGCGGTTGTAGGACGCCTTCTTGGCCTGCGTCCGGCCGGCGCCGCGCTCGACGGTGATGGCACCGCTGGCCCGCACCGAGGCGACGTTGAAGGCGAACGCGCTCGGCGGGCCGACGTGCGGCGTGCCGAGCCGGCTGAACAGGATGCGCAGCAGCGCGTGCGCGTCGGTGGCGGTGCCGACGGTGGAGCGCGGGTCGGAGCCCATGCGCTGCTGGTCGACGACGATCGCCGTCGTCAGCCCGTCGAGGACGTCGACCTCGGGCCGCGCCAGCGTCGGCATGAAGCCCTGCACGAAGGCGCTGTAGGTCTCGTTGATGAGCCGCTGGGACTCCGCGGCGATCGTGCCGAACACGAGCGAGCTCTTGCCCGAGCCGGAGACTCCCGTGAACACCGTCAGCCGGCGCTTGGGGATCTCGATGCTGACGTCCTTGAGGTTGTTCACGCGCGCGCCGTGCACGCGGATGAGGTCGTGGCCGTCGGCCGCGTGCGCCGCGGGCGACCCCGTGCCGGTCTTCGTTGCGGTGCTCACCGCGTCTCGTTGATGCGGATGAGGTTGCCCGCGGGGTCGCGGATCGCGCAGTCGCGAACGCCGTAGGGCTGATCGGTCGGCTCCTGGACGACCTCGGCGCCCGCGGCCTGGACCCGCTCGAACGTGCCGTCGACGTCGTGGGTGGCCAGGGCGATGATCGCGTACGTGCCCTTGGCCATCATCTCGCAGATCGTGCGCCGCTCGTCGTCGGTGACGCCGGGATCCGTGGCCGGCGGGTGCAGCACGATCGAGGTGCCGGGCTGGCCGGGGGGGCCGACCGTCAGCCAGCGCATCCCGCCGTATCCGACGTCGTTGCGCAGCTCGAAGCCGAGGACGTCGCGGTAGAAGGCCAGCGACGCGTCCGCGTCGGCGTGCGGGAGGAAGGCGTAGTGGATGGTGATGTCCATGGCGGTCACGCTAGCTGCGGCTCGGGGGCGGGCGCTTCTCGATTCCTGACCGGTCTGGTCACGTGCTTGGCGACGCACGACGGCATCCCCGCCGTCGCGCGCGCGGCCTCGCGCCGATACACGCTGGGCGGCACGCCGACGAGCTCGGTGAAGCGGCTGCTGAAGCTGCCCAGCGACGAGCAGCCGACCTCGAAGCAGACCTCGGTGACGCTGAGGTCGCCGCCCCGCAGCAGCGCCATCGCGCGCTCGATGCGCCGCGTCATGAGGTAGGCGTACGGCGACTCGCCGTAGGCGCGCCGGAACTGGCGGCTGAGGTGCCCCGTCGACATGTGCGCGCCGCGCGCGAGCGCCTCGACGTCCAGCGGCTGCGCGTACTCCCGGTCGATCCGATCGCGCACGCGCCGCAGCAGGGCGAGGGTGCCCAGGTCCTGCGCCGCGGCGGGTCTGCCGTTCACCCGCGAGATCGTGCCACGTCGCGCCGGAGCCGGGTAGCACCAGGCCGCCGGCGCGGTCCTGCTCTCGGTCCGCTTGCGTACGACCGGGGCGGGGGGGAGGGAGGCGGCCCGGGGGCGGCCGTGAGCGCGGGGGTGTGGGCGTGTGGCGGGTTTGCTGCGCTGGGCGCGTCAAACGTGCGGCGGCGGCAGGGGGCGCCGGGGGTGGGCCGGGGGCGTGTGGCGGGTTTGCTGCGCTGGGCGCGTCAAACGTGCCAGCGGGCGCGGGGTGCGGGGTGTGGGGCGAGCCCGGGGCGTGTGGCGGGTTTGCTGCGCTGGGCGCGTCAAACGTGCCAGCGGCCTGGGGCGCCGGGGGTGGGCCGGGGGCGTGTGGCGAGTTTGCTGCGCTGGGCGCGTCAAACGCGCCAGCGGGCGCGGGCGGCGGGGGTGGGCCGGGGGCGTATGGCGGGTTTGCTGCGCTGGGCGCGTCAAACGTGCCAGTGAGCGCGCGGGCGCGGGCAGCGGGCAGCGGGCGCCGGGGGTGGGCCGGGGCGTCGGCGGGTTTGCTGCCCCGGGAGCGTCAAACGCGCCAGCGGGCGTGGGCGTGGGCGTGGGCGCGGGCGCGGGCGCCGGGGGTGGGCCGGGGCGTGTGGCGGGTTTGCTGCGCTGGGCGCGTCAAACGTGCCAGCGGCATGGGCGCGGGCTGGCGCGGGCGCGGGCGCCGGGGGTGGGCCGGGGCGTGTGGCGGGTTTGCTGCGCTGGGCGCGTCAAACGTGCCAGCGGGCGCGGGGGCGGGGGTGGGCCGGGGGCGTGTGACGAGTTTGCTGCGCTGGGCGCGTCAAACGCGCCGCTGGGCGCGGACGGACGTAGAGCGGACGGCCTTCGGGAGCGTCCACACGGCTTCGGCGGCGCGGGGCGCGCGTCGGCGCCGAGCAGCCGCGCTCAGCGCCTGCGCCGCAGCACGCGCCGGTCGTCGGGGAGGCGCTTGGTGAAACGGGCCGCGTCGAGGTGCTCGAGCAGCGCCTCGGCGTACTTGCGCGACGTGGCGAGCTCGTCGCGCAGGCGGGCGAGCGTCACCGCGCCCTCGCTCTGGATGATCGCGGCGACGCGCTCGGCGACGGCCGCGATGGTGTCGCTGTGCGCGTAGAGGTCGCGCCCGATCCGAACGACGAGCCCGGCCCGGATGAGCGCGGGCAGATGCTGGGCGCCGGCGCCCAGGTCAGCGCGCGCGGGGGGCTCGTGGCCGGCCGCGCGCAGCCGCTCGGCGAGCTGCACCGCCTCGGCGTCCAGCGCCGGCGCCGACGTGGGCGGCGCGTTCGCTGGATCGCGCCCGGCCGCGGCTGCCGGTCCGGCCGCGGCTGCCGGCGCGCTTGCCGGATCACACCCGCCCGCGGCTGCCGGCCCGGCCGCGGCTGCCGGCCCGGCCGCGGCTGCCGGTCCGGCCGCGCGCTGCCGGCGCGCTTGCCGGATCACACCCGCCCGCGGCTGCCGGCCCGGCCGCGGCTGCCGGCCCGGCCGCGGCTGCCGGCCCCGCCGCGGCTGCCCGCGCCGCAGCGGCTGCCGGCGCGGACGCGCGCCCGCCCGCGGCTGCCGGCCCGGGACCCGGCGCGCGCCCGCCCCCGGCCGCGGACGCCGGCGCGGACCCGGGCGCGAGCCCGCGCTCGGGCGCGGGCTCTCCGCGTTGCAGCGCCTGCAGGCGCGCCAGCACGTCCGGGCGCCGGCCATGCCGGCGGGCGCGCGGATCGAGCACCGTGCCGCCGGCGAGGGTGTCGGGCGGCGCGACCGAGCGCACGACGAGCCGGTCGCCCGCGGCGGCCAGCAGCGGCGCCTCGAGGCGCACCTGCCACAGGCCCGCGCCGAGCGCCGCCAGCCGCGCCGGCACCGCTCGCGTGCCGTGATGCACCATCACGCGCCGGCCGTGTCGGTCGTCGCCGAGGTCGAGCGCCGCGTCGACGACCTGCGTCGGCACGACGGCGGCCGCCCGATCGGCGAGCGCATCGCCGCGCGCGACGTCGCGCAACGCGACCCCGGCGAGGTTGATCGCCACGCGCTGTCCGGCGTGCGCCCGCTCGGCCGGCTCGTCGTGCACCTGCAGCGACCGCACCCGGACGGGCCGCCGGGCGGGCAGCAGGTCCAGCGTGTCGCCCACCGCGAGGCTGCCCGACCACAGCGTGCCCGTGACGATCGTGCCGGCGCCGTGGATCGTGAACGCGCGATCGACGTGCAGCACCGCCGCGCCCTCGCGGCGGCCCTCGGCCCGCGGCCCGACGCGCGCGGCCGCGCGCTCCAGCGCCGCCGCGACCTCCGCGACGCCCTCGCCCGTACGCGCCGAGCAGGCCACGACCTCGACGGCGGGGAGCAGCTCGGCGGCCTCGGCGGCGGCGCGCTGCGGCGCCGCGCGATCGCACTTCGTGATCGCCGCGACGCCCTGCTCGATCCCCAGCGCCGCGAGCACCTGCGCGTGCTCGAGCGTCTGCGGCATGACGCCGTCGTCGGCGGCGACGACCATGAGATGAAAGTCGATCCCGGTCGCTCCGGCGACCATCGTGCGCACGAAGCGCTCGTGGCCGGGGACGTCGACGACCGAGACGCGACGGCCGCCGGGCAACAGCAGCGGCGCGAACCCGAGCTCGATCGACATGCCGCGCGCCTTCTCCTGGGGCAGGCGGTCGGTGTCGACGCCGGTCAGCGCGCGGACGAGCGCCGTCTTGCCGTGGTCGATGTGGCCCGCGGTCCCGAGCGTCAGGGCCTCGTGCTCAGCGGGCAGGGGACACCCCGTCAGCGTGCGGGCGCTGAACGCTCACCGCGACGTGACCGCGGTCAGGCGGCGTGCCACCTCACGCGCCTCCGCGTCGGTCAGCGTGCGCGGGTCGAGCAGCAGCCGCCCGTCGTGGATGCGCCCCACGACCGCCGGATCGCCGGCCCGCAGGGCGGCGGCGAGCGCGGTCGCGCCGGCCGGCCCGGGGTCGATCGCCACCGCCGGACCCGGCAGCTCGAGCAGCGGCAGCGCTCCGCCGCCGACGCGCGCCGTCGAGGCCACGACGGTGGCGCCCGTCGCGGCCGCGAGCTCGTCGGCGCGGCGGCGCAGGGTGGCCTCGTCGGCGTCGAGCATCGCGAGCACCGGCAGCGCGCGGCGCGCCGCCGCCGGGTCGCGATGCAGGGCGAGCGTGGCCTCGAGGGCGGCGAGCGACAGCTTGTCGATCCGCACGGCCCGCGCGAGCGGGTGGCGGCGGCACGCCTCGACGGCCGCGCGCGTCCCGACGAGCAGCCCCGCCTGCGGACCGCCGAGCAGCTTGTCGCCGGAGAACGCCGTCAGCGCCGCGCCGGCCCGGACCGACCGGCGCACCGGCGGCTCGCCGGCGAGCAGCTCGAGGTCGTCGCCGAGCACGCCGGAGCCGACGTCGTCGACGACGGGCACGCCGAGGTCGCAGAGGGCCTCGATCTGCACCTCCTCGACGAAGCCGACCGTCCGGAAGTTCGACGGGTGGGCGCGCAGGATCGCGCCGATCCGCGCGCCTCCCGAAGCCAGCGCGGCCTCGTAGTCGGCGCGGCGCGTGCGGTTCGTCGTGCCGACCTCGACGAGCCGCGTCCCGGCGGCGGCGAGCACCTCGGGGATCCGGAAGCCGCCGCCGATCTCGATCAGCTGCCCGCGCGAGACGATCGTGTCGCGCCCGCCGGCCAGCGCGGCGCACGCCAGCAGCACGGCCGCCGCGCAGTTGTTGACGGCGATCGCCGCCTCCGCGCCGGTCAGCTCGCGCAGCAGCTCCTCGACGTGGGCGTGGCGCGAGCCGCGCTCGCCGCCGGCGAGATCGAGCTCGAGGTTGCTGTAGCCGTTGGCGACCGCCGCCACCGCGGCCCGTGCCTCGGCGGCGAGCGGGGCACGGCCGAGGTTCGTGTGCACGACGACGCCGGTCGCGTTGAGCACGCGCCGCAGGTGCGGTCGCAGCCGGGCCCGTGCGCGGGCGACGAGGTCGACCTGCTCGTCCTCGGCGGCGCCATCGCCGTCGAGGATCTCCGCGCGCCGCGCCTGCAGCTCGGCGCGTGCGACCGCGGTCGCCAGCCGGTCGACGGACGGCAGGTCGCGCAGCCGGTCGCGCTCGGTCATACGGAACGGCGAAGGAGTCGAACCTTCCAGCGCGGTCTGCCGCGCCCCGCCGGTTTTGAAGACCGGATGGGCCACCGGGCCCGGGCCGCTCCAGGGTGCTGGCGAGCGATCATCGCACCGCGATGGCGCCGGGCTCCCCGTCGACGATCTCGCCGACGATCGGGCCCGGCAGCGACGGCGCCGCGTCGCGGGCCGCCGCGACGAGCAGCCCGCCCGACGTCGTGGCGTCGCACAGCAGGCGCCGCCGCGCCTCGGCGACGTCTGGGCCGAACGTCGTGAACGTCTCGGCGTACTCGCGGTTGCGCCGGCTGCCGCCGGAGACGGCGTCCTCGCCCGAGAGGAGCTCCAGCACGCCGTCGATCGCCGGCACGGCGGATGCTTCGATCGCCGCCGCGACGCCGCTCGCGCGCCCCAGCGAGTGCAGATGGCCGAGCAGGCCGAAGCCGGTGACGTCGGTCATCGCGTGCGCGCCGGCGGCGCGCGCCGCGGCCGACGCCTCGTCGTTGAGCGCGGTCATCGTCGCGACCGCGCGCGCGAGCAGGTCGTCGTCGCGCAGGCCGCGCTTGCGCGCCGTCGTGATCGCGCCGACGCCGAGCGGCTTGGTCAGCACGAGCACGTCGCCGGCCTGCGCGCCGGCGTTGGAGATGAGCTCGTCGGGGTGCACGGCGCCGGTGACCGACATGCCGTACTTCGGCTCCGGATCGTCGATCGAATGGCCGCCGACGACCGCGATCCCCGCCGCCGCCGCCACGTCCGCGCCGCCGCGCAGGATCTCGCGCAGCACGTCGCCGCCGAGCTGCTCGAGGGGAAAGGCGACGACGTTCATCGCCGCCAGCGGCACGCCGCCCATCGCGTAGACGTCCGACAGCGCGTTGGCGGCCGCGATCCGCCCGAAGTCGTAGGGGTCGTCGACGATCGGCGTGAAGAAGTCGATCGTCATCACGAGCGCGATCGCGTCGGTCAGCTTGAACACCGCGGCGTCGTCGGCGGTGTTGGAGCCGACGAGCAGCCGCGGCTCGTCGACGGCGGGCAGCCCTCGAACGATCGGCAGCAGCGCCGCCGCCGGCAGCTTGCACCCGCAGCCGGCACCGTGCGAGAGCGAGGTCAGCGCGACGGGAGGCGCCTCGTGCGGCGCGCTCATCACCGGCTGCACCCTAGCGCGCCGGGTCCGCGGAGGGGTCCGCAGCGCTCGCCGGGCGGCTATCGTGCCCGGCGTCGGCCACACACCCGAGGGAGCGTGTCATGGCGTTCATGCTGAAGATCCGGTGGGACATCAAGGACGGGGTCGAGTCCGAGTTCAGATCCAACCAGGAGAGCCTGTGTGCGGTGATGCTCGATCACCCCGGGGTGATCGTCTACCACGCGACGTATCCATCCGAGCGCGTCAGCGAGTGGACGGAGGTGTACGCGACCGACGAGGCGTTCGCGGCGCACCTGGACAACGAGCGCGGGCAGGGTCCGCTGGGCGCGCTCGTCGAGGCGTGCGACGACATCACGTGCGAGTGCTGGGGTGATCCGGACGAAGCCTCCAGGCAGCGGCTCGCGGCCTTCGGGACCGTCTACCGCACGACCGCCGACAACGCGTTCGTGCTCAACCCCCGAGCCGACAGGGACTCGCTCGTCTGAGCGCTCTGCACGACCTCGGGCCCGCGCCGCGAGGCCGCCCGGCGACGAGTCGCGACCGCCCGACGGCGACCGACATCTGAAAACATCTTGTCGATGGGAACGCAGCCCGGGCTGACCCGGATGGTCCACGAGGTGCGCGCGCTCGCGCTCGGCGACCGCACGAGCTATGACGCCGGCCGGCTCACCGTCGGCGAGGCGGGCGTGCTCGAGCTCCTGCGCGACCCGGCGTTCGCCGAGGTCCGCCTCGGCTGCGCGTCGCCCGGTGACTCCGTGCGGATCGTCGGCGTGCTCGACGCCGTCCAGCCCTGCTCCAAGGGCCCCGGCGGCGGCGGCGTGTTCCCCGGGCTGCTCGGTCCCGCGATGCCCGCCGGACGCGGCGCCACCCACATCCTTCGCGGCGCCGCCGTGCTGGCCGCCGGCTTGCTGCCCCGCGCCCAGGAGGCGGTCGTCGACATGTCGGGCCCGGCCGCGCCCCTGTCGCCGCTCGCCGCGACGCACAACCTCGTCGTCGAGTGGACGCCCGCCGAGGACGCCGCCTGGGAGGACGTCGACCAGGCGCTGCGACGCGGGCTCGTCAGGGTCGCCGCCCACCTCGCCGAGGCCGCCCTGGACGCCGAGCCCGACGCCGTCGAGCAGCTCGCCGAGCCCGCGGGATCGGCCGCGAACGGCAAGCCGCGCGTCGGGGTCATCCTCAACCTGCAGACGCAGGGCAGGTTCAAGGACGTCTTCGTCTACGGGCGCAGCCTGTCGGGCGGCCTGCCGACCGTCATCTCGCCCTGCGAGCTCGACGACGGCGCGGTCGTCAGCGGCCAGTACGGCCACCCGGCGCTGAAGAACCCGACGTACCTGCACCAGACGCACCCGGTGATCGCCGCCCTGCGCGCCGGCGACGAGCTCGAGCTGGCGGCGCTCGTCCTGTGCCCCGAGCCCGTCGACCAGGCCAACAAGGAGCTCGTCTCCGCGCATGCCGCGCGGCTGTGCGCGGGGCTCGGACTCGACGCCGCGATCGTGACGAAGGAGGGCGGCGGCAACGCCGACGCCGACGTCTCGCTCAAGCTCGATCGCCTCGAGGAGGAGGGCATCGCGGCGGTCGGCATCCTCGGCGAGATGGCGGGCCGCGACGGCACCGGGCCGCCGCTCGTCGTCCCGCCCGCGAAGGCCACCGCGCTCGTCAGCACCGGCAACTACGACGAGCGCATGACGCTCCCGGCGGTGGACCGCGCCCTGGGCCGCGCGGCGATCGCCCTGCTCGACCAGCCGTCCACCGACGAGGTGCAGCTGCCGGTCGCCGCGATCTACTGCGCGCAGAGCACGCTCGGCTGGGGCCGTCTGACCTGCGCGGAGACCGCCTGATGCGCATCGTGCACTACGTCAACCAGTTCTTCGCCGGCATCGGCGGCGAGGACTCCGCGGGCAGCGAGCCGCAGCTGCGCGACGGGGCCACGGGCCCGGGGCGCAAGCTGGCCAGCCTGCTGGGCGACGAGCACGAGATCGTCGCGACCGCGATCTGCGGCGACGACTACGCCGCCTCGCACCCCGAGTTCGCCGCCGACCTCGTCGCCCGGGCCAGGGAGCGCGGCGCCGAGATGATCGTCGCCGGCCCGGCCTTCACGAGCGGGCGCTACGGCATGGCGTGCGCGCGGATCGCCGCGGCCGCGAGCGAGGCGGGGCTCCCCGCGCTGGCCTCGATGCATCCGGACAACCCCGGCCTGGGCGAGGCCGCCGGCACGGCGGTCGTCGAGAGCGGCCTGACCGCCCGCCAGATGAAGGACTCGCTGGAGCGCTTCGCCGCGGCCGCGCTCACGGTCGCCGCCGGCGAGCAGCTGACCGCGCGGGACGGGCGCATCGGCCCGCTCGCCCGCACGAACCGCCTCGCCCGCGACAACGCGGCGCAGCGCGCGGTCGCGCTGCTGCTCGCGCGACTCGGCGGCGACCGCGACGCCACCGAGATCCCGCTGCCGGACTTCGACAGCGTCACGCCCGCCGCGCCGATCGCCGACGCCGCCGACGCGGTGTTCGCGCTCGTGACCGAGGGCGGCTTCGTGCCCGCCGGCAACCCGGACCGCCTGGAGTCCGCGCGCGCGACGAAGTGGGTGCGCCACTCGCTCGACGGCCTGGACTCGGCCGAGGCCGGCGCGTTCGAGTCCGTGCACGGCGGCTTCTCGACGCAGTGGGCCAACCTCGATCCCAACCGCATCCTCCCGCTCGACGTCGCCCGCGAGCTCGAGCGCGAGGGCGCGATCGGGCGCCTGCACGGCGAGTACCTGGGGACGACCGGCAACGGCACGACGGTCGCCGACGCGCGCCGCTTCGGGATGGAGTGGGCCGCCGACCTGCGCCAGCAGGGCATCCAGGCGGTCATCCTCACCGCCACCTGAGGAACCGGCACGCGTTGCGGGTCAACGCTGACGAAGGAGCTCGAGCGCGCAGGGATCCCCACCGCGCTGCTGTGCAACCTCGTGTCGATCGCGCGCCGCGTCGGCGCGCCGCGGATCGTGCCCACGCGCGGCATCCCGTTCCCGGCGGGCGACCCCGAGCTCGGCCCCGCGCAGGAGCGCGCCTGGCGCCGGCAGCTGCTGCAGCGGGCGCTGCACGCCGTCGCCACGCCGGTCAGCGGGCCGACGGTCTTCGACGGCGACGCGGTTCAATAGACGGCACATGCCGATACCCGTCATCAGCGCCACGAGCGCAGTTCTCGCCCACGTCCCCGGTCTGTGCCGCCACGGCTCCAAGCCCTCGCGCGAGCTCGGGCGCAGCCCGGACGTCGAGGCGGCGTTCCTCGGAGCGCTGCGCACGTTCGAGCAGGCGGTGGCCTACGCGCCCCACCAGGCGTTCCTCGGCGCCATCCACCCGCGCGACCTGCCGGGGCGCCCGTGGGTCGGGGCCGCCGCCGACGGCGAGGGCCGCTTCGCCGGCCTCGGCGAGCTCATGCCCGAGGACGAGTTCCTCGGCCTGCTGGCGGCCGTCGACGACTTCGGCCTCGTCCGGCTCGGCGCCGACGACGCCGCCGCGATTGCCGAGCGGCTCGGCCGCCACCCGCTCGCCGAGCACTTCGATCTCGACAAGGTGGCGGCCGCGGCCGGCGATGCCGAGGCCGTGGCGGCCGAGCCGGGGGCGCTGGCCCTGCACCTCGGCGCCGACCGCCTCGTCGCGGGCGTCCGCCGCGCCCATGAGAGCGATGCCGCGCTCACCGCCGACGTCTTTTTGGAGAACCTCGCGGGCAAGGCGAGCGCCACGCTCGCGCTCCTGCGGCTGCTCGCCGACAACGACATCGACCCCGGCTGCATCGACTACGTCATCGGCTCGGGCGAGGAGGCGATCGGGGACCGCTACCAGCGCGGCGGGGGCAACCTCGCCAAGGCGGTCGCGGCGTCGGCCGGCTGCGTCAACGCGTCCGGCGCGGACGTCAAGAACTTCTGCGCGGCCCCGATCCCGGCGCTCGTCATCGCCAGCAGCCTCGTCGCCGCGGGCGTCTTCCGGCGCGTCGCGGTCATCGCGGGCGGCTCGCTGCCGAAGCTGGGGATGAAGTTCCAGGGCCACCTCAAGCACGACCTGCCGGTGCTCGAGGACGTGCTCGGCGCCTGCGCGGTGCTCGTCGAGGCCGACGACGGCCGCTCGCCGCGCGTGCGGCTGGACTCCGTCGGCGTGCATCCGGTGGCCGCCGGGTCGTCGAACCCGAAGATCATGGAGGCCCTCTCGATCGCGCCGCTGGACCGTCTGGGCATGGGCATGCTCGACGTCGACGACTACGCCACCGAGCTGCACAATCCGGAGATCACCGAGCCGCAGGGCTCGGGCAACGTCCCCGAGCGCAACTACAAGACGCTCGCGGCGCTCGCGGTGCGCCGCGGCGACCTCGCCCGCGAGGACATGGGCGCCTTCGTCGAGCAGCGCGGGATGCCCGGCTTCGCCCCGACCCAGGGACACATCGCCTCGGCGCTGTGCTACATGCCGCACGCCCGCGCCCGGTTGATGGATGGCGGCGCGCGGCGGGTACAGTTGATCGCGAAGGGCAGCCTGTTCCTGGGCCGGATGTCCGAGCAGTCCGACGGCATGAGCGTGCTGCTCGAGTCCAACGACGACACGAAGGGATGAAGCGATGGGAGCTGTAGCCGAGGCGACGCGCGAGAACTTCGACGCCCTCGTCGAGAGCGGCACCACGCTCGTCGACGTGTGGGGGCCGGACTGCCGGCCGTGCCTGGCGCTCAAGCCCCACGTCGAGAAGCTCGCCGCGGCCCGCGACGACATCGACGTCGTCATGCTCGAGGCGCCCAAGGCGCGCCGGGTGTGCATCCGCCTCAAGGTCCACGGGCTGCCGACCTTCCTGCTCATGCGCGACGGCGAAGAGGTCGCGCGGCTGTCGGCATCGACGATCAGCCCCACGCAGCTCAACGAGTGGCTCGACAAGAGCCTTGACGACATGACGGAGGAGGTGAGCTAGCACCCCATGTTCGAGAGCAAGCAGGTCATCGTGCTCGGAGAGCGCGACGGGATCGCAGGTCCCGCGATCGCCGAATGCGTCAAGAGCGCAGGCGGACACGTCGCGTACACATCAACGGAGTGCTTCGTCTGAACTGCCTCGGGGGCAATGGACCTCAATAGCCAGGAGGTGATCAAGCGCCTCGCCGACGAGCACGGGAGCGACCAGTTGGTCGTCATCCTCGGAGCTCCGGACGCGGAGAGCGCGGAGATCGCCGCCGAGACCGTCGTGCTCGGCGATCCGACCTATGCAGGTGCATTGGCCGAGGCCCAGTTGGGTCTCTCCGTGTATCACGTACTCGAGGAGGAGTTCCGCAGCCTCGTCGGCGACGACGTCTGGGAAGACCAGATCGGCGTCATGTCCGACGTGCTCGACGCCGAGGAGATCTCGGCGGCGGTCAAGGGCATGCGCGACCAGAAGCCGTAGGCGGGCAGGGCTCGGCCACCGCGGGTGGCTGAGCCGCCCGCGGTTCGTCGAGCGGTCGGCGCGCTAGTGGGTCATCCAGGAACGTTCGACCGGAAACCCGGGATGCCGGCGCCGGCTGGCAAGGACGCAGGACCGAAGGTGTGGCTCTGCCACATCGAGCGTCCGAGGACGCCGCCAGGCGGTGATCGGCGCCCGGGGTTCCGGGTGAAACGTTTGTGGATGACCCACTAGGAGCGCAGGCTGCGGCGGTCGCGCCACTCCGCTGCGACGAACGCGACGAGCGCGGTGCAGACGACCGCGATCGCCGCCGCGGCACCCGCCGAGCCGGTGCCGAACAGCGGCAGCGCACCGTCCAGCGCGCCCAGCGGCGCGCGCGACGACGGGCCGATGATCCCCTCGCCGTCGATGCGCAGCTCGGCGTACCACCACACGCTCGTCACGAGCGTGACGAGCGCGAGCGCCGCGCCCGTGCGCGGCGCGTGGCGCAGGCCCCAGGCCACGAGCGCGACCGCGACCGGCAGCGCGGCCAGCAGGTAGCGCCCGGGGAAGAAGAAGCCGAAGATCGTCGGCGCGACGAACGTCGCGACGAGCACCTGCGCCGCGCACACGAGCGCGCACAGCGTCGCCGCCACCTCGACGTCGCGCCGCTCGGGCAGGACGCGCGCGATGTGGTCGCGCCGCGAGCGCCACAGCAGCCACAGCCCGTAGAAGGCGAGCGCGACGACCGGTGCCCAGCGCAGCGCCCCGTACGTGCGGTCCAGCCACAGCGCGACGAGGCGCGGCGCGCGATCCAGGACGTCGCCGGCGCCGAGGTCGCCGATCCGCTCGCCCGAGACGTCCGCCGCGGCCGGCGTGAAGCCGCCGAAGAGCTGGTCGTTGACGGTCACGAACATGATGCCCGAGAACAGCAGCACCTCCAGCTCGACGAGCATCGCGAAGCCGCGCGCGCGGCGCCGCAGCCAGCGCAGCATCGCCAGCGCGGCGACGAGGCCCGCCACGACGAACTGCAGGCCCAGCCATGGCAGCGCGCCGAGCGCGAGCGCCGCGCCGGTGACCCGGCGGATGCGCGGCCGCTCGCGCACCTGCAGCGCCAGCAGCACGGCCAGGGCGAGCAGCGCGCCGGCGGTGAGCTCGGGCGAGACCGTCGTCGAGGCCGCCAGCGCCGGAGGGGACAGGCCGCAGGCGAGCGCCGCCCGCGACGCCCAGGGCTCCGGCACGACGCGCCGCGCGAGGGCCGCCGCGAGCGCGAACGCCAGCGCCGCGATCGCCGCCATCAGCAGCTGCACCGCGAGCGGCCCGCCGACGGCGTAGGCGGGCGCGATGAGCAGCGCGAAGCCGGCGCCGTGCGGCTCGTTGGCCTGGCCGTTCGTCAGGCGGCCGCGGCGCTCCAGGACGTACGGGTACCAGCCGGCGTAGGCGCGCGTCGCGTACTCGTCGCGCAGGTCGAGGTCGCGATCGCTGACGATCGACTCGGCCGTCAGGAGGTAGTGCGGCTCGTCGCCGCCGTACTGCGAGGCGCCGAACGCGGGCAGCCCGATCGTGGCGGCGAAGGCCGCGAACAGGGCCAGCCAGAGCGCTGCTGCGCGGCGCACGCCGGCGGCGTCAGTGCGCTCGACGGCCGGTTGCGTCGTAGCGCAACGGCACGTCGATCGCGTGCGCGACGGGCCGCTCGCCGCGCGGGCTGAACGTCGGCCCCGGGGAGGCCTCGGGCGTGTGGTCCCACTCGCGTCCGATCCGGTCGACGCCGAGCGGGTAGATCGTCAGGCTCCCGTCGGCGGCGAAGTGCATCCGCAGGAGGTTCTTGTAGTCGGGGATCGACTGGCCGGTGAAGACCTGGTTGGCGTTGGACCAGGCCTTGCCGCCGCGGATCCGGTGGATCGCGAACAGCGATACGCCGAAGAGCGTCGCCCCGAGCGCCGTGCCCGCCGCGAACAGCACGACGGCGCCGGCCGCCCACACGAGCAGCGGCTCGTCGGCGACGAGCTGCAGGACGACCCACAGCGCCAGCGCCGCGATCGCCAGATGCGCCAGGGTGTGCAGCGCGGCGACGCCGAGCCGGGCGAGCTTCGTCGCGCGCTCCACGCCGGCGCGCTTCTCCAGCGGCTGCGCGACGATGTCCGTGCCGCCGACGATCGCGCCGAACAGCAAGGCGACGATGACGACGGTCGCGCCGCCGAAGGACTCCCCGAGGAAGGTGGCCACGCCCGCGGACGCCGTGACGAAGCCGAGGTCGCCGCTGTTGATCGCGGCGAGCATGGCGAATCCGAGGACGACGTAGATGACGCCGAGCAGCCGGGCGAACGAGGGGTTCAGCAGCGCGAGCCTGAGGATGCCGACGCTCAGCCGCCGCGAGTCCTTCGGCCTCGGATAGACCTCCTCGAGCGCGTAGCTGACGGTCTCGTCCTCCTCCGTCCCCAGCGAGCGCAGCTGAAGCTCGGGCGGGAGGGTGTGCGTCCCCGACAGGTACGCGCCGCCGCCGCCCGCGGTGATCCGCGTCGGCTCGGCGTCGGCGCCCTCGCCGGCGGGCTCGTAGCGCGCGTAGTGGTGCACGTCGCCGGTGATCGTCATGACGAGGCGGGCGCCGGCCGCCTGCACCACCCGCTCCTCGAAGAACGACAGGTACCGCCACGACTCCGGCTCGACGCGGCCCGGCACCGCCTTGACCCAGGCCGGCTTGGCGGTCAGGAGGATGACCTTGTCGCCGGCCCGCACCGGCAGCCCGCGGAAGTACTCCAGCTGCACCTCGTCGATGTACGTGTCCAGCTGGATGTCGATCGCCCAGACCCACCAGTCGTTGGGCAGCTTGATCGCGAAGTAGCCGCGGCGCTGGCGCGTCTTCCAGCCGCCGATCCAGCCGCCGGTGGCGAAGACCCGCAGGAAGCTCACGAGCCCGTCGTACCAGTCGTGGTTGCCCGGCAGGGCGTACAGCTCGGGCGCGTCGTCCTCGGGGGACGAGGGCAGCGCGGACGCGAACGGCCCGATGAAGCGGTCCTCGTAGGCGACCGGGTCGGCCGTCGGGTACACCTGATCGCCGCCGAGCAGAAGCACCTTGCCGCGGGGCAGGGCCTGACCCTCGTACTCCAGGCGCTCCTGGGCGAGCAGCCACGCCATCGTGTACGTGGCCGGCCAGCCGTCGCCGGTGTCGCTGAGGTAGTCGACCCACAGCTCGCCGGCCGCGGAGTGGTCGAGGCCGTCCTGCGCCTCGCGCTGGATCTCGCGCTTGTCGGCGAACTTGCCGAACGCGCCCGAGACGAGGACCTCGACGCCGGCGCGGACGAGCACCGCGGGGCTCAGCCAGCGCACCGCCGGCTGGCGGACGAAGCCGATCTGCTCTCGCTCGTCGCGCAGCTCGCCTGGCGAGCGGCCGATGAGCTTGTCCGTCAGGGGCACGGGGCAACGCTAATGCCCATGACCGCAGAAGGGAAGCGGGCCGGCCCGTGCCGGCTTGGATCGGTCCGCGCGCTGATAGAACACTCGACGCCGGCCCGCACCGCGCGCCCCTCCCCCACGCGGGGCCTGCCCGCCCCCGAGACCCCCACGACCGTGAGGACACGACGATGAAGAAAAAGACGATCCTGCTCGTATCGATCGCCCTGCTCGTCGGCGCGCTGCTCGGCGGCTGCGGCGGCGACGACGAGAGCTCCTCCGCCGCCGACGCGACCTCGGTGACGGGCGACTTCACGTCGCTCGCCGACACGCCGCAGGCGATCGCGAAGCTGAGCGGCAGCGCGAAGCTCGTGCGCTCCGACGGCGGCACCGACGTCAGCATCGCGCTCAGCGGCCTGCGGCCGGACACGCGGTACGCGTCGCACCTGCATGCGGGGGCGTGCGACCAGCCCGATCCGGGCGGCCCGCATTTCAAGTTCGACGACAACGGCTCGGAGATGCCGCCCAACGAGATCCATCTGCCGTTCACGACCGACGCCGACGGCGACGGCAGGGCGAGCGCGCACAACGACGCGACCGTGCCGAAGGGCGAGGGGCGCTCGATCGTCGTCCACACGGTCGCCGAGGAGCACACCTCGACGAAGGCGAGCGACGGTCACGCGCACGCGCACGCGGCGAAGATCGCCTGCGCGACGCTCGGTTGAGCGCGGCGGCGCCCGCGCGCTCAGATGCCGCGCCAGAGCGACGTCCGAGCCGGCTCGGGCGCCGGCACGCCGGCGGGTGACGCCGGCGGCGGCCGCCGTGGCCGAGGAGGCCGGTCCGGCCGAGCGGTCGCGGACGGGGTCGGCCGGATCGCGAAGCGCAGCACGAGCAGCACGAGCGGTGGCAGCACCGTCGCCGCGTACAGCGCGAGAAACCAGGCCTGCCCGGCATCGGTTCCGGCGCCGAGCGCATGGACCGCGCCGAGCAGCCAGAAGAGCGCCACGAAGCGATGCAGCGTCTTCCAGCGCGCGACGCCGATCCGCGCGCGGGCGTAGTAGCTCAGCGACAGCGCCGCCAGGCCGTACGCGCCGACGATGCCCAGCGCCGTCCAGAACGGCCGGTACGAGCCGGCCAGCGGCACGGCGATGTCCGCCGGGCCGGCATCGAGGTAGGGGTCGCCGAGCAGGGCGAGCCCGTGCACGGCGAGCGCCGCCAGCACCGCGAGCGAGAGCGCCTCGTGCAGCGTGCGCAGCAGGGGCGCTCGCCGGCGTACGAGCGCCAGACGGCCGCCGAGCGCGAGCCCCGCGCTGACGGCGAGGCCCGACAGGACGAGCGCGCTGATCCCGGCCGCGCGGCTCGTGATCCAGAAGACGTGCGTGCTCGGATCGGTCATGCGGCCACCGGCTCGCAGGCCTCGATCACGTGCACGCTGGCGTCGTCGAGGACGAGCACCCCGCCGTGGCGCAGCACGAAGCGGCCGTCGTCGGGCCCGCCGAGCAGGGCGGTCTTGGCGAGGATCTCGGCCTCGAGCGCGGTCGGTGCGAGCGCGGTCGCCTGCACGACGCCGGTCCAGGCCGGGCGGCCGCGCGCGGGGTCGACGAGGTGATGGGCCGGCCTGCCGTCGCCGTCGCGCCAGCTGCGCCGTCCGATCCCGCTCGTCGCCGCCGCGCCGTCGGCGATGCGCAGCCGGTGCACCGGCGCCCCGCCGAACGGCGACTGCACGAGCACCGTGCGCGGCCTTCCGGCGCGCCCGCCGACGCGCACGTCGCCCGCGCAGTCGATCGCAAAGGCGGCGTGATCGGCGAGCTTCGCGGCGACGAGGTCCGCCGCCAGGCCCTTCGCGAGCCCGCCGCCGTCGATCCGCACGCCGGGCGGCCGCGAGATCGTCCGCGCGCCGTCGTCCACGCGGATCGTCGCCCAGGCGCGCTGCGCGCGGGCGGCCGCGGGCCGCGGCGGCGGGGCGCCGGCGACGACGGCGCTGAGCGGCAGGCCGGGCGTGCCCGCCCGCGAGCCGGCGTAGCCGGCCCGTTCGAGCGCGCCGAGGCAGGTCGCGTCGACGAGGCCGCCGCTGCGCTCGCCGGCGTCCAGCACCGCGCGGGCGAGCAGGCGCAGCAGCGGGCTGGCCGGCACGACCTCGGCGGGGTCGGCGTTCAGCCGCGAGAGCTCGCTGCCGGGCTCGAAGCGCGTCAGGCGCCGGTGGACGTCGAGCAGCTGCGCCTGGGCCAGCAGGGTCGCGAGCGCCGCGCTCCGCCCGCTCGGCGCGGGCCCGTCGACGGCGACGCTCACTCGGCCGCCGAAGCAGTCCAGCGCGCGAACGAGCTCGCGCGGCCGGACGCTCATGACGGCCTCGTGACGACCGCGCCCGGCTCGGAGCCCGCGGAGGAGCCGTCGGTCGCCGGCGGGCCGTCGGTCGCCGGCGGGCCGAAGTCCGGCTCCGCGACGGACGGGTCGGCGGACTGCACGACCGTCGTCGCCGTTGCGTCGTTGAGCCCCGGGTCCCGCCCGGTGGCCAGCTGGACGAACAGCACGACCCAGAGCGCGAGGAAGACGGCGACCGCGACCCCGGCGATGCGCATCCGCAGCCGGTGGACGTGCGCCCGGCGCCGCGCGGCGCCGGCGCCGGGGCGGGGGCCGATGGGGGAGATGGCGCTGCTCATGCCCGCAAGCATGCGGACGGCGTGCGAGGGCACCCTGAGTGCGCCGTAAGCGTTTGCTGAGAACCCGGCGACGCCGATCGCGCCGCCGGATGAACCGCCTACCGCGCGAGCGAGCGCGCCAGCTCGACGAAGAGCCGCACGCCCCAGCCCGATCCGCCCTTCGGCGCGTAGGGCTTGCCCGCGCCCCATGCCGTCCCGGCGATGTCGAGGTGCGCCCACGGCACGTCGCCCGCGAAGCGATGCAGAAACTGGGCCGCGACGCTCGAGCCGGCCTTGCGCGTCTCGTTGACGTTCATGAGGTCGGCGACATCGCTCTCGAGCGCCTTGGCGTAGTCGGCGTGCAGCGGCAGGCGCCAGACGGTCTCGCCGGTCGCGTCCGCCGCCGCGCCGACCTGCGCGGCCCAGTCGTCGTCGGAGGCGAACAGGCCGGCGTGCGTGTTGCCCAGGGCCGTGATGATCGAGCCCGTCAGCGTCGCGATGTCGACGAGCCGCTCGGCGCCCGCGGCGACGGCGTGCGTGAGGCAGTCGGCGAGCACCATGCGCCCCTCGGCGTCGGTGTTGATGACCTCGATCGTCGTCCCGTTGGCGGCGGTCACGACGTCGCCGGGCTTGACCGCGTTGCCGGCGGGCATGTTCTCCGTCGCGCCGACGACGGCGACGAGGCGGATCGGCAGCCGCAGCTCGGCGATCGCCTCGACGGCGCCGAGCACCGCCGCGCCGCCGGACATGTCGAACTTCATGTCCGACATCTTGTTGGCGGCCTTGATCGAGATGCCGCCCGTGTCGAACGTGACCGCCTTGCCGACGAGCCCGAGGACGGGCCCGGCGGGATCCGGACCGTCGTAGCGCAGCGTGATGAGCGCCGGCTCCTGCACGGAGCCGCGCGCGACGGCGGCGAACGAGCCCATCCCCAGGCGCTCCAGGCCGGCGCGATCCTCGATCTCGACGGTGACGCCGCCGAGCTCGCCGAGCACGCGCGCGGCGTCGGCGAGATGGGTCGGGGTCATCTCGTTGGCCGGCGTGTTCTGCAGCGTGCGCGCGGCGTTGACCGCGCGCGTGACGACGTCGGCCTCGGCGACGACCGCGGACAGGTCGTCGTGGGCGCTGACGACGAGCGCCTGCAGGCCGCCGTCCTCCTCGGCCGGCTTGCTCTTGAAGCGGTCGAAGCGGTAGGCGGTCAGCGCCGTGCCCTCGACGATCGCGGCGGCGATCTCGGGGCCGACCTTGTGCGGCACCTCCCAGCACAGGCGCCTGGCGCCGAGCTCGCGGGCGCGCCCGAGGGCCGCGGCCGCAGCGACGCGCACGCGCTCGCCGTCGAGCTCGTCGCGCCCGCCCAGGCCCACGAGGATCCAGCGCTTGCCGCCGGCATGGGTGACCGCGAGGTGGCGGTGCTTGGCCTTCGCCTCGCCGGCCGCGACGAGCCCGTTGAGCAGGCCGTCGACGTCGTGGTGGACCTTCTCGTCCTCGAGCACCCCGATGACGGCGGTGTCGGCGTCTGTGTCCTGCGGCAGTTCGGTGCTGGCCTCGACGATCACCCGGCCAATCTAGTGGGTCATCCACCGGCGTCTCACCCCGACATGGGGGCGGCGCCACGCCAGCACTCGGTCGTCCGCTATGGCAGTTCGTCGGCCTCGCTGGCGAGTCTGCTGCGGCCGGCGCTGCAATCTCGCCACGCGGCGCGCGCCGGCGCTGCGTCCCGGGGTCCGCGCGCGCCGGCTCGCGCGAGGCGACCGCGCATCACCTGCGACTTGCCTATGCTGCATCGCCTGCCCTGACACGCGAGATCGGAGAGACCGCTCCATGCCCAAGACCGTCATCCTCGGCTCTGCCCGCACCCCGATCGGCAAGATGGGAGGCGGCCTTTCGACGCTCGATGCCACCGAGCTCGGCGGCATCGCGATCAAGGCCGCCCTCGAGCGCGCCAACGTCGACGGCGGCGAGGTCCAGCACGTGATCATGGGCCAGGTCCTGCAGGCCGGGCAGGGCCAGATCCCCTCGCGCCAGGCCCAGATCAAGGGCGGCATCCCGAAGGAGGTCTCCTCGGAGACGATCAACAAGGTCTGCGCCTCGAGCGTCCGCGCCGTCGGCCTGATGGACTCGCAGATCCGCGCGGGCGACGTCGAGCTCGGGGTCGCTGGCGGCATGGAGTCGATGTCCTGCGCGCCGTACATGCTGCCCAAGGCTCGCTTCGGCTTTCGCATGGGCGACGCCAAGGCGCTCGATGCGATGGTCCACGACGGGCTGACGAACCCGTTCAGCGGCCGCCAGATGTTCGACGAGGCGACGGAGATCGGCGACGAGCTGGAGATCTCGCGGCCCGACCTCGACCGCTGGGCGCTGCGCAGCCACGAGCGCGCGATCGAGGCGACCGACAACGGGCGCCTGCCCGAGGAGATCGTCGCGGTGACCGTCAAGGGCCGCAAGGGCGACACGGTCGTCGAGGTCGACGAGGCGCCGCGCCGCGGCAGCACGCTGGAGTCGCTCGCCAAGCTGCCCGGGCTCGTCAGCCGCGAGGGCTCGCACACGGCCGGCAACTCGCCCGGCGTCAACGACGGCGCCGGCGCGATCGTCCTGGCCTCCGACGAGTGGGCGCAGGCCAACGGCCGCGAGATCCTCGCGACGATCGTCGCGCAGGCGCAGATGGCCGAGGAGTTCGCCTACCTCGCGCGCACGCCCGGCGCGGCCGCCAAGCTCGCGCTCGAGAAGGCCGGCCTGAGCGCCGACGACATCGACCTCTGGGAGATCAACGAGGCGTTCGCGTCCGTCGCGCTGAACTCGATGCGGATGCTCGGCGTCGACGAGGAGAAGGTCAACGTCAACGGCGGCGCGGTCGCGCTGGGCCACCCGATCGGCGCCTCCGGCGCGCGCATCATCGCCACGCTCGTCCACGAGCTGCGCCTGCGCGGCGGCGGCCTGGGCTGCGCGGCGATCTGCTCGGGCGGCGGGCAGGGCGACGCGGTCATCGTGAAGGTCGAGGCCTGAGCGCGCTGGAGGCATCCGCCCGCCACACGGCGGGCGGGCGGGCCGGCGGCGACGGCGCCGCCGCCCCGCGCGGCGCCGCGTTCTTCGACCTGGACCGCACGCTCATGGCCGGCTCGTCGGGCTGGTACTTCGTCCGCGCCGCCTACGAGCAGGGCATGATCGACCGCCGGCGGCTGGCGGGCGACCTCGTCGACGCCGTCCGCTTTCGCCTCTGGGGGTCGACGGACGCCGGGACGGCGCGCGTGCGCGCGCGCCTGGGGACGTACCTGCAGGGCGTCGAGGAGCGCGACCTGCGGCGCATGGCGCCGCGCGTGCTGTCGGGCGTCCTGCCGCGGCTGTACCCGCAGATGCTCGAGGTCGCCTACGCCCACCAGGACGCCGGCCGGCCGATCTACATCTGCACCGCCGCCTCGCAGGAGATGGCGAGCCTGCTGTCGCTCGTCCTGAGCTTCGACGGGGGGATCGGCTCGCGCTCGGAGGTGCTCGACGGCGTCTACACCGGGCGCGAGGGCGGGCTCTTCACCTACCGCGAGGGCAAGGCGCAGGCGATCCGCGAGCTGGCGGAGCGCAAGGGGCTGGACCTCGCCCACAGCTACGGCTACTCGGACTCGGAGTCCGACCTGCCGATGCTGCGCGCCGTCGGGCACCCGGTCGCCGTCAATCCCGACGCGACGCTGACGAAGGTCGCGCGCGAGGAGGGCTGGGAGGTGCTGCGCTTCGACACGCTGCACCGCCGCCTGAAGATCGTCGCCGCGGCGTGCGCGGCGGCTGCCGCGGGCGGCGCCCACGCGGCGCTGCGCCGCACCGCGCCCGCGCCCGCGTCCGCGCCGCAGCGGATCGCCTGGCGCCGCGGCGTCCCCCCGTCCGCGCCGCGGCGTGCATCCCGGCGCAAGAGCGCGCCCAGCTCGGCGCCGCGGCGCCCGTCGCGACGCTGACGCACCGCGAAGAGGACTACGGTGCAGGGAGATGAACACCCACGGCCTCACGGACGATCAGAAGGACATCCGCGCGCTCGCCGCCCGCTTCGCCGACGAGGTCGTCGCGCCCCAGGCGATGCAGTGGGACAGGGAGCACCGCTTCCCCAAGGAGGTCGTGGCGCAGCTCGGCGAGCTCGGCCTCATGGGCGTCTGCGTGCCCCAGGATCTCGGCGGCGCCGGGGCCGACTTCCTCACGTACGTGCTCGTCATCGAGGAGCTCTCGCGCGGTGACGCGGGGCTCGGCGTGACGCTTGCCGTCCACACGGGCGCGGGCACGCTGCCGATCATCGCCCGCGGCACGCGCCAGCAGATCCAGAAGTTCGTTCCGCCGCTGGCCCAGGGCCATGAGATCGCGGCGTTCGCGCTGACCGAGTCAAACGCCGGGTCCGACGCCGGCGCGCTGACGACCCGCTCGGACAACGGTCACCTGACCGGCCTCAAGCAATGGGTGACCAACGGCTCGGTCGCGCACGTCTACATCGTCTTCGCCAAGGATCCCGAGCGGCCCAGCGCGTTCCTCGTGCGCCGCGGCGCCGCCGGCTTCAAGCCCGTCCGCGAGGAGGACAAGCTCGGCCTGAACTCGTCGAGCACGGCGGACCTGCAGTTCGAGGACACCCCGGCCGAGCGGCTCGGGCTGCCCGGCGCCGGGCTGCGCATCGCGCTGGCGACGCTCGACGGGGGCCGCATCGGCATCGCCGCCCAGGCGACCGGCATCGCGCAGGCGGCGCTCGACCTCGCGGTCGCCCACGCCAAGGAGCGGCGCACGTTCGGCAAGCCGATCGGAGCCCATCAGGCGATCCAGCAGAAGCTCGCCGACATGCAGACCGAGATCGAGGCCGCGCGCGCGCTGACGTGGCGCGCCGCGCGCCTGAAGGACGCCAACCGCCCGCACACGGTCGAGGGCGCGCAGGCCAAGCTGTTCGCCTCCGCGGTCGCGCGGCGGGTCACCGGCGAGGCGATCCAGGTGCTCGGCGGCTACGGCTATACCCGCGAGCTGCCGGCCGAGCGCTTCTACCGCGACGCGAAGGTGACCGAGATCTACGAGGGCACGTCGGAGATCCAGCGCCTCGTGATCGCGCGCGCCCTGCTGGGCGAAGCCGCGCGCGAGTGACATAGGCTGCGCAGCGCACCGTGACATAGGCTGCGCAGCGCACCGTGACGACGAAGCCGCTCAACATCGACCCGATCGCCGAGGCGCGCCGCCACTGGACCGAGCGCTGGGGCGGCGAGCCCGCCCGGCCGATGGCCGCGATCACGTCGATCATGCGCGCCCAGCAGATCCTGCTGGCGCGCCTGAACGAGCTGCTCGGCCCGTTCGCCCTCACGTTCCCGCGCTACGAGGCGCTCATGCTGCTCTCGTTCACGCGCGAGGGCACGCTGCCGCTGGGCAAGATCGGCGAGCGCCTGCAGGTGCACCGCACGAGCGTCACGAACATCGTCGACAAGCTCGAGGCCGACGGCTTCGTGCGCCGCATCGCCCACGAGTCCGACCGCCGCACGACGCTCGCCGAGATCACGCAGAGCGGCCGCGAGGTCGCCGAGCGCGCGACCGCGCTGCTGAACGCCGACGGCTTCGGCCTCGCCGCGCTCACCGAGGACGACCAGGAAGCCATCACCGAGCTGCTGCGCACGCTGCGCCAGGAGGCCGGCGACTTCGAGTAGCGGGGCTTAGGGCCCCGTCTCGCCGTACCAGCCCGCGTAGGCGACGAGCTCGTCGCGCGGCAGCAGCGGGATCTCGTACGCGGCGGCGGCGTCGCGCGCGCGCTTGAGCGGGTGCGCGAAGTCCAGCGGGTTGTAGGCGTCCAGCAGCCCGAGCGGGCGCGCGAACTGCGCGCGCAAGCCGGCCTCGCACTCGACGACGACGCCCCACGCGACGATCGCGCCCCAGACGGCATCCGGCGCCGGCAGGTCGGGCTCGTCGGGCAGCTCGTAGTACGCCGAGAGGCCGCAGTGGCAGTCGCGGTACGGAGCGTCGTGGCCGCGCAGCGCCCAGCACTTCGCCCTGTGCGCCGCGTCGAGCGGCCAGGGCAGCGGCTTGACGCGCGGGGCCACCATCGTGCGTGCCGGGGTCGGGACGAAGCGCCCCGCCACGAAGATGCCGGAGTACAGGCCGGCGCGCCGCACGCCCCAGCGGCGAAAGCCGACGAGCGGCTGTCGGACGGCCTCGGCGCTCGCGGCGCGCCCGCCGGCGGGCTGCGCTGCGGTGGGCGGCGGGTCCACCGGGGCCGGGCGCTCGGTGATCCGTATCGGCTGTCCGATGTCGCCCATTCGAGAGCCTGGGATGCTACGTGCCATGAGCGACGAACCGCCCCCCGAGGAGCAGCTGCCCGGCGGCGAGCCCGAGCGCGGGGACATCCGCGAGGACATCACCAAGCAGCTTGCCGCGTTGTTCCCCGACGACCGCATGACGCGGATCGTCGAGCGCCTGCGCCTGGAGACCGAGGAGGACGTGCAGTTCGTCATCGATCTCATCAGCGCGACGTTCACCCGCGGGATCGAGTTCGGAGCCGTCGAGGTGACCGCCCAGCTCATCGAGCTCGGCCAGGAGACCGCGCCCGCGACGATCCAGATCGCGCACGTCGAGCTGCCCTGACGCGCGACCGATGAGTTCGCGGCGCGCCGGCCGTCCAAACGGTGTGATGACGCCCTGCAAACAGTCCCGTCGATCGGGCTTGACGCGCCGCGGTCAGCGCCTAGCATGGCGCTTGTGACCACCCGGCCGCCGACCGTGCTCGCCGCCGGCGCCCTCGCCGGCGCCGAGGCGCTCGAGGCCCATCGCGTCGAGCTCACCGCGCACTGCTACCGCATGCTCGGGTCCTCCAGCGAGGCGCAGGACGCCGTGCAGGACACGATGCTGCGCGCCTGGCGGGCGCTCGACCGCTTCGAGGGGCGCGCCGCCCTGCGCTCGTGGCTGTACCGCATCGCGACGAACGTCTGCTTCGACATGCTCGACGGCCGCAAGCGGCGCGCGCGCCCGATGGATCTCGGTCCCGCGCGCGACCCGGGCGGGCCGATCGGCGGCCAGCTGCCCGAGGTCGCCTGGATCGAGCCGATGCCCGACGTCCTGGCGGTTTCCGACGAGGGCGATCCCGCCGAGGTCGCCGCCGCGCGCGAGAGCGTGCGCCTGGCGTTCGTCGCCGCCCTGCAGCACCTGCCGCCGCGCCAGCGCGCGGTGCTCATCCTCTGCGAGGTGCTGCGCTGGAAGGCGGCCGAGGTCGCCGAGCTGCTCGACGCGAGCGTCGCGTCGGTCAACAGCGCGCTGCAGCGCGCGCGGGCGACGCTGGCCGCCAGCGGCGCGACCGAGGAGACGACGGCGCCGTCGGTCGACGGCGCCGACGCGGCGCTGCTCGCGCGCTACGTCGACGCGTTCGAGCGCTACGACATGGACGACCTGACCGCGCTCATCCACGAGGACGCGACGCAGTCGATGCCGCCGTACGAGCTGTGGCTGCGCGGGCGCGAGAACATCCTGCGCTGGTGGGTCGGTCCGGGGGCCGCCTGCCGCGGCTCGCGCGTGATCCCGACGCTCGCCGCCAACGGGGCACCGGCCTTCGGGCAGTACAAGCCCAGCGCCGACGGCGACGGCTACGAGCCGTGGGCGCTGCAGGTCCTCGAGCTGCGCGACGGCAAGGTCGTGGAGTTCACGTTCTTCCTCGCGACCGCGACGATCTTCCCCCTGTTCGGGCTGCCCGCCCGAGTCGACGCCTAGCGGCGTGCCGCGCGGGTCACTGCGCCAGCACGTCGGCGAGGCCGAGGAACGCGACGAGGTCCAGCAGCTCCGGCGAGGCGTGGCGCAGCAGGACGCGGCAGCCGTGGCGCCGGGCGGCGAGCTGCAGGCGCGCGAGGGCCTCGATCGTGACCGCGTCGGGCTCGACGCCGCTGACGTCGCACAGCGCCACCGTCGGACGGTGTGTCCTCAGCAGCGCGCAGATGCGGTCGCCCAGCCCGGCCATGTCGGACCGCGCGATCGGTCCGCTGACGGAGAACGCGATCGTCTGCGCGGCTGGTGCGGCCATCGAGAACAGGACCCCGCGGCCCGTGGGAACTCATCGGCGATGAGTTGCGCAGGCCCGGCCGGTCTTGTCCGCATGCACCACGCCACCGACCGCCGGACACCGGGACGCCGACGATGACCACCGACAACCGCGCACGCTGGCTCGCGCTCGTCGTGCTCTGCCTCGGGGACCTCATGATCGTCCTCGACACGACGATCGTGAACGTCGCGCTGCCGTCGATCCGCGGCGACCTCGGCTTCTCGCAGACCTCGCTGGCGTGGGTCGTCAACGCCTACGTGCTGACGTTCGGCGGCTTCTTGCTGCTCGGCGGGCGGCTGGGCGACATCCACGGGCACCGGCGGATGTTCCTTTGCGGTCTGGCGCTCTTCACGGCGGCCTCGCTGGCCTGCGGCCTGGCGCAGTCGCAGGAGTTCCTCGTCGGGGCGCGCGCCGTGCAGGGCCTCGGCGGCGCGGTCGTCGCGGTCGTCGCCCTCTCGTTGACGATGACGCTCTTCAGCGAGCCCGCCGAGCGGGCCAAGGCGATGGGCGTGATCGGGTTCGTCGCGGCGGGCGGCGGCAGCCTCGGCGTCGTCCTCGGCGGCGTCCTGACCGACCTGCTCGACTGGCACTGGATCTTCCTCGTCAACCTGCCGGTCGGCGCGATCGTCTTCGTGCTCTGCCTCGTGCTGCTGCCCGCGGGCGGGCCCGCGCGCGAGGACCGGCGCCTGGACACGGCGGGCGCCGTGACCGTGACCGCCGCCCTCATGCTCGCCGTCTACGCGATCGTCGAGGGCAACGAGCGCGGCTGGGGATCGGCGGCGACGCTCGGTCCGCTCGCCGCGGCGGCGCTGCTGCTCGCGCTGTTTCTCGCGATCGAGGCGCGCACCGGCTCGCCGCTCATGCCGCTGGGCCTCTTCGCGCGGCGCAACGTCGCCACGGCGAACGTCGTCGGCGTCCTGTGGGCGGCCGCGATGTTCGCCTGGTTCTTCCTCTCGGCGCTGTACCTGCAGCTCGTGCTCGGCTACAGCCCGCTCGAGGTCGGCCTGGCGTTCCTGTCCGGCAACGTCGTCATGGCGGCCTTCTCGATCGGCCTGTCGGCGAGGCTCGTGATGCGCTTCGGCTTCCGGCCGCCGCTGACGGTCGGGCTGGGGCTGGCGGCGTGCGGGCTGCTGCTGTTCGCGCGCGCGCCGGTCGGCGGCGACTTCGTCGTCGACGTCCTGCCCGGGATGCTGCTGCTCGGGATCGGCGCCGGGACGGCCTTCAACCCCGTCCTGCTCGCGGCGCTCAGCGACGTCGAGCCGTCCGACGCGGGGCTCGCCTCGGGCGTCGTCAACACCGCCTTCATGATGGGCGGCGCGCTCGGACTCGCCGTGCTGGCGAGCATCGCCGCGGGGCGGACCTCCGACCTGCTGGCGGCGGGTGCCGCGCAGCCCGCCGCGCTGACGGGCGGCTACCACGCGGCGTTCCTCGCGGGAGCGGGCTGCGCGGCGCTGGCGGCGGCGATCGGGGCGATCATGCTGCGCGGCTCGGTGGCGCACGGCAGGGACGCCGACGTCGCGCCCCGGCCGGCGGCCGTCGAGACGGCCTGAGGGCGGCCGGGGCGCGCAGCCTGGGTCCGCGTGGCACATCTGCCGCGCCTGGCGCGGCAACGTCGCCACGCGGCGGCGCGGATCGGCGCCTGCCCGCGCGCTCGGACCTGCCGGCCACGGGCTGACAACCGGGGTTGACGCGGGCGCTCCTCATTGGGGAGCATCGTGCGCGGATGGATCGCAACGCCGCGGAGGCCGAGCGTGACCGACGCGGCGCCCGGGCGGGCGCCGCGGTACGCGCCGACGTCACGCTCGCCGACCTGGTCCGGGACGACAGGGTGGCGATGGACGTCCTGCACGACCGCTACGGGCCGGTCATGGAGCTCGCGCGCGGCCTGCTCGGCGTCGTGCCGAACTGCCTGCCCTACATGGAGATCTGGCCGCCCGCGCTGCGGGCGTACAACGTCATGGTTCCGAATCTGCTCAACGTCCCGTTCCTCGTCTTCGGGGTCGGCGCCTCGCCGCGGGAGCTCGTCGGCCTCGGCATGACCGTGGCGAGCCGCACGGCCGGCTGCGGGTACTGCTCGGCGCACAGCTGCAGCTTCGCGCTGCGACGCGGCACCGCGCCCGCGACGGTGGCCCGGGCCCTCGCCGGCGACCGGCGGCTGACGCAGCGTGAGCTCGCCACGATCGCGGTCGCGCGGTCGCTCGCCGAGATCCCCTGCGTGCTCTCCGGCGAGGAGCGGGCGGAGCTGCGCGAGCGCCTCACCCCCGCGGAGGCGGAGTGGGTCGTCATGGCGATCGTGATGATGGGCTTTCTCAACAAGTTCATGGACGGGCTCGGCGTCGAGCTCGAGCAGTCGATGTACTCCGAGGTCGCGACGATGATGGGCCGCGACTGGAGCCCCGGCGTCGCGGGCGCCGACCTCGACCCGGCGGTCGCCCCGACGCGCCCGCCCAGCCGCGACTCGCTGGCGCTGAAGCTGCGCCTCGTGCCCCGCTTCCCGGCGGCGGTCAAGCTCGATCGCCGCTGGCAGCGCGGCGTGCCGAGCGCCTGGCCGGCGGTCGGCACCTTCCTGCGCGGGCGGACCGGGCACGACTTCCCGGTCCTCTCGAACATCGCCAGCCGGCGCTGCATCCGCGCGATCGCGACGATGCTGCGCGACGCGCTCGACCCCGCGACGACGGCGATCGGGCTGCGCAGCAAGGTGCTCGCGGGGCTCGTCTTCGCCGCCGTCGTCGACGATGCGAAGCTCGCCGCGCAGCTGCGGCGGATCGGCGCGCACAACGCGCTGTCGGACGCGCAGATGTCGGCCGCCGCGCGGTACGCCCGCGGCGAGGAGGGAGGTCCGCCGCTCGACGCGACGCGGGGCGCCATCCTGCGTCTGGCGCGCGAGGCCTCCCCGAGCCCGGCGCGGGTCAGCGCGCAGCTGCTCGCCGAGTGCCGCGACGCGAGGCTCTCCTCCGCGGCCGTCGTCGAGATCGTCACGTGGCTCTCCGTGCTGCAGATGCTGCATCGGCTGTGTCACTACTACGACGCCGGGTCGTCGCCGCGGGCCGCCGCCGAGACCGCTTGAGGCCACTGCGAACGCGTACCTCAGCCCAGCCCGCAGCTCGGTGTGCGCTCTCTCACACCGCCAGTGTGATGACAGTCGCATTGGGAGCATGACGGCGTCCGGATACTCGGCGCATGAGGAACCTGACGCTGCTTCTCGTCACCGCGGCCGCCTTGGCGGTCGCCGCGCCGGCGGCCAACGCCGCCGGCCCCCGGCCACCCTTCCAGATGCCGTTCGCATGCGGACAGTCCTGGGAGGCTTCGACGTACAACGGGCACTGGCCCGATCAGGACAGCATCGATCTCGGCGAGTGGAACGGCTCGACGAACATGAGCTCATACGAGCCCGTGCTCGCGACCGCCGACGGCACCGTGCTGCAGGTCTACACCGACGGCGACGGTGGCAACCGCGTCTACCTCGACCACGGCGACGGCTGGGTCACCCACTACCTTCACCTCGCCTACCTGCCGCCGCTCTCCGTGGGCCAGCAGGTGGCGCAGGGCGAGACGATCGGCCACGTCGGAAACAGCGGCACCGAGGCGATGCACCTGCACTACACGCAGCTCGCCGACGGCCAGGCCGTGCGGATCGCCTTCGACGGAACGCTGATCGACACGCACGCCGGCAACATGGCCTCCTGGAACACCTGGGGCAACGGCGAGAAGCTGACGAGCTACAACTGCCCGCAGGAGGCGTTCACCGGGTTCACCCAGAGCGCCAGCCCCTCGGTCATGACGTACAAGCCCGGCACCGGGGCCATGGGAATCCATCGCATCGTCGCCAACGGGGGCGGCGTGACGACGACCGCCAGCGAGTCGTGGTCGCGCAGCTGGACGCACTTCGGCGCGTTCACGGTCGGGGGCAACCCGCACCACTTCGTCTACAAGGCGGCGACCGGCGCCGTCGCCTTCGAGAAGGTCGACGCCAACGGGACCGGCACGACGACGCTCGGCTCGGGCAACTGGGGCAAGGGCTGGACGCACTTCATGCCGCTCGTCGTGGGCGCCAGCAACTACTACATCGCCTACAGCTCGCTGTACGGGACGGCGAACCTCGACAAGATCAACGCCGCCGGCAACGGCGCCTCGAGCGTCTGGTCGGCCAACTGGGGCAAGGGCTGGACGCACCTCGTCCCGTTCGTCAGCGGCGGCGTTCAGTACTTCCTGGCCTACAAGGGCGGGACGGGGCACGTCGAGATCGACAAGGTGACGTCGACGTCGGGCGGCGGGGTCGCGATCACCGAGGTCTGGGCGTCGCAGTGGAGCACGCTGTACACGAACATCGTCCCGGTCATGGTCGGCGGCGCGCCCCATCTCATGGCCTACAAGAACTCGACCGGCTTCGCCAGGTTCCTGAAGGTCAAGGCGGGCGGCGCCGGCGTCGACAATCTCGCGACCGAGACATGGGCGACCGGCTGGTCGGCGATCACCCCGTTCGTGCAGGGCGGGCTCGGCCACTTCATGGTCTACAACGCGCGCACCGGCAAGGTGTGGATCGAGCGGATGGACGCCGACGGCGGCGGGTCCTCGACGCTCTGGGGCTCGACCTGGACGGGCGGCTGGACGTGATCGGCTGATCCGGAGGATCGGTCGGAGGCAGGGCCGGACCCCCACGGTGGGGGTCCGGCTCGTCGTCGGGCGCGTGACGTGGGCGCAGTTCGGCTTCCGAACGTCCGGCAGCGGTCCGCCCGGCGCTCGCGGCCGGGCGGCAGCGCGCCCGGAACGTGATCGGCCCGGAGCATCGGTGCTATGCTCGCCAGGAGAAGCGCGACCTTCCGACTATCTGGCTACCAACGACCTCATGGCGACCACCCAGCATCCACCCACCAGCGCCGACGAGTGGCGCGCCGCCTACGGCCTGCAGGCCGAGCGTGACGTCTCGTTCACGACGCTGAGCGGGTCGCCGGTGGCGGCGCTGTACACCGCGCAGGACGCGCCCGGCGATCCGGGCCACCCGGGCGTCTATCCCTACACCCGCGGCGTCTACCCGTCGATGTATCGCGGCCGGCTGTGGACGATGCGCCAGTTCGCGGGGTTCGGGACGGCGGAGGAGACCAACGAGCGCTTCCGCTACCTGCTGGGCCACGGCCAGGACGGCCTCAGCACCGCCTTCGACATGCCCAGCCTCATGGGCTATGACTCCGATCACGAGCTCAGCCTCGGCGAGGTCGGGCGCGAGGGCGTCGCCATCGACACGGTCGACGACATGGGCACGCTGTTCGGCGGCATCGACCTCTCCGAGATCTCCGTCTCGATGACGATCAACGCGCCGGCCGTCGTCATGCTCGCCTTCTACGTCGCGGCAGCCGAGCAGCGCGGGATCCCCGCCGAGCGCCTGCGGGGCACGATCCAGGCCGACATCCTCAAGGAGTACATCGCCCAGAAGGAGTGGTGCTTCCCGGTCGACCCGGCGATGCGCCTGTGCGGCGACATGATCGAGTGGTGCACCGAGCAGATGCCGCGCTGGCATCCGATCAGCGTCTCGGGCTACCACATCCGCGAGGCGGGGGCGACGGCCGCCCAGGAGCTCGCCTTCACGATCAAGGACGGGCTGACGTACGTCGAGCAGGCCGTCGAGCGCGGCCTCGACGTCGACGACTTCGCGCCGCGCCTGAGCTTCTTCTTCAACGCCCAGGTCGATTTCTTCGAGGAGATCGCGAAGTACCGCGCGGCACGCCGGATCTGGGCGCGCGAGCTGCGCGAGCGCTTCGGCGCGACCGACCCGCGCTCCTGGCGGATGCGCTTCCACACGCAGACCGCGGGCGTGTCGCTGACCGCGCAGCAGCCGCTGAACAACATCGTCCGCACGGCGATCGAGGCGCTCGCGGGCGTGCTCGGCGGCACGCAGTCGCTGCACACCAACTCCTACGACGAGGCGCTTGCGCTGCCGACCGAGGAGGCCGCGCGGATCGCGCTGCGCACGCAGCAGATCATCGCCCACGAGACGGGCGTGACGAACACGATCGACCCGCTCGGCGGCGCGTACTTCGTCGAGGCGCAGACCGATCGCCTCGAGCGCGAGGCCTACGACTACTTCAGCCGCATCGACGAGCTCGGCGGGATGGTCGAGGCGGTCAAGCAGAACTTCCCGCAGCGCGAGATCGCCGACGCGGCGTTCGCCCTGCAGTGCGACTACGACGCCAAGGAGCGGATCCTCGTCGGCGTCAACGACTACGTCGACGCCGGCGACGAGGAGATCCCGATCCTGCGCATCGACCCCGAGCTCGAGCGCAAGCAGCTCGGGCGCCTGCAGGCGGTGCGGGCGCGCCGTGACGCAAGCGCCGTGCAGACCACGCTCACGGCGCTGCGCGCAGCCGCCGCGCGCGAGGCTGAGAACCTCATGCCGGCGCTGCTTGACTGCGCGCGGGCGCACGCCTCCGAGGGCGAGATCGTGCGGGCGCTGCAGGACGTCTTCGGGACGTACCGCGAGACGCCCGTCTTCTGAGCCGGGGGAGCCGAGCCCGCGCGCGGGGCGCTGGGCTGCACCCGCTCCCGCGCGCCACGAGTGCCGGGAAACGCGGACGTGCATCTATCGTGGCGCGATGTACGCACGCCTTCGCCCGCTCCTCGGCGCCGCCGCCGTCGCGGCCGGGGCGCTCTTCGCCTCGCCGCCGGCCGGCGCCGCACCCGCGCCCGCGCCGACGGCCGTCGTCGCGATGGGCGACAGCTACATCTCCGGGGAGGCCGGCCGCTGGCTGGGCAACAGCGCCAACGTCGCCGCTGGCCGCGACGGCACCGACCGCGCCTGCGTCTTCACGCTCGGCATGTGCACGGCCTACGACGAGAGCCGCGTCTACGTCGGCGGCACGGCGGCCAACGGCTGCCACCGCTCCGACGTCGCCGAGGTCCTGTCCGCGCGGATCGACGTCGACCGCGGGGTCAACCTCGCCTGCTCGGGCGCCGTGACCCAGAACCTGCTGCGCTCCTCGAGCGGCGGGACGACCGCCCACGGCGAGGCGCCGCAGGCCGATCAGCTGGCGGCGGTCGCGCGCTCGGCGCGGATCCGCATGATCGTCGTCAGCATCGGCGGCAACGACTTCGGCGTCGCGTCGATCGTCACCGCCTGCTTCGAGGCCTACCTCGCGCACGCCCGGCCGTGCAGCCAGACGCAGGCCGCCGCGGTCGACCGTGACCGGGTCGACGCCGTGACGGCGCGGATCGGGCATGCGATCGACGAGATCCGCGCGGTGATCGGCGATGCCGGCTACCGAAAGCGCGCCTACCGGCTCGTGCTGCAGACCTGTCCCGTCGTCATCCCGCACGCCGCCGACGCGCGCTACCGCGAGGCGGACCCGCGGCGCACGGTCCAGGGCTGCCCGTTCTACGACGCCGACGTGGACTGGGCCCAGGACGTCGCCGCGCCCCGCATCGGCACGGCCGTCACGGCAGCCGCGCGGTCGCGCGGCGCCGAGGTGCTCGAGCTGCTGCCCGCCGTCGCCGGGCACGAGGTCTGTGCGCGGCAGGCGTCGTCGGTCACGCCGCTGACGCCGCCGTCGCCGGTCGGCTCGGAGTGGGGGCGCGCGGTGAGCCCGAGCGCGATCGTCGAGGGCCAGACGCAGGAGCTCTTTCATCCCAACGCATACGGTCAGCTCGCGCTCGGTCACTGCCTGGGCGCGCTGTATCGCGCCGCGCGCGGCGCGTACTCGTGCGCCGGTGGCGCCGGTCGCGGGCCCGCGGAGCAGGTGCTCGCGAAGCTGCGCTGAGGCGCCCGGCGGCGGTCCTCAGTCTGCGGCGAGCGGTTCCGCGGGCGGCTCGCGGGCGTAGCTGAGCACCGTGGCCGCGACGGTGAGGATCGGGACCGCGATGAACACGCCGATGATGCCGGCGAGGATGCCGCCGGCGGCCAGCGCCAGGATGACCGCGATCGGATGCACGTTGACGGTGCGCCCCATGATCAGCGGGTACAGCAGGTGGCCCTCGACCTGCTGCACGACGACCACGAGCGCAAGGACGATGAGCGCCTTGACCGCCCCGCCGCTGACGAGCGCGATCAGCACGGCGGCGAGGCCCGCGGTGAACGCGCCGATGAGCGGCACGAACGCGCCGAGGAACGTGAGCAGCATGAGCGGAGCGATCAGCGGCACGCCCAGGATCGCGAGGCCCAGCCCGATCATCGTCGCGTCGGCGGCGCCGACGATCGCCAGGCCCCGTACGTAGCCGGCGAGCGCGGAGTACGACCGGCAGGCGATGTCGTCCAGCCGCCCCCGGCTGCGGCCGCCGAACGTGTCGGCGACCCAGCGCCACAGCTGGGGTCCGTCCTTGAGGAAGAAGAACAGCAGCAGCAGCATGATGATGAGCCCCGTCAGCACCTCGCCGACGAGCACGGCCCCGTGCAGCAGGCCGCCGCTGAGCGCGCCGCTCGAGTCGCTGAGCTGGGTCATGGCGTCGTCGATGCGCTGCTGGACCTCGGACCTGCTGAGGTTGAACGGCGACTTGGCGAGCACGTCGCCGGCCTCGCGGATGCCCATCTGGATGTTGGCGGCGAGGTCGGAGAACTGGCGCCCGACCGCGGCTCCGGCCATCGTCAGCGCGGTGGCCAGGATGCCCACCGCGGCGAGCAGCACGGTGCCGGCGGCGGCCCCGTCGGAGAACCGGCGGCGAACGAGCCAGCGCGTGGGCGGACGCAGCGCCGTGCTGATCAGCAGCGCGACGATCAGCGGCACGACGACCACGCGCAGGTACGCGAGCAACCACGCCGTCAGCGCGACCGCGGCGACGATCGCCAGCAGCCGCCACGCGACCGCTGCGCCGTAGGCGAGCCAGCGCGGGACCGCGACCGCGACCGCGGTTGCGGTCGCGGCTCGCCGCGGGGGCGCGACAACCGCGGGCTCGGCACCAGGCTGCGAGTCCTCGTTCATCCGCGCCGCAGTCTACGGGCGGCGGTCAACCGCCAGCCCGACGATCGCACCGGCGCAGCTCGGTGCTGGTTTCAGTCGGCAGAGGTTCCCTTCCGCGTGATTCCGGCGCGCCCCACAAAGCTACGCGGTGGGGGCAGAAGCGCTGTACTCGAGCCGTAGCCCTCGCGCCGCGACCGACGTGGGTCCAGCTGATCTTTCGGCCCTCCCGGGGTGTACGTTCGGCGGACGATCCGCTTCGTGGGAAACTCCACCCCGCATGACCGCCACCGATACCGCACCCGTCAACAAGGCGGCCGAGTTCCTGGGGGTCTTCTCGCCGCAGCGCGCCGGCGCGCTGGCAGGCGTCAGCGGCGACCAGATCGGGCAGTGGGCTCGCTACGGCCTTATCCGCCCGACGATCTACGAGGGGCGTCCCGCCAACCGCTACGCCTTCTACGACGTCGCCGAAGCAATCGTCGTGCATTGGCTCCGCGAGCAGCATTTCGACTACGGCTCAATCCACCAGGCGATTCGCGCCGCCCGCGACGACCATCCCCAGTGGCCGCTGATCCGCGGCAAGCTCGGTGTCGCTCGCCACACGGTGGAGTCTGAGCACGACCGCGGCGTCATCGTCCAGCGCGCCCCAGACGGCTCCTACGTCGAGATCGGAAAGGCTGGCGACCAGATTGTCCTCAAGCCCGAGTTCCTCGACTTCACGCAGGATATGTTGCGAGGCGGGGGCTGGCTCGCCTACCACCTCAAGCTCGACCGCATCGAGGTCGATCCGAGCAAGCTCGGCGGCGCGCCGGTCCTCGCCGGCAGTCGCTGGCCGGTTGAGCGCGTGGCGCGAATCGCCGCCGACAACGAGGGTCGCGCCATCCTCATCGAGGAGTACGAACTCGACGAAGTCGATGTCGAGCAGGCCATTAGGTGGAGCGACGCAGCCGATCGGTTGACCACGCACTAGCGCCGGATATATGCCGCTCCTTGTCCTCGATGAGCAGCTCTGCCGCGGGCGGCTGATCGAAGGGCTCCAACTCCGCGGCTTGGTCGTCAAGACGGTCAAGGACTTCGGCGCCGCTGGCCGGCCCGACCCTGACGTCGTCCGAAACATCGATGACGGCCACAAGGGCCCGTGGGTGCTCGTGACCATGGACTTCACGGTCGTTGAGGACTTCCCTGGCTTCGACTGGGGCCGCTACGCGATCTCCTGGGTAATCGTTCACGAGGACCTCAGGGGCGCCGCGTTCGAGCATGAGAAGAACGACATCGTCCACCGGCACGTGCACCAAATGGTCGAGCAGGCTCGTGGAGACCACCACAGCTACACCGTCAAGCAGCGGCACAAGAGCCGGCCGAGCCTCGTTTCGCAGCTGCGACGGCGGCTGTAGGTCACCAACCGACTGGTGCTTCGGACGACGCGCCAGGGCTGGCCTGGACTTCGCGGCTGAGGCCCGCGGGGTTCGGCACGTCGCAGCCTGACCGGTCCCGGCCGTACCGGCTCGACGCGCGCCGCGACGCTACTACCCTGGGCGGGGGAAAGGGCTCGGGCTTCAGCATGATGCGCCGCGCATCGATGACCTTCGCGCGGGCTTCCTCTCGCGACCGGCCCTGGCTGATCGCTCCCGGTACTTCTGGGATCGACGCGATGATCCAGTCGTCGTCGCTGGGCTCGAAACGCGGCGGTCAGTCGGCGCTGCCAGCGGGCACGATCCATCGACAGCGCTGGCCCGTCAGTTCTGCGATCAGATCAAAGTCGACGTCGTAGTGCAGCACGGTCAGATCGTGTTCCTCGGCAGCTGCCGCGACGAGCAGGTCGGGGATCTTCCTCCCGCGCTGGCTTCGTTGGGCCAGCAGGCGCTGCACGTGAAGTGCCCGACGGACGTGTGCTGCGGTGGTCTCGACAGCGACGAATGCGTCCAGTGCGCCGACCAGCCGATCCCATTCTCTGGCGTTGCGCGCCGAATAGCCGATCTCGAGATCGCAGATCGTGGGTCGGCCGAGAACCCCCGCGGTCGCGAGCCGCTCGATCGCGGCTCGGACCTCGGGGTTGCCTAGGCGCTTGAGCGCGCTGGTGTCGACGAGGTGCGTCAGCGCCATGCGTCGGCGCGATCGTCCAGATCGGCAGCCGCCAGCGTGTCCAGTGCGGCGAGGATGCGTGGTCGGCGCTGCTCGGTGGTGCGACGCAGCGCCTCGTTGACGGTGTCCTTGATCGTCGTCGTGCCCAGCTCGGCGCGCGCGGCGCTCAGCGCTTCTTCATCGAGATCGACCAGATGCTTCGACACGCCACGAGTATATACCGCTCATCCCGCGTATATCGACCGACTCGACCCTCGCCGCATGTTGTCATCGGCGGGGGTCATGGCAATCCGCCGACTCAAACCGCGCACGCTGCCAAGACGGGGTCCGCAACGCGCGGGCGAGAGCGCGTCGGGCAAACGGCAGGGCTCCGATGACCACACGTTCGCTCGGCGCGACGCGCGACACTCTGCGATCTGCGGTCCAGAGCGCCCTGGCACGCGTGTTCAGCGTGGGTCGGTGCGGTAGGCGGTCGAGCGGTGGCGGATCGCGGCGACGCGAACGGTCTGGCCTTCGTCGATGAGCTGGTAGAGGATGCGGTAGGCGCCGACGCGTAGCGAGCGCACGCCACGCAAGCGGCCCGTGAGGGCATGGCCGGCCGTGGGTTCGCGTTCGAGCAGTCCGAGCGCGTCCTCGATGGCGTCGATCAGGGGCCAGTCGAGGTTGAGCAGCTCGTCGCGGGCGCGGCGAGCCAGAACGACGCGTGCCACCGATCAGCCGAGGGCGCGGCGCTCTGCCAGTTCGCGGCGCAGGTCGTCCAGGGTGATCGTCTCGCCGCGTTCAAGCTCGCTCAGCCCTGCCTCCAAGGCGGCGAGTGCGTCGGGGTCTGACAGAACCTCGGCCGTCTCCTCCAGCGCGTCGTATTCGTCGATCGGTACGAGGACGGCCGCTGGACGGCCGTTGCGCGTGACCAGGACGTGATCGCGACGATCGGCGACATCGCTGAGGAGCTTGCTGAGGTTGCTTCGCAGCTCCCGTACGGGTACGGTCTTGGCCATGCGGTCGAGAGTACACTAAACGGTACACGGATCTGCGATGTCGCCCGGCGTTGCTGCCACGCGCCGCGCGGTCGGTCGCTACGAGCTTGATGGACCCGAGCCGGAGGTGCGTGCTCCGGGAGCAGACCACCGTCGTCGATCCGCAACGGCTTGGTGCGCCGGCCGGCAGACTCGACGCCGCGGAGATCCAGTCCGTCGACAGCGCGCTCCGGCTCCGTTTCGCCCTGTAGCCGCGTCCACCGCCCCGGGATCACCGCGCGGGCTCAAGCTCGACGTCGGCGGCGACGATCGCCCAGGCCTTGTTGCGCGAGATCTCGCGCAGCGGTTGGCGGCGGCCGGCGCGCAGGCCGAGCAGGTGGGCGGCGAACCGCACGTAGAGGTCCTCCGGCAGCCCGCGCTCGCGCAGGCGCTGCGACACGCGCGAGCTCGCCCAGCTCAGGCCCGCGCGGGCGACGTCGGCGCCGTAGGGCTCCTCGCTCGCGACGAGGTAGACCGCACGCAGCTCGTCGACCGCGCTCGTCGCGCGCTCGATCGCGGCCGTGTACTCCCGCAGCTTCGTCGTGGTCTCAAAGCTCGTCTCGCAAGGCGCGATCCAGGCCGATCCGACGATGCCCGGGCTCTCGACGCCCGGCCACGGCGGCGCGGGCGCGGCGATGCGCGGGCTCAGATCGACGTCGCCGAGCCCCGCCACCAGCAGCCAGGCGTGGCCGAGGCGCGACGAGCCCTCCTGCCCGATCCCCACCGGCACCTGCCCGCCGGAGCCTCGTCCCCGAACGAACATGCAGCGGCCGTGGCGGATGCGCACCTCGGCGCCGAGCGCGCGCAGCAGCGCCCCCACGACGACGATGTGGTCGCGGCAGGACCAGCCGTCGTCGCGCGTCCCGCGGTTGGCGAACGGCTGCGTCCAGAGGAACGCGTGCAGCTCGTCGAGGACGGCGCGATCCAGCAGCGCCCCCGTGAGATCGTCGTTGGAGGAGGGCACGCCGACCGGGCACACTACCCGCGCCGGCGAAGCGGACGGCCGCGGCCCTGCCGGCGCCGCGAGCGCTCCGACCGCTCGCGACGCCCGCCGCCGTCAGGCGGCCCTACCAGACGATGGTCCCGTCACCTTCCGAGGCGCGGGCGCGCTCCTCCTCGCCGCCGGCATTGAGCTTGCGGCGGATCGCCGCGAGGCTGTCGATCTCCTCCTGGTCGAGTCCCTCGAGCGCCTCGCGCTCGGCGTCCGTGTAGCCGTCGATGTCGATTCCCGCATCGCGCAGGGGTGATAGGTCGGCCATCTGCCCTCCTTTGGTGATCGGCGCCGGCGCTTGGTGCGCCGGCTGGGATGGTGAACACTGCGACCGCGGTCACGGTGAAGCTCCTGCGGTGACCGCCGGCACGCTGGCGAAGATCTCGTCGAGCACGGCGATGATCGCGCTGACCGTGTGCAGCGCGCTGACGCTGAGCATCCGCTCGTGCTCGGCCCCGAGCGGGAGCGCGTCGATCGTCGCGTACAGCTCGCGCTTGTGATGGACGTCGAGGCGCTCGTGGCGCGCGAGCGCGCGGAACGCCTCGCGCGGGTAGCCGGTCGCCGCGCGCAGCCGCTCGGCGAAGCCCGGCTGTGGCGAGTAGCCCTCCACGACGGCCATGTGGCCCAGCAGCGCGACCGGGTGGCCGTGCTCGAGCCAGTAGTACTGCGCGCCGACGAGCGACGCGACGCGCGGCGACGGGATGCGCCGCAGCGCCTCGCCGGAATCGGCGCCGCAGGCCGCGAGATCCTCGAGCAGCCAGCCGTCGTGGCCGCGCTCCTCGTCGGCGTGGTGGGCGAGGTAGTCCGCCAGCATGGCCGCCACCTCGTCCTCGCGCGCGAGGACGCGAGCGCGCCGCGCGGCGCCCTCCAGCAGCGGCACCGCCGAGCGCACGATCGCGTGCATCGTGCGCAGGTACTCCGGATAGAGCTCGTGCAGGCGCGGGCTGCACCAGATCTGCTCGGCGCTCGCCCGCAGCGCGGGATAGGCGATGTCCAGCTGCAACCGCAGCCTCGCGCTCGCGATCACGACGGCGCTCCGAGCGCGGCCAGCTCGGCGAAGCGCCGGGGGCCGTAGCGGCGCGCGAAGGCGACCGCGCCGGCGCTGACCTGGGTCTGCAGCGCGAAGCGCTCGAGCACCTGCGTCGATGCCTGCGCCATGAGCGCGTCGACCGCGGGCACCAGCGCCGCGTCGGCGGAGAGCGTCATGCAGGTCGCGCAGAAGCCGTCGCAGCCGACGCCGCCCTCGCGCAAGCGCTCGGCGAGCTGCTCGGGCCCGAAGAGGCGGATCGCGCGCACCATGCTCGACACCCGGCAGCGCTCGCGGATCGCCGGCCAGCGGTCGCGCGCGGCGTGCCCGAGCGCGAGGTGGGCCGGCGGCGGGCCGTCGACGACGTCGTCGTTGCCGCAGGCGGTGATCGTCCCGTCCCAGCCGACGAGCGGCCACGCGGCGAGCAGGCAGGGATCGGCCGTGATCTCGCCGGGCGGCTCGGGGTCGGCGGCCTCGAGCCAGTCCAGGGCGCGCCCGAACGGCTTGACCGTGTTGACGAACATCGGCACGCGGTCGTCGAACGCGGCGCGGACGTCGGCGATCGCCTCGGTGAGATACGGGTCGTCGGCGCTGAGCCCGACGAGCTGGATGCTGACGTCGGTGCCGCCCGCGAGCACCTCGCCGAGCAGGCGCAGGACGTTCTCGCGCGGCACCTCGCGCTCGTGAAACGCGTCGAGGCTGACCGAGAAGTGGTCGAGCGCGCCGATCGCGGCGCGGATCGGCCTCGGGATGGCTCCCGCGCCGCGGGCGAAGAACGCGCCGGAGAGCACGGTCGACGCGCAGCCGGCCGCGCGGGCGCGCAGCGCGAGGTCGCGCACGAGCCGCGGGCGCAGCAGCGGCTCGCCGCCGGACATCGCCAGCAGCTCGGGCGGCTCGTCGTCGTCGGCGAAGGAGGAGACGAAGCCCAGCAGGACATCCTGCGCGACCTCGCCGCTGCCCATCGTCGAGCTCGTCGCGCAGTGCGCGCAGCTCAGCGGGCAGCGGCGGGTGATCGCAACCGAGACGCCGGCACCGGGCACGACACGACGAGCCAGCAGTTCGACGAGATGCATTGGCGGCCTTCTTCGATGCGTCCGCGGAGGGTGAAGCGACCCGTCGCGGAGAGCTGGGTGACCCGGTGAAGTCCGACTCTCCCACACGGCTCGACGGCGCGTCAACTGCGCCGCGAGACGGTCGCGGACGAGCGTGGCATCGGTCCTCCGAGCGCGGTGGCCGAGCTTGACCGGCACGACCGCGATCGGGTTCAATGACCATGTCCTGCGAGGCGTTCTCGTCGAGAGGAACCCGGGCCGTGCCGCTGGTCGATCACGCGATGACCCACCGTGACGTGGGCCGGTCCCGCACCACGCCAGGCCGCTCGGCGCTGCTGTTCATCACCGACCGCTGCCCCGTCGGCTGCGCGCACTGCTCGGTGGACTCGCGCTCCGACAGTCCGACGATCACCGACTGGCGCCTCTTCGGGGAGATCGTCGACTGGCTCTGCGAGCAGCCGCGCCTGGAGGTCGTCGGGATCTCGGGCGGCGAGCCGTTCGTCGAGCGCCGCGGGCTCTCGCTCGCCTCGCGCCGGCTCGACGAGGCCGGCAAGCGCCAGGTCGTCTACACGAGCGGCGTCTGGGCGTCGGCGTCCGGCCCGGCGCCGTGGGTGCGCGACGTGCTGCGGCGCTGCAGCTGCGTCTACCTCAGCACGGACGCCTTCCATGCCGCCGCCGTCGACGACGAGCGCTACGTCCGCGCGGCGCACGCGATCGCCGACGCCGGCGCGTGGATCGTCGTGCAGGTCGTCGGCGTCGCGTCGATGGTGGCGCAGGCGCGGGCGCTGCTGGCCCGGGCGTTCGGCGAGGGCTACGAGCGCCACGCCGAGCTCGTCGTCACGCCCGCGCTCACGCACGGTCGCGGCGCGAGCGTCTTCGCCCGCGCCGAGGCCCGTACGGCGGGCCACGCCTTCGGGCCGTGCGCGCTGGCCGTCTCGCCGGTCGTCCGCTACGACGGGCTCGTCACCGCCTGCTGCAACGAGAGCGTCGTCATGGACCGCGGACCGGCGCGCCTGCGCCGCCGCGCGACCGACGGCGCCGAGCTCGCGCGGGCGGTCGACGAGCTCGACGCCGACCCGCTGCTGCGCGTCATCGGCCGGGCCGGGCTCGGCCTGCTGACCGAGCACCCGGCGTACGCCGACCTCGCGGACGCGCGCTACGCGACGAACTGCGAGCTGTGCTGGAAGCTGCTCGCCCGCTCGCCCGCGCGGGCCGAGCCCGATCCGCTGACCGAGGCGATCGCCCGGCTGCCGAGCGCGGCGGCGCCGTGAGCAGCGCCACCCCGACCCGGCGCCAGATTCGCCAGGCGGACTTCGAGCGGCGCCGCTGGCTGCCGGGCGCGATGGCCGGCATCGTGCTCACCGACCGCTGCCCGGTGGGCTGCGCGCACTGCTCGGTGGCGGCGCTCGCCGACGACCCGGGCCCGGACGTCAACCCCGACCTGCGCCGCCACGTCGAGCAGCTGGCCGCGCTGCCCGAGCTCGAGGTCGCGTTCATCACGGGCGGCGATCCGTTCGTGCATCCCGACGAGCTCGAGGCCGTCGTCGCGACGCTCGCGGCGGCCGGCAAGCAGGTCGTCGTGCACACCGCCGGCTACTGGGGCGCGGACCCGGACGCCGTCGCGCGGGCGCGCGCCATGCTCGCGCGGGTATCGACGCTCGTGCTCGGCGTCGATCTGTACCACCGCAAGGGGGTCAGCGACGCCGCGCTGACGGCTGCGATCGCGCTCGCGGCCGAGGCCGGCTGCTGGGTCGTCGCGCAGGTCATCGTGGGACCCGCGCAGCCCGACCACCGCGGCTACGCGGTGAGCATGCTCGAAGCGGCGCTCGGCGCGGGCTGGCCGGCGCTCGCCGAGATCGAGGAGCACCCGCCGCTCGAGCAGGGGCGGGCGGCGAAGCTCGAGCGGTTCCGGCGCGCGCCCCGCGCGGCGGGTCGCTGCGACGTCGTCAACCGCAGGATGCTGCGCTTCGACGGCGAGGTCACGGCGTGCTGCAACGAGGCCGTCCTGCAGGGCGCGGGACCGCCCGGCCTGCGCCGCCCCGTCGGCATCGGCGGCGTGCGGGACGCGCTCGCCGAGCTCGCCGAGGACCCGCTCGTGCGCCTCGTCCACGCGCTGCCGACGGGCGCGGCCTACGAGCTCCTCAGCAGCGTCGCGGGCGCTGCGCCCGAGCCGGTCGCCGGCACGTGCGACGCCTGCTGGCGCAGCGGCGCGCTGCTCGCCGGCATGTCCGATGCCCAGCGGGCGCGCGTGCGCCTGATGGCGAAGGTGCTCACGGGCGACCTGCCATCCTCACCAGGGGATGCCCGCGAGCTCGAGCCCCGGCGCTGACGACGCCTCCCGGCAGGAGGCGCTCGCGCTCACGGTGGGCTGCACGTTCGAGCTGCGGTCCGTCCAGCCGGTGACCGCGATCCTGCAGGTCGCCCCGCGCCTGGAGCGCGGCGTGTCGATCAGCGCCGAGCGCTGGGAGACGGGCGCCGAGCACCACTGCTACCTCGACGGCTACGGCAACCGCTGCGAGCGCTTCGCCCTGCCGGGCGGCGCGAGCCGGCTGGACTACGAGGCACGGGTCGTGCTCGCGCGGCCGCACGACGTCGTCGCCCCGGCGGCCGCGGAGACGCCGGTCGGCGCGCTGCCCGACGCGGTCATGAGCTACGTCATGCCCAGCCGCTTCTGCCTACCCGACGAGCTCGGGCACGAGGCCTGGCAGCGCTTCGGCGACCTGCCGCCCGGCTGGGGTCGCGTGCAGGCGATCGTCGACTACGTGCACGGCCACCTGGAGTGGGTCGCGGGCGCGTCGAACCCGTGGACGACCGCCGCCGACGCCTACCGCGCCGGCCAGGGCGTCTGCCGCGACTTCGCCCACCTGGCGATCACGTTCTGCCGCGCGCTGAACGTCCCCGCGCGCTACGTCTTCGGCTACATCCCGACGATCGGCGTCCCGCCGCCCGCCGAGGAGATGGACTTCGCGGCGTGGTTCGAGGCCTACCTCGACGGTCGCTGGTACGCGTTCGACGCGCGCAACAACGTCCCGCGGATCGGTCGCGTCGTCGTCGGCCGCGGCCGCGACGCCGTCGACGTCGCGCTCGTCACCTCGTTCGGCCCGCAGACGCTGACCCGCTTCGAGGTTCGCGCCGGGTAGGCCGCGCGGCGGTGCGCGCGCGCCTCAGGGCGCGGCGGGCGCCGGGGCGCCCGCCACCGGGTCGTACGCCTTCGCGCCGGTCTGGACGCCGAGCAGGAACGCGCGCGCACCCGCCGCGAGCCCTTCGTCGCCTGCCGCGGCGGCGATCGGCGCGGCCGGCGCGGCGTCGGCGTGCAGGCCTGCCAGCACCGCGTCGTAGACCGTCCGCGGCAGCGCGTCGGAGCCGCTGAACGGGCTCACGAGCGCGACGAGCGCGTCGCTCGCCGGCGCGGCGGGCGCGCCGGCCTTCTTGATCGACTCGTGCCCGTCGGTGCGCGCCCACTGGCGCAGCGCTCCGCCGACGGCCGCGCCGGCGATCGCGAGCGTCGCGGGGAGCGGCTCGCCGGGCTTGCCGTTGAACTTGCTCCAGTCGTCGAGCACGAGCGAGAAGCGCGGCATCGTGCGCAGCAGCTCGGCCGCCAGCGCGCCGGCGTCGGGCGGCGGCTGGACCTCGTCGACGAGGCCGACGAGCTCGGCGCGCAGCTCGCCGAAGGCGAACTCGTAGAGCGTGTCCGAGACGCCCAGGAACGTCGCGGCGTCGCGCAGGACCGAGGAGATGAGGATGCCCTCGTTCGTGAAGTACTTCTTGCCGTCCGGTCCGGCGAGCCCGCCGCCGCGGTGATGCAGCCCGACGATCTCCCAGCGCTGGTTGAAGACCGGTGAGCCCGACGAGCCCGGCTCGGTGTCGGTCGAGTACTGCACGAGGTCGCCGAAGACCGCCGAGACCTTGTTGTCGGTGAAGCAGACCTGCTTCGTGCCGCCCTGCGGATGCTGGATGATCGAGACGAAGTCGTTGACCGTCGGCTCGCTGCGCTTGGCGAGGTCGATGAAGCCGTAGAGGTCGCCCGGGCTCTCCTTGACGCGCGCGATCGCGTAGTCGAGCTCCTTGTTGGTGACGTAGTGCGAGCTGTCGAGCTTGTAGCGGCGGACCGGCTCGAGCTCGCCGGCCCAGTTGACCTGGTAGTTGAACTCGGCCGTCGTGCCGTCGACCGTGGCGGCGTCGGGCAGCACGTGGTGGTTGGTCATGAGCAGGTCGGGAGCGATGAGAAAGCCGGTGCCCGGCCCCGCGGGCGTGACGACGCGGCAGATCGCCGCGGCGAGCTCGAGCGCGCGGCTGAGCCACGCGATCCGCAGCAGGTTGTTGAGGCCGACGACCTTCTCGTACGTGAGAGGCTCGAAGGCGTCGTCGGCCTTCCACTCCTCGTGGCTGAGCTGTGAAGAGGTGACCACCATGGGCGCAGTCTTCCATGGTGAGTTGGCCGTGGCGACCGCCTCGGGCGCGCACCGACGTTGGGCGAACGCCCGGAGGACCGCGCGCGATCTGCGATCCGCATATGATCCGCGCGCCCGCAGGCACCCATGACCGAACCTTCACCCACCGCCAAGAAGATCCGCGTCGTCGTGGCCAAGCCCGGCCTGGACGGGCACGACCGCGGCGCGAAGATCATCGCCCGGGCGCTGCGCGACGCCGGCATGGAGGTCATCTACACGGGGCTGCACCAGACCCCGGAGCAGATCGTCGAGACCGTCATCCAGGAGGACGCCCACGCCGTCGGGCTGTCGATCCTCTCGGGCGCCCACATGACGCTCGTCCCGCGCATCGTCGAGCTGCTGCGCGAGCAGGGCGTCGACGACGTCGTCGTGACGGTCGGTGGGACGATCCCCAGCGACGACATCCCCGAGCTCAAGCGACTCGGCGTGGCGGAGGTCTTCACGCCCGGCTCGAGCACCGAGGCGATCATCGACTTCATTCGCGGCGCGGTAGCGGCCTGAGCCTCGCGGCGCCGGGCCCTCCCGTGGCGCGATTGACTGGTCAGTCAATCGGATACCCTGACGCCATGTCCCGTCTGTCCCAAGGAGGCTCCAGTTGAAGATCTGCGTCCTGGTGAAGGAGGTGCCCGACGCCGCCGTCGAGAAGCGGATCCATCCGTCGACCGGGCGCATGGACCGCGGTGGGGAGCGCAACCTCAACCCCTATGACACGCACGCCATCGAGGCCGCCATGCAGGTTCGCGAGGGCGGCGAGGTCGAGGTCGAGGAGATCATCGCCGTCACGATGGGCCCCGACACGGCCGTCCGCGCGCTGCACAAGGCCGTCTCGCTCGGCGCCGACCGCTCCATCCACCTCGCCGACGACGCGCTCGCCGGCTCCGACGTCGTCGCCACCGGCTACGCGCTCGCCAAGGTGCTCGAGCGCGAGAGCCCCGACCTCGTCCTGCTCGGCCAGCAGTCCGACGACGGCGAGTGCTACACGATCGGCGCCGTCGTCGCCGACTACCTGAGGATGCCGTCGCTGACCCAGGTCATCAAGATGGACGTCACGCCCGGCACGCTGCGCTGCGAGCGCCAGGCCGAGTACGGCTATGACACCGTCGAGATCGAGCTGCCGGCCGTCATCTCCGTCGGCGACGCGATCAACGAGCCGCGCTACCCGTCGCTGAAGGCGATCATGGGCGCCAAGAAGAAGCCGCTGGACGGCGTCGGCATCGCCGACGTCGGCATCGAGGCCGAGCGCGTCGGCGAGGCCGGCTCGAAGGTCGTCTGCGGCGACTTCAAGGCCCCGCCGGAGAAGGCCGCCGGCGAGATCATCGAAGACGAGGACACCAACGAGACGGTCGAGAAGATCATCGCCTGGTTGGACGAAAGGAAGCTGCTGGCATGAGTGGGATCCTGGCCTACGCCCTGCACTACGAGGGCGCCTTCAACAAGAACTCGCTCGGCGGCGTCTCCGAGGCCGCCCGGCTGGCCGCCGAGGCCGGCTGCGAAGCCCACGTCGTCGTCATCGGCGACGTCTCCGACGAGCTCGCCGCGACGCTGGGCAACTACGGCGCCACGAAGGTCTTCCGCGCCAAGGACGCGCCCGAGGGCCTCGCGCAGCCGGTCGTCGACGTCATGGCGAAGATCATGGACGACAACGGGCACGACTACGCGCTGTTCGGCGGCGGCCTGCTCGGCTTCGAGATCGGCGCCGGCCTCGCCGCGCGGCTGAACGCCGGCGTGACGATGGAGGTCACGCAGGTCAACGTCGCCGACGGCAAGCTCACCGCCGAGCGCCCGATCCACGGCGACTCGTCGATCTCGACCTCCTCCTACAAGGACCGCGGCATCATCATCGGGCGCCTCAACGCGTTCGAGACCGCGACGCCGAGCGACGCGTCGGCCGAGATCGAGGACGTCGACGTCGAGCTGTCGGACTTCTCGACGAAGGCGAAGATGCTCCAGCGCGGCGAGGCGCGCGGCGAGGACATCGACATCGAGGGCGCGGACATCCTCGTGGCCGGCGGTCGCGGCCTGGGCAAGCCGGAGGGCTTCGAGCTCTGCGAGGCGCTCGCCGAGGCGCTCGGCGGCGCGGTCGCCGCGACGCGCGCCGTCGTCGACGCCGGCTGGTATCCGTACTCGACGCAGATCGGGCAGACCGGCAAGACCGTCTCGCCGAAGCTCTACCTGGCCGCCGGCATCTCCGGCGCCATCCAGCACAAGGTCGGCTTTCAGTCCTCGGAGAACATCGTGGCGATCAACAAGGACTCCAACGCCCCGATCTTCGAGTACTGCGACCTCGGGATCGTCGGCGACCTCAACAAGCTCCTGCCCAAGCTCACCGACGCCGTCAAGGCGAAGAAGGGCTAGGGGGCGGGCGATGTCGAGCAGCAACGGAGGCGCGCCGGTGCCGGCGCAGTTCCCGCCCCCGGTCGATCCTCGGGGCGAGTTCATCAAGCACGGCCTCGACCACGAGGACGAGCTCATCGAGGTCGGCGTGGCGATCGTCGGCGGCGGCACCGCGGGCCTGTCCTGCGCCAACCGCCTGCTGGCGCTGCTCGCCGACGACGAGGAGCTGCTCGAGTCGCTCGGCGAGGTGCCGGTCGCGGTCATCGAGAAGGCCAAGACGTGCGGCGGGCACAACCTGTCGGGCGCGGTCATGCGCCCGGGGCCCCTGCAGGAGCTCTTCCCGGACCTCACGCGCGAGGACTGGCGCAGGGAGGGCTTCGCCTACGGCTCGGTCGACAAGGAGGCCGTCTACCTCATGCCCAGCGCCTCCAGGGCGCTGAAGATCCCGACCCCGCCGCCGTTTCGCAACCACGGCAACGAGGTCGTCTCCGTCGCGGGGATGGCGCGCTACCAGCAGCGCATCGCCGAGGACGCGGGCGCCTACGTGCTCACCGAGACCGCGGCGACGCAGCTCATCGTGCAGGACGGCGCGGTCGTCGGCGTGCGCTCGGGCGACAAGGGCCGCGGCAAGGAGGGCGAGGAGCTGCGCAACTTCGAGCCCGGCACCGACGTCAAGGCGAAGCTCACCGTGCTCGCCGAGGGCTGCTGGGGCCACCTGACCGGCGCCGCGATCCGCGAGTTCGACCTCGCCGACGGACGCGAGCCGCAGGTCTGGGAGCTCGGCGTCAAGGAGGTCTGGAAGGTCCCCAAGCCGCTGGACCGCCTCATCCACACGATCGGTCCCTGGCCGCTGAAGCTGCGCTCCAAGTACGGGCAGATCGGCGGCACCTGGCTGTACCCGATGAAGGACGACAAGACCGGCGACGACCTCGTCTCGATCGGCTTCGTCGTCGACCTCGAGTACGCCGACGCGACGACCTCGGCCCACGACCTGCTGCAGCAGTTCAAGCTGCACCCGCTCGTGCGCGAGATCCTCGAGGGCGGCAAGCGCGTCTCGTGGGGCGCCAAGGCGCTGCCGGCCGGCGGCTGGTGGTCGATGCCGAAGCTCACGATGCCCGGCGCGCTGCTCGTCGGCGACTCGGCGGGCATGGTCGACACCGTCGCGCTGAAGGGGGTACACCACTCGGTCCTGTCGGGCAAGCTCGCCGCCGAGTCGATCTACGCGGCGCTCAAGCGCGGCGACGCGGACGTCTCCTCCTACGAGGACGCGGTCGACGACTCGCAGATCGGCGAGGAGCTCTACGAGGTGCGCAACACGCGCCAGCCGTTCCAGAAGGGCTTCTTGCGCGGCGGCCCGCTCGTGAACCTCATGATCATGACGAAGGGCCGCTTCCCGGGCGGGCGCTGGAAGTGGCATCGCAACGACGAGAAGCCGATGTTCGTCGGCGACACGAAGGACGGCTATCCCAAGGCCGACGGCAAGTACACCTTCGACAAGCTCTCGTCGGTCTTCATCTCCGGCAACGCGACGCGCGACGACGCCCCCAACCACATCCGGGTGCAGAAGCGCGTGCCGCGCGAGGTCGCCGAGACGTGGGCCTGGATGTGCCCCGCCGGCGTCTACGAGATCCCCGAGGACGCGCCGAAGCACGGAACGGTCGACGTCATCGTCAACTACACCAACTGCGTGCAGTGCGGCGCGATCACGGCCAAGGGCGGACGGCTGACGACGCCCGAGGGCGGCGACGGCCCGCTGTACCAGATCACCTGAGCGGGGAGCACCGGGCGCGCGCCGCTGATGCGGGCCCAGCCCCCTCGGATGCCCGTCCAGCCGGCGCCGACCCCTCGCTAGACTGCCCCGACCATGAAGACCGACATCCATCCCGAGTACGTCCCGTCGCACGTGCGCTGCACGTGCGGCAACGAGTTCATGACGCGTTCGACGCAGGGCGAGATCCACGTCGAGATCTGCTCGAACTGCCACCCGTTCTACACGGGTCGTCAGAAGCTCGTCGACACCGGTGGACGCGTCGACCGCTTCAAGCGCCGCGCCGCCCGGCGCCAGGACGCCAAGCGCTAGCACCCCGCGCGCGATGTCGACCGCCCGGCATGCGCCAGGCTCGGCGTCGTCGCAGCAGCCGCTGACCGCGTCGCGCGACGCGCCGGTCGGCGGGCAGGCCGTCCTCGAGGGCGTGATGATGCGCGGCGTCTGCACCTGGGCCGTCGCCGTGCGGGCGCCCTCGCCCGAGCAGATCGCCGCGGGCCGCCGGATGGCGGGCGACGAGGCCGCGCTCGGCGAGATCCGCGTCCAGAGCTTCCCGCTCGCCTCCGCGCTCAGGCGCCACGCCTGGCTGCGCTGGCCGGTCATCCGTGGCGTGGTGGCGCTCGTCGAGTCGCTGAAGATGGGCCTGCAGGCGCTCAACGTCTCGGTCAACGCCCAGCTGGCGGAGGGCGAGAAGGAGGTCGCGGCCGGCACCTGGGCCGGCACCGTCGTGCTCGCCCTCTCGATGTCGGTCGGCCTGTTCTTCCTGCTTCCCGTCATGCTCGCCAGCCTGCTCGGGGACGCGTTGTCGCACGCCGTCGCGTTCGTCGTCGTCGAGAAGCTCATCCGCGTCGCGGTCTTCCTGCTGTACATCTGGGCGATCTCGCGGCTGAAGGACCTGCAGCGCGTCTTTCAGTACCACGGCGCCGAGCACAAGACGATCTCCTGCTACGAGGCGGGGATCGCGCTGACGCCGGAGAACGCCCAGCGCTTCAGCCGCCTGCATCCGCGCTGCGGGACGAGCTTCTTGCTGCTCGTCATGATCGTCGCGGTCGTCGTCTTCGCGCCGCTCGGGACGCCGGCCTGGTACTGGCTGCTCATCTCGCGCGTCGTCGGCATCCCGCTCGTCGCGGGCATCGCGTTCGAGCTCATCAAGTGGTTCGGGCGCAATCGCGCCAAGCGCTGGGCGCAGATCCTCATGATGCCGGGGCTCAAGCTGCAGCTGCTGACGACGCGCGAGCCCGACCATGCGCAGCTCGCGGTCGCGATCGCCGCGCTCTCGGCGGTGCTCGCCGTCGAGACGCCCGGCGAGGCCGGCGCGCAGGACCGTGTCGGGATGGAGGTCGTCGCGTGACCTGCGCCGGGCGGGCCTACGCGCCCAGCCGCAGCCCGCTGCGGTCGGGCATGTCCGGCTCGTAGCTGGCAACGCGGTTGCGGCCCTCGTTCTTGGCCGCGTAGAGCGCCTGGTCGGCGCAGCGCAGCAGGTGGTCCGCGCTCTGCCCGGTGGCGAGCCCGGCCACGCCGGCCGAGAGGGTCACGCCGTGGCGGCGCGCCAGCGCGGAGTCGGCCCTGACCGCGGCCAGCATGCGCTCGGCGACCTGCGCGGCCTGCTCGAGGGCGCAGTCGGGCAGGATCATCGCCATCTCGTCGCCGCCGATGCGGGCCAGCAGGTCGCCGCCGCGCATGACCGCGCGCAGGCTGTCGGCGAGGTTGACGAGCACGCGGTCGCCGGTGGCGTGGCCGAAGCGGTCGTTGATCGCCTTGAAGTGATCGACGTCGACGAGCATCACCGAGAGCGCGCGCGCGTGGCGGTTGGCGCGGTCGGTCTCCTCGGCGAGCCGCTCGTCGAATGCGCGGCGGTTGGCGAGCAGGGTCAGCGGATCGGTGAGCGCCTGCGTCGCGAGCGCCTCGCGGGCCTGCGCGTTGGCGACGGCGACGCTCGCCAGCTGGGCGAAGCGCGCCAGGCGCTTCTCGTCCTCGCGGCGGAACTCGTCGGCGTCGCGCAGCGCCAGGACCATCCCCCAGGAGCGGCCGTCGACGACGATCGGCGCGGCGATCCTGTACGCGAAGCCGAGCCGGTCGGCAGCGGGCTCGACGGTGTCACGGCGGGCGCCGCGGCCGCGGCGCAGCTGCGCGCAGATCCCGTCGTCGGGATGGTCGGCGAGCTCGCCGACCGGCAGGCCGGGCTCGCCGCCGCGCGTCCAGGAGCCCATGTTGCGGTAGGCCCGCTCGTCCTCGAAGCGCAGCACGTAGCCGGCCTCGGCCTTCAGCAGCCGGCCGACCTGCTCGGCGACGAGCGAGAACAGGGCCTCCGGGTCCGTCTCGCCCGCCACCCGCGTGGCGACGCGCTGCAGCGCCGTCTGCTCGCGGGCGAGCGACTGCGCGCGGGTCGCGTTGCGGCGCAGCGCCTCGGCTCCCCGGACCTGCTCGATCGCCAGGCGCGCGAGATGCGCCGAGCGGTCGACGACGACCTGGTCGTGCGGCCTCGGGCCGCTCACGCGGCGGTCGTAGATCGTAAACGTGCCGAGCACGGTGCCCCCGCGCGAGAGGATCGGCGTGGCCCAGCCGGCGCGCAGGCCGTGCTGGCCGGCGAGCGCCACGAACGACGGGCTGAGCCCCGCGTCGGTGACGTCGGGGATGGCGACGGGCTCGCGGCGCGCCACCGCGGTGCTGCAGACGCTTGCGCCCTCGACCGCCGCCAGGCCGTCGAGCGCGACCGTGAAGCCGCGCGGAACGCCGTGGCCGGCGAGGACGCGCAGCGAGGCCGGGCCGCCGCGGGCCCGCTCGACCAGACAGATGACCGCCAGCATGCCGGGCGAGTAGCTCTCGGCTGCCCGCAGCAGCTCCGACAGCGTCCGGCCGAGCGGCGCGCGGGCGGCGATCAGCTCGAGCACCGCCTGCTGGCGGTCGCTCCAGAGCCTCTCGCGCTCGGCCTCGGCGCGCGCGGCGTGCAGGTCGACCTCGGTCATCGCCGACGACGTGAGCTCGCTGACGAGCTCGATGTCCTGGATCGTCCACGGGCGCCGCTTGGCGTCCATGACGCAGAAGCTGCCCACCGCCGTCCCCTCGCGATCCAGCAGCGGGGCGCCGAGGAACGCGGCGGCGCCGTCCGTGCCCGACCCGTCGGCGACGAGCGCGGTCAGTTCGCTGATGGCGCGCGGCTGCCCCGCGCGCACGACGTCGCCGGCGAAGTCGCGCAGGCGCTCGCTCGTGGCGCCCGCCTCGGCGCCCGTCGCGCTTGCGACGATCGTCTGCTCGCCGTCGGCGAGCGTCACGACCGCGGCGGTGGCGCGCAGCGCCTTCGCCGCCCAGCTCGTCAGGCGCTCCAGCGCGGCGGCGGCGTGCACGTCGAGCGCCGGTGCGGCGGCGGCGCCGAAGCCGGGTTGCGGGGTACCCCTCACGCTCTGCACGTAGTGGTCATCGGTAGCTCGCGGCGCGAGCTTGAGTGCTTTAGGAGCGAAACTCGTGCAGGACGGATGTCCGATCGCGCTGCTCTACCCTCGCTGTGTGATCGGGCAACTCGTCGAGCAGATCGAAGCGCGCTTCGCCGACGCGCAGCGCGAGATGTCCGATCCGGATCTCTTCAGCGACCGCCAGCGCGCGGCCGCCGCCGGGCGCAACTTCCGCCAGCTCGAAACGGCCGCGCGCCTCGCCGAGGCCTGGCGGCGCGCCGTCGACGACGCGGCCGGCGCCCGCGAGCTGCTCGACGAGAACGAGGATCCCGAGGTGCGCGAGATGCTCGCCTCCGCGCGCGCGGAGATCGAGCGCATCGAGCAGGAGATCCGTCTCGCGCTCGTCGAGCGCGACCCCAACGACGACAAGAGCGTCATCGTCGAGATCCGGGCCGGCGCCGGCGGCGACGAGGCCGGCCTGTGGGCCGGCGACCTGTACCGCATGCTCACGAAGTACGCCGAGCGGCGCGGCTTGAAGGAGGAGCTGCTCGAGGCCTCCGAGGGCGCGTACACGTTCGCGATCAAGGGCGACGGCGCCTATTCGATCTTCAAGTTCGAGGGCGGCACGCACCGCGTCCAGCGCGTGCCCGAGACCGAGTCGCAGGGCCGGGTGCACACGTCGACCGCCACGGTGGCCGTGCTTCCCGAAGCCGACGAGGTCGACGTCGAGATCGACGCCAACGACCTGCAGATCGACGTCTACCGCTCGTCGGGGCCGGGTGGCCAGTCGGTCAACACGACCGACTCCGCGGTGCGGATCACGCACAGGCCCAGCGGCGTCGTCGTCTCGATGCAGGACGAGAAGTCCCAGCTGCAGAACCGCGAGCGCGCGCTGCGCGTCCTGCGCGCGCGCCTGTACGACCAGGCGCTCGCCGACCAGCAGGCCGAGCTGGCGGCCGACCGCCGCTCGCAGGTCGGCACCGGCGAGCGCGCCGAGAAGATCCGCACGTACAACTACGGCGAGCGGCGCGTCAAGGACCACCGCATCAACCTGCTCGTGCACAACCTCGACGAGATCCTCGAGGGCGCGCTGGAGGAGTTCACCGACGCGCTGCAGGCCGACGAGAAGCGCCGCATGCTGGAGCTGCAGGCGACGGCGTAGGGCGCGACGGTGCCTGGCGACCGCGGCGCATCCCGCGCAGGGTTCGACGCATGAGCGCGTTCGGCGGCGTGACGGTCCGCGAGGCACTGGACTCGGCCGTCATCGCGATCACAGCCGCGGGATCGGACACGCCGCGCCTGGACGCCGAGGTGCTGCTGGCGGCGGCGCTCGGCGTGCGGCGCACGGCGCTCTTCCTCGAGCCGGGCCGGGAGGTCACCGGCCCCGCGGTGCGCACCTTCCAGACGGCGGTGCGGCGCCGGTCGGTCGGTCGCGAGCCGGTCGCCTACATCACCGGCCGGCGGGGGTTCCGGCATCTCGAGCTCGCCGTCGACGGGCGGGTGCTCGTCCCGCGCCCGGAGACCGAGCTGCTCGTCGAGGTGGGCGTCGAGCTGCTGGCGCCCGGCGCGCGCGTCGTCGACGTCGGCACCGGCAGCGGCGCGATCGCGCTCGCGCTCGCCGACGAGCGGCCGGACCTCGCCGTCGTGGCGACCGACGTCAGCGCCGCTGCGCTGGCGGTCGCGCGCGCCAACGCGCAGCGGCTCGGGCTCGAGGTCGAGCTGCGCGAGGGCGACCTGCTCGCCGGGGCGGGCGCGGTCGGCGCCGTGCTGTCCAACCCGCCCTACGTCGCCGACGGCGAGCGCGCCGCGCTCGCGCCGGAGATCCTGCGCCACGAGCCGCCGGGCGCGCTGTTCGCCGGTGCCGACGGGCTCGACGTCATCCGCCGCCTCGTCCCGGCCGCGGCGGCGGCGGGAGCGCGGCTGCTGGCGATCGAGGTGGGGGAGGGGCAGGCGGGCGCCGTCGGCGAGCTGCTGACGCGGGCGGGCTTCGAAGCCGTCCACGCGCGCCGCGACCTCGCCGGCATCGAGCGCGTCGTACTGGGGACGCGGTGAGCGCGACTTCCGTCGCGGCGTGGTCGGGGGCGGGTGAGCGGGTCCGGTGAGCGCCGGCGCCGACGCGACCGCATTCGAGCGCTGCATCGCGGCGGGCGGCGTCGCCGTGTTCCCGGCGGACACCGTGTACGGCCTCGCCTGCGATCCGACCTCGCCGGTGGCGGTCGCCCGGCTCTACGCGCTCAAGGGGCGCCCCGCGGACAAGCCGGCGGCGGTCATGTTCTTCGCGCTGGACGCGGCGCTCGCGGCGCTGCCGGAGCTCGCCCCGCGCGCACGCGCCGCCGTCGAGGCGCTGCTGCCGGGGCCGGTCACGCTGCTGCTCGCCAACCCGCTCGCGCGCTATCCGCTCGCCTGCGGCCCGGACCCGTGGACGCTGGGCCTGCGCGTGCCGGCGCCGGGCCCGCTGAGCGGCGTGACCGGCGCCGTCCTGCAATCGAGCGCCAACCTCTCGGGCGGGATGGATCCGCGCAGCGTCGAGCAGGTCGATCCGGCGCTGCGCGCGGGCGCGGACCTCGTCGTCGACGGCGGCCCGCTGCCCGGAACGCCGTCCACCGTCGTCGACCTGCGCTCGATCGAGCGCGACGGGACGTGGGCGGTCGTCCGTGCGGGGGCGCTCGCCCGCGAGGCGGTCGCCGCACGACTCGCCGGCGGCTGAGCGGAGGGCGCGCGGGCGGCGGCGCGCCGCGCGGCGCCGCCGCCGGCGCGGCCGGCGCCGCGCTACGCGTGGCGATCGTGCCGCTGCGGGCGCTGCAAACGCGCCATTCGCGGCCGGCGCCGCGCTACGCGTGGCGATCGTGCCGCTGCGGGCGCTGCAAACGCGCCATTCGCGGCCGGCGCCGCGCTACGCGTGGCGATCGTGCCGCTGCGGCACGCGCTCGGGCCAAACGCGCCATTCGCGGCCGGCGCCGCGCTACGCGTGGCGATCGTGCCGCTGCGGGCGCTGCAAACGCGCCATTCGCGGCCGGCGCCGCGCTACGCGTGGCGATCGTGCCGCCGCGTGGCGATCGTGCCGCTCCCGGCGCTGCAAACGCGCCATTCGCGGCCGGCGCCGCGCTACGCGTGGCGATCGTGCCGCTCGCGGGCGCTGCAAACGCGCCATTCGCGGCCGGCGCCGCGCTACGCGTGGCGATCGTGCCGCTGCGGGCGCTGCAAACGCGCCATTCGCGGCCGGCGCCGCGCTACGCGTGGCGATCGTGCCGCTGCGTGGCGATCGTGCCGCTGCGGGCGCTGCAAACGCGCCATTCGCGGCCGGCGCCGCGCTACGCGTGGCGATCGTGCCGCTGCGGGCGCTGCAAACGCGCCATTCGCGGCCGGCGCCGCGCTACGCGTGGCGATCGTGCCGCGCGTGGCGATCGTGCCGCTCCCGGCGCTGCAAACGCGCCATTCGCGGCCGGCGCCGCGCTACGCGTGGCGATCGTGCCGCCGCGTGGCGATCGTGCCGCTCCCGGCGCTGCAAACGCGCCACTCGTGGCCGGCGCCGCGCTCCGCGTGGCGGTCGACCCGCTCGCGGGCGCTGCAAACGCGCCGGGCGCGTCCGCCGGCCCGCCGCGGACCGCGCGTACCATGGGCGCATGCGCATCGCGATTGCCTCAGACCACGCAGGGTTCGACCTCAAGGAGCACGTCAAGGCGCGGCTCCAGGGCGCCGGCCACGACGTCGTCGACCTCGGTCCCGAGACGAACGAGTCGACCGACTACCCGCGCTTCGCACGCCCGGCGGCCCAACTCGTCGCGGAGGGCGACGCCGACCGCGGCGTGCTCGTCTGCGGCTCGGGCGTCGGCGTCTCGATCGTCGCCAACAAGGTGCCGGGCATCCGCGCCGTCAACGCGCACGACGCCGAGGAGGCGCAGCTCGCCCGCGCGCACAACGACGCCAACGTCGTCGCGCTCTCGGGCCGGCGGCTCGACGGCGCGCAGGCCGACGCGATCGTGGCGGCGTTCCTCGGCGCCGACTTCGAGGGCGGGCGCCACGCGCGCAGGGTCGCGCTCATCGAAGAGGCCTGAGCGGACCGCCCGGGCGGGTACAGTCGCGGGCGTGCTCGACGAGCTCGACGCGCTGGCAGCGTTCGCCATCGCCCTCGTGGCGACCGCGGCGCTCACGCCGCTGACGAGGCGCTTCGCACTGCGCGTCGGGGCGATCGACCAGGCCCGCGGTCGGGGCCTCGCGCCCGGCGGGACCCCGCTGCTCGGCGGGCTGGCGATCTTCGCCGGCGGCGCGATCGCGGGCGTCGTCCTGCTGCCGGGCAGCCAGGAGCTGCACGGGATCCTCGCCGCGGCCGCGGTGATCACGCTCGTGGGCGCGGTCGACGACCGCTTCGAGCTCTCCGCCTCCTGGAAGCTCACCGGTCAGGTCGTCGCGGCGACGATCGCGGTGCAGGCGGGCGTCAGCGTCGACAACGTGACGATCCCCTTCCTGGGGCCGCTGGACTTCGGCGGCCTCGGCGGGCCGCTGACCGTGCTCGGGCTCGTCGCCGTCATGAACGTCGTCAACCTCTCCGACGGCGTCGACGGGCTCGCGGCGGGCGTCTGCGCGCTCAGCGCGGCGGCGCTGGCGATCATCGCGTTTGACCTCGAGCGCCGCTCGGCGGGCGTGCTCGCCGCGCTCACGGCGGGCGCCGCGGCCGGCTTTCTCATCTACAACTTCCATCCGGCCTCGGTCTACATGGGCGACTGCGGCTCGAACCTGCTCGGGCTGCTGCTGGGCTGCATCGCCGTGCTCGGCTCGGTGAAGACGAACGCCGTCCTCGCGCTCATCTTCCCGCTCATCGTGCTCGCGGTCCCGTTCCTGGACACGACGTTCGTCGTGCTCAAGCGGATGAAGTACCACCGGCCCGTCTACGCCGCCGATCGCGAGCACTTCCACCACCGCATGGACCGCATCGGCTTCTCCACGCGCCGCACGGTGCTCTACCTCTACGCCTGGACGCTCATGCTCGCGGTGCTCGCGGTCGCCCTGCGCTTCGTCCCGTACTCCGACAACGGCGGGCGCCTGCACCTCGGCTGGTCGCTCGTGATGGCCGGCTTCCTGCTCATCGCGGTGATCGCGTCGGTCTACCTCGTGTACGTCCTGGAGATCCTGAAGTTCAAGCGGCTGGACGCGATGCGCCTGCGGCGCACGCGGCCGGAGCTCAGCGAGGCCGAGATCGACGACGACGTCGCGATGCGGCTGGAGACCGGGGAGTTCGACGCCGTGCGGCGCGAGACCGAGGAGTTCGAGCGGCTGGGCGGCTGACGCGCGCGGCGCCTACGCGGCGTAGATCGTCGCGCTCCAGATGCCGGCGAGCGCTTCGACGAGCTCCCCGTCGCCGGGCGCGCCGTCCTGCACGAGCATCTGGTGCAGCGTGCGCTCGGTCATCCAGACGAGCGCGAACGCGGTCGCCCGCGGGCTGGCGAGCGGCGGCGCGCGACCGGCATCGACCTCGGCGCCGATGCGCTCGGCGCTGGCATCGACGAAGCGCCCGACGAGCGCGCGCCAGAACGGGCCGACGACCTCGTCGTACGTCGACAGCTCGACGATCGCGCAGACGAGCGGGCCGTGGGCCCGGTACAGGGCGGTGATCTTGTCCAGCGCCGCGGCGATCTGCTCGGGTCCGTCGCCGTCACCCGACCACCAGGCGTCGGCCTCGTCGTAGAGCTCGTCGGAGAGCCGTGCCGCCAGGCGCATGAGCAGCTCGCGCTTGTCGGAGAAGTAGAAGTAGAACGCGGTGCGCGAGATGCCCGCGCGCCGGGCGATCCGCTCGACGCTCAGTGCCGCGTACGGCGCTCCCTCGCCGAGCAGATCCTCCATCGCCCGCAGCACCGCCGCCTCGATCGCCTGGCGCTTCTCGGTGGGCGCGTCGGGACGCCGCGAGAGGCTCTGCACGTTCATCGTCCGTGGAGCGTACGCGAGCGTTGGCGCGCATGGGCCGCTCCGATCACTACCGTTGCGGGCGATGCACGTCAGCCACATCGAGGCGGCCGAGGCGTTCGTGACGCTCGACGGCTCGACGATCCGCGAGCTCGCCGGACGGGTCTCGCTTCCGTCGCGGATGCAGTCGCTCGCGGAGGCCACCGTTCCCCTCGGCGGCGCGACCGCCGAGCACTATCACCGCCTCAGTGAGGAGCTCTACTTCCTCACCGCGGGCAGCGGGCGCCTGCGGATCGGCGACGAGGAACGCGACGTCGTCGCCGGGGACTGCGCCGTCATCCCGCCGGGCGCCATCCACAAGCTCACGAACACGGGCGACGTGGAGCTGAGGCTGCTGTGCTGCTGCGCCCCGCCGTACTCCCACGACGACACCGTCCTGACGGGCGGCTGAGTGCGGCTGCGCGCCGCGCCGCTGGCGCTGCTCACGACGCTCGCGCTGCTCGCGCTCCTGCCCGCCGGTCCGGCGTCTGGCGCCGGCCGCGTCGTGCCCGCGAGCACGGTGCCGACCACGCCGAGCGTCAAGGTCGGCATCGCCGACCAGAAGGCCGACATGTTCTCCGACCCGCGCTTCTCGCAGCTGGGCATCCGCTACGCCCGTCTGGCGATCGGCTGGGACGCGCTCACGAGCCGCTGGCAGCGCGACCTGCTCGAGATCTGGCTGCGCTCGGCACGGGCGGCCGGGGTCGAGCCGCTCATCTCCTTCATGCACTCGCGCACGCAGCGGCGCAAGCTGCCCACGCCCGAGCGCCTGAAGTACGAGTTTCGCCGGCTGCGCGAGCTGTACCCGTGGGTGACGACGTTCGCGACCTGGAACGAGGCCAACCACTGCGGCGAGCCCACCTGCCATCGCCCGAAGCTCGTCGCGGCGTACTACCGCGCGCTGCGGCGCGAGTGCCGGCGCTGCACGATCCTCGCCGCGGAGATGCTCGACATGCCGAACATGACGAGCTGGGTCCGCGGCTTTCGCCGCCATCTCGGCTTCACGCCGACGCTCTGGGGGCTGCACAACTACGTCGAGGCCAACCGCTTCCGGATGACCCGCCTGCGCCAGCTGCAGCGCGCCACGCCCGGGGCGCGGCTGTGGCTCACCGAGACCGGCGGGCTCGTGCGGCGCGACAACGGCAGCACGACGCGCATCCCCGAGGGACCGCGCCACGCGGGCGAGGTCACGCGCTACATCTTCGATCGCATCCTGCCGCGCAATCCGCGCATCCGGCGCGTCTACCTGTACCACTGGAACGCCGAGCGCGGGACGACGTGGGACTCCGGGCTCATCACCCCCGGCGGGCGCCGGCGCAGCGCGCTGAACGTGCTCGCCCGCGTCCTGGACAGCGGGCCCCGCACGCTGATGAGCTACCGCTCGCCGCGACGCTAGACGGGTCGGGTCTCCGACGGGCGCGGGTAGGCTGCCGCCACCGTGATCGTCGACTGCGCGTACTACAAGGACGGCGCGCGCCAGCACGAGGGCAGCCTGCCGCTCGAGGAGGCCGCGAAATGCCGCCGCGAGGAGGGCTTCGTGTGGCTGGGTCTGCACGACGCGCAGGAGGACGAGCTGCTCGAGGTCGCCACCTGCTTCGGGCTGCCAGGGCTCGCCGTCGAGGACGCGATGCACGCCCACCAGCGCCCGAAGCTCGAGGAGTACGAGGACGGCTTCTTCCTCGTCCTGCACACCGCGCGCTACCTCGACGAGCGCGAGGAGGTCGAGTTCGGCGAGGTGCACGTCTTCACGGGCGAGGGCTACGTCATCGTCGTGCGGCACGGCGCCGCGAGTGAGCTGGGACCGGCGCGCGAGCGCCTCGAGGCCAACCCGAAGCTCCTGCGCGAGGGCCCGCCCGCCGCGCTCTGGGCGATCATGGACAAGATCGCCGACGACTACGAGCCGGTGATCGCGGGTCTGGAGAACGACGTCGAGGAGGTCGAGGGCGACATCCTCGGCAGGCGCAGCGACGAGACCCGGCGCGTGTACTTCCTGCACCGCGAGCTCGCCGAGTTCCACCGCGCGGTCCGGCCCCTGCTGCAGCCGCTCAGCCGGCTGGGCTCGACCGAGTTCGCCGACACGTCGGCGACGCTGCGCGAGCACCTGCGCGACGTCGCCGACCACGTCATGCGCGTCGAGGACGCGATCTCGACCCAGCGCGAGCTGCTGGCCAACGTCCTGCAGGCCAACCTGGCGGTCATCTCGGTGCGCCAGAACGACGTCGTCAAGCAGATCTCGGGCTGGGCGGCGATCATCACCGTGCCGACGCTCATCGCGAGCATCTACGGCATGAACTTCAAGCACATGCCCGAGCTCGCGTGGCACTACGGATATCCCGCGGTGCTCGCGCTCATGGCCACGGCGGGCGCGGTCCTGTACCGCATCCTGCGCCGCGCGGGCTGGCTGTAGCAAGATCCCGCGATGGGACACGAGGGCAGCCTGATCCTGATCGCGGGCCTGCTGCTCGCGCTCGGTCTCGCGGCATCGCTGCTCGCCGGCCGCCTGCGGATCCCGGGCCTCGTGCTCTTCCTCGGCGTCGGGATGCTCGTCGGCTCCGACGTCCTGGGGCTCATCTCGTTTACGAACTACGAGCTCGCGCGGACGATCGGCGTCATCGCGCTGGCGCTCATCCTCTTCGAGGGCGGCCTCGCGGCCGGCCTGCCGGAGATCCGGCCGGTGCTCGGCTCGGCGGTGAGCCTCGCGACGATCGGGACGCTCGTCACCGCGATGGTCACGGGCCTCGTCGCCTACTGGCTGCTGGACCTGTCGCTGCTGCAGGGGCTGCTCGTCGGAGCGATCGTCTCGGCGACGGACGGCGCGGCGATCTTCGCCCTGCTGCGCGGCTCGACGCTCAAGCGGCGCCTGGCGCGCTCGCTGGAGGGCGAGGCGGGGATGAACGACCCCGTCGCCGTGCTGCTCGTGCTCGGCTTCATCGAGTGGATCATGCTGCCCGGCTTCGGGATCCTCGACATGGGCGTGCTGTTCGTCCAGCAGCTCGGCATCGGCGCGGTGGCGGGCCTGACCGTCGGCAGCCTCGCCGTGTTCGCGTTTCGGCGCGCGAAGCTGGCGACCGGCGGTCTGTACCCCGTGGCGTCGCTCGCCGTCGTCGCGATCGCGTTCGGCCTCGCCGACGTCCTGCACGGGTCGGCCTTCCTCGCGGTCTACCTGGCGGGGCTGACGATGGGCTCCACGAACCTCCCCGCACGCCAGACGGTGCACGCGTTCCACGACGGCCTGGCGTGGGTCGCGCAGCTGACGATGTTCCTCACGCTCGGCATCCTCGTCTTCCCGACCGAGCTGGGCGACACCGCCGTCGAGGGGACGCTCATCGCGCTCGTGCTCGTCTTCGTCGCACGGCCGCTGGCGGTCTGGGCGGCCACCGCGCTCTCCCCGTTCACCCTCACCGACCGGCTCGTGCTCGGCTGGGCCGGGCTGCGCGGAGCGGTGCCGGTCGTGCTCGCGACGTTCCCGATCATCGCCGACGTGCCGGGGTCGCTGCAGTTCTTCAACATCGCGTTCTTCGCCGTGCTCGTCTCGACGCTCCTGCAGGGCGCGACGTTCGAGCCGATCGCGCGTGCGCTCGGCGCCACGACCGAGTCCCCGGCCCTGCCCCGGCCGCTCGTCGAGGTCGGCTCGATTCGCCAGCTCGGCGCCGACGTCGTCGAGGTGCCGATCGCCGAGGGGGACGCGGCGATCGGCGTGCGCGTGCGCGACCTCGGCCTGCCGCGCGATGCGCTCGTCAACGTGCTCGTGCGCGACGACGAGGCGCTGCCGCCGCGCGGGTCGACGCGCCTGGAGGCCAACGACCGGCTCTACATCGTCGCGCGCCAGTCCGCGTTGAGCGCGATCGAGGAGGCGCGCGAGCGCTGGCGCGTGGGCCCGGTCGGTCCGGCGCCGCAGCCCGCGCGCCGCCCTCCGCAGGGCGCGCCGATCTTCACGACGCGGCCGTGGGAGGAATCCGACGGGGACCCCGACAACCCCGACCGGGTGCTCGGGCTGCAGGTCGTCGAGCGCCTGAAGACGCGCTGGGACGTGCCGGGCGCGCTCGTCGTCCTCATCGACGGGCGCTTCGCGGTGACCGGGCCGCATGTGCTCGTCGGCGCCCGCGAGCAGCTGCAGTGGCATGCGCGGCGGCGGCTGCGCCTGGCGGTGAGCGACGCCGAGCAGGCCTGGTGGCAGGAGGTGATCGGCGCTTCGGCTCTGTAGGGGTGGTGGTGCTTTGGGGTGGTGCTTTGGGGTGGTGCTTTGGGGTGGTGCTCCGGGGTGGTGCTCCGGGGGTGAGCGGCGCGGTCCGGGGTCGCCGGTTCCGGGAGGCGACGTGGGGGGCGGGGTGGGGCGCGGGCGCCCGGGGTTCCGCCAGATGCCTCCCGGAACCGGGCCCCCGGCCCGCGCCGCTCACCCCTGTCGCCCCGGCCCCCGCCTGCCCCGCTCGCCCTGCTCGCCCCGCCCTCCCCGCTCGCCCCGGCTCGCCCTGCGAGTGGCGGGTTTGCAGCGCCTGGCGCTGCGAACTCGCCATGCGGCGATGGCCTGGCGCGCTGGAACTCAGGCCCGGATCTGCGCGTGAGCGACGCCGAGCAGGCCTGGTGGCCGGCAGGGATCGGTGCTTCGGCTCTGTAGCGGGTGTGGTGCTTTGGGGTGGTGCTCCGGGGGTGAGCGGCGCGTCCGGGGTCGCCGGTTCCGGGAGGCGACGTGACGGCGACGTGGGGGGCGGCGTGGGGCGCGGACGCCCGGGGTTCCGCCAGATGCCTCCCGGAACCGGGCCCCCGGCCCGCGCCGCTCACCCCGCTCGCCCCGCTCCGCCCCCTGCGCCGCTGCCCCGCTCGCCCCGCCCGCGCCGCTCGCCCCGCCCACCCCGGCCCGCCCTGCGAGTGGCGAGTTTGCAGCGCCTGGCGCTGCGAACTCGCCATGCGGCGATGGCCTGGCGCTGGAACTCAGGCCTGGATCTGCGCGTGAGCGACGCCGAGCAGGCCTGGTGGCCGGAAGGGATCGGTGCTTCGGCTCTGTAGCGGGTGTGGTGCTTGGGGTGGTGCTCCGGGGGTGAGCGGCGCGGTCCGGGGTCGCCGGTTCCGGGAGGCGACGTGGGGGGCGGGGTGGGGCGCGGACGCCCGGGGTTCCGCCAGATGCCTCCCGGAACCGGGCCCCCGGCCCGCGCCGCTCACCCCGTCGCCCCGCTCGCCCGCCTGCCCCGCTCGCCCTGCTCGCCCCGCCCTCCCCGCCCGCCCCGGCCCGCCCGGCCCGCCCTGCGAGTGGCGAGTCTGCAGCGCCTGGCGCTGCGAACTCGCCATGCGGCGATGGCCTGGCGCGCTGGAACTCAGGCCCGCGGCTGGATCTGCACGAGCTGCTGGATCGACTCGTGGTCGACCTGCAGCGTCGTGTGGCGGATCCCGAAGCGCTCGTGCAGGACGGCCTGCAGCTCGCGGCGGCGCAGGTGGCAGTCGTCGTCAGGGGCCACGACGACGTGCGCGGCGATCGCGACGAAGCCCGACGTGACCTCCCACACGTGCAGGTCGTGGACCTCGACGATGCCGGCCATCGCGGCGAGCGTGCGGCCGACCTCGTCGGGGTCCATGCCGCGCGGTGCCGCCTCGAGCAGGACGCGCGTCGAGGCGCGCAGCAGCGACCAGCCCGAGCGCAGGATGAGCGCGGCGACCGTGAGCGCGGCGACGGCGTCGACCTCGGCCGGCCCGCCGGAGGCGATGACGACGCCCGCGACGATCGCGGCGAACGAGCCGTAGAGGTCGGCGAGCACGTGCGCGCGCGCCCCGGCGACGTTCAGGCTCTGGCGCTCCGAGCGCGACAGCGCCCAGAAGGCGGCGACGTTGACGGCGGCTCCGAGGACGCCGACGACGACGACCACGGGACCGTCGACGGCGGGCGGGGAGCCCAGCCGCCGCAGCCCCTCGACCGCGATCACCCCGGCGATGAGGAACAGCGCCGCGCCGTTGATCTGGGCCGAGAGGATCTCGGCGCGCCCGAACCCGAACGTGAACGCGCCGCGGGCGGGCCGCGCCGCGAGGCGGGCCGCGAACAGCGCCAGCCCGATCGAGGCCGCGTCGGTGAGCATGTGGGCCGCGTCGGACAGCAGCGCCAGCGAGCCGGCGAGCAGGCCGGCGACGACCTCGACCGCCATGAAGCCGGCGATGAGGACGAGCGCGGCGGTCAGCCAGCGGCGGTCGGCGTCGGGCGACGGCGCATGGGCGTGCGCGTGGCCGGCGTGGCCGTGGCCGGCGTGCGCGTGGCCGGCGTGCGCGTGGCCGTGGCCTGCGTTGCCGGCCTGTGCGTCGCCGTCCTGTGCGTCGCCGGCGTGGCCGGCATGTGCGTGGCCGTCCTGTGCGTCGCTGGCGTGGCCGTGGTCGGCGTGGCCGTCCTGTGCGTCGCTGGCGTGGCCGTGGTCGGCGTGGCCGTCCTGTGCGTCGCTGGCGTGGCCGTGGTCGGCGTGGCCGTCCTGTGCGTCGCTGGCGTGGCCGTGGTCGGCGTGGCCGTCCTGTGCGTCGCTGGCGTGGCCGTGGCCTGCGTTGCCGGCCTGTGCGTCGCTGGCGTGGCCGTGGCCTGCGTGGCCGGCCTGTGCGTGCGCTGGCGTGGCCGTCGCCGGCGTGGCCGTCCTGTGCGTCGCTGGCGTGGCCGTCGCCGGCGTGGTCGGCCTGTGCGTCGCTGGCGTGGCCGTGGCCGGCGTGGCCGGCCTGTGCGTGGCCGGCCGTGCGTGGCCGGCCTGTGCGTGGCCGGCGTGGCCGGCCGCTGCGTCGCCGGCGTCGCCGGCCGATGCGTCGCCGGCCGCTGCGTCGCCGGCGTGGCCGGCGGCCTGTGCGTCGCCGGCGTGGCCGTTGGCGGCGTCCGCGGGCGCGTGGGCCCGCGGGGCCTCCGCCGGCTCTTCGTCAGCGTCGTCGTCTGCACCGTGCACGCAGCCGATGCTACGTGCCGCACCGCGCCGCGGTCACTGCGAGCGCGACCTCGATGCACCCAGGAAGGCGCGTTTCGCGACCGGCTCGTCGTGCCGCCTGTCACGAAGTTGTTACAAAGTCCGCACAAGCGATATGCTTGGCCGCAGCCGTCGTGGGACCAAGCACCGGCCGCGCACCCAGCGCGGTCTTGCTGTGTGTAGGGTCCGCGACCTTTCCGTGCCGCCTCCTCGTGCCTTCGCTCCCCCCGTCCAGCCCCGTGCCCATGACCGCCCCTGAGCGCGAGCCGATCGCGCGCGGCGCCGTCGCGGGGCTCATGCTGCTCGCGGCGCTGCTGCTGTGCGGCGCGGTCGGCGCCGCCGTCGGCGCCCTCACCGGGGCGTTCGCCATCTTCCTCGTGCTCGGCATCTTCGTCGGCTTCGTGGTCGGCATCGCCGCCGTGCGCGCGCGCTTCCCGGACCTGTAGAGACATGGTCGCGCTGCGCTACATCGATCTCGTCCTGCTGTGGCTCACGGTGCCGCTCGCGCTCGCGCTCGGCGCGCCCGCGTTCGGCCTGCTGCTCGCCGCCGGCGTCTGGACGGTCCAGCGGATCCTCGCCCTCGCCGTCGACCGCAAGGCGCTGCAGCGCGAGAGCGCCCGCGAGGCGATCGGCATGAACATGGCGACGATGTTCGGACGCATGTGGCTGCTCGGCGCGACCGTCGTCGTCGCCGGCGTCGCCGGATCGCGCCCCGACGGCGTGACCGCCGCGCTCGTCCTGCTCGGCGCCTTCACGATCTCCCTCGCGGCCACGCTGCTGAACCGCGCGCTGAGCCGCTCCGCCCCTCGACCAGGAACTCCCGAGCACGCATGAGCACACGCGCAAAAGTCTTCACCGGCCTGGGGGTCTACGTCGCGGGCATCGTCCTGCTCGTCGCGATCGCCGGCACCTCGGGCAAGAACGAGCAGTTTCAGCCCCAGAACGAGTTCAAGCTCGAAACGTGGATCGCCCTGCCGGGCCCGTTCGACATCAACAAGGCCGTCGTCTACGTCATCGCCGCCGCCGTCCTGACCGTGGTCGGGATGATCTACATCGCGCGGCGGATGCAGGACAAGCCCAACCGCGTCCAGACGCTCGTCGAGACCGTGTTCAACGTCATGCGCGACAACATCACGCGCAACAACATGGACGCGAGCATGGCGGCGAAGTGGTTTCCGTTCATCGCCACGCTGTTTCTGTTCATCTGGATCTCCAACCTCATCGGCTACATCCCGCTGCCGACGAACACCGAGCATCCGGTCAGCCTCTTCGGCCTGGAGATCCCCGCCTTCGCGATCTACGCGGCGACGGCGAACCTGTCGGTCCCGCTCGTCCTCGCGCTCGTCGTCTTCATCGCCTACACCGTCGAGGGGCTGCGCGCCAAGGGGCCGATCGGCTACCTCAAGGCGCTCGTGCCGGCCGGCGTGACCGGCGGCATGGCGGCCTTCATCTTCGTGCTCGAGCTGTTCTCGAACCTCCTGCGGCTCATCTCGCTGAGCGTTCGACTCTTCGCGAACATCCTCGCGGGCCACCTCATCATCCTGTTCATGGCCGGCGGCATCGCGGTGCTGCTGGGGATCGCGGCGATCGGCTTCCTGACGCTGCCGCTCGGCGTGATCCTCTTCATCTTCGAGGTCGGACTGGTCGCGACGCTGCAGGCGTTCATCTTCGCGACGCTGGCCTCGATCTACTTCGGCGGCGCCGTCGCCCACGACCACTGACTCAACTGAAAACAGCAAGGAGCATCTCGTGACCGTTCTCGCAACCATCATCGCCCAGGCGGGCGACCCGATCGAATACGGCAAGGCCGCCGGCGGCAAGATCGCCCTCGGCGTCGGCGGCGGGCTCGGTGCCGCGGGCGCCGGCGTCGGCATCGGCATCATCTTCGGCAAGGTGATCGAGTCGGTCACGCGCCAGCCCGAGATGAAAGACGAGATCACCTCGATCCAGTGGCTCGGCTTCGCGCTCACGGAGGCCTGCGTCTTCTACGGCCTCGTCGCCGGCCTGCTGGCCTTCTTCCTGTAGCCCGAGATGCTCGACTCGGCGTTCATACTGGCGGCTGAGGCCGCAGGGGAGGAAGGCGGCGGCAGCTTCCTCGTCCAGCCCGACATCGGGCTGATGATCTGGACGCTGCTCGTCTTCGCGATCTCCGGCTGGCTGCTGAAGAAGTACGCGTTCCCGCAGATCGCCGAGGCGCTCGACCGCCGCCAGCGCATCATCGAGGACTCGCTGGAGACCGCCGCCAAAACGCGCGCCGAGGCCGAGGAGCTGCTCGAGGAGTACCGCGAGCGCCTGGCCGCGGCCCGCGAGCAGGCCGAGGCGATCCTCGCCCGCGCCCGCAAGGCGGCGGAGACGACCGAGCACGAGACGGTCGCCGAAGCCAAGCGGCGCCGCGAGGAGCTCATGGCGCAGACCAAGCGCGACATCGAGGCCGAGACGCGCCGCGCGATCCAGGAGATCCGCAACGAGGTCGCCGACCTGACGATCCTCGCGACCGAGAAGGTGACGCGCAAGACGCTCACCGAGGCCGACCAGCGCAAGCTCGTCGAGGACACGCTCGCGGAGCTTGACTTCTCGGCGCTGGCCGGCGACGCCGGGCGGGGGAGCTAGGCCATGGAGGAGATCGCGGAGGTCTACAGCCGGTCGCTCTTCGAGGTCGCCGCCGAGCAGGGCAAGACCGACGAGATCCGCGAGCAGCTCGGCGAGTTCGCCGACGCGCTCGACGCCAATCGCGACCTCGCGATCTACTTCTTCTCGCCCTACTTCTCCACCCAGGAGAAGAAGGACGGGCTGCACAAGACGCTCGACGGCGCCGACGCGACGCTGCTGAACTTCTTCGAGCTGCTCATCGAGAAGCACCGCATGCCGGCGATCTTCCGCGTGCGGCGCATGTTCGACGCGCGGTGGGAGCAGACCCACAACATCCTGCCCGTGCAGATCGCCACGGCGATCGCGCTCGACGAAGGGGTCGCGCGCCAGCTCGGCGCTCAGATCGAGCAGACCACCGGCCAGAAGATCGAGCTGACCGCGACCGTCGACCCCGAGATCCTCGGTGGCATCGTCCTGCGCGTCGGCAACTCGATCCTCGACGCATCGATCCGCAATCGACTCGAAAACCTGAGAAAGGCCGTCGCGCGCGGCGCGGCCTAGACGGGAAAGGCATCCATGCAGATCAAGCCCGACGAAATCACCTCCATCCTCAAGAGTCGCATCGAGGGGCTGGACGCCGGCTCGGCCGAGCTCACCGAGGTCGGCACCGTCCTGTCCGTCGGTGACGGCATCGCCCGCGTGCATGGTCTGGAGAACGCCATGTCGTTCGAGATGCTCGAGCTGCCCCACGACGTCACCGGCCTGGCGCTGAACCTCGAGTCCGACAACGTCGGCGTCGTGCTGTTCGGCAACTGGCAGAAGATCAAGGAGGGCGACACGGTCAAGCGGACCGGATCGCTGCTGGAGATCCCCGTCGGCGAGCAGCTTCTGGGCCGCATCGTCGACCCGCTCGGCAACCCGCTGGACGGCAAGGGCGACATCACGACGTCCACGACCCGGCCGGCCGAGTTCAAGGCGCCCGGCGTCGTCCAGCGCCAGCCGGTCACCGAGCCGATGCAGACCGGCCTGAAGGCGATCGACTCGATGATCCCGATCGGCCGCGGCCAGCGCGAGCTGATCATCGGCGACCGCCAGGTCGGCAAGACCGCGATCGCGCTGGACACGATCATCAACAACAAGGGCACGGGCCTGATCTCGGTCTACGTCGCGATCGGCCAGCGCATGGCGACGGTCGTGCAGATCGCCGAGACGCTCGCCGAGTACGGCGCGATGGAGAACACGATCATCGTCGCCGCCGCCGCCGACGAGGCCGCCCCGGTGAAGTTCCTGGCCCCCTACGCGGGCTGCGCGATGGCCGAGCACTTCCTCTACGACGGCAAGGCCGCGCTGTGCGTCTACGACGACCTCACAAAGCACGCGTTCGCCTACCGCCAGATGTCGCTGCTGCTGCGCCGCCCGCCGGGTCGCGAGGCCTACCCGGGCGACGTCTTCTACCTGCACAGCCGCCTGCTCGAGCGCGCCGTCAAGCTCAACGACGACCTCGGCGGCGGGTCGATGACGGCGCTGCCGATCATCGAGACGCAGGCCGGCGACGTGTCGGCCTACATCCCGACGAACGTCATCTCGATCACCGACGGGCAGATCTTCCTCGAGCCGAAGCTCTTCTACTCGGGCGTGCGCCCCGCCATCAACGTCGGCATCTCGGTGTCGCGCGTCGGCGGCAACGCGCAGGTCAAGCCGATGAGGAAGGTCGCCGGCCGGCTGAAGCTCGAGCTGTCGCAGTACCGCGACCTCGAGGCGTTCGCCCAGTTCGGCTCCGACCTCGACGCCGACACGCAGGCCACGCTGGCGCGCGGCGAGCGGCTCGTGCGCACGCTCAACCAGAAGGAGCGCTCGCCGATGCCGGTCGAGGACCAGGTCGTCGTCATCTACGCGGCGACGAACGGCTTTTTGGACCGGATCGTCGTCGACCGCGTGCCCGAGTTCCACGAGGCGCTCGTGTCGCGGCTGCGCTCCGAGCATCCCGAGCTGCTGGCGAAGATCGCCGGCGGCGACTGGAGCGACGCCACCGAATCGGCCGTGCGCGAGGCCGTGGCGGAGTTCGCCGACGACTTCGGCTTCGACTTCGACGAGGATGGCGTGGCGGTCGAGGCGAGCGGCGCCCCCGCTGCGGCGCCGGCCGCCGCGGCCGCCGCGAGCGACGACGAGGACGCCGGCGATGCCGAGGCCCCCGAGGCGGTCCTGACCGCGTGATCTCCCGGGGGAGCCTCGAGCGATGAGCGCATCGCAGCGCGACGTCAAGAACCGGATCGGTTCGGTCAAGAACATCCAGAAGATCACCCGCGCGATGGAGATGGTCGCGGCCGCCCGGCTGCGCCGCGCCGAGCAGCGCATCGCGGCGCTGCGCCCGTACGCGGGGGCGATCCGGCGGATGACGCGCCAGGCCGCGCAGGCCGCCGGCAGCGAGATCTCCGGGCTGCCGATCCTCTCCGAGCACGACGCCGAGAACACGGTGGCGCTGCTGCTCATCACCGGCGACCGCGGCCTGGCCGGCGCGTTCAACTCGCAGATCATCCGCGCCGGCATGCGCGCGGCGCGCGAGCACGAGGAGCAGGGTCGCGCGGTGCTCTACAGCGCCGTCGGCCGTCGCGGCGTCTCGACGCTCACGTTCCGCGGCAAGGAGCCGGCCGGGCGCTACGTCGGGTTCACCGACCGCCCGTCCTACGCCGACGCGCGCGAGATCGCCGGCGAGCTGATCGCCGCCTACGTCGACGGCAGGGCCGACCGGGTCGAGATCTTCTACAACGGCTACATCTCGCCGCTGACCCAGGAGGTCCGGCGCGAGACGCTGCTGCCGCTGCAGCAGGCGACGATCCTCGAGGGCACCGAGCGCGAGAGCGAGGGCGCCGAGAGCGACGAGCCCGCCGCCCGCGGCGCGCTCGTCGAGTACGAGCCCGACCCCGACGAGATCCTCGCGCGGCTGATCCCCGACTACGTCGAGATCTCCGTGTTCCGGGCGCTGCTGGAGTCGACCGCCTCCGAGCACGGCGCCCGCATGACCGCGATGCGCAACGCCTCCGAGAACGCGGGCGAGCTCATCGACGATCTGACGCTTGAGATGAACCGTGCCCGCCAGGCCGAGATCACGCAGGAGATCATGGAAGTGGTTGCCGGCGCGGAGTCGTTGACCTGACGTCGTCCGAAGGACCGAGCTTGCGAGGTCCGCAGGCCGAAACAGGAGAGAACTGAATGGCCATCACCGAAACCCCCAGCACCACCAGCGGCGCCGTCGGCCGGATCGAGGAGATCCAGGGCGTCGTCATCGAGGCGACCTTCGCGGAGGGCGAGCTGCCGGCGATCTACAACGCGATCACGATCGACCGCGGCGACGGCGAGACGCTCGTCTGCGAGGTCCAGCAGCATCTCGGCGACGACCGCGTCCGCGCGGTCGCGATGGACACGACCGACGGCCTCGCGCGCGGCACGGCCGTCGTCGACACCGGCGGCCCGATCACCGTCCCCGTCGGCAAGGGCACGCTCGGGCGCATCTTCAACCTGCTCGGCGAGCCGATCGACCTCGGCGGCCCCGTCGAGTACACCGAGCGCTGGCCGATCCACCGGCCCGCCCCGAACGTCGAGAACCTCATGCCGACGACGGAGATGTTCGAGACCGGCATCAAGGTCGTCGACCTCCTCGCGCCGTACGCCAAGGGCGGCAAGGTCGGCCTGTTCGGCGGCGCCGGCGTGGGCAAGACGGTCCTCATCCAGGAGCTCATCAACAACCTCGCCCAGGAGCACGGCGGCCTGTCGGCCTTCTGCGGCGTCGGCGAGCGCTCGCGCGAGGGCAACGACCTCTGGCTGGAGATGAAGGAGTCGGGCGTCATCGACAAGACGATGCTCGTCTTCGGCCAGATGAACGAGCCGCCCGGCGCGCGCATGCGCGTCGCGCTGTCGGGCCTGACGATGGCCGAGTACTTCCGCGAGCAGGGCGGCCAGGACGTGCTGCTGTTCATCGACAACATCTTCCGCTTCGTCCAGGCGGGCTCGGAGGTCTCGGCGCTGCTGGGCCGGATGCCCTCGCAGGTCGGCTACCAGCCGACGCTCGAGACCGAGATGGGCCAGCTGCAGGAGCGCATCACGTCCACGCGCGATGGCTCGGTCACGTCGGTGCAGGCGATCTACGTCCCGGCCGACGACCTCACGGACCCGGCGCCGGCGTCGGTGTTCGCCCACCTCAACGCCACGACCGTGCTGTCGCGGGCGATCTCCGAGAAGGGCATCTACCCGGCCGTCGACCCGCTGGACTCGACGTCGACGATCCTCAAGCCCGACATCCTCGGCGAGGAGCACTTCTCGGTCGCCAACCGCGTCAAGGAGATCCTGCAGCGCTACAAGGAGCTGCAGGACATCATCGCGATCCTCGGCATCGACGAGCTCTCCGACGAGGACAAGCTCATCGTCGGCCGGGCGCGCCGCGTCGAGCGCTTCCTGTCGCAGCCGTTCTTCGTCGCCGAGCAGTTCACCGGGACACCGGGCGCCTACGTCCCGATCGCCGAGACGATCCGCGGCTTCAAGGAGATCATCGACGGCCAGCACGACGACGTGCCGGAGTCGGCCTTCTTCTTGAAGGGCACGATCGACGCCGTCGTCGAGGCCGCCGCCGGCAAGAAGGCGGACTAGCGCCATGGCCAAGACGCCGTTTCGCGCGGAGGTCCTGACGCCGGAGGGCGCGTGCTTCGACGACGAGGTCGTGCAGATCTCGACGCGCACGAAGACGGGCTCGATCGGCATCCTGGCCCGCCACCAGCCGCTGCTCGGCATGCTCGAGCCGACCGAGCTGCGGCTGTACCGCAGCGAGACGGACGTCGTGACGTACGCCCAGGGCGAGGGCTACCTGCAGGTCTCGCCCGACGGCGTGCTCGTGCTCGTCGAGGAGGCCCATGCGCCCGAGTCGCTCGACGTCGCCGAGCTGCGCGACAAGCTGCGCCGCGCCGACGACGCGCTCGCCGCGGCGCAGGCGGGCACCGAGGAGCAGCGCCGGGCGTCGCGCGACAAGCGCCGCTGGGAAGCGTTTCTGCACATCGCCGAGGACCGGTAGCGCGAGCCGCGCGCACCTCAGGCGACCGGAGAACTGCGTCGCGTGGTGCTGAGCGCCTGCTAGCTTCGCGGCATGTCGTCCGCCCTCTGGTTGCGACGCGGCCTGGCGCTGGTCAGCGTTGCGGTCTGCTGTGCGGCGTCGGGCGTCGCCCGCGCCGGCGCGACGCCCGAGACGGCGATCGTCTTCGGTCCCGAGGACGGGTCGTTCATCAACGACACGACGCCGGCGTTCGTCTTCGTCGCCGACCGTCCCGCGACGTTCTCCTGCGTGCTCGACGGGCCGTTTGACTTCCCGTGCTCGTCGCCGCTCGAGCTGGGGCCGCTGGCCGACGGTCCGCACGCCCTGTCCGTCGCCGCCGTGAGCAACGGCGCGCGCGATCACAGTCCCGCCCAGCGCCGATTCGTCGTCGATACCGTGCCTCCGCAGACGGCGTTCACCGCGGGCCCGGCGGACGGCGCGACGCTGGACTACAACACCCCGCAGTTCGCCTGGGAGGGCATCGACGCGGTCGCCTTCGCGTGCGAGCTCGACGGCCGGCCCGTCTCGTCGTGCGCGTCGGCGCTCGACGAGCCGCTCGCCGACGGTCCGCACAGCTTCTCGGTCGCCGCGATCGATCTGGCCGGCAACGTCGATCCGACGCCGGCGCTGCGCCGCTTCACCGTCGCGGCGGACTTCGGGTCCGACCCGCCCGGCTGCCGCCACGACGGCAACGTCGTCGTCGAGACGAACCGGCGCGACGTGCGCAACGGCGGGCGCGGGACCGACATCATCTTCGGCCGGCGCGGCAACGACGTGCTGCGCGGTCGCGGCGGTCATGACTGCCTCTACGGCGGGCCCGGCAACGATCGGCTCGACGGGGGGCCCGGCAACGACCGGCTGAGCGGAAGCTCGGGCGCCGACCGCCTCACCGACCGCAGCGGTCGCGACACGTTCTACGGCGGGTCGGGCAACGATCGCATCGACGCCCGCGACCGGACGGCGGCCGGCCGCCGCCAGCGCGACGTCGTCAGCTGCGGATCGGGCCGCCGCGACATCGCCTACGTCGATCGCCGCGACCGCGTCGCGTCGGACTGCGAGCGGGTGCGGCGGCGCAAGCGCTGACGGGCGGCGTCGCGCGGTCCGCCCGACCCTGAGCCTCGCGCGCCCGCTCCCGCGCGGCGGCTCGCACGATCGCGATCTCGGCGGCGGGCGGCACGCGCGCCGCGCCGCGGAGCCGGTCGGCCAGCAGCGCGCGGACCTCGCGGTGGCCGAAGGCGACCGTCAGCTCGCCGCCGACGCCCACCTGCAGCGGCCCGGCGGCGAGCCGCGCCCGGTAGCCCGCGTAGGGGTCGGGGAGGTCGGGCGTCCCGGCCGCCGGCGCGCCGTGGGCGCTCATCGCGAGCGCCGGGCGCACGCGTCGGACGGGCCGGACCCCGCGGGCCGACCGCCGCGCCGCGTCGTCGTGGCCGCCGACCCTCGCGCGGCGCGCGCTCGGCACGGCTCGGCCGCGCGGCCGGCGAGCGACCGCCGATCTCGCGCGACGCGACCCCGCGCGTCAGCTTCGAGGTGCGGCGCCGGCGCTACGGCGACGGGCGCTGGCTCGGCGCCACAACGACGTCTACGAGCTCGATCCCGTGACCGACGCCGCGCTGGGCTTCGTGGAGCCCGCAGCTCTTGGGTGAGGTCGGGCTCGCCGAGCTGCTTGCGGACGAAGCGCGCGTCGCGCAGCGGGTTCGCCGAGAAGATCGCGTAGCTCCCCCGGCGGCGCACGCGCGCTAGGATCGACGCCAGGCACCGAGCCGGCGGGGGATGGTCGTTGCACGAGGGTGGGGAGCCGGGATGCGGGGCGTAGCGCAGTCAGGCGTGATCGTGCGGCTGCGGCGCGCCGTCATGCGTGCGGTCGAACGCCGAGCCCGCATCTCGACGACGGGTGAGGTCACGCGCCAGGAGCTGGGCCTGACGAAGGACTGCGTCGGCTACGAGGTCTCCAGCTGGACGGTGCTGGACCGCATCCTGCGCCGCGGCGAGGCCGGCGCGGGGGACGTCTTCGTCGACTTCGGCTCCGGCAAGGGGCGCGTTCTGTACCAGGCCGCGCGCCGTTACCCGCTGCGGCGGGTCGAGGGCGTGGAGCAGTCCGCCGAGCTGACCGAGATCGCGCGAACGAACGTCGATCCCGCGACGCATCGCCTGCGCTGCCGCGACGTCCGGCTCGTGCACTGCGACGTGCGCGACTACGAGATCCCGGACGACCTGACGATCGCCTACCTCTACAACCCGTTCACCGGAGCGATCCTGCAGTCCGTGCTCGACCGCCTCGTGGCGTCCGTCGAGCGCTGCCCGCGGCGGCTGCGGGTCATCTATCTCAATCCGATCGAGCACGAGCGGCTGCTCGCCGCCGGCTTCGTCGAGGTCCGGCGGCTGCGCAGGCTGCATCCGTCGCGGCGGGTGCTCGCGCGCATGTACGAGCTCGGCGGTCGTGCGGTCGGCGCGTCCCGCGGCGCCGCGGGGTAGGGGGCGCTCACTCGCCGGCGTCGAGCGGCTCGCGCGGCGGCCCGTCCTCGACGAGCGCGCGGACCCGCCGGGCGAGGCCGCGCGGCACGAGCCGCTCGGCGGTCGCGTCGAGCTCGGCGAGCGTCCACGAGCGCGACGCGTCGAGTCGTGCAGCAGGACGCCGACGACGCGCCGCACGCGCGCCGGCGGGCCGGCGGTCATGGCGCCGCGGCGGGCGGGCCCTCGCCCCCTCCCAGCCGGGCGTGCAGCCGCGCCAGCGGCCCGGGCGCCCACCAGTTGCGCTCGCCGAGCAGCTCCATGAGCGCCGGCACGAGCAGGGCGCGCACGATCGTGGCGTCGATCAGGACCGCCGCGGCGGTGCCGATGCCCAGCGACTTGACGAAGACGATCTGCGACGTCGCGAACGCTCCGAGCGCGACGGCGAGCAGCAGCGCGGCGGCGGTGACGATGCGCCCGGTGCGCTGCATGCCGAGCGCGACCGCCTCGGCGTTGGGGACCCCGGCGTCGCGCGCCTCCTTGATGCGCGTGAGCAGGAACACGCCGTAGTCGGTGCTCAGGCCGAACGCGATCGCCAGCAGCACGAGCGGCTGGGTGATCTCGAGCGCGCCCTGGCTCTCGAAGCCGAGCAGGCCCTCCAGCCGGCCGTCCTGGAAGATGAGGACGAGCACCCCGAAGGCGGCGCTGAGGCCGAGCGCGTTCATGACGAGCGCCTTGAACGGCAGGACCACCGAGCCGGTCATGACGAAGAGGATCAGCAGCGTGGTGATCGCGAGCACGGCGATCGCCAGCGGCAGCCGAGCGGCGAGGCCGGCGCGCTGGTCGACGAAGCGCGCCGACTCGCCCGCCACCCGTACGCGACCGGGAGCCGGCCCCGCCCGCACGGCCCGCACGAGGTCGAGCGTGCGGGTGTTCAGCGCGTCGCGCGAGGGCACGACCACGAGCAGCCACGTCGCGTCGCCGACGTAGCGCGGCGGGTCGATCCCCTCGACGTCCTTGCGCTCGGCAAGGCGCCGCGCGTACGCCCGCACGGCTGCGCGCTCGCCGCGGGGCGCGCTCACCGCGACGTGCAGCGGGGAGGACCGCCCGCCGCCGAACTGCGTGCGCAGCGCCGTGTCGACCTGCTTGGACACGAAGGACTCGGGCAGGACGCTGGCGTCGACGGCGGTGAACTGGATGCGCAGGAACGGGATCCCCGCGGCGAGCAGCACGGCGGCCGTCGTGATCGCCACGATCGCGGGCCGGCGCTGGACGACGCGCGACAGGCGATACCAGAACCCCTGCGTGGTTCGGACCTCGCGGTGGCGCCAGCGCTGCGGCGCGAGCGCGTCGACGCGCCGGCCGAGCACCATGAGCAGCGCGGGCAGCACGGTGAGCGAGACGATGCCCGCGCCGAGCGCGGTCAGCGAGCCGCTGATCGCCATCGAGTACAGGAAGCGCTGCGGGAAGACGAGCAGCGAGAGCATCGCGGCGGCGACCGTCAGCGAGCTGAAGACGACCGTGCGGCCGGCCGTCTGCAGGGTGCGGGCCAGCGCCGCGCGGCCCGGCCCGGCGCGCTGCATCTCCTCGCGGTAGCGCGACAGGACGAACAGCGAGTAGTCGATCGCGAGACCGAGGCCCAGCCCGATCGCGAGGTTCAGCGCGAAGATCGACAGCGGCGTCGCCTCGTTGAAGAGCCGCAGGCCGAGGAACGTCGCCATGATCGTCAGCAGCCCGACGAGCAGCGGCAGCAGCGCCGCGACGGCGCCGCGGAAGACGACGAGCGCGAGCAGGAAGAGCAGCGGGAAGGCCAGCAGCTCGGCCTTCGCGAGGTCGGCGGAGACCTGCTCGCCGACCTCCGGGCCGGCGACCGCGAGACCGCCGACCTTGACCCCCTCCAACGGCTCGAGCGCGCGCTGCAGGCGCGCGCCGGCGCGCTGGCCGCTCGCGCCGGAGCGCACGTAGACGGCCACGAAGCTCGCGCGCCCGTCGCGCGAGACGAACGGGCTGGCCGCGCGCCGGTCGGTCAGCGCCGACTGGGTGCGCGCGACGGCCGGGTCGTCGCCGATCCGCTCGACGACGCGCCGCAGCCCGGCGCGGCCGGCCGCGCTGCGCACCGGCGCCTCGGAGCGCACGAGGACGAGGATCCCGGGGCTGAGGCCGCGTCCGATCGCGCGCCGCAGCTCGTCGCCGGTGACGCGGCTCTCGGCCCGCGGGTCGACGAAGTCGAGGTCGGGATCGACGGACAGCTTGCCGGTGACCGGCGCGCCGAAGGCGACCGCGAGGGCAAGGAAGGCGGCCGCGGCCGCGAGCACGCGGCGGGGGCGGGACGTGGTCAGGCGCGCCAGGCGGTCGAGCATGGCGCGAAACGTACGGGATGGATGACCCGCTCACGCGACGAGCGCGCCGGGCGCGCCGGGCCTGCCGGGGCGCGCCGGGCCTGCCGGAGCGTGCCGGGGCGCGCCGGGGGACGCCGGGGGGTGCGCTACGAGAGGATGCCGAGCAGCCGCGCCAGCGTCTCCGAGGGGCCGGGGCCGGCGTCGTGTGCCCGCTCGGCCGCGACCCTGACCTCGTTGGCGAACGCCACCGGGTCGATCCCGTCGAGGTCGGGGTGCACGACGGTCAGCCACGCTTCGACGTGCAGCGCGTCCTGCGCGGGCACGAGACGCTGGATGAGCCCGCGGTAGGGGATCTCGCGATCGCCGGGTTGCTCGACGTCGACCGCGCTCGCGGTCGCGCCGGCCGCCGGGGAGGGTCCGACGAGACGCAGCCGGGGTCGCGGCCCGGCGGGCCGCCCGCCACGCGGAGCTTCGTCCGGTGTGGCGGGCGGGGTGGGCAGGAGCCTCAGCCGCGCCGGCGGGGGCGGGACGTCACGATCGCGGCCGATCGTCGTCTCGCCCCCTGTTGCTTCAGGGGTGGTCGGTCGTATCCCGTCGCACTGGCCTGGCACCGCGGCGTCGCTCCTGGGAAGGGGACGTCGCGGTCGTCGAGAACCGGATGTGGCGTCCTCGTGCTCCTCCGCCGGCCCCGCGGAGGCGCGCTCAGGTGTCGGCCCCACGGCCGCGCGGCGCCTTCCGAGCGCCGTCCGCACCGTGCCGCGCGCAGGATGACTGGCGCCGCGGCTCGAAGCGGTGGTGTGGTCGATGCCCTGAGATGAACTGTCCATCCGGTCCTTCCTCGCGTCCGTGCATGACGTTTGCGTCCGTTCTGACCTGTGTAGGCGCAGCGCGCGGGGCGAAGTTGGAAAGTTGCGACAGCGGATCTCCGCGCGGCTGCAGGTCACCGCGGGGAGCCGGCGGGGACGAGCGGCTGACGGCAGCGTGCGCGCTCGCAACGAGGTGGCATGCGAGGTCGTCTACCGCCGCTCCTTCACCGCGGCGTGGACGGACATCCCGAGGCTGGCGTCGCCGGCGCCGGTGGCACGGACCTGCGCGAGCTGCTCGTCGATCTCAGCGCGCTGTTCGAGCAGCAGCGCACGGCGCTCGTGCTGGCCGAGATCGGCGGCCGGTCGCACGTCGAGATCGCCCGTGGGAGCCTTCCCGCGAGCGGGCCCCGCGGCCGCCGCGGGGGAGCCCGGCGACGGCACCGCCCGTGACGCCGCCGCCCGCGCCCCGCGCGACGCTCAAGCGCTCCCGGATGTCCGCACAGGCGAACTCCCTGGCATCGCGCCAGGGCCCGAGCGCCGTGCGGGCTCCTAGCCGCCGGCTCTCCAAATCCCGGCCTGCGCCGCCCCCGCCTCGAGCTCGTCGAGCCCGAACGCATCGACCGGTCCCAGCGCTCCGGTTGCGCGCAGGCCGCCGGCCGCGACGGCCATCGCCCCCCAGGCGAGCATCCCCGCGGTGAAGTCGTAGGGGTTCTCGCCCTCCAGGCGGACGGTCGCCAGCGTCTCGCCGCCGGCATCGGAGGCGACCGCCACGATGTGCGAGCGCGCGCCGGCGCGGGCCGCCGCATCAGGTCCGCCGCTGGAGCCCGTGACGAGCCGCCCCGCCGCGCCCTCGATCGCGCCGCGCACGCCGGGCAGCCGCGTCGCCAGCGCCGTCGCGGCGGAGATCGCCTGCAGCGGGCGCGAGGCGGCTCCGAACCAGCCCAGCCAGACGCGGGCGTCGCGCAGGCCCGGGTGGGCGCGCGGCAGCGCGAACTGCTCGGTCGCGCCGATCGACACGGCGGGGCGCCCATCGAAGGCGTGCACGCGGCGGGCGGTGCGCTCGGCGACGAGGCGCCCCCCACTGAAGGCGTACGCGGGCTCGGCGAGCATCCCCGCGGCGGAGGCCCGCGTGCCGCCGCTGGGCCGCGCGTCGCCGCTGACGAAGTAGCCGACGTCGACGCTGACGGCGTGCTCGCCGGCCTCGCGCAGCGCCAGCGCCCCGGCGAGGTTGCCCGGCACGTAGTCGTAGCCGAACGCCGTCACGAGCCCGACGCCGGCCACCTCCGCGGCGTGCCCGTGCTGCTCGAAGACGCGCCTGATGAACGGCGGCTCCCCGGTGCAGTCCAGATAGTGCGCGCCGGACGAGATCGCCGCGCGCACGGCCGGCCCGCCCCAGCGCACGAACGGTCCGACCGTCGAGAGCAGGACGTCGCCGCGCTCGACGAGCGCGCCGACCGTCGCGGGCCGCTGCACGTCGGCGACCGCGGACTCCAGCCCGCCGAGCTGCGCGGCGAGCCGCTCGAGCCGCTCGCGGGAGCGCCCGGCGAGCACGGGCCTGGCGCCGCGCGCAACCAACGCGCGGGCGGCGAGTTCTCCCGTGTAGCCCGTCGCTCCGAAGAGCACGATGCGCCCAGCCATGGACGCCACGCTACATAACGCCGAGTTCACCCCCGCGCGGGTACCCTGCACTGCAGCAATGGACGAACGGGTCCTCGCCGAGAGGCTGATCACCTACGACACGTCCACCAGCGACGGCCTGCGCGCAGCGGTCGGCTTCGTGAAGGGTTGGCTCGAAGCCCGCGATGTCCCGGTGACGGGGCGCGAGTTCGGCGGTCTGCCGGTGGTCCTCGCCGACATCGGTCCGGCCGATGGCCCCTGCATCATCCTGCACGGCCACATCGACGTCGTGCCCGCGCACGCCGACCAGTTCACGCCGCGCATCGAGGGCGACCGGCTCATCGGCCGCGGCGCCTACGACATGAAGGGCGGGCTCGCGGCGATGATGTGCGCCGTCCACGACGTCATGGACGCGACCCGGCTTCGGGTGCGCTTCATCTGCGTGCCCGACGAGGAGTCCGAGGACGTCGAGCACCGCTGCACCGACTCGCTCGTCGAGGAGGGCCTGCGCGCGGACTTCGCGATCACCGGGGAGCCGACCGACCTGCACATCGGCGTCCAGGCGAAGGGGGTGCTCGCGGTGCGCGTCGAAGTGTCCGGCACCGCCGCGCACGGCTCGACGCCGTGGCTGGGCGACAACGCGATCCTGAAGTCCTACGACGTCTTCCGACGCATCGAGACCCTACCCTTCAGCCGGGAGTCCTCCGAGCTCTTCGACCGGCCGTCGATCAACGTCGCGCGCATCGTCGGCGGCGACGCCTTCAACAAGGTCCCGGACCGCTGCACGATGGACGTCGACATCCGGTTTCTGCCCACCCAGGACGCAGGCGAGATCCTCGCCGAGATCCGCGCGCTCGGCGACGACGTGCGGATCCTCAAGACGTTCCAGCGCGCCCCCGCGCACGTGTCGCGCTCCAACTCCTACGTGCGCGCGCTGCGCGAGGCGGTCTCCAACTCGCTCGACGACGAGGCCGTGTCGGTCGGCCGCGACGGCGCGTCGGACGCGATCTCCTTCCTGCAGGCCGGCGTCCCCGCGGTCGAGTTCGGCCCGATCGGCGGCGGCCACCACGGCCCGGAGGAATGGGTCTCGATCGACTCGCTCGCCCGCTACCGCACGGCCCTGCGCGACTTCGTGCTCGGCCTCCCCGCCTGGATGGCCGACCATGACGGCGAGCGCCCGCCGCTGCGCGCCGTCGACGGAGGGCTCGCATGAGCGTCTTCGAGAGCGACGCGGGGCCGCGCCTGACGGCCGACATGTGGAAGCGGTTCGCGATCGGCGCCGTGCTCGTCATCTCGCTGTCGGCCGTCGCGGTCGCCAGCGCCGTGCTGCTGCAGGTGCACGACACGATCGAGGTCTTCCAGCGCAACTCGACGCCGATCCCGGGCATCTCCAACGAGCTCGACAAGGTCGAGCCCGGCAGCCCGCAGACGATCCTCGTGCTCGGATCGGACCGCCGCTACGGCGACTCGAAGGGCCAGCCGCCGCGCTCGGACACGATCATCGTCGTGCGGCTGGATCCCGACAAGGAGGCGACCGCGGTCATGTCGATCCCGCGCGACCTGAAGGTCGAGATCCCCGGGTACGGCACATCGAAGATCAACGCCGCCTATGCCGTCGGCGGGCCGAAGCTCACGGTGCGCACCGTCAAGAACCTGCTCGGGATCCCGATCAGCCACGTCGTCAACGTCAACTTCGGCGGGTTCCAGCGGGCCGTCAACCGGCTGGGCTGCGTGTTCGTCGACATCGACCGGCGCTACTTCAACGACCGCGGCGGCCCGAACGGCTACGCGACGATCGACATCGAGCCCGGCTATCAGAAGCTCTGCGGATCGGACTCGCTGGACTACGTGCGCTACCGCCACACCGACGACGACTTCGTCCGCGCCGCGCGCCAGCAGGACTTCCTGCGCCAGGCCAAGGACCAGGTCGGCCTGGGCAAGGTCTTCGGCGACCGCAAGCAGCTGCTGAAGATCTTCGGCCAGTACACCGACACCGACATCGCCCGCGACAACGACGCGGCGATCCTGCGACTCATCAAGCTCGCCTACGAGTCCTCGAAGAACCCGATCCACGAGGTCACGTTCCGCGCCGAGCAGACCTCGCTGGAGTACGTCGAGGCCACGAACGAGGACCTCCAGACGACCATCGACGAGTTCATCGACGTCGGCCTCGGCTCGACGGCGAAGACCGCCGCCGACGAGCAGCAGAAGCGCAAGAAGCCCAAGACGATCAAGCGCAGCAAGGCGTTGGCGCCGGGGCTCGCGCTGCGCAAGGAGGCGGGCGAGAACCACATCCTCACGCTCGCGACCAAGCAGCGCTCGCTGCCGATCTACTTCCCCAAGGCGGTCGTCGCCCGCGGCGGCTACGTCAAGGACAGCCCGCGCATGTACGACATCTATGACCGCAACAAGAACAAGTACCGCGCCTACCGGATCGTGCTCTCGCAGGGCGACACCGGCCAGTACTACGGCGTGCAGGGCATGACCTGGAAGGCGCCGCCGATCCTCGACAACCCGACCGACGAGGTGCGCATGCGCAAGCGCACCTACAAGCGCTACTTCGACGGCCGCCGGATTCGCATCATCGCCTGGGAGACGTCGAAGGCCGTCTACTGGGTCTCCAACACGCTCTCGCACCGGTTGACGAACAAGCAGATCATGGACATCGCCCGTTCGCTGCAGCGCGTCGGCCAATAGCGGTCCGGCGGTGCTGCGCCGGCCGGTCCCGGCCGCCGCTCGGCGCCTGCCGGTAACGTGGCGCGCTTCATGAACGCCGCTGCACATCCGATCGGGGTCATCGGGACGGGCTACGTCGGCCTCGTGACGGCCGCCGGCTTCGCCGAGCTCGGCAGCGACGTGCGCTGCATCGACATCGACGCCGACAAGATCGCGCGCCTGCAGGACGGCGAGATCCCGATCTACGAGCCGGGTCTCGCCGAGATGGTGCAGCGCAACCGCGAGCGCATGCACTTCTCGACGCAGATCTCCGACGCGCTGGACAACGCCCGGCTGCTGTTCGTCGCGGTCGGCACGCCGCCGACGTACTCCGGCGACGCCGACCTGAGCGCCGTGCACGCCGTCGTCAACGCGATCCCGGCGTCGGACCGCCACGCGCTCGTCATGAAGTCGACGGTCCCGGCCGGGACCGGCGCCGCGATCAAGCGCGTGCTCGCCGAGCAGGGCAAGCGCGGCCTCGCCTACGTCTCCTGTCCCGAGTTCCTCAAGGAGGGCTCGGCCGTCAAGGACTTCCTCAACCCCGATCGCGTCGTCGTCGGCGACGACGGCGACTGGGCCGGCGACGCCGTCGTCGAGCTGTACGCCCCGCTCGACGCGCCGCTCGTGCGGACCGACATCGCCTCGGCGGAGATGGTCAAGCTCGCGTCCAACGCCTTCCTCGCGACGAAGATCTCGTTCATCAACGAGATCGCGAACGTCTGCGAGGAGACCGGCGCCGACGTCATCGAGGTCGCCAAGGGGATGGGCCTGGACGACCGGATCGGGCACAAGTTCCTGCAGGCCGGGATCGGCTTCGGCGGAAGCTGCTTTCCGAAGGACGTCAACGCGCTCAAGCAGCTTGCCGGGAACTCGGGCTATCACTTCCAGCTGCTCAATGCCGTCATCGAGGTCAACGAGCTGCAGAAGCGCCGCGTCATCAGCAAGCTGCAGAAGCACCTCGGCTCGCTCGTCGGCCGCACGATCTGCATGCTCGGGCTCGCCTTCAAGCCGAACACCGACGACATGCGCGAGGCGTCCTCGCTGGTCCTGAGCGCGCGGCTGCAGGCCGACGGCGCCAAGGTGCGGGTGTTCGACCCGATCGCCGAGCGCGAGGCGCGCCACCTCATTCGCGGCGTGCACTTCGCGTCGGATGCGCTGGACGCCATCGACGGCGCCGACGCCGTCGTGCTCGTCACCGAGTGGGACGAGTTCCTCGCGCTGGACTGGGCCGACGTGGCGCGCAGGATGGCCGGAACGCTCGTGCTCGACGGACGCAACGCGCTGGATCGCACGGCAGTCGCCGCAGCGGGGCTGACCTATGAGGGCATCGGCAGGGGAACGCTGACATCCTTGGGCTGATGCAGTCGCGCGTCGCGTTCCCATGCAGGCGGTGATCCTCGTCGGCGGTGAGGGCACGCGGCTGCGCCCGCTCACCTCGACGATTCCCAAGCCGGTCGTCCAGCTCGTCGACCGCCCGATGATGGTCTACATGCTCGAGTGGCTGCGCGGCCATGGGATCGACGACGTGATCATGTCCTGCGGCTTCAAGGCGACGAAGGTGCGCGAGGTGCTCGGCGACGGCTCGCAGCTCGGGATCTCGCTGCGCTTCGTCGAGGAGCCCGACCCGCGCGGCACCGCGGGCGCGCTGAAGTTCGCCGAGGACCTGCTCGACGAGCGCTTCCTCATGCTCAACGGCGACGTGCTCACCGACATCGACCTCACCGCGCAGATCGCTCAGCACGAGCGCACCGGGGCGACCGGCACGCTCGCGCTCGTCCCGGTCGACGACCCCTCGAGCTACGGCCTCGTGCGCCTGCGCGAGGGCGCAGCCGTGGAGCGGTTCCTCGAGAAGCCGTCGGCCGACGCCGTGCTCGACACGAACCTCATCTCGGCCGGTGCGTACGTGCTCGAGCGCTCCGTGCTGGACCTCATCGCGCCCGCCAAGAACGTCTCGATCGAGCGCGAGGTCTGGCCCGCGCTCGTCGACGACGGGCTCTTCGGCTACGTCGACGACGACGCCTACTGGATCGACGTCGGAACGCCGTCGCGCTACCTGCAGGCGACCTTCGACATCCTCGAGGGCAACGTGCGCAGCGCGGTCACCGAGCGCCTGGGGGAGAGCTTCCTCGCGATCGACCCCTCCGCGCGGATCGCCGGGCGCGCGGTGCCGCCGGCGATCGTCGGCGCGGGCACGCAGATCGCCGCGGGCGCCCACGTCGGCAGCCTCGCGGTGCTCGGCGACGACGTCACGATCGGGGCGGGCTCGATCGTCGAGCGCTCCGTCGTCATGCGCGGCGCGCGGATCGGCGCCGGCTGCACGCTGCGCGACTGCATCGTGGGCCCCGACGCGCGCGTCGGTGACCGCAGCCGCGTCCTCGGCGGCGCGATGCTCGGCGAGGGCGTCACGATCGGCGCCGACAACGTCGTCGCGCATGGTGCGCGCCTGTTCCCCGGCATGGAGGTACCCGATGGCGGCCTCGCCTTCTGACACGACCGGATCGCGGCTGGACCCGGAGGCGGTCGCAGCGGTCGACGTCTCGGACATGCACTCCGACATCGCCGGCCTGCCGGAGCACCTGCGCGACGCGCTGTGGAAGGCGGAGTCGGCCGACCTGCAGCCGTGGGACTCGCCGGGCGGCCTCGTCGTGGCCGGCATGGGCGGCTCGGCGGTCGGCGGGGCGCTCGCGCGCGCGATGCTCGGCGATCACGCCTCCCGGCCGATCCTCGCCTCCCAGGCCTATGGCCTGCCGGCCTGGACGACGCCCGACACGACCGTGCTCTGCGCCTCGTACTCCGGCGACACCGAGGAGACGCTCGCCTGCTACGAGGCGGCGGGGGCGCTCGGTGCGACCCGCGTCGTCGTCACGAGCGGCGGCAGGCTCGCCGCGCTCGCGCGCGCCGACGGCGTCCCGGTGATCCCGGTCGCGGGCGGCTTTCAGCCGCGGGCGGCCGTCGCCTACATGGCGGTCGCGGCGCTCGAGGTCGCGCGGCTGTGCGGCGCCGGGCCGCGGATCGGCTCGGAGATCGACGTCGCCGCCGACCATCTCGAGCGGCTCGTCGAGCAATGGGGGGCGCCCGGCGCCGACGACGCCGAGCCCAAGGCGCTGGCGCGCGCGCTGCACGGCAGCATCCCGGTCATCGCCGGCGCGGGCCTGACCTCGCCGATCGCCTACCGCTGGAAGACGCAGTTCAACGAGAACGCGAAGGTGCCCGCGTTCACGCACGAGCTGCCCGAGCTGGACCACAACGAGATCGTCGGCTGGCAGGACGCCTCCTCGCTGGGCCGCTTCGCGGCCGTCTTCCTCGACGACAGCGACACCCACCCGCGCATCAAGCAGCGCATCGCGCTGACCTGCGAGCTCATCGGCGACGGCGCGACCGGGACGCACGTCGTGCACTCGCGCGGCAACACGACCGTCGAGCGGGTCCTCTCGCTCGTGCTGCTCGGCGACCTCACGTCGCTCTACGCCGCCGTGCTGCGCGGCGTCGATCCGACGCCGGTGCGGGTCATCGAGGAGCTGAAGGGGCGCCTGGCGGCGAGCTGAGCGGCTCGTCGACAAACCTTGACACGACCGTGGTAAGGTTGTCGGCGTGGATGCCCTGACGATCCAGCAGGCCGCGCAGACGACGGACTGGTCTGCGCGCATGCTGCGCTACATCGAGCGCGCCGGGCTCATCGAGCCGCAGCGCTCGGAGGCCGGCTACCGCCTCTACGGGCCCGGCCAGCTGCAGCGCCTGCGAACGCTGCGCGAGCTCGTCACGCGCTTCGACATCGGCCTCGGAGAGATCGGCTTCGCGATGCGGATGCGCCGCGACGAGGAGCTCGCGGGCGCCGTGGACGCGTGGTTCGAGGCCGAGCCCAGGCGTCCGGACGAGGTTCCGCCGGCCGAATGGCTGCGCTGGGAGCAGGACAAGCATTCGAAGCTGCTGGCGCTCGCCGCAGCCACACCGGCGACATCGAACGCCTGACAAGGAGAACCACGCGACATGAATCCGCCTAGCGCAGCCGTCGACACCAAGCTCGACTACAAGGTGGCCGACATCGGCCTGGCCGACTACGGCCGCAAGGAGATCGAGCTGGCCGAGCACGAGATGCCCGGCCTCATGCAGACGCGCGCGGAGTACGCCGACGCGCAGCCGCTGAAGGGCGCGCGCATCACGGGCTCGCTGCACATGACGATCCAGACCGCCGTGCTGATCGAGACGCTGACGTCGCTCGGCGCCGAGGTCCGCTGGTGCAGCTGCAACATCTTCTCGACCCAGGATCACGCCGCGGCGGCCGCCGTCGTCGGCCCCGACGGCACCGCCGACGAGCCCAAGGGCGTGCCGATCTTCGCCTGGAAGGGCGAGACGCTCGACGAGTACTGGTGGTGCACCGAGCAGGCGCTGAACTGGGAGGCCGGGGGCGACGTCCACGGCCCGAACCTCATCCTCGACGACGGCGGCGACGCCACGATGCTCGTCCACAAGGGCGTCGAGTACGAGGCCGCCGGCGCCGCGCCGGACCCCTCGACCGGTGAGTCCGAGGAGTTCGTCTCCTTCCTGAAGGTCCTCAACCGCTCGCTGCAGGAGGACGGCCAGCGCTTCACGAAGATGGCCGCCGGCATCGTCGGCGTCTCGGAGGAGACGACGACCGGCGTCGGGCGCCTGTACCAGATGGCCAAGCAGGGCCAGCTGCTGTTCCCGGCGATCAACGTCAACGACTCGGTCACGAAGTCGAAGTTCGACAACCTCTACGGCTGTCGCCACTCGCTCGTCGACGGCATCTTCCGCGCGACCGACGTCATGCTCGCCGGCAAGGTCGGCGTCGTCTGCGGCTACGGCGACGTCGGCAAGGGCTCGGCCGCCTCGCTGCGCGCCCAGGGCTGCCGCGTCGTCGTCACCGAGATCGACCCGATCTGCGCGCTGCAGGCGTCGATGGAGGGCTACGACGTCAAGACGCTCGAGGACGTCGTCGCAACCGCCGACGTGTTCGTCACCACGACGGGCAACAAGGACATCATCACCGCCGATCACATGGCGCGGATGAAGCACCACGCGATCGTCGGCAACATCGGCCACTTCGACAACGAGATCGACGTCGCGGGCCTCGAGAAGATCCCCGGCATCGAGCGCGTGAACATCAAGCCGCAGGTCGACAAGTGGGTCTTCCCCGACGGCCACGCGATCATCCTGCTGTCCGAGGGGCGCCTGCTGAACCTCGGCAACGCGACCGGCCACCCGTCGTTCGTGATGTCCAACTCGTTCACGAACCAGACGCTCGCCCAGATCGAGCTGTGGTGCAACAACGACGCCTACGAGAAGCAGGTCTACGTGCTCTCCAAGGAGCTCGACGAGAAGGTCGCGCGCCTGCACCTGGCCGCCGTCGGCGCGAAGCTGACGGTCATGTCCCAGGAGCAGGCCGACTACATCGGCCGTCCGGTCGAGGGCCCCTACAAGTCCCACGAGTACCGGTACTAGCGGGTCCGGTCACCGGACCGGGCCGGGCGGGGCCGCACGCGATGGGCCCTGAGCAGCACCTGATCGAGCACGACGTCGCGGACCTGTCGCTGGCCGAGGCCGGGCAGGTCCGCATCGCGTGGGCCGACGGGCAGATGCCCGTGCTGCGCTCGGTCCGCGAGCGCTTCGCGCGCGAGCGGCCGCTCGACGGGCTGCGCGTCGCGGCCTGCCTGCACGTCACGTCGGAGACGGCGAACCTCCTGCGCACGCTGATCGCCGGCGGGGCGCAGGCGATGCTCTGCGCGTCGAACCCGCTGACGACGCAGGACGACGTCGCCGCGGCGCTCGTGGACCGCTTCGGCGTCGGCGTGCACGCCGTCCGCGGCGAGGACGCCGACGCCTACGCCGCCCACGTCGTCGGGCTCGCGGCGCGCGCGCCGCACGTCACGCTCGACGACGGCGCCGACCTGCTGTCCGTCCTGCACGGCGGCGAGGAGGGCTGGCGCGCGGCGCTCATCGGCGGCACCGAGGAGACGACGACCGGCCTCGTGCGCCTGCGCGCGCTCGAGCACGGCGGCCAGCTGCGCTGCCCGGTCCTGGCCGTCAACGAGTCGCTCGCCGAGCGCACGTTCAACGACCGCTACGGCACCGGCCAGTCGACGCTCGACGGCATCCTGCGCGCGACGAACATGCTGCTCGCCGGGCGCACCGTCGTCGTCTTCGGCTACGGCTGGACGGGCAAGGGCGTCGCCCAGCGCGCCGGCGGCGCGGGCGCGTCGGTGATCGTCTGCGAGGTCGACCCGATGCGCGCGCTCGAAGCGCGGATGGACGGCTGCGAGGTCATGCCGGCGCTCGACGCCGCGCAGCGCGGCGACGTCTTCATCACGGTGACCGGCGGGCGCGACGTGCTCGCCCGCGAGCACTTCGAGCGCATGAAGGACGGCGCGATGCTCGCCAACGCCGGTCACTTCGACGTCGAGATCGCCGTCGACCAGCTCGCCGCCCTGGCGACCGGCCGCCGCCAGGTGCTGCCGCTCGTCGAGCAGTTCGAGGTCGGCGCGCGGCGGCTGAACCTGCTTGCCCGGGGCCGGGTCGTCAACCTCGCGGCCGCCGAGGGCCACCCGGCCGCGGTCATGGACATGTCGTTCGCCGGCCAGGCGCTCTGCGTCGAGCACCTCGCCCGCGAGGGCGACTCGCTGGGCGCGCGCGTGCTGCCCGTCCCGCCCCGGATCGACCGCGAGGTGGCGCGGCTGAAGCTCGCCGCGCTCGGGGTGCGCATCGACGCCCTGACCGACGCGCAGCGCGCGTACCTGACGAGCTGGCGCGGCTGACGCCTTGCGCCGTAGGCCGCGCGGGGTTGAACGTGGGGCCGGTGGGCCGCGCGTGGCGCCGGCGTGGGTGGCGCGTTGGGCCGGGGGCGCGCGTGGGGCCGGCGTGGGTGGCGCGTTGGGCCCGGGGGCGCGCGTGGGGCCGGCGCGGATGGCGTGTTTGCAGCGGTATAGGCGTCAAGCGGGCCATTCGGCGGAGGGGCGCTCGTTGCGCCGGTGTGCCGCGCGGCGGCGCCGGCCATGGATGGCGCGTTTGCTGCGGTATGAGCGGCAAACGAGCCACGCGCCGGTGGTGGCGCGTGTGGTGCGGAATGAGCGGCGAACGAGCCAGGCGCCGGTGGGCGCTCGTTGCGCCGGCCATGGATGGCGCGTTTGCAGCGCCAGGGGCGGCAAACGAGCCACGCGACGGCGGCGGGCGCATGTTGGCCCGCCGGTATGGCGCGTCTGCAGCGCCATGGGCGGCAAACGAGCCACGCGCCGGTGGGCCGCTCGGTGCGCCGGACCCGATGGCGCGCCGTCCCTGCCTCATGCGCGGCAGACGAACCGGACGCCGTCTCCCCCGGCGCCACGGGCGCCCCGCCGCGCTGCGATCAGGCGCCGGGTCACATGACCGGCGCTCGCGCCGGGTAGGGTCCGGCGCCGTGACCGACGATCAGCTCAACGCCGCGCTGGAGAAGATGCGCGCCGACGGCGTCGCGGACGTCGCCGTCAAGACGTTCGCCCACTACTACGAACGCCTGCGCGCAGGCGAGGCGGGCGTGCTCGCCGAGGCGGAGATCGAGCCCGTCGAGGCGCCGCCCGACGCCGACGAGCTGCCCGAGGACGCCGCGGGCGCCCGCGCCGCGCTCGGCAGGACGGTCGTCATCAAGCTCAACGGCGGCCTCGGGACGAGCATGGGGATGACCGGACCGAAGTCGCTGCTCGAGGTCAAGGACGGCCTGACGTTCCTCGACATCACCGTGCGCCAGATCCTCGACCTGCGCGCCCGGCTGGACGTGCAGCTGCCGCTCGTGCTCATGAACAGCTTCGCGACGCGCGACGCGTCGCTGGCGGCGCTCGAGCCCTACGCGCAGCTGCCCGTCGACGGCGTCGCGCCGGACTTCGTGCAGAGCAGGGTGCCCAAGCTCGCCGCCGGGGACCTCGCGCCCGCGAGCTGGCCCGGCGACCCGGCGCTGGAGTGGGCGCCGCCCGGCCACGGCGACCTGTACCCCTCGCTGCTGAGCTCGGGCATGCTCGACGCGCTGCTCGACGGCGGCTACCGCTACGCGTTCGTCGCCAACGTCGACAACCTCGGCGCGGTCATGGAGCCGCGCATCCTCGCCTGGTTCGCGCGCGAGCAGATCCCGTTTCTCATGGAGGTCGCCGACCGCACCGCCGCCGATCGCAAGGGCGGGCATCTCGCCCGGCGTCCCGACGGCGGCCTCGTCCTGCGCGAGATCGCCCAGACGCCCGACGACGACGTCGACGCCTTCCAGGACATCACCCGCCACCGCTTCTTCAACACGAACACGCTGTGGATCGACCTGCACGCGCTGCGCGACGTGCTCGACGAGCGCGGCGGCGTGCTCGGGCTGCCGATGATCGTCAACCGCAAGACCGTCGACCCGGGCGACCCCGCCTCGCCGCCCGTCCTGCAGCTCGAGACCGCGATGGGCGCCGCGATCGACGTCTTTGACGGCGCGCGCGCGGTCCGCGTGCCGCGCGAGCGCTTCGCCCCGGTCAAGACGACCGACGACCTGCTCGCGCTGCGCTCGGACGCCTACGTGCTCGACGACGGCGGGCGCATCGCCGTCGCGCCCGCGCGCGGCGGAGCGGGCGCGCCGCTCGTGCAGCTCGACGGCCGCTACTTCAAGCTCGTGCGCGACTTCGAGGAGCGCTTCGCCGCCGGCCCGCCCTCGCTCGTCGGCGCCGAGCGGCTGACGGTGCGCGGCGACGTCGCGTTCGGGGCCGGCGTCGTCGTGCGGGGCAGCGTCACCGTCGAGCACGAGGGCGCCGGCCGGCGCCTGATCGCCGACGGCGCGCTGCTGGAGGGTTGACCGCGGCGGCCGCCCCCGCGAGGCGCTCGGCGGCTGCGGCATGACGGCCCGACCGAGCCCGCCGCGCGGCGCGCTGCGGCATGACGGCCCGACCGAGCCCGCCGCGCGGCCCGATCCTTCATCCTGCATGACGTGAGATCCACCTTCCTGCCGATCGTCGTCGGCGCCCTGCTCGGCGCGGGGCTCGCCGGCTGCGCCGACGAGCGGACCGCCGGCGCGCCGGCGACCACGACCGCGCCGTCCGGCGCCGCCGCCCGCACCGCGACCACGACGACGACGACCACGGCCAGATCGCCGCTGCAGCGCAACGCCGCCGCCGCCGACCGGATCGTCGGCGAGGGCCCGACCGACCTGCGCGCGCGGATCGCGTCGCTGAAGGGCCACCCGATCGTCGTCAACCAGTGGGCGTCGTGGTGCGGTCCGTGCCGCTTCGAGCTGCCGTTCTTCGCGGCCGCCGCCAAGAAGCACGCCGCGCGGGTCGCCTTCGTCGGCGTGGACTACATGGACAGCAGGGACGCGGCGCTCGCGTTCCTCGAGGAGGTCCCGGCGGGCTTTCCGAGCATCTTCGACCCCGACGGCAAGGCGGCGCGGGCGATCGGCGGCGGGCGCGTGATGCCGACGACGCTCATCTTCGGACCCGACGGTCGGATCCGCCACACGAAGCTCGGCGGCTACGCGAACGCCGAGCAGCTCGAGGCCGACATCGAGCGCTTCGCGCTCGCGTCGTCGTGATCGCGACGCCGGGCCGATGATCGAGACCGCGTCGGGCGTCGGGATCCTCACCGCGCTGGCCGCCGGCGTCGTGTCGTTCTTGAGCCCCTGCGTGCTGCCGCTCGTCCCCGGCTACCTGTCGGCCGTCTCGGGCGTGCGGCCCGACGAGATCGAGGGGGCGCCGCGGCGCCGCGTCCTCGGGCCGGCGCTGCTGTTCGTCGCGAGCTTCTCGGCCATCTTCATCCTGCTCGGCCTCGGCGCGACGAAGGTCGGCTCGTCGCTCAGCGAGCATCGCGACGCGCTCGAGAAGGTCGCGGGGGCGATCATCGTCGTGCTCGGCCTGTTCTTCCTCGCGACCCCGTTCGTCGCGCGCCTCGGCCGCGAGTGGCGCATCGACGCCCTCATGGAGCGCGCCGGGCGCGGCGGGCCGCTCGTCGCCGGAGCGGCGTTCGCGATCGCCTGGACGCCGTGCGTCGGCCCGACGCTCGGCGCGATCCTCACCGCCGCCTCGCTGTCGGAGTCCACGGGCCGCGGCGCCTACCTGCTGGCGTGGTACTCCGCCGGCCTGGCGATCCCGTTTTTGCTGACGGCGATCGCCTTCGACCGCATGACGCGCGCCTTCGCGGTCGTCAAGCGCCACTACACGGCGATCATCGCGACCGGCGGCGCGATCCTCGTCGTCATGGGCGTCCTGATCTGGACGGGCGAGCTGACGCAGCTCAACGTCGAGGCGCAGCGGCTGCTCGACAGCGTCGGGCTGGACTTCCTCTACGGGCTGTGATCAGCGCAGTCCGTCCAGCAGCGCGCGCCTGATCGACGGGCGCTGAGCGAAGGCGAGCAGGAAGATCGCCTCGCGAGCGAGGCGCTGGGCGTGCTCGCCGGCGCCGAGCGCGCTCGCCCCGCGCCGCACGACGAGCTGCGCCGCCGCGCGGCTGGCGAGCAGGGCCGCCGCGGCGCGCGCCTGGGCGAGCTGCTCGCCGTCGGGCGCGTCGTCGAGCGCGCGGCGCCGCGCGTCGACCTCGGCGTGCAGCTGTGGGTCGTCGTCGCACAGCCGCGCGCAGCGGCCCGCCACGCCGATCGCGAGCGCGCCGTTGGCGCGCACGCCCTCGCCGGCCGCCTCCCACGGCGCGAGCGGCTCCTCGCGCACGACCGCGCAGCGCTCGACCCGCACGCCGTCGAAGCGCAGCCGCACCGTGCTCGAGCCGTCGAGCGCCGCCAGCCGCAGCGGCGTCGCGCTCAGGCCGCCGGCGCCGGGATCCACGAGCAGGTGGGCGACGCCGTCGCCGTGGCGCGCGCAGACGAGCAGGACGTCGATCCGCCCCCAGCCCGAGACCGCCGGCGCGAGCCCGTCGAGTCGCAGGCCGCCGCCCGCCGGCACGGCGCGCAGGCGCGGCGTCCCCGGCAGCAGCCCGGCGAGGACGATCCCGCCGCGGCGCCGCCCGGCGCAGAGGTCCGCCAGCCAGGCGTCGCGCAGCGGCGCGGGCGCGTCGCGCAGGCGCCGCACGACGCCCTGGTGCTGGGTCCAGACGAGCGTCGTCGTCAGGCAGCCGCCGGCGAGCGTCTCGCGCACGCGCCGCTGGGCGCGCGCGTCGAGGTCGAGCCCACCGGCGTCGCGCGGGCCGGCGATGCCGTACAGCCCGGCGTCGGCGAGCGCGTCGAAGTGCCCCTCGGGGATCCGGGAGGTCGCGTCGACCTCGAGCGCGTGGGCGAAGAGCAGGTCGTCGGCGATCGCGCCGACGCGCTGCGCGAACGCGTCGGGCGCCCGCGGCGCGGGCGCGGGCGCGCGCAGCGGCGCCGGGCGCGGCCGCTGACGCCCGCCGGTCAACCGCCCGCGCCGCGATCGGCGAACTGCTCGTCGTGCACCAGGGCGCCGCCGTCGTCGAAGTAGCGGGCGCGGACGCGCGGCCCGTCGAAGTCCAGGACCGCGAAGCCGAAGCGATACCAGCGCCCGTCGTTCTCCTCGAAGCTCGCGCGCAGCTGCCACGTGCCGGGCGGCGGGATCGGCCCGTCGGTGGATGTCGCCGGGACGGGGATCCCGCCGTGGCCGATGCAGCGCATCGTGGGGATCGGGATCGCGTCGGACGCGGTGAAGCCCATGCAGCGGTGCTCGTGGCCCCACAGCCAGGCGTCGATCCGCCCCCCGGCGATGAGCGCGCCGAGCTTGGCGGGCAGCGTCGTGCCGAGGTCGCCGTGGTCGTAGCTCGACACGAACTGGTGGTGGCTGAGCAGCATGAGCCGGCGGTCGGAGTCCGCGGCCCAGCCCGCGACGGTCGCCGCCTGCGGGTCCTCGAGCACGCCCTTCTGCGCGAGCGACAGCACCTCGGGGCTCCACGACGTGTCCAGCCCGGCGAGGTCCCACGACGGCGTGCGGATCCGAAACCAGCTCGTCGGCGCGCCGTCGGACGAGCGCTGGTTGGCGAAGCGGGGATCGGCGAGCAGCGTGTCGAAGAAGCCCCAGCCGCCGGAGTACATGTCGTGGTTGCCGTTCAGCGACCACGAGGTCACGCCCTCCCCGGCGAGCCGCGTCGTCACCGGCCACATCCCGTCGGCGAGCACGCGGGAGCGGTACTCGCCCGGGTCGCCCGAGTAGTAGACGTCGCCGAGGTGGATGACGTGGACGGCGCGGTCCTCGGCGCGGGCCTGCTCGATCGCCGCGCGCATGTGCCGGGCGACGTCGACGGCGCGGGGCAGCCCCGAGCCCCAGTCGCCGACGATCACGATCCGCGCGTCGTCGGTCTCGATCTCGTACTCGGCCGGCACCGGGTGAAACGGGCGGTTGCCCCTGGCGAGCCGTTCGAGCATCGCCTCCCCGATCGTGCTGACCCAGTCGACGTCGTGCGGGCCGAACTTCTCCGGATGCAGCAGCTCCTCGACCGCTCCGGCGATGTGGCGCACCAGGTCGCGCCGCTTGGGCCTGTGGACCTCGGCGCGCTTGCGCGCCTCGTCCTCCAGCGACGTCTGCAGCAGGGCGACCGCCGGGTGACGGCTGAAGAACGGCGAGCCGGCGTCGCCGCCGGAGGACGCCGGCCCGGGCGCGTCGGGCGGCAGCGCCGCGAGGACCGCGGCCGGCTCCGCGCCGTGCATGCCGACCGCCGCCGCCGCTCGCGCCGCCGTCTCGTCGTGGACGCCGGCGGCGACCTGCGCGCGCACGGCGGCCAGGTAGCGGCCGATCTCGTCGTGGTCGAGGAAGTTCGCGATCATCTATCCGCCTCCCGTTGCCGTGGCCCGATCCTCGCGGCGCTCGGCCCGCCGCGCCTCGCGCTCGCTCTCGCCGAGCACGCGGACGAACAGGAAGACGAGCGCGATGCCCATCACGATCGACTGCTCGAGCGCCATGATCAAGCCTCCCACGGCCTGATCGGTGCCGGGGGAGAGTCCCCAGTAGCCGGGCTGGCGCTCGTAGAAGTCGTAGATCGCCCGCGGCGCGAAGGTGAGCAGGATGCCGAGCAGGCCGACGAGCACCTTCGTCGCGAGCATGTACACGACGGGACCCATGCCGCCCAGGCGCCGGCGGGCGCGGATCGGCGAGAGCAGGTGCCACCAGTACAGGCCGCCCGCGAGCCCGAACGTGACGTGCTCGAGCACGTGCAGGACCGGTTGCTCGAGCGCCGCGTCGTAGAGCGCCGGGACGTGCCACAGGCCCATCGTCGCGACGTAGAGCGCGATCGCGAAGACCGGGTGCGCGAGCGGGCCGGCGGCGCGCTCGAGGGTGACGAGGCGGCGCGTGAGCGGACGCAGGAGGACCTTCGTCAGGCCGAGCAGCATGAGGATCGGCGCCAGGTCGAGCAGCAGCAGGTGCTGGACCATGTGCATGAGGAAGAGCTGCTCGCCGAGGCGGTCGATCGGCGAGCAGAGGGCCAGGACGACGAGCGCGACGCCGCCGAGGAAGCTCGCCAGGCGGGCGGGCGAGCCGTCGATCTCGCGCCAGCGGCGCACGTAGAGCACCGCGAGCGCGGCCAGCAGGACGAGCGGGACGGGCGCGAAGGTCCACGAGGCGTCCGGCGAGACGGCGAGCGGCGCGGAGAGGATGAGCGCGATTGTGGCAGTCCGCGCGCCCGCCGCAACACCCGCGCCGCGAAGATCGGACGATGGCGCTCGCCGACGAGCTCGTCGCCCTCCTCGTCCCGCCGCGCTGCGTCGTCTGCGCCGCGCCGGCGGCGCGCGCGAGCGGCGTGCTGTGCGCGGGCTGTCGGCGGGCGCTGCCGTGGCTGCCCGACCCGCGCTGCCCGCGCTGCGCGCTGCCGCTGCCGCATGCCCGCGGGCGCTGCCCGGCGACCGGCGCCGCCTTCGACGCCGCGTGGGCCGCCGTCGCCTACGACGGCGCCGCCCGCCGCGCGCTGCTGGCGCTGAAGTTCGCCGCGGCGCGCCCGCTGGCCGACGTCATGGCGGCGCAGATCGCCGCCGCCGCCGCGCTGCCCGCGGGCGCGGCGATCGTCGCGGTCCCCGCCCATCCGCGCCGCCGCCGCGCGCGCGGGTTTGACCCCGCCGAGCTCGTCGCCGCCGCGCTCGCCAGGCGCACGGGCATGCCGCTCGTGCGCGCGCTGCGCCGCGGCGGGCGCGCCTCCCAGCAGCTCGGGGCGGGTCGCGCGCAGCGCCGCGATCCGCTCGCGCTCGACTTCCGGGCGCGGTGCGCGGCGCCCGCGCGGGTCGTCCTCGTCGACGACGTGCACACGACGGGGGCGACGCTGCAGGCCTGCGCGCTGGCGCTCCGCGCGGCCGGCAGCCGGTCCATCGTGGCGCTGTCGTGGGCGCGGACCCTGGACGATCGGACCTGTTGACACGACCGGCCGCGCGCGTACCATCGATCTCTGCACGTCCGTTCGACAGAGAGGACTTCGTGATGATGATCGAGGTCAAGGGCCGCAACGTCCCCGTCAACGACGAGCTGCGCGAGCTGGTGGAGCGCAAGTTCCGCAAGGTCGCCGCCCAGGTCTCGGACCTGGCCCGCATGGACGTCGAGCTGCGCGAGGAGCGCAACCCGGCGATCGCGGAGTCGCAGGTCGCCGCGGTCACCCTGTACCTCAAGCGCATCACGCTGCACGCCGAATGCGCGTCGCGCGAGATGAAGCACGCGATCCGCCTCTGCTCGGATGACCTCGCGCGCCAGGTCAAACGCGACCGCGAGAAGCGCCGCCGGCGCCGCGAGGCGCGCGGCGCACCGCCGCAGCCGGCCGTCTGACGACCGCGTCCACAGCCGTTCGCCGACGCGGCGGGCGACCCCCGCCGCGTCGGTATCCTCAGCCGCATGGCTCTCCTGGACCGCGCCCTCCGGATGGGCGAAGCCAAGCAGTTCAAGCAGTTCGAGAAGCGCGTCGCGCGCATCAACGACTTCGAGCCTGAGCTCGAGCTGGAGTCCGACGAGGAGCTGCGCGAGCGCGCCGGCGCGCTGCGCGAGCAGGCCCGCAACGGGGCCAAGCTCGACGACCTGCTGCCCGAGACGTTCGCCGTCGTGCGCGAGGTCGGCAAGCGCGAGATGGGGATGCGCCACTTCGACGTGCAGCTCATCGGCGCGATGGTCCTGCACAACGGCTCCATCGCCGAGATGCGGACCGGCGAGGGCAAGACGCTCACCGCGACGCTCGCGGTCGTGCTCAACGCCCTGCCCGGCACCGGCGTGCACGTCGTGACCGTCAACGACTACCTCGCCCGCCGCGACGCCGAGTGGATGAGCCCGATCTACAACGCGCTCGGCGTCGACGTCGGCGTGCTGCAGAACATGCAGGGCGTGCAGGACAAGCACGTCGCCTACGGCGCCGACGTGACGTACGGGACCAACTCGGAGTTCGGCTTTGACTACCTGCGCGACAACATGGCCGCGGCGCTCGAGGAGAAGGTCCAGCGCGGCCATCCCTACGCGATCGTCGACGAGGTCGACAACATCCTCATCGACGAGGCGCGCACGCCGCTGATCATCTCCGGCTCGCCCGAGGCGGCGGGCGACATGTACGGCCAGTTCGCCAAGCTCGCCAAGCGGATGGCGGCCGGCAAGAAGCCCGAGAACATGGACCCGCGGCTGAAGAAGGACTTCGTCGCCGACTACGACTACGAGTTCGAGGAGAAGCACAAGACCGTCTCGGTGACCGAGCAGGGCGTCGCCAAGGCCGAGCGCTTCCTCGGCATCTCGCACCTGTACCGCGCCGAGAACGGCCCGCTCGTCAACCACCTCCAGCAGGCGCTGAAGGCCGAGTCGCTGTACCGCCGCGACGTCGACTACGCCGTCGTCGACGGCGAGGTCATGATCATCGACGAGTTCACGGGGCGCATCCTCGAGGGCCGGCGCTGGTCGGAGGGCCTGCACCAGGCGATCGAGGCCAAGGAGGGCGTGCACGTCCAGGAGGAGAACCAGACCCTCGCGACGATCACGCTGCAGAACTACTTCCGCCTGTACGAAAAGCTCGCGGGCATGACCGGCACCGCCCTCACCGAGGCGACCGAGTTCATGAAGATCTACAAGCTCAACGTCGTCGAGATCCCGACGAACCGGTCGATGGTCCGCCAGGATCGCAACGATCAGGTCTACAAGACCAAGGGCGGCAAGTGGAGCGCGGTCAGCCGCGAGATCATCGAGCGCCACAGGACCGGCCAGCCCGTCCTCGTGGGCACCGTCTCCGTCGAGGTCTCCGAGCTGCTGTCGGGCATCCTCACGAAGGCCGGCGTCAAGCACACCGTCCTGAACGCCAAGCCCGAGTTCGCCCAGCGCGAGGGCGAGATCGTCGCCGAGGCGGGCCAGTCGAGCGCCGTCACGATCGCGACGAACATGGCCGGCCGCGGCGTCGACATCAAGCTCGGCGGCAACGCCGAGCACCTGACGCAGGTCGAGCTGGCCAAGCTCGGCCTCAGGCCCGGCGATCCGGACTACGACGAGCGCTTCGCCGAGATCCTCCCGTCGATCGAGCGGCGCGTCGAGCAGGATCGCGAGAAGGTGCTGGCGGCCGGCGGCCTGTACATCGTGGGCACCGAGCGCCACGAGTCGCGGCGCATCGACAACCAGCTGCGCGGCCGCTCCGGCCGCCAGGGCGACCCCGGCGAGTCGCGCTTCTTCCTCTCGGCCGAGGACGACCTCGTGCGCCTCTTCGCCGGCGACCGGATCTACAAGATCCTCGACCGGCTGGGCACCATCGACGAGGAGGGCAACGAGGAGCCGATCGAGGCCGGCATGCTCTCCAAGCAGATCGAGAAGGCCCAGAAGAAGGTCGAGGAGCAGAACTTCCTGCAGCGCAAGCGCGTGCTCGAGTACGACGACGTCATGAACGAGCAGCGCCGCATCGTCTACAAGTTCCGCAACGAGATCCTCGAGGGCCGGGACATGAGCGCCCAGGTGCGCGAGCAGATCGGCGACGTCATCGAGCGCACGATCGGCGACTTCACGCCCGGCGACTTCATCGAGGACTGGGACCTGGACGGCCTCGTCACCGCGCTGGACGACATCTTCCCCGTCGAGATGCTCGCCGCCGACGACCTCACGCCCGAGAACACCGACCGCGAGCTGCTCATCGCCAAGATCACCGAGGAGGCGATCGCGCTCTACGACGAGCGCGAGGCCGAGCTCGGCGACGAGATCATGCGCGCCGTCGAGCGCTACCTGCTGCTGCAGTTCATCGACACGCGCTGGCGCGAGCACCTCTACGACATGGACTACCTGCGCGAGGGCATCCACCTGCGCGGCTTCGCCCAGATCGAGCCGATCGTGGCGTACAAGAACGAGGCCTTCACGCTCTTCGCCGACCTCATGAACACGATCTGGGCGGACTTCACGCGGATGGTGTTCAACCTCGAGTTCGAGGCCGTCGACGAGGACGAGGACCCCGAGCAGCTCTTCGACACGAGCAGCTCGTCGACGCGTCCGGGCCGCGTCTCCTACTCGGGCGGCGCGGCCGAGCAGCCCAGCGCGCTGGCGATCGCCGCCGCCGGCGGCGCCACCGCGGTCGGCGAGGCCTACTACGACGAGGACGGCGGCGAGCTGCCGCCGCCGGTCGAGCAGCGCGTGCTGGCCGAGGAGGAGCAGATCGGCCGCAACGACCCCTGCTGGTGCGGGTCGGGCAAGAAGTTCAAGAAGTGCCACGGCTCCTGAGCCGCTGCGCGGCGACGCTCCACGAGGTCTAGCCGGGGCGTCGTTTCTTGGCCTCAGGGCCATATTGGGACCTCCGGGCCGGTCATACGGTTGCTGGCGTCGCGAGCCCGGGTGGCGGGCCGCGCGGATGACCTGAGGGGGTCTCATGGATCGTCCCGACAACGGGGGAGGGTGGGCGCGCCGCTGGCGCCTGGGCGCAGCGGTCGTCGCGGTGGCGTCGGTGGCCGCCGGGTGCGGGGGCTCGTCGCAGACGACGACCGGCGCCGCCGGCAACGCCAGCGCGTCCGCCGACACGATCCCGGTCGGGGTGCTGCACTCGCTCAGCGGGACGATGGCGATCAGCGAGGTCTCGGTGAAGGACGCCGAGCTGCTCGCGATCAAGGAGATCAACGCCGCCGGCGGCGTGCTCGGCAAGCAGCTCGAGCCGGTCGTCGAGGACGGCGCCTCGGACTGGCCGACGTTCGCCGAGAAGGCGCAGAAGCTCATCTCCGTCGACAAGGTCGCCGCGACGTTCGGCGGCTGGACGTCGGCGAGCCGCAAGGCGATGCTGCCCGTCTTCGAGCGCAACAGGGCGCTGCTGTACTACCCCGTCCAGTACGAGGGCCTGGAGGCCTCGCCGTACATCTTCTACACCGGGGCGACGACGAACCAGCAGATCATCCCCGGCCTGGAGTACCTCGATCGGGAGGGCCACGAGAAGCTCTTCCTCGTCGGCTCGGACTACGTGTTCCCGCGCACGGCCAACAAGGAGATCAAGGCCTGGGCGAAGGCCAACGACACGCAGATCCTCGGCGAGGAGTACACGCCGCTCGGCCACACCGAGTACTCGACGGTCATCAACAAGCTCAAGCAGGCCAAGCCCGACGCCGTCTTCAACACGCTCAACGGCGACTCCAACGTCGCGTTCTTCAAGCAGCTCAAGGCCGCGGGCATCACGGCGAAGGACCTGCCGGTGCTGTCGGTCAGCGTCGCCGAGGAGGAGGTGCGGGGGATCGGGCCCGCGAACCTCACCGGCCATCTCGTCGCGTGGAACTACTACCAGACGACGAAGGGGGCCAAGAACGACGCGTTCGTCGCCGCCTACAAGAAGGCCTACGGCGCCGACCGCGTGACGGCGGACCCGATCGAGGCCGGCTACGTCGGCGTGCACCTCTGGGCGCTGGCGGTCGAGAAGGCCGGCTCGACGGACGTCGAGAAGGTCAAGGCGGCGTCCAAGGGGCTGACGTTCGACGCCCCCGAGGGCAAGGTCACCGTCGACGGCTCCAACCAGCACATCAGCAAGACCGCCCGGATCGGCGTCATCGAGGCCGACGGCCAGATCCAGGAGGTCTCGGCCTCCGACGGGCCGATCGCGCCCGACCCGTTCCTGAAGACCTACGCCTGGGCGAAGGGCCTGTAGCACGCGGCGGTACGCGCGGGGGCGGCGCTCGCCGCCCCCGCGCCGCCGGGCCCGGGCACACGCGATGCAGGCCATCCTCAACCAGATCTTCGTCGGGATCAGCATCGGCTCGATCCTGCTGTTGATCGCGCTCGGCCTGACGTTCACGTTCGGCCAGATGGGCGTCATCAACATGGCCCACGGCGAGTTCATCATGGCCGGCGCGTACACGACGTACGTGCTGCAGGGGCTCGTCGCCGCGGGCATGATCGGCGTCGCGTTCGTCGTCGCGCTGCCGGTCGCGTTCCTCGTCGCCGGCACGCTGGGCGTGCTCATGGAGATGGGCATCCTGCGCCGGCTCTACGGCCGGCCGCTGGACACCCTGCTCGTGACCTGGGGCGTGAGCCTCATCCTGCAGCAGGTCGCCCGCGACGTCTTCGGCGCGCCGAACGTCGACGTCACGATCCCGTCGTTTCTGCAGGGCGGCGTCGAGCTCGCGGGCATCTCGATGCCGGCGACGCGCCTGTTCATCATCGCGCTCGTCGCGGCCGCCGCGTTCGGCGCCTGGTACCTCGTCTCGCGCACGCCGCACGGCGCGCGCATGCGGGCGGTCATCCAGAACCGCCAGCTCGCCGCCTGCAGCGGGATCGCGACGAAGAAGATCGACCGCCGCACGTTCTTCCTCGGCTCGGGCCTGGCGGGCGTGGCCGGCGTCGCGCTGACGCTGATCGGGCCGATCGGCCCGACGCTCGGTTTGAACTACCTCATCGACGCGTTCCTCGTCGTCATCGTCGGCGGCCTGGGCCAGCTGCGCGGCGCGGTCATCGCGGCCTTCGCGCTGGGCATCCTGAACTCGCTCGCCGAGTACGCCACGCAGGCGTCGCTGGCGAAGGTGATCGTGTTCCTCGCGATCGTCGCCTTCCTGCAGTGGCGCCCGCAGGGGATCGTCCAGGTGCAGACGCGGGGCCTGGCATGAGCGCGCTCCTGACGAGCCTCGGGCGCCTCCCCGCCTTCGGGCGCGGGCGCGGCTGGATCGGCTTCGCGACGACGGCCGCGGCGCTGCTCGTCGTCGCGCCCGCCGTGCTGTCGGACTTCCGGCTCGGGCTGCTGGCGAAGTTCCTGTGCTTTGCGATCATCGCGGTCGGGATCTCGCTCGCCTGGGGCCACGGCGGGATGCTCGTCCTCGGCCAGGGGATCTTCTTCGGCCTCGGCGGCTACTGCATGGCGATGTTCCTCAAGCTCGCCGAGGCGCCCGCGGGCCAGCTGCCGGACTTCATGAGCTGGAGCGGGGTGCAGTCGCTGCCGCTGCTGTGGCAGCCCTTCCAGCACGCGTGGTTCGCGATCGCGGCGGCGATCGTCGTGCCGGTCGCGCTCGCCGCGCTGCTGGGCCTGCTCGTCTTTCGCCGCGGCGTGCGGACGGCGTACTTCGCCATCCTCAGCCAGGCGCTCGCGGCCGCCTTCGTCATCCTGCTCGTCGGCCAGCAGGGCCTGACCGGCGGCACGAACGGGCTGACGAACTTCTCGTCGTTCTTCGGGCTGACGCTCGCCGAGCCGGCGAGCCGGCGGATCCTCTACTTCGCCGTCGTCGTGGCGTTCGGGCTCGTCTACCTGCTCGCGCGCCAGCTCGTCGCCAGCCGCTACGGCCGGCTGCTGCTGGCCGTGCGCGACGCCGAGACGCGGGTGCGCTTCCTCGGCTACGACCCGACGACGATCAAGGTCATCGCCTACGCCGCCGCCGCCGGCATGGCGGGCCTCGCGGGGGCGCTGTTCGTGCCGATCGTCGGGATCATCTCGCCGGCGCTGCTGGGGATCGTCCCGTCGCTGGAGATGGTCGTCTGGGTCGCCGTCGGCGGGCGCGCCTCGCTCGCCGGCGCGGCGCTCGGCGCGGTGCTCGTCAACTACGCCAAGACCGGGCTGAGCGAGCGCTGGCCGGCGTCCTGGACGTACCTGCAGGGGCTGCTGTTCGTGCTCGTCATCCTCGTCGCGCCGAAGGGCCTGGCGGGGCTCGGCGAGCTGCTGCGCGGTCGCCGGCCGCGGCCGCGGCCGCGGCTGCGGGGCCGGCGCGGCGTGCCGGTCGAGGCCGCCCCCGCGCCCCTGGAGCGCGTGGCATGACCGCCGCCGAGGCACTGCTGCAGATCCGCGGCCTGCACGTCTCGTTCGACGGCTTCAAGGCGATCGACGGCGTCGACGTCGACGCGTTCGCCGGCGAGGTGCACTTCCTCATCGGGCCCAACGGCGCCGGCAAGACGACGCTCGTCGACGTCATCACCGGGCTGACGCCGGCGAGCAGCGGGTCGGTGCGCTTCGACGGCGTCGAGCTCGTCGGCCGGCCGCCGCAGAAGATCGTGCGGATGGGCATCGGGCGCACGTTTCAGACCGCGACCGTCGTCGAGGCGCTGACGGTCGTCGAGAACCTCGATCTCGCCGCGAGCTTCCGGATGTCGATCGGCGGGCTGCTGCGCCGCCGCCGCGGGATCTCCGAGCCGGTGCGCAGCGCGCTGCAGACGACCGGGCTGCACGACGAGGCCGAGCTTGCGGCCGGCGCCCTGTCGCACGGCCAGAAGCAGTGGCTGGAGATCGGCATGCTGCTCGTCCAGGACCCGCGCCTGCTGCTGCTCGACGAGCCCGTCGCCGGGCTCAGCGCCGAGGAGCGCACGCGCACCGGCGAGCTCATCAGCGTCATCGCAAAGCAGCGCACGGTCGTCGTCGTCGAGCACGACATGGACTTCCTGCGGCGCTTTGCCGACGTCGTGACCGTCATGCACGAGGGCCGCCTCATGTGCCACCGCGCGTCGGTCGCCGAGGTGCAGGCCAATCAGGAGATCCAAGAGGTCTACGTCGGCCGCGCGCGCGATGGGCGCGGCCAGGTGGAGGTGGAGGCATAGATGCAGCTCGTCGTCGAGAACCTGTCCGTCAGCCACGGCCGCACGCCGGCGCTGTTCGACGTGTCGCTGAGCGTCGACGTCGGCTCGCCGTGCTGCGTCCTGGGGCGCAACGGCGTGGGCAAGACCACGCTGCTGAACACGATCATGGGCGTCCTGAAGCCGACGAGCGGGCGGATCCTGCTCGACGGCGAGGACATCACGCACGCGCCGTCCTACGTCCGCGCGCGCCTGGGCCTGGGCTACGTCCCGCAGGAGCGCGTCGGCTTCCCGCGCCTGACCGTGCTGGAGAGCCTGCGCGTCGTCATGCCCTCCGACGCCGGCAGCGACGAGCTCGACGAGGTGCTCGACATCTTCCCGGCGCTGCGCAAGCTGCTGCGCAAGCCGGCGGGCTTTCTCAGCGGCGGGCAGATGCAGCAGCTCGCGATCGGGCGAGCGCTGCTGACGCGTCCGCGGATGCTCATCTTCGACGAGCCCACCGAGGGCATCCAGCCGTCGGTCGTCGCCGAGATCGAGGAGGCGATCGTGCGCCTGCACGAGCGCGAGGGCCTGGGGATCATCATCGCCGAGCAGTACGTCGAGCTCGCGCTGCGCCTCGCCGAGCGCTACGTGGTGCTCGACGCGGGCGCGCTCGTCGCCGCGGGCGAGACGGCGCAGCTGGGCCTCGAGGGGGCCCACCAGCTGCTCGCGATCTGAGCGCCAGGCGGTACCGTGAGGCGAGACACCGCCGCAGCCCGGCGTCCGGCGCCGGGCCCGCGGGCGATGCTCACAGCCATGCACCTCGTCGTCGACAACAGCACAGGGGGCGACCCGCAGCTCGCCGCGAGCGTCGTCGACGGGCTGCGCGCCCGCGGCTACGCGGTCGAGCTCAGGGAGCCCGAGGCGCAGTCGATGTTCGACACCGCCGTGCATCTCGTGTCGACGGGTATCGTGCTGCGCGTCGACGAGCGGCCGCCCGGCCCCACGCTCGGCGAGATCTCCGAGGTCGTGCGCGCCGCGCTGCAGCGCCACCCGAGCATGCGGCGCCGGACCCGCGCCGTGCCCGTCGCGCTCGGCAGCGGCGGCAGGGTGCTCACCTGGATCGACGTCTTCGACTGACTCAGCCCGGCGACTCGAGCTCGGCGCGGAACGTCGCCGACGGGTAGGTGCTCGCGCCCGCCGCGCGGACCTGCTCGCAGAGCACGCCGTCGGACGTGACGACGCGGACCGCGCTCGGGTCGGGGTCGGCGCGCACGAGTCGCACGATCTCCTCGTCGGCCGAGTTGCGTCGCGGGCGCTGCGCGTGGGCGATCTCGATGACGCTGGAGCGGATCGGCGGGCGCGGCGGCTGCTCGAAGACGACCGTCACGTCGTCGCCGTCGGCCGCCGACCAGCGCTCGAGCAGGTCGACGAGGCGCACCATCGCGGCGTGCCGGTCGCGCCACCAGCCGTCGGGCCGGGTGCCGATGACGTTCATCGCGTCGATGATCCAGCGCACCGCTCCGAGGCTATCGGCGTGGGTTGCAGCCCACGGGGTCGTGCGCCGGCCCGAGCGGCCCGATCGCCTTGCGCGGTGCGGCGCGGTGCTTTACGGTAACTCGTGTCATGCGCTCTTTGCTCGTCACGATGCCCACGCCCGACGCCCCCGGCGTCGCGCGCGCGCCGCAGCGTCTGCGGGTGACGGTCGCGGTGCGCACCGGCGCCACGGTTCAGCGGGTCTAGCGGGAGGTCCATCACATGGCTCCCGCGACGATCGCGGGAGCCGCGCAGCGAGCCCGAGGCGGGCGAGCGGCGGGGTGGGACCGCGAATCCATCATCATCGCCATCCAGGAATGGGTGGCCACATACGGCGAGCCGCCGCGCGCAGCCGACTGGAACCCCTCTGCGGCGAGGTGGGCGGACCAGCTGTGGCGCGTCGAGCGCTACCGCGCGGGCCGCTGCGACGGGTCGCCCTGGCCCGCGCTGAACTCCGCCAAGCGCGCGTTCGGCGGATCGCTGACAGCCGCGCTGCGGGCGGCCGGCCACGAGCCGGCCAAGCCCGGGCCGCGGCGCCGCGGCGGCGCCGACGAGCCCGAGCGGGCGCGGCGGATCGGCGCGAGCCCCGAGGCGCGCGCGGTCGCGGCGGCCGCGGTCGCGCGGGCGCAGGCAACCGAGGCGCGCACGACCGCCAAGCGGCTGGCCGCCAAGCTCGAGCGCGCCGAGGCGACGATCGCCACGCTGCGCAGCGAGCGCGCCGCGCTCGCGGCCCGACCGATCGGCGGCCCCGCCGGCCCCGCCGTCCTGGCCGAGGCGCTCCGGGCGCTGGCGGCGGCGCGCCGGTCGGGCAACCCCGTGCTCTTGCGCGACGCCCTGCGCCGGGTGGCGCGGGCGGCCGCGGCGTGGCAGGAGCGCATCTGAGGGCGAGCGTGAGATGGGCGCGACGGGGTATCCCGTCGCAGTCCATGGCCACGAAAGACCGCATCAGGACGGCACGGGGCCCGTGCTCGACCGCCGGCGGCGCGGCGGCGTTCGCCACGCCGATCGTCGACGTCGCGCTGCGGATCGGCGGCGTGCGGCGCGTCGTCGGGCTGAAGCTCGAGGGCCATCATCCGGGCGGCTCGATCAAGGCGCGGACGGCGGTGGCGCTGATCGACGACCTCGAGCGCGCGGGACGGCTCACGCCGGGCGACACGCTCGTCGAGTCCACGTCGGGCAACCTCGGCGTCGCGCTGGCGCGCATCGCCGAGCAGCGGGGCTACCGGTTCGTGGCGGTCGTCGACCCGAAGATCGATCCGAGCCTGGCGGACCGGATGCGGGCGGCGAGCGCCGAGATCGTCATGGTCGACGAGCCCGACGCCGGCGGCGGCTACCTGCTGACGCGCCTCGCCGAGGTGCGCAGGTTGATGCAGCAGCGGCGCATGGTGTGCTGCGACCAATACGAGAACCCGGCCAACCCGGCCGCGCACTTCGACGGCACGGGCCCGGAGCTGCTGGCCCAGCGCCCCGACCTCGACGCGATCTTCGTCGCGACGTCGACGGGCGGAACGCTGGCGGGCATCTCGCGCTACCTGCGCGCGGCGCGCTCGCCGGCGACGGTCGTGGCGGTCGACGCCCATGGATCGCGGACGTTCGGCGGCAGGCCGGCGCGCCGGCTGCTCAACGGCATCGGCTCCAGCCGGCCGTCCTCGTTTCTCACGCCCGCCGACTACGACCACGTCGCCCTCGTCGGCGACCGCGAGGCGATCGCCGCCTGCCACGCGCTGCGGTCGGGGGCGCAGATCAGCGTCGGCGGCTCGTCCGGCGCGGCGCTCGCGGCGTGCAGCCGCTTCCTCGTCGAGCACCCCGGCGTGTCGCGCGCGGTCTGCATCTGCCCGGACGACGGGTCCAACTACGCCCATACGCTCTTCGACGCGCACTGGCTGGCCGCGAACGACATGCGTCCCGACGCGGATGCGCGCAGCCTGGCGTTCAGCGACGCCGCCGTCGCGCGATGACGCGGCCCGGCGACGACCTGCTGTATCTCGGCGCCGCCGCGGTCGACGCCGCCCTGGGCCGGATCGACCCGCTCGCGGCGGTCGCCGAGGCGCTGGCCTGCCACGCGGCCGGCGATGCCCACGTCGCCAGCGAGGCGACGCTGCGCTGGGCGCCGGAGGGCGGCGGGATGGCGCGCACGCTCAACATGCCGGGCATGCTGTGCGGGCCGGGGCGGCGGCGCATCGGCACGAAGATCATCAACGCCAGCACCGAGAACCCGGCCCGCGGGCTGCCGCGAGCCGACGGGCTCATGCTGCTCTTCGACCCGGTCACGGCGCGGCCGGTGGCGATCCTGCAGGTCGCGGCGATCAGCGCCCTGCGCACCGCCGCGGTGTCGACGCTCGCCGCCCAGCGCCTGCGCAGCTCGCGCGACGCGGTCCTCGGCGTCGTCGGCGCGGGTCCGCTCGGGCGCCGGCACGTGACGCTCATGCTCGAGCACCTGGACGTCGCGCGGGTCCTCGTCTGCGATCGCGTGGCGGCGCGCGCGCGGGCGCTCGTCGACGAGCTGGCCGGCAGCCACGCGGACGCCGAGTTCGTCGCGGTGGACGATCCCGCCGACGTGGCCGGCGAGGGCACGATCGTCGTGACGGCGACCACGACGACGACCCCCTACCTCGCCTACGACGCGCTGCGGCCGGGAGCCGTCGTCGTCAACGTCTCGCTCGACGACCTCCACGAGGACGCCTACCTGCGGGCCGACCGTCTCTACGTCGACGACTGGAAGCTCGTCGTCGAGGACTCCCAGCGCCTGCTGGGCAAGCTCGCGCGCAGCGGCCGCGTCAGCGGTCCCGGCGAGACGCGCAACGGCGCCCGGGCGGTCGACGGGACCCTCGGCGAGCTGCTCGCCGGCGCCTGCCCGGCACGCGACGGCGACGACGAGATCATCGTCGTCAACCCGTTCGGCATGGCGATCGAGGACCTCGCGCTGGCCGGCCGCGTCGTCGAGATCGCCCGCCGGGACGACCTCGGCGTCACGCTGCGGCGATGACCGCGCCGCGCCACCTCATCTCCGTCGAGGACCTCGACGACGCGGCGCTCGGCTGGCTCGTGGATCGCGCGGCGGCGTACGACGCGGGCGCGCCCGTGCCGCAGGCGCTCGCCGGGCGGATCGTCGCGCTGCACTTCCTGAAGTCCTCGACGCGGACGCGCACGGCGTTCTCGTCGGCCGCGCTGCGCCTGGGCGCGCAGATCATCTCCTACGGGCCCGACGACCTGCAGCTCGTCACCGGCGAGACGCACGCCGACACCGGCCGCGTGCTCGCCGGCATGGTCGACGCGCTCGTGACGCGCACCGCCGGCGCTCCGGCCGATCTGCGCGAGCTCGCCGCGCAGGGCGCGATGCCGGTGATCAACGCGATGAGCGCCGACGAGCACCCGACCCAGGCGCTGGCGGACCTCGCGACGATCCGCCGCCACGCCGGGCGCGTCGAGGGCGCCCGCGTGCTCTACCTCGGCGAGGGCAACAACACGGCGGCGGCGCTCGCGCTGGCGCTGGCGCGCTTCGCCGGCACGCAGCTGCACCTCAGGACCCCCGCGGGCTACGGCCTGCCGGCGCAGACGCTGCGTCTCGCCGAGCTGCGGGCGCAGCGCTGCGCCAGCAGCGTCGAGCAGCGCCACGACCTCGCCCAGCTGCCCGAGCACGTGGACTTCGTCTACACGACGCGCTGGCAGACGACGGGCACCGTCAAGCCCGACCCCGACTGGCGAGCGCGCTTCGAGCCCTTCCGCGTCGACGGCGCGCTCATGGCCCGCTGGCCGCGGGCGCGCTTCATGCACGACCTGCCGGCCCACCGCGGCGAGGAGGTGACGGCGGACGTGCTCGAGGGCCCGCGCAGCATCGCGTTCGCGCAGGCGGCCAACAAGTACCACTCCGCGCTGGCGGTCCTCGAGTGGTGCCTTCCGGCGCGGTCGGCCCCGGCGTCGTGACCGCGCCCGGCGGCCCGCGGCGCGTCCGCGCCTACGAGCACCTCGCCGGCGCGGACCTGCTGCCGCCCGATCGGCCCGGCGTGTTCTTCGATCCGGTCGACACCGAGGCCGGCATCTGGGCGACGGCGGACCTCCTCGCCGCCGGCTGCACCGTGCTCGACCTCGGCTGCGGCAGCGGGGCCAGCGCGCGGGCGCTCGTGCGCGCCGGCGCCGGGCACGTGCACGGCGTCGACATCTCGCCGCAGAGCGTCGCGTGGGCCACGCAGCGCAGCGCGGGGGCGGGGGGCACGACGTTCGCCGTCGCCGACTACGGGTCGTCGTCGCCGGCGCAGCTCGTCGCCGGCTGTCCGTTCGACGGGCCGCCGGACGTCGTGACGAGCAACCCGCCGTACGTCCCGCTGGCGCCGCGGCCGGCGCCCGCGCGCGTGTCGATCGACGGCGGGCCCGACGGGCTGGCGCCGGCGCGGATCGTCATCCGTCACGCGGCGCGGATGGCAGCGGACCTCGCGATCACGCTCGGCAGCTACTCGTGCCCGCGGATCGCGGCGCAGCTGCTCGCCGCCGACGGCTACGCGATCAGCGCGGTCACGCTCAGCGCGCTGCGGCTCGGGCAGCACACGGTGCACAACGCCGCGCGGGTGCTCGAGCTGGAGGCAAGCGGCGAGGGGCCGCTGCTGCGGACCGCCGACGGCGTCGTGCACTACGTCGTCATGGCGCTCTCCTGCCGGCGTGCCGGCGCCGGCGCGACGGGACCGGCGCCCGCCGAGCTGCTGGAGCTCATGCGCCGCGCGTGCCGCTCGCCGAGCGTCGCGCTCGACGCGCTCGACGCGCCCTGGAGCGTCCCCGTCCGCGTCCTCGTGCTGCCCGACGAGCCGCGCCGCCACCACGCCTGAGCCCCCGCGCCGCGGTGCTACCGGGCCGCCGTCTGCGCGACGAGCAGCGCGCCGGCGGCGGCGATGTCGCCGCCGCCGTCGGCGACCGCGCCGCGCTGGCGATCGGCCGACGTGCGCTGGCCGGACGCCGCGAGCAGCGCCGTGACCTCGTCCCAGTCACCGGCATCCTGCAGCGCCGGACGCACGTGCTCGAGCAGCGTCTGCAGCAGTGCCGGCGCCGCGACGAGCGCGCCCGACAGGGGGTCGAGCAGATCGTCGCCGAGGCCGAAGCGCGCCGCGCGCCACTTCGCCGCGCGCAGCAGGACCGGGTCGAGCAGCGCGCCGGGCGCGCCGCGCGCCAGCTCGTCCAGCGCGGTCTGCACGAGTGCGCGCGACAGGGCGACCTGCACGATCGTCTCGTCGATCGTCGTGCAGGCGTCGGCGATGCGGAACTCGACCGTCTCGTGGACCGTCCCCGGCCGGACGTCCCAGTGCACCTGGCCGGCATCGAAGCTGATCCGTGCGCCGATCAGCAGCTCGCTGGTCTGCCGGTAGTGCTCGTAGGAGCGAAACTCCGGCGGGATCCCCGCCATCGGCCAGCGCTCCCAGACGATCGCGCGATAGCTCGCGTAGCCGGTGTCCTCGCCGATCCAGAACGGCGAGCTCGCCGACAGCGCCAGCAGCACGGGCAGCCACGGGCGCACGCGGTTGGCGACCTGGACGGCCGCGTCGCGGCCGTCGACGCCGACGTGGACGTGGCAGGCGCAGACGACGTGCTCGCGCGCCATGCGCGCATAGCGCGCCGCGACCTCCTCGTTGCGCCGCTTCGGCGTGAAGCGCAGCGTCCGCCAGTCGGCGACCGGGAACGTCCCCGCGGCCGCGATCGCGATGCCCTCGTCGCGGCCGGCCGCCACGAGCATCGCGCGCTGGGCCAGCAGCTGGCGCCGCACCTCCGCGAGCTCGCGGCAGACGCCGGTCCTGGACTCGAGCGTGCACATCCGCAGCTCGTCGCCGAAGCGCTGCGCGCCGAGCGGACTGCCGGCGATGCGCGGGGAGCGCAGCACCGGGCGGGCGTCGTCGAGCACGGCGCCGGTCGACGGATCGACGGCGAAGAACTCCTCCTCGGCTCCGATCGTCAGCGGCGCGCGCACGGTGGGCGCATCTCCGGGCGGCCCTCGGATGGGGCGCGGGGGATCGGCATCCGGCCCGCGGACGACGGCGTGCTGCACGCGATCGCGCGACTCGGGTAGAACAGCACGGCATGTCCGCCGACGAGGTCGTCATCACGCCCTACCGCAACGGTCCGCTGCTCGTGCGCGGCCCCGTCCGCTTCCGCGACCAGGACGGCGCGGAGATCGTCGTCGACCGCCCGACGGTCGCGCTCTGCCGCTGTGGCAAGTCGCGCATGCGCCCGCTGTGCGACAGCACCCACAAGGTCATCGGCTTCCAGGCCCCCAGCGGGTTCGAGGACGAGCGGGCGGCGAACGCCGCGGCCGGCGGGTCGTAGGGACACCGCCAAGCGCCGCTACGCGGACGGCGCCGCCGGCGTCGGATCGGCCAGCAGCGACGAGCGCCCCGCGTTCCAGGCGTCGAGCACGTGCCGGGCCCAGCGACCTTCGAGCGCGAGGAAGGCGCGCGCGCCCCACAGCACCTCGGCGGCGAGGCCGGGATCCTGGCGGACGAGACCGCCGGCCAGGTCGACGCCGGCGACGTTGTCGTGCACGGAGTCCGCGAGGACGTGCTCGTCGTAGAACGCCGTCGTGCGCTCGCCGAAGCCCAGCCGGCGCACGCCGTTGGCCCAGCGCCCCATCGGGACCGCCGAGGTGATCTCCGCGACCGCGAAGTGGCCGACGATCGCGCCGCGCCAGCGGCGGTGCAGGCCCAGCCACGACATGAGGTTCACCGTCGCGAGCGTCACGCCGGGGATCTCGTCGAGGTAGGCGCCGTAGGAGGCGTCCAGGCCGGCGCTGTCCATGACGTCGGCGAACAGCTGCGAGTGGATCCGCCCGGGACGGCCGCCGCCGTACTCGTCGGCGAGGATCTCGGTCAGCGCCGCCTTCGGCACGCCCCAGAGGCGCGGAACCGCCCAGCAGTGCGGGTCGCCCTCCTTGAGCTGGTAGGCCGAGCGGTGGACGAGCGCCTCGCGAAACTCATCCGTGTCGGCGCGGAACTCGATGTGGCGCGCCAGCGACGGCGCGTCGTCGGCGTCGGCGATCTCGTGCAGCGCGACGTCGATCCGCTCGGCGCCGACCGCAGCTTCACCGGGTGCTCCGACGAGCGCCGTCAGCCCGGCCTCGAACGCGTCCTCGAGCGAGCGCCGCAGCCCGAGCAGCGACGGGTTCCACTCCCACTCGGCGTCGACGCCGGCGAAGCCGCGATAGTGCAGCTCGTAGAGCACGTACAGGGCGAGCTGCAGATCCTCGTCGCCGAGCGGGTCCTCCGAGCGGGCGACGTCGTCCGGGCACGGCAGGTCATGCGGGGCCATCGGCAGGTGCTCGAGCAGCAGCGCGCTGAGCGGTCCGCGCGGCCGCGGGAGCCGCGGGATCGCGACGAGGCTCGGTGAGGGTGCTGCGCCCATGCTGGCACCGGACACCGTACCCGCCGCCCGGACGCCGCAAGCCCGCGCCGCGCCCGTAGCCAACCGCTCGCGCCCGTGAGCCGAACCGCTACCGCCGGCTCCGCGCCGCTCGGCTCACGGGCGCTGCGGCGGCCGCGGGAGCCCCGCGCGCACGTGCCCGGCGATCGCGGCGGCGGTCGCCGGGCGCAGGTCGGTGAACGTCCAGCGCCGGCCTCCGTAGCGCGGCTGGACGCGCAGCCTCGCCCGCCTGCGTCGCGGCCAGACGAGCTGCTGCTCGGCGTGCTCGGTGTCGCGGAAGCGCAGCGAGCGCACGCGGTTGCCGACGGCGTCGTCGAGCAGCCACAGCAGGCGCCGGTCGGTCACCGCCAGCAGCGTGCTCGGGCTCGCCCAGGTCGCGGTGGGCGTCACGAGCGCCACCGGCTCGCCGCGCTCGAGGACGTCGAGCAGCTCGCGCCCGAGCGCCCGTCGGATCGCCTCGGGCAGCCAGCCGCCCGCGCCGCCGGCGCGGGCTGGCGTCGCGGCCCGCCCGCCCGCCCGCGGCCGGTGCGCGGAGCGGACGAGCTCGTAGGCGACGTTGAGCTCGATCATCCGCGCGACGCCGTCCTCGCCCGCGCGGTCGGGATGCCAGCGCTTGGCGAGCTCGCGGTAGGCGCGCGCGGCCTCGTCGACGGACGCGTCCGCCCCGAGGCCGAGCACCGCGTTGGGATCCATCGGGACATTGAAGCGGGCCGCGCCGGCGCCCCGCTCTATCCTGGCCGCATGGCCACGACGCCGGCACCCGAGGGCACCCCGCAGCGCCTTGCTGCGATCCGCGCGCAGATGTCTCTGCTCGCGGACTACCTTTGACCCGGCGCAGCTGAGCGAGCGCACCGCCGCGCTGGAGGGCGAGATGTCGACCGCCGGCTTCTGGGACGACCAGGACAACGCCGCCAAGGTCAGCGCCGAGCACGCCCGCGCGACGCGCCGCCTCGACGAGTTCCGCTCGCTCGAGGCCGACGTCGAGGATCTCGCCTCGCTTGCCGAGATGGCCGAGGAGGACGAGGAGATCGCGGCCGAGCTCGAGGGGCAGCTCGCGCCGATCGAGCTGCGGCTCGCCGCGCTGGAGGAGCAGCGGCTCTTCTCCGGCCGCTACGACGCCGGCGACGCGCTCGTCACCGTCAACGCCGGGGCGGGCGGCACCGACGCGCAGGACTGGGCCGAGATGGTCCTGCGCATGCAGATGCGCTGGGCCGAGCGGCGCGGCTTCAAGGTCGAGCTGCTGGAGGCGAGCCCGGGGGAGGAGGCCGGCATCAAGTCGGCGACCTTCCGCGCGGAGGGCGAGAACGCCTACGGCCTGTACGGGGCCGAGAAGGGCGTGCACCGGCTGGTGCGCCTGTCGCCGTTTGACTCCGCCAACCGCCGCCAGACGTCGTTTGCCGGCGTCGAGGTCGCGCCGGTCATCGACGACGCGGCCGAGGTCGCGATCGAGCCCGACGACCTGCAGGTCGACACCTACCGCGCCTCCGGGGCCGGCGGCCAGCACGTCAACAAGACCGACTCGGCGGTGCGCATCACGCACAAGCCGACGCGGATCGTCGTGCAGTGCCAGAACGAGCGCTCGCAGACGCAGAACCGCGAGACGGCGATGAGGATGCTGCGCTCCAAGCTCGTCGAGCTCGAGGAGCGAAAGCGCGCCGAGGAGCTCGCCAAGGAGAAGGGCGAGGCGCAGGACGTCAACTTCGGCTCGCAGATCCGCTCCTACGTGCTGCATCCGTACACGATGGTCAAGGACCACCGCACCGATCACGAGATGGGCGACGCCAACCGCGTGCTCGAGGGCGACCTCGACGGGTTCGTGCGCGCCTATCTGCTCAGGAGCGCCTCGCGCTGAGCGGGGTCGTGGACGTTGCGTCGCGCTGAGCGCCGCAACGTCCACCACCCCCTGCCGGAGCCGGCCGCTACGCCGCGCGCAGCTCGGCGAGCCGCCGCACGAGCTCGTCGAGCGAGCGCGCGACGAACCCGCCCGACAGCACGACGAAGGCCTCGAGCTGGAGGTTGACGCGCATCCCCGGCTCGCCGCTGGCGCGCAGGTCGCTGCGCACGCCGAGGCAGGGCAGCCCGAGCGCGGCGCCGTAGCCGACCTCGGCGGCCGTGCCCGCGTCGACCTCCTGGCCGTCGAGCTGGGCGACGAGCATGCGCGCGCCGCGGATCGCCGCGGCGTTGCGGGCGCCGACGTCGATCCCGAACGCGTGAAGGCGGTCCTCCCGCGCCGCGGCGGCGAACTCCTCGGCCTGCGTCAGCGACCACGGATCGATCGGTTCGACGTGCTCGGCGAGCGCCGGCAGGTAGCGCGTCGCGTAGTAGTCGCGGCCCGCCTCCGAGAACCCCAGCGGGCTCGCGACGTAGCACGGCGGCCGCGCGCCGCCCGCCAGGAGCGCGGCGAGGGCGTCGGATGCGGCCATGCCCACCATCCTCTCAGGCGGATGCGGCCGACTCGGCGCGCGCCACCGCGAGCGAGAGCGGCTCGGCGCCGATCAGGCGCTCGAACGGGCCGACCGCGAGCCACAGCGCGCGCAGGCGCAGCGTCGCGATCGCGTCGGTCGGGCCGACGCGCGCCTCGCTGTGCAGCGCGCTGCGCCCATCGGCGGCCGGGACGACCCAGTGGGCGAACAGGACGCGCACGGTCCGCGGCGCGCTCCAGGCCAGGAAGTCCTCGGGACCGCCGAGCTCGGCGTAGTCGCGCGCGAGCGTCCAGATGCGCCCGCACAACCCCGAGATCGAGTGGTGCGGGCCCTCGTCGAGCACGGTGAACGGATCCTCCGCGAGCAGGCCCATGAACGACTGGTCGGGCGGCACGCCGGGGATCCGCCAGCGCACGAGCCGGCCGATCGTGCCGGCGTGGTCGAGCCGGACGCCGCGGGCGGCGGCCCACAGGGCATCCGGGCCGGCCGAGGCCACGCGCCGGTGGCGGGTCACGATCTCGGGCTCGGGCAGCCAGGCATCGAGATCGATCGCCGCGGACGCGGGGGGGTCGGCCATGGCGCACATCTACCCCCATATCCTGCGCCATCTCGTGACCAGCGGATCCCAGACCCTCCAGCAGCTCGTCGCGCGCGCGCTCGCCGAGGACGTCGGCGACGGTGACGTGACGAGCGCGGCGACCGTGCCGGCGGGCACGCGCGCGGTCGCGACGATCACGCAGAAGGCCGCCGGCGTCGTGTTCGGGATCGAGGCCGCGGAGGCGGCGTTCAGGCTGCTCGATCCGGCCGTCGAGCTCGAGCGGCTCGGCGCCGAGGGCCGGTGGCGCGAGCCGCCGGCGCCCGTCCTGCGGGCCACCGGCGACGCTCGCGCGCTGCTTGGCGCCGAGCGCACCGCGCTGAACTTCCTGCAGCGGCTGTCGGGCGTCGCGACCCTGACGGCACGCTGCGTGCGCGCCGTCGAGGGCACCGGCGCGCAGATCCTCGACACGCGCAAGACGACCCCCGGGCTGCGCGCGCTGGAGAAGGCCGCGGTCGCGGCCGGCGGCGGCGTCAACCACCGCTCGGGCCTGTACGACATGGTGCTCATCAAGGAGAACCACGCCGCGCTGGCCGGCGGGGTCGGCGCCGCCGTGCGCGCCGCCGCTGCCGCCTCGCCCGACCTGCCCCTGGAGGTCGAGTGCACGACGCCGGCCGAGGTCGAGGAGGCGCTCGCGGCCGGCGCGACGCGGATCATGCTCGACAACATGGATCCCGCCGAACTGCGCGCCGCCGTCGCCCAGGTCGCCGGCCGGGCGCGCCTGGAGGCCAGCGGCGGGATCGGCTTCGACACGCTGCGAGACCACGCGCAGACCGGCGTAGACTGGATCTCGATCGGGGCGCTCACGCACTCCGCGCCCGCCCTGGACCTGTCGCTGCTCATGGAGGCGCTGCCATGACCCTTCTCCAGCTCTACGACGTCGCCGAACTGCAGGCCGAGGTCCGCGCGCTCGCCGAGCGGCGCGACGCGGTCATCCTCGCCCACAACTACCAGCTGCCCGAGATCCAGGACGTCGCGGACTTCGTCGGCGACTCGCTCGGGCTCTCGCGCCAGGCGGCCGCCGGCGAGGCCTCGGTGATCGCCTTCTGCGGCGTGCACTTCATGGCCGAGACGGCGTCGGTCCTGGCGCCCGACAAGACCGTGCTCATCCCCGACCTCGACGCCGGCTGCTCGCTGGCCGACGCGATCACGCCCGCGCAGCTCGGCGCGTGGCAGGCCGAGCATCCCGGCGCGATCACCGTCATGTACGTCAACACGACGGCCGAGATCAAGGCGATGACCGACTACTGCGTGACGTCGGCCAACGCCGTCTCGGTCGTCGAGCACATCCTGCGCGAGCACGGGCCGGACACCGAGATCCTCTTCGGGCCGGACATGTTCCTCGGCGCCTACGTCGAGCGCCGGATCGGCCGGTCGCTGCACGTCTGGGACGGGGAGTGCCACGTGCACGCCGGGATCAGGCCCAGCGACATCGAGCGCGTGCGCGCCGAGCACCCCGCTGCCGACTTCCTCATCCATCCGGAGTGCGGCTGCACGACCTCGGTCATGGAGTACGTCGGCGCCGGCGACGTCGACGCCGACGGCGTCCACATGCTCTCGACCGGCGGGATGCTGCGGTACGCCGGCTCGGCCGAGCCCGGCCGGACGGCGATCGTCGCGACCGAGATCGGGATGCTGCACCCGCTGCGCGCGGCGGCGCCGGACACCGAGTTCATCGCCGCCAACGAGCGCGCCGCCTGCGCGTACATGAAGATGATCACGTTGCCCAAGCTGCGCGACGCGCTGCGCGACCTCGTCCACGTCGTCAAGGTCGCGCCCGACGTCGCCGAGCGCGCGCGGGTGCCGATCGAGCGGATGATCGCGATCTCCTAGCCGGCGGGGCGGCCGGGGCCGGCGGCGCGCACCGGCGGCTACCCTGGCGCGATGGTCCGAGGACTCCAGCCCGTCGTCGTGCTGCTCGGCGTCGTGCTGCTCGGATGCGGGGGCGAGCCGGCGCCGCAGACGAAGGAGGGCTTCATCTCCGCCGCCGACGGCGTCTGTCAGAACGTCGCCGTCAAGCTCGCCGAGGACGGCGAGGGCGACCCCCGGACGGCGTCGCAGATCGCCAGGGCGAACACGATCCTCGCCGACCGCTACGGCGAGCTCGCCGACGAGCTCGCGAAGGTGCAGCTGCCCGCGACGCAGCCCGATCGCCGCGAGGCCGAGGCGTTCGTGGCCTCGGTCCGCGCCGCGGACCCGGCGATCGCCAAGCTGCGCGCGGCGTCCGATCGCTTCTTGACGGCCGCGCAAACGCAGAACGCCAGGGCGCTGACGCGCGCCGGGACCGAGGTCCGCGGCGCGCTGGACGCGTTCCGGGCGGCGCGCGCGCAGTCCGACGCGCTGGCGATCCAGTACGGCCTGAACCTCTGCGGCAACCTCAACTGAGGCGCCGCACGGGCGCCGGCTCAGCCCGCCTCGCCGCCGCCTCCCAGCAGGACGAGGCCGCCGACGGCGGCCTCGCGCACGACGGGCAGGCGCTGCACCCTGCGCTCGAGCTCGGGCGGCGTGTAGCAGTGCACGTCGGCGCGGGCGCCCATCTCCGCGGCATCCCAGAGGTTGCCGGCGACGTAGACGCGCTCAAGCCAGGGCACGCCGGCGAACGCCTCGGAGACGAGCACGACGACGTACTCCGGCCCGCGCTCGCGCTGGGGCGGCGCACCGCGCGCGTCGGCGACGCGCGCGCCGCCCAGCAGGGCGCGCTGCAGCGGCCAGCGGTCGCCGACGCGGCCGACGTAGCGCTCCAGCTCGCCGCGGTTCAGCGCGGCCGCGCGCTCAGGCTCCACGGGCGGCGGCTTGCGACGGGGGCGTCGCGGATCGCACGAGCGCCCGCGGCCCTAGCCGAACTCGCCCTCGTCATGCGGCCCGACGCACGCGATCGCGAGGTTGTCGGCGACGTCGCGCGCCACCTCGGTCACGGCGTCCAGCGTGACCGCGTCGAGCGCGGCGATCGCCCCGTCGGGGTCGATCTCCTCGCCGAAGACGATCGACTGGGCGGCCGCGTAGCGCGCGACGGCGTTCGTGTTCTCGAATGCCAGCACGCGCCGGCCGGCGGCGTAGGCACGGGCGCGCTCGACCTCGGCCTCGGTCGGCCCGTCCTCGCGCAGCTCGCCGACGATCTCGCGCATCCGGCGGTACGCCTCGATGCACTTCGTCGAGTCCAGGCCCGCGCTGAGCTGCAGCAGCGGCACGTCGGCGTGGGCGTGCGCCGTCGCGTGCACGGAGTAGGCGAGGCCGCGCTGCTCGCGGATCTCGTCGAACAGGCGCGAGCTCATCGAGCCGCCGAGCAGCGTCGAGTAGATCGAGAGCGCGGCACGCTGCCCGGGCTGCGTGACGTCGACCCGCGGGCGATAGGACATCCGCAGGTGCGACTGGTTCGTGTCGCGGCGCTCGACGATCACCGTCGGCTCGAATGCCGGCGCGGGCTCGAAGGACTCCGGCTCGGTGAGGTCCGGAAAGCGCTCGAAGAGCGCGTCGAACTGCCCGTTGGGCACGTGCTCGAGGTTGCCGACGACGAACGCCCCGCCGCGCTGGCCGGCCCAGCGGCGCTCGCGGAATGCGACGATCGCGTCGCGCGAGAACGTGCGCAGATGCTCCTCGGGGCCGAGCACCGAGCGACCGAGCGGGTGCTCGCCGAAGGCGGCCCGGTCGATGAGCTCCTCGGCGACCGAGGAGGGCTCGTCCTTGTAGCGCTGGATCTCCTGGATGACGACGCCGCGCTCGCGGTCGAGCTCGTCGGCGTCGATGTGCGGGCGCCCGGCGAAGTCCGTCAGCAGGTCGGCGGCGTCGACGGCCGCCTCCGCGCGCACGGTGATGTGAAACGCCACGAGGTCATGCGAGGTGTAGGCGTTCAGCGACCCGCCGAGCTTCTCCGCCGTCTCGTTGACGTCGCGGTAGTGGGGGAACTTCTCGCCGCCCTTGAAGACGAGGTGCTCGAGGAAGTGCGCCATGCCGTTCTCCTCGGGACGCTCGGTCCGCGCGCCGGCGTCGAACGCGACGAGGATCGTGACGGCGCGGGTCCCGTCGATACCGATTCGATGCAGCGGCAGGCCGTTGGACAGCGTGGCGGAGGCGATCGTGGTCATGTGCCAACGGTAGCGTTCGCGCAGGGAGTCGCCGCGCTCATCGCGACGCCCGGCGCGGGCGCGGCGCGACGGCAGCGACCGGCGCCCGCTGGACGGCGAGGACGGCCGTGTCGTCGCCCTGCTCGGGGACCGCGAACGCCGACAGCGCGGCGTCGATCCGGGCCACCGCATCGTCGGCGTCCGTCGCGCCGCGCAGCGTCTGCTCGAGGCGATCCTCGCCGAAGCGCCCGTCCTCGCCGACGGCGTCGAAGACCCCGTCGGTGAAGAGCACGAGCACGTCGGCCGGCTCGAGCGCCACGGTCGTGCGCTCCCACTCGTCGACGCGGCAGGCGCCGAGCATCGGCGAGAAGCTCCCCAGCGGCCGCACCGCGCCGCCGCGCACGCGCAGCGGCAGCGGGTGGCCGGCGCAGACGAGCTCGGCGGTCGCCCGGCCGTCCTCGTCGCCGGCGAGCAGCACCGCCGCCACCGAGCACAGCGACATCACGTCGCGCGCGAGCAGCTCGTCGTTGAGCGTGCCGATCGCCGCCAGCGGGTCGTCGAGCAGCCGCGCGGCGGTGCGCAGGGTGTGCCGCGCGAGGCCCGTCAGCGCCGCCGCCGCCGCGCCGCGCCCCGCCACGTCGCCGACGATCGCGCACCAGCCGCCGCGCACGGCGAAGACGTCGTAGAAGTCGCCGCCGACCCAGTTCTGCTCGCCCGCGGGCCGGTACAGCGTCGCGGAGCTCCAGCCCGGCATCCGCGGCAGCCGGCCGGGCAGCAGGCTCGTCTGCAGCGTCCGCGCGATGCTCGAGCGCTCGGTGTACAGCCGGGCGTTCTCGATCGCGCTGCCGGCACGGCGCGCGATCTCGGCCGCGAGCGGGATGTCGGTCTCGGCGAAGCCGCGACCCGACTCGGAGTTGACGAGCGTCAGCGCTCCGACGTTCTTGCCGCCCGCCGTCATCGGCACCGTCAGCCCGGCGCGCAAGCCGATGCTGCGCAGCAGCTCGAGGTGCTCGGCGTCGAGCGCGACCGACGCCAGCACCTCGTCGGTGATCTCGTCGAGCAGCAGCGGCTTGCCGTCGCGCAGGACCGCCGCGAGGCCCGCGGGCGCGTCCACCGGCGCCGGGTAGCGCTCCCCGATGCTGCGCGCGAGGGCGACCTTCGCCGGGTCGACGTGGGCGACGGCGACGCCCACGATGTGACCGTGTCCGTCGGGCATGCTGACGACGCACCAGTCGGCGAGCTGCGGGACCGCGAGCTCGGCGACCTGCTGCAGCGTGCGCTCGTAGTTCAGCGACGACGACAGCAGCTCGCCCGCGCTGGCGAGCAGGCGCTGCGTGAGCTCGGCGTGCTTGACCTCGGTGATGTCCTCGAAGACGTTGACGACGAGCTTGAGCCGGTCGTCGGAGTCATAGACGCCGGAGGCCTTCGCCACGCGCCAGTGCAGCTCGCCGCTGCGGCGCTCGACGACCCGCAGGATGAGCGGCGCGGGCGCGCGGGTGCCCGCGATGACCTGGCGCCCGGGGAGCTCGTCGACGCGCAGCGGCGTCCCGTCCTCGCGGGTCGTCTCGAAGGCCAGGCCGACCTCGTCGACGCCGACCGCGAGCAGCTCCTGCGTCGTCGCGAAGCCGAGCATCCGCGCCGCGACCTCGTTGGCGTAGATGAGGACCCCGTCGGTCCGCTGCACGGTGACCGCCTCGGCGAGCGTCGACAGCGCCGCGGTGAGCTGCGCCTCGATCGTCTCGAGCTCGACGAACAGGCCCGCGTTGTCGAGCGCCAGGGCTGCGCGTCCGCCGAGCACGCGGGCGAACTCGAGGTCGCCGGCGTCGTAGGACCGTCCGGAGCGCGCGGTGACGATGAGCGTCAGCGAGCCCAGCCGGCGCCCGCGGGCGCGCAGCGGCACGATGACGCCGGAGTTGGCGTCCAGCGCGCGCAGCACGGCGAGATCCGCCTCGTCGGTGGCGATGGCGCGCAGCGCGGCGTCATCGACGCGCGCCACGAGCTGGGGGTACTCGAGGTCGCCGAAGCTGCGGCCCGTCTCGGGCGGCCGCGCCGCGAGCGCCTCCTGCACGGCCGCATCGAGATCTGCCGTCGTTCGCACCGCGAGGCGCTGCACCTCGCCCTGGTTGACGGCGTCGACGATGCAGATGTCGGCGACCGTCGGGACGACGAGGTCGTTGACCCCGGCGATCGTGTCCGCCAGGCTGCGCGTGCCGTCGGCGATCTCGCCGACCGCCGCGAGGATCGCGAACCGCTCGCGGTCGAGCGCGACCTGCGCGCGGGCGCGCGCGCCCAGCACGGCGAGGGTGCTGATCGCCGCGACGACGGCGATCCGGTACAGGTAGATGAGCGTGCCGGGGTCGTCCTGCCAGATCACGCTGAGCGCGACGACGGCAACGGCGAGCGAGCCGATCAGCGCGACGTCCCGAGGCGAGCCGAGCAGCGCCGTCGCCAGCGGCGCGAGGACGACGAGCGCGATGATCGCCGACGCCGGCAGGACCCAGATGTCCAGCACCGAGAGCGCGGCCAGCAGGAACAGGCCCGGCCCCAGCGTCAGCAACCGGGTGGCGCCCGGTGGCCATCGGTGCCCCTGCGACGGCGACGGCGTCACGTGGCGGATGATACGAGGAGCGGCGCCCGGCAGCGGTCCGCCGCGGCTGCGCCACCGAGTTCAGCCCGTCCGGCGACGGCTCGCCCGTCCACTGGCGTCAGCAGCCCGCCGAGCACGGACGCCGGGACCCAGCTCGTCGCCGACGCGCTCGACGTGCCCGAGCCCGACGTCGATGCGCGCACCGCAGTCCTGGCGTCGGGCAGATCGGCGGCGGGGTCACGCTGCCGCCGCTGCGGGCCTTCGTCGCCGCCGTCGAGGCGCTCCGGGGCTGACCGCCGCCACGCCTGCAAGACGCCGTGCGCACGACGCGATCGTCGCGCGAGACCGCTACCTTGCTATGCCATGTCCGCCTCGGAGCGACACACCCGCGCACGCCACCTTCCGGCGGCGCGCAGTAGGGCAGGGGGGCAGCCCGCGGGCGCTCCCGAGCCCGCGCCGGCTCCCGTCGACGCGCGCAACGTCATCGAGTTCCGCAACGTCTGCATGCACTATCCGGCGGGCGACATCGGCCTCGACGGCGCCTCCTTCAACGTCCGCCGCGGCGAGTTTCTCTTCGTCGTCGGCTCGACCGGATCGGGCAAGTCGACGATCATGCGGCTGCTCATCAAGGAGCGCGAGCCGACGGCGGGAACGATCCGCGTCGCGGGCCGCGACCTCGGGGCGCTCGAGCACGACAAGGTCCCCTACTACCGCCGCAACATCGGCGTCGTCTTCCAGGACTTCAAGCTGCTGCCCAACCGGACCGTCTACGACAACGTCGCCTACGCGCTGTCGGCGACCGGCGCTCGTCGCAAGGAGATCCGCTCCAAGGTCCCCGACGTGCTGCGCCTGACGGGCCTGTCGACGAAGCTGCACAACTATCCCGACCAGCTGTCGGGCGGCGAGCAGCAGCGCGTCGCCGTCGCCCGCGCGTTCGTCAACCACCCGCCGCTGCTGCTCGCCGACGAGCCGACCGGCAACCTCGATCCGCACACGTCGCTGGGCATCATGCAGCTGCTGTACCGGATCTACCGCGCCGGAACGACGGTGATCGTGGCGACGCACGACTCGCACATGGTCGACCGCATGCGCCGGCGCGTCATCGAGCTGCGCGGGGGCCGGATCATCCGCGACGAGGCCAGCGGCCTCTACGCCCAGCGCGACCAGACGACCGACGAGTTCAGCGACATGCTCGACCACGCCTACGGCGAGCTCGGCCGCGACCAGCCCGAGGGCTTCGACGCGCTCGGCGGACGGGGCCCGCAGAGCACCGACCACCCGTCGCCCAACGGCTTTCGCAACTACTGATGAACTTCCCGTTCTTCCTGCGCGAGGTCACGCGGTCGCTGCGCCGCGACGCCGGTCCGCCGTTCGCGGCGATGGCGTCGGTGCTCGTGACGATGCTCGTCCTCGGGGTCTTCATCCCGATCGTGCAGGCGACCAACGGCGCCGCCAACGAGGTCCGCGGGAAGGTCCTCGTGGACGTGTTCCTCAAGACGAAGGCGACCGACGCCGACGTCGAGCGCGTGCGCCGCACGCTCACCCAGGACACGCCGCACGTCGGCAAGGTCGTCTACGTCTCCAAGGCCGAGGCCTACGCCAAGGAGAAGAAGCAGAACCCGGAGGCCTACGAGCTGCTGGGCTCCAACCCGCTGCCCGACACGTTCCGCGTCACGCCCGGCTCGGCCGGTGACATCGACAAGCTGCGCGACGCGCTGGCGCCGATGACCGCCAGCGGCCAGCGGACCGTCGTGGACCCCGCGATCGACGAGGTCAAGAACCGCCGCGACGAGACGAACAAGATCCTCGCCGGCACGCAGGTCGTGAAGCTGAGCATCGGCTTTCTCGCCGCCCTGCTCATCCTCGCCTCGGTGCTGCTCATCTCCAACACGATCCGCCTCTCGCTGCTCGCCCGCCGCCGCGAGGTCGCGGTCATGAAGCTCGTCGGCGCGACGGACTGGTTCATCCGCTGGCCGTTCGTCATCGAGGGGATCTTCGTCGGCGCGATGGGCGGTCTCATGGCGATCCTGCTGCTGCTCGTCGCGAAGATCGCCTTCATCGACCCGTTCAAGGAGAAGTTCTCGCTCATCGCGGCGCCCGACACGGTGAACTTCGGCGTCCTCGTCGCGATCCTGCTCGTCGCCAGCGTGGCGGTCTCCGCCGCCGGCTCCGGGTTGTCGCTGCGGCGCTTCCTTCGGGTCTAGTGGGTCATCCACAAACGTCTGACCCGGAACCCCGGGCGCCGATCACCGCCTGGCGGCGTCCTCGGACGCTCGATGTGGCAGAGCCACACCTTCGGTCCTGCGTCCTTGCCAGCCGGCGCCGGCATCCCGGGTTTCCGGCCGAGCGTTCCTGGATGACCCACTAGCTGTCACACTCTCGGCGGGTGCATCGCAGCAGGGGGATACGGGCAGGACTCATGGCGCTCGCCGCCGCGCTGGCCTGCGCGCCGAGCGCGCTCGGCGCCACGCCGCCTTCGGGCACGTTGACCCCGGACGCGTCGGGCGCCGGCGCGCTCGCCTGGAGCGGCACGGCGAGCCCCGGCACCGAGACCGCGCTGGCCGACGAGGGCGCGGGCTGCTTCGGCGCCGACGGCAGGCCGGCGGCGACGTCGGGCTGCGACGTCTTCGCGCTCGACGTCGCGGTTCCCGCGGGCTTCTACTCCGATCATCCCGGCGCGGTGAACATCACGGCGACCGGATTCGGGCTCTCCGACCTCGACCTCTACGTCTACCGGCGCAACGCCGACGCGACGCGCGGCGACTACGTCACCGGCGACGGCCAGGCGCTCGGCGCCGACGAGAGCGTCGGCATCGACAAGGCCGCGGGCTCCTTCTACGTCGTGCTCACGCCCTACACGACGCTCGGCCCGCAGGCCTACACCGCGGTCGCGACGCTCGTGACGCGCCAGGGCCCGACGCTCGCCGCGCTCGAGGCGGCCGCGCCCGCGGGCGTCGAGAACTTCCGCGCCTCGCGCGACAAGTACACGTCGCACTCCGAGCCGACGATCGCGATGGATCCGCTGGATCCCAACCACCTCATGGCCGGCTCGAAGATGTACGAGAACAACGCCAAGTACCTCTTCAAGGTCGGCACCTACGAGTCGTTCGACGGCGGGCGCACCTGGGAGGACCAGGACCATCTGCCCGGCTACTGCCAGAAGCCCGGCGAGTGCAACCCGGCCGACGAGGCCAACTACCGCATCACCTCGGACCCGACGATCGACTTCGACGACGAGGGCAACGCCTACGCCAACGTGCTCGACGCGCCGGGCGGCACGGCCTCCTTCGAGGGCTTCAACATGACCGTCCACGTCAAGCGGCCCGGCCAGCCGTGGAGCGGGCCGACCGTCGTGCACGACAACCGCGTCAACGCGCTGACGACGAAGCTCTTCCTCGACGACAAGAACTGGATCGCCGTCGACAACCGCACCGACGTCAACGGCGGTCCGAACCGCCCGCGCGACGGCAAGGTCGGGACGATGTACATCTGCTGGAGCTTCGACGGCACGAGCGTCGTGCCGCTGCAGCAGATCGTCGTCATGCGCTCGCAGGACGGCGGCAGGACGTGGGGCGGCGTGCGGCCCGGCGACAACCTGCCGCTCCCGGTCAGCCAGAAGACGCTCATCTCCGGCATCGGCTGCCACATCGCGATCGGGCCCAAGGGCGAGGTCTACGCGACGTGGTACGACAACCAGCTCAGCGCGCTCATGCAGGCCAAGTCGACCAACCGCGGCGCGAGCTGGACGCTCGCCGCGCCGATCGCCGGCATCGCGGGCGTCAACGAGCCGTTCGCCGGCGAGTCGTTCCGCAATCTCTCGCTCCCGACGACGGCCGTGGACTCCAACGGCACCGTGTACGTCGCCGCGGCGTCGCGCAACGCGAAGGGCTCGCGGCTGCCCGGCGTGCTGCCGGTGATCGGCCGCCAGATCAAGTCCGGCGAGCTGTCGATCGCCGACCTGCAGAAGCAGCTGCTCGCCAAGAAGGCCAACGACCTCTCCGGCAAGGACTACAAGACCGGCGGCGACGGCGAGGGTCCCGAGTCGGGCTCGGACATCGTGCTCTTCAAGTCGACGAACGGCGGGCGCTCCTACAGCGGCCCCGTGCGCGTCAACCAGGACCCGGCCACCGGCGACGCCGACCAGTTCCAGCCCTGGATGGCCGTCACGCCGTCGGGCCAGGTCAACGTCATGTACTTCGACCGCCGCAACGACCCGGCGAACTACTTCATCGACACGTACCTGTCGCGCTCGGAGGACGGCGGCCGCACGTTCGTCGACCGCCGCGCCTCGCAGCGGATGTGGGACCCGGCGGTCAACGCGCCGACCTCCGTGTCGGGCAAGTTCATCGGCGACTACCAGGGTCTCGTCGCCAACGACGACGTCGCGATCCCGTTCTGGAACGACACGCAGCTGGCGGCGCTGCCGGCGACCGACAAGGAGCACTCGCCCTACCAGGAGGTCTTCGCCGCGCGCGTTCCCAACAGCACGGTGACGCCGGGCGCGGTGAAGAAGACCTGCATGCCCAAGCGCACCAACGTGCTGCCCAGGGCGATCGGCAAGCTCAAGCTGCAGATGAAGCGAGACAGCTTCGGCAGGCGCTTCGGCCCGCCCGGCCGCACGAAGCGCGGCCTGCTGCGCTACTGCGTCAGCGGCGGCGGCAAGATGTCGGTCTCGCTGTCGCAGACGGGCCGCGTCCAGCTCGCGGTGACGACCTCGAGAAACCACAAGCGCCTGCGGGTCGGCAAGGGCGCGCGCTACCGGACGCTGCAGCGCAAGTTCGGTCGCCGGCTGCGGACGGTCGGCCCGGGCGTGCGGCGTATCGCGGGCGGGCGCTCGCGGCAGGTCATCTTCGGCGTGCGCCGCGGCCGCGTCTCGTGGGTCGGCGTCGCCAACCACAAGATCATCTTCGACAAGCGCGAGCTGCGGCGCCTGCTGCGTCGCGCCGGGCTGCTCGCCAAGATCTGAGCGGCGTCAGGGCGCGAGCTCGCGCTCGACGAGCGCGCGCATCCGCGCGCAGCAGCGCTGCGCGAACCGCACCTGCCGGCGGCGCCCGACGAGCCCGATGCCGAGCCTGACGATCGGGTTGACGCGCTCGGCGTGACGCGAGACGACGTGGATGCGAAACGCGACCGCGCCGTCGTCCAGCCACTTGCAGATCGCGAAGTCCATCTGCCCGCGCTCGAAGTGGCCGGCGAGCGTGCCGTAGCCCCAACCCCAGACGCGCGCGTCGCGGCCGTCGATCGTCGTCAGCTCGTCGGTCAGCACGCGCACGCGGCAGCCGACGAGCAAGCGCAGCGGGCCGAAGCGGACCTGCAGCAGCATGTTGCGGTCCAGCAGGCCGACGTCGGGGTCGTAGACGGCGCGCACCATCGCCGGATCGGCGAAGGCGTAGTCGCGCAACAGGCGCTGCGCGGCGGCGAAGCTCGCGCCGGGCAGCGGCTCGCCCGGCGGTTCGGAGGGCAGCATCTGCGCGTAGTCGTCGACGCGCCAGCCCGTCGGCTCGCCGGCGGCCTCGAGCTCCGAGGGATCGAAGTTCAGCGGCCGACCGGCGAGCGCCGCGAGCGCGCGCCGGGCGCGTCGCGTGCCCGCAAGCCTGCGATCGATCATCGCGACGCGACGCGCGGGCCGCCGGGCGCGCTGCGGTCGGCCGGACGCTCATGGCGCGGGCGCGGCGGGCGTGGCGCCGTCACGCGCTTGCCGATCGCGCCGTCGCGTTCGCATCGGCCAGCGCTGCGCCGCCGGTCAGCTCGGCGGGATCGACGCGCCGCGTCGAGATCGCCACCCGGCCGTCGCGGCGTCCGCCGGAGAGCTCGAGCAGCTGCTCGAGGACCGAGGTCCACATGTGCAGCTGGACCTCCTTGTTGACGCGCAGGCGGTCGAAGAGGAGGTTCGAGAGCGGATCCCCGCCGCGGGCCCAGGCTTCGATCTCGACCTCCAGTCGGCCCGCTCCGAGATCGCGCGCGCTGAACTGGATGCGCCCCGCCTCGAGGTGGCCGTCGAGCGTCGCGAACGCGAACCGCACGGGGGCCGACTCGATCGTGCGCACCGGTCCGTCCCACGGGCCCGGCATGCGGACGGTGAACTCGTCGCCGACGCACAGCCGGCCCTCGGCGCCGTGCAGCTTGACGAAGCTCGCCAGCGAGGTCGGCGAGGCGCAGTTGGGGTCGGCGCCGAAGCGGGCGATGAGCTCCTCGGCCGTGCTCGTCGCATCCTTGACGCGCACGGCGTAGCGGCGGTGCAGGAGCGGTCCGACGCCGTCCGCGATGCCCTGCAGGGCGGTCAGGTCGGTGCCGGCCGGCAGCGGCGGGGGCAGGTCGGCGGGCGCCGAGCCAGCCTCGTCGGTGCGGTGCATCGGCGTCGTGCGCCACAGATAGTCCCAGCCGGTCTTGACGACGCCGAGCGGCCAGCGCGCCGCCGTCGAGATGCGGCGCGAGAGCGGAAGGCGCTTGGGCATGCCCACGCACCTACCCGCCGCATGGCTTCGCGCACCGCGGGGCAGCATGACCGTGCGATGCTCACCCGCGCCCTGCACCGCGCGCACCTGCGCAGCGATCTCATGCACGTCCTGTCGATGGCGACGATCGTCCTGTGCATCTCGCTCTGGATCCGCGCGAAGACCGTCGATCAGGACGAGCGCGGCAACGCCGAGCGCCGCGCGCTGTTCGTCGGCCTCTGGCCGCCGATGATGTGGCTCATCGGCGATTCGCTGCGCCGTCACGAGCGTGGCCGCGGCCGCGCCCGGCCGCTGCGCTGAGCTCCTCGAAAGCGGACCCCTCTACCGTGTAGGTCGACCATGCCCAAGCGTCGGCCAAGCCTGAAGCTCGTCCTCGCGGTGCTCGCGCCCTGCCTGCTCGTGCTCGGGATCTGGCTCGGAGCACACCCGCGCTGGCTGCCCGCTCCCGTCGCCGACGCGCTCGTCGGCCCCGGCGATCGTCGCGCGACGATCGAGGCGCTCGATGCGATCCACGATCGCTTCTATCGCAAGATCGACCGCGACAAGCTCGCCAACGCGGCGATCGCGGGTGCGGTGGGCGAGCTCGACGATCGCTTCTCCGCATACCTCTCGCCGAAGGACTACGGGATCTTCCAGGAGGCGATCAACAGCGAGTTCTCGGGGATCGGAACGGCCGTGCGCGGCGTCAAGCAGGGATTGCGGATCGCGACCGTGTACCCCGACTCGCCGGCGAAGAAGGCGGGCATCCGCGTCGGCGACGTCATCGTCAGCGCCGACGGCCGCGACCTCGCCGGGCTCGCCGACGCGGCCGCGATCGCGCTCGTCAAGGGCCCGGCCGGCAGCACGGTCCGCCTGACGATCCGGCGCGGCGAGCGCACGCTGCGCAAGCGCGTGACGCGCGCGACGATCAGCGTCCCGGTCGTCGCCTCGAAGATCGCCAACGCGGGCGGCGAGCGCGTCGCATACGTGCGGCTGTCGACGTTCGGCCCGCACACCGCCCACGTCGAGATGACGCGCGCGATCCGCCGCCTCAAGCAGCGCGGCGCGAAGGGCATCGTGTTCGACCTGCGCGGCAACGGCGGCGGGCTCGTGAGCGAGGCCCAGCTCGTGGCGAGCATGTTCCTCGCCAAGGGGCCGATCGTCACGACGCGCGGTCGCGCGGCGCCCGAGCAGACGCTCAGCGCCGTCGGCACGCCGATCGCCGGCAAGCTGCCGACCGTCGTGCTCGTCGACGGCGGCACCGCGTCGGCGTCGGAGATCGTCGCCGGGGCGCTGCAGGACCGCAAGCGCGCCAAGCTCGTCGGCGCGCCGACGTTCGGCAAGGGCGTCTTCCAGTCGATCATGCCGCTCGGCAACGGCGGCGCGCTCGACATCACGGTCGGCCAGTACTTCCTGCCCAGCGGGCGCAACCTCGGGGGACCGGGGACGAGCCCCGGATCGGGCCTGAAGCCCGACGTGCGCGTGAGCGACGACCCGAAGACCAAGCGCGACGAGGCACTCGACAGAGCGCTCGACGTCCTCGCCCGCGAGCTGTGAGCCCGCGCCAGCCGGCCGGCGGACGGCCACGCAGCGGGCGGCCTGGCCGCGGACGGCCGCGCGGCGGGACGCCCCGCGGCGGCCAGCCCGGCGGCCAACAGCGCGAGCGCCCGGCGGCCGAGGGCCTCGTCGCGACGGTCGCCAAGCGCGGGCGCCTCCTCGTCGCCGAGCCGTTCTTCGAGCGCGGCGGCCGGATCGTGCTCGACCGCGACTCGCGCGCCCGCGTCGGCGCCCTCGTCCTCGTCCGGCCGGCGTCGCGCGCGGGCGGGCATGCCCGCATCGTGCGGGCCCTCGGGCGCCCCGACGTCGCCGCCGACGTCCTCGAGGCGCTCATGCTCGACCGCGGCCTGCGGCGGCGCTTCGATCCCGCCGTCGAGCGCGAGGCGCGCACGGCGCGCGACGAGGGCCCCGACCCGGACGTGACGCGCCGCGACCTCACCGGCCTGACGACGTTCACGATCGATCCCGCGACCGCGCGCGACTTCGACGACGCGGTCTCCGCGCAGCGGCTCGACGGCGGCGCGATCCGGATCTGGGTCCACATCGCCGACGTCAGCGCCTACGTCCGGCCGGGGTCGCTCGTCGACCGCGAGGCGGCGCGCCGCGCGACGAGCGTCTACGTCCCCGGACGGGTCGAGCCGATGCTGCCCGAGGCGCTGTCCAACGACGCCTGCTCGCTCGTTCCCGGCGCGCCGCGCGCCGCGGTGACCGTCGAGCTGGACTACGACGGCGCGGACGTGCGGCGCGCGTCGTTCTACCGCTCCACGATCCGCTCGGACGAACGCCTGGACTACGAGCGGGTGGACCGCGTCTTCGCCGGCGCCGAGCCGGCTCGGGAGCCCTGGGCCGAGCCGCTCGCGGTCGCCCGCGCCGTGGCCGATGCGCTGCACGCGCGCCGGCTCGCTCAGGACGCGCTCGAGCTCGAGACGAGCGAGCCGGAGTTCCGCTTCGACGGCCGCGGCCACGTCGCCGAGTCGCGGCCCAGCGAGCAGACGGAGTCGCACCGCCTCGTCGAGCACCTCATGATCGCCGCCAACGAGCAGGTCGCCCGCCTGCTGTCCGAGCGCGGCGTGCCGACGCTCTACCGCGTCCACGAGAAGCCCGACGGCGAGAAGGCGCTGTGGCTCGTCGCGCAGCTCGCCTCGCTCGGCGTCGCGACGCCGCCCGTGCGCGAGCACCTGACGCCGTCGGAGGCCGCCGAGGTCGTCGCGGCCTGCTCACGTGCCGTCGGGCGCCACGTCGAGCGCACCGGCCACGGTCGCGACGCGCTGACGTTCCTCGTCCTGCGCGCGCTCAAGCAGGCCGTCTACAGCCCCGAGAACCGCGGCCACGCCGGCCTCGGCCTGACGCACTACGCGCACTTCACGTCGCCGATCCGGCGCTACCCGGACCTCGTCGCCCATCGCTCGCTGCTCAGCGCGGTCGGCGCGGGCGAGCGGGCTCCGCGCGCGTCGGAGCTGCCCGAGGCCGGCACCTGGTCGTCGGCGCGCGAGCGCGACGCGATGGCGATCGAGCGCACGGCCGACCGCGTCGCGCGCGCCTTCCTGCTCGAGCGCGAGCTCTTCGAGGGCGGCTTCGAGCAGACCTTCGAGGGCGAGGTGACCGGCCTGATCGGGGCGGGCGCGTTCGTGCGCTTCGCGGGCGGTCACGAGGGCCTGCTGTCGGTCCGACGCCTGCGCGGCGACTGGTGGGAGCTCAACGAGGAGGGCACGATCCTGACCGGCGAGCGCACGGGAGAGACGATCCGCCTCGGCGACGAGCTGCTCGTCCGCGTCGAGCGCGTCGAGACGGCGCGCGGGCGCGTCGACCTCGTGGCGGTGCAGGCGCCCTGCTGAGCGCCGCCGCCCTGCGCGTCTTTCAGCGCGCCGAGGCGCGGCGCCTGGAGATGACCTTCGCGCCCCGCGTCATCGTGGCGGTCACGATGACGCCCGGCAGCCGCAGCCGCGTCGTGCGCGGCAGCCGGCAGTAGAGGCCGAGCGGCGCGATGCGCTTGCTGAGCTTCATCATGCAGGTCGTCGACCCGCCCCTGGGCACGATCGTCGAGCAGGACGCGATCCGCTTGCCGTAGCGCTTGGCGACGATCCGGATGCGAGCGGTGCGCGCCGTCGAGACGACGGCGATGAGCGAGCTCTTGTAGCGGCCGACGCGCAGCTTGGACAGGCCGCGGCGGGGCACGCGCGGCGCCTTGAACGTGGGCGCGGGTCGTACCCGCCGCGCTCTGCGGATGCGGATCGCGACCTGCCCGCTCGCCCCCGTCGCGCTGCGCGCTCCGATCGCGACGGTGCCCGACGGCGGCGGGCTCGCCGGCGCGCGGTAGATGCCCGTCGGGCTCACGGTGCCGCTCGCGCGGCTGCCGCCCGGGACGCCGTCGACGCTCCACGTCACGCCGCGCTCGACGCCGGGTCCGCTGGCCGACAGCTGGATCGAGGTGCGGGTGTACACCACCCGGGGAGCGCCGGAGATCCCCAGCGCCGCGCTGGGCGCCGGCGCCGCGGGGGCGGGAGCGGGGGCGGCAGCGGGGCCGGCCGGCGCCGCCGGCGCGGTCCCGACGTCGAGCGTGACGGCGGCGCTGCGCGGGTGCAGCGGGTACGGGCTCGACGCGTCGCGCGCGGCGAACGTGAACGTGTCGGCGCCGGTAAAGCCGAGGTTCGGCGTGTAGCGCAGCTCGGGGTCGGTGAACCACACGCCCCGCGCCTTGCCCAGGCTGCCAGCGGACGGCGGCGTGACGATCTGGTACTCGAGCTGCCCCGGCGAGCCGAGGTGCTGGTCGTCGAACCGCGCGGCGCGCAGCGTGACCGCCGTCGAGCCCAGCGCGGGCACGCGGCCCGCGTCGACGGGCTGGGCGAGGTACCCGCTGACGATCGAGATCGAGCTGTCGTAGGCCGGCGGGTTGACCTCGTCGGCCTCCTCGACGACGCCGTCGGGGTCGGCGTCGGCGCGCAGCCAGTACCGACCCGGCGCGACGTCGGAGATGTCGATCCACTGGTAGGCGAGCACGTAGCTGTAGATGTCGCGCCAGCCGGCGGAGACGCCCATCGCGACACTCGGGGCGTTGGGCTGGTCGGAGGCGCAGAAGCCGCTCGCGTCGGCCGTGTAGCCGCGCGGCGACCCCGCCGGTGCCTCGACCGGCTCGGAGTCCACGAGGCAGAAGCCGACCTTCTGGCTCGGGCCGACCTGGCTCGTGCGGTCCTCCGACCACAGCGAGTAGCTCATCGCGTGGCGCAGATGCCAGTGGCGGTGATCGTCGTCGGTCTCGTACAGCAGCTGGGGCGCCGGCAGGTGGGCGATGTCGGCGAAGCCGCCGGCGTCGTCGTGGACCCGCTGGCGGACGGTGCCCATCCGGCCGCCGGACGGGTCCGATCCACGGATCTCGAGGGCGCCGGGGCCGCGGTTGTGGACGAAGCCGTCCATCCGCATCAGCAGCCTCGTGCCCTGCGCATCGGCGTGCACCGACGGCTGGTTGCCGCCGACCGGCGGGTCGGCGACGAGGTCGGGCAGCAGCGCCGCGCCGTGCGCGGCCGGGGCTGCGCCGAGGCAGCAGATCGCGAGCACGAGGCTCCACGGCGCCCTCCGCGGGCGCCGCGCGCGCCGGCGGGTCGCGCGCACGTGCGCGCGCTCTGGGACGGTCGGTCTCATCGGTGAGTAAACGCGGGGACGGCGCCCTCCGCGTGGTGGATCCTACTTTTTTCAGACTACTGGACGTGCACGGACGCCGACCCTGGGCCGTTAGTCCCAGGCATTAGTCAATGGAGTTAGTTGGGGGTGGTCTGGTTGGTTCACGTGGATGCTCGCGGCGCGGGGGTCTCGCGCCGGCGCCGATGGTCGATCGCGACAGCGGCGCTGGTCGCCTGCATGATCGGCCCCGCGGCAGCTCAGGCAGCACCGCCCGCGTTGGAGATCAGCGCGGCGTTCCCGTCCGACGTCGCCGTGGGGCAGACGGGTCTTCCAGCGAGCGTTCGCGTCTCGTTCGTCGGTGACCTGCCGCCGCACCCGCTGTCCCCGGGCAGCCCGTTCTACGGTGCCGTCTGCAACGACCGGACCGATTCTCCGCTGTGCGCCGTCATCCAGAGCCCGTACGACGCCGGCGTCATCCTCGGCGCGTCGTGCGCGCAGACGGGTCCCTCGACGATCGGGTCTCCGACCTGCCAGCTTCCCGATCGCGACGTGTTCGCCGTCAGCTCGACGGGCGTCGGATCGGGGCCGGCCTGCACGAACACCACGTTCGACGTCACGATCCTCGACGTCGCGCTGGGCATCGTGAAGCTGACGCCGCGCGCGCCCGCCAGCTCGCGGATCATGTTCGCGGCGATGGGCGACCACTGCAACATCGCGTTTACGTTCGACGTGCTCAAGATGCCGGCCGACGCCGATCCCGGGACCCCGGGCGCGCAGACGCGGGCACTCACGTCGGTCGGCGGCGAGCGCAACGACGCCGATCCGAAGCCGCTGCCGCTGAAGGCCGTCGGCGGCGACGTCATCACGGTGCACGAGCAGCTCTTCTGCCCGTCGCCGCCGGCTCCGCCGAACACGCCGGTGCCCGTCGGGGGCGAGTGTCCGCCGCCGCCGCCGCCGCCGCCACCACCGCCGCCGCCACCACCACCGCCGCCGCCACCACCGCCGCCACCACCACCGCCGCCACCACCGCCGCCACCCGGCTCGGGCACCGGCGGTGAGCTCGACCAGTCAAACGTGATGTCCGCGTCGATGAGCGGCAACCCGCGGTGCGTGTCGCGCAAGAGCGGCGCAGGCCGCGCGGTCAGCCGCGGAGCGGAGCGGCCGTTCAACGTGGTCGTGCGGGTCACCGGTGACCCGTCCAACGCGAACTACCTCGACAACGTGCTGCGCGTCGAGTTCCGTCGCAACGGCAGGCTCATCAAGACCCTGACGAAGACGACGTCGGGCTACGTCGGCGGGTACCGGCTGCGCGTGGACCCGCGCTCGCTGGCGCCGCGGTCGACGTTCGTCCGCAGCAAGAGCGGTCGCGCGGTGCGGATCAAGTCGTCGCGGCTGTACAGGATCACCGCGCGCGTGGTGCTCAAGGCGCCCGCGGAGTTCGACCGCGTTGGCTCCGGCCGTCGCGTGAAGGGCCTCTCGCGGGCGTCGAACAAGCGCCTGATCGCATTCCGGGCGGTCCGGGCGTGCAACATCGCGCTGGCTCCGGGTGGATGACGGTCTCCGTCGCGTCTGTCCCGAGCGGTGTGCATCGGGCCCACCCTGCCGCGGCATCGCCGCGGCAGGGGGCGTCCGGGGGACGGCTCGACTCCGCACGCCGCGATGTGCTGATAATGCAGGCGTGGTAGGGGAGTTCCACGCTGTCGGGCGAGCGCTCGTGCTCGCCCTGCTGTTCGTCGTCGCCGGCAGTGCAGCCGCACGTGCGCAGACGGGCACGCCGCCGTCCGCGCCCCCGCTCGAGCGCGGCGTCCTGTCGCCGAAGGCCGACGTCCTGGAGAGCCTGCGCAAGCCCGGGGACGAGCTGCGCCTCTCCAACGAGACGACGATCACGCGCTGGGCGCACGCGTCGCGGCGCTCGGTCGTCCGCAGGAGCCCGAGCGGCGGCGCGCGCCCGATGTCGCGACTGCGCTTCGTCAGCCTCTCGCTGACCTCCGAGATCTACGGCATCCTGCGCGGCAAGGTCGACAGCCGCGGCCGCACGTGGTTCCAGGTCCGGATCCCGGGACGGCCGAACGGCCGGCGCGGCTGGGCGCCCGCGGACGCGTTCGACGAGATCCACCTCGTTCGCACGCAGCTCGTCGTCAGCCGCCGGACGCTGCGAGCGACGCTGTATCGCAACGGACGCCGGCTCATGAAGGCGCCCGTCGGCGTCGGCAAGGCGAGCACGCCGACGCCCAGCGGCCGCTACTTCATCGACCGCAAGGAAGGATCGATCTTCGGTCCGGCCTACGGCGCGCGCATCCTCTTCACGACCGCGCCGCTGCGCCTGAAGGACTGGCCGGGCGGCAACTTCGTCGGGATGCACGGGACCAACCAGCCGGGGCTCGTGCCGGGCCGGCCGTCGCACGGCTGCATCCGCCTGCGCAACCGCGACATCCTGCGCCTGGCGCGCCTGACGCCGGTCGGAACCCCGCTGCTCATTCGCTGAAAACGGGCTCGGCGCACGCGCCGAGCACGCAGCAGCGGCGGCGCCCCGCGCGCCGTCGGGTGGGCGCGGCTGCGCCCCCTTCACAGGTAATCGGACCGGACCTCCACGAAGTCCGCGGGCCCGTCCGGGGGCCGGCCGGGCCGGTCGACCATCCGTCCGGTGCAGCCGTCGCCGTCCGTCCAGTCAGCACGCTTTCGCTGGCTTTGCGCTGGACGCGGACCGACCTCAGGGCACATGGTGCTCGAGATCCGGCGACTCGGTCTGGCGCTCCTCGCCGTCGTCCTGGCGCTGGGCGCGGCCGGCGCTCCCGCTGCGTCTGCGGCCGGCGACCCGCTGATGCGCCAGCAGTGGGTGTTCAAGAAGAGCGATCCGGTCGGCGCGATCGAAGCGTGGACGCGATCGAAGGGCGACGGGGTCACCGTCGCGGTCATCGACTCCGGCGTGCAGCTCGACCACCCCGATCTGGCCGCCAACATCTGGCGCAACCCCGACGAGATCGCCAACGGCCTCGACGACGACGCCAACGGGATCGTCGACGACCTGCACGGCGCGAACCTCGTCAGCAACGACGGCGCGGTGGACGACGACGGCGGCCATGGCACGCGGGTCGCGGGGATCATCGCCATGCGCGGCCGCAACGGCGTCGGCGGATCGGGCATCGCGCCGAACGCGCGGATCATGGCCGTGAAGGTCTCCAGCGCCGCCGCCGGCGCCAACGTGCAGCTGCTGGCGCGCGGCATCCGCTACGCCGTCGGGGAGGGCGCCCGGATCATCAGCGTCTCGCTCAACGGAGAGCAGTCCACGCTCGAGCTCGACGACGCCGTGCGGTTCGCCGAGGCGGCCGGCGCGACGATCGTCGCCTCGGCGGGCAACAACGCACGCAACATCGACCGGCAGCCCTCGTTTCCCGTCTCGCTGCCGAACGCCAACGTGCTCGGCGCGACCGCGACGCTGGAGAGCGGCGAGATCATGTCTGCGGCCAACTACGGCCGCGGCGCCGTCGACATCGCCGCCCCCGGCGCGATGGTGCTCTCGACCTCCCGCGGCTCGGGGTACGCGCTGTGCGCCGGCACCTCGATGGCCGCGCCGCTCGTCGCCGGAGCGCTCGCGCTGCTGGCGGCCGCGCGCCCGGACCTGTCGCAGGCGACGCTGCGCGACACGCTGCTGGCGACCGCGCGCCGCTCGTCGGACGTGGCCGGCAAGGTCGCCGCGGGCAGCCTCGACGTGAGCGCGGCGATGCACCGGCTGCTGCCCGGCGGGTGGAGCCGGTCCGGCGCGCGCGCCCGCACCCGCCTGCGCCTGCGCGCCGCGCGCCGCGCCCGCACGGGCCGCCGCGTCACGGTCCGCTGGAGCGCGACGAACGCCCGCGCCGTCAAGCGCTGGCGCGTGTCGCTCAACGGGCGCAGGGTGCGCACGCTGTCGGCCCGCCAGGCCCGCCGCGTGAAGACGCGCGTGACGCGCACGGGCACGAACCGCTGGACCGTGACCGGCTACGACGCCAAGTCCAAGCGCGTCGTGTCGTCGAGCCGGACCTTCCGCGCCGTGCGCCGGCGCTGACCCGGCGGCGTCGGCGGCGCGACCGGGGCGGGCGGATCCTCAGGCCACGGCGCGCTGCGCCTTGCGTGCCTCGACGACGGCGCGGATCTCGTCCCAGTCGACGTCCTTGAAGTTGTGCATCGGGCAGAACTTCGGCCCGCACATCGAGCAGAACTCGGCCGACTTGAAGTAGTCGTCGGCGAGCGTCTCGTCGTGCATCGCCTGCGCGGTCTCGGGGTCCAGCGAGAGCGCGAACTGCTCGCGCCAGTCGAACGAGAAGCGCGCCTCGGAGAGCTTGCGGTCCCACTGCGCGGCGCGCCTGTCGCCGCGCGCGAGGTCGGCCGCGTGGGCGGCGATCCGGTAGGCGATCATGCCCTGCTTGACGTCCTCGGCGTCGGGCAGGCCGAGGTGCTCCTTCGGCGTGACGTAGCAGAGCATCGACGTGCCGTGCCAGCCGACGATCGCCGCCCCGATCGCCGAGGTGATGTGGTCATAGCCGGGCGCGATGTCGGTGACGAGCGGGCCGAGCGTGTAGAACGGCGCCTCGTGGCAGACCTCCTGCTGGCGGCGCACGTTCATCTGCAGCTGGTCCATCGGCACGTGGCCCGGGCCCTCGACCATGACCTGCACGTCGCGCTCCCAGGCGCGCAGCGTCAGCTCGCCGAGCGTGTCGAGCTCGGCGAACTGGGCGGCGTCGGAGGCGTCGGCGATCGAGCCCGGCCGCAGTCCGTCGCCGAGCGACAGCGAGACGTCGTGCTCGCGGCAGATCTCGAGGATCTCGTCGAAGCACTCGTAGAGCGGGTTCTCGCGCTTGTGGTGGATCATCCAGCGCGCGAGCAGGCCGCCGCCGCGCGACACGATCCCGGTGACGCGGTGCTGGCAGAGCGGCAGGTGCTCGAGGCGCACGCCGGCGTGGATCGTCATGTAGTCCACGCCCTGGCGCGCCTGTCGCGAGATCGTCCGCAGCAGCAGCTCGGCCGTGAGGTCCTCGGCGTGGCGCAGGTCCTGCATCGCCTCGTAGATCGGCACCGTGCCGATCGGCACGGTCGCGGCGTCGAGGATCGCCTGGCGCGTCTCCTCGATCCGCTTGCCGGTCGAGAGGTCCATGACCGTGTCGGCGCCCCAGCGCTCGGAGAGGCGCAGCTTGTCGACCTCCTCGTCGAGCGACGACGTCGTCGGCGAGTTGCCGATGTTCGAGTTGATCTTCACGCGGGCCTTCAGGCCGATCGCCATCGGGTCCAACGCGCTGTGGTGGACGTTGGCCGGAATGATCATCCGCCCGCGCGCGACCTCGTCGCGGACGAGCTCGGGCGCGAGCTGCTCGCGCTCGGCGACGCGCGCCATCTCGGCGGACACGACGCCCCGACGGGCGAGGTGCATCTGCGTACGGCAGGTCGCGGTGGCCTCGAATGCGGTCCGCGTGGGCGTGCCCATGTGATCTCCCTTCGCTGGCATGATCCAGATCAGGTTCGTCGGGTCGGCCACTCGTCAGCGCCCTCTCAGCCCCTCCTGCAGGGACTCCCCGGATGTGTGTGAGCACTGAACGCTAGCGCGCACGCACGCGGTTGTCCCCGGCCACTACTCTCGTCTCATGGCCAAGGCGAAGAAGCGCAAGGTCGCTGCCGGTGACGTCGCGTCGAACCGATACGCGTCCTATCGCTTCGACCTGCTCGAGCGGTTGGAGTGCGGGATCGCGCTGCAGGGCACCGAGGTCAAGGCGCTGCGCGCGGGCGGGGCGCAGCTCAAGGACGGCTACGCGCTCATCCGCGACGGCGAGCTGTACCTGCACAACGTCCACATCCCGCCCTACGGCCCGGCCGCCCGCGCCAACCACGAGCCCGAGCGCGACCGCCGCCTGCTCGCCCATCGCCGCCAGATCGACAAGCTCGCCGATCAGGTCAAGCAGAAGGGGCTGACGCTCGTCCCGACGCGGATCTACTTCAACGAGGGCCGCGCCAAGGTCGAGATCGCGCTCGCCAAGGGCAGAGACCGCTTCGACAAGCGCGAGTCGATCAAGGAGCGCGAGACCAAGCGCGACATGGACCGGGCGCTGCGCGACGTGCGCCGCTGAGCCGCGCCGCGCCTCATTCGAGCGGTCGCAGCGCGATGAACTGGCCGCCCTCGCCGGGGCCTGCTCCCTCGCTGAACGCGTAGCCCGAGACGAACAGCAGCGACTCGCCGCTCGGGCCGGGAAGGGCGCGCACGGTCGGGTTGCCAAGCGCGTAGGAGCCCGCCGGGGCGCGCAGCGCCAGCAGGCGGGCCTCCAGCCGGTCGCGGTCGAGCAGGTACCAGCGCCAGGTGCCGAAGTGCCCCTTCAGCGACTGCGCCTCGATGACGGCGAAGCGGTGCCCGCCATAGGTGAGGTCGGCGCGGTCGCCGAGGTTGCCGCGCGTCCCCAGCCCGACGAACAGGGAGTTGACCGCTGCCACCGGCTCGGGGACCCAGCTCGCGGGGTCGAAGTTCACCAGCATGCCGGCGGCCTGTCGGTCGGCGGAGATGCCCTTGTAGTAGTGAAACGTGATCGCGAGCTGCGAGTCGTCGGGCCCGTTCCAGCGCACAGGCTCGATCGCCGGGGTGCCCTCGGCGGTCGGCGCCAGCGTCCGGGCCAGCACGGCCTGGCGGTCGAACAGGCCCGCGACGAGCGCCGCCCAGCCCGCGTAGTGGCGCACGACGATGTTCGAGCGCGAGACGTACTGGGCATCCGGCGTGTCGCGCTCGACGGCGAGCACGAAGCCCCCGTCGGGCAGCGCGGCGAGCGTCGGCTGCGAGGCGTGTACGTCGAGGTCGGCCCGATGCGTCCACGTCGTCAGGTCGTCGGAGGTCGCGAGCTTCGTGACCCAGATCCCGCCGACGTAGCTGTGGTGGACGCCGACGTAGCGCCCGGGCACACCCTGGGCGGCCGGCGCGAGGACGGCGTCGAGGCCGTCGAGGGAGTTGCCGAGGTCGTCGCGCGCCGCGGCGACGAAGCTGCGGGCGCTGCGCAGGTCCAGCAGCTCGGCGAGGCGCACCGCGGCGGGATCGTCGGGCGTGACGACGAGCTGCGGCGCGTCGGGCCCCTCGCGCGACGAGAACACCGCGGGATCGAGCAGCGGACCGCTGACCTCGAAGCCGACGTCGCCGTCGCCCTGCACCGCCGCGGTGACGTCCCACTGCGCCCAGCTTCCGGCCGAGGCGCCCACGATCTGCGCCAGCGGCCCGCGCCCGCCCAGAAGCAGCAGCGGCGAGCCGTCGTCCTCGCCGAACGCGGGCGGGATCCTCCGGACGGCCAGCGGCTCACGCGTCGGATCGGTGACGCGCAGGCGCAGCACGGCGCGACGCGCGCGACGGCCCAGCCCGGCGACGCGGAAGCGCAGCACGATCCGATCCAGCGCGCCGGCGGTCAGGACGGGGCTGCGTCCGGCGCCGAGCGGCCCGCGCAGCGGCGATCGCGTCGTATCGGCGGCGATCGTCGCGACGGCGTGCGCGGGTGCGGCGGCGACGAGCGCGGCCGCGCAGCAGCCCAGCCCCGCGAGCAGTCCGGCCACCCGCGACCGGGCTGCGGACGCGGCGCGCTCGCGCCCGCCCGGCGAGGCGTCGTGTCCCCGACGCGCCTGCATCCCGGCGAGCATCGCAGACCGGCGGCGCGCCAACCGCGCCCCGACCGAGGCCCGCCCGAGCGCGGTCGCTACGCGATCTCGCGGTGACGCGTGAGCAGCATCCCGGCGATGCCGAGCACGACGCAGTAGCCCGCCAGCACGTAGCCGCCGTCGGTCTGGGCGAGCAGCGTCTTGTCGGCGCCCGGCGTGTTCTGCAGCGCGAGCAGCGCCTCGCCCGGGAAGTACTGGCCGACGTCGTTGCCGATGAACAGCGCCGCCGTGCCGGCGAGCAGGAAGATGACCATCCCGACGATGACCGTCAGCACCTGGTTGCGCAGCAGCGCGCCGAGGGCGACGCCGAACAGGCAGCCGAGCACGAGGCCGACGCCGACGCCGAGGTACGTGTTCACGGCGAGGTCGGAGTCCACGGCGACGCCGCGCGAGGAGAGCAGCGAGAGGCCGAGGCCGGCGTTGACGGCGATGTACAGCAGCGCGCCGACGATCCCGAGGACGAGGCCGACGAGGAGCTTCGCGGCGATGACGCGCTCGCGCTTGGGCGTGACGACGAACGTCGAGTTCGCCGTCCCGTGGCGAAACTCGTTCGTCGACAGCAGCGCGCCGAGCGTGAACATGAAGACGATCGCGAGGTGGGTGCCGATGATGAGCGTCGCGACGTTGCCCTTGCGCAGATCCTCGATGTCGCCGAGTCCCGACACGAGCCCTGCGGCGAGGCCCTCGATGAGCAGCATGACGCCGAGCAGGGCCCACGACGTGCGCACCGAGACGAGCTTGAGCCATTCGGACCTGACGGCGTTCATCGCACGTTGCCCCGCTCGCCGGTCAGCTCGAGGAAGCGATCCTCGAGCGTCGCCGACTCGTGGGTGAGCTCGAAGAGCGTGATGCCGTGCTCGGCCGCCAGCGTGCCGATCTGCTCCAGCGAGGCGTGGTGGACGAGCATGCTGTCGGCCCGTCCGTCGCTCGACACGCTCGCCCCGGTCGCGACGAGCAGTCCGCGCAGCTCGTCGGCGCGCGGCGAGCGCACGAGCGCCGGCCTGCGGTCGCCCTTGATGAGCTCGGAGAGCGAGCCCTGCATGACGAGCCGGCCCGCGCCGATGACGACGACGCGGTCGACGGTCTGCTCGACCTCGGAGAGCACGTGGCTGGAGATGAGCACGGCGCGGCCCTCGCCCGCCAGCGCCACGAGGATGTCCCGCAGCCAGCGCATGCCCTGCGGATCCAGGCCGTTGGCGGGCTCGTCGAGCATGAGGATCTTCGGGTCGCCGAGCAGCGCGGCGGCGAGCGCGAGCCGCTGGCGCATCCCCATCGAGTAGCCCTTCACGCGGCGATCGCGGGCGGGCGTCAGCTCGACCATCTCGAGCACCTCGTCGACGCGCGAGCCCGGCAGGCCGGCCGCCGCGGCGATCGTGCGCAGATGCGCGCGGCCCGAGCGGCCGGGATGCACGTCGTGGGCGTCGAGCGCGGCACCGACGGCGTGCACGGGGTTGCGGAGCTCGTGGAAGCGCCTGCCCATGACGAGCGCGCGCCCGCTCGTCGGGCGGATGAGCCCCAGCAGCGCGCGCAGCGTCGTGGACTTGCCGGCCCCGTTGGGTCCGAGGAACCCGGTGACGACGCCGGCCTGCACCGTGAAGGACAGGTCGTCGACCGCCAGCGTCTCTCCGTAGCGCTTGGTCAGGCGCTCGACCGTGATCTCGCCCATCAGCTCAGCCTACGTCGGGATCGAGCGCTCGACGAACGTCAGCCCCATCCCGATCGCGCAGACGGCGATGAGGCCGAGGTAGACCCCGAGCACGGCGAGCCGGTGCGCGGGCTTGACCCGGTAGTAGGCGTTGACCGCGTCGGCGTCGCCCGACGAGCGCGCCTTCCAGCGCCGGTAGGTCTCGAACGCCGCCAGCAGGAGGATGAGGATCAGGATCGGGTTGGGGAACGTGAAGGTCAGCAGCGCCATCGCGAACAGCCCGGCGAACCACATCCAGGGAGACAGCGCGGCCATCGCGCGGCCGCCGTCGAGCGGGACGACCGGCATGAGGTTGAAGAGGTTGAGGAACAGCCCGGTGAAGATGAGCGCGTACCAGAAGTCGTCGCCGGTCGAGAAGGCGATCGGCAGCAGCGCAAGACAGCCGAGCGTGCCGAGGATCGGCCCGGCCAGGCCGACGCGGGCCTCGGCCGTGGCGTTGTCGCCCAGCGATTTCGCCATGACGGCGGCGCCGAGGAACGGGATGAACATCGGCGCGCTCGCCTCGATCCCCTCGCGGCGCAGCTGGATGACGTGGCCCATCTCGTGCACGAGCAGCAGCACGACGAAGCCGGCGGCGAACTTCACGCCCCAGATCAGGCTGTAGGCGGCGATCGAGACGAGCATCGTGGCCGACGTCGTCAGCACCTTGACCTTGGGCAGCAGCAGCGCGATCTTGGCACCGAACTTGAAGACGAGCAGGGCCGCGATCACGAGCGTCGACAGGCCGCGCCGCCACCACGGGCGCCCGCCGGGCTCGGGGACCGGGGAGACGGAGGGCTCGTGCGGCGGCGGCTGCGCGTCGTCGGCCGCGGGCTCGGTGGCCGGGACGGGAGGAGGGGGCCAGTGCTGACTCATGCGGCCTCCATTGTGACAAGGCGCCACGGGCGCTCGCCCGGCCGGCTGCGGGCGTGGGCTACGCCTGCGCCAGCGCCTGGTGGGCGGCGGCCTCGGCCTCCTCGAGCTGCGCCTCGACGAGGTCCAGCCCGCTGTCCCAGAAGCCGGGGTCGGCGAGGTCGATGCCGACGATCCGGCCGAGCTCCTCGGGGCTCTTGGAGCCGCCCGCCCGCAGCAGCTCGAGGTAGCTGGGCACGAACGCCTCGCCCTCGTCGACGTAGCGCTTGTAGATCGAGAGCGCGAGCAGCTGGCCGTAGGCGTAGGCGTAGACGTAGCCCGGCGTGGAGATGAAGTGCGGCACGTAGGACCACCAGGTGCGGTAGCCGTCGGTGAGCTGCACGCTGTCGGCGAGCATCTCCTCCTGCGACTGCGCCCACAGCTCGTTGATGCGCTCGACGGCCAGCTCGCCCTCGCCGCGGCGCGACGTGTGCACGAGCTCCTCGAAGCGGTTCATCGCGGTCTGGCGGAACACCGTGGCGATCGACCCCTCGATCGACTCGGCCAGCAGCGAGAGGCGCGACTCCGGCGTCGGCGCCTCGTCGAGCAGGCGCCCGAACACGAGCGCCTCGCCGAAGACCGACGCCGTCTCGGCGAGCGTCAGCGGCGTGCCCTGCTCGAGGATGCCGCGCGGCCGCGCCAGCTCGGCGTGCAGGCCGTGGCCCATCTCGTGCGCCAGCACGAGCACGTCGCGGCGCTTGGCGGTGTAGTTGAGCATGAGGTAGGGGTGCTCGGAGGGGACGGTGTAGGCGGCGAAGGCGCCCCCGCGCTTGGACGGCCGCGGCGGGGCGTCGATGCGACCGTCGTCGAAGAACGCGCGGGCGGGATCGCCGAGCTCGGGCGTGAAGTCGCCGTAGGCGCCGAGCACGAGCTCCTTGGCGTCCTCCCAGGCGACGGGCTCGTCGTCCTGCGTCACGGCCGCCATCCGGTCGTAGTCGGCGAGGCGGTCGATGCCGAGCAGCCGGGCCTTCAGGCGATACCAGCGCCGCGCGATCTCGTAGCGGCCGCGAACGGCGTGCAGCAGCGCCTGGACGGACTCGTCGGATGCCTCGTTGGAGAGGTTGCGCGCGGCGAGCCAGTTGGGGTAGTCGCGCAGGCGGTCGTCGACGGCCTTGTCGTGCAGCAGGGTGTTGAAGATGTAGGCGCGCGTGCGAAGCCCGGGCGCGAGCGCTGCGGTGACGGCCTGCGCGGTCGTCTGGCGCACCTCGCGGTCGGGCGACATGAGCCGCGCCAGGGCCGCGTCCAGCGCGACCGGCTGCTCCTCGTCGGGCAGCGTCACCTGCAGGGCGGAGACCTGCTCGCTGAACAGCCGCGACCACGCGGAGCGACCCGAGATCGCCTTCTCGGAGAGGAGCTTCTCCTCGGGCTCGGAGAGCAGGTGGGGCCGGTAGCGGCGCGCGGAGCGCAGGAAGTGGCGGGCGGTGTCGATCCCGTCGGCCGCCAGCAGCGCCTCGGCCGTGTCGTCCTCGAGCGCGGCCCACTCGAGCTCGAAGAACAGCAGCTGGGTCTCGATCGCCGTGCTCTTCTCCTGCATGCGCTGCATGAGCGCGCCGATCTGCGGGTCGGCCGTGTCGATGCTGAAGCGCAGCATCGCGTAGTGGCCCGAGCGCGAGGCGAGCTCGGAGATCTCCTGCAACTCGGCGATCGCCGCCGCGAACTCGTCGGTGCCGAGCGCGGCGACCCGTCCGGCGTAGGTGTCGGCGAAGGCCTGCGCGCGGCCGGCGGCCTCGTCGAGGAGCCGGTCGGCGCCGGCGTCGCCCTCGCCGTGGACGAGCGGCGAGAGATCCCAGGAAACGTCTTCGGCGGTCATGGCGCGCAGGATATTTCACGCACGATGCGAGCTTTGTGCGATTGCGCTCTTGCCCTGCGTCGCGGGCGCGATCTATCCTTGCCGGGCGACGCGGAACTGGAGCCGCAAAGAGCGAGGCCACCGAGGTGTGAGGCCGCGCCACCCAGACGCAGGGGCGCCTCTTCGGAGCGCGACCCCGCAGAGGGTTCCTCAAGCGGCCCCGGAACCGCGTCGCGTTACGTTAAGGGCTCGGTCGCGGCATGCGCGTGCCTCGTCGGCACCGCAGGCCGGTCCTCGTCATGAGCTCTTCAAGCACATCCGGTGGTGGCGGCATCGACGTGCCGATGCTCGTGGTCACGGCCGCGGCGTCGGCAGCGGCGGCGTACGCGTGCTCGAAGCTCTGGGCGCCCGGGACGCTCGCCTCGGCGGCGTTCACCCCCGTCCTCATCGCGCTGCTCAAGGAGGCGTTCTCGCGCCCGACCTACGCCGTCGCGAGGGCGGTTCCGGTGCGCGGCGTCGTGCGCAGCGCCAGGACGCCGGGGGACGACGCTCCGGTGCAGGGGCAGGAGCCGGTGCAGCCCTCGGCCGAGCGCGTCGCGCAGCAGGGCGAGATCCCCGGACGCTCCGAGCGCCGCCGTCACCACTGGCGGCTGGCCGTCGTGACCGGGCTGCTGGGCTTCGTCCTGGCGGCGGTCCTCGTCACGGTGCCCGAGTTCATCGCAGGCCGCTCCGCGGCCGGAGGCGACCGTCAGACGACGATCTTCGGCGGCAGCACCTCGAAGCCCGGCGCCGGCGACGCGTCGCCCTCGACCGATGCGGGCACGCCGACCGTGACGGTCGCGCCGCAGCAGACCGTCACGGTTGCTCCGCAGCAGACGGTCACGGTGGCGCCGCAGCAGACGGTCACGACCCCGCCCACGGAGCCCGCGCCGCCGGCAGCGCCACCGCCGCCTGCGCCCTCGGCGGAGCCGCCGCCCGTGCCGTAGCCGGGGAGCGGCCTGGCGGTCCGGGTGGACAGCGCCGCTAGACTGCCGGTGTAGACCGACACGGGGACGACATGGCTTCGACGTGGTCGACTTCGTGACGGTGGTTGCGAGCCGAGGTGTCAGGAGGCCTCGTAAAACACCTGACAACACCATACGTGCGGACTCTCACGAGTACGCCCTCGCTGCCTAGCTCAACCTAGGCGAGTGAGGTTCTGGCCCCCGCCTGCCGACCGCGGGGATCGCCGGAATCAGATGTCGGCTCACCTGGGGAGGTCCGCTCCCGCCGAACCAGGGACATCTCAGGGAGCTGGTCTGAGGCAACCCCGCCGGCGAGGCGAGCCTCAGACGAGATCAGAGCGCCGGATACGCTCGTAGACGTCACCGTTACGCGATCGCGGACGCGGGTTCGATTCCCGCCGTCTCCACTGGCTGGTGCAGGTTGAGCCGCAATCCAGGACGTGCCTGCGAATCCCGCGGCGGCGTTCGCCGAGATCTCGATGTCGCGCATGGGATACGGCGTGCTGGACGAGGTGTCCCACGCGCTGTACGAGGTGCTCGCGCACCGTGGTCTCGCTGCCGAGACGCAAGATGGTGTTTCGGCCCGATGCACCGCTGGTGCGCAGCGTCCACCTCATCGTCATCGCCCAGTTGTCGCGCGAGGTGGGACAGCGCGCAGGGCTCGACTTGCACCCGGTGACGGACGGCCGCGGGGCCATGGATGCCTTCGGACGCTTCCTAGAACTGGCGCCCATGCCTTCGCGCGGGCACGTGGTGGGGATGGACCTCGAGGTCGTCGGCATAGACCTCGAGACGATCGCGCTCGATGACGTTCTCGCGTACCGACGCGAGAACGCAGATGCGCCCCGGCGCTACATGCAGAACCTGCGCGCCTTCGCGCGTGATCTGAGCTTGATGGAGAAGAGGATCGCGGTCGCGCGCTCGCTGATCGGCGGGCCGATCTCGCCGACGAAGCGCGCGATCTCCGCCGTCGCGCATCGGCAGCGTGGAAGAGTCCCAAGGACGTCGCCGGCTTCGGGCTTGGCCTCACGGGCGCGGCCTGGTCAGTAGCGACGGGAGCCCCCGTGCCTGCGGCTCGGGGCGCGCTCGGGGCGGGGCTCCGAATGCTCCCGTCGCGGGCCACCGGGAGCGCGTGCTCGTATCTCGTCCGGGCTCGCCGCGAGCTGTCGTAGCGCTGGCGAAGGCGAACGCGCTGCTCAAGCCTGCGAGCGGTGCTGCCGATGATTCTACAAGACCTACAAGAACCCTATTGAGTCCAGTATCTCCTGTAGCTACACTGACCTGGCGATGACCTCGACCCTCGCTCCCACAACGATCCCGATCTCCGTCGCCGCCGCGCGGCTCGGCGTGCACGAGAACACCGTGCGCAACTGGATCGATCGCGGGTTGCTCGACGGCTACATGACGCCGACCGGACGCCGCAAGCTGCGGCTCACGAGCGTCGAGCGTCTCGAGCGCGAGATGTTCGGCTTCCCGTCCCCGGCGGTCGAGTTGACCGAATTCCACGAGGCGCCGCCGCAGTCTGATCAGCCGCTGGAGCACGCCCAGGGCAAGCTGCCGTAGCGACGCGGTCCGAGCGTCCGGCTCCCTTCGTACCGTGAGCCGCCGTGCAGCTTGCGGACTCCAACGACTACTACGCCGACCGCGCCGTCGAGCACACGGCACAGGGCGACATCTATGCGGGGATGCCGCTGGTGCAGGCCACGCGCATCGCATCCCCTCGTCGTCATCTGCCGGGTCGGGATGCCGCTGCCTTCGGAGGCGAAGCGGCGGATTCGCGATTGGCTCGTGGCCGTCGATGCGGGGGACGACCAGTCGCGTGAGCTCGCACTGTCGGACGCGCTTGTCGTCCGTTGGTCAGACGTTCGCGGCGGTCGTTCGTGGCGCGCGCGAGTACGGGGAGCGCCGTGCGGAGTTCCTGGAGACCGATCCCGGGGTCAAGGGCGGCGAGCCCGTGATCCGGGGGACCCGGTTGACCGCGCGCGCCGTTCTTGCCCGCCTGGTCGGCGCCGACAGCGTCAGCGACCTCGCGGCCGAGTATCCCGACATCGACCCGGCGGCATTCGAGGTGGCGGCGTTGTACGCCCGTACGCACCCGCTCAGGGGCCGGCCGCCTCGGCCGCGCCCGCGGGTCGCTCAAAGCTCTGGATCGACGAGGACCTGTCGAAGCTCGCCGCAGTCGCTGGCGTCCATCCCGGGCTGATATTCGTCGAGCTCGGCTCGGCGCAGCAGGAGCGCGACCGGCTTGCCACAGGTATCGCAGACATCGAGTCCCGTGCACGCGCGGCGAAGGACACAACCGAGGAGATCATGGTCGACCGCGTCGTCGAGGTCGATGCCAAGGTGAGCGTCGTTCCCACCTTGAGCAGCTCCTCGGGTGCGAGGTCCCGCCCGCCGCCGAAGCGCCGGCGTGTGCGACCATCGGCGCGGCTCCCGGAGGCCGCCGACCTGCTGACACCAACACCGCACCGCACCGCAACGCGTGCCTTCACGGCGACGCTCGTCGCCGCGCTGACGTTCGCGCTCGTCGCAACCCCGGCGCAGGCCGCGCCCGCGCCCGCGGCGAAGTACTCCTGGTGCAGCCTCTCGCAGCGCGATCACGACCCGCCGGGGCGCACGTCGGCCTACGCCCTGCAGGTCTACGCCAAGCGCGTGTCGTGCCCGGCCGCGATCGCGGTCATGAAGGGCTTTCACCGCTGCCGCACCGAGTCCTGGTACCGCTGCCCGCGCAAGGTCCTCGGGCGCTGGCGCTGTACGGGCTGGAAGCGGCCGAGCGGCAAGCCCCGGTTCAGCGGGCGCTTCGTCTGCGCGTCCGGCCGGCGGCGCGTCAAGAGCCGCTACGAGCAGGACACGCCAGCCTGCTTCGGCGCTGCCGCGCGCGACCCCCGGCGCCGCTGCTTCAGCCGAGCGCGCACGGTGTGGCCCCCGTTGGGCCACAGCGATCCGGAGCCGTTCTGGAACTGCGACCAGGTCTCGGTGCAGGGCGCCTGCGTCTGGGGCGCCGGCCCCGGGAGGGCGGTTCGTCACGTGGCGCTCGTGGGCGACAGCCATGTCCATCACTGGCAGGTGCCGCTGACGATCGCGGCCGACGCGCTGCGCTGGCGGGGCTACTCGCTCTTCGAAGGCGGCTGCTTTCTCAACTCCGCGGTCGGGTCGTTCTCGCCTGGCTGCCTCTCCTTCTACAACGGCGTCATCGACTGGCTCCAACGCCATCCCGAGGTCGACACGGTGTTCGTGACCCAGAACGCCGACACGCCGGTCGCGGCGCCCGGCATGACCCCTCGCGAGGCGAAGATCGACGGCTTCAAGCGCGCCTGGCGCGCGCTGCCGAAGACCGTGCGCCACGTCGTCGTCCTGCGCGACACGACCGTCACGACGCACGCGGTGCTCGACTGCGTCGGGCGCGCGGTCGCCGACGCGACCAGGCGCCTGGCGCCGCTCTGCCCGCTGGCGCGCTCGCAGGCGCTGCGAGAGGACATGGCGGTCGCCGCCGTCGGCGAGCTCGACGCGCCGCGCTACGCGGCCATCGACCTCTCCGACCAGATCTGCAGCCACCGCATGTGCTACCCGGTCGTCGGCGGCACGATCGTCAACGCCGACGTGTGGGGGCACCTGAACCTGACGTTCGCCAGGACGCTCGGCCCGTTCGTGCTACGCGATGCGCGCCGCCTCGCGGCGACCTGGTGAGGCCGCCGCGCGGAGGCTGCGCTCAGCGGCCGGCCGACCGCCCGCTCGCCGCCGCGGAGCCGAAGCTGTCGTTGCCGACGGCGCCCTTGATGCCGCGCGTGGCCTGCGTCCAGAGCTGGTCGCCGATCTCGCGCAGCCCCGCGGCGGTGCCGTAGAGGACGTTGACCGCGCCGGCGCTGGGGAAGCCCGCGACGCTGTCGGCGGGGGCGCCGACCGCGAGGTCGACATCGCCGTCGCCGTCGAAGTCGCCGGTGGCGAGCCCGTGGCCGAACAGGTCCGCGGCCTCCGCGCGGCCCTTGATGCCCGGCGTGTCCTGCGTCCAGAACTGGTTGTAGATCGCGCGCAAGCCCCGGCCGCGGCGGCCGTACAGGACGCTCACCGCACCCGCGTTGACGTTGCCCGAGACGCCCTGGCGCGGCGTCCCGACCGCGAGGTCGTCGGCGCCGTTGCGCGAGAAGTCCGCCGCCGCGAGCGAGCTGCCGAACGTCTCGCCGATCGAGGCGCGGCTCTGCACGCCGGGAGACTCCTGCGTCCAGAGTTGGTCCGACGCGGCGCTCAGGCCCGTGTCGCTGCCGTAGAGCACGTTGACCGCGCCCGCGCCCAGGGCGTTGCCTACGCTGTCGTGCGGCGAGCCGATGGCGAGGTCGCCGCGCCGGTCGCCGTCGAAGTCGCCGATCGCGAGCGCTGAGCCGAAGCCGTCGTCGGCCTCCGCGCGGCCCTTGATGCCGCGCGCGTCCTGCGACCAGAGATCGTCGACCGAGCTGAGCCCGCCGTCGCGCCCGTACAGCACGCTCACCGCGCCCGCCCCCGTCTGACCGCTGATGACGCCGCCCGGGATGCCGATCGCGAGCTCGTCGCGTCCGTTGCGCGACAGGTCGCCGGCTGCGAGCGCCGCACCGAAGCCGTGGCCGTTGCCCGCGATCCCCTTGATGGCGCGGGTGTCCTGCGTCCACAGCTCGTCGGCCGCCTCGTGCAGCCCGCGCGGCGTCCCGTAGATGACGTTGACCGCGCCGGCATTGGGCTGGCCGCTCACGCTGTCGCCGGGCGCTCCGATCGCGAGGTCGCCGCGGCCGTCGCCGTCGAAGTCACCGATCGCGAGCGCCTCGCCGAAGCGATCGCCGGCCTCGGCGGTGCCCTTGATGCCGATGCTGTTCTGCGTCCAGCCGCCGACGGCCGGGCGCATCCGCAGGCCGCCGCGCGAGCCGTACAGCACCGTCACGGCGCCCGAGGCGGGCTGGTCGTGCAGCCCGCCGACATCCTCGCCCGGCGCCCCGATCGCGAGGTCGGCGAAGCCGTCGCCGTCGACGTCGCCCGACGCGAGCGCCGCGCCGAAGCGCGCGTTGGGCTCGGGCACGCCGGCGATCTGCTGAGGGTTCTTCGTGAACTGCTGGTCGCCGATCTCGGTCAGCCCCCGGCGCGAGCCGTAGATGACGTTGACCGCGCCGGCGGCCTGCTGGCCTGCCACCGAGTCGTCCGGCGCGCCGACGGCGAGGTCGCTCACGCCGTCGCCGTCGAAGTCGCCGTGCGCCGTCGGCGCGGCGGCCAGCGCGGGCGAGCCCGGCCACGCCAGCGCAGCGATGGCGCCGGCGAGCAGGATCAGGGCTCGAAGGGCTGGGGTGGGCCGGCTGATCGTTCGGACGTCGCGCGGAGCATGCATGTGTGCGGGGCTACCCGGCTTGAGACGGCGGTCACGACGAGCCGGCCGAAGCCGTCATCGCACGAACATCCGGGCTGCGGCAGGGTGCGATGGCCCTGCACCGATGACTCTGCGCGCCCGCCCCGGTCTGAGCTGCAACCACCATCGAAAAGGAGCCCGCAATGGCCCGCATGATCTTCGTCAACCTCCCGGTCAAGGACCTCGACGCCTCGAAGGCGTTCTTCGGCGAGCTCGGGTTCGCCTTCGACCCGCAGTTCACCGACGAGACGGCGGCCTGCATGGTCATCGACGACAACATCTTCGCGATGCTGCTCACCGAGGCGCGCTTCAAGGACTTCATCAACGGGGAGATCGCCGATCCGCAGACGACCGAGGTGCTGACCGCGCTGTCGGCCGCCAGCCGCGCGGAGGTCGACGAGCTCGTCGCCAAGGCGCTCGCCGCGGGCGGCGAGGAGTGGCGGCCCGTCATGGACATGGGCTCGATGTACGGCCACAGCTTCCGCGACCTCGACGGCCACGTCTGGGAGCTCATGTACATGCAGCAGCCGGCGTGAGCGGCGGCTATCGCGGCGCGAACGCGGCGATGACGTCGGCGAAGCGCCGCACGGACTCGGGGCCGTCGGCGTCGCCGAGCCCGATGATCGCCGTCTGCACGCCCGCGTCCGCCAGCTCGCGCAGGCGCCCGACGTGCTCCTGGACCGTCGCGGCACCGGGGCCGCTGCGCTCCTCGCCGTCGCCCACGACGCGCGCGGCGCCAAGGTGGGTCACGCGGACCGCGGCGGGATCGCGCTGCTCGGCCGCGCAGTGCTCGTGCAGCACCGCGACCTTGTGTCGCACGGTGTCCGGATCGCCGAACAGGTTGCAGGCGTCGGCGTGACGCGCGACGAGTCGTAGCGTCTTGCGCTCGCCCGACCCGCCGACGAGGATCGGGATGCGCTGCTGCAGCGGCCGCGGATAGCAGACGGCCTCGGGGACCGTGATCGTGCGGCCCTCGAAGCGCGGCGCGCCGGGGCCCCACATGAGCGGCAGCAGCTCGAGCGCGTCCTCCAGGCGCGCGTAGCGCTCGCCGCGCGCCGGGAAGCCCCAGCCGTAGAGCTTGTGCTCGCGCTCAAACCAGGCGGCACCGAGCCCGCACATCGCCCGCCCGCCGCTCAGCACGTCGAGCGTGGCGACGATCTTCGCCAGGTGGGCGAGGTTGCGGTACGTGATCCCCGTGACGAGCGTCCCGAGACGGATGTCGCGCGTGACGCCGGCGAGGTATCCGAGCGTCGTGTAGCTCTCGAGCATGTCCTCCCACTCGCGGCCGACCTGCGGAATCTGGAGCACGTGGTCCATGACCCACAGGCTGCGAAAGCCGGCCTCCTCGGCCGCCGTGGCGACGCCGGCGAGCGCTGCGGCGGTGCTCGCCGGATGGCCGGGAAAGCCGAAGCGCGAGATCTGCAAACCGAACTCGAGCATCGCGGGATCCTCGCGCTGCCGGGCGCAGGATGCAATCGCCGTCAGTAGCGCCGGTGCGACGAGCGCGACGGGTGCCGCGCGGTGCACGCCGGCGAAGCCCTCGGCCTCCAGCAGCTCGAAGATGGCCTCGACCGCGCGCAGCTGCCCGCTGACGATCTTGCTCGGCACCGGCGCGTCGCGGGCGCGGTTGCGCTCGCGGACGACCTTCGCCCCCGGGTCGACGACGACGGCGTAGGCGGGGACGCGATGACGCGCGGCGAGCGCGCGCCAGCCGGCGCGCCGTGCGGGCTCCAGGCCGGTGCTGTCGACGACCGTCGTGAGCCTGCGCGCGAGGCGCTTGGCGACGACGAGGTCGAGCAGCTCGAAGGCGTCCTTCGACGCGCGCTGGTCGCGCTCGCCGGTGCCCACGAGCGCGCGCAGGCGATCTGACGACACGACCTGCTCGGCGGCGAAGCACGCCTGCGCCCAGTGCGTCTTGCCCGCGCCGCTGGCGCCGACGAGCACGACGAGGCACGGGTCGGGCAGACGGATCACGCCTCTGCCGCGCCGATCGGCCGCGCCCCGCTCGAAGCGAACGTCCGCGCGGCGCTCGGCGGATCGACCGCGTCGATCGCGAAGCGGTCGGCCGGCGGCCGTGCGGCGTCCATGGGCGGGAGCATAGGCTCGGCGCGGGGCCGGGCGGGCCGGGCCGGGCCTACCCGCGGCGTGTGGCCAGGCCGGCGCCACGAGCGGCTTGGCGGCGAGCCGTGTCACCACCGCGTAGGCCCGAACCGTCACACCGATCCCAGGAGCACTGGTACGCTGAGCGCGCAGCGCCGGTAGCACGGTCACCAGACGACGCTCGCCACGTCACGCTGTTCACTGCGTCATGGTAAGTCCTGCTCCGGCGCGGTCACGCCGTCAGCCGACGCAGGAGCGATCATGGAGTTGCGCGACGCCCAGTGGGACATCCGCCAGCTGCGACGCCACCTCCAGGCGGCAGCGGACCTGGAGGCCTGGACGATTCCCTACTACATGGCCGCGATGTTCTCGATCGTCGACCGGTCCAGCCCGGCCTACCAGCTCGTCCAGTCGGTCGTCAACCAGGAGATGCTGCACCTGCAGCTCGTCGCCAACGTCGCCAACGCATTCGGCTACAGCCCGGTGTTCTCGGCGCAGACCTTCGCCTACGAAGGCACCACGATCCCGCACCTGGACTTCTCGCTGGACCCCGACAACCCGACCGAGCGATTCTCGCCCTACAGCGCGCAGATCGGGCCGCTCGACGAGCTTCGGATCAACGGGATGTGCCTCGTCGAGTACCCCGAGTGGGACACCGGCGGCGTGCCGGACCTGCATGACACCGTCAGCGAGTACGGCAGCATCGGCGAGTTCTACGACGCGCTGGAGTACGGCGCCGCCCAGCTGGCCGGGGACATCGCCGGCGGCGTCAACCAGGTCGACATGTTCTCGTCGTTCTACCGCGGGCTGCCGCGCGCGACCGTCCAGCTCAGCGGCCGCGCCGCGATGGCGCAGGTCGGGCTGCTGATCGACGTCATCCGCGACCAGGGCGAGGGGGCCAAGGACGCCACGCCGATCGACGCGCCGTTTCAGAACACCGCGGACGACTCGCAGCCCGACGTCAACCACTACGACAAGTTCTGCGAGATCCGCGCCACGGCGCTGCCGGCCACCTACCCGGTCAAGGACGTCGCGCAGTACACCGCCGCGGACATGAAGCTCGAGGGCATCCTCGTCGACAACTTCGCGCGCTTCATGTCCACGCTCGGCGATCTGTTCGCAGGCCGCAATCCCGAGCACTTCAGCGCGCTGATGGTGACGATCGGCGCCAACATCCTTGCCTGCTGGAAGAGCGGCGTGACCCCCCGGTTCACCTGATCGCGGCAGCACAGGCGATGCGAGTGCAAGAAAGGAGAGGGCATGCCCTCTAGCGCGAAGACCATATTCAGGCTCCATCCGACGATCAACTTCGCCCGTGTCGGCACCAGCGACGAGTTCTACCTCTCGCCCGAGACGAGCGCCGGGCTGCCGGCAGAGGACGGCGGCGAGACCGTCGGCGGGCTTCCGATCAAGAACGGGACCGAGCACGAGCCGATCACGAGCGCCGACCTGCGCGACGACACCGGCGCGCTGCGGCGCCAGGCTGCGCGCTATCGGCTGTACGCCTACGAGTTCGCGCCCCCCGACCGCTATCCCGCCGGGGACGGCGTCGAGATCTGCCGGGGCAGCCGGCTCGCCGACGGCCGCGTCGTCGAGGACGTCGTCTGGACCGTGCACCTCGCCAACAAGAAGGCGAACGCCTACAACGTCGTCAACTCCGAGGGGCTGAAGGCCTATGCCGACGGCAAGCTGCCCGGACTGCGCAACCCCGGGACCTACGGCACCGTCGACTCGCCCCGGCGCCTGACGCAGCTCGTCATCGATCCCGGGCCGCGGGCGATCACCTCCAGCCTGGGCGGCTGCGTGTCCTTCGACGCCCGCACGCCGGCCTCGTACTCCGACGGCGCGGGCGGCATCTGCGAGCGGCCGGACTACCCCACGTCCTTCCCGCGCGACAGCTACGACCGGCTCTTCGAGCCGACGGGGCGCCTCGACACGCTCGGCGAGCTGACGACCGACGCCGAGGGCCGGCTGCTCGTCCTGCCGGGGCGCGGGCGCACGGCCGCCGTCTACGACGAGTACGGCGATCCGATCCCGCTGACGGGCGATCTGAACAACGTCGGCTGGTTCGACGACGCCGCCGACGGGCCCGTCTCGGCGACGGTCGTCTTCGAGGACGGCACGACCGAGGACGCCTTCGGCGCGTGGGTCGTGTGCGGCGACCCCGCCTACGCGCCGCAGATCCGCAACGTCGTGTCGGTCTGGGACGACGTCTACGACGCCTGGGTGCGCGACTGCGATCTCGAGCTGCAGCCGGAGATCTGCAAGGGGGGATGCTTCGACACCGGCTACCGCCCGTCGTTCGCGAGCGAGATCCACCCGATCTTCCGCGCCGCCTCGCTGCAGCGCTGGACCGCCAACCTGCCCGAGCTGGCCCTGCGCGCCCACGAGGCGGTCGACGCGATCGGCCCGTCCGACGATCCGGACCGCACGATCATGGCGGGCCTCGCGTACATCAGAAACCCCAACGAGGACGGCGAGCTGAGCGTCGGCGTCCCGTTGATGCCGCTCTCGCTGGGCGAGGCGGGCACCGACTTCCTGGCGGTCAGCAAGACCCAGTACTTCTTCCTTGAGCAGTGGAGCGCCAACCACTTCGACGCCGACCGGGCGGTCGGGCTCGGTCCCGGCGAGTACCTCGACATGGCGTCGCTGAGCAACTGCCTCGGGGGGCGCTACGTTCCGGGCATCGAGGTGAGCTATCCGATCCGCCAGCCCGACATGTACCACACCGATTGGCGAACGTCGGGCGCAGGCCCGTTTCGCGTCAAGCACAAGGCGCTGGACTACGGGACGGCGAGCAAGGGCGCGCCGTTTCTGACGGGCGGCTGGATCCCGCTGCACGGCATGAGCGACGGCCTCGAGCCGGGCGACGTGTCGAAGTTCATGTCCGTCCCCTGGCAGACGGACTACAACTCGTGCTCGATCCACCAGGCGAGCATCAACACGTCGGGCGAGAACACGGCGACCGGGAACCCGCTGACGCTGTACTGGTCGTGGCCGTCGCAGCGACCCGACGCCGTCTACCCCGCGGCCGACGTCGTCAACGGCGTCCTGCCGGCGCAGGTCTGGTCGATCCGCGGGCCGGGCACCCTGACGAACGACCCCAAGAGCTCCGCCACCTTCCAGAAGGCGCTGCAGTCCGTGCGCGACTGGGACCGCATCGGCGTCGTCCTGCAGGGGACGGCGATCGAGCACCCCGTCGAGGGCGAGCACTACCCGCCGGACTTCTTCCTGGAGGCCCGCAGCCGCCTGCCGACGGAGGGCGGGTCGGTCAACGTCGTCGCGAGCTGGCCGTTCAACGCCAACCCCTCGCCCCCGGCCGACGGCTGACGCGCACGCCGACCGCCGTCGACTGCGACGTCCTCGTCATCGGCGGCGGGCCGGCGGGGCTCGCCGCGTCGATCGAGCTCGCCGCGGCGGGCCTGGACGTGCTCGTCGCCGAAGCGGGCGGCGACCCCACGGAGCGCTTCGGGGAGAGCCTGCCGCCGGACGTCATCGCGGCGCTGGACCGGCTCGGGCTCGCCGATGCGCTGCGGACCGCAGGCCATCTCCCGTGCCCGGGGAGCATCTCGGTGTGGGGTCGCTCCAGGCCGGGCCACAACGACTTCATCCTCAACCCGCTGGGCCCGGCGTGGCACATCGACCGCGTGCGCTTCGAGGCCATGCTGCGCGCGCGGGCGGGCGCGGCCGGCGCGCGGCTGCGGACGCGCACGCGGGCGGTCACGGCCGCGCGGACCGCTGGCGCGTTCGACGTCGAGCTCGACGGCGCCGCGCGCGGGCGCGCGCAGGTTCGCGCCCGGTGGGTCCTCGACGCGAGCGGGGGCCGCTCGTGGTTTGCCCGCCGGCAGGGGGCGACGCGCACCGTCGGCGACCGCATGATCGCGATCGTTCGCTTCGCCGCGATCGCGGCCGGCACCGTCAGCTCGCAGACGATCGTCGAGGCGACCCGCGACGGCTGGTGGTACTGCGCGCGCCTGCCGGACGACCGGCTCGTCACGATGCTCGTCGCCGAGCCGCGGGATGCGCGGGCGCTCATGCTCGACGACTGCGCGCGGTGGCGGCGGCTGCTCGCCGGCACCTCGCTGCTGGCCCCGCGCCTGGATGACTGTCGGCTGGAGGGCGAGCGCTTCCGTGTTCGTCCCGTCGTCTCCTCCCGGCTGCATCCGGTGCAGGGCGAGGGCTGGCTCGCGGTCGGCGACGCCGCCGCGACGCTTGACCCGATCGCCTCCCGGGGCATCCACACGGCACTCGCGGACGCGGCCGACGCGAGCAGGACGATCGCCGCGCTGGCGGGCGCGGGGGCGCCCGCGCCATGGCGATACGGCGATCGCGTCGCGGCGCGCTTCGACGGCTATCTCGCCGATCGCTCCCACCTGTACGCGCTGGAGCGGCGCTGGAGCGGGGCGCCGTTCTGGCGCGGCCGCGTGCCGACCATGCCCGGCGGAGACGAGCGGGCGGCGGGCTAGCCTCGTCGCCACACATGGCACGAGCCGACTGCGTCCTCATCACGATCCCGATCAGCCACTTCTGCGAGAAGGCACGCTGGGCGCTGGACCGCGCCGGCGTCGACTACGAGGAGCGGGCGCACCTCCAGATCCTGCACTGGGCGGCCGTCAAGCGCGCCGGCGGCGGCCGGACGGCGCCGGTCCTGCGCTGCGGCGAGACGGTGCTCTCGGAGTCCTCCGACATCCTCGCGTTCGCCGACGAACGCGCCCCCGCCGAACGGCGCCTGTATCCCGACGACGCCGCGCAGGCCGCGGAGGTCCGCGCCCTCGAACGCGACTTCGACGATCGCCTGGGCCCGCACGGGCGGCTGTGGATGTACGAGCACATGCGCGGCCAGCGCAAGCTCGTCAAGCGGTATGCGGCGACCGGCGTGCCGCGCTGGCAGCGCATGGGGCTGCCGGTCGCCTACGGCACGGTCGCGCGGATCATCGACCGCTACCTCGGCGTCAGCGCCGAGAACGCCGAGATCTCGCTCGGCAAGGTGCGCGCGACGTTCGACGAGGTCGCCGAGCGCCTCGCCGACGGCCGCCCGCACCTCGTGGGAGCGCGCTTCACGGCCGCGGACCTGACGTTCGCGGCGCTGACGGCGGCGGTGCTCATGCCGCCCGAGTACGGCGTCGCGCTACCGCAGCCCGACGAGCTGCCGCCGGCGATGGGCGCCGTCGTGCGCGAGCTGCGCGAGCACCCCGCCGGGGTCTACGCGCTGCGGATGTTCCGCGAGCAGCGCCGTTAGAACGAGGGCGTGCTCGGCGGCGCGAAGGCGCTGAGCGTGAGCAGCTGGGCAACGCCCGTGACGAGGCGCGGGAGGTCGATGTCGGAGTCCGGCACGATCCACCACGTCGGGCCGTGGCGGTCGCCCTCCTCCAGCACCGGGCCGAGCATCTCGCCCTCGGTGGAGATGAGGCACGGCAGCGTGAAGCGCCCGCCGGCGGCGCCGACCGCCGTGTACTGCGTGCGGCGGCAGTCCAGCGACCAGCCCTCGACGAACTCCGGGATGCGCATCATGCTCGGCGGCGAGATCGGCACGCGCTCCTGCGGGGACGTCGAGATCCGCCGCAGGAACTCCCTGGCGACGTCGCTCGCCGTCAGCGACGCGGGCAGGTCGAGGTCCTCGAGCTTCTCGAGCTCGCTGCGGGTCTCGTCGTCGCGCAGCGCGATCGCCCGATCGAGCCAGTGCTCGGGGAGGAGCGCCCGCGGTGCGTTGATCGCCTGCGCAAGCGCGTGGCTGCCGAGGTCGGCGCGGCAGTGCTCGCAGTACGGCCCGCCGGCGCGGATCGCGATCTGGAAGCGGCTGAGCGCGTCGGGCGAGATCCCCTCGGGCGGCACGGGGTAGGCGCGCACGTGCGTGTCGCAGAGCATCGCACCGCAGCGATTGCAGGCTTCGATGGCCATCTGGCCACACCCGCACACCCCGATGCTGCCGTTGCCGTAGCTCACGTGACGCCAGTGTAGGCGAGGTGTCGAGGCCGTGTCGCGCGCGATGGCCGCCGGCGGTCATAGACTGCCCGCCGTGTACGCCGACGAGCTGCTGAACCCGTGGTCCACGCAGACCATGGGCCTGCTGCCGGCGGTGCGGCTCTTCGACGCCCACACGCACATCGGCGTCAACGATCCCGACGGCTTCAAGTGCACCGGCGACGAGCTGCTCGAGGCGCTCGCGCCGACCAGTTCGCGCGCCGTCGTCTTTCCGATGCACGAGCCCGACGGCTACCCGCCGGCCAACGACCACGTGCTCGAACGCGCGCAGGCGTCCGGCGGACGACTCGTCGCGTTCTGCCGCGTCGATCCGCGGGCCGATCCGGTGACGGAGATCCGCCGCTGCCTGGCGGCGGGCGCGAGCGGCATCAAGCTGCATCCGCGCGCGGAGCAGTTCGATCTCGACGAGCCCGTCGTGCGCGAGATCGTCGCCCTCGCCGACGAGGAGCAGCTGCCGATCCTCGTCCACGCCGGCCGCGGGATCCCGGCGCTCGGCGTCCACGTGCTTGACTTCGCGCGCGCGTTCCCGCACGCGCGCTTCATCCTCGCCCACTGCGCCGTCTGCGATCTGGCCTGGATCTGGCAGCACCTGCGCGACCATCCCAACGTCTTCGTCGACACGTCCTGGTTCAGCGCCGCCGACCAGCTCGCCGTCTACTCGCTCGTCCCTCCCGGCCAGATCCTCTACGCGACCGATCTCCCGTTCGGCACGCCGCAGGCCACCATCGTGGGCTCGCTGCGCTGCGCGCTGCAGGTCGGCCTGACCGACCTGCAGCTTCGCAGCGTCATGGGCGGTCAGCTCGAGCGCATCGTCGGCCGCGAGGGCACGCTGGACCTCGGCCCGGCGCTCGGCGGCGGACGCGTGCGGCGCGACCCGCTCCTGGCGCGCGTGGAGTACTTCGCCGAGGCGGCCTTCGGCGTCGCCATCGGCGGCGGCGACAACGCCGAGATGATCGACCTCGCGCGCCTCGCCACGCTCGTCGGCGACGGTGCGCCGCAGGCTGCGCTCTGCGCGTCGATCCGCGAGCTGCTCGCGCATGCGCTCACGATCCCGCTCGGCGCGTCGCTGCCCGAGCGCTTCGCGCACGTGCACCTGCTCATCACGGCCGCGGCGATCGCCGCGACGCCGGACGTCGCGGTCCCGTAGGAGCGCTCCGCGGTCGCTCGCTGACGTCTGGCCCGCGGGTTACGGTGTCGCCGTGCCGTCCGCCGTCCTCGCCCAGCCGGGATCGATCGCCAGCCATCACCCGCTGGGAACGTCGACCGGAGCGCTCGCGCAGCAGCGCGGCGACTGGCAGGCGCTCGTCGCCGAGGCGCAGCGGACGTCGACGTTCGCGGTCGAGCTCGCGGCCCTCACCGAGGGCGAGCTCCCGGACCTCGTGCGGTTCCTCGCCGCCGCGCCGGCGCTGCCGTTTCGCTTCATCGGCCTGCATGCCCCGTCGAAGGGACGCCGGCTGCCCGAGCCGGAGCTCGTCGCGATGCTGCTTGACGTCGTCGGCGGCGTCGATGCGGTCGTCGTCCATCCCGACGCGATCGATGACCCCGCGCGCTACGCCCCGCTCGGCGCGGCGCTCGTGCTGGAGAACATGGATGCGCGCAAGCGCGACGGGCGCACGGCGGCCGAGCTCGAGCCGTACTTCGCGGCGCTGCCGCAGGCCGGCTTCTGCTTCGACGTCGCGCACGCCGCGTCGATCGACGAGGAGCTCGGCGAGGCGCGGCGGCTGCTGGACCGCCACGGTGCGCGACTGCGCCACGTGCACGTCAGCTCGCTGGATGCCGACTGCCATCACGTGCCGCTGACCGACGTCGACGAGGAACGCTTCGCGCCGCTGCTGCGCCGCTGCCGCGACGTGCCGTGGATTCTCGAGGCACCGCTGCGGGAGCTCTGATTTGCAGAGCCCGGCCGGCGCGCTCGAGCGCCTGGCGGCGCACAGCGCCGAGGGCTTTCCCCACCTCGAGGCCGCCCGCCGGCGGACCGCGCGCCGCCTCGTCGAGATCCGCGCCCGCGTCGCGCAGATCGCGCTGCCCGCCGATGCGGCGGTCGTCCTGTTCGGCTCCTGGGGCCGGGGCGAGCTCACCGAGCACTCCGACGACGACTGGCTGCTGCTCGTCGACGGTGCGTTGCGCGACGAGCACCGGCCGGCCGTGGCCGCGCTGCGCGAGCTGCTCGGCGGCGAGGATCGCAAGCCCGGGACGCAGGGCGTCTTCGGCGACGCGGTCTCGGCGCCCGCGCTCGCCGGCCGGATCGGGCTCGACGGGGACACGAACCGCAGCCTCACGCGCCGCATGCTGCTCCTGCTGGAGTCCGTCCCGATCGCCGGCGACGATGTCTACGCGCGCTGCTGGGAGCGCGTGCTGGACACGTACCTCGACGACTCGACGAAGGACTTCCGCCCGCCGCGGTTTCTGCTCAACGACCTCGTGCGCTACTGGCGCACGATCTGCGTCGACTTCGTCGGCAAGCAGCGCGAGGACGAGGAGAAGTGGGGACTGCGCAACGCCAAGCTGCGCACCGGACGCAAGGTCCTGTTCGCCGCCGGCCTGCTGCCGATCCTGCTCTGCGACCGCCACCGGCGCGACGAGATGCGCGGCTTCCTCGTCGGGCAGCTGCGTCAGCCGGCGACGGAGCGGCTCGCCGCGGCGTTCATCGAGTACGACCTCGTCGACGGCGGCCTGCGCGCGCTCGCGGCCTACGATCGCTGGATCGCGATGATCGGCGACGACGCGACGCGCGACGAGCTCGCCGCCGTGCGGCGCGACAACGTCGAGGACTCCGAGGCGTTCGCTCGCGTCAGGCGCTCCGGCGACGACCTCGAGGCCGGCCTGCTCGCGCTGCTGTTCGAGACCCCGCTCGTGGCGCTCGTGCGCGAGTACGGTGTCTTCTGACGGCGCCCCGGGACCCGCGGAACACCGTCGCGACGCGGCTCGCGCCGCTAGGATGGCGGTCTTCGGCGGGGGGAGCGTGCGACATTGCGCCAAGCCTCGATAACCTCATGGAAGTGACTGGCGATCCGTCAGCCGAGATGACGGCCGAATCAGGCGGCCGGACGGCTATTCAGCCCAACGGGGAGAACACCGCCGCAGACGCGGTCGATGCTGCGCGCGATGCCGCGCCGGAGCCCGTCGCCGACTCCGACCCGCAGCCCGCCACGGACGCTCCGACTCCGGCGCATCCATCCGCCGAACGCGGCGACCGCTCACCGGCTGCGGCCGCTGACGTCCCGGCTTCGGAGCCGGCCGCCGAGGCGCCGGTTGCCGAGCCGCCCGCTGTTGACGATGCGCCCGCTGCCGCTGAGGCGCCGGCTGCTGCTGAGGCGCCGGCTGCTGCTGAGGCGCCGGCTGCTGCTGAGGCGCCGGCTGCTGCTGAGGCGCCGGCTGCTGCTGAGGCGCCGGCTGCTGCTGAGGCGCCGGCTGCTGCTGAGGCGCCGGCTGCTGCTGAGGCGCCGGCTGCTGCTGAGGCGCCGGCTGCTGCTGAGGCGCCGGCTGCTGCTGAGGCGCCGGCTGCTGCTGAGGCGCCGGCTGCTGCTGAGGCGCCGGCTGCCTGCTGAGCCGCCGGCTGCCGGCGAGCCGCCCGCTGCTGCCGAGGCGCCCGCTGCCGCCGCGCCGCCCGCTGCTGCCGCGCCGCCCGCCGAGGAGCCGGCCTCCGACGCGAGCGCGAGCGCGGCGACGGTCGGACGAGCGCCACGCCTCCTGCCGCCGTCACGCCTGACGCCGAGCGTCCGGCCGTCGGTCCGAAGATCCTCGGCGTCGCAGCCGAGCCCAAGCCGCTGCCGACCGTCAAGGCCGTGCTGCCGACGCGCAAGCGCCGCCGCCGGCCGTCGGCCGCCGAGCGCCACCGCCGTGCGTTCTTCTCCGCGCTGACCGACCTGCGCCGCAGCGGCACGATGCCGACGTCGACGCCCGCGCCGGAAGCCGCTTCTTCGCAGGACGCCACGCCGGCCACCGCCGACGCGCCGGCCGCAGGCGCAACCGAGCAGGCTTCGGTCGCCGAGTCCGCGCCGGCCGCCGAAGCCGCGCCGGCCGTCGAGGCCGCGCCCGCCGCCGAGCCCGCGCCCGCCGCCGAGTCCGCGCCGGCCGCCGAGCCCGCGCCAGCCGCCGAGCCCGCGCCAGCCGCCGAGCCCGCGCCCGCCGCCGAGTCCACGCCGGCCGCTGCCGAGTCCGCGCCCGCCGCCGAGGACGCCGGCCGGTCCGGGGGCGACGGCTCGCCCACGTCGCCGGCCCGCGTCACCGCCGCGATCGAGCGCGTCGGCGGCGCGGAGGTCATCAAGGAAGCGCTCAAGCCCAAGCAGGACGAGAAGGGCCAGCCGCTGAAGTGGGCCGCCGTCTGCGCCCAGTCGGCCGAGGGCATGAAGCCCGGCGACCCCGTCTTCAACGCCTGGGTCCGTCTCGCCGCCACGCCGGTGCGCGAGGTCAAGTCGCTGCTCCCGCGACCGCCCGAGTCCGAGCGCGGCGGTCGCGACAGTGGAGGACGCCGCCCCGGCACCCAGCGCGGAGGCGGCGGCGGCCGCCAGCGGCGCGACGATCGCCCGAGCCGCTCCGAGTACGCCTCGCACGCCCAGGACGGCACGCTGCGCAAGAGCATCCGCATCGTGACCGGGCACGACGAGGACCAGGAACGCCGCGAGCGCGAGCGTAACCGCAAGGAGCAGCGCGAGGCCAAGCGCCGTGCCGAGCGCGAGCGCCTTGCCCGCCTCGGGTACTGACCAGATCCTCCGCTGACCCGCGATGCCGGGCCGGCAGCGCAACCTCGAAGTCAAGGCCGTCGATCCGCAGCCGGCCGCCACGCTGGCGGCCGCGCTCGAGCTCGGCGCCGAGGATCACGGCGTCGCCGACCAGCGCGACACGTACTTCCACGCGGTCACCGGCCGTCTGAAGCTGCGCGAGGCGCCGCCGCGCCTCGCGGAGCTCATCGCCTACGACAGGGCCAAGCTCGCCGGCCCGAAGGTCAGCCTCTACCGCGTCGTGCAGGTCTCCGACCACGTCGCGCTGCTCGCCGCGCTGACCGACGCGCTCGGCGTGCGCTGCGTCGTCGAGAAGACGCGCCGCCTGCTGCTGTGGCGCAACGTGCGCATCCATCTCGACGACGTGGCCGGCCTCGGCCACTTCGTCGAGCTCGAGGCGATCGCGACGTCGCCGGGAGGCCTCGTCGCCGAGCGCGACCGCGTCGAGCAGCTGCGCACGCGCCTCGGGATCGTCGACGAGCACCTCGTCGCCCACGGATACGCTGACCTGCATCCATGAGCGATCTGCGCGACAAGACGATGATCATGTCCGGCGGCAGCCGCGGCATCGGCCTGGCGATCGCGCTGCGTGCCGCCCGCGACGGCGCGAACGTCGCGCTGCTGGCGAAGACCTCCGAGCCGCACCCGCGGCTGCCGGGCACGATCCACACCGCGGCCGAGCAGATCGAGGCCGCGGGCGGCCGGGCGCTCGCGATCGTCGGCGACGTGCGCGACGACGACATCGTCGCGAGCGCGGTGGAGCAGACGGTCGAGCGCTTCGGCGGCATCGACATCGTCGTCAACAACGCCAGCGCGATCGACATCAGCCCGAGCGCGTCGATCTCGATGAAGCGCTACGACCTCATGCAGGACGTCAACGCGCGCGGCACGTTCCTGCTGTCGCGCACGTGCGTCCCCTACCTGCGCGACGCCGAGAACCCGCACGTGCTGACGCTCAGCCCGCCGCTGAGCCTGGACCCGAAGTGGTTCGGCCCGCACCTGGCGTACACGCTGGCGAAGTTCGGCATGAGCATGTGCACGCTCGGCATGGCGGCCGAGCATGCCGCTGCCGGCATCGCCTTCAACTCGCTGTGGCCGCGCACGATCATCGCGACGGCGGCGGTGCAGAACCTGCTCGGCGGCAAGGCGGCGATGGCGCGCTCGCGCCGGCCGGAGATCGTGGCCGACGCCGCGCACGACATCCTCACCCGCCCGGCGGTCTCGACGACCGGCAACTTCTTCCTCGACGACGAGGTGCTCGCCGAGGCCGGCGTCACCGACCTCGGGCGCTACGCCTACGAGGTCGAGGCCGAGCTGCAGGTCGATCTCTTCATCGAGGGCTGAGCCGCCCCCGGCGCAGCGCCGGCAGCGACCACAGCACCGCGAACAGCACGAGCCCGAGCAGCACGAAGCCGGCGGTGACGTCGCCGAGCCCGCCGCCGGTCGTCGCCGAGAGCGGCATGACCTCGCCGGCGACGAGCTTGGCGTCCGCGGTCGGCTTGCCGCCGAAGTTGCCGCTGGCGCCGGACACGAGGATCGCCACGAGGGCGGTCTTGCCCGACGGCGTGTCGATGCTGTCGACGGTCGAGACGCCGAGCCGGTCGAAGGCCTCCACGAACGACGGCTTCGCGGTCGACAGCTCGGCGTACGCGCGCGGCACCGCGCGCGATCCCGTGACGATGCCTCGCTGGAACGCGCCGTAGGCGCCGGTCGGCCTGCGATCGCGGGTGAAGACCGCGTACGTCGAGGGCTCGATCGAGGGCGTGAACCCCAGCAGCGCGCGCAGGACGGGTGCCGTCAGCGGCGTCGGGTCGGTGACGAGCGCCGCAACCGCCCGCCCGACGGCCGCGGCGTCGCCGGCGCGCGACAGCCGCCCCGCGAGCGGCGACGCCAGGAAGCGCTCGACGCGCGCGCGCGTGACGCGGCCGGCGACGCTGCGGGGCAGGCCGCCCTGCACGAGCGCGGCGTCGATCTCGCGCACGAGCCTCCCGGACGGCTGGCCGAACGAGATGCGCAGCGCGGCCGGCGGGGCTGCAGTCGTCGAGGCTCCGGGCCCGACCGGCGCCGACGGCGCGCCGGCGCCGGGCGAGGGCTCGTCTGCCTGGACGCGCTCTTGCGCCAGAGGACCACGCGCGGTCGGACTCGAGCCGGGATCGGTGTACTGGTCGACGGCGGGGGCCTGCGCAACGGCAGGCGACGCGCCCAGCAGCGTGGCGCAGACGATCGGCCACGCCAGTCGTGGGACGCGCATCTTCATTCGGTGCTACCTCCGGAGTCTGGGCGGAGTAGGCGTTGTACCCGAGGCTCGCGGAGCTCCCCGGGGACCGGGCGAGCGCGGGCCAATCGGTCCGCGAGGTTGTGCGGAACCTGCAACTGCCAGCTGCGGGGCACAGGGCCTGTCTAGCCTGCGGCGCGGCGTGGTCCCGCACACGATCAGCACGCGCCCGGCGGGCGCCGCCGCCCGCCGCGCGCCCGTCCTCGCGCTCGCCGAGCGCAGCGCGCCATACGTCCCGGCCGCGCTGCTCGGCGTCCTGCTGCTCGCGCTCGCCTTCGACGACGGCGGCTACTTCCCGTCCGCGATTGGCTGGGCGGGCACGGTCGCCTGCCTGGGCTTCGCCGGGCTGGCGATCGCGCCGGCGACCCGCCGGCGGCTGACGCCGGCCGGCGCGATCGCGCTGGGGACGCTCGTCGCGCTCGCCGTCTGGACCGGCCTGTCGGCGCGCTGGTCGCCGCTGCCGGACGCCGCGCTCGTGGACCTGCGCCGCGACGTGCTCTACGCCGGGCTGTTCGGGTTCGCGCTCCTCGCCGCCGGCGATCGCCGGGCGGCGCGGGCGACCGTGCGGCTCGTCATGGCCGTCGTCGTGATCGTCGCCGGGGCGGGCGTGCTCAGCCGCCTGCAGCCCGATCTGCTCGGCATGACGCGCGGAGCGTCGGTCGTCTTCGACGAGCGGCTGAGCTTCCCGCTGGGCTACTGGAACGCCTTCGGTGCGCTCGCCGCGATGGGAGCGGTGCTCGCCTGCGGCCTGGCGGCGGACGTGGGCGCGCGCACGTCCGCGCGCGCCGCCGCGGCCGCCGCGGGGCCGCTGCTCGTCGTCGCGGCCTACCTGTCGCTGTCGCGGGGCGCGCTGCCGGCGCTCGCCGCCGGCCTGCTCGTGCTCGTCGTGCTCTCGCCGCGCCGCTGGAGCGTCGCGGTCAGCGCGCTGGTGATCGCGGGCGCCGCGGCGCTCGCGGTCGTCCGCCTGCAGGCGCACCCGCAGCTGCTCGACGGCACGCGGGCGCCGGGTCCGGACGCGGACCGACTGACCGTCGAGCTCGTGCTCCTGCTCGCGGGCGCCGCGATCGCGCAGGCCCTGCTGAGCTCGCTGGGGACGCGGGCGCGGCTGCCGCGGCGCGCCGTCGCGGCCGTGCTGGCGCTCAGCGCGGTCATCGGCGGCGGGCTCGTCGTGCAGGGCGGGGTCGGGGCCTGGGCGGCGCAGCGCTACGCGGAGTTCCGTGCGCCCGCCGACCTCGACGCCGCGGGCGGGCCGACCCGCCTGCTGACGACGGGCGGGCTGCGCGGCGAGGCCTACGCGATCGCGCTCGACGGCTTTCGCGCGCAGCCGCTGCGCGGCGAGGGGGCCGGGTCGTTCGAGCACCGCTGGCGGCGCTCGCGCACGATCGCGCTGCCGATGCGCGACGCGCACTCGCTCGTGCTGGGCACGATGACCGAGCTGGGCGCCGTCGGCCTGCTCGCGCTCGTCGCGTTTCTGGCGTGCGTCGGGCGGGCCGCGCTGCGCTGCCGGCGGCCCGGCGGTGGAGCGCTGCGGCGCACGACGGCGGCCGCGGTGTCCGGTGCCGTCGCCGCGTGGTTCGTCCACGCCTGCCTGGACTGGGACTGGGAGATGCCGGCCCTGACGGGCTGTGCGCTCGTGCTCTGCGCGACGCTGTTCGCGCGTCGCGGCGATCCGCTGCAAATCCGCCACGCCCGCGACGGGCGCGCGGGCGCGACCTAGCCTCCCACGCCGCCCATCACCGCGCCCGCCGACAGCCCCACCTTCCTGCGCCCGCTCCTGCGGGTGCTCCGCGTTCGCCGTGCCGTGATCGCCCTGACGACGCTCGTCGTCTGCGTTGCGGCGACCGCGCTCGCGGTGACGCAGGCGCCGCGCTACGAGGCCACGTCGAAGGTGCTCATCAGCCGCACGAACCTCGGCAACGTCCTCTCGGGAACCCCCGATCCGGCGTCGCAGGAGTTCGACTTCAACCGCATCGTGCAGACGCAGGCCGACCTCGCGCGCGTTCCGCGCGTCGCCGACCGCACGCTGAAGCGAAGCCTCGCGGGCGATCGCACGCCGGAGCAGTTCCTCGCGCAGTCGCAGGTGACCACCGATCCCAACACGGACATCCTCACGCTGACGGTGCGCGACGCCGACCGCACGATGGCAACGAGGCTGGCGCGAAACTACGCGCGCGAGTTCGTCGACTACAGGCAGGCGGCGACCATCGGCCGGTTGCAGCGCCTCAAGGGCGACCTCGAGGGCGAGCTTGCGACGCTGAGCCCGAGCTCGGCGCTGGCGGCCCAGAACCGCGCCCAGCTGCGGCGGGTGCGCAACCTCATCTCGCTGGGGGACTCGTCGATCAGCGTCGTGCACACGGCGCGCATCGCCGAGCAGGTCCAGCCGCGGCCGCTGCGCAGCGCGATCCTCGGGCTGCTGCTCGGGCTCGCGCTCGGCATCGGGCTCGCGTTCCTCGTCGACCTGCTCGACACGCGGCTGCGCCGCAGCGAGGAGATCGACGAGCAGCTCGGCATGCCGTTGCTCGCGCGCCTGCCGGCGCCGCCCAGGGCCCTGCGCAAGGCCGACCGGGTCGCGACGTTCGCGCAGCCCGACGGCCCGGACGCCGACGCCTTCCGGGCGCTGCGCACGAACCTCGCGTTCGCCGATCTCGAGGGCCGCGCGCGCTCGATCCTCATCTCCAGCGCGGTGCAGTCGGAGGGCAAGTCGACGACGGCGGTCAACCTCGCCGTGACGCTGGCGCGCGCCGGCCGGCGGGTGATCCTCGTCGACCTCGACCTGCGCAGGCCCTACCTCGACCGCTTCCTCGCCATCCCGATCGCACCGGGGGCGACGAACGTGGTCCTCGGCGAGGTCCCGCTCGACATCGCGCTGAAGAAGATCGATCTCACGACCGAGCCGGTCACGCCCGACCGGCGCGACCGCCAGCCGCCGCGCCTGGAGCTGACCGGCAACGCCGGCACGCTGCGCGTGCTCGCGGCCGGTGCGCTGCCGCCGAACGTCGGCGAGTTCGTGACGAGCGCCGCGCTGCGCGAGCTGCTCGAGGCGCTGCGTTCGCGCTGCGACGTCCTGCTCGTCGACACCCCGCCGCTGCTGCAGTCCGGGGACGCGATGGCGCTCACCGCGCACGTCGACGCCCTCGTGCTCATCGCCCGCCTCGGCGTCGTGCGGCGCCCGATGATCGACGAGGTCAAGCGGCTGCTGGCGACCTCGCCGGTCAGCGTGCTCGGCGTCGTCGTGACGGACGCCGCGCTCGACGATCCGGGCATGGGCTACGGCTACGGCTATGGCTACGGCAAGTCCTACGACCACTCGTCCACGAACGGCCGCTCCCCGCTGCGGCCAAGGAGCCACGCATGACGACGATCTCCCGCAGCATCGAGGCGCCCGCGCCGCATCCGCGTGACGCCGCCGCGACGCTGCGCAAGCTGTCGGCCTTCGGACGCGACTTCGGGGCCGGCTACGCCGTGCTCTCGCTCGCCCGCAAGGCCGCCGGCTGGGTTCCCGACAAGCTCGACGAGCGGATGCTCGCGATCGAGGGTCGCCGCGGCGTGCTCGGTCCCGCGCACCGCCGCTGGACGCAGCACTCGGTCACGACGAACCGCGAGGTCTGGTCGGGCTGGACGTGGGAGGGCGGCGGCGAGGAGTGGACGGCCTCGGACGCCTGGAAGGCGAGCCTCGTCGAGCACGTGCTCGAGCCGACGATGCCGCGCGGCGCCACGATCCTCGAGATCGGCCCGGGCGCCGGGCGCTGGACGCAGACGCTGCATGCGCGCGCCGGCATGCTGATCCTGGCCGACATCACCGACACGACGCTCGAGCTGTGCCGCGAGCGCCTCGGCGATCCCGACGACGTCGCCTACGTGCGCACCGACGGCAGCAGCCTGCGCGGCGTCGACAGCGACAGCGTCGATGCGCTCTGGGCCTTCGACACGTTCGTGCACATCGCGCCGCTCGACGTCGCCGGCTACCTCGCCGACATCGCGCGGGTGCTCGGCCACGGCGCCGTCGCCGTCATCCATCACAGCGGCCGGCGCGACAGCGAGGGCTGGCGCAGCCCGATGACGGCGGCCCTCTTCGCCACGCTCGCCCGCGAGCATGGGCTCACCGTCGAGCGCCAGTTCGACACCTGGGACGGCGGGCGCTTCGGCGTTCGCCGCCAGGGCGACGTCGTGACGCAGCTGCGCCGCGCCTGAGCGGCGGGCGCGCGCGGCGGCTCAGGAGCCGCGCAGCAGCGCGGGCAGCGTGAGCAGCATGATCTTCAGGTCGAGCGCCAACGACCAGTGCTCGATGTAGAAGTTGTCGAGCTCCACGCGCTCGGCGAGCGGCGTCTGGCCGCGCGAGCCGTGCACCTGCGCCCAGCCGGTGAGGCCCGCGCGCACCCTGTGGCGCTCGTGGTAGCGCTCGATCTCGTGGCGGAAGAGCTCCGCGAACTCGGGGCGCTCCGGGCGCGGCCCGACGAGGCTCATCTCGCCGCGCAGCACGTTGACGAGCTGCGGCAGCTCGTCGAGCGACGTGCGCCGCAGCAGCCGGCCGACGCGCGTGCGCCGGTCGATGCCCTCGACCCCGCCCGGGGCGACGCCGCGCGGCGCGAGCTCGGGATACATCGCGTAGACGGCGGCATCGTCGGCCTCGATCATCGTGCGCAGCTTCAAGAGCTCGAAGAGCCGCCCGTCGCGGCCGGTGCGCTCCTGGCGAAAGAGGACCGGGCCCGGCGACGACAGCCGCACGAGCGCTGCGAGCAGCGCGAGCAGCGGTGCCAGCAGCACGAGCGCCACGGCCGCCAGCACGCGGTCGAGCGCGTGCTTGAGGCCGAAGCGCCAGCCGTCGCGGTCGACCGCGCGCAGGTTGAGCAGCGGCTGCACGCCGAGGTACTCAAAGCGCGTCTGCGCGTTGACGGCCGCGGACGTGCGCGGGACGACGCTGACGTCGACGCCGAGCTCGTCGCACAGGCGCACGATCTCAAGCGCCTCGTGCGGAGGCGCATCCGGGAGGCAGACGACGACGCTGCGCACGTCGTTGAGCGCGACGACCTGCGCGATCTCGTCAAGCCGCCCCAGCAGGGGCAGCGCGGCGCCCCAGGACGCGCGGGTGCCCTCGCCGGCCTCGAGGAACCCGATCGGGCGCAGCCCGTACTCGGGCATGCGCAACATGCGCGCTGCGGTCTCGCGGCCGATCTCGCGGGTGCCGACGATCAGCGTGGCTCGATCGACGATCCCGTGGCGGCGCAGCGCTCGCTGCAGCGCCACGAGGCCCGAGGCCGTCACCGTGACGCCGCACAGCCCGGCAAGCCAGGCCCAGACCGCGAGCGTGGCGGCGGTGGCCGGATCGGCTCCGGTCGCGAGCATGAGCGCGAGCACCGCCATCGCGCTCGTCGACATGCCGCCGACCGCGGGCGACGCGCTGCCGACCGCGTCGCGCATGCGCTGGCGGTAGCGCCCGCGCGACTCGAGCAGCACGAGCGCGAGCGGCGCGAAGAGGACCAGGGGCCAGCCGTGCTGCGCAGCCGGCGCGAGCAGGAGCGCGACGCCGCACGCGATCACGAGCATGACGGCGTCCGACGCGACCCGCAGCGCGATCCAGCCGGGTCCGTCGAACGCGCGGCAGCACCGTGGGCGCCTCGGCGATGGCGCCGGTGCGCCGCGCGCCGCCGCGGGCTCTACGCGCTCGGCCGTCGCCTGCGGCGGGCTGGCGGTCGTCTGCTCAGCGGCCTGCCGGGGCGCGGACGGGTGGTGGACGGCGGCCGGCTCGGGTGGCGGGAAGTTCGTCAACGCGGCTCCAGGGCAGCACAGTCGACGGCCTTTACAGGCAGGATGGACGTAACGAACAACTTCGAGAGCTCAGTGCATTCAAGAGGGTTGTGCTGAGTGAGTCAGTGTTCGCATACCACTAAGTAGTGGGTCGCAAGAGCGTCTTTTTTGGTCCGATGGGCCCAGTTCTCGTACACGAAGTACGCCGAGCGGAGCGGAAGCGCGAAGTTGAAGTAGGCGCCGCCCTGGAAGATCGGGATCACCTCGGCCCGCGTCCACGGCCCGACCAGCCGGCGCAGCGCGGCTGCGTGGCAACGGTCGTAGTGGGCGGGGAAGACGGACTCCGGGTCGCGACGCAGCAGCCGGCGCATGAGCGCGACGCCGAGCCGCGCCGGGATCGCCGCGTTGACGACGCCGAACGCGCTGAAGCGACCCGACAGCAGGGCCACGAGGCGGCCGCCGGGGCGCAGGTAGGCGCGCATGTTCTCCAGCGCGCGCCCGGTGTCGCTGACGTGCTCGAGCACCTGCCAGCTGACGACGAGGTCAAAGCGCCCGCGCAGGCGCTCGATCGGGGTGGTGACGTCGCCGACGACGCTCTCGCCGTAGGAGCCGGCGGGGGCGAGGGCGAGCTCGCGCGCGCTGAGGTCCAGCCCGGCGTAGCTGCAGCCCGGCGGCCGCGCGGGCGGCTCGAGCGCCGGGCGCCTGCCCGACCCGACGTCGAGGATCGCGATCCCCGGCCGCAGCTCGGCGCGGACGGCGTCGGCGAAGAGCTGCGCGGGGTGGTGGTCGTAGCGGGCCGGGATCGGGGCGGACATCAGATCGCCTGCGCCGCGCGGCGCTCGAAGAGCCCGTAGGTGCCGATCGCGAGCGCCACGATCGTGGCGGCGTAGACCCACGCCGCGCCGAGCACGCCGGCGCGGGCGACGGCGATCGCGGCCGCGGCGACGCACAGCGGGGCGCAGGCGGCCGCCACGAGCAGCACGTCGCGCTCGCGCTCGAGGGCGCAGAGGCCGAACCACGAGATCCACAGCACCCCCATGAACGGGACCGCCAGGACGAGGATCGCCAGCGCCGGTCCCGACGAGGCGTACGCGGTGCCAAAGACGGTGCGCATGATCTCCGTCGCCAGCGGGGCGGCCGCGACCGCAAGCGCCGCGCCCGCGCCGAACGCGAGCGCGATCGCGATCCGCGCCACCCGCCGCGCGCGGCGCGGGTCCGAGCCCCGCAGCGCCGTCAGGCTGGGCAGCAGCGCCTGGCCGGCGGTGATCGCGATGAGGTAGGCGGCGTCGGCCAGCCGCAGCCCGGCCGACAGCGTGGCGACCGCGACCGCCGAGCCCGCGATGCCGAGCGCGATCAGCGGCCCGCGGGTCGCGACCGCGATCGCGGCGGCGGCGCCGCCGAGCGCGAGTGCGCTGCGCACGAGCGTCATGCGGTAGCCGGCCGGCGCGGCGACGCGCCGCACGTCGTGGCGCAGCAGCACATGGCACGTGATCGTCACGCCGGCCGCATGGACGGCGAATGCGCCGAGCACCGCGCCGACGCCGAGCCCGGCGGCCGCCGCGACGCCCGCGCCGAGCACGAGCAGGACTGTGCCCGCCGTCTCGACCACGGCCTCGGCGCCGAGCCTGCCGACCGCGCGCAGCATGTCCAGCCCGAGGCTCGCCAGGCGGTTGAAGACGATCCACAGCGCGGCGATCGCGAGCGACGTGACGCTGACGCCCGGACCGGACTCGAGCAGCCCGAACGCGAGCATCGCGACGCCGGCCAGCGCCCCGCAGCCGAGCACGATCGGCAGCGCCGCCCAGTAGCTCGCCGCCGCGCTGCGGCGACCGGCGGACACGTCGCGCCCGGCGATCACCGTCACCTGCGGGTCGGCGAGGATCGCGAACGTCCCGGCCAGCACGAGCACGTAGGAGTACACGCCGTACTCGGCCTTGCTCATCAGCCGCGCGGCGACGATGAGAAACAGTGCGATCGCGAGCTTGGAGGCGGCGCGCCCGACGATCGTCAGCGACGAGCGCGCGAGCACGCGACGGTCCGAGCGCCGGGCGTGATCCAGGCGCCACGGGACGTCGGTGGCAGGGCTGGGGTCTGCGGCTGGCTCGCGGGTCGGCCTCACGTTCGCCGGGCATTGAGCGGTCTCCTCGCCGCCGCCTGCGGAGCGCTACGCACGAAGTGGAGGCTTCGGCGCCGCGAGCGGCACAAACTGCGCCCGCGGCCGGGCCCGGGCCGCGCCGCACGTAGCGTGCCGACGCGGTGTCAACCGCCCTCCTGCTGACCGTGGCGCTCGGCGCGGCCGCCGTCGCGACGCTCGCCTGGGCGATCCGCAACGACGCCCTGCTCGCGCCGCTGGGCGTCATCGCGCTGACGATGCTGCTGTACTTCGTCGTGCGGCCGCTCGAGCTGCTGCTGTCGGCGCCAGCTCTGCTGCGCACCTCCTACGACCAGTTCGCGACGAGCACCGAGGCGCTGGACAAGCTCTCCGCGCAGGAGATCTCGCTCTACGTGCACTCGCGGATGATCGGCACGTTCGACGCCGCGATGACACGGGCGATGCTCGTGCTCGTCGTGCTGTTCGCGGCGATCGTCGCCGGCTACCGGCTCGGCGCCGCGGAGCGGTTGGCCGCCGTGTGGTCGCGCCTGGGCGCCGGGACGCGGGCGCTCGACATGCGCTGGGTGATCGCGGCGTGGCTCGCGATCGGGCTGGCCAGCCAGGCGCTCATCCTCGCGTCGATCGGCGGGATCGGCGGCGCGCTGGACGAGTTCTCGACGATGAGCAACCTGGCCTTCAGCTTCGAGCTGCTCGTCGCGCTGAACTTCTACACCGCCGGGCTGCTGCTCTGGGCGTGCTGGCATCCGCCTCGCGGCGTGGCGCCGGGCATCGGGCTCGGGCTCGCCGTCGCCGAGCTCGCCGGCTTCTACCTGCTGCTGGGCTCGCGCACGTTCGTCATGGTGCCGCTGCTCGTCGTCGCGATCGCGCTGCACGAGCTGCGCCGGCCGTGGCGGCCGCGCACGCTCGTGCTGGCGATGGTGGGGGCGATCCTCTTCTCGTCGGCGTACCTGAGCCTGCGCGAGGGCTCCCGCGAGCGGCCCGTCTCCGAAGCGATCGCCGACGTGCCGCGCCAGGCGGTGAAGGCGCGCGCGATCCTCGGCGCGAGCCCGGTGTTCGACCAGCTGCTCATCGCCACGAACCGGATCCCGGCGGCCTCGCCGTACCGCTGGGGCGGCGAGCTGGCCCAGGCGGCGGCCGCGCAGGTGCCCAGCCCGATCTACCCCGGCCGTCCCGAGCTGACCGACACGAGCTTTCGCAAGCTCGTCTGGGGCGAGCGCTTCCTCGCCGGCCGGCCGATCGGCGCGGCCGGCAGCTTCTACCGCGACGTCGGCTTCGCCGGCGTCCTGCTCGGCGGGCTGCTCTTCGGCGTGCTCGCGCGGGCGCTGACGGGCCTGCGCGCCCGGGTCGGCGGGGAGGAGGGGCGGCCGGTGCGCGGCGCGCTGTTCGTGCTCGGCGTGCTGCTGACGTACATCTTCACCGTCGGCGGCTACTCGCTGGCGTTCGGCTACGCCATGACGATGGCGCCGCCGGTCGTCCTGGCCTTCGCGGTCTTCGCGCGGCCGCGATGAGCCCGCTCGTCGCACTCGTCCTGCACGAGCCGGGGATCGGCGGCGCCACGACCGCGGTCCTGCGCGCGCTGCCCGCCCTCGAGCGCGAGGGCTGGCGCTTCTGCGCCTGGGCGCCGCGGCCGGGCGCGGCCGCCGAGCTGCTCGCGGGCCGCGGGCTCGCCGTCGCCGGCGAGCCGCGCGATCTGCGCTACAGCTGGCGCGCGCTGCGCGAGCCGCCCGGCCCCTGGGCGCGGGCGCGCGGCGCGCCGGGCTATCTGCAGCGCTTCGGCGCCTTCCTCGCCGCGCAGCGTCCGGACATCGTGCATGCCAACACGGTCCTGACGCTGCCCGAGGCGCTCGTCGCGCGCCGCCGCGGGATCCCGACGCTGCTGCACGTCCACGAGATGCTCGGGAGCGGAGCGCGCGGCAGCGCCGCCGTCGGCCTGGCGCGGCTCGTCGACGGCGTCGCGTGCGTCTCGCAGTCCTGCGCGGCGCCGCTGCGCCGGCGCGGGGTGCCGGCGCAGATCGTGACGGCGGGCATCGCAGCGGTCCCCGCGGCAGCGCCGCGCGGCGCCGGCGCGCGGGCGCGCCCGCTCGTCGTCGGCACGCTCGCCACCGTCAGCAGGCGCAAGGGCAGCGACCTCTTCGTGGCCGCCGCCGAGCGGATCGCCCGCCGGCGCGCCGACGTCGAGTTTCGTCTCGTCGGCCCGCTCGCCGGCGGCAGGGAGCGGGCGTGGGCGAGCGCCGTCGTCGAGCGCGGCGGGCGCGGCGGCGTGCGCTGGTCGACGACCGACGACCCGCTGTCGGAGCTGCGCGACTGGGACGTGTTCGTACATCCGGCGCGGCGCGACCCGTTCCCGCTCGTCGTCCTCGAGGCGATGGCCGCCGGCCTGCCGGTCGTCGCCGCCCGCGTCGACGGGCTGGCCGAGCAGGTCGACGGCAGCTGCGGCGTGCTCGTCGCCCCCGGCGACGCCGAGGCGCTGGCCGTGGCCGTCGAGGCGCTGCTCGACGCGCCCGCGCGGCGCGCCGCGATGGGCGCCGCGGGGGCCGCTCGCGTCGCGCGGCTGTTCACCCCGCAGCGCCATGCGGGCGAGCTCGCCGACGCCTACCGCGCGACGCTGCGCGCCGCCGGCAAGCGCCGCCGGTGAGGGCGGCGCGGCCGCGTGGCGGCGATCCGGCCGCCGCCGTTCGCGCATCAAAATGAGCGCAAAGGCGACACAGGTCGGTAGGCGCGGCGGGTTTGGCGACGGGGCGACCTAGGGTCCGCGCCGTGATCCCCGCCACCGCACGACGCACCATCCGCCGCGGCCTGCTCCGCACGCCGCTGCCGGTGCGCAGCCGCGTCGAGGTCGGCCTGCTGCGCGCCTACGAGGCCTATGAGCGCGCCCGCTTCTCGAGCACCCCGCACGGCGAGGTCGACGAGGGCGAGCTGGCGCTGCCGCCCGCCAAGCTGCGCGTGCTCGTGTGCGGCTCGGCGGACCCGGCGTACTTCCTCGACGCCGGCCGGCGCCACGCCGAGCTGTTTCGCGCGATGGTGCTGCGCAGCGGCGAGCGGATCGAGGACTGGTCGGCGGTGCTCGACTTCGGCGTCGGGTGCGGTCGCGTCGCGCGCTGGTGGTCCGACGTCCGGGGCCCGGCGCTGTACGGCTGCGACCCCAACCCCGAGCTGGCGGGCTGGACGCGCTCGCACCTGCCGTTCGTCAACGCCGCGGTGAGCGAGCAGGACCCGCCGCTGGCCTACGCCGACGGGTCGTTTGACTTCGTCTACGCGCTGTCGATCTTCACGCACCTCGCCGAGCGTCACGCGCGGCCCTGGCTGGCGGAGCTGGGGCGCATCGTCAAGCCCGGCGGGCTGGTGCTGCTGACCGTCGCCGGCGAGGCCTACCGCGACCGGCTCGAGCCGGCCGATCGCGCGCGCTATGACCGCGGCGAGGAGGTCGTCCAGTTCGACTCCGCGCGCGGCACGAACCTCTGCATCGCCTACCACTCGCCGTCGTACATGACCGCGCTGCTGGCCGGCTGGGAGCTCGTCGAGCGCCTGCCCGCGTCGCGGTCCGGCGCGGCCCAGATGCCCCAGGACTGCTACCTCGTGCGAGCGCCCGTCCGGTGAGCGCGCTGCCCGTCGTGCGCCGCGCCCGCCGGCGCCTGCGCCACAACCCGCTCGCGCGCGGCGTGCGCTCGGCCATGCTGACCGGCGTCGACGGCGTGGAGCGCGCGCTGAGCGGGACGGCGAGCGGCTGCCCGCCGCGCCGTCTGCGCGGCGTCGGAGCGGGCGACTTCCGTGCCGTCGGCAGCGCCCTCGTCGACCAGCTCGTCCTCGCAGCGGGGCTGCGGGCCGGCGACCACGTGCTCGACGTCGGCTGCGGCAGCGGTCGGCTCGCGCTGCCGCTCACCGGCTTTCTCGCCAGCGGCCGCTACGAGGGGTTCGACATCGACGCCGAGATGATCGCGTGGTGCCGGCGCAACATCACGCCCAAGCACCCGCGGTTCGGCTTCTCGCTGGTCAACGTCGCCAACGCGCACTACAACCCCGGCGGCGCGCTGCGCGCCGACATGGTGCGCTTCCCGTTCAGCGCCCATCGCTTCGACATCGCGGTCGCGACGTCGCTGTTCACGCACCTGCTGCCGGCCGGTCTCGCCAACTACGCGGCCGAGTCGGCCCGCGTGCTGCGCCCCGGCGGGACGCTCTTCGCCACGTTCTGCCTCGTCGACGACGCGGTCCTGCGGCGCGTCGAGCGCGGCGAGGCCGCGGTCGCGCTGCGCCATCGCCTGCGCGACGAGGCCGGCGTCGAGTACCACGCGCTCGATCCGGCGTCGCCCGAGACGGCGGTCGGCTTCAGCGAGGCGCACGTGCGCGAGACGTTCGCCGCCGCGGGGCTGCGCGTCAGCGCGATCCACGCGGGCACGTGGTCCGGACGGCCGCAGGGCTTCTCGTTTCAGGACGTCGTGATCGCCCACGCCGCCGGTCCCGCGCGCCGGCTCGTCGCCGTCAGCTAGGCTCGGGCCGCGATCGCGGTGCCCTTGCGGGCGCCGCGCCGGCGGGCCAGCGCGCGCCGCGGCCCCTGGACCGCGGCCAGCGCGATCGGGCGCCGCGCCGCGCGCCCGGCGGCGCGATCGGCGCGCCAGCGGCGCAGGCCGTCGATCCGTCCGCGCAGCGGGGCCAGCGTGCGGTCGCCACAGCCCGCGATCACGACGTATGCGAGGTCGTTCGCGATGATCGCGGGGCCGTAGCGCAGCAGCTGCCCCGCGGTCGCGTGCTTGGCGAGCAGGCGCACGCGGTTGCGTCCGACGTAGCGGTGCTTGAACGGCGAGCCATGGACGCTTGACGCGGAGTGGTGGTGGTGCACGACCGCGCCGGGCACGTAGCGGCACGTCCAGCCGGCCATCTGCGCGCGCCAGGCGACGTCGACGTCGTCGAGATACATGAAGAACGAGGCGTCGAAGCCGCCGATCTCCGCGAGCATCGCGCGCCGCATGAGCGCCGCGCCGGCGCTTGCGCCGAACACCTCGACGATCTCGTCGCCGGCCTCGTCGGGGCGCTCGCCGATGTGACGGTCGAAGGCGACGCCGAGCCGGTCGACGCCGAGCCCGGCGGAGTTGATCGTCCCGCTGCGCACGAAGCGCATCTGGGCGGCGAGCGAGCCCACCCGCGGCGCGCCGTCGGCCGCGCGCAGGAGCGCGACGACGGCTCCCGGCTGGATCGTCGCGTCGTTGTTGAGCAGCAGCAGCCACGCGCCGGCGCTGATCGCGATCCCGGCGTTGACGGCGCTCGCGAAGCCCTCGTTCAGCGCGAGCTCGTGCACGCGCGCGGCGGGGAAGAAGCGCCGCGTGGCCGCGACCGAGCCGTCGGTCGACCCGTTGTCGACGACGACGACCTCCGTCGGGCCGTCGACCTGCCCGAGCGCGAGCCGCAGCGAGGCCAGGCACGCGAGCAGCAGGTCGCGCCCATCGCGGTTGACGACGATCGCCGAGACGAGCATCGGCCGGCGCGCTAGGCGAGCGCGCGGCGCGCGACGGCGCTGCGCAGGACGGAGGCCGAGAGCTTCGCGCCGATCGCGAGGTACACGAGGGTGTCCAGCGCGGGGCGCCTGCCGCCGTGGAACTTGCGGTAGTAGCGGCCCATCGCGCGGTGAAAGGCGACGTTCGTGCGCAGGCCGCGATGGCGCGCGCGCCCGCGGTCGACGACCGACAGCGCGCCCTTGACGTGCAGCACGGTCGCCTCGCCGTCGTAGACGACGCGCCAGCCGGCGAGCTTGAAGCGCCGGCACCAGTCGAGGTCCTCGCCGTACATCCCGTAGCGCTCGTCGAGCAGGCCGACCTCGTCGAGCGCGGCGCGGCGCACGAGCATGAACGCGCCGTTGACCGCGTCGACCTCGCCGACGCCGTCGTCGGCCAGCCGCGGCGCGCGGTACTGGGCCAGCGGCCCGCGGCGCGCGAGCCCGGTGAACTCGCCGAGCGCCCCGAGCAGCGTCGGGAACGAGCGCTTGGCGGCGTGGTCGAAGCTGCCGTCGGGCCGCACGAGCCGGACGCCGACGACGGCCGTCCGCGGATCGCAGCGCAGGCGCTCGACGGCGTGGTCGAGCGCGCCCTCCGACAGCTCCGTGTCGGGGTTGAGCAGGAGCACGTGCGGCGCCGTCGCCGCGCGCAGCGCGACGTTGTTGGCGACGCAGTAGCCGCGGTTGGAGCCCAGCTGCACGAGCCGGACCCAGGGGAACTCCGCGGCGACCATCGCCGCCGTGCCGTCGGCGCTGGCGTTGTCGACGACCCACGTGAGCGGGGGGCCGCTGCGCGGGGGATGGCGGCGCACCGAGCGCAGGCAGGCTCGCAGCAGCTCGCGCCCGCCGGTCGCCGACACGATCACGATCTCCAGGCCGGGCGGCGCCGAGGCGGCCCGCTCGCCGCCGGGCGCGGGCGAGGCGGCCCGCGGGCGCTTGCGGGCGCCATCCGCGGCGGGCCTCAGCCGCGTGCTCATGCCACGGCCCGCGGACGGCGCCGGTCGCCGATCGGCCGCGCCGGGTTGCCGGCGACGATCGCGTAGTCGGGCACCGGCTCGAGCACGACGCTGCCGGCGCCCACGACGCAGTGGTTGCCGACGTCGGCGAGGATCGTCGCCCCGCCGCCGATCAGGCAGTCGTCGCCGATCCGCACCTGCTCGACGGTTCCGCCCTGCTCGTTGACCGGCACGTCGAGGCGTGCGAAGTCGTGCTGCCGGCGGCCGTCCATGACGAGCACGTGGTCGCTGACGAGGCAGTCGGCGCCGATGCTCGCGTGCTGCACGTGCGTGTGGTGGCCCAGCATCGTCATGCGGCCGATGCTCAGGGGCGGGCGCTCGAGCACGCAGCCGTAGCGCAGCACGGCGTGCTCGCCGAGCTCGGTGCCCAGCCGGCGGTGCAGCGCCGCGCGCTTGCGCTCGCCGCGGATCCCGGGCCAGCCGGCGGCCCGCTCGCTGAGCTCGAGGTACGCGCGCTCGCGTCCGACCAGCCGGCAGCGCGCCCGGTAGGACAGCGTGGAGGGTGCGGCGAGCAGGGCCGTGATCGCGTCGAACGCGCGCTTGTGGACCGGCCGCGGGGGGATCGCCATGGCGGCGGCAACCTACGACGCCGCGGCCGCCGCTCCATCGCGCGGTGCACGACGTGGAGGACCGGCGCCCGGAACACCACGTCTCCGATGCACGCGGCGCGGCGCGCGCGCCGGCGCCTACAGTCGCCGCCGATGAGCACGACCTGCGCGCCCGCCCCGTCACCGCACGCCGGCGGCCCGAGCCTCTTTCACCGCTGCTACGTCCGCTACGCGGGGCGCCACCCGCGGCTGCGGCCATGGCATCACCAGTGGCTCGCCGGCACCCCGCTGTACGCCGTCCTGCGCCCGCTGCTGCGCACGCTGCGCGGCGACGTGCTCGACGTCGGCTGCGGCTGCAAGCCCTACCGCGACTGGGTGCCCGACGCGCGGCGCTACGTCGGCATCGACGTCGTCGACGGTCCCGCGGTCGACGCGCTCGTCGTGCCCGGCGAGCGCTGGCCGGTCGGCGACGCGGAGTTCGACGCCGTGCTGTGCACGCAGGTGCTCGAGCACGTCGCCGACCTGCACCACACCGTCGACGAGCTCGTCCGGGTCATCCGGCCCGGCGGCGAGGCCGTCATCACGGTCCCGTTCATGTTCGGCGAGCACAACGCCCCCGAGGACTACCGCCGCCTGTCGCGCCACGGCCTGCGCCGGCTGCTCGAGGATCACGGCCTCGAGATCCTGCGGATGACGCCGCACGGTGCGATCGGCAGCTCGCTGGGCGCGATCGGCCTCGGCTGGACCTTCGACGCGCTGCCGCGCTCGCGCCGCGGGATGCTCGCGACGGCGCCGCTGCTGCCGCTGTGGTCGCTGCTGTGCCTGGCGGTCAACCTCGCCGGCGCGGCGCTCGACCGCCTCGACAGGACCGGGATGTACTACGGCAACCTGCTCGTGCACGCCCGCCGGCCGGCGTAGCGCGTCAGGCCGCGCGCGTCTCGCGCAACCACGCCGCCTGCTCGGGCGTGATCGGCTTCGGCGCGCGGGCGCCGCGCGAGGCGTCGCGGTTGGGCCGGCCCTCGGCCGACAGCGCGATCGCGAACGCGCCCGGCCGGCCGCCGGCGGGGAGCCGGCCGTCGCGGGCCACGATCCTGGAGAGCTCTGAGAAGGTCATCGTCAGCCTTGCCTGTCGTCGGCGCCGGACTCCGGTCTGCGGGTGAGCGGCGCCGCTCGACCAAAGGCTACCGCGAGACTGAGACAGGCAAGCGCGCTCGCGGCGCCGCCCGCGTACCAGATCGCGTCGCGCAGGCCCGGCTGGGCCCCGAAGGCGACGCACGCCGCCGCCGCCAGGGCGCTGACGCCGACGACGGTCAGCAGCCAGCGCGGTCCGGCGAAGACCCCGCGGACGAGCTGGTGCTCGCCGCCGCGGGCGACGGCCGCGGCGAAGAAGACCGTGCCCGCGAGCAGCACCGCGACCGACGACCCGGCGGTCGGGGACGCCAGCTCGCCGGCCGCGGCGCCGAGCAGCAGCAGCAGCGCCGTCACCGAGCTGACGACGAGCGCGAGCGTGGGAACGCCGGAGCGCTCGGCCGAGATCGCCGTGATGAGCACCGGATCGGCGTCGAGCCCGACGCGCGGCGCGTGCAGCGAGGCGCGGTCGACGCCGCGCTCGATGTCGGTCGACAGCAGCTCGCCGCTGCGCGCGTCGAGGATGAAGGCGTCCAGGCGCAGCTCGTGCGGGACCACGACCTCGGCGTGGTAGGACGCGGTGTGCGCGCACGACGGCACGGCGACGTCGATGACGAGCGCCGCCCAGCCGAGGCGCTGGGCGAGGCGGCGCGCGCGCCGCTGCGGTCCGCGGACGTAGTAGAGGTGCTCGTCGTAGGAGTACGTCAGGATGCGCCGTCCGTGCGGCTGGCCGAGCAGCGCCAGCAGCATGTAGCTCTCGGCGAACGTCGCGAGGAAGTAGGCGCTCGTGTCGTCGGCGAGGATCGCGGCCGCCTGCGGCGTGCCGGCCGCACGCTCGCGCAGCGCGGTCATCGCCGCACGGGCCTGGAGCAGGTCGCCGCGGGCGACGCGCTCGAGCAGGACGGCGGTCTGCAGGTCGATCGCGTCCGGGGTCGTCGCCAGGCGGGCGGAGGCCATGACGAGCCCGGCGGCGATCGGGTCGTTGTGCTCGCGACCGAGCACGGGGCGCCATTCGTCGTTCTCGCGCAGGTCGAAGTTGCGCAGCGGGCGCTTGGCGAGCAGCGCGATCGGCACGCACCAGGGACCGTCCGGGCTGACCCGCAGCTCGTCGAGCAGCGACTCCGGCAGCGTGAACTCGACGGCGACGTGGCGGCGCACGAGCTCCTGAGCGAGCAGGTGGACGGTCTCGACGCGCCGGTGGATCCAGCGCCGCTCGTCGCTGAGCAGCTCGAGGCACGCGAGCGAGATCGTTGCGGACGATTGCTCGTAGCGTTCGTCTGGCCAGCCTTCCACCACGACGGGCAGCGTACGCAAACCGGCGGCGGACAGCGCTACGCTGGATTACAGATCTAAGCGCGGCTCACTCAACTCATGGTTCGTAAGCGAGTTGGTATGGTTGTACGCGCAACGACTAAGGAGACACGCCAGAACCATGCCCAAGCTGCTCCTCATCCCGCTCGACGACACCGTCATCTTCCCGACGATGGACATCAACCTCCCGGTCGACGCGACCGGCGAGGACCGCGTCCTGCTCGTGCCGCGGCGCGACGGGGACTACGCGAAGGTCGGCACGATCGCCGACGTGACCGGCACGATCCGCCTGCCCGGCGGCGGGCGCGGCGCGTCGCTGGAGAGCGTCGCGCGCGGCGTCATCTCCGGCTCGGCGGTGGCCGACGCGCAGGGTCGCCTGTTCGTCGAGGTCGCCGAGCATCCCGACGACAAGCCCGTCGACGGGCGCACGCGCGAGCTCGAGCGCGAGTACCGCGCGGTCGTCGAGGAGATCCTCCAGGAGCGCGGCGCGGACGAGCGCGTCGCGGCCTTCCTGCGCTCGGTCGTCGAGCCCGGCCCGCTGGCCGACACGGCCGGCTACAGCCCCGACCTGAGCTTCGAGCAGAAGGTCCGCGTGCTCGAGACGCTCGACGTCACCGAGCGCCTCGCGCTGTCGCTGGAGTTCCAGCGCGAGCGCCTCACCGAGCTGCAGGTGCGCCGCCGCATCCGCGACGACGTCGAGTCCGGCGCCCAGAAGCAGCAGCGCGAGTACTTCCTGCGCCAGCAGATGGAGTCGATCCGCAAGGAGCTCGGCGAGGACCAGGGCACGGTCACCGAGGACTACCGCGCGAAGATCGCCGACGCCGGCATGCCCGACGACGTGCGCGAGCAGGCCGAGCGCGAGCTCGACCGCCTCGAGCGCATGGGCGAGCAGAGCGGCGAGTCGTCGATGATCCGCACGTACCTGGACTGGCTCGTCGCGGTGCCGTGGAGCACCCGCTCCGACGAGGTCCTCGATCCGCTCCACGCGCGCGAGGTGCTCGACGCCGACCACGCGGGCCTCCAGGACGTCAAGGACCGCATCACGGAGTACATCGCGGTGCGCAAGCTGCGCCGCGACCGGCGCCTCGAAGCCGCCGCGTCTGACGCCGCCGAGGGCGCCGACTCCGCCGGCGACACCGACGGCGCGGAGCGGGCCGAGCGCGACGACGCGCAGAGCCGTCCCCGCGCGCGCGACGTGCGCGAGGCCGGCGCGATCCTCACGCTGATCGGCCCGCCCGGCACCGGCAAGACCTCGATCGGCGAGTCGATCGCCCGCGCCACGGGGCGCGAGTTCGTGCGCATGTCGCTCGGCGGCGTGCGCGACGAGGCCGAGATCCGCGGCCACCGCCGGACGTACATCGGCGCCCTGCCGGGCCGGCTCGTGCGGGCCCTGCGCGACGCCGGGACGATGAACCCGGTGATCATGCTCGACGAGGTCGACAAGGTCGGCGCCGACTGGCGCGGCGACCCGTCGGCGGCGCTGCTCGAGGTCCTCGACCCCGCGCAGAACCACGCGTTTCGCGATCACTACCTCGACATCGAGATCGACCTCTCGCAGGTGCTCTTCATCGCCACCGCGAACGTCGCCGAGACGATCCCCGGACCGCTGCTTGACCGCATGGAGGTCATCCGCTTCGACGGCTACACGGTCGCCGAGAAGACCGCCATCGCGCGCGACTACCTGTGGCCGCGCCAGCGCGAGCGCAACGGGCTGCGCGAGGACGAGGTCGTCGTCGACGACGAGGTCCTCAGGCTCGTCGTGGCCGAGTACACGCGCGAGGCCGGCGTGCGCCAGCTCGAGCGCGAGCTCGGCAAGCTGCTGCGCAAGACGGCGACGAAGGTCGCGTCCGACGCGGGCGTCGCGCCGGTGACGATCGACCTCGACGCGGTGCGCGACGCGCTCGGCCGCCAGAAGGTCTTCCAGGAGGCGGCCGCGCGCACGGCGGTGCCGGGCGTCGCGACGGGCCTGGCGGTGACCGGTGTCGGCGGCGACGTGCTCTTCGTCGAGGCGAACACGATGAAGGGCAAGGGCGGGCTCACGCTGACCGGCCAGCTCGGCGACGTCATGAAGGAGTCCGCGCGGATCGCGCTCACCTATGTCCAGGCGCACGCCGACGGCCTGGGCATCGACGAGGACGCCTTCGACGGGCGCGACTTCCACCTCCACGTCCCGGCGGGCGCGATCCCGAAGGACGGGCCGAGCGCCGGCGTCACGATGACGACCGCGCTGGCCTCGCTGCTCAGCGGCCGGCCGGTGCGCCACACGGTCGGGATGACCGGCGAGGTCACGCTGCAGGGCCGCGTGCTGCCGATCGGCGGGCTCAAGCAGAAGGTGCTCGCCGCGCACGCCGCGGGGCTGACCGACGTCATCCTGCCCGAGCGCAACCGCGCCGACCTCGACGACGTGCCCGAGGACGTCCGCGAGGCGATGACGTTTCACCCGGTCATGACGGTCGACGAGGCGCTCGAGGTCGCGCTCGAGCCGGCGCGCACGGAGGCGCTCAGCGCGTAGACGGCGCGTGGGCCGGCGCGGCCGGCACGTATGCAGCGCGCGGCGCTGCGACGTCGCCAGCCGCGCCGGCCAGCGCCGATCCTCGCCGCGCGATCGGGTACGCCCGCGTGGCGGGGCCGGCGTGAAGGTCGTCAGTCAGTGACCACCGAACGCCGGCTCCGCAACACGCGCTCCGGCCGCCGGGGGAGGTGGCGGCAGGAGCACGGGGTGTGGGGCGGTGGCATCGGTCCACCGCCCCAACCCTCGCGGTCTGCGGTCGCGTCAGGTATCGGGAGCGCGACACGCGGTTCCCCTGTCCCGCCCCGTTGCCGGGGCCGGGACGGCCGAACTGGATGGGGGAGGGGTCTCCAGAGCGGCGACTAGGAACCTGCTGCGCATTGTGCGACCCCAAGCTCAACGAGGGGTAAGGGACGGCTCAGGCTGCGTTTAAGGTTTCGCGGCAGCCGGTGAAGAGTCGCGCGAGCCCCTCGTCGCCGCCAGCGCCCACCAGATCAGCAGGGGCTGGAGCGCCAGCCGGGCCCACAGCAGCGCCGGCGCGAGCGCCGGGTAGCGATCGGGGGTCAGCGCCATCTGGACGTTGGCCGGGAACACGAGCAGGAGCGTCGCCGCGAGCCACAGGCCGCCGAGCCGGCGCGTGCGCGGCACCGCGACCGCCATCGCCCCGGCGATCTCGGCCGCCCCGCTCGCCAGCACGAGCTCGCGGTGGGCGGGCAGGTAGTCCGGGATGATCTGCTCGTACATCGCCGGGCGCAGGAAGTGCAGCGCGCCCGCCGCGGCGAAGACGACGACGAGCAGGCGCTGGGGCCACGTCATCGTGCACGCAGCCCGTCGAGCGCGATCTGCAGGTAGCGCTTCCAGTCGATCGGCGTGCCGGCGCGCTGGGCTGCCGCGATGTGGCCGAAGCCGCACATGATCGTCCGCACGTCGTCGACGGTGGCGTCGGCGCGCATGCTCCCGGACGCCTGCGCGCGGGCGATGAGCGCTGCGGTCGCCGCCCCCAGGCGCTCCTTGCCGCGCGAGGCGACGTGCACCGCACCCGGATGTCCCCCGATGACCTCGCACCACGCGCTGTCGGACGCGGCGGCGCCGGCGGTGCGCCAGATCGCGTCCGCGAAGACCTCCCAGCCGTCGCCGTCGCGCGCGGCCGCCTCCTCGAGGGTGCCGGCCAGGCGCTCGAAGTACCGCTCGGCGAGCGCCTCGACGAGCGCCTCCTTCGTCGGGAAGTGGCGATAGACGGTGCCGACGCCGACCCCGGCGCGGCGGGCGATGTCGTCGACCTGTGCGTCGAGCCCGTGCTCGGCGAACGCAGCGGACGCGGCGGCCGCTACCTTCTCCCGATTGCGGCGCGCATCGGCGCGCTGCGGGCGGTCAGCCGTCGTTGACAAGCGGAAACCATCCTTCCGTATGCTCACCCGCGCTGAAGCGGAACCAGACTTCATGTTAACAACGGGGATCAGGGAGCGCCAACGATGACCGACGCCGAGACCGCCCAGCGCCGCAAGTGGCTGGCGCTCGCCCTCCTGGCGACCACCCAGTTCGTGATCATCCTCGACGCCGCGATCGTCAACGTCGCGATCCCGTCGATCGGTCGCGACCTGCGCTTCTCCGAGGAGGATCTGACCTGGATCCCGAACGCGTACGCGCTGACGTTCGGCGGCTTCTTGCTGCTCGGCGGGCGGATGGCGGACCTGCTCGGCCGGCGCCGGCTGTTCATGGCGGGCCTCGTGCTCTTCTCGATCGCCTCGCTGCTGGGCGGGTTCGCCCAGAGCGAGACGCAGCTCATCCTCGCGCGCGCCGTCCAGGGTCTCGGCGCGGCGCTGCTCGCCCCCTCCGCGCTGTCGATGGTGACGACGATCTTCGCCGAGGGGGCCGAGCGCAACAAGGCGCTCGGGGTCTGGGGCGCGGTGTCGGGATCCGGTGGCGCCGCCGGCGTGCTGCTCGGCGGCCTGCTCACCGAGTACCTCGGCTGGGAGTGGGTGCTGTGGGTCAACGTGCCGATCGGCGTGGTCGCCGCGCTGCTCGCCCCGCGCCTGCTCGCGGAGAGCCACCGCGAGACCGACGTGCGCCACTTCGACGCGCTCGGCGCCATCACGGTGACGGCCGGCCTGTCGTTGCTCGTCTTCGCGCTCGTCGACACGATCAACGCGGGCTGGGGCTCGACGCAGACGCTCGTCCTGCTGGCGATCTCGGTGGCCCTGATCGCGACGTTCGTGGTCAACGAGCTGCGCTCGCGCGATCCGCTCATGCCGTTCGCCATCTTCCGCCTGCGCACGCTCACCGGGGCGAACGTCGTCGGCCTGCTCGTCGGCGCCGCGCTGTTTGCGATGTTCTTCTTCCTCTCGCGCTACATGCAGCAGGTGCTCGGCTACAGCGCGCTCAAGGCCGGGCTGGCGTACCTGCCGCTCGGGCTGTCGATCATCCTGTTCGCCGGCATCGCGTCGGTGCTCGTGACGAGGCTCGGCTTCAAGCCGGTCCTGCTCGCGGGCCTGGCGTTCATCACGATCGCGCTGCTGTGGCTCGCGCAGGTGCCGGTCGAGGGCCGCTACCTGACGCATCTCGTCGCGCCGATGGTGATCGCCGCGGTCGGGCTCGGGCTCGCCTTCGTGCCCGTCACGATCGCGGCCGTCAGCAACGTGTCGGCCGACGAGTCGGGCCTGGCCTCGGGGCTCATCAACACCTCCCAGCAGATCGGTGGGGCGCTCGGCCTCGCGATCCTCGGGACGATCGCCAGCGCGAAGTCGACGGACCTCCTGGCCGCCGCGAAGGGCGCGCCGGCCGCGGTGCCCGACGCGCTCACGCAGGGCTTTCAGCTCGCGTTCCTCGCCGGCGCGGCGTTCTCCGTCGTCGGCATCGTCGCGACGCTGCTGCTCGTGCGCAGCGAGGACTCCAAGGCGCTCGTCGGCGCGTCGCCCGCAGAGCTGCCGATGGTTTAGCCCGCGCCGGCGCGCGCCGGCGCGCGTCAGCCCGGCTCGTCGGCGTCGAGCGCGAGCTCGTGCTCGCCGAGCAGGACGACGAGCGCCTCCCCGGCGCGGCCGGCGAGGCCGAGCGGGGTGCTCGCGTCGTCGGTCTCGAAGTCGGCGGCCACGACCGTCGCGCCGGGCAGCAGCGCCGCGATCCCCCGCACGGCGCGGCCGAGCATCTCCAGTCCGCCGAGCACGCCGGCGACCGTGCCCTGCGCGGCGTCGACCTCGAACGCCGGCAGGCGCCGCATGAAGGGCAGCGGCGGCAGCGCGACGTCGCCGGCGGCATCGTGCGCGAGCTCCTCCCGCCGGCCGTCGGCGCCGTGGACGACGATCGCCCGCAGCCGCTCGCACTCGACGATCGCCGGCGACTCGGTGTCGAGCGCGATGCTCACCCGCAGCGCGCCACAGCCGTGCAGCAGCTCGCGGGCGAGCGCCACGGCGAGCCGCAGCTCGTCATCCTCGTCGCCGGACAGGCTGTCTACGCCCCCTCGTGGCGGGCGTATGTGAAGCGATGCAGCGGCCCGGCAAGCCACGCGGCGTCCCCGTAGCGCGCACGCAGAGCCGCCGGGACCGCGGCGTGGTCGTAGGCGACGCGGCGCTGCTCGACCGTGCCGTCGTCGTGCAGGAGCGCATACGCGGCGCGGTGGTCGCCGTCGAAGGGCATCCCGACGCTGCCCGGGTTGACGAGCTCGATGTCGCCCGCCGCCGACGTGCGGCGAAACGGCAGGTGCGTGTGGCCGAAGATGAGCAGCCGCTCGACGACGCCGTGCAGCAGCTCGGCCTCGTCGTCGGCCGGCTCGGGCAGGAAGGACCGCACGTCGCTGACCGGCGAGCCGTGCCAGGCGCGTCCGGTCGCGCCGACGGGCACGCTGAGCGCGAGCGCGTCGAGCTCGGCGACGAGCCGGTCGCCGAGCGCCTCGCGCGCCGCCGCGGTCGCGCCGCGCACGTGCTCGGGCGCGGACCGCGGGTCGGCCGTCCAGCGCTCGCCGTTGCCGCGGATCCACTCCGCGGGGGCCAGCTCGCGCAGCCGCGCGACGCTCTGCTGCGGCCACGGCCCGAACAGCGCGACGTCGCCGCCGACGAGGTAGCCGTCGGCGCCCCGCCCGCCGGCGTCGGCGAGCACCGCGTCGAGCGCCGGCAGGTTGCCGTGGACGTCGTAGAGCAGCGCGAGCATGGCCGTAGTGTTACCGGCCGTGGATGATCTCGTGCTCGCCGGGCCGACGCTGCGGGTGCGGATCCCGCGTCGCGACGACGCGCCCGCGCTCTTCGCGCTGGCGTCCGATCCGCAGGTCACCCGCTGGTTCTCCTGGGGCCCGTACGTCGCCGAGGCCGAGGCGCACGCGTACCTGCTGCGCCTGGAGCGCCAGCGCGCCGACGGCGATCAGCTGGATCTCGTCGTCGAGCATCGCGCTGCGGGTGCGATCGGCATCACCGGGCTCAGCGAGTTCGCGCCGCGCGACCGCCGCGCGATGATCGGGACGTGGCTGGCACGGGCGTGGTGGGGGACGGGCGCCAACCGCGAGGCGAAGGCGCTCATGTGCCACCTCGCGTTCGAGCTGCTCGGGCTCGACCGGCTCGGGGCGTACTCCAACGTCGAGCACCTGCGCTCGCAGCGCGCGCTGGAGGGCATCGGGTTTCAGCGCGAGGGCGTGCTGCGCGGCTATCACCGCCACGGCGGCCGGGCGCTCGACGTCGTCGTCTTCGGGCTCCTGCGAGCGCAGTGGCGGGACGGCCCGCTGGCGCACGTCCCCGTCACCGTGAGCGGGCAGCCGCCGCCGGCGTTCGTCGTCGCGTAGGCGCCGGGCGCGTCAGCGCGCTGAGCGGCCCGCGCGCGGGTATTGCCGGCGGGGGTCGTGGACGTTGCGCGGCCCGGTGCGACGCAACGTCCACGACCCCCCCGCCCGAAGGGCCGGCCGTGCCGTCCCGGCGCTTGGGCGTCAGCCCCGGCGCGCGTCCCAGCTGAAGCCGCGGACCGCGAGCACCGCCCCGAACGCGCCCCAGGCGAGCAGGACCGCGAGATCGCCGAGGTGCTCGGCGAGCGGGGCGCCGGTCACCATCGCCGCCGAGAGGCCGTCGATGAGGTGCGTGAGCGGCAGCACCTGCGCGATGTCGCGCAGGAACGACGGCGCCGCGTCGGCGTCGTAGAAGACGCCGCTGAGCACGATCACCGGCAGGAAGATCGCGTTGACGAAGGCCGGCGCCGAGTCGAAGTTCGGGATCGCGTGCGACAGCGCGACGCCGAGCGCCGCGAGGCTCGCGACGCCGGCCGCGACGAAGATCGCGAGCATCGGCCAGTCGCCCGGCGGCGCGACGCCGAACAGCAGCGCGCCGGCCGCGATCACGATCGTCAGCTGGATGACGGTGTTCGTGACCGCGTGCATGGCGAGGCTCGCCAGGTAGGCGCCGCTCGGCAGCGGGGTTCCGCGCAGGCGCTTGAGCACGCCCTGCTCGCGCAGGAAGACGAGGTTCATGGCCAGCGCGACGAACGTCGTCGTCATGATGCTCATCCCCGCGATGCCGGGGACGATGACGTTCAGGTCGCTCTGGCTGCCCGAGAAGATCGCGCCGAACATCGCCAGCAGCAGCAGCGGCAGGGCGAAGTTGAAGAACGCCGCGCTGGGATTGCGCCAGAACATCTTGCGCTCCAGGCGGTACTGGCGCCAGGTCAGCGCGACGGCGGCGGTCATGGCGTGGACTGCTCCGCGATCTCGGCGGTCAGCTGGAGGTAGACGTCCTCGAGCGACGGGCGGCTGACGCTGAGGTCCTCCAGGCCGACGCCGCGGGCGAGCGCGCTGCTCGTGAGCTGGTGCAGCAGGCCCGTCGGGTCGTCGGTCTCGCGCGCGACGAGCTCGCCGTCCTCGCCGCGCCAGCTCACGCGGTAGCGCGACGCGGCGCCGACGCCGAGCTGCGCGGGCGCGCCGACGGCGAGGATCCGCCCGTCCTTGACGATCGCGACGCGGTCGCACAGCGCCTGCGCCTCGTCGAGGTAGTGCGTCGTCAGCAGGACGGTCTTGCCGAGGTCGGCGAGCGCGCGCACGGTCTCCCACGCGGCGCGCCGCGCGGCGGGGTCAAAGCCGGTCGTCGGCTCGTCGAGGAAGACGAGCTCGGGGTCGCCGACGAGCGCCAGCGCGAAGTCCAGCCGCCGCGCCTGACCGCCCGACAGGCGTCGCGCGAGCACGTGCTCGGACTCGCGCAGGCCGGCGAGGTCGATGACCTCCTCGATGTCGCGCGGCGCGGGGTAGAACCCGGCCCAGTGGGCGATGAGCTCGCGCGGCGTCGCGTGGCGGTAGATGCCGCTGGACTGCAGGACGATCCCGACGCGCTCGCGCAGCTCGCGCGGCCGCCCGCCGGGATCGTGGCCGAGCACGGAGACGATCCCGCTCGTGCGCCTGCGGTAGCCCTCGAGCATCTCGACCGTCGTCGTCTTGCCCGCGCCGTTGGGGCCCAGCAGGCCGAACACCTCGCCGCGCGCGACCTCGAAGTCGATGCCGCGGACCGCATGCACCGCGCCGTAGGACTTGTGCAGGTCGCGCACGAGAATCGCGGGGGCGGGGGAATCCATCGCGCCGAGATCATGACAAGATCGGGTCCGGCGACCGCCGTGCCTCGCTGCGCCTGCATCGACATCGGGTCCAACACGACGCGGCTCCTCGTCGCTGAGGCCGAGCCGACGGCGCTGCGCGAGCTCGTCTCCGAGCGCGCGTTCACGCACCTCGGAGCGGCGCTCGCCGTTTCGGCGACGATCGGCCCCGCGCGGATCGCGGAGCTCGCCGCCGTCGTCGCGCGCCAGGTCCGGGTCGCCCGGGAGCTGCGGGCCGGCGGGCTGCGCATCGTGGCGACCGCCGCCGTGCGCGGCGCCGACGACCGCGCCGCGCTGGCCGCGGCGATCGAGGCGACGTGCGGCGAGCGGCTGGAGATCCTCAGCGGCGAGGACGAGGCGCGGCTGGCGTTTCACGGGGCGATCGGCACCCTCGCCCACCCGCCGGCCGGGCTGCTCGGCGTCGTCGACGTCGGCGGCGGCTCGACCGAGCTCGTCGTCGGCACCGCGGACGGCGGCGTGCGCTGGTCGACCTCGCTGCCGGTCGGCTCGGCGGTCGTGACCGACGCGCACCTGCCGTCAGATCCCCCGACGGCGGTCGAGCTCGCGCGCCTGCGCGTGACGCTCGCCGAGCTGTTCGCCGCCGTCGACGCACCGCGGCCGCTGCTCGCCTACGCCGTCGGCGGCAGCGCGACGTCGATGCAGCGCCTCATGGGCGTGACGCTCGATCCCGAGGCGCTCGAGCGCGGGCTGCGCGCGGTCGTCGCCGAGCCGACCGGCGAGGTCGCGGCCCGCCTCGGGCTGCACGCCGAGCGCGCCCGGCTGCTGCCGGCCGCGATCCTGCTGCTCGACGCCGCCGCGCGCGCGCTGAGGGCGCCGCTGCGGCTCGCCGACGGCGGTCTGCGCGAGGGGGTCGTGCTCGAGCTGGCGGCCGGAGCGCCGGCGTGAACGGGATGTTGCGGTGCCCCTGACGCGGGTGGTGCGGCAGATACCCTGCTTGTCGTCCGATGACGGCCCCCGACTCCGAGATCACGCTGCAGGAATCGATCGGCGAGATCGAGCCGCGGCCCGAGCCGCCGCCGCCGCCCGACCTCGACCTGCATCACAAGTCGCTGTACTTCGGCCGCGAGCCGTCCTGGCTTGACTTCAACGACCGCGTGCTGCGGCTCGTCGAGAGCACCGCTCAGCCGCTGCTCGAGCGCGTCAAGCTCGCCGCGATCTGGAGCTCGAACCTCGACGAGTTCTTCCAGATCCGGGTCGCCGGGGTGCACGACCAGATCGACGCCGGCCTCACCGACGAGGGACCCGACGGCCTGACGCCGTCCGCGACCCTCGACGTCATCCGCGAGCGCGTGGTCGGCCAGCAGCAGCGCCTGGAGGAGGTCGTCCTGCAGTCGCTGTTCCCGGCGCTCGCCGAGGTGGGGATCCGCATCGCCGGCCACGACGACCTCACGTCGAAGCAGCGCTACGCGCTGACGCGGCGCTTCGAGCGCCAGATCTTCCCGGTGCTCACGCCGCTCGCCGTCGGGCAGGGACGGCCGTTTCCGTACATCTCGAGCCTCTCGCTGTCGCTGGCCGCCGTCGTGCGCGACCCGGTCAGCGACCAGCAGACCTTCGCGCGGGTCAAGGTGCCCACCGAGATGCTCGACCGCTTCATCGAGGTCGAGGACGAGCCGAACACGTTCGTCGCCCTCGAGGACGTCATCGCGAACAACCTGAGCTCGCTGTTCCCCGGCATGGTGATGGTGCGCCACGGGTTCTTCCGCGTGACGCGCGACGCCGACTTCGAGGTCTCCGACGAGGCCAACGACCTCCTGCAGGCCGTCGAGGCCGAGCTGCGCCGGCGCCGCTTCGGCGAGGCGGTGCGCCTGGAGGTCGACGCGAACATCGACTCCGACGTCCGCGACCTGCTGCGCGAGGCGCTCGATCTCGAGGAGCGCCAGGTCTACGACGTGGATGGGATCCTCGGGCTCGGCGACCTCTGGCAGATCCACGCCCTCAAGGGGTTCGCCGAGCTGCGCGACACGCCGTGGAGCCCCGTCACCCAGCCGCGCCTGCAGGGCCGCGACGCGGACGACATGAACGTCATGGCCGAGATGCGGCGCGCAGACATCCTCGTCCACCACCCCTACGACTCGTTCGGCACCTCGGTCGAGCGCTTCGTCGAGCAGGCCGTCGAGGATCCCGACGTCCTGGCGATCAAGCAGACCGTGTACCGCACCTCCGACGACTCGCCGCTCGTGCCCGCGCTCATCCGCGCGACCGAGCAGGGCAAGCAGGCCGTCTGCATGGTCGAGCTCAAGGCGCGCTTCGACGAGCGGGCGAACATCACGTGGGCGCGCTCGCTCGAGCAGTCGGGCGTGCACGTCGTGTACGGCTACCCGGGGCTGAAGACGCACGCCAAGTGCATCCTCGTCGTGCGTCGCGAGGGCGACGGCGTGCGCCACTACGTGCACATCGGCACCGGCAACTACCACACGAAGACCGCCCGCCTGTACACCGACTTCGGGCTGTTCACGTGCGACGAGGACATCGGCAACGACGTCGCGGACATGTTCAACTACCTCACCGGCATGGCCCGGCCGCTGAAGTACCGCAAGGTGCTCATCGCGCCGCACGGGATGCGCGAGGGGATCCTCGACGAGATCACCCGCACGATCGAGGCGCACGAGCGCGGCGAGCCGGCGCGCATCCGGCTGAAGATGAACTCGCTCGTCGACCGCCGCTGCATCCGCGCGCTGTACCGCGCCTCGCGGGCCGGGGTGCCCGTCGAGCTCAACGTGCGCGGCATCTGCTGCCTACGGCCCGGGGTGCCGGGCGTGTCGGAGAACATCACCGTGACGAGCGTGCTCGGGCGCTTCCTCGAGCACTCGCGCATCTACAGCTTCGAGCGTGCCGGCGAGACGCGCGTGCTGATCGGCTCCGCGGACCTCATGCCGCGCAACCTCGACACGCGCGTGGAGCTCATCACCCCGGTCGAGGACGCGGCGGCGAAGTCCGACCTGCTCGACACGCTGAACCGCTCGCTGCAGTCGACGATCTGCACCTGGGACCTGCACCGCGACGGCTCGTGGCGCGAGCGCGAGCCGGGCGATCCGGCGCGCTGCGTCCAGACCGAGCTCATGGTCCTGCACGCCGCCCGCGCGAGCGAGGCGACGCCGGTGAGCGACGAATGACGCAGGCGGCGGGCCGGCGACCGTCGTGATCCGCGCCGCCCGCACGCCGCGATGAGCGATCCCCCCGCGCCCGCTCGCGCCACCCCGCAGGACGCCCGGGTGCACGCGCCCGCGCGCGGCAACAAGCGCCTCAAGCGGCTGCTCGAGGCGGTCGACGGCGATCTGCAGGTCAAGGCCTGGTGGCACGCGGCCGGCGTCAACGCCGAGCGCCTGCACATGTCCGACCACTCGTGGGTCCACATCCAGATCGTCCTCAACATGGCGCTGCGCCTGGCGCGGCTGCTGTTCGCGCGCGGGGTGACGCCGAGCATCGTCGGCGACCACGGCCTGCAGGTTCGCGACGCCGAGGTCGTCATCGCCGGCGCCGCGCTGCTGCACTGCGTCGGCATGTCGATCCACCGCACCGACCACGAGGCGTACTCGCTGTTTCTCACCGCGGACAAGCTCGGCACGCTGCTGGAGGGCGTCTACGAGGAGCCGACGCGCTCGATCGTCGTCGCCGAGACGATGCACGCGATCATCTCGCACCGCTCCAAGGGCGACCCGTTCACGGTCGAGGGCGCGATCGTGCGCGTCGCCGACGCGCTCGACATGGCCCGCGGGCGATCGCGCGTGCCGTTCGAGAAGGGCCACACGAACATCCACTCCCTGTCGGCCTACGCGATCGAGGAGGTGCGGATCGGCGCGGGGGAGGACAAGGCGGTCCGCGTCGAGATCGAGATGTCCAACTCCGCGGGGATCTTCCAGGTCGACGAGGGCCTCGGGACGAAGCTGCGCGGCACGCTGCTCGAGCAGCACATCGAGGTCGTCGCGCGCATCGAGGCCGAGCACGAGCAGCGCCTCGTGCCGATCTTCCGCCTGTAGCGCCGGCCCCGCGCCCCGCGCCGGGGAGCGTCCGATGATCCGATCGGGGGTTGCCCCCGCATACCTGAAAGACCGTCATCGCGCCAGCTCGGTGCGTTCATCTGATCTTCAAGCAAAGGAACTTCACTTCATGCGACGCCCGTTTCTCACCCTCGCAGTCGTCGGCACGCTCGCGCTGGGCCTTGTCGCCACCGGCTGCGGTGCCGACGACACCACGTCGTCGACGCCTGCCCCCGCGACGACGAAGTCCGTCAGCGAGGTCGCCTCGAACTCGGGCGCCTCGGAGCTGCGCGCCACGCTGACCTCGCAGCTGACCGATCATGTCTACCTCGCCTCGATCGCCGTCGCCAAGGGCGTCGACAAGGGCCTTGACTCCGCCACCTTCAAGGCCGCCGCGGGCGCGCTGGACGACAACTCGGTGGCGCTGAGCACGTCGATCGGCTCGGTCTACGGCGACGCCGCCGGCGAGCAGTTCCTGGCGCTGTGGCGCAAGCACATCGGCTTCTTCGTGGACTACACGAAGGCCAAGGCGACGAAGGACGCGGCCGCCGCCGCGAAGGCCAAGACGGCGCTGGACGGCTACCGCACGGACTTCGGCGCGTTCATCGGCGGGGCCAACCCGAACCTCCCGGCCGACGCGGTCGCCGCGGAGCTCAAGCCGCACGTCAACTCGCTGTTCGCGGCGATCGACGCGGTCGTCGCCGGCAGCACGAAGACCTACGACCTCGTCGCCAAGGCCGCGGGCCACATGCCGATGACGGCGGCCGTCCTGGCCGGCGGCATCGCCAAGCAGTTCCCCGACAAGTTCTCGGGCGGCGCGGACTCCGGCGCCGCGGACCTGCGCGCGCTGCTGACCGCGCAGCTGACCGACCACGTCTACCTCGCGTCGATCGCCGTCGACACCGGCGTCAACGCCGGGCTCGACTCCAAGGCGTTCAAGGCCGCCGCGGGCACGCTGGACGACAACTCGGTGGCGCTGAGCACGTCGATCGGCTCGGTCTACGGCGACGCCGCCGGCGAGCAGTTCTTGGCGCTGTGGCGCAAGCACATCGGCTTCTTCGTGGACTACACGAAGGCCAAGGCGACGAAGGACGCGGCCGCCGCCGCGAAGGCCAAGACGGCGCTGGACGGCTACCGCACGGACTTCGGCGCGTTCATCGGCGGGGCGAACCCGAACCTCCCGGCCGACGCGGTCGCCGCGGAGCTCAAGCCGCACGTCGACTCGCTGTTCGCGGCGATCGACGCGGTCGTCGCGGGCAGCACGAAGACCTACGACCTCGTCGCCAAGGCCGCGGGCCACATGCCGATGACGGCGGCCGTCCTGGCCGGCGGCATCACCAAGCAGTTCCCCGACAAGTTCCCGGCCAGCTGAGCGCGCGCGGACGAGGACCACGACCATGCGCAAGCTCGTTCCCAGCCTGATCTGCAGCGCGGCGCTGGCCGCCGGCCTCGCCGCCTGCGGGAACGATCCGTCGACGAGCGCAGGCGCCCGGCCGGGCGCCTCCGCCCCGGCGGCGGCGACGCCCGCCGGCGGCGCGACCGCGCTGGAGATCAAGGTCTTCCAGTTCACGCCGCAGACGCTCACCGTCACGGCGGGCACGAAGGTCACGGTCACCAACCGGGACGCGATCCTGCACACGTGGACCTCCGGGACGCGCAGCGGCGCGCAGTCGGGCGCACCCAAGGACACGCCCGACGGCACGTTCGACGTCAAGCTCGACGGCACGGGCTCGACGGGCAGCTTCACGTTCGACGCGCCGGGCCGCTACGCGTACTACTGCTCGATTCACCCCGGCAACGGGATGACCGGCACGATCGTCGTGCGCTGACTGACCGCATCTCCATGACGCAGCACCTCGCGCCCGCACCGTCGGGCGCGTCGTGCGTCCGGGACGTCACGACGGGTGCACGGTGGTGAGCGCCAACGCGCCAGCGGATGATCTGCTCTCACCGTGGCCACGCAACATCATGCGACTGTCAAACCACGAGTTTGGAGGCACGGTTTCCGTGACCGACTCAGCACTACGCGAGCTCGCAGACGACCCGTCTTCGCGCAAGCGCTTCTTCAAGATGGTCGGCGGCGCCGGTGCCGTCAGCGCGGTCACCGTGTTGCTCGCCGCCTGTGGCGACGACGACGAGAAGGCGCCGTCGGCATCCGACGTGACGGACGGCAACGACTCCGACCTCAAGGTGCTCAACTACGCGCTGACGCTCGAGTTCCTCGAGGCCGACTTCTACGCCCAGGTCATCGCGAGCGGGCTCGTGACCGACAAGAAGGTCGCGACGCTGGCCAAGACGTTCGGCGAGACCGAGCAGGAGCACGTCGACGCGCTCACGGCCACGATCAAGAAGCTCGGCGGCACCCCCGTCAAGGCGCCCAAGACGGCCTTCCAGGCGACGCTCGACAAGGGTCTCAAGGAGGTCCTCAACACCGCGGCCACCGTCGAGAACCTCGGCGCCGCCGCCTACCTGGGGCAGGCGGGCAACATCAAGAACAAGGAAGTGCTCGCCGCCGCGCTGGCGATCCACTCCGTCGAGGCGCGCCATGCGGCGGCGCTGAACACGCTCGTCGGCCGCGGCTTCGGCGACGGCGACGGCGGGCTCAGCGGCGCCCTGCCCGACGGCGCGTTCGCCAAGCCGATGTCCGAGGCGGCCGTCCTGAAGGCCGTCCAGCCGTTTCTGGCATAGCAACCACCACGATCACGAAAGCGAGATCGCACATGGCTTCATCGCGACTGGTGGCTCCCGAGCTCACCAGCATCAACGTCCACGGTCACACGCGCGAGGCGTTCCTCATGCGCACCACGCTCGCCGCCGGCGCCGCCTACGGGGCGATGTCGGCGACGGGCCTCATCGGCAGCGCGCTGGCCCAGTCCAGCACCGGCGACGTCGACATCCTCAACTACGCGCTCACCCTCGAGTACCTCGAGACGGACTTCTACGAGAAGGCCGCCAAGCAGGTGAAGGGCCTCTCGGACTACGAGAGCAAGCTCACGAGGGAGCTGCGCGACAACGAGGCCGCACACATCGACGCGCTCGTCGCGACGATCAAGAAGCTCGGCGGCAAGCCCGTCGCCAAGCCGACGTTCGACTTCGGCGGCGCGTTCGCCAGCCGCAAGGCGTACCTGAAGACCGCCAACACGCTCGAGGACACGGGCGTCAGCGCCTACAACGGCGCCGGCCCGCTGATCAAGTCCGTCGACGTGCTCGCCGCGGCCGGCAGCATCGTGCAGATCGAGGCGCGCCACGCGGCCCTGATCCGGCTCGTGCGCGATGTCGCGCCCGCGCCGCGGGCGTTCGACAAGGCCAGCGAGATGTCGGCGGTGCTCGACGCGGTGACGCCGCTCATCAAGAGCTAGTTGTCGCGTCGACGCTCGCCACGACGAAGCGCACCTGCCAGTGCACGTACCCAGCAGTCCGGCGGCGGCCGCGCAGACGGGCAGCCGCCGGCTGACCTGCGGGAGCGTCACGAGCGTGCGCGGACGCCGCCCGCGCGCGCTGGGTGGGGCGCGGCCTGCGGCTGCGCGGGCTGCTCGTCGGGAGGGCCGAGCAGGGTGAGATCGGCGGTCATGTCTACCCGCTCGGCGCCCGTCCGAGCGGGTAGACAGGCTGGCAGCGCTCGGCGATCAGGCGGTCGTGGGCGGCGCGGTCCGTGCCCTCCCACCGGCCAGCAGCTCCGCGACGCCCACCCCAGCGAGCCGGCGTCGGAGCCGACCCGCGCTTTCCTCGTGCCTGACGATCCCCTCGTGAACGACGAACCGGCGCCGCGTATTAGGGCAGCCTAATGCGGCGCGCGTGCTTCCGGAGTTACACTGGCCCTGGCATGCCAGCGCCGCTCTCGCCGCAGTTCGTGGACACACTCGACGTCCTCTGCGAGCGCTGGAGCCTGCTGATCGTGCGCGAGGTGCTTCGCGGCGTGCATCGCTTCGGCCAGCTGCAGCGCGCGCTGGGCGTCTCGCGCAACGTTCTCACCGACCGACTGCGCAAGCTTGAGGCGCTCGGCGTGCTGGAGCGACGCCGCTACCGCGACGACCTCGGCTGGTCTGAGTACCGCCTCACCGAGCGCGGCCTGAAGCTGTGCCCGGCGGTGATCGCCGTCAGCAACTGGGCCAGCGAGCACCTGGACGACGCGAGCGCGGACACGGAGCTGACGCTGAGCGTCCGCCATCGCGCGTGCGGCAGGGTGGCCGAGGGCCACCTCGTCTGCACCGAATGCGGGCTCCCGGTCGACCCGCGCAGCATCATCGTCGAGTCGCTGCCGCGCTCGCCGACGGTCGACTGAGCCCAGCGGGCGGCGACTGGCCCTCCGCCAGCAACTAGTCCTGTCACGGTGCGTATGATGGACGGCGCGAATGGGGACCGCGATCCAGACCACCGCACTGTGCCGTCACTTCGGCGCCACCGCGGCCGTCGACGGCGTCGACCTCGACGTTGCCGATGGCGAGATCTATGCCTTCCTCGGCCCCAACGGGGCCGGCAAGACGACGACGGTCCGCATTCTGACGACGCTGCTGCGCCCGACGAGCGGCTCGGCGCAGGTCGCCGGTCACGACGTCGTCGCCGCGGCGCCGACGGTCCGGCGGCTCATCGGCGTCGCGCTTCAGCAGGTCGCGATCGACCCGCTGATGACACCGCGCGAGCTGCTCGAGCTCCAAGGGGCGCTCTATCGCCTCAGCCGCGCCGAAACCGCGCGGCGCAGCGCCGAGCTGCTTGACCGCCTCGACCTCGCCGAGTCGGCCGGCAAGCGCGTGATGGCCCTGTCGGGCGGGATGCGCCGCCGGCTGGACCTCGCGATGGCGCTCATCGGCCGGCCGCAAGTGCTGTTTCTCGACGAGCCGACGACGGGCCTGGATCCGATCAGCCGCCGGGCGGTCTGGGCGGAGGTGCGCCGGCTCAACGACGACGGCACGACCGTCTTCCTCACGACCCAGTACCTCGAGGAAGCCGATCAGCTCGCTGATCGCGTCGGCTTCATCAACCGCGGCCGGATCGCCCTGGAGGGCACGCCCGACACGCTCAAGCGCCAGATGGGCCAGACGCGCCTCAAGCTGCGCGTCGACAGTGCGGGCAGGGACGCGGCGATCCGCGCGGTCGCGGCGTTCGGCGATCTCCAACGCGACGGCGGCGACTGGCTCGTCGTCGCGCTGCGCGACGGCGCGGCCGCCGTGCCCGCCGCGATGCGCGCTCTGCACGAGGCGTCGGTCGCCGTCGGCGACGTCGACATCCAGCAGCCGACGCTCGACGACGTCTTCGTTTCGCTCACGGGCGAGCATGCGATCGCCGGCGGGGGGCCGCGCGCCGGCGCGAAGGCATGACCGCAGAGCTGCGCGTCGTCTGGCTGCTGGCGATCCGCTCGGTCCGCCAGGCGCTGCGGCGCCCGCAGATGCTTGCGCCGGTGATGCTGCTGCCGAGCGTCTTCCTCGTCGCGAACACCGGCGCCGCCGGCCGCGCCCCGAGCCTGCCGGGGTTTCCCCCGGTCCCGGCCTTCCTGGACTTCGAGCTGCCGGGAATCATCCTCCTGTCGGCGACGCTGGCGGCCGTCCCCGGTGGGGCCGCGCTCGCGCTTGACGTCGAGCGCAACTTCCTCGACCGCTTCCTTGCCGCGCCGATGCCGCGCGCGATTGCGGTGACGGGCCGGCTCGCCGGCATCGGGCTCGTCGCGACGCTCGCGGCGATCGCTTTCCTGGCGATCGGCCTGCTCTTCGGGATGCAGATCCAGAGCGGCCCGCTCGGCGCCGTCGTCGTCGTCGCGCTTGCCGGCCTGACGGCGGCGGCGTTCGGCGGGCTCGGCGCGGCGATCGCGATCGGCACCGGCCAAGCGAGCTACGTCACCGGCTCGTTTCCGCTCGTCTTCCTGCTGCTGTTTCTGTCCTCGACGTTCTTTCCGTCCGAGCTGCTGCGCGAGCCGGCGGCGACGATCGCGCTTGTCAACCCTCTGACGTGGATCGCCGACGGCCTGCGCGCCCCGATCCTGCAGACGACGGTCGACTGGTCGTCGACGCTCGGCGCCCTCGGCGGCTGCGCCGTGCTCGCCGTGGTCGGCGTCGGCGCCGCCTTCCTCGCGCTGCGCCGCCGGCTGGAGGCGCGGGCATGACGACCGAGGTGCGGACCGCCCCGCCTCCGGGCACGACCGCCTCCGTCACCGAGGCCCGCGCCGTGTGGCTGCTCATGCGCCGCGGCCTGTACGAGATCCTGCGGGTTCCCGGCGCCGCGATCCCGGGCGTGCTCGCGCCGACGATCTTCGTGCTTGGCTTCACGGTCGCGTTCGGCGGCTTGGCGAGCCTCGCGGGCTTTGCGACGGCGGACTACGTCAGCTTCGTGCTCCCCGTCGGACTGCTCCAGGGGGCCGGATTCTCGGGCGGCGCGATCGGAGTCAACCTCGCGCGCGACCTCGAGATGGGGCGCTTCGATCGCCTGCTGCTGTCGCCGACGTCGCGCCTGTCGCTGCTCGTCGGGACGATCCTCTCGGCCAGCCTGCGAGCGATGCTCCCGGCCACGCTCGTTCTCGCGGCGGCGCTCGTGGCGGGCGCGGGGATCGTCAGCCTGCCGCTGCTCGTGCTCGCGATCGCCGTCACCGCCCTGTTTGCCGTCGTCGCCGCGCTGTACGGCGTCACGCTGGCGCTCAACCTGCAGACGCAGTCGGCGGCGCCGCTGATGCAGGCGGGGCTGTTCGCCGTCGTGCTGACCGGCTCGTCATACGCGCCGCGACCGCAGCTGGCGCCCTGGCTTGAGACGATCGCCAACGTCAACCCGGTCACGTACGTGCTCGAGCTCGCGCGGCTGGCGTTCGTCGAGCAGGCCGACGCCGGGGCGACGATCTGGCCCGGCCTGCTGGCGCTTGCCGGCCTGCTCGCCGGGCTGTCGGCGATCGTCGCGCTGAGCCTGCGCCGCCTCGCCTCGACATGAACGCGATCATGCGCGGCCTGTCGTGGGCCGCCCGCGACGCCGTGTGTGACCTTGCTCACAGGCTCGTCGAAGCGCCTTGTCGTCGGGGTCTGGTCCGCTAGGCTCACCTAGGTACTCTGCCAAACCTAGTCTTCGCTGGGGGACCACCACATGGTGCTCAACGCTGTACGCAAGGCTTACGATGCGACCTGGGGTCAGTTCGTCTTCGCTGGCCTCTACGACCGCTTTCTCGCCCGCTCGGAGGCTGCCGGGCTGTCGGACAAGCGTCGTGAGATGCTCGCTCCGGCGCGCGGACGGACGCTCGAGCTCGGCGCCGGCACCGGTCTGAACCTGCCCCATTACCCCGCCGCGGTGACCGAGCTCGTCGTCACCGAGCCCTACCCGCACATGGTCCCCAAGCTCCAGCAGCGCATGACGGCGCTGGGCCTGGATCGCGACGACCGGCGCACCCAGCTTCTCGTCGCCTCCGCCGAGCACCTCCCGTTTGACGACGACAGCTTTGACACCGTCGCCGCGGCGATGATCCTCTGCACGGTCAAGGACCCGGAGGTCGTGCTCACGGAGATCGCGCGCGTCCTCAAGCCCGGCGGCCAGTACCTGTTCCTCGAGCACATCCGCAACCCAGACCCGAAGATCGCGCGCAAGCAGGATCTCATCCAGCCGGGATGGTTCCTGTTCGGCAACGAATGCCATTGCAACCGCCCGACGCTTGAGACGATCGGCACCTCGTCGCTGCGGATCGTCGACCTCAAGCGCGACAAGATCCCCGCCGCGGCGCAGTTCATCGAGGCCATGGTCATCGGCCGGGCCGAGCCGATCACCGCGTACGCCGCCGCCGGCGACCTCGGCGTCGCCGTTTGACCACGCGAAGCGAGAGGACACTCATGAGCACGCAACCGCTTGCGCCGTCGGGCGCCACCGCCCTGAGCGCCGTGCGGTCGGACTTCCCGACGATCGACGACGAGCACATCTTTCTCGACAGCGTCGCCTCGTCGCTGACGCCGGTCTCCGTCGTCGAGGCGATGTCGGAGTACTACTTCAAGTTCCGCGCCAACGTGCATCGAGGAGTCTACGACGCGTCGCTGCAGGCGTCCGAGCATTTCGAGGAGGCCCACGCGACGGTGGCGCGCTTCATCGGGGCCGACCCCGCCGAGCTCGCGCTGACCTCGGGTGCCACGGGGGCGATCAACCTCGTTGCGCTGTCGCTGGAGTTCGAGCCCGGTGACGAGATCGTGCTCTCGACGCTCGAGCACACCTCGAACATGATTCCGTGGTCGCGACTGGCCCGCCGTCACGGGCTGACGCTGCGCTGGTATCACCCCGGCGTCGACGGGCTGTTCGACGTCGACGAGTTCGCGCAGCTGCTCGGCGAGCGGACGCGGCTCGTCACGCTGACGCACGTCTCCAACGTGCTCGGGACCGTCGTGCCCGTTGCCGACGTCGGGCGCCTGTGCCGCGAGCGCGACGTGCTCTTGCTCGTCGACGCCTGCCAGGCGGTGCCGCACATGCCGGTCGACGTCAAGGCGATCGACTGCGACTTCCTCGCCTTCTCGGGACACAAGATGCTCGGGCCGACCGGCATCGGCGGCCTATACCTGCGCCGTGAGCTGGCAGAGAGCATGACCCCGGCGATCCTCGGCGGCGGCAGCATCGACACGACCGGCCGGTGCGGCTGCCCGTCGCTGGAAGAGTGCAACATCGACTACGCGATCTTCAGCGACCTGCCCGACAAGTGGCAGCCGGGCACGCCGCCGATCGCCGAGGCACTCGGCCTGCGCGCCGCGGTGCAGTACCTCGATGCGATCGGCTTCGATGTGATCGCCGAGCATGAGCGGCGCCTCATGGAGCGCGCGCTCGCGGGCATGAGTGAGCTGCCCGACGTCCAGGTGTACGGGCCCGGACGCGCGGAGGACATGTCGTCGATCGTCTCCTTCAACGTCGCCGACCGCGCGCCGCAGGAGGTCGGCCGCCTGCTCGACGAGCGCTACGGGATCGCCGTGCGGGCTGGCCAGCACTGCGCCCTGTCGTACTTCAAGGACGCGCCGGGCGTCGAGCAGCCCGGCAACGTCCGCGCGTCGTTCTACCTCTACAACACCGCGGAGGAGATCGACCGCTTCGTCGCCGCCGTCGGCGAGATCGCCACCGGGTAGCCGGCACGACACGCGCGCGTCATGGCCCATCTCGACGACGGCCTGGGCTCGCGCCTGGCCGCGACCTCCCCTGGGCCCGCACCGAGCGCGGCCCCCGCCGCCGCGGCCGCACCGGCGACGCACGCGCCGGCCCTCGACCAGCCGTTCTTGTCGCGCAGCACGCTGCCGCGCCTGCTCACATGGCGCTCGGCGATCGTCGTCTCGTTCGGCGGCGCGGTGCTCATCGCGGTATCGATGGGCCCGATGGCGGCCGAGCTTGGCAGCCTGTCGATCCTCGTCTGGATCGCCGCCGCGGCGATCGGGGCCGTCCAGGCCCGGCTGCTGGCCGAGCTGGCATCGCGCTTCAACGACCGCGCCGGCGGCACGGCGCAGTTTGGCTACCGCGCCAGACCGGCGGGAAGCCCGCTGCTCGGCGCGCTGTCGAGCTGGTCGTACTGGTTCGCGTGGACGCCCGGCATCGCCGTCAACCTCATCCTCGCCGGCAGCTATCTGCACGCCGTCGTGCTTCCCGGCGTCGCCCCGGTCGCCATCGCCGGCGTGATCGGGTTGCTGCTGTACCTCGCCAACTCGCGCGGCGTGCGCCTGAGCATGCGCATCAGCGCCGTGCTCGCCGTGATGGCGGCGATCCCGCTGCTCGCCGTGGGGCTCGCGCCCCTGCTCGCGCCCGGCTCGTTCGACCTTGGTCGGATCTTCCCGCTCGACACGGCGCCCGGCGTCGAGGTCGCCGGGCTCGGCGTCGCGGCGCTGTTCGTCAAGTGGCTGTTCGTCGCCGCGTGGTCGGCCTACGGAGCCGAGATGGCTTCGACCCTCTGCGCCGAGGTGCGCAACTGCGGCTGCGACATGCCGCGCGCGCTGGGGATCGCGAGCGTCATCTTCCTCATCTCGTTCGGGCTCGTGCCGATCGGCCTGATCGGCCTGATCGGCATCGAGCGCCTCCAGGAGGAGTCGATCGTCGCCTTCGTCCCCGCCGCCGAGACGATCTTTGGCGCCGCCGGCGAGACCGTCATCGGGCTCCTGCTGGCCGCCGCGCTGATCCTCGGTGCGCAGGCGTTCATCCTCGGCTCGTCGCGGACGATCTACGCGCTTGCCTGCGACGGCCATATGCCGCGTTTCTTCCGGCGCGTCAACCGCCGCGGCGTCCCCGTCGGTTCGCTGGCGTGGGACGCGTTCATCATCACGATCGTCCTCGCTGTCTTCGGGACCAACGTCGTCGACGCGGTCGCCGCCGCCAACGTCGGCTACCTCGTCGTGTTCATCATCATGCCGCTCGCCTACCTCGTGCTGCGCAAGCGCGCCGACGGCGACCCCGACGGGCTGCGCCTGCCGCACGTCTTCCGCTGGGTCGCGATCGGGCTCGTCGTGGTCAACGCGTTCATCCTCGTCGTCGGCGGCGTGCAGTGGGGCCTGGAGGTGATGCTCGTCGGCTTCGGAGTGACGAGCCTGATCGTGCCGCTGTCGATTCTCAGCCGCCGGGTGCAGCGCCGCGGGGGCGAGACGGCGGCAACTGCCCGCAGCGCTGGGTGACGCACACGCGCAGCCGTTGCCTCGCGGTCCTCTGCCTGCGCGACGACGCCCGCGGCCGGACGCACAGCAGGTGCCCGCGCCGGAGCCGAGGCCCAGGCCGCGTGGAGACGGCGGCCGATCCGGCCTCCCGCGCGGTCCGGGCACGGACCTGACGCGCAACCCTGCCGTCCGCGGGCCGTTAACCCCGCATGAGACGACTGCGCTGCGTGACGATCTGCTCGATGCTCGCCGCCGTCGCGCTGCCGGCGGCGCCCGTCCGGGCCGCCGACACGGTCGTGGCGCAGCTGCTGCGGCCCACCGCGGTGGCCGGCTTCGCCGGCATCGAGGCCTTCAGCGCGTTCGACGGCACCGTGTACCACCTGCTGATCCGGCGCGCCGGCGTCCTTCAGGCGCCGCCCGTCGCGCCCTCGCGCGCGCCGTTCGACGTCGACGTCGGGCCCGACACGGCGGGACGGCCGCAGCTCGTCTACACGCGCTGCTCGGTCGAGAAGCCGATCATCTCCGAGGGCCGCAACGAGAGCCGCGGCTGCGACCTCGTCGTCTTCTCGCTCGCCGGCGGCGGCGTGGAGCGCCCGGTGCGCAACGCCAACACCACCGCCAACGAGTTCGCGCCGACGCTCTGGCGCGGCCGCATCGTCTTCGCCCGCGCCCCGCGCACGCGCGCCCGGCCCGTCGTCTACACGCGCATGCTGACCGACCCTCGATCACGCCGCTCCAAGCGGCTGCCGGGCGTCGTCGGGCAGGTCGCCGGGCAGGTCCGCGAGCTCGAGCTCTACGGGCGCAACCTCGCGCAGGTCGTGAGCTTCGTCAGCTTCACGCAGAAGGAGGAGGTGCGGCTCGTCGACGTCCGGCGCTCGCGCAGCCGCCTCATGCAGCGCACCGGCGTCGGTGAGGGCGGCCAGTTCTTCGCCGGGATCGGGTTCGCCTCCGGCCGGCTCTTCTGGGCGCTGAACTGCATCTCGTGCAGTCCGCGGCCGCACGGCATCTATCGCCGCCGGCTCTCGACGAACGCGCTCGCCCGCGCCCCGCGGCCGGCGGCGGTGCGCGCACAGGTCGTCGGGCTGGCGCCGTTGAGCTCCGACGCCGCCTACGTGACCGACGCGGAGGTCACGACCTCCGGCTGCGGCGACGACGCCATCGACCGCCCGCTCGGCTGTCACCTCATCCGCAGCACGGAGCTGCCGTTCAGGCCCGTGCGCTGACGCGCCGTCCTACCAGTGCACGCCCTTCATGATGTTCGCCATCGCGATCTGCTCGACGTTCGCGCGCTCGGCGGCGGCGGGTGACTTCTCGCCCTTCGACGCGGCCGAGTCGGGGAAGACCTTGTAGGCCATGTGCAGGATCTGGTCCATGACCTTCGGCGCGACCGCGTGCAGGACCTCGCCGGCGGTGCCCATGCGCGTGTTGATCTGCGTCGGCCGCGAGCGCATCGCCTCGCAGATGAGGTCGCCGGCCTCCTCGGGCGAGATCGTCGGGAAGTGGTCGTAGAGCTTCGTCGGCGCGATCATCGGCGTGCGCACGAGCGGCATGTGGATCGTCGTGAACGTGATCCCGTCGCCGACGACCTCCGAGGAGACGACGCGCGTCCACGAGTCCAGCGCCGACTTCGAGGCGACGTAGGCGCTGAAGCGCGGCGGGTTGGTCTGCACGCCGATCGACGAGACGTTGACGACGTGGCCGGACCGGCGCTCGCGCCAGTGCGGCAGCAGCGCCATGATCATCCGGATCGCGCCGAAGTAGTTCAGCTGCATCGTGCGCTCGAAGTCGTGGAAGCGGTCGGCCTCGGTGAGCTTGATCGAGCGGCGGATCGAACGGCCGGCGTTGTTGACGAGCATGTCGATCGCCGGGTGGTCGGCGAGCATCCGCGCGACGACGTCGTCGATCGCGTCCATGTTCGACAGGTCGGCGCTGTAGACGTGCGCGCTGCCGCCCAGCGCCTCGATCTCGGTCCGCAGCGCCTCGAGCTTCTCGATCCCGCGCGCGACGAGCAGCGGGATGCCGCCGGCCGCGGCGACCTTCAGCGCGGTCGCGCGGCCGATGCCGCTCGACGCCCCGGTGATGACGACGGTGCGCCCGTTGATCATCCGCCCGAACGAGCGGTCCTTGAAGAGGTCCGGATCGAGGTTGCGCTCCCAGTAGTCCCACAGCTTGTCGGCGTACGTGCCGAGCTCGGGCACCGCGATCCCCGAGCCGGCCAGCGCGCGCTCGGTGTCGCGCGTGTCGAACTGCGGCTTGAGCGCCATGTGGGCGATGACCTGCTCCGGGATCCCGAAGTCGGCGAGGACCGTGCGGCGGATGTCGCGCAGCTGGGGCAGCTTCATGAGCATCGAGAGCGTGCCCTTGGGCAGGGCGTCGGTCAGGCGCTTGTCGACGCGGATCGCGAGCTTCGGCGCGTGGGCGGCGCCGGCGAACGCGTTCAGCGACTCGCCGACGCGCATCGCCTTCGGGTTCGTGAGGTGAAAGGCGCGGCCGTCGAGGTCGGGCTGGTGGGCGATGTGGTCAAGCGCCGCCGCGACGAAGTCGACCGGCACGATGTTCGTGTAGCCCAGCTCGGGACCGACGAGCGGAAACCACTCGGGCAGCGCGAAGCGCGCCTTCTGGATCGCCTTGAAGAAGTAGTAGGGCCCGTCGATCTTGTCCATCGCGCCGGTCTGCGAGTGGCCGACGACGATCGCCGGGCGGTAGACGCGCCACGGCACCCTGGCCTGCTCGCGGACGAGCTTCTCGGACTCGTACTTCGTGCGGTGATAGGCCGACTGCAGCTTCTGGCCCTCGTCGAACATGTCCTCGCGAAACAGGCCCTTGAACTCGCCGGCGACGGCGACCGAGGAGACGTGATGCAGGTGCGCGGCGCCGAGCGCGTTGGCGAGGTCGACCGCGTTGCGCGTCCCGACGACGTTGAAGCGCTCGTTGACCTCGGCCGGCGCGGTCATGTCGTAGATCGCGGCGAGGTGGAAGAAGTGCTCGATCGCGCCGTCGAGCGCGGCGACCTGCTCGTCGCCGATGCCGAGCCGCGGCTCTGCCAGATCACCGGCGACGGGCTTGACGCGCTCGGCGGCCGCGGCTCCCCAGCGCTCGACGAGCGTGGCGAGGCGGTCCTTGGCGCTGTCGCGGACGAGCACGTGGATGTCGCCCTCGCGCTCGAGCAGTCGCTCGACGAGATGGCGGCCGATGAAGCCGGTCGCGCCCGTCACGAAATACGCCATTGCTCTCCTCTTCGGGGTCGTCGCCAGTCGCGTCAAGCCTACCGTCGGGGCGATCGCGCCCCGACGGCGCTACCAGCCGCCGGGCGCGGCGGCGCGGCGCTTGGCCGCCGCCTTGCGCAGATCCTTGCGCTTCTCCAAGCGCCACTGGATCATCGACACGACGAAGATGAACAGCGGGAAGAAGATGATGAGGATGAAGCCCGCGTTCGTGACGACCTTGTCGTTCGTCTCACCCCACCAGCCTTCGCCGTTGTCGTGCGCGAGCGCCGGTGCCGCCAGGACGAGCGCGGCGGACACGGCGACGAGGGCGCTGATCGGCAGGCGGCGGAGCACGACGGCGCAGTCTAGTGGGTCATCCAGGAACGTTCGACCGGAAACCCGGGATGCCGGCGCCGGCTGGCAAGGACGCAGGACCGAAGGTGTGGCTCTGCCACATCGAGCGTCCGAGGACGCCGCCAGGCGGTGATCGGCGCCCGGGGTTCCGGGTCAAACGCTTGTGGATGACCCACTAGTTGACGTGGGCGCTGGATCGTGCTGCGATCGGGGTAGCACCGCTGCTCATGCAACGCGACGAGGACAACGGCGAGGTGGACTTCGAGACCCGCCAGGAACAGGAGGCCGCCAGCGAGGCGGGCGCCATCGGCGGCGTCCGAGCGGACGTCGGCGGCGTCGACCTCGACGAGGTGATCGACCCCGCGCAGCGCGCCGTGCTCGAGGCCGGCGGAGGCTCGTCGGAGGGCTTCGAGCTCGCCGAGCGCGACCTCATCCGCAACGCCTCCCACGACGACGGGACCGCCTACCCCGAGCGCGACGGCTTCACGGTCGAGCGCGAGGCCGACCGCTCGACGGCCGAGTACGGCGAGGCCGACGACGAGCACTCGCCCGACCGGTAGGCGACCGGGCTAACACGACTAGGCGCAGGCGTCGCGGAAGCGGTCCAGCGCCGCGCGCGCCGTCGGCACGCGGGCGAGCTTCGCCGCGGCATCGGTCAGGACCCGCTCGGACTCGCGCGCGTCCGCGGGCGAGGCTTCGCGCAGCGCGCGGTCCAGCAGCGCGAGGCCGCGCCCGAGTCCCGAGTACCCCTGCTCGGCGAGCGCGGGCGTCCGCAGCGCGGCGCGGCAGTCGCGCGAGATCTTCAGCTCGGCGAGCAGCTCGGCCAGCCGGCGACTGCTCTGCAGGAGGCTTCGCAGGACGCTGCGCGCTCGGGCGATCTGGCGCCGGCACGTCTGCGCCGCGCCGCCGCGACAGGTCGAGACCGCGTACATCTCGTCGGTGAGGCGCGGGGTCAGCGCGCAGGACCGCCTGAGCATCTCCAGCAGCCGGTCGTCGCGGTCCAGCGTCCGGCACGCCGCGAGCACGGGCGCGCTGGCCGCGTCGATCTTCGCGCGATCGAGCGCCCCGTCGCCGCGAATGCGGTCAAGGCCCAGCGCGGCGACGTACATGCGGTCCAGGGCGCGGAAGCGCTCGAGTCCGAGACCCGTGCCCGCCCCGGCCCGCGGCGGCGGCGGCGGCGGATCGGTCGCGGACGGCCCCTCGTCGCCACATCCCGCCAGCGTGAGGCACAGGACGATGATGACCGGCGTCGAGGCCCGCAGATGGGCGCGCACCGGGCGAGTATCCCAGCCTCGCCGTCCGCCTACCATGCTCTGCATGGCCGTCCTCATCGCCTCCGACCTGAGCAAGGACATGGCGGGCAACCCGCTGCTGCGGGGCGTCTCGTTCAAGCTCGAGCGCCGCGACCGCCTCACGATCGCGGGGCGCAACGGCGCGGGCAAGACGACGCTGCTGCGGATGCTGGCCGGGGACACGTCGGTCGACGGCGGCGAGCTGAGCTTCGAGAAGGGCTGCAAGATCGCGCTGCACGACCAGCGCCCCCCGCGCGACCGCGAGCTGACGCTGCGCGACTACATCCTCTCCGGCTGCGCCGACCTCATCGCCGTCGAGGCGGACCTCGCGCGCCTCGCCCAGGAGATGGCCGACGGCAACGAGGCGGCGTTCGGCGCCTACGCGCGCGCGGAGGCGCGCCTCGAGCACGCCGGCGGTTGGACGTGGCGCGACCGTGCGACCGCGATGGTGCGCGGGCTGGGCTTCGACGAGGACGACCTCGACCGCTCGCTGAGGACGTTCTCCGGCGGCGAGCTGACGCGCGCCTCGCTCGCGCGCGCGCTCGCGGGTGACCCCGATCTGCTGCTGCTCGACGAGCCGACGAACCACCTCGACATCGAGTCGCTCGAGTGGCTGGAGAAGACGCTCGTCGGGCTCGACGCGGCGATCGTGCTCGTCGCCCACGACCGCTGGTTCCTCGAGGCGGTCGGCACGGCGGTCCTCGAGCTCGAGGCCGGGCGCTCGCGCTTCTTTCCCGGCACGTGGACGCAGTGGCGCAAGGAGCAGGCGGCGCGCGAGATCGCGCTCGGCCGCGCGATCGACAAGCAGCAGGCGGAGATCGAGCGCCTCGAGCGCTTCGTCGAGCGCTTCCGGGCGAAGGCGACGAAGGCCAAGCAGGCGCAGTCGCGCGTCAAGCGCCTGGACAAGATCGAGCGCATCGAACGCGATCCGCGCGACCGCGAGGCGCTGAAGTTCGACTTCAAGGCGCCCGAGCGCAGCGCGCGCGTCGTCTTCGAGCTGGCCGGCGGGCGGATCGAGGTCGGCGCGCCGCCCAAGGTGCTGCTCGAGGACGCCGAGCTGTGGCTCGAGCGCGGCGAGCACGTGTCGCTCGTCGGGCCCAACGGGGCGGGCAAGACGACGCTCATCGACACGCTCGCCGGCCTGCGGCCGCTCGCCGCCGGCCGCCTGTCGACCGGGCACAACGTCAAGCTCGGCCACCTCTCCCAGCACGCCGACGAGCTCGGCCGCGGCCCCGGCGGGCGCGCGCGGACGGTCGCGGAGGCATGCGGCGTGCACACCGGCCTGCCGCCGAACAAGGCGCGCGCGCTGCTGGGCCGCTTCCTGTTCAGCGGGGAGGAGGCCGACAAGCCGCTGGACGGCCTGAGCGGCGGCGAGCGCCGCCGCCTGTCGCTGGCGATCATCGTCGCGTCGGGCGCCAACGTGCTCATCCTCGACGAGCCGACGAACCACCTCGACCTCGAGAGCCGCGAGGCGCTGGAGGACGCGCTGCTGGCCTTCGAGGGCGCGCTGCTGCTCGTCTCGCATGACCGTGCGCTGCTCGAGGCGGTCGGGACGCGGACGGTCGCGGTGCTCGACGGCACGCTGCGCTCCTACGACGGCGGCTGGCAGGAGTACCTGCGCCTGCGCGAGGAGCGGCGCGTCGCCGAGCGCGCTCCGAAGGGCAAGGCGAGGGCCGCGAAGCCGGCCTCCAAGGCGCCCTCGCCCGCCAAGCCCAAGCGCCGGCGCGCCGCCCGGCAGCCGGCCGCCGGTCCCAACTGCGCCGGCGAGCGACTCGCCGCCGCGACCGCCGCGTCGATCGCCGAGCCGTCCAACGCCAACGGCAACGGCGGCGGCGCGGCCGCGCCGATGTCGAAGAACGCCCGCCGCCGCCTGCGCGAGCTCGAGCGCGAGATCGAGCAGGCCGAGCAGGCGCTGCAGGCGATCGAGGCCGAGCTCGCGGACCCCGAGGCGTGGTCGACGCCCGAGCGCACCGCGCGCTCGACCGAGCGCCACGCCGCCGCCAAGCGCGCCGTCGAGGAGGCCTTCGCGCGCTGGGAGGTCGCCGCCTCCTGAGGCGTCCGCCGCCGCGGCGCAATCCGCGTCCGACGCAAGCCGAGCGGACGCACGTCGGACGCAAGCACCCGCGCGGCGCGCTGCACCGAAAATCTTCCCGGTGCGATCGCGGGACCTGGTAGAAGAGCGCATGGCGCCCCTGCGCGACGACCGCGTCCTCAAGCAGACCCATGTGCTGGGCGCGTTCATCGTCCCGTTTTTGCTCGTCGCCTTCGTCGCGCTGTACTTCTTCCCGGGCGACACGAAGAGCTACTTCGCCTGGGAGATCCACCCCGACATCACGCCGATGATCATGGGGGCCGGCTACATCGCGGGCGCCTACTTCTTCGCGCGGGTCGTGATCGAGCGGCGCTTTCACCGCATCCACGTCGGCTTCCTGCCCGTCACGGCCTTCACGGTCTTCATGGCGATCGCGTCCTTCGCGCACCTCGACCGCTTCCTGCAGGACCACGCGGCCTTCTGGATCTGGATGGGCCTCTACGTCACGACGCCGGTCCTCGTGCCGCTCGCCTGGCTCGTCAACCGCCGGACCGACCCGGGCACGCCCGAGCCGGGCGAGTCGCGGCTGCCGGCCGGGGTTCGCGGCCTGCTGCTGGGCGCCGGCGCCTTCCAGGCGCTCGTCGCGCTCTTCTTGCTGCTCTCGCCGTCGACGATGATCGACGCCTGGCCCTGGACGCTGACGCCGCTGACCGCGCAGACGCTGGGCGGCTGGTTCGCGCTGCCCGGCATCACCGCGCTCATGATGGGGCTCGACGGCCGGCCGAGCGCGATCCACATCACGCTGCAGAGCCAGGTCATCGGGCTAGCCCTGATCCTGCTCGCGGCCGCGCGCGACTGGGGCAGCTTCGACACGTCAAACGCCCTGTCGTACGTCTTCGTCGCGGGGCTGGGAGCGCTGCTGGCCGGCCTGCTGGCGCTCGAGCTGTACATGCGCCGCCGCGAGCGCACGCGGGGGCCGGCGCCGGCCGGGCTCGCGCGCGCCTGAGCCGCGCGCGGGCCGCAGCGCCGCAGATCGGACGCGCGCGGCGCCGGCGGGCAACTTCGGTCCACGCCGCTCGTTGCAGCTGATGCATGAAAACACGCTCTCGCGAGGACCATCGGATGACCGCTCAGCGCGCCGCACGCAGCACGTCGCCGCAACGGCGATCCTTGTCAGCACCCTCATCGCGGCGGCGGCCGCAACGGCGACCGCGACGGCGACGGCGCGGGCGACGGTCGTCGCGCGCTCGATCACCGGCTTCGAGGGCGGCCCCGCGCTCGCCGCCGACGGCCGCATCGTCATCGGCGAGCGGCGCGGCGACGGCGCACGGCGGATCGTCGCGGTCGACCCCGCGACGAGGAAGTCGCGGGTTCTGGACACCACTGGTCCGCTCTCCGACCGCGAGACGTACCCCGAGCTCACGGTCACGGGCACCGGGGGGATCGTGACCGCCGCGCTGTCGACGTTTCGCAGGCTGCCGCCGCCGACGAGCGAGGAGGAGCAGGCGAGCCCGATCCTCCTGCGCAGCGCCATCTGGACGCTGCTCCCGCAGGTCGTCGCGCTCGGATCCTGCGCGCCGGGCGTCAGCGGTCCGCCGCTGCTCGCGGCGGCGGCCGGCACGCGCTTCGTCGCGACCGTCGGCGACGAGTGCGCCTCCAGCCGGCCGGCCGTCCACCTGCGCACTGCCGCCGGCGCGCTGACGATCCCGGCTCGAACCGGACCGGCGGACGCGAGCTTCCCGCCCGACATCGGCATGCTGCGCGCGACCGGCGAGTACGTCGCGTGGGTGCAGACGCGCCTGCCGCCACCGCCCGCGCAGCTCGAGCGCACGCTCGTCGTCGCCCGCGGGACGACCGGCGAGGTGCTGCTGCGCACGCCGCTTGACTGGTTTGCGCTCATGCTCGGCCTCGGGTCCGACGGCACCGTCGTGCTCATGACGACGGTCTCCGACTTCCCCTGCGCGGTGCGCATCGTCTCGCCGGCCGCGCCGGCGCCGCGGCGGATCGCCCTTCCGCGGTCGCTGTGCGCGAACGTCGACTCGCAGATCGCCGTCGGCGGCGGGCGCTTCGTCTACGGGTCGGGCGGCGGCTACGCGGTCTCCGACCTCGGCGGCTCGGGCCACGCGCTCGCCGGCGCCAACAGCGCGCTGCTGCGCACGCACGCGGTCGCGTTCGACGGGCGGACGGCCTACGTCGTGCGCACCGACTGCGACGCCGACCGGCTGCTCGCCGTCGATGCCGGCGCGAGCGGACCGCCACCCTCACCGCACCCGGCGCTGACGAAGCGGCCCTGCCCGGTGAGCCGCCGCGGCTCGGCGCGCCGGCGGGTGCGAGCCGGCGGCCGCGTGCCGATCGCGCTGCGCTGCCCGAAGGGCTGCCGCGGCACCCTCCGGCTCGTCCAGCAGGCCAGCCGCGGCCGGGAGCGGATCGCCGCCCGCATCGACTACGCAAGCCGGGCGGGCAACGTGTCGCTGCGGCCCAAGCTCGCCCGCTTCGCGCGCAGCCGGGCGGGATGCCGCGGCGGCATGCGCGTCGCCGCGCGGCTCTTCCCGGTCGGGGAGCGCTCGCGCGGCTTGGGCTACTACCGCATCACCGCGCGGTCGCGCTGCCGGCGCGGCGGCGGGCCGCGCTTCGCGGCTCCGCGCCCCGGTCCACGGCCGTGACGCGGGCGTCGCGCTGCGTCATCTCCGGGCGGCTCGCGGAGCTGGCGCGCTTCCTACGGTGAGCCCCGGCGCGGGCGGGCCGCGTCAGGGCGCCGGCGGCCCTTGGGTCGTCGAGCTGCCAGTCCAGGCGGCGCCCGCCGGGATGCAGGGGCATGACCTCGACGACCGGCGGATGCACGCGCCCGGCGGGGTCGGCGACGCTGCCGGCGACGGCGCCACGTGGCGCCCCTGCGCGGCGCGCCCGAAGAGCGCGGCGCTCATCTGCGAGCGCTCGGCGTTGTGCAGGCAGACGAACAGTGCGGTGGCCATCGAAGCTCCCCCCGCAAGACGTGCTGTCCTTCACGCGTCGTTCACGAGCCGGTAACTTGCACGCGCGCCTCCGCGCGGAGGCTGCAGGACAGATGTCGACGAGTCACGCGGAGCTTGTCAGGGTCGGCGAGCTGGAGATCCACCCGCAGGAGGGGCTCGTGCTCGCCGACGGTCGTGCGCTCGTCCTGTCGGTCCGCGAGTTCGACCTCCTGCTGGCCCTCGTGCGCCACGCCGGCCGGGTCGTCTCGCGCGAGGAGCTCTACCGGCTGGCCTGGGGAGGCTCGCTGCGTCACGGCGACCGCTCCTGCGACGTCTACGTCCACAAGCTGCGCGCCAAGCTCGAGCGGGCGGTTCCGCAGCGGCGGTTCATCCACACGCATGTGGGGTTCGGCTACCGCTTCGAGCCGCGTTCCTGAGCGGCGTTCACATCCCTTTCACACCGCGACCACGGTTCGCTAACACGATGCGCGGCGCGCTGCTGCGACGGTCGGTCGCGTCATGGGACATCTCAGAAAAGGACCACCCTTGAAGCTCTCGCGTATGACGGCCGCAGCCATCGCCTGCGGTGCTCTCGCAGCCGGCCTGGCCGCCTGCGGCGGCGACGACGGCTCGGCGCCGGGCAGCGCCACGGCGCAGAAGGGCGGCACGATCGACGGGGCGGGAGCGACGTTCCCGCAGCCGGTCTACTCGGAGTGGGCCGCGCGCCTGAAGGACGAGCAGGGCACGACCGTCAACTACCAGGGGATCGGATCGGGCGGCGGCATCGCGCAGTTCACGGCCGGCACCGTCGACTTCGGCGCGACGGACGCCGCGCTGAAGGACGAGGAGATCGCGGCGGCGCGGAAGAGGGGCCGGCCCGTCCACATCCCGACCGTGCTCGGCGCCGTGACGGTGTCCTACGGCGTGGAGGGCATCGAGCAGGGCCTCAAGCTCGACGGCGCGACGGTCGCCGACATCTTCCTCGGCAAGGTCACGACCTGGGACGACAAGGCGATCGCGGCGCTCAACCCCGACGTCACGCTGCCCGCGACGAAGATCACCGTCTGCCACCGCTCCGACGAGTCGGGGACGACGAAGAACTTCACCGAGTTCCTCGCCGCCTACTCCAGGGCGTGGGCGAGCGGTCCCGGCGTCGAGACGTCCGTCAAGTGGCCGGCGGGCACGGGCGCGAAGGGCAACGACGGCGTCGCCGGCTGCGTCAAGCGCACCGACGGCGCGGTCGGCTACGTCGAGCAGGCCTTCGCGCTGCAGAGCAACTTCACGACCGCGGCGGTGCGCAACAGGGCCGGCACCTTCGTCGAGCCGACGCTCGCGGCGACGTCCGCCGCCGCCGCGGGCGTCGAGCCGCCCGCGGACCTGCGCTTCAGCACGATCGACGCCGCCGGCGACGCGACCTACCCGATCTCCGCGGTCACGTTCCTGCTCGTCTATGAGGACATGTGCAGGGCCGGCCTCGACGCGAAGACCGCCGGGCTCGTCGTCGACTGGCTGCGCTACGCCGAGGGCGCCGGTCAGGATGTCGCGCCCGAGCTCGAGTACGCGGCGCTGCCCGCCGCGATCAAGAGCAGGGCCCGGGCCAAGGTGGACGGGCTGGAGTGCGACGGCAGCCCGATCGCGGGCTAGCACGCAGACGATGGAGTCCTCGGTGATCACCCCGGCCCGGCGGGCGCTGCCCGGCGGGTCGGGGCCCCGCTTCGCCGATCCGCTGCTGCGGCGGGTCCTCGGCGCGATCGCCGCGGGCGTCCTCGTGCTCATCGGGTTCTTCTTCGTCAAGCTCGTCGTCGAGTCCGTGCCGGCGTTCGAGCACACCGGCGTCCTGCGCTTCGTCTTCACGAACGACTGGGTGCCCTCGCAGGCGCTCTACGGCGCGCTGCCGCTCGTCGTCGGCACGCTGCTGACCTCGGTCATCGCGCTCGTCATCGGGGTGCCGATCGCGGTCGCCAGCGCGCTGTACATCACCGAGCTCGCCGCGCCGCGGCTGCGCGGGCCGCTGACGATCCTCGTCGAGCTGCTCGCCGCCGTCCCGTCGGTCGTCTACGGCCTGTGGGGCATCTTCTTCCTCGCCCCGAAGCTGCTGCCCGCCGAGCGCTGGCTGGACAGCACGTTCGGCTTCCTGCCGTTCGTCGGCGGCGGCGTCGCGATCCCCAACTACTTCGTCGCCGGGCTGATCCTCGCGATCATGATCATCCCGATCGTCAGCGCGATCTCGCGCGAGGTCATGGCGACCGTGCCGGCCGACCACAAGGAGGCGGCGCTCGCGCTCGGCGCGACGCGCTGGGAGATGATCCGCACCGCGGTGCTGCCCTACTCGCGGGCCGGCATCTCGGGCGCGGCGATGCTGGGGCTGGGCCGCGCGATCGGCGAGACGATCGCCGTGACGATCGTCATCGGCAACGCCGCGGTCATCGGCGACACGATCTTCTCGCAGGGCTACACGCTGGCGGCGGTGATCGCCAACGAGTTCGGCGAGGCCGCCTCGGACCCCGTGCATCGCGCGGCGCTCATCGCGGCGGGCCTCGTGCTGTTCGTCCTGACGCTCGTGGTCAACCTCGTCGCGCGGGCCTACGTCAACCGGGCGGCCGGCGCCGGCGCGCGCAAGGTCCCGGTCGGGATGGCGGGCTAGCTCGTGGGCGTCACCGCCCTGGCGTCCGTCTCGCCGCGGCGGCGCATCGCCGACAGGGCGGCGCGCGGCGTGACGCTCGGCCTCACGATCCTGGCGCTGCTGCCGCTCTTCCTCGTCCTGTACCACCTGCTGCGCGAGGGGCTCGGCGCGCTCAGCGTGAGCTTCTTCACGACCGACCCGACGGGCCGCTTCCTCGGCGACCCGGGCGGCATCCGCAGCGCGATCGTCGGCACGCTCGTCATCGTCGGCATCGCCACGGCGCTCGCGGTGCCGCTCGGGATCGGCGTCGCGCTGTACCTCGTCGAGTACGGCAAGCGGACGCGCTTTGCGAACACGGTGCGCTACTTCGTCGACGTGATGACCGGCGTGCCGTCGGTCATGTTCGGCCTGTTCGTCTACATCGTGCTCGTCGTCTCGCAGATCGGCGGCACGTTCGCGGCCTGGAAGGGGGCCGTCGCGCTGGCGCTGCTCATGCTGCCGGTCGTCGCGCGCTCCTCGGAGGTCGTGCTCGACCTCGTGCCCGACGCGCTGCGCGAGTCGGCGCTGGCGCTCGGCGCGCCGCGCTGGCGGGTCATCTTCGCGATCGTGCTGCCGACGGCGCTGCCCGGCCTGCTGACCGGCTCGCTGCTCGCGGTCGCGCGCGCGGGCGGCGAGACCGCGCCGCTGCTGTTCACCGCCGCGTTCGTCAACGGCCTGAGCACGAACGTCGGCGAGCGGATGAACTCCCTGCCGATGCAGATCTTCAACGACGTCGGCCAAGCCCAGGACCGGCTCGTCGAGCGGGCCTGGGGCGCCGCGCTGACCCTCGTGCTCATGATCCTCCTCGTCACGCTCGTCGCCCGCCTCGTCCAGCGAAGGAGCCGCCTGCAGCCATGACCAACCCAGACGCGAAGGACCGCGCGATGCCCGAACAGCGCTCGCCCGCAGCGCAGCCCGCCCCGATGGCCCCCCGCGAGGGCGTCGTGCACCCCCTCCCCGCGCGACCGCAGCCCAAGCCGACCGGGCACAGCATGACGCTCCAGTCGCTGCATGCCTTCTACGGCGACGTCCACGCGGTGCGCGACGTCAGCCTGCACTACGCCGCCAACGAGGTCACGGCGATGATCGGGCCGTCGGGCTGCGGCAAGTCGACCGTCCTGCGCTGCCTGAACCGGCTGCACGAGGAGATCCCCGGCGCGCGCGCCGAGGGCCGGGTGACGCTCGACGACGTCGAGATCTACGCCGCCGGCGTCGACGTCACGTCGGTGCGCCGGGCGATCGGGATGGTCTTCCAGAAGCCCAACCCGTTTCCGACGATGTCGATCTTCGACAACGTCGCCGCCGGCCTGAAGCTCGCGGGGATCAAGGGCCAGGACGCCAGCGAGGTCGTCGAGCGCTCGCTGCGCGGCGCGGGGCTGTGGGAGGAGGTCAAGGACCGCCTGTCCGAGCCCGGCCTCGGCCTGTCGGGCGGCCAGCAGCAGCGCCTGTGCATCGCGCGGACGATCGCCGTCAAGCCCGAGGTCATCCTCATGGACGAGCCCTGCTCGGCGCTGGATCCGATCGCGACGCTGAAGGTCGAGGAGCTCATCACCGAGCTCAAGCGGGACTTCACGATCATCATCGTCACGCACAACATGCAGCAGGCCGCCCGCGTGTCGGACACGACCGCGTTCTTCTACCTCGGCGAGCTCGTCGAGCACGCGCCGACCGAGAGGCTCTTCAGCACCCCTCAGAACCCGCGCACCGAGGAGTACGTGACCGGTAAGTTCAGCTGATGACGGGGGCCGGGCGCCAGCACTTCCAGCGCCAGATGCAGGAGATCGAGCTGGCCGCGGTCGGCGCGATGGACATGGCGGTGGGCCAGCTCGAGCGCGTGCTCGACGCGCTGCGCACGGTCGACCTGCGCCTCGCGCAGTTCGTCGTCGCCGACGACGACCGCATCGACGGGCGCTACCTGGAGGTCCATCAGGGGGTGCTGTCGCTGCTGGCGCTGCAGTCCCCGGTGGCCGGCGACCTGCGGCTGGCGGCGGCGATCCTGCACGTCATCTCCAACGTCGAGCGGATCGGCGACCAGTGCGTGAACATCGCCCGGCTCGTCCCCGTCTCGGCCAGCGACTCGCCGGCGCGCGACCGCATCCTCGAGCTGATCCTGCGCATGGGCGAGCTCGCCCGTGCCGAGCTCGCCCAGGCGCGCCAGGCGTTCGTCCTGCGCGACGTCGGGCTCGCCGAGGCGCTGGCCGCGCGCGACCAGGAGGTCAACCGCCTCAACCGCGAGATCTTCCGGTTCGCGGTCCATGCCGGCGAGGATCCCGGGCTGCGCGAGTGGGCGATGACGACGACGCTGGCCGCGCGCGCGCTGGAGCGCATCGGCGACAACGCGGTGGCGATCGGCGAGCAGGCGATCTTCGTGGCGACCGGGCAGCTGCGCGAGCTGTCGCCGCACAGCCCTGCCACGAGCCGATGAACCCGGGGCGCGCCCAGTTCGAGTACGACCTCAGCGTGCTCGAGGAGCGCGCGCTGGGCATGTTCGAGCTCGTGCTCACCGCGCTGGATCGCGTCGTCGAGGCGCTCGAGCACCAGGACGTCGAGCTCGCGCAGATCGTCATCGACGACGACGGCGCGATCAACGCCGCCTACGGCGAGCTGCACGGGGCGATCCTCGCGCTGCTCGCGCTCCAGGGGCCGGTCGCGGGCGATCTGCGGCGGCTCGCGGCGCTGCTGCACGTCATCCGCTACGCCGAGCGGATGGGCGACCAGTGCACGTCGATCGCCAAGCTCATCCCGCTCTCCGGCCACGACCCGCCGATCCGCCCCGAGATCCTCGACCGCGTCCTCAGCATGGGCAGGTTCGCGCGCGCCGAGGTCGTGCAGTGCACGCGCTGCTACCGGGAGGCCAACGTCGCGATGGCCGAGGACCTCGTCGCCCGCGACCGCCGGGTCGACGAGCTCAACCGCGAGATCTTCACGCTCGCCGTCGCCGCCGGCGACGACCCCGACACCCGCGAGTGGGCGATGACGATGACGCACGTCGCCCGCGCGTTCGAGCGCGTCGGCGACAACGCGATCGACGTCGGCGAGCAGACCGCGTTCGTCGTCACGGGCCTGTTTCGCGAGTTCGGCGACGCGTGGCGGCCGGCGCTGCCGTGAGCCTGCCGGCGCGCGTGGCCGCGTCCGTCGGTCGATCCGCGCGCCCCGGGCGCGGCGGGCGCGGCGGGGCTTCTCGGCGCCTACGGCGCGTCGTCGGGCGTGGCCTCGTCGCCGCCGGTCGCGGCGTCGGCGGGGGTGGCGGGGGCGTCGGCGGCGGGCGCCTCGGCGTCGGCGGCGGGCGCCTCGGCGTCGGCGGGGGCGTCGGCGTCGGCGTCCTCCTCGCCGTCGGCGGGGGCGTCGGCCCCGTCGTCCCCGGTCGCCGGCGCATCGGCTGACCCCGAGGACGCCGCGGCGCCCGGCGCTTCGCCGCCGGCAGGCGCGTCGTCCACGGGTGGCGGTTGGGCCGGCTGCATCGCGCTGGGCGGGTCGGGGAGGACGTAGCCGGTCTGACCGATCGGCAGCTCCTGGGCTCGCAGGTCCCCGGCCTTGACGAGCCGTCCGAGCAGCGCGCTCAGCGTGTTCGGGTCGATGCCCGTGACGGCCGCCAGCTCCCCGCGGGTGGCCCCCGGGCGCTCGGAGGCCGCCTGCAGCACGGCCTCACGGTGCGCGCCGCGCCGCGCGCGCTTGGCCTTGGACCTGGCCGGCGGCTTGCGCACGGCAGCGTCCGCGGCCCCGGCCGCCGTGCTCTGCTTCGTCCGGCCGGGACGCTGGCCCCCGACGTCGCCGAGGGCGCCCAGCGCGGCGTCCAGGCGCCCGTACTCCTCGACGAGCGGGCGCAGCTCGGCGATGCGGGCGCCGAGCTCCTTGCGTATGCGATCAAGTAGGTCCGGCACGCCAGCTCCAGTCGTCATGTTCGGGAACCCGGATCCTCGCAGAACGTGGTCCCGGCCCCGAGCGCGAGTCGGGCAATTGAACCGCGTGTGGGTGAGAGCGCGTCAGATCGCGCGAACCATTCGCTCGAGGCGTCATGTGAGTTGCGCGAGCAACGCGATCCCCTGCGCGCTGAGTCGCTTCTCGGCGTCGAGTTGCTGCAGGATCGTCGTGGCTTCCTGCCTGCGCGCGTCGGGATCTGGGTCGAGGTCGGCGAGCTGGGCGAGCGAGATCGCGACGTCGATGGCCGCGTCGGCGCTGGCGGGCTGTAGGGCCAGCAGTCGTCGCGCGATTGCGAGATCTGCGCTGAGGTGAGCACAAGCGCCAGCCAGGTCGCCCGCGGCCTTGGAGACGGCCGCAAGCTTGTTGTGGGAGACCGAGAGGTCGCGTTGGTAGTCGGCGCGGTCGGGCTCGGCTGCCGCGAGGCGCTCGCGGAGCTGCAGGCTGCGGGTGTACAGATCGAGCGCTTGGCTGCCGTTGCCCAACGCCCGCTGCAGATCCCCCAGCTGCTTGTAGGAGACCGAGAGGTCGCGTTGGTAGTCGGCGCGGTCGGGCTCGGCCGCCGCGAGGCGCTGCGCGATCTGCAGGCTGCGGGTGTACAGATCGAGCGCTTGGCTGCCGTTGCCCAACGCCCGCTGCAGATCCCCCAGCTTGTTGTAGGAGACGGAGAGGTCGCGTTGGTAGTCGGCGCGGTCGGGCTCGGCCGCCGCGAGGCGCTCGCGGAGCTGCAGGCTGCGGGTGTACAGATCGAGCGCTTGGCTGCCGTTGCCCAACGCCCGCTGCAGATCCCCCAGCTTGTTGTAGGAGACCGAGAGGTCGCGTTGGTAGTCGGCGCGGTCGGGCTCGGCTGCCGCGAGGCGCTCGCGGAGCTGCAGGCTGCGGGTGTACAGATCGAGCGCTTGGCTGCCGTTGCCCAACGCCCGCTGCAGATCCCCCAGCTTCTCGTGGGAGACCGAGAGGTCGCGTTGGTAGTCGGCGCGGTCGGGCTCGGCCGCCGCGAGGCGCTCGCGGAGCTGCAGGCTGCGGGTGTACAGATCGAGCGCTTGGCTGCCGTTGCCCAACGCCCGCTGCAGATCCCCCAGCTTGTTGTAGGAGACCGAGAGGTCGCGTTGGTAGTCGGCGCGGTCGGGCTCGGCCGCCGCGAGGCGCTCGCGGATCTGCAGGCTGCGGGTGTACAGATCGAGCGCTTGGCTGCCGTTGCCCAACGCCCGCTGCAGATCCCCCAGCTTGTTGTAGGAGACCGAGAGGTCGCGTTGGTAGTCGGCGCGGTCGGGCTCGGCCGCCGCGAGGCGCTCGCGGAGCTGCAGGCTGCGGGTGTACAGATCGAGCGCTTGGCTGCCGTTGCCCAACGCCCGCTGCAGATCCCCCAGCTTGTCGTAGGAGACGGAGAGGTCGCGTTGGTAGTCGGCGCGGTCGGGCTCGGCCGCCGCGAGGCGCTCGCGGAGCTGCAGGCTGCGGGTGTACAGATCGAGCGCTTGGCTGCCGTTGCCCAACGCCCGCTGCAGATCCCCCAGCTTGTTGTAGGAGACCGAGAGGTCGCGTTGGTAGTCGGCGCGGTCGGGCTCGGCCGCCGCGAGGCGCTGCGCGATCTGCAGGCTGCGGGTGTACAGATCGAGCGCTTGGCTGCCGTTGCCCAACGCCCGCTGCAGATCCCCCAGCTGTTGTAGGAGACCGAGAGGTCGCGCTGGTAGTCGGCGCGGTCGGGCTCGGCCGCCGCGAGGCGCGCCAGCGTGCGCGCCATCTCGGTGTAGCGCTCGAGCGCCGCGTTGGTGTCGCCGAGCGCGAGGAGGGCCCGCGCCTCGTGGTCTGCCAGCTGGTTGTAGGAAGCGTGGCTGTGCGGCAGAGCGCTGCGAACATGACGCGCGAAGCTTGCAAGCTCCAGCGTCGAGACGCGCTCAAGAAATCCGCAGACGCCGACTGCGGCTGCTGCCGCATCATCGAGGGCGTCGGCGTCCAGGAAGTTCTGGGTTGCCTCGATGGCTTCGGAGACATCGCGCGAATGTGCCTGGATGCGCGCGACGCGCAGCGCGCCCGCGCGGCGGCAGCGTGCCCGGTACTCGGCGAGCGGCTGTTGGTGGCGCAGCGCTTCACCGGTCCAGCGATGCACCCAGAGTCCATGCTCGGTTTCGCTGAGCAGCGACAGGCTCCGTAGCCGGTCCGCGGCCCGGGCGACCTCCGCGCCGCCCGTGTCGGAGGCCAGCAGCGTGGACAGGTCCGCACGCTCGACCGGTAGCGCGCTGACGGCGACTTGCAGCAACGTCTCGCGCTCGACGTCGGTGAGGGTCTCGAGCAGAACCGTGAGGACGATGTCGCGTGCGGCGAGGCGCACGGTCGTGTCGATCGCGCGTGCGAGATCACGCGCGTCGGTGGCCTGGATGCCCTCGCGGTCGGCGAGGTCGCGCAGCTTGCCGCGCACCCGCGCGACGCCTGCGCCGCGTCGCAGCAACGCGTCGAGCAGCTCCAGCGCGCGGGGGTGTCCGCCGATCAGCGCGCGGATGAGCAGCACGTCGTCACGGTCGAGGTGACGCAGGCCCTCCAGGCGCAGGAACATGCGCCGCGTCTCGGCCGCTGTCAACGGCCCGATCGCCACCTCGTGCAGCGCGTCCATCAACCCGGGCACCGGGTAGCGCGACGTGACGAGCACGCCGCCGGTGACGCACGTATCCAGCAGCCTCGTCAAGACCGCCACCGTCGGTGCGTCCAGGAACGCCGCCGCGTCGGCGGTGAGGTTGTCTTCGAAGTTGTCGAAGACGAGCAGCACCCGGTGATCGCGCAGCGCCCGCGCGAGCAGCGCCAGCCGTCCGGGGTCATCGCCGGCGACCCGCGCCAAGCTCGCCTCCAGGCTGCGAGCCCACGCGCGCCCGTCGGCCGCCAGGTCAGCGGCGAGCTGGCGACAGACCCCCTCCAGGCTCCACACCCCGCTGGTCGCCGAGACCACCCACCCGTCGCTGGCCAGGCGCGCCATCACGCGACCGGCGACGCTGCTCTTGCCGACCCCACCGATCCCCGTCAGCACGACGCCCGCCAGCTGCCCGTGCCTCGCCGCAAAGCGCTCGTCGCGACGCAACGCCCGCATCGTCGCGCGCAACTCCGAACGGCGGCCGATCAGCTCGCCCATCCCGAGCATCGGCACCGCGTCTGAGACCGCGTACACCGGCGGGCGTGACAGCTCGACCTGCTCGAGATCGCCGTCCAGCAGCGGCGCGTCCTCCCCGCTCGACAGCAACGTCGCGGTGGCCCACTCCGGCCGCGGGGAGTGCTGCATGTCGCGTCCACGCTGGACTTCGACCTCGCGGCGGGCAGCCGCGAGCGCGACCGCTGCTCGCGGCCACGCCGGCTGCGACAGCTGTCGGTAGAACGCCGCCGCCAGCGCCGTGGCGTACGCGTCGCCGACAGGCCCCGACATCGCAACCACGCGCGCGACGCCGCGACGATGCAGCGCAAGCGCGAACCCGCGAGCGCTGTCGCCGTCCTGGCACGCCGACACGAACACCAGCGGCACGACCTTGCCCGCGCCGTGAAACGCGTCGACGAGCGCGTCGGCCGAGACCATGACGGCGCGGCCGTCCTCGTCTTCAAGCTCGATCAAGCCGTCGCTGCCGTGCCCCGACAGATGCAGCACGTGATAGTCGTCCCGAGCCAGGGCGGCGGTGATGCTGGCGATGTCGGCAACCTCGAGAATGCGCACCCGCGCGCGGTCATCCCGGACGGCCTCGCTGACCGCATCCAGGATCGACCCCATCTCCGCCTCGACATCCAGCGCAGCGCTCGCCGTCTGACCCTCGTCCGGCGCACCGACGGCGACGAGGACCCGCAACGGGCCCGGTCCGGGCGCCGGCGCCCGCCGCTCGCAGCCCAGCTGTGCGCGCGAGAACCGCACCGCCGGGTGCAACGCCGGCGCTTGACCGTCGGCGAGCCGAGCGCACTCAAACGGCAACGCCATCAGATCCGCAGACGCGCGAACACGCAGATCGACCACGCTGCCCGCATCCAGGCTCTCCAACAGGCCAGCCAGCGCCGCGTCGATCTCGCCCGGAAACACGACGGCTGCCATCCTTCGCCCCAACTGGGCCAGGATCTCGTCGGATGTCACACGATCAAGCGCCAACTCGGCCAAGCGACCGGCGGCCGGCACGGTCAGGACGCTCGCGCCAGCGATCGACATCGTTGCGACGAGCGCCCCCTCGGAGGAGTGCTCGATCGCGACGTCGACCCCGATCGCCGAGGTGCGCAGCGCGTCACCACGCCCAGGCTTGCGATCGATCCCGCGCAGCGCGTCGCAGATCGCGTCGAAGTCCTGCACCGAGCGGCGCGCAAGCTTGCGCAGCCGCGCCGGCAGGCGCACGGTATCGACGTCGCCAACCACGACGGGGATCACGCGGATGCCGTCCTCGACCTTGCGCAACGCCAAGGACGTGTACTCGTCAAGCGCCCACGACCCGTCAAACCACGCCGGTGAGACGAACACCAGCGCGGCGTCACACCCGTCGACACCGCTATCCATCCGCGCGACGATGTCATCGCCCGCCCGGATCTCCCAGTGATCAAACCACGCATCCAGCCCGTGCTCGACAAGCCGCCGCGCGAACTGCTCGACCACCTCCTGGTCCGCCGAGCGGTAGCTGCAGAACACCTTCAACGCCGCGCGACCGGTCACCACCACGCACGCTAACCGAGATCGATCGGCCCGTGCTGGCGCGATCTCCTCAGAGCTACTCCGGGCCAGCTCGACGCGACGCTCGTCGCCGGCGCTACGGTTGACGGCGACCGATGGCGATCCCGCCGCTCCGACCGCACCACCACCCGCTCGTCGAGGGTGAGATCCGGCGCACGCACGCCGACGTCCCCGACGAGGCGCGCCGGCGCCGCACGCGCACGGCGGCCGTCGCGGCGCAGATCAGCGGCACGCGTCCCGCCTCGCCGTCGCTCGTGGCGAGCGCGGAAGGATCGATCGCCCGGCTGCTGCTGACGATTCCCAGCTACGCGGCGCGCGGCGGCGCGCAGAACCCCTACGGCGTCGTGTACCGCGACCTGCTCGCCAAGCTGCCGGCGGTCACCGAGCTCGTGATCCTCACGCACGACGGCGTCGCCGGCGTCGTCGGCGAGTGGGTCGCCGCGGCGGACCGCGGCGCCCGCGTCGACGTCATCGCGACCGACGACTTCCTCGGCTTCTCGGTCTGGGCCGAGGACGGCTACGTCGTCGTCGGCGAGGAGGGGGGAGGGCAGGCGTTCGTGGAGCCGGCGGCCTTCCCCCGCTACGGCGACGCGCTCGTCGCCGACCAGGTCGGCGCCGCCGCCGGCCTCGGCGTCTATCAGGCGCCGCTTCACCTGCAGGGCGGCAACGTGCTGATCGGCGACGACTTCTTCTTCGTCGGGCTCGACTACCCGCTGCTGACGTTCGACGAGGGGATCCTCACGGCGCCCGACGAGTCCTCCCAGGACGAGCTGCTGCGCAGCGTCTACCGCCGCTACCTCGATGCGGAGCGGACGTTCGTCCCCGTCGGCACGCGGCTGCCGGTCCCCGCCGCGTCGGCGCGCGAGTTCCGCCTCGACGGCGCGGCCTGGCGCGAGGAGATCCACGCGGGCAACGCGGCGGGCACGCGCCAGCCGATCTTCCACATCGACATGTTCGTCAGCCTCGCCGGCCGCGGCGCCGACGGGCGCTTCAGGGTGCTCGTCGGCGACCCGCGGGAGGCCGCGCGGCTGACGGGCGAGCCGCTGCAGGCGCATGCGATGGCGCCGATCTTCGACGACGTCGCCCGCGACCTGGGGCGACGCGGCTTCGACGTGACGCGGGCGCCGCTGCCGCTCGTCTACTCAGACGACGTCGAGACGCGGCTGCGCTCCTGGTACTTCGCGACGTCCTGCAACGTCCTCGTGCACGCGCCCGCGGACGCCCGCCCGACCGTCTTCGTCCCGACCTACGCGCACGGGCCGTTCGCCGCGACGCTCGCGGCGACCGACCGCCGCACCGCCGAGATCTGGAACGACCTCGGCTTCGACGTCGTGGCGCTCGCCGACTTCCATCCCTTCGCGCGCAACCTCGGCGCGGCGCACTGCATCAAGAAGTACCTCGCGCGCGGCTGAGACGCGACTGCGGCGGCCGTCGCGGCGACCCGGTCCACGGCTCCCGGGCGGCCGGGCTGTGTCAGCCGCTCGCCGGGCCCGGCACGGGCTTGCGCGCAGCCCTGCTCCCGGTCGAGCGCATCGCGCGCACGGCGTGAGCCATCGCGGCCTGCATCGCGCGGCGCTCGGACGCGGCGGTGCGCGACGGCTGCTCGCGCCCGACGACGACGGCGCGAACGGTCTCTGCGTCTCTCTGTGTGGCGTGCATCACACACGACGCGATACCCGCCGCGCCGGCGACGTCAACCCGGGCGGCGCAACCGGGCGGCTTGCCGCTCGCGCGGCGCGCTCGCGACGCTCACCGCATGCCCGCCGCCCGCCGCGGATGGCGCGCCCGCCGCGCGGGTACCCCACGGCGAGCACACCCTTCAGGAGCGTCGACATGAGCACCGAGAACACGCGCCGGGACACCGGCTGGCGCCACGCGCCCCCGCACGACGGCGACGCCGCCGAGCCGCTCGGACCGGCGACGCCCGACGACGAGACGCCGCTGGGCGACACGCCGGAGGCCCACGACGAGATCACCCCGCACGACCTGCCGCCCGACCACCCCGGCCGCCGCGAGGCGGAGCGCCGGGCCGGCGGCGCGGACGGCGTGACGCGCGGGAACACGTAGCGCGCCGGCGGCGGCGAGCCCGCCGGGCAGCCGGGCGGTCTCGCTGACAGAATCACGGGCCGTGAACACGCCGGGAACACAGCTGCTGCTCCCGCGCGATCTCAGCGCCTCGGCCGCCGCCGACCGCCTCGCCGCGGTCGTGCCGCTCGTCACCCAGCGCGCCCACAGCATCGACCGGACGTTCTGGGACACGTTCGACGGCCGCCTGCGCGCGGCCGGGCTCACGCTCGCCGGCGCCGGCAACCGGCTCGTGCTCACCGAGGCCGAAACGCACGCCGAGCGGGCATCCGGCGCCCTGCCGCGTGGGGCGCGGCGCCTGCTGAGCGACGAGCTGCCCGCGGGCGCGCTGCGCGACGCGCTCGCCCCGATCGTCGAGCTGCGCGCGCTGACGGCGATCGCGCGGGTGAGCAGCCGCTTCCTGCCGATCAACGTGCTCGACGACCTCGGCAAGACCGTCGTGCGCCTGCGCGCCGAGGAGCCGACGGTGCTCGCCGGCGGCGCCGTCAAGCTGGCGCTGCGCCCGCGGCTGCACGTCGTCGCGGTGCGCGGCTACGACGCCGACTACGAGCGCGTCGTCGAGCTGCTCACGGGGGAGGTCGGCCTGCGGCCGGCGAAGCGCTCGATGCTCGACGCCGCCGTGAGGGCGCTCGGCGGGGCCGTCGGCGGCGTGTCCTCCAAGCTGCGCCTGACGCTGCATCCCTCCCAGCGCGCCGACGCCGCCGCGGTGTCGATCACGACGCGCCTGCTGGGGGTCATCGAGGTCAACATGCCGGGCACGCTCGCCGACGTCGACAGCGAGTTCCTGCACGACCTGCGCGTCGCGGTGCGCCGCACGAGGGCGTTGCAGCGCGAGCTGCGCGGCGTCTTCTCGCCCGAGCCGCTGCGCGTGTTTCGCGACGGCTTTCGCGAGCTGCAGGTCCTCACCGGGCCGACGCGCGACCTCGACGTGCAGCTGCTCGAGTTCGGCGAGCTCGCGGCGGGGCTGGCCAACGGCACGGCGCGGGACGTGGCGCCGCTGCGCCGGCTGCTCGAGCAGCGCCTGCAGGCCGAGCGCCAACGGATGGTGCGCGGCCTGAGCTCGGCGGCGACCCGCGCGCTGCTCGAGAACTGGGCGGCCTACCTCGATGCGCTCGTCGAGAGCGACGACGCCGACCGCCCCGACGCCGCGCGCCCGGTCGCCGACGTCGCGGGCGAGCGCATCGGCACGGTCTACCGGCGGATGGTGAAGATGGGCGCGGCGATCGACGACGCCAGCCCGCACGAGGCGCTGCACGACCTGCGCAAGAAGGGCAAGGAGCTGCGCTACCTGCTGGAGTTCTTCTCCTCGCTGTACCCGGACGACGTCGTCCGGCCGATGGTCGCGACGCTCAAGCGGCTGCAGGACGTGCTCGGCCGCTTCCAGGACCGCGAGGTGCAGGCCGACCTGCTGCGCACGCTCGGCGACGAGATCGCGGCGATGGAGGGAGGGGCCGCCGCGCTCATGTCGATGGGCGTGCTCGTCGAGCGGCTCGCCGCGCAGCAGGAGCAGGCGCGGGCGGGGTTCCGGGCGAGCTTCGACGCGTTCGCCGCCAAGCCCCAGCGCAAGCTCGTGAAGCGAACGTTCGGATGACGCTCGTCGTCGCGCTCTACAACATCAAGGGCGGCGTCGGCAAGACGTCCGGCGCGGTCAACCTCGCCTGGATCGCCGCCGACGAGGGCGCCCGCGTGCTGCTGTGGGACCTCGACCCGCAGGGCGCCGCGAGCTACCTGCTGCGGATCAAGCCGAAGGTGCGCGGCGGCGGGAAGAAGCTCGTCCGCGGCAAGAGCGACCCGACGACGCTCGTCAAGGGCTCCGACCACGAGCGCCTGGACCTGCTGCCCGCGGACTTCTCCTATCGCAACATGGACATCGTCCTGGACGCCACGAAGCGCCCGACGGAGGGCCTGCAGCGCGTGCTCGCCCCGCTCGCCGGCGACTACGACTACGTGTTCCTCGACTGCCCGCCGGCGATCTCGCTGGCCTCGGAGAGCGTCTTCGCCGTCGCCGACGTCCTGCTCGTGCCGCTCATCCCGACGCCGCTGTCGATGCGCACGTTCGACCAGCTGCGCGGCTTCGTGGCCGACGAGGTCGCCAAGCCGCGGCCGCGGATCCTGGCCTACGTCTCGATGGCCGACGGCCGCAAGACGATCCACACCGAGATCATGGCGCGGCTGCGGGCGTCCGGCGACGACGTGCTCGAGACGGCGATCCCGGCCGCCAGCGACGTCGAGAAGATGGCGCTGCACCGCCGCACGCTGGCCGACTTCGCGCCGCGCGGGCGCGCGGCGCGCGCCTACGGGGCGCTGTGGAGCGAGCTGCGCGCGCGCCTGTAGCGCGGAAGATACGATCGCCGCAATGCCTGCCGAGCCGCTGCCCGGACTGCTGGACCGCTCGCTGTCGGAGATCCTCGGGGCGCTCGCGTCGTCGCACGAGCTTGCCGGCGGCGGCGGCCCGGCTGCGGCGATCACCGCCGCCGCGGCGGCGGCGCTGACCGCGAAGGCCGCCCGCGGGTCGCGCGCGACGTGGATCGAGGCCGGCGGCGCGATCGCGCACGCCGAGTCGCTGCGCATGCAGGCCCAGGCGCTCGCCGAGCGCGACGCGAAGGCCTACCGCGAGGCGTCGCCGGAGCTGCAGCGCGCCGAGCGCTCGGCCCGGCGCGGGGTGGCCGCGCCTGCCGCAACGGTGCGCAAGACGCTCGAGGACCGCCAGCGGCTCGCCGGCGAGGCGCAGCTGCAGGCCGCCGACCTGGCGCTCGCGATCGCCGAGGCCGCGGGCCAGATCGCCCAGCTCGGCGTCCAGGTCGCCGCGCGCTGCCCGTCGTCGCTGCGCCCGGAGGCGCTGACCGCCGTCGCGCTCGCCGAGGCGGCGGCCTGCGCGTGCGCGAGCCTCGTGGACGTCAATCGCCGGCTGGCGGCCGACGACCCGCGCCGCGAGGCCGCGCGCGAGGCCGCCCGCACCGCGCGCGAGGCGCGCGACCACGCGTTCTGAGCTTCGCGGTCTCGGACCGCCCGCGCTGCACGGGCCGGGCGGGGCCGGCTACTCGCCGCGATGCACGGACGACGCGCGCGAGACCGGCACGGGGATCGCGTACTTCGACGGCTTCTCGGAGACCTTCGGGTTGTCGATCTGGCCGAGGCGGCCGATGAGCTTGATCCACTGCGAGGGCTTGAGCACCGCTTCGACGCGGCTCGAGCTCGGCGTCCCCGGCGTGTACTGAGGCCGGAAGCCGACGTGGATGTGGTCGGCGTGGTCGCCGAGCGCCATCGTGTTGTCGGCGCCCTGGTAGTCCATGAGGCTGATGATCTGGTTGGGCTTGACCGTGCCCTGCAGCGTCAGCAGGCGGCGGATCGCGATGTCGGTGATCGAGCCCTCGCCCTGGTGGCCGAGGATCGGGATGCCGTTGATCTTCGCGATGTCGACCGCGTTGCCCGACGAGTGCGCCGAGACGTTGCCGCTCGACGTGTAGTAGCCGTGCCCGCAGTGCAGCGACGTGACGGTCGGCTTCAGGCCGCTCGCGGCGAGGAACTCGAGCGTCGCCAGCACGCGCCGGTCGACGCCGCCGGCCTCGATGTCGCGGCGCCCGCAGGAGTAGATCTCGATGCGCGGGTTGGCGAGCACCCGGCGCTGCAGCGCCTCCTTGCTCATGAGCAGGATCTGGCCGATCGAGAAGCGCGACGCGCTCGGTCCGACGAGCGGGTTGCGGTTGCGCGCGCGGTAGATCGCGGTGGACTCCAGCAGCTTCCAGCCGTCGAGGATCGGCTTGGGGTCGATCCGCGGCGCGCCGCGGCCCGCGGGGCGGATCTCGAAGTGCAGGCGCGGCGAGATCTCCTTGTCGGTGCGGCCGACGCGCCCGATGATCGTGCCCGCCATGACGCGGCGGCCCGCGACGAGCGGCTTGAGCACGACCTCGTCGGGATCCAGCGCCACCGCGCCGGCGAAGTAGCCCTTCATGCTCTTGGCGGCGCCGATCCTCTCCTCGGCCTCGAGGATCTGGCGCGCGCCGCCGTGCTCTCTGACGTTGCTGCGGGCGGGGTGCGCGAAGAGGCGCTCCTTGCCGACGCCGTCCGTCGTCGTCGCGGGGGCGCCGGCGGCCGGCTGGCCGGGGCGGCGGACCGTGCGCTTCGGGGTCGCCGGCGCGGCCGCCGGCGCCGCGCGCTTGGCCGTGTCGGTGGCGGCGGAGGCGGCGCGGGTCGGCTTCGGGTCGCGCTTGGGCAGGCGCAGCTCCTTGGCGATCGACGCCCTGCTCTGGCGCTTTCGCTTCGGGACGGGCACGTTGCGGGCGACGGTCTTGAGGTGCGCGTACGTGTACGTGTTGCCGTAGACGTCGCGCAGCCGCACGTAGTTGCCCAGCCGGGCCGACGTGCCCATGCCGACGATCGTGCCGTCCTGCACGGCGATCGCCGGCGAGCCGGCCTTGGCGAAGATGTCGATCCCGCGCCGCGCGGCGTCGGACTCGATCGGGTTGGCGACGTTCTGGCCCTGACCGGCGCGCTTGGCGAGCGCCCGCTCGGCGAGGTCGTCGGCGTAGCGGGCCTTGGCGTAGACGGGGAAGTGCCCCTGCGTCAGGCCGCTGAGCGAGCCGACGAGATCGGCCGGCAGGCCGCCGATGAGGCGGGCGCGCATGAGCACGGACTCGACGTACCAGTCGGCGTGGTTGTAGGCGAAGATCGCCTTGCGCAGATCCTGGTCGGCGCCGGCGGCGCGCAGGTAGCGGGCCGCGGCGAAGATCGCGTCGACCGGGTTGAAGGGGTCCTTGCGGCCGTCGCGGTTGGCGTCGGTGCCGTACTGCTTCCAGGTGGCGGGCATGAACTGCATCCAGCCCAGCGCCCCCGCGGAGGAGACGTTCAGGTTGCGGCCGTAGTCGGTCTCGATCTCGTTGATCGCCGCCAGGACCTCCCAGCGCACGCCGTACTGGATGCCGGCGGCCTGGTAGATCGGCAGCAGGAACGGCGGGATGCGGAACTTCTCGATGAAGAAGTTCGGGACGCCGACGGGCACCGCGCCGGGCAGCGCCAGCGACATCGTCGGGTTGCTCGTCGTCGGCACGCCCTCGGCGTTGCGCAGCGCGACCTTGGGCGTGCGGTCGCGCTGGGGCGAGACGGTGCGCCGCCGCTTGGGCGCCTGCTTCGTCGCGCACGGGCCGGTGGACCGCTTCGCGCGCGACGGCGGGCAGTTCTGGGGCGTCGGATCCTCGTCGGCGGGCCCGGCGAAGCCGCTGAGCGGAAGCGGGCGGGCGGGCGGCGTCGGGATCGGGGGGGCGGGAGCCGCCGGTGCGGCCGCGGGCGCGGGCGCCGCCGGAGCGCTCGCCGGCGGCGGCGTGGCGGCCGGCGGCGGCGTGGTCGTGGCGCCGGGGACCGGCGTCGTCGTGGTCTGCGTCGCGTCGGGGGCGGGCGTCGTCGTGGTCTGCGTCGCGTCGGGGGCGGGCGTCGTCGTCGTCTGCGTGGCGCTGGGGGCCGGCGCCGTCGTGGTCTGCGTGGCGCTGGGGGCCGGCGTCGTCGTGGTCTGCGTGGCGGCGGGGGGCCGCGTGGTGTCGGGCGCCGGCGTCGTGGCGGCGTCCGTACCGGCCGTGGGGCGCGCGGTCTGCGTCGTGGCCGAGGCGGGCTTCGCGGTCGTGTGCGCCGGGCCGGAGGCCGGCGGCGCGGCGGCCGTCTCGTCGTCGGCAGCGACCTGCGTCGGCGGGGAGGGGACGGGCTCGCCGGGGACGGGCGGCGCGTCCTGCGCGCCGGCGCCGAGCAGGTTGCCGCCGAGCGCGATCGCGACGACGCCGGCAGTGCCGAGCGCCGCCGCGATCCGTGCACCGCTCGGTCGTTGTCCTGCGGCCTCGGGCGTCGCCTTCATGTGCGTTTGGGTCCTCGCGATGTCTCGGGATGTCGCCCGACGGGGCGATTGGGCGTGTCATCGGCGCCGTCCCGGACCTCCTTGACCCGCCCTGGACGGACGTGGGACGACCGTCCGCCGGCCGCGGGCCGTCGCGGCGATGTGAACGAGCTGTGATCGACGCGGCGAGATCATGCAGGCCGTCGGCGCACGCGCCTACACTCCGCCGCGACATGACTGATACGACCATCGCCGCAGCAGATCGGCTGCGCATCGCCGTCAGCGACGGCGACACTGGCTTCGTCCAGGTCTTGACGAAGCGGCTGGACCGCTTGGGCTGGGAGCACGTCGTCCTGACGGGCGCGGTGCCGATCGAGCGCCTCGTGGCGATGCGCCTCGGCGCGTTCGTCGTCGATCTCGCGCTGCTCGGGCAGCACGCCTGGACCTACCTCGAACGCGTGACGAAGGAGCTGCCGGTGCTGCCCGTCGTCGTGTGCACCGGCCGGTCGACCGTCGCGCAGCGCGTGCGCGGCCTGCGGCTCGGCGCCGACGACTGGGTGACGAAGCCGTGCCATCCCGAGGAGCTCATCGCGCGCCTCGAGGCCGTGACGCGCCGCCGGCGCGTGGCCGACGGTGCGGCCAGCCCCGAGCCGCTCACCGCCGGCGAGGTCGAGATCCGCCCCGATCAGTTCCAGGCCTTCGCGCACGGGCGCTCGATCGACCTGACGCGCCGCGAGTTCGAGCTCATCCAGCTGCTCGCCGCCGCCGCCGGGCGCGTGCTCGAGCGCGAGGAGATCTACGAGCGCGTGTGGGGCTACACGATGGCCCACGGCGACCGCTCGGTCGACGTCTTCGTGCGCAAGCTGCGCGCCAAGCTGCAGACGGTCTCGCCCGACTGGACGTACATCCACACGCACTTCGGCGTCGGCTATCGCTTCGCGGCGCAGCTCGTCGACGCGCCGCGGGTCGACGCGCCGCAGGACGCCGCGCGCCGGGGCCGCGCCGCGCCGCGGTCGGCCGCCCCGCCGGCGGCGGCCGAGGACGCCGCGACGCGCTCGCGGGCCGTGCACGAGGCAACCGCTCAGGCCCTGCGCGCGCTGGCCTGACAGGGGTCGGCGGTCACGACCGCCGCATTGTCTAGCCTCCATCCCAGTGTCGCCCGAGCTCGCACGCAACATCGGCATCGTCGTCGTGCTCGCGCTGCTCGTCTGGCTGGCGCCGGGCGGCGGCGAGGGAGCCGCGCTCATCTCGCAGCTGCTCAACGCCGTGTTCATCGTCCTGATCGCGGTGGGCTGCGGGATCCTCTACCGCCGGTTCCGGGGCGAGATCTTCGCGCTCGGCGACCAGTGGCGATTGGCGCTGTACGCCGCGGTCGGCGTGGCGATCGTCACGGTGGCGGCGTCGCGGCGGCTGTTCGAATCGGGCGCCGGGGCCGTGCTGTGGTTCGGGCTCGTCGGCGCCGCGTCGTACACGCTGTACCTCGTCTGGCAGCACCACCGCTCGTACACCTGAGGCGTCCGCGCCCGCGCCCGCGCGCTTTCGTCACACGATCGCGCGTCGGATGTGACCGCCTCGTGTAGAGCGGTGACGCGGACGGCGCGAGGCTGGGACGCATGCTTGCAACCCGCCCGCTACGCGCAGAGCACGGTCAGGCCAGCGTCGAGCTCATCGCGCTGCTGCCCCTCGTGGCGGTGCTCGCGGCGGTGCTCTGGCAGGGGGTCGTCGCCGGGCAGGCCGTCTGGCTCGCCGGCAGCGCTGCGCGCGCGGCGGCTCGCGCCGACGCCGTCGGCGGCGACGAGCGCGCGGCGGCGCGCCGCGTCCTGCCGGCGCGCCTGCGGCCGGGGCTCGTCGTGCGGCAGCTGCAGCCAGGAGGAGGCGTGGCGGTCGCGATCGGCGTGCCCGCGATCATCGGGTCGGCCCGCCTGACGACGATCACCGCACGGGCGCGGCTACAGCGCCAGGGCGGATGACATGCGGCGCGACGGGCAGTCCGGACAGGCATCGGTCGAGCTCGTGGCGATGGCGCCCGTCGTGGTGGGCGTCGCGCTCGTCGCGGCGCAGGTGCTGGCGGCAGGCGTCGCCGGCGAGCTCGCCGACCATGCCGCCGGCGCGGGGGCGATGGCGATCCTGCAGGGTGCCGATCCGCAGCGCGCCGCTCGCGATGCGGTCCCGGGCTGGTCGCGGGAGCGGATCGACGTGCGGATCGACGGGCGCCGCGTACGGGTTCGCATGCGACCGCGCACGATCATGCCGCTGCTCGCCGGCCAGCTCGAGGCGATCGGCGTGGCGCACGCGGGGTCGGCTCCGAGATGAGCATCGGGCGCCGCATCGCCGATCACTTCGTCGCCCCCGCCACGGGGGGCGGCAGTCCTGCGGAGGTCACCCCCGCCGGTCCTCCGCCGGTGCGGGCGCGCGCGGCTCCCCTGCCGCGCGCGCCCGCGTGCATCGCGCTCCTCGCGGCGGCGCAGGACGCGCCCGCGCTCGGAGCGGGACTCGCGCTCGCGCTTGCCCGCCGCGTGCGCGCCCAAGCCGCGCTCGTCTGCCTGTGGAGCCCGGCGCCCCCGGTCGCGGGCTGGCGCGCCCCGGCGCTACCCGCGGCGGGCCGCCTGGCGTCCGCGCTGCGCCTGCGCGGGCACGAGGCGCACGCCGCCGGCCGTCTCGTCGTCGTCCGGCTGGCGGCCGAGGCCGAGGAGGCGGCCGCGGAAGCGTGGCGCGCGTGCGCGGCGGTCGCGAGCGCGGGCGCGCCGACGGTGCTCGTCCTCGGCGCGCCGCGCGCGGCGGCGTTCGACGAGCTGCTCGCCTCCCAGGACCTCGTCGTCGCGGCGGTTCCCGCCGGCTCCGATCCGGCGCTGGCGCAGCTCGCCGTGGCGGGGCTCGAGCACGGGCTGGTCCTCGAGATCCCGCCCGGGCGTCCCGCTCGCTCGCTGGCCGGCGCCGGGCTCATGCTGCCGTCGACGCGCCGTGCGCTGGCGGTCCCGGTCGCGGCGCTGCCGTGCTGACGGCGCGCCCCGGCGCCGACGGTGAGGCCGGCCAGGCGACGATCGCGCTGCTCGGCCTCGCGCTCGCGTTGCTGCTCGGAGGGCTCGTGCTCGGCGGCGTCGCACGCGGGATCGGCGCGCGCAGCGACGAGCAGCGGGCGGCCGATCTCGCCGCGCTCGCCGGCGCGCGGGCGATGCACGCCGCCTACGCGGGGCTGTTCGAGCCGGCGCTGCTCGGCGGCGTCGTGAATCCCGCGCACGTCGAGCGCGCCGAGTACCTGGCACGCGGGCGCCGGGCGGCGCTCGCGACGGCGCGCGCCAACGGCGCGCGGCGCGTCCGCGTGAGCAGCCCCGACGCCGACGCCTTCGCTCCGGTCCGGCTGCGCGTCGAGGTTCGCGATCCCGTGGCGGTGACCGAGGACGAGGCCGTCCCGGCGGGGGCGGCGGCCGAGGCCGAGCTCGTCCCGGCGGGCCAGGCCGTCGCCGACGCCGCCGGCGTGGGCGAGTACCGCGGGCCGCTCGCGCACCGGCAGGGCAAGCCGATGCGCCCCGACGTCGCCGTCGCGTTCGATCGGATGCAGGCGGCGGCGCTGCGCGACGGCGTCACGCTCCTGGTCAACAGCGGGTTTCGCAGCAATGCCGAGCAGGCCGTGCTGTTCGCCCGCCATCCCGACCCGAAGTGGGTGGCGCCGCCCGGGCGCTCGCTGCACCGGCTCGGCACCGAGCTCGACCTCGGCCCGGCGACCGCATACGGCTGGCTGGCGGCCAACGCGCGACGCTTTCACTTCACGCAGCGCTACGCCTGGGAGCCATGGCACTACGGATTCACGCTGAACGCCGGCACGACCTCGGTCGGCGCCCCTGCGCGCGGCGGGGCGGACGGTGAGGTCACCCGCTCGATCCCCTCGCTGGTGCCCGCGCAGTTCGCGCGGCCCCTGGCCCGCGCCGCGCAGCGCTGGAACGTCTCGGCCGCGCTGCTGGCCGCGCAGATCATGGCCGAGTCGAACTTCAACCCGTTCGCGCGCTCGAGCAAGGGCGCCGTCGGCATCTCGCAGTTCACCGAGGCGACCGCGCGCTCGCTGGGCCTCGCCGACCGGCTCGATCCGGTCGCCTCGATCGACGCCCAGGCGCACCTCATGCGCGACCTGCTGCGTCGGTTCGGCGCCGTCTCGCTGGCGCTTGCGGCCTACAACGCCGGCCCGTCCAGGGTCGCGGCCTGCATGTGCGTACCGCCGTTCGGCGAGACGCGGGGCTACGTCGCTCGCATCCTGGGCCTGCTCGGCGGCGCGGGCGAGGCGACGACCGGCGGCGGGCTCGACGTGCGGTTGGTGTCATGACGCGTGAGGCTGGCCGCTCGTCGATCACCCCGGGGTGGTCGCTCGGCGGGCGCGGACGGCCCGGTCGTCGGCGTCGAGCCGCTGCTTGGCATCTCAAGTCCCCGTTCGGAACGGCCGATGACGCCCCATCGGGACGTTCGCTCACAACCAGGGCGCAGCCGCAGCCCACGGCCGGTGGCAGGCCGCCCTCGGGTATGCGCGTCGGAGCGTCCGGCGGATGACCGCGCAGCTTCCCCGCGGGCGCCTGCTGCCCGCCGAGCTGTGGCGCCGCCGGCACCGGGTGATCACGACGCTGCTGTGGCTGCACGTCCCCGCGCTGGCGCTGTTCGCGATCGGCCGCGGCTACGACGTGCCGCACACGCTGCTGGAGCTGGTGCCGGTCCTGTCGCTGGCGCTCCTCGCAAGCTTCCCCGGTTGCGGCCGCCTGCTGCGCTCGGCGTCCGCCGCGCTCGGCCTCGTCGTGTGCTCCTCGCTGCTCGTGCATTTCTGGAACGGTCAGATCGAGGGGCACTTTCACTTCTTCGTCGTCGTCTCACTGTTGATTCTCTACCAGGACTGGGTCCCGTTTCTGCTCGCTGTCGGGTTCGTCGTCGTCCACCACGGGCTGCTGGGAATGATCTCGCCGGAGTCGGTGTTCAACCACCCATCGGGAGTCGAGCATCCCTGGGCGTGGGCGGCGATCCACGGCGCCTTCATGCTCGCCGCGTCCGCGGCGAACGTCGTGTCATGGCGCGCGACCGAGCAGCTGCTCCGCGACCCGCTCACCGGCCTTGCCGGCCGGGTCATCCTGTTCGACCGCCTGCGGCTCGCGCTCAAGCGCGCCCGCCGGAGCGAGCGCCACGCGGGCGTCATCTTCCTCGACCTCGATCGCTTCAAGCTGCTCAACGACTCCCTCGGGCACTCGGTCGGCGACAAGCTCCTCGTGGCCACCGGCGAGCGGCTGCGCGACGCCGTGCGCGTCGAGGACACCGCGGTCCGCTTCGGCGGCGACGAGTTCGTCGTCATCTGCGAGGACCTCGCCGATCCCGACGCAGCCGTCGGCATCGCGGCGCGCCTGGCGGAGGTGCTGCGCGAGCCCTACTGGGTCGACGGGCGCGAGCTCGTGATGACGGTCTCGGTCGGCATCGCGGTCGGCGCAACGGATGATCGCGGTGCCGAGGACCTGATCCGCGACGCGGACGCCGCGATGTACCGCGCCAAGGAGCTCGGCAAGGACATGTGCGTCGTGTTCGACGAGGCGATGCGAGGCCGCGCGCTCATGCGCCTCGAGGGCGAATCCGATCTTCGCAGCGCGCTCGCGCAGGAGCAGCTTCGCCTGCACTACCAGCCCGAGTTCGCGCTGGGCACGGGGCGCGTCCGAGCCGTGGAGGCGCTTGCGCGATGGCAGCACCCGACGCGCGGCCTCATCGGTCCTGGGGACTTCATCCCGACCGCCGAGGAGACGGGACTGATCGTCCCGCTCGGCGACTGGGTGCTGCGCGAGGCATGCCGCCAGATCGCGCGCTGGAACCGCATGGCGGGCCTCTCGGAGCTCGTCGTGCGCGTGAACGTCTCGGCCCGCCAGCTCGACGACGATCGGCTGATGGCGACGATCGAGGGCGCGTTGCGCGACAGCGGCGCCGAGCCGGGCTCGCTGTGCCTCGAGCTCACCGAGACGGCGGTCATGACCGACCCCGAGCGCAGCCTCGCGATCCTCGGTCGCGTCCGCGAGCTCGGCGTCGGCCTGGCGCTCGACGACTTCGGCACCGGTCACTCGACGATGAGCTACCTGCGCGAGCTGCACTTCGACGTGCTGAAGGTCGATCGCGTCTTCGTCCGCGATCTCGGCGGCGGGCGCGACGACGCGATCCTGCGCACGATCGTCGACCTCGGCCACGCGCTCGACAGCGAGGTCACCGCCGAGGGCGTGGAGACCGAGGCGCAGCTCGAGGTCGTGCAGGCACTCGGCTGCGACACCGTGCAGGGCTTCTTGCTCGCGCGCCCCGGCCCGCCCGCGGACATCGCCCGCTTCGCGGCGGCGCCGGCGCAGGACCGCGTCTCGGCGCTGGCGTAGCGGCGCCGGACGGGCGCACTACATGCTCGTCGCCCGGGCGGGCGCACCCGTCCGCGCACGGTCCGCACGCGGGTCGGGCAGGGGCGTCAGGCGCGCCTCGATCTCCGCGCGGCGCGGCTCGAGGAACGGCGGCAGGATGAGCCTCGTGCCGAGCTCCTCGACGGGGCCGTCGACGGTGAAGCCCGGCTCGCGCGTCGCGAGCTCGTAGAGCACTCCGCCGGGCTCGCGGAAGTACAGCGAGTGGAAGTAGTGGCGGTCGACGTAGCCGGAGTTGGGAATCCCGGCGTCGGTGACGGTCTCGATCCAGCGCGGCAGCTCGGCGTCGCCGGTCGCCCACGCGACGTGATGGACCGTGCCGGCGCTCTGGCGCCCGGGCCGCTCGGGCGCCGGATCCCAGGCGATCCAGGCGCCGCGCCGCTCGCCGCGCAGCTCGAAGGCACCGTCCGCGCGTGCCACGCCGCCCATCAGGCGCTCGAGCATGAGCGTGCTGTGGGCCGGACGGGCACTGTAGGCCCGGACGCCGGCGAAGCCCTGCAGCGCCAGCGCGGCCGGGACGTCGGGGTGCTCGGCGACGAGCGGCTCGTCGCCGCCGCCGTCGGCGACGAGCTCGTGGGCCAGACCCTCGGGGTCGGCGAACAGCAGGCCGGCGTCGGCGCCGCGCCGCGTCGCGACGCCCGCGGCGCCCAGGCGCGCCGACCAGAACGCGATCGCCTCGGGTCCCGCGACGCGCCACACGATGCGGTGCACCATCCCGGCCCCGGGCCGGCCGGGCACCGCGCCCGGATACTCGAAGAACGTCAGGTCGGCGCCGGGCTGGGCGTTCTCGTCGCCGTAGAAGAGGTGGTAGACGCTCGGATCGTCCTGGTTGACGGTCTTGGCGGTCATGCGCAGGCCGAGCACGCCGGTGTAGAAGTCGACGTTGCGCGGGGCGTCGCCCGTGATCGCGGTGATGTGGTGCAGGCCGTCGAGGTGCATGGCCGGTCCTTTCGAAGGCGGGACTTCGAGCTGTGTCACGCCGACGATACCAAGAGTCGTTGCGCGCGCAACGATCTCCCGGCGATCCGCGACCGCGCGCGCCGCCGACGTGCGAACGCGGCGTTCGCGCACGCCCCCGGCCACTCGTCGTCGGCGACCGCCCGATCAGCGGCGCCCGTGACCGCCGTGATCGCCGTTCTCGTCGTCGTCCCCGTCCTCGTCACCGTGACCCTGCGCGGGGCGGACCGTCAGCGCCGTGCCGCCGCCGCGCCGCAGCGGCTCGGCCGCGGCCAGCAGCCGGTTGGCGCCGAGGAACTCGATGGCGGTCGCGGCGCCGATCTCGGGCGGCGTCGGGCTCGTGAACAGATGCCCGCGTCCGGCGAGCTCGGACCCCGCCGGGGACGCTGAGAACGCAGGCTCGGCGAGCGTCGAGGACGTGTTGCGCTGGCTTGCGCGCGGCGCCGCGACCGCCTCGGGCAGCGTGCTGCCGAGATCGATCCGGTCGACGAGCAGGCCCAGTACCGTCGTGATGATCGTCGAGCCGCCCGGCGAGCCGAGGCCGAGCAGCGGCCGGCCGCGCCGCAGCACGATCGTCGGCGCCATCGAGCTGCGCGGGCGCTTGTCGCCGTCGACGCGGTTGGGGTGCGTCGTCGAATCGAAGTTGAAGTCGGTGAGCTCGTTGTTGAGCAAGAACCCGTAGCCCGGGACCACGAGGCCCGAGCCGCCCGTCGATTCGATCGTGAACGTGTAGGAGACGACGCTGCCGCGCCGGTCGGCCACGGTGATGTGCGTCGTCGTGCCCATGCGCATCGCCGAGACCGAGGGCTCGCCGCCGCCGCCGTGGACGGGACCGTTGAACGGGTAGGGGTCGCCCGGGGCCACCGGGCTCGCCGCGGCGCGCTCGCCGACGAGCGCCCGCCGCTGCGCCGCGAACCGCTTGGAGAGCAGGCCGCGCAGCGGGACGTCGACGAAGTCCGGATCGCCGAGGTACGCGTTGCGGTCGGCGAACGCCAGCCGCGAGGCCTCGAGCTCGCGATGCAGGGCGTCGGCGCGCGACATCGACCCCAGGCGGTAGCCCTCGAGGATGTTGAGCGCCTCGCCGACGGTCGAGCCGCCGCTGGAGGGCGGTCCCATGCCGAAGACGTCGAGGCCGCGATACGTCGTGTGGACGGGCGGCCGCTCGGGCGCCCGGTACCCGCGCAGGTCGCCGGCCTGCATGACGCCCGGGCGCCAGCGGTGGTTGGCGGCCGCGCTCACCGGCGGGTCGCGGACGGTTCGGACGATCGCCTGCGCCAGCGCGCCGCGGTAGAAGCCGCGAACCCCGCGCCGGGCGATGATCCGGTAGGTCCGCGCCAGCTCGGGGTTGCGGAACGTCGTGCCGACGTCGCGAGGCGTGCCGTCGGGATCGAGGAAGAGCGCGGCCGTCGCGGGCACGTCGTCGAAGTAGTCGACGTTGTCGCGCGTCTGCGCCGCGAACGTCTCGTCGACGGTGAACCCCTCGCGCGCGACGCGGATCGCCGGCGCGAGGGCCCGCGCCAGGGAGATCGTCCCGTGGTCGCGCAGCGCGCGCGCCCAGCCGAGGACCGTCCCGGGCACGCCGACCGACAGCCCGCTGTAGCGCGCGTCGGGGAACGCCAGCGCCCTGCCGTCCTCCATGAACGAGGTCGGGACCATCGCCGACGGCGCGCGCTCGCGGTGATCGATCGTCGTCACCCGGCGCCGGCGGCCGTCGTAGAGGACCATGAAGCCGCCGCCGCCGATCCCGCAGGAGAACGGCTCGGTGACACCGAGCACCGCGGCGGCGGTGACGGCCGCGTCGGTGGCGTTGCCGCCCCGGCGCAGCGTGTCGACGGCGGCCTGGGTGGCGAGCCGGTCGACCGTCGCCGCCGCCCCGAGGCGGCCGACCGACGTGGAGGCGCCCCACGCGGCGGGCGCGGCCGCGAGGACGGTGAGGGCGGCGATCGCGGCGATCGCGGCGACGGATCTGCGCACGAGCGCGTCCTTCCCGCCCCTGCGGTCGTTCACGCGTTGCACCAGCGGCTGACGTCTCATGCGATCTCCCCGATGACGCTCACTCGCTCGCACGATAGTGAGCACGCCCCCTGCACGGCAACCGCCCGTGCCGGCGCGCACCACGCCTGCCGCCGCGACGTCGACGACGCCAGCGTGGGTGGCGCTGCGCAACGTCGGCGGCCGAGCCTCGCGCAGATGCGAACATATGTTCGCAGATGACCTCCCAGGGCTCTCCCTACGCGCGCTTCAAGCGCGCGCTGGCGACCGGCAACGGCGCCCTCGTCCGCGCGGCGGCCGCGGAGCTGCCGCGCCTGTCGCTGGAGGACGCGCTCGCCGTCTGCCTCGTGCTGCGCGACAGCGAGCCGGAGGTCTTCGAGCGCGCGATCGTCCGCTGGCACGGGCTGCTGTGCCGCCAGGTCCGCGGGCTCAGCGCGCGCGAGTCCCAGCTCGCGCTCGCCGCGCTGCAGGCGCTGAGCGGGCCGGCCGCGTCGGCGGCGTCAGGGATGCTCGAAGAGCTCGCGCTGCTGTACGGGCAGCCGCGCGTGGCGGCCGTCCTGCGCGTCTGGTCGGGGCCCGATCCGACGCCCGGTCGCGGCTACTCGGCGGCCTCGCGCCGGGACGGGCCGACGTAGCCCTCGGGATGCATCATGAAGACCTCGCTGGCCAGGTCGGCCTCGGTGTCGATGCCGCTGAGGAAGGCGCGCACGACGCGCCCGGTGATGCGCTCGACCGGCTCGCAGAAGGCCTCGACCTCGGCGTATTGAAAGAGCTGGCGCAGCTCGCGCAGGCGATCGTGCTCGCCGAGCGAGCGAAGCTTGCGCTCGGCGGGGGTCAGCGTCTGCTCGAGCGTGACGACGAGGATGTCGTTCCCCGCCCACTGCGTGCGGACCTTCGTCGGTCCGCGACCGAACTGGTCCTTGTAGATCCGCACCATCTCGTTGGAGATCGCACTGAGCGACCGATGATGTGTGGCTGCGGGCTCGTCGTCGTGCATCGGGCTCTCCGAACGGGCTGGGGACGTAGGCCCGGGGCCTCACCGGGCCCGCCTCATGCAAGCCCTGCGGTACGCCGAGACGAAACACGACCTCCGCCGACATCGTCACATTCCGCTGCCGGGGCGACCGGCCGCCAGCCTATCCGCTTTGCGCGGATGCGCGATCGACGGGGTCGGCGGCTGACGAGAACTGGACCGTGCGGGCATGGCTCGGGTCCCACGGGGGTATCCCGGAAGCTCCCAAGGGAGCGCGACGGTCGGACCGGCCGTCTGCGCGACCATAAGAGAGGACAGCTTGGCTCCCCCACCAGGACGGGTCTCCGAACGCCCCATCTGCTCGCAGGATCCCGTCGTCGTCGCGCTGCGCCTGGCGCGCGTCCGGGCGGCTCCCTGCGCCGCTCGCCGTGCCGGCGCGGACGGGCTGCGGGACGTCGTCGACGCCGCGACGCTCGACGACGTGCTGCTCGTCGTCAGCGAGCTCGTGACGAACGCGGTGCTGCACGGCGCCGGCACGATCGATCTCGAGCTGCGCTTCGACGGCGCCTGCGTGACGGGCAACGTGGCCGACGAGGGCGGCGGCTTCGCGCCCGTCCTGCCGGTGCGCCCCTCCGGCGGGGCGGGCGGCAACGGGCTGTTTCTCGTCGATCGCGTCGCCGGCGACTGGGGGATCGAAGCCGGGACTTCGCGCGTCTGGTTCGCCGTCCCCGATCGCGCGGCCGCAGCCTCGTAGCCGGCGGCCCCCTCCAGCCGCGCGCGGCGCGCTCCCGGCTGGGCGGAGATCTATGCTCGAACGATGGCCGCGACGACCCGATCGACCGCCTCCACGCGCCTGCTCGAGGAGCGCCGCAGCCTGCCCGACGGGCCGGGCGTCTACCTCTTTCGCGACATCGACGCGACGGTCATCTACGTCGGCAAGGCGAAGTCGATCCGCAAGCGGGTCGCCGGCCACTACTCCAACCGCGTCACGCGCGGCGCGGTCGAGATGGTCGAGCTCGCACACCAGATCGACTTCCTGCTCGTCGCCTCCGAGGCCGAGGCGCTGCTCGCCGAGAACGAGTTCATCAAGCGCTACAAGCCGCGCTTCAACATCCGCCTGCGCGACGACAAGTCCTATCCGTTCCTGGCGATCTCCATGGACGAGGACTACCCGCGCGTCTACTTCACGCGCGAGCGCCACCGCCGCGAGCGGCTGTACTTCGGCCCGTACTCCAACGCCAAGAAGGTGCGCGGCACGCTGGACCTGCTGCAGAAGGTCTTCGCGTTTCGCTCCTGCACCGGGGCGCAGCCGGGCCGCCGCAGCGGCTCGCCCTGCCTGGACTACTACATCAAGCGCTGCGGGGCGCCCTGCGTGGGCTCGCAGAGCAGGGAGGAGTACCGCGCCGCGATCGACGGCGTCGTCGACTTCCTGTCGGGCCGCTACCGCCAGATCGAGCGCGATCTCGAGCAGCGCATGAAGGACGCGGCGGCGGTCCAGGAGTTCGAGCAGGCGGCGCTGGAGCGCAACCGGCTCAAGGCGGTCCGCTCGCTGCTGGAGCGCCAGCGCGTCGCCAACGAGGCGGTCGGCACGCTCGACGCGGTCGCGATCGCCGTCGACGGGACCGACGCCAACGCGCAGGTCTTCCAGGTCCGCGACGGCGTGCTCTCCGACCGCCAGTCGTTCTATCTGTCCAACGAGGCCGGGCTCGGCGTCGGCGAGGTCGTCGAGGAGTTCCTCCTGCAGTACTACGGCGACGCGATGGCCGTCCCGCCCCAGGTGCTCGTCCAGCACGAGGTCGGCGAGCTCGACGTGCTCGCCGAGGTGCTCGGCGAGCTGCGCGGCAGCCGCGTGCAGCTGCGCGTCCCCGAGCGCGGCGACAAGCGGCGGATCCTCGAGCTCGCCGAGCGCAACGCGGCGCTCGCGCTCGACCAGGAGCGCCTGAAGGACGAGCGCCGCCGCCAGCAGCGCGTCGAGGCGCTCGACGGGCTGCAGGAGGCGCTCGGCCTCGACGTGCTGCCGCTGCGGATCGAGTGCTTCGACATCTCCAACCTCATGGGCACGAACACGACGGCCTCGATGGTCGTCTTCGAGGGCGGCGCCCCGAAGAAGAGCGACTACCGGCGCTTCAACGTGCGCTCGACGGTCGAGGGGGTGCCCGACGACGTCGCCGCCATGGCGGAGGTCCTCGGGCGGCGCCTGGCGCGCTGGGAGTCCGAGCAGGACCTCAGCCCCAACGATCCCAAGCGCAACGAGTCCTTCGCCACGCTGCCGAGCCTCATCGTCATCGACGGCGGGGCGGGGCAGCTGTCGGCCGGCGTGCGCGCGCTCGAGGGCTTTCGCGCGCGCGGCGTCGCCGTCGTGTCGCTCGCCAAGCAGCTCGAGGAGGTCTACGTGCCCGGCCGGGGCGCCCCGCTGCGACTCGCCCACGACACCCCGGCCCTGCAGCTGCTGCAACGGCTGCGCGACGAGGCGCACCGCTTCGCGATCACGCACCACCGACAGCGCCGCGACCGGCAGATGACGGAGTCCGTGCTCGACGGGCTGCCCGGCGTGGGGCCCAAGCGCAAGCGCGCGCTGCTGCAGCACTTCGGCTCGCCGGAGGCGATGCTCGGCGCCTCGCGCGAGCAGCTCGAGGCGGTGCCGGGACTGCCGTCGAAGACCGCCGGCGACCTGTACGCCTACCTCAACCGGACCTCCGGATGACCGCCGCCGGCCCGCCGACCGGCGTGCCCGGCAGAATGTCGGGCGTGACCGCCGCAGGCGAGGCGCCCGCCACCACGAGCCTCGAGGACCTCGTCGTCATCACGGGCTACTCCGGCGCCGGCAAGTCGACCGCGATGAACGTCTTCGAGGACGACGGCTACTTCTGCGTCGACAACCTGCCGCCGGAGATGATCCGCGGCCTCGTCGACCTCTTCCTGCACGAGGGCTCGAAGGTCCGCCGCGGCGCCGTCGTCTCCGACGTCCGCGCGCGGGAGCTCTTCGAGACGCTCGGCGCGGTGCTCGACGACCTCGGCGGCCGCGGGATCAACCCGCGCGTCCTGTTCCTCGACGCCGACGAGGACACCCTGCTCGGCCGCTACAAGGAGACCCGCCGCCGACACCCGCTCAGCCCGACGGGGTCGGTCTCCCAGGGCATCGCCGCCGAGCGCGGCGCGCTCGCGCACCTGCAGGAGCGCGCCGACCTCGTCATCGACACGAGCGGGATCTCCGCGGCGACCCTGCGCCGCCGCATCGCCGACGAGTTCCTCCCGCGCCAGGCGCGCTCGAAGCTCGCCGTGACGCTCACCTCGTTCGGCCACAAGCACGGGCTGCCGCGCGACAGCGACATCGTGCTCGACATGCGCTTCCTGCCCAACCCGCACTGGGAGCCCAAGCTGCGCCCGCTCACCGGCTTCGATCCCAAGGTCGTGGCGTACATGTCGCGCGGCGGCAAGCTCGCGTCGTTCTACGCGCGGCTCGAGCCGCTGCTGGACTTCCTCGTCCCCGAGTACATCGCCGAGGGCAAGGCGCACCTGTCGATCGCGATCGGCTGCACCGGCGGGCGCCATCGCTCGGTCGCGATCACCGAGGCGCTCGCCGAGCGCCTGCGGGGCCGCGACGACGTCGAGGTCGAGGTCGTGCACCGCGACGTGGGACATTCGGCGCGATGAGCCCGCCCGCGGCGCGATGATCGTCCACGTCGCATTCGAGGTGTCCGACCTCGTGCGCTCGGCGCGCTTCTACGACGCGGTCTTCCATGCGCTCGGCGCGCGCCGGACGTTCGTCAGCGGGCGCGCGATCGCCTACGGGCGCGACCACGAGCAGTTCTGGATCGTCGACCGGGGGCGCCCGCCGGGGCCGGGCTACGGGCATGTCGCGCTGGCCGCCGCGGGGCGGGCCGCCGTCGTCGCCGGCTACGAGGCCGGCATCGCCAACGGCGGCGGCGACGACGGCAAGCCGGGCATGCGCCCGCAGTACGGGCCGATGTACTTCGCGGCCTACCTGCTGGACCCCGACGGGCTGCGCGTCGAGCTCGTGACGGGCGCCACCTGAGCGCGGCGGCGCGCTCGCGCCCTGCGGGCGCCTACACCCGCCGCGTGGGCTCGGTGCGGTCGGGCGCCACCGTCGCCGGGACGGCGGGCGTCCGCGGATCGGCGACCCCGGCCGGCTCGCCCGCGACGGGCCGCCCGGCTGGCGCCATCGCGGGGTCGTGCGCCGCGGCCGGCACCGCGTCGCGCCGGCCCACCGGGTTGATCGCGATCGAGATCCGAGCGACCGACAGCATCGCGCCGGCCGCCATCAGGGCGCTCGCGGCGAGCGCGAGCCACAGGCCGGTGCCGGGGTCGCCGTCCGGCAGGCCGCCGACGACCGGCGGCGGGTCGACGATCACGTACAAGACGATGACGAGCGCGGCGATCGCGGGCCCCGCGAGCCAGCTTGCCGGCCGCGCCGGCGCGTAGCCGAGGCGGCCCGCGCTGGCCGCGATCGCGACGGCCGCGAGCGCTGCCAGCACGAGGTCCCACGCCTCGAAGACCTCCCAGGCGCTGGCGCCCGGCTGATACCACTCGAGAAAGAGGCTGATGAACAGGACGAGCGCCCCGGCGCCGACGAGCAGGACGCCGGCCTCGAGGTGGCCGGGTCGGTGCGGCGCGGTGCGGGTGGGACCGGCGATCGGCATGACGACTCCTCGGGTCGGTGGGCGTGGATCGACGTACCCACTGAGGGCGCGGCCGAACCCGAACCTCTACTCGCGCGCGTGGGAGTCGTCGCCGGACAGCAACAGCCCGGCGCCGGCGAGGCGCTCGAGGCGCCGCTCGAGGACCGCGGCGAGCTCGTCCGGCGCGGTCGCCGCGCCGCCGCCGAGCTCGTCGAGCAGGGCGGCCCGGTCGCGCGTGCCGTCGAGCAGCGCGACGAGACGCCGCATGAGGTCGTCGTCGAGCGCGTAGCCGGTGTGACGCGGCGTCGTGAGGATCTCGCCCTGCGCCGCCTGGAGGCGCGCGAGCGCGCTCACGCGCGGGCGCGCGCCGGCGCTGGCGCTGATCGCGGGCGGCGCGACGTGCAGCCCGACGAGCTTGGCCTCGTAGCAGCGCAGCAGCGTCTCGCAGGCCGCCTCGAGCTCGCCGGGCGGCGCCAGGTCGGCGATCGGCAGCGCGTGCGGCCAGGCGTCCGCGAGCGTGCCCAGGATGCCGATCACGAGCGGGTGATCGGTCGTCACGTGCGCGTCGCCCGGGCCGCGGAACGTGACGCGACCGTCGTCGCCGGCCGCGACCTGCAGCGCGGCCGACGCCGCGAGCGCGGCGAGGCGCTGCGCGCGCGGCGGGCGCTGCGGCGTCGCCGACGCGCGGCACAGCAGCGTCTGGCGGAACATCCGCTCCTTGAGCAAGTCGAGGTACTGCTCGCGGCGCAGCGGGTCGCCGATCGCCAGCAGCGCCTGGCGCAGCTGCGCCGGCAGCGCCCCGAGCTGCATCTCGGAGTACTCGGCCTCCGCGAGGAACTGCAGCTCGTGGGCGGCGGCCTCGGCGGCGAACTCGTGGAAGTACAGCGCGTGGTTGTCCTCGGCGAGCGTGTCGTGGAAGAACAGGCCGTCGACCTGCTCGAGCATCCGCGCCGCCTCGGCGCCGTAGGTTCGCGCCAGCGTCGCGTCGGCCTTGCCCGCGGCGCTGAGCAGCGCCAGGAACCCGCGGGCGGCGGCGATGCGCTCGTCGGGCCGCTGCACGTCGCCGACGTGGAAGGCGATCATCCGGCGCAGCGCCTGCCGCGCGTGGCCGCCGGGCAGGGCGTTGTAGCTGACGTACGCGACGCCGTGCTCGGACAGGCCGGCGGCGCAGATCGCGAGCAGGCGCTCGCGGACCGCCTCCGGGACCCAGGAGTACACGCCGTGGGCGATGACGTAGTCCAGCCCGCCCGGCGGCGGGTCGTAGTCCTCGATCGCGGCGTCCTCGAAGCGGACGTTGCGCAGGCCGAGGTGGGCGGTCACCGCCTGCGCGCGCTCGATCGAGCGCCGCGAGGTGTCGATCCCGACGAAGCGCGACTGCGGCAGCGCGACCGCCATCGGCAGCAGGTTGGCGCCGGCGCCGCAGCCGAGCTCGAGCACGGTGCAGCGCGCCGGCGGCGCGGGCGCCAGGCCGAACAGCGTGGCGAGGGTCGCGAGCCGGTCGGGATGGGTCTGCGCGAAGGCGCGCGCGGGATACGGGACCGCGTCGTATGGGGACGCCTCCGCCATCGCCGGGCGATGCTATCCGCGGCCGCGGGCGGGCGCCGCGCGGGCCATTAGGCTTGCGCGCGTGCGCGGCGGAGTCGACGTCGGGGGGACGAAGATCCAGACGGTCGTCGTCGACCGCGAGCATGCCGTCGTCGGCCGGGCGCGCCGCCCGACGCCGACGACGGGCGGCCCCGCCGACGTCGCCGAGGCGATCGCCGCGACGGTCCGCGAGGCCGCGGCCGACGCCGGCCTCGAGGCCGGCGAGCTGCGCCACGTCGGCGTCGGCTCGCCGGGCACCGTCGACGCCGCGGCGGGCACCGTCGCCAGCGCGCGCAACCTGCCCGGCTGGGACGGCACGTTCGCGCTCGGCGCCGATCTCGCCGAGCGGCTCGGTGTCCCGGTGGCGCTCGGCAACGACGTCCAGGTCGCCACCGACGCCGAGGCGGCGCTCGGCGCCGGGCGCGGGCACGCGTCGATGCTCGGCGTCTTCTGGGGCACCGGCGTCGGCGGCGGCATCGTGCTCGACGGCACGCCGTGGCACGGACGCGGCGGCGCGGGGGAGATCGGCCACGTCGTCGTCGAGGTCGACGGCGAGCCGTGCCCCTGCGGCCGGCGCGGCTGCATGGAGGCCTACGCGGGGCGCAACGGCCTGGAGCGCATGGCGCGCGAGCGCCACGAGCGCGGCGAGCCGACCGAGCTGTTCAAGATCGCCCGCAAGCGCGATCGCGCGCGGCTGACGAGCGGCATCTGGGAGGCGGCGCTCAAGCGCGACGATCGGCTCGCGACGACGCTCATCGACGGCGCCGTCGAGATGCTCGGCGTCGGGATCGCCTCCGTCGACAACGTGCTCGACGTCGAGATCATCATCCTCGGCGGCGGGCTGGGGGTGCGCCTCGGCCAGCCCTACGCCGACCGCATCGCCGCGGCGATGGCCCCGCACCTGTTCTTCAGCGACCGCCCGCCGCCGCTCGTCGTCGCGCAGCTCGGCGACCTCGGCGGCGCGATCGGCGCGACCCTGCTCACGCCGGCCGAGCGCAACTAGGCCGGCCAGACCGCCTGCTGGGCGCTGCGCAGCTCCTCGTCGGGGGTGAGGCGGAAGGTCATCGCGTGCAGCGTCGCCGGGTCGGTCTGGATGCCGCGCGCGGCGAGCAGCTCGCAGATGCGCTGCCAGGCCTCCAGGCGCGCCCCGGTCGGCGCCTGGCGCAGCCGCAGCGACATCTGGACCGAGAGCTCGAGCGCCGACAGCTTGGAGCGCTCGCAGCGCACGCTCGTCGATGCCGGCTGCGGGTCGTCGACCTGCTCGCCCCCGTCGATCAGCGCGAACAGGCGTACGTCGACGACGGCGTAGTCGGGGTCGGCGGGACCCGTGTGGTTCAGCGAGGCGGTCGCGCCCACGCTGCGAATGCTGTCTGGCATACCCTCACCGTAATGCGCGCGCCGCGATGCTGCGCCGCGGGCCGCGTCGTCCTGGGACCGATAGGGTTCCGCCCCCTGGTCTGAGGCGGGGAGGGCCTCACGAGCCTCGAGTGTTTAGAGAATCCGAGGAAGGACAGTCACCACCGCATGCCAGTACGTGTAGGAATCAACGGCTTCGGCCGGATCGGCCGCAACGTCTTTCGCGCCGCCCAGGCCGCCCAGGCCGACATCGAGTGGGTCGCCGTCAACGACCTGACGGACAACGAGACGCTCGCGCACCTGCTGCGCTACGACTCGATCCTCGGTCCGTACCCGGGAACCATCGAGCTGTCGGACGCCGGCCTCGTCGTCGACGCCAAGGAGATCCTCGTCAAGGCCGAGCGCGATCCGGCCGACCTCGGATGGGGCGATCTCGGCGTCGACGTCGTGCTCGAGTCGACCGGCTTCTTCACGGCGCGCGACGACGCCGCCAAGCACCTCGCGGCCGGCGCCAAGAAGGTCGTCATCTCCGCGCCCGCGAGCAACGAGGACATCACCGTCGTCCTCGGCGTGAACTTCGAGCGCTACGACCGCGAGCAGCACGACGTCATCTCCAACGCCTCCTGCACGACGAACTGCCTCGCCCCGTTCGCGAAGGTCGTCCACGAGGCCGTCGGCATCGAGCACGGGCTCATGACGACGATCCACGCCTACACGGCCGACCAGAACCTGCAGGACGGCCCGCACAAGGACCTGCGCCGGGCGCGTGCCGCGGCGATGAACCTCGTGCCGACGTCGACCGGCGCCGCGAAGGCCGTCGGCCTCGTGCTGCCCGAGCTCAACGGCCGCCTGCACGGCTTCGCCGTGCGCGCCCCGGTCCCGACGGGCTCGGTCGTCGACCTCACGTTCGTCGCCGGCCGCGAGACGACCGTCGAGGAGGTCAACGCCGCGTTCGCGACCGCCGCCGCCGGCGACCTCGAGGGCATCCTGCAGTACACCGAGGACCCGATCGTCTCCAGCGACATCGTCGGCAACCCGCACTCCTCGATCGTCGACGGCCAGCTCACCGCGGTCATGCAGGGCACGCTCGTGAAGGTCGTCTCCTGGTACGACAACGAGTGGGGCTACTCCAACCGCTGCGTCGACGTGCTGCAGAAGGTGCTGTAGGCGTGCGGACGATCGACTCCCTGGGGGATATCGACGGAAAACGGATACTCGTCAGGGTCGATTTCAACGTCCCGATCGTCAACGGGCATGTCGGCGACGACGCCCGCATGCGCCGCGCGATCCCGACGCTCGAGGCGCTGCGCGACCGCGGCGCCAAGCTGCTGCTCGTCTCGCATCTCGGCCGGCCGAAGGATCGCGAGCCGGAGTTCTCGCTGAAGCCGGTCGCCGAGCACACGGCCAAGCTCCTGCACACCGAGGTGCAGCTCGCGCCCGACCTCGACCACGTGCCCGACGGCGACGTCGTCATGCTCGAGAACATCCGCTTCGAGCCGGGCGAGACGAAGAACGATCCCGCGCTGGCGCAACGGCTGGCGGACCTCGCCGACTGCTACGTCAACGACGCGTTCGGCACGGCGCACCGCGAGCACGCCTCGACGGTCGGCGTCACGCCGCTCGTCGAGAAGTCCGCGGCCGGCCTGCTGTTCCAGAGCGAGGTCGACACGATCCGCCTCATCATGAACGCGGCCGACAAGCCGTTTCTGGCGATCATGGGCGGGGCCAAGGTCACCGACAAGATCGCGGTCATGGAGCGCTTCCTCGACGTCGCCGACATCGTCCTCGTCGGCGGTGCGATGGCGACCCCGTTTCTCAAGGTGCTCGGGCACGAGGTCGGCAGCTCGCTGTGCGAGGAGGCCGGCCTCGGGCCCGCCCGCCTCGCGCTGGAGAAGGACGGCTACCCCGACGGCAAGCTGCGCCTGCCGGTCGACCTCGTCATCGCCGACGCGTTCAGCGACACGGCGCAGGTGCAGATCATCCAGGGCGTCGACGTCCCCGAGGGGTGGATGCAGCTCGACATCGGCTCCAAGACCCGCACGGAGTACGTCGCGGAGATCCGCAAGGCCAACACGATCTTCTGGAACGGCCCGATCGGCGCCTTCGAGTACAAGCCGTTCGCGGCGGGCTCGCTCGCGATCGCTCAGGCGATGGCGCAGACCGAGGTCGTCACCGTCGTCGGCGGCGGCGACTCGGGCGCGGCGATGGCGGAGTTCGGCCTCTCGCACAGCGTCACGCACCTGTCGACCGGCGGCGGCGCGGCGCTGAAGCTCATCGAGGGAACGACCCTGCCCGGGTTCGAGTCGCTGCGGCTGAAGAGGTAGGTCGACGCTGCATGACGCGCACGCCCTTCATCGCCGGCAACTGGAAGATGCACAAGACCGTCGCCGACGCCGAGGACTACATCCAGGCGCTGCTGCCGCGCGTCTACAGCGCCGACGGCGTCGACGTCGCGATCTGCGTCCCGTACACGGCGCTGCAGGCGATGGTCGACTCGACGCGCGGCTCGCGCGTCGAGGTCTTCGCGCAGAACATGCACGCCGCATCAGAGGGCGCCTACACCGGCGAGGTCTCGGCGGCGATGCTGTGCGAGATCGACGTGCACGGCGTCGTGCTCGGGCACTCCGAGCGCCGCCAGTACGACAACGAGACCGACCGCGCGCTCTCGCACAAGCTCGTCGCGGCCTTCGCGGCCGGCCTGAAGCCGATCCTCTGCGTCGGCGAGACCGAGGAGGAGCGCGAGCGCGGCGACACCGAGCGCAAGCTGCGCCACCAGGTGCAGGAGGGGCTTGAGCGCCTGACCCGGGAGCAGATCGCCGAGGTCACGGTCGCCTACGAGCCGATCTGGGCGATCGGCACGGGCAAGGTCGCCACGCCCGACCAGGCGCAGGACGCGATCGCCTTCGTCCGCGCGCTCATCAAGGACAAGGCGCCCGACGCCGCGCCGCTGGCACGCGTCCTCTACGGGGGGTCGGTCACGCCCGACAACGCCGCCGAGCTGCTCGCGCTGGCCGACGTCGACGGGGCGCTCGTCGGCGGCGCCTCGCTGGACGCGGGCTCGTTCGCCGCGATCGTCGACGCTGCGGTCCAGCTCGCGGCCGACGCAGCCGCATAGGCGGCCGCCCGCGATGGCCCGCGCCATCGGCCCTCCGGCGTCGACCGAGGCCCCGGCGTGAACGCGCCGTCCTCGGTCTGCCTCGTCGTCCTGGACGGCTGGGGGCTCGCGCCGGCGGGGCCCGGCAACGCCGTGTCGCTGGCGCGCACCCCCGTCTTCGACGAGCTCTGGGAACGCTACCCGCACACGACCCTGACGGCGTCGGGCCACGCCGTCGGCCTGCCCGAGGGCCAGATGGGCAACTCCGAGGTCGGGCACCTCAACCTCGGCGCGGGCGCGATCGTCAAGCAGGACCTCACGCTCATCGACGAGGCGGCGAAGCTCGCGGCGTTCGGCGCCAACGAGGTGCTGCTCGCGGCGATGCGCGACGCGCCGCGGGTCCATCTCGTGGGGCTCGTCTCCGACGGCGGCGTGCACTCGAGCATCGAGCACGTGCGCACGCTTCTGCGGACCGCGGCGCAGGCCGGCGTCGAGGACCTCGTCATCCACGCGTTCACCGACGGGCGCGACACGCTGCCGACCGCCGGGGCGGGCTTCCTGCAGACCGTCGAGACGTGGTGTGAGCAGATCGGCGCGGGGCGCGTCGCCAGCGTCGTCGGCCGCTACTTCGCGATGGACCGCGACAGGCGCTGGGAGCGCGTCCAGCTCGCCTACGACCTGCTCGCGCACGGCGCGGCCAGGCACAGCGCCGCCAGCGCGGCGGAGGCGGTGCGCGCCGCCTACGAGCGCGGCGAGACCGACGAGTTCGTCAGCCCGACCCGCGTCGGCGCCGAGGGCGCGATCCGGCCCGGGGACTCCGTCATCGCGTTCAACTTCCGCCCGGACCGGATGCGCGAGATCTCCAGCGCGCTCGCCGATCCGGCCTGCCCGCCGATCGACCGCCGCGGGCGCGATCCCGTCGCGCGCTACACGACGCTGACCGAGTACGGCGGCGATCACGGCAGCCGCCCGGTCGCGTTCGCGCCGCCGCGCCCGACGGTGACGCTGCCGCGCGTCGTCGCGGCTCGCGGGGGGCGCCAGCTGCACGTCGCGGAGACCGAGAAGTACCCGCACGTGACGTACTTCTTCGGCGGCGGCAAGGAGCCCCCGGAGGAGGGCGAGCGGCGCGAGCTCGTCGCGTCGCCGCGCGACGTGCCGACGTACGACCACAAGCCCGCGATGAGCGCGCCGGAGGCGACGGACGCCTTCGTGGCCGCCTGGGGCGAGGAGGACTTCCTCTTCGCGGTCATCAACTTCGCCAACCCCGACATGGTCGGCCACACCGGCGTCATCGCGGCGGCCGTCGAGGCGATCCAGGCCGTCGACGGGTGCCTGGGCCGGGTCGTCGAGGCCGTCCATGCGACGGGCGGGGTCTGCGTCGTCACGGCCGACCACGGCAACGCCGACCACATGCTCGAGCCCGACGGCTCGCCGAACACGGCGCACTCGCTCAATCCGGTGCCGCTGATCGTCACCCGCGACGGCGCGGCGCTGGACCCGGCCGGCGGGATCCTCGCCGACGTCGCGCCGAGCGTGCTCGCGCTGCTCGGCATCCCGCAGCCGCCGGAGATGACCGGCCGCTCGCTGCTCGTCGACGCCGACCGCTGAGCGTCGTGGCGGCGCGACGGTCGCATGCTCGGGCCGCCTGCGGCGCGCGCGCGTCGTCATGACGGTTGCGCTCGCCGCGCTGGCGGTGCTCGTCGGGGCGGCGCTGCAGTCGGCGACCGGCTTCGGGTTCGCGCTCGTGTCCGCGCCGATCCTCTTCGCGCTCGTCGGGCCGAGCGCCGCCGTGACCACCGGCGTGCTGCTCGCGCTCGTCGTCAACCTCCTCACGCTGGCGACCGAGCGCCGCCGCCCGGCCGTGCTCACGCGGGAGGCGGCGGCGCTCGTGGCGTGGTCGGTGCCCGGCCTGGCCGCGGGCGCGCTGGCCCTGCGCGAGCTGCCCGAGCGGCCGCTCTCGGCGCTCGTGGCGCTCGCCGTCCTCGCCGCGCTCGCGCTGCGCGTGCGGGCGCGCACCCGGGTGCTGCAGCTGCGGCCGCGACGCTGGCACGTGCCGCTGGCGGGAGCCGCGAGCGGCGCGCTGGCGACCTCGACCTCGCTGAGCGGGCCGCCGCTCGTCTTCTGCCTGCTGGCGCGGGGCGCCGCGCCGCTGGCGATGCGCGACACGCTGGCGGCGATCTTCGTCGCCGAGGCGCTGCTGGCGTTCCCGGCGCTCGTCGTCTCGGCGACGTTCGTCGTCCCCGCCGGGATCTGGGCGCTCGTCGGCGCCGCGCTCGCCGGCCAGCTGCTCGGCCGCCGCGCCTTCGCCTGGCTGCACGGCGAGCGCTACGAGCTCGCCGTGCTCGTCCTGCTCGCGGTCACCGCCCTCGTCGCGCTCGCGGCGAGCGTCGCGTAGCGGCCCACGACGCCCCACGCGCCGGCTTGTCCTCGCGCGGCGCGAGGCGACACGGCGCTGCCGCTGCGCACGGAGCGCTCCAGCGCTCGAACCTCGCCCCGCGCGCCGTCGGCGCGACCGTGCTCGTTGCGGACCTGTGTGGCCTGCTCGTCGTCGGGCGCCGCGGCGACGCGTGGCGCACGGCCTGCGCCCGCTCGCCGCCCGTGTGCGCGCCGGTGGTCGTCCACGCGGCGGTGGGAGACTCCGGCGCCGACCATGTCGTTGTGCATGCAATCAGCAAGCACTATCCTCGGTGTGGATGGCGACGATGCGAGACAACAGCAGCCTGCGGCTGCTCGGCCCGCGCGAGCTGCGCGCCTGGCGGGGGATGCTGCGAGCCCACGCCGCGCTCGCCAAGGCGCTCGACGCCCAGCTCGAGGAGGCCCACGGCCTGCCGCTGAGCTCCTACGAGGTGCTCATGTACCTCGCCGACGCCGAGGACGAGCGGATGCGCATGTGCGATCTCGCGTCCTCGATCCTGCTGAGCCGAAGCGGCCTCACGCGGCTCGTCGACCGCCTCCAGCGCGAGGGCCTGCTCGAGCGCGTGGCGTGCAGCCACGACGCTCGCGGCGCCTTCGCCAAGCTCACCCCGGCGGGCCGCGAGAAGCTCGGCGCGGCGCGCGAGACGCACCTCGACGGCGTCCGCGCGATGTTCCTCGGTCTCTTCACGCCCGAGGAGCTCGACCGTCTCGGCGACGCCTGGGATCGCGTGCTCGACCACGCCGGCTGGGGCTGCTGCAAGTAGCCCACGCGGCGCGCGGCGCCGCGGTCGTGCCCCGGTGTCATCCGCAGGTTCTCGTTCGACGGCGCGCGCCGGCGGGCGTGCGCCCGCGCCAAACCTCTGCTTCCAGCGACAAGAAACTTGACATGGCTAGACTCAGGTTTTATAACGGCAACACGTTGTTGACGGACCATAGGAGGCACATCAGATGGCAGTCGTACGCTGGGACCCAATCCGTGAGATCGACTCCCTGCAGGGAGAGATGAACCGCCTGTTCTCGAGCTTCTTCGACAGCCCGCCCGCGCACGCCGGCGCCGGCAACGGCAGCGCCGCGCGGCGCTGGCTGCCCGCGATGGATCTCGTCGAGACCGGCGAGCACTTCGTGCTCAAGGCCGACCTGCCCGGCATGACCGAGGCCGACGTGAACATCGAGCTCGAGAAGAACGTCCTCACGATCTCGGGCGAGCGCAAGGCCGAGCGCGAGGAGCAGCACAAGGGCTACTACCGCCTGGAGCGCGCGTCCGGCGCCTTCTCGCGCGCGCTCACGCTGCCCGACGGCGTCGACGCGGACGCCGTCGCGGCGACGTTCGACAACGGCGTGCTCGAGGTCAGGATCCCCAAGCCCGTGCAGGCCAAGCCGCGGCGGGTGCAGATCGGCGTCGGCGGGGCCGAGCCGAGGACGATCGAGTCCGACGGCGCCGGCTCCGCCAGCACCGCCGCAGGCGGCTCCGCGTAGCTCGCCGCCGCCCGGCCCGGGCGGCACGCGCCGCCCGGCCGGGTGTCCGCCTGCGCGGCCCGCGCCGCGCAGCCGGACACCGCGGCGGTCCATAGTCTGCGGGCGCATGAGCGCCCTGCAGATCATCCATCGGGACCCCGGCTCGCAGGCGCGGGCCGGGATCCTTCATACGGCGCACGGCGACGTACGAACGCCGGCGTTCGTGCCGCTGGCGACGAAGGCGACCGTCAAGGGCCTCGAGCCGCGCGAGGTCGCGGCGCTTGGCTACGACATGGTGCTCGGCAACACGTTTCACCTGTTCCTGGAGCCGGGCGCCGAGCTGATCGCCCGCTTCGGCGGCCTGCACGAGTTCATGAGCTGGCGCCGGCCGATCATCACCGACTCGGGCGGCTTTCAGGTCTTCAGCATGGGGCACGGCACGGTCGCCGACGAGATCAAGGGCCGCGCCCCGAGCGGCCCGGACCGCATGGGCCGCGTGCTCTCGATCGACGAGGAGGGCGTGCGCTTTCGCTCCTACATCGACGGCTCGGAGCACTTCATGGCCCCCGAGACCTCGATGCGCGTCCAGGCGGCGCTCGGCTCGGACCTCGCGCTCGTGTTCGACGAGTGCACGCCGTACAACGTCGACCGCGAGTACACCGCCCGCTCGACGCAGCGCACCCACCGCTGGCTGGATCGCTGCCTGGCCTGGCACGGCGAGCACGGCCGCGCCGGCCAGCTCGTCTACGGGATCGTGCAGGGCGGGGTGCACGAGGACCTGCGGGTCGCATCCGCGCAGGCGGTGGCATCCCGGCCGGTCGACGGGATCGCGATCGGCGGCTCGCTCGGGGCCGAGAAGGCGCAGATGTACGAGGTCGTCGGCTGGGCCGTCCGGGCCCTCGACGAGGCCCGTCCGCGCCACCTGCTCGGCGTCGGCGACGTCGACGACCTCATCCGCGGCGTCGAGCTCGGCATCGACACGTTCGACTGCGCGATGCCGACGCGCCTGGGCCGTCACGGCGTCGCGATCGTGCCCGATCCGCAGCGGCGCTGGCGGGTCGACCTCACCGGCGCGCGTCACCGCGAGTCCGACGAGCCGATCATGGCGGGCTGCCCGTGCCCGGCGTGCTCGGGCGGGCACTCGCGCGGCTACCTGCGCTACCTGCTCAAGAACCGCGAGCTGACCGGCGTGCGCCTGCTGACGCTGCACAACCTCGCGTACCTCGCCCGGATGATGAGGAGCCTGCGCGACGCGATCGGCGCCGGCACGCTCGCGCAGCGGGCCGCCGCGCTGCGCGCCGGGGCGTCGCCGTGACCGGCGCGAGCTAGTGGGTCATCCAGAAACGTTCGACCGGAAACCCACTAGCGCGTGTTGTCGTCGATGAGCCGGTCGAGCTGGTCGACGACCTCGCTCGTCGTGTCGCCGTCGACGGGCGAGATCTTGACCGCGGTGCCGCCCTGCGAGTCGCCGACCGCGAAGGCGATCACCGCCGCGAGGACGCCGGCGACGATCACGACCGCGGCGATCCGTCCCGCGGCGCCGCGGCGGCGCGGCGGCGGGGTGTCGCGCCGCGAGGGCGGCATCGGCGGGATCGGCTCGTAGTCGCGGGGCGGCGGCAGCGACTCCGACGGCGCCATCGGCTGCAGCCGGCGGGCGCGCTGCGAGCTCGGCACGGCGCGCGTCGCGGCGGTCGGCTCGTCGCGTGCCAGCATCGACGTCGCGGCGGTGGCGTCGGCGCCGGCGGGCGCGATGCCGCGGGCGCCGTCGTGGAGCGCGTGGCGCATGTCCTCGGCGCCGTCGTAGCGGTCCTCGGGCGTGAGCGCGAGCGCCTTCTCGACGGCGAGCGCGAGCGCCGGGGGGATGTCGGGCACGACCTCGTACAGACGACGCGGGTACTCGCGCTGCTGCAGCAGCGCCAGCTCGGTCAGCGAGTTGGCCTCGTAGGGCAGGCGGCCGGAGAGCAGCTGGTAGGTCACGACGCCGAGCCCGTACAGGTCGGCGGGCGGTCCGACCTCCGCGCCGCTGGCCTGCTCGGGCGCGAGGTAGGCGGCGGTGCCGAGCACCGAGCCGGCCTGCGTGATCTGCGACGTCTGGCCGACGGCCTTCGCGATCCCGAAGTCGGCGAGCTTCACCGCGCCGTCGTCGGAGCGCATGATGTTGCCCGGCTTGACGTCGCGGTGCACGACGCCCATCCGATGGGCGTGGGCGAGGCCGCGGCAGGCGCCGTCGAGCAGCTCGAGGGTGTCGGCGACGCCGAGGCGCGTCTCCTCGCGCAGGATCTCCGCGCCGGAGCGCCCGCGGACGTACTCCATGACGATGTAGTGGCGCCCGCTCGCCTCGTCGAGCCCGAAGTCGAAGACCTGCACGATGTTCGGGTGCACGAGGCGCGCGGCCGAGAGCGCCTCGCGGCGAAAGCGCGAGACGAACTGGTCGTCCTCGGCGAGGTGCTCGGCGAGCAGCTTGACGGCGACCTGGCGCTCGAGGCGGCGGTCGAGGGCGACCTGCACCGTCGACATGCCCCCGTAGCCGAGACGCTCGCCGAGCTCGTAGCGGCCCGCGATGACGGTGGCGCTCATGGGACCTCCGGAGGCGTGCCGCCGCCGGGCGTGCCGGGCGGCGGCGGCGGCGGGGCCGGCGTCGTCGTCGTGGGCGGCGGGGGCGCGGGCGTCGTCTCGGGCGCCGGCGTCGTCACGGGCGGCGTCGTCTGGGTGGTGGTCGTCTCGGTCGTCGTCTCGGCCGGCGTCGTCTCGGCCGGCGTCGTCTCGGTTTTCTCGCTCGTCGTCGTGGGCTCGGCGTTGCACTCCTCGATCGCGACCTCGCGCAGCTGCTGGACGCCGTCGCGCAGGCTGCGGGCGAGCTGGTCGTCGGTCGAGGGCGGCAGCGCGTCGAGGCGGTCGTCGACCTGGCGCAGCTGGCCGGGCACGTCCTTGCAGCGGTTGCCCTCGACGGCCTGGAGCACGTCCTTGACGTCCTCCTTCAGGACGCCGGCGCTGCCGGCCGGGATGCCGCGGGTCGTGCCGCCGGCGCAGGCGGCGAGCAGCGCGGCGCCGACGCCGAGCAGCGCCGCGAGAACGTAGGGGAGCATCCGGCGCACGATCATTGACCGTACCCAAGCCGCTCGGCGAGTGAGTCGGGCAGCCGCGCGGCGCGGATCGCGGCGGCCGCGCCGGCGATGTCGTACTCGACGCGTCGCCAGCGGGCTCGCCAGCGGTCGAGGTCGAGCAGCATCCAGGCGGCGCGGGCATCGCCGTCGCGCGGCTGGCCGACCGAGCCGGGGTTCAGCAGCCACTCGCCGGTTCGCGCTCCGACGTCGAGCTCGTCGCCGTCGCGCCGCGCCTGGCCGGTGGCGACCTCGCCCTCGGGGCGGTTGAACGACAGCGCGACGTGCGAGTGCCCGATGAGGGCCAGGCGCTGGCGCTGCGCGTCGAGGCACAGCTCGGCGAGCAGCGCGCTGAGCACGTACTCCCAGACCGGATCGCGCGGGCTCGCGTGGTAGAGGCCGACCGCGGACTCCTCGCCCGCGGGCCGCAGGGCGTCGAGGTACGCCATGTTGGGCTCGCTGAGCGTCTCCTGCGTCCAGCGTGCGGCGATCGCGGCGCCGGTCGAGAACTCGTCGAGGCCGATCGCCCCGGTCACGCCCATGTCGTGGTTGCCGGCCAGGCAGATGACCGCATGGCGCCGCGCGAGCTCGACGCAGGCGTCGGGATCGGCGCCGTAGCCGACGAGATCGCCGAGGCACCACATCTCGTCGGCGCCGACGAGCTCGGCGTCGGCGAGGACCGCCTCGAAGGCGTGCCGGTTGCCGTGGATGTCGGAGAGGATGGCGACCTGCATCTCGTACAGTGAAGGCCGTGGATCGGGCACGCCTGCGCTGGGGAGTGGCGATCGTCGCCGCCGTGCTCGCCGCGGAAGCAGCCGTGGTGCTCCTGCGACCGCGCAGCGGTGTCATCGAGCCCGCTCCCCTGCCCGCGCAATCGTACTTCAGCGCTTCCCAGATCGAGCGTGCCCGCGACTACCGGCGACCCCAGCTGGCGCTCTACGGCGGCGTCCTCGTCGTGGAGCTCGGGCTGCTCGCGTTGCTGGCCGCGCGACCGCCGCGCCGGCTGCGCGGACCGTTTCGCCGTCCGGTGCTGGCGGCGGGCATCGCGGGCGCCGCGCTGTCGGTGGCGGTGACCGTCGCGATCCTGCCGCTGCAGGCGGTCTCGCGCGAGCGGGCCAAGGACGTCGGGCTCGTCACCCAGCCGTGGACCGGGTACGCGCGCGACAAGGCGATCTCGGGCGCGCTCGGCGCGCTCGTCGCCGCGCTCGGGGCGGCGACCGCGATCGCCCTCATGCGCCGGCTGCCGCGCGGCTGGTGGGTCCCGGGGACGGTGGTCGTCGTCGCGTTCGGCGTGGGCACGATCTACGCCGGGCCGGTCGTGCTCGATCCGCTGTTCAACGACTTCAAGGCGCTGCCCGCCGGCCAGGCGCGCGACGACGTGCTGGCGCTCGCGCGCCGCGCCGGGGTCGACGTGGGCGAGGTCCTCGCCGTCGACGCCAGCCGCCGCACGAGCGCGGCGAACGCGTACGTGACCGGCCTGGGCGCGACGAAGCGGGTCGTCCTCTACGACACGCTGACCGACAACTTCGACCGCGACGAGCTGCGCCTCGTCGTCGCCCACGAGCTCGCCCACGTGCACTACCGCGACGTGCCGCACGGCCTGCTGTACCTGGCGCTCGTGGCCCCGTTCGGCCTCTTCGCGGTCGCCGCGCTGACGCGGCGCCTGGCGCCGGGCGAGCCGGGCCCGGCCACGCTGCCGGCGCTCGCGCTCAGCCTCGTCCTCGTGACGACGACGCTGACGACGATCTCCAACCAGCTCAGCCGCGCGATCGAGGCGCGCGCGGACTCCTACGCGCTGACGCTGACGGGCGAGCCCGAGCCGTTCATCTCCTTCGAGCGGCGGATCGCGCTGCGCAACCTCGCCGATCCCGACCCGCCGGCGTGGCAGACGCTGCTGCTCGCCACCCATCCTCCGGCGATCGAGCGCATCGGCATCGGCGTCGCCTACCAGCGCGGCGCGCGCGGCTGACGAGCGGGCCTGCCGCCGGCTCAGCCCGAGACGAGCGGGATCGTCCTGCGCGTCGGTCGCTCGCGGCAGCCGAGCGCGTAGAGCCAGAGCGCGTCGTGCTCCTCGCGCGGGAGGCGCGCCGGCTCGAGCAGGTCATGCTCGATGTCGTCCATGCCGATGCCCTCGGCGGCGGCGCGCTCGATGAGCTCTCGTAGATCGTGGTCGATGAACGCCATGGGCGCGCACGATGGTGGCGCAGGAGCGCCCGCGCCGCAAGGCTGTGACCGGTCTGTCTCGCCGCGTGCTCAGGCGTCGCCGTCGCCCGGCGCGGGACCGCCGCCGAACTCGGGCAGGTTCTTGATGCCCTCGCGGGTGCGGAACTTCGAGTACGAGTCGGCGAGCGCCTCGGCCAGCTCGCCCATGAACTTCGGCGAGAGGTTGACGCGCGTCACGACGACGCCGGGGATCTCGTCGGCCTCGATCTCGTGGTCGACGCGCGCGAACGTGATCGTGAACTCGTAGTCCGAGAACGACACGTTCGCGAAGTTCGCGTACACGCCCGCCATCACCTCGGGCGAGAAGTGGATGTTGATGTGACGTTCGCCGTCGTCTTCGTCGGACATCGCCCGATCTAGTATCGCAGCGTGCGGATCATCGTCCTCGCCGTCGGGCGGCTGCGCCCGCCGTATGCCGACGACGTCGCCCACTACGTCAGGCTGCTCGGGCGCCACGCGCGCGTCGAGCTGATCGAGGTGCGCGAGGAGGAGCGCGTCACCGGCAGGGTCCCGCAGCGCGCCTTCGTGTCCCTGCTCGCGCGAGAGGGCGAGCAGCTGGACTCCCTGGCGTTCGCGCGCTTCCTCGAGGATCGCCGGCAGGCCGGGCGCGACGTCTGCTTCGTCGTCGGCGGACCGCTCGGCCTCAAGCTGGACGCCGTCGACCACCGCTTCTCGCTCGGCCCGCTGACGCTGCCCCATCAGCTCGCGCGCGTCGTCCTGCTCGAGCAGCTCTACCGCGGGCACAAGATCCTCGCCGGCGAGCCCTACCACCACTGAGCACGCTCGCCCTCGGCGACGCGCCGATACGCTGGCTGCGTGCCCAGTCCACTCTCCAAGCTTCGCGACGCGGTGCTCGCCGCCTCCGGCGCCGTCGCGGGCGAAGCGGCGCTGCCGGCCGCGCCACCCACGCTCGAGCGTCCCAAGAAGGCCGGTTTCGGCGACTACTCGACGAACGCGGCGATGCTGCTCGCGCCGGCCGCGGGAGCGCCGCCGCGCGACGTCGCCGGACGGCTCGCCGACGAGCTCGAGCAGCGCCTCGGCGCCTCGCTGCAGCGCGTCGAGGTCGCCGGCCCCGGCTTCTTGAACCTGTTTCTCGCCGACGCCTGGTACGTCTCCGCGCTCGCGCACATGCTCGAGGCGGGCGACGCCTTCGGCGGCGCGACGGCTGATCCGGTGCAGCGCGTCAACGTGGAGTTCGTCTCCGCCAACCCGACCGGCCCGATGACCGCGGCCGGCGGGCGGCACGCGGCCTACGGCGACTCGCTCGCGCGGCTGCTGGAGTTCAGCGGCCACGAGGTCACGCGGGAGTACTACATCAACGACAGCGGGGGGCAGGTGCGGCGCTTCGGGGAGTCGATCCAGGCCCGCGCCCGCGGCGAGGAGGTTCCCGAGGGCGGCTACGCGGGCGACTACGTGCGCGCGCTCGCCCGGCGGATCCCCGGCGCGGCGACCGACGACGTCGAGATCGTCGCCGAGCGCGGCGTGCACCTCATCGTCGAGGGGATCCGCGCGTCGATGCTCGCGATCGGCGTCGAGTTCGACGTCTGGTTTGCGGAGTCCTCGCTGCATCGCGGCGAGCCGTCGGCGGTGCAGCACGCCTTCGACGAGCTCGCGGCGCGCGGCGAGACGTACCGCTCCGAGGGCGCCCTGTGGCTGCGCACGACCGGCCACGGCGAAGCCAAGGACGACGTCCTGGAGCGCTCGACCGGCGAGCCGACCTACTTCGCGGCCGACATCGCCTACCACCTCGACAAGCTCGAGCGTGGCTTTGACCTGCTCATCGCCGCCTGGGGATCTGACCATCACGGCCACGTCGCCCGGATGTACGCGGCGCTGGAGGCGCTCGGCGCTTCGCCGGGCACGCTGGAGCTCATCATCATGCAGTTCGTCAACCTCGTCGAGCGCGGCGAGCGCTCGTCGATGTCCAAGCGCCGCGGGGACTTCGTCACGCTCGACGAGCTGCTCGCGCAGATCGGCCCCGACGCGGCGCGCTTCTTCATGCTGCAGCGCTCGCACGACACGATGGTCGACCTCGACCTCGACCTCGCGCGCGAGCAGTCCAACGAGAACCCCGTCTACTACGTGCAGTACGCCCACGCGCGGATCGCGTCGATCATGCGCAAGGCCGGCGGCAACTGGCGCACGAAGGAGGCCGTCGCCGAGGCCGGGCGCTACGCGGGCGCGCTGCAGCCCGCCGAGCGCGCGCTCGTCAAGAAGCTGCTGGCCTTCCCCGACGAGGTCGCCGAGGCCACCGAGCGGCGCGCGCCGCACCGGATCGCCGCCTACACGCTCGAGCTCGCGCAGACGTTCACCGCGTTCTACCGCGACTGCCAGGTCGTCGGGGCCGAGGGCGAGGGCGTGGAGTCGCTGCGCATCGCGCTCAGCCTCGCCGCGAAGCGGACGATGGCACGCGGGCTGGCGCTGCTCGGCGTCAGCGCGCCCGACCAGATGTCGCGCGATGCTCAGGCGTCGTAGCGCGCGAGGTCCGCGTCGAGCCGGCGGGCGTCCTCGTCGCTGAGCGGCGCGCCGCCGCCGGCGCCCCGCGTCCCCGCGATGCCGGCGCCAGCGCGCCGCCGCCAGCGCGGCACGAGCAGCGCGAGCGCGGCGAGCACGAGCGCGAGCAGGGCGAGCGGGATCACGTAGGCGGTGATCCCGAAGCCGTCGCGGCGGGGCAGCGCGAGGACCTGCTCGCCGTACTCGGCGACGAGGGCCCGCTTGATCTGGTCCTTCGTCCTGCCCTCGGCGATGAGCTCGCGGATCAGCGCGCGCTCGCTGTCGGGCTGCGGGCCCTGCGCGATGTTGAGCGGGACCCCGCAGGTGACGCACATGACCTCGTCCTCGACGTCGACGAGGTCGGTCCTGGGGGCCGCGGCGTGCGCGGCGCCGGCGATCGCGAGCGTCGCGACGGCGCATGCCAGCGCGATCGTGGAGCGCGTCCTCATCGGGCCTTCGCGAGCGCGGCGTCGACGAACTCCTGGTCGATCTGGCCGCGGCGCATCGCGACGATGCGGCCCGCGCGATCGATGACGAACGTCTCGGGCACGTAGGTCGTCCCGTAGCGGTCGGCGAGCTTCGTCCCGACGTCGCGCACGCTGGGGAAGCTCATGTCGTTCTCGCTGGCGAAGCGCAGCGACGCGGGCGTCGAGTCGTCGTACGTCACGCCGAGGACCGTGCCCTCGCCGCTGCGCCGCAGGCGCTGGTGCGCGCGCTCGAGGATCGGCGCCTCGGCCTTGCACGGCTTGCACCACGACGCCCAGAAGTTCAGCACGACGACCTGCCCGCGCAGCCCCGCGACGGACCGGGTGCCGGGAGCGCCGAGCATCGGCAGCGGGGCGCTCGGCGCGATCGGGAGCTGCCCTGCCGCGATCGCCTGCTCCAGCGAGCTGTCGGTCGTGCGGGCCGACAGGCCGTAGGCGAGCAGGCCGACGAGGCACAGCGCGGCGATGCCGGCGACGATCGGGGTGAGTGCGCGCTTCATCGGCCGTCCAGGGTAGAAGCGGGCGCCCGCAGCGCGCGCCGGCCTCGTAGAATCAGCGGGCAGCGCGGACGTAGCTCAGCTGGTAGAGCGTTGGCTTCCCAAGCCAAAGGTCGCGGGTTCGAGACCCGTCGTCCGCTTCACGGGCGCCACTGGTCGCGCCGTCGCGACGGCGTTATCCTCGCGGCGCCCCCATGGCCGCCTACAGCTTCCTCACGACGTGGTGCGTCAGCGCTCCGATCCAGGACGCGTGGGACGTCATCTCCGAGAGCGAGACCTACCCGGAGTGGTGGAAGGGGGTGCGCAGCGTCACCGAGCTCGAGGCCGGCGGCGAGCACGGCCTCGGCTCCCTGTCGCGGCTGCAGTGGCGCAGCAGGCTGCCCTACTCGCTTCAGTTCGACATGCGCATCACGCGCTCCGAGCCCCCGTACCTGCTCGAGGGGCACGCCAGCGGAGAGCTCGAGGGCGTCGGCATCTGGCGCCTGTACGAGGGCGCCGCGGGTACGGCGCTCGTCTACAGCTGGGACGTGTCGACGACGCGCGCGTGGATGAACCGGATCGCGCCGCTGGCCCGTCCGGCGTTCGCGTGGAACCACGACTGGGTCATGCGCCAGGGCGCTCGGGGCCTTGCGACGCGGCTCGGCGCGGAGCTCGTCGCGCACGACTGAACCGCCGCGTACGCGTAAGAGCGCGATAAAAACGACGCCGATCGGCTGGACAGCGCGGCCCGATGGCCTCACCATCCCGCGTTCAATGCGCTGACGGAACGGAGGTTCGCCCCATGCCTGATGTCCAGGCCGCAGAGACGTCCCCGTCACAAGGTCCGAACATCTTCGAGCTGACGTACGAGGACACGAAGATCACATACGCGCCGGTCGCCTTCGGCGGCGCGCCGCGCCTGCACTACGACGGACCGTTCGGCGAGCACAGCTTCCAGGGCGACGAGATCACGACGTTCCGCAGCGCTCGGGGCCTGGAGGTCAGCGTCACGCTGGACGGCATCTCCCACCTGCGCACGATCACGCTGACCGTCTTCTTGCCCGATCTCGAGCTCGAGGACGCGACGACCGAGGTGAGCTTCAAGACCGTCGGCATCCGCGCGACGCGACGCCGCGCGCAGGTCGTCGACGTCGCCGACGGGGGCTCGTCGGAGCCGCTCGAGCTCGAGGGCCTCGCGCGCAACATCGAGTTTCAGGGCGCCGGCGCCACCCGCCTGCTGTAGGTCCCGGCGCGCGCGGCCGGGGCGTCGCTACCAGGACTGCTCGGTGTGGCAGTGCGGGCACTGCACCGTCGTCGAGACCGGCGCGAGGAACACGTACCCGCAGCTACACGAGTAGCAGGCGCGGTCGTCCGGTCCGCCGGCGCCGCGCATGCGCCGCTCGGCGGGGTGCAGGGGCTCCGGGGGCGGGGCCGGAGCCGGCACGACGTGGACCCGCCGGCGCAGGACGGCCTTGTGCGGGTGCAGGAGCTGGTGGACGGTCATGGCGGTCATGGCGGCTCTATCGACAAGGACTCCGCGCATCCCGAAAGGTTTCTGTGTCGATGGACGTTTCCCTATCGCGGGCGCGCCATCCGGCGCGCGGGGCGGCTTGGCCGCGGCGCGCGGCTGCGATACTTGCCCGTCGATGGCGCCTGCCCGCAAACGCAAGATCCGCCTCGTCGTCGCGCTCTCGGCCGCCGTCGTGCTCGCCTGCGCGCTCGTCGTCACGAGCCTGAGCGCCTCCAGCCAGGCGGTCACGCCGAGCGAGCTGTCGACGGTCGCGGCCACGGCCACGGCCTCCTACCAGCTCACCGGGAAGGTCGTCGACGGCTCGGTCCGCCCGACCTCCGGCGGGATCGACTTCCGGGTGCGCGACCGCGACGGGACGGCCTCGGTGCCGGTGACCTACCGCGGCGCGGTGCCCGATCCGTTCCGCGAGGGCCGCGAGGTCATCGTCACCGTGCGCAAGCAGGGCGCGACGTTCGTCGGCGAGCGCGACTCGCTCGTGACGAAGTGCCCCTCGAAGTTCACCGAAGACGCCACGCAGCGATCCTGAGGCGCTGATGGCCACCGTCGGCCGCGCGCTGCTGATCCTCGCCCTCGCCGTCGCGTTCTACGGGATCGCCGCGTCGATCTACGGCGTCGTGCGCGGGCGCGACGACTGGGTCGCCTCCGGCCGGCGCAGCGTCTACGCGATCGCCGCCCTCGTCACCGGCGCGTTCGCGATCCTCGAGTTCGCGTTCCTGCGCTCGGACTTCACGTTCGCCACCGTCGCCGCGCACTCGTCGACGACGACGCCGACGTTCTACAAGGCGGCCGCCGCCTGGTCCTCGCAGGAGGGCTCGCTGCTGCTGTGGCTCTGGCTGCTGTCGCTGTGGGCGAGCCTCGTGCTGTTCCTCACCCGCCGCCAGCTGCGCCGCGTGGCGCCGCACGCGACGGCCGTCCTGCTCGGCTTCGCGGCGTTCTTCGCCGGCCTGCTCGTCTTCAAGGAGACGCCCTTCGGCCTGCTCGCGATCGCGCCGGCGGACGGGGCGGGCCTCAACCCGCTCCTGCGCCACCCGAGCATGATGATCCACCCCCCGATGCTGTACTCGGGCTACACGCTGTTCACGATCCCGTTCGCGTTCGCCGTCGGCGCGCTCATCGCGCGCCAGGTCGGCGCGGCCGACTGGATCCGTGCGACGCGCCGCTTCGCGCTCGCCGCGTGGCTGTTTCTCGGCATCGGGATCCTGCTCGGCGCGCGCTGGTCCTACACCGAGCTGGGCTGGGGCGGCTACTGGGCCTGGGACCCCGTCGAGAACGCCTCGCTGCTGCCGTGGCTGACCGGCACCGCGTTCATCCACTCGATCATGATCCAGGAGAAGCGCGGGATGCTGAAGACCTGGAACGTGTCGCTCGTGCTGGCGACGGGGACGCTCGCGATCCTCGGGACGTTCCTCGTGCGCTCGGGGATCCTCGACTCGATCCACGCCTTCGGCGCCTCGACGCTCGGCGTGCCGTTCGTGATCCTCATCGCGGCGATGGTCAGCGGCTCGATCGGGCTCGTCGTGTGGCGACGAGCCCAGCTGCGCTCCGAGCATCGCCTCGACTCGCTGCTGTCGCGCGAGGCGGTCTTCCTGCTGAACAACGTCGTGCTCGTGGCGATGGCGTTCGTCGTGTTCTGGGGCACGTTCTGGCCGCTCATCGCCGAGGCGCTGACCGGCACCCGGCGCGCGCTCGGGCCCCCGTGGTTTGACCAGTACACGGTCCCGCTGGCGATCGTGCTCGTCCTGCTCAGCGGGATCGGGCCGGTGATCGCATGGCGCCGGGCGACCGTCGCCAACGCGCGGCGCAACTTCCTGGCCCCGGTGGCGGTCGCGCTCGGCCTGGGGGCCGCGCTGGGGGCGCTCGGCGTCGCCGGCAAGCCGCTGGCGCTGGCGATGTTCGTCTGCGGCGCGTTCGTCGTGGCGAGCGTCGGCCAGGAGTTCTGGCGCGGCGTCGGGGTGCGCCGCGCGATGACCGGCGAGGGCCCGCTGCGCGCGCTTGCGCTCGCTCGTGGGACGCAACCGCCGCCGCTACGGCGGCTACCTCGTGCACGTGGGGATGGCGCTGCTGTTCGTCGGCGTCGCGGCGTCCTCGGCGTTCGACGACGCGCGCGACGTGCGGCTGGCGCCCGGCCAGAGCGTGAGCTCGGGCGGGTACTCGTTCACCTACGTCCGGCCGACGTCGCGGATCTCGGCGCGCGCGGGCGAGCTCGAGAAGATCTCCTTCGGCGCCGTCGTCGACGTGCGCCGCGACGGCCGGCACGTGACGACGCTGCGGCCCGAACGCGGCTACTACCCGTCGCGCGACGTCGGCGGGCTGGGTCCGGTCGGGCGCTTCTTCGAGGGCGAGGCGACGAGCGAGGTCGGGCTCGACGCGGGCCTGCGGCGCGACGTCTGGACGGCGATGTCGCCCGACATCACCCGCCTGGAGCCGACGATCGAGCGCGGCGACCGCGTCTTCGCGGCCGCCGCCGGCAAGCTGGCGCCGCAGCTGGAGGGCCAGGCGCTCGGCGTCGCGCTGCGCGGGATCGTCGACAGCTACATGGCCGACCGCCCGGAGGCGACGTTCCGCGTCATCGCGTCGCCGCTCGTGACGTGGATCTGGGTCGGGTCGATCGTCGTCTTCCTCGGCGGGCTCATCGCGCTGTGGCCGGCGCCCGACGCCGCCCGGCGCCGCGTCAGCGCGCGCTACGCGGCACGCGTCGCCGAAGAGCTCGGACGCGCGTAGGCGCCCCGGTCCGTGGACATCGTCGCCCTGCTCGTCATCCTCGTCGTGATCGGAGCCGTCGTCGCGCTCGTCGGCGCGCCGCTGCGCAGCGGTGCGGCGCGGCGCGCCCACGACGAGTCGGCCGACGAGATCGCCGAGCTCGAGGCGCGGCGTGAGGCCAAGTACCGCGAGATCCGCGACGCCGAGCTGGACCTGCGGACGGGCAAGCTGTCGGCCGAGGACCACCGGGCGCTGGACCGCCAGCTGCGCGCCGAGGCGGTCGCGATCCTCAAGGCGCTCGACGACGCGCGCGGCTGAGGTACCCTGCGGGCATGGAGTCGATCCTCTCCGCCGTCCAGATCGTCCTCTCGATCTCCGTCATCTTCCTCGTGCTCATGCACTCCGGCAAGGACGCGGGCCTGTCGGGCGCCTTCGGCGTCGGCACCGGCTCGGGCCCGTTCGGCGGCGGATCGCTCGTCGAGCGCAACCTGAACCGCTGGACGATCGGCTTCGCGCTCGTGTGGGTGCTGAACACGATCGCCCTGCTGAAGATCTGACGCGGCGCGTCAGGTCGTCGCGCCGGTCACGCGCAGGCTCGCGGCGCGCAGCGCCGGGCAGACCACGCCGCGCGCGAAGCGCCGGCCGTAGAAGTCGCCCTCGCCGACGAGCCGGCGCCCGCGGGTCAGCGCCTGCGTGCCGGCGAGGATCCCCAGCACGGAGTCGGTGAAGCGCACGTCGCGCAGCGGGCGCGTGATCGCCCCGTCCTCGATGAGGAAGGTGCCCTCGCGGGTCATGCCGGTCAGCAGCGTCTCGCGCTCTCGGACGGTGTTGACGTACCACAGCCGCGTGACGTAGATGCCGCGCTCGATCGGCGCCGCGAGCTCGGCGGCGTCGGCCGCCGCCCCGCCCGCGAGCACGAGGTTCGTGGGGGCGGGGCCGTCCGGCGAGCCGCCCGCCCGGGTCGCGTGCCCGGTGGACCGCGCGCCGCCGCCGGCGAGCGCGGCGGAGCCGCGGTCGTGGGTGACCGCGCGCGCCACGCCGTCCGCGATGAGCGCCAGCGGCTGCTTGGGCACGCCCTCGAAGTCGAAGGACCGGCGCAGCGTTCGCGGATCGCTCGGGTCGTCCGAGAGGTCGATCGCGGCGGCGGCGACGGCTTCGCCCAGGCGCCCGCTCAGCGCGCCGCGGCCCTCGGCGTGCGACAGGCCGTTGAACGCCAGTGCCCCGAGGAACGTCAGCAGCTCGGCGACGGCTTCGGGCTCGAGCACGACCGGATAGCTGCCCGGGCCGAGCTCGGCGAGCGGCGCGTCGCTCACCTTGCGCGCCGCGCGGCGGGCGGTCGCGGCCGGATCGATCGCGCCGGCGGTCGCTGCCGTCGAGCTGGCGAAGCCCGCGCGCCCGGCCGCGTCGCGGCAGACGACCTTCATGAACGCGTCGCTCACCTCCTCCTCGCAGCGCAGCCCGGCGGACGACGCGATCGCGGTCCGCACGCAGCCGGCCGTCCAGGTGCCGAAGGCCTCCAGGCCGTGCTCGGCGGCGACCGCGAAGCTCGTCGCCAGCGCGCCGCCGGCGCGCGACGCGTCCAGCTGTCGCGCCTCGTCGCCGCCGGCCGCTCGGATGGGCGGCTGCGCGCCGTCGCGCGGCAGCCCGGGATGGCGGCCCGGCCCGGCGGCGGCCGCCACCCGGGCGGCAGCGGCGGCCTGGCGCGCGGCGGTCCGCAGGCCGTCCTCGTCGAGGCGGTTCGTCGAGGCGAGCGCCGCGTGGCCGTCGCGGACGACGAGGATCTCGACCGACGTGTCGTCGACCTGCGTCGCCTGCGTGGGCGCCGAGCGCGCGAAGCGCGACATGAGCGACCGCTCGCGCACGACGGTCACCTGGACGTCGTCGCCGCCCCCCGCGGCCAGCGCGAGCGCGCGCTCGGCCGTCCGCAGCGGCGCCTGGCCCGGCGCCGCAGCCATCACGCGACGCCCACCTCGACGTCGCGAAAGCGCGCCGGTGCGGCGCCATGGGAGACGCGCATGACCTGGCCCGGCTCGCCCTTGCCGCAGTTGCCCACGCCCCACAGCCGCCATTCGGACGCCGAGCAGACGGCGTCCAGCGCGCTCCAGAACTGCGGCGTCACGCCGGCGTAGCTCGGGTTGCGCAGCAGGCGCCCGAGCCTGCCGCCGCGGATCTCGCGCGCCACCTCGGTGCCGAACTGGAAGTGCAGCCGGCGGTCGTCGATCGACCACGAGCGGTTCGTCTCGAGAACGAGGCCGTCGTCGGTGTCGGCGACGAGGTCGGCGAGCGAGCCGGCGTCGCCGGGCTCGATCGAGACGTTCGTCATCCGCACGATCGGCTGGCGCGCGAAGCCGTCCGCGCGGGCGCAGCCGCCCGAGCGCGCCAGGCCGACCGCCGCGGCCGATCCGCGGTCCGACAGCGCGGCGCGCAGGATCCCGGCCTCGATGAGCGGCGTGCGCGCGGCGGCGACGCCCTCGTCGTCCCAGCCGAACGTGCCAAGCCCGCCCGCCAGCGTCGCGTCGGCCGTGATGCTCAGCTGCTCGGAGCCGTAGCGCAGCGAGCCGAGGTCGGCCGCCGTCACCCAGCTCGTGCCCGCGTACGAGGCCTCCATGAGCAGCATCCGGTCGAGCTCGAGCGCATGCCCGATCGACTCGTGGATCTGCAGCGCGAGCTGCTCGCCGTCGAGGATGACGGTCCGGCGGCCGGGCGGGCAGTCGGGCGCGGTGAGCAGCTCGACGGCCTCGGCGGCGACGCGCGGCGCCTCGCCGGCGAGATCGAGCGCGAGCACGTGCTCCCAGCCCGCGCAGGCCGACGAGCCGCCGTGCGCGCCGGGGAAGGAGCGCACCTGCAGCTCGGCGCCGTCGACGGCGACCGCCGTGATCGTCGCGCCGCACTCGACGCGCTCCTGCGTGCAGCCGGCTCCCTCCGTCGAGGCGAACGCGGTGCGCACGCGGCGACTCGCGCAGGCCGCGTCGGAGCGCACGATCCGCGGATCGGTGCGCAGCGCCCGCTCGGCGGCGAACAGCAGCTCGAGCTTCTCCTCCAGGGCGACGTCGAACGGATCACGTTCGTAGGCGGCGGCCCAGTGGCCGCGCGCGGCCTCGATCGCGGTCGGGCTGCGGGCCGACGCCGGCGCCGGGGGCTGGCTCGCGGCGATCGCGAGCGCCCGCGCGAGCGCCCGCTCGAGCCCCGCCGCGGTGACGTCGCGCGTCGCGGCGAACCCCCAGCGGCCCGCGCAGCGGACCCGCACGCCGACGCCGTCGCTGGCGCCGTGGTCGAGGTGGTCGATGCGCCCGTTGCGCACGAGCAGGTCCTGCTCGTCGGTTGCGACATGACGCGCCTCGGCATATGAGCAGCGCGCCGGCGCCTGCGCGAGCGCCTGCGTCAGCAGGTCGAGCATCGCCGCAGTATCGCGCGCTCGGGCGCCGGGCCGCGGCGCCCGTCGTCGGTCATCCACAGACGTCTCACCCGGTCGAGCGTTGCTGGATGACCCGCTAGCGCGTTGTCCGTCGGAAGCGCGGACAACGCGGCTAGCCCGCGCGCCGCGCGGCCATGTCGACCAGCGCGGCGTGCGTGAGCTCGAACGCCTCGCGCAGCGGGGCCACGTCGGCTGCGGTGACGTGCGTGCCGGCCTCGGCGGCCGCGCGCAGACGCTCGCAGGCCCGCGCGAGCCTCGCGGCGCCGAGCGCCAGCCCGCCGCCGGCGGTCCGGTGGGCGATCTCGCCGACGCGCCCGAGGTCGCCGCCGGCGACCGCGGCGTCGACGGCGCGCAGGGCGGCCTCGCCGTCGGCCCGCCACTCCTCGACGACGTCGCGCAGCTCGCCGGCGTCGAACAGGCCGGCGAACTGGGCCGTGACGCCGGCGTCGAGGATCGGATCGTCGCCCTCGTGGCTCACGGCGCTCAGAACGCGGCGCCGTAGAGCGCGCGCAGCTCGTCGCGGTCGGCTCGCGGCGGGGTCTCGTCGAGCTGCGGCCGCCGGGCCGCGGCGTCGGCGCAGGCGTCGAGCGCTGCCTCGTCGACGCCGAGGTCCCGCAGCCGCACGGCGCCGGCGCGCCGGGCGAGCAGCGCGGCGAGCTCGACGAGGTCCGCGCACGGCGCGCCGCGCCGAGCGAGCGCGGCGAGCGTGTGCGCCAGCATCACGGCGTTGGACTGGCCGTGTCCCACGCCGGCGTGGCGGGCGAGCGTCTGCGCCATGACGTGGTGCAGCCCGTAGCCGGCGCCGTCCAGCGCGCAGCCCGACAGCAGCGCCGCGAGCGCGAGCGTCTCGCGGTCGGGCTCGCCGTCGCCCGCGTAGGCCACGCCGATGAGGCGCGCGGCCTCGCGGCCGCAGAGCGTCGGCAGCGGGCTCGCACGGCGCGTGGCCCGGGCCTCGGCGGCGTGCCCGAGCGCGTTCGCCGCGCTCGCGGCGAGCTCGGCGGCGGGCTGCGAGGCGCTCAGCCGCGGGTCGTTGACGACGAGCGCCGGGCGCGCGCCCGGCAGCGTGCCGTCGGCGCCGGCGGCACGCCGGTGGATGGCCGTCATCTCCGCCGCGCTCAGCGTCGTGGGTACCGCGGCCACGAGCGGCCGGTCACGGGGAGGGCGTGCGGCGGCCAGGGCCTTCGCGGTGTCGATGACGCGCCCCCCGCCGAGCGCGACGATGAGCGTGGCGGGCGCGACGCAGCCCAGCAGCTCGCCGGCGAGCTCGTCGACGCGTCCCGGCGCCACGAGGTGCAGCGCGCCCGCGCGCGCGCCGATCGCGGGCGCCATGGCCAGCGCCCGGCCGGTCGTCAGCAGCGCGTACTGCGTGCCGAGCCTCGGCAGCGCGGCGGCGATCGCGCCGGAGCCGAAGTGGACCGTCCGCTCGCCGTCCTGCCACGTGAAGTCGCGCTGCGTGATGTCCCCATCACATCACGACGGGGGCGCGACCACCGCGTCGGCGGGCTTCCCTGCCCTCCGAAGCGGTGGCGCGCGCGGATCCCGTGTCCTGCCCCTACGGTGGCCATCTAGCCAGCGGGACCGTGGGCCTCCGTGCCTGTGGCGATCCTCGCCTACGACCGCATGCAGGACAATCGACCGACGGCATCGACCTTCGCAGTAGCCCCGGCTCATCCGATCGGACGAGGGCGCGGCGCCCTACTCGAGCAATCCGCGGCGCATCGCCTCGGCGACCGCGGCGGCGCGCTCGGAGACGCCGAGCTTGTCGTAGAGGTTGCGCAGGTGCGTCTTGACCGTGGCGGTGCTGATCTGCAGCTCGCGGGCGATCTCGGGCGCGCTGAGCCCGCCGGCGGCGCGCGCGAGCACCTCGTGCTCGCGCCGCGAGAGCTGCGGACGCTGGTCGGTCTGGCGCAGGCGCACCTCGTCGGCGAGGCCGGCCTGCACCTCGGGCGCGAGCACCGTCTGGCCGCGCGCCACCGCGGCGACCGCGTCGCAGATCGCGCCGCGGTCGGAGTCCTTGGTGAGGTAGGCGCGCACGCCGTTGGCGACGGCGCGGAAGACGACCGCGCTGTCGAGCGACGCCGTCAGCATGATCACCCGCGTCGACAGCCCGTCGCGGCTGATCGCCTGCAGGACCTCGTTGCCGAGCAGCCCGGGCATGCTCTCGTCGAGCACCGCCACGTCGGGCTGCAGCGCGCGGATCTCGGCGAGCGCCTCGCGCCCGTCCTGCGAGGAGCCGACGACCTCGAAGTCCGGGCGCTGCGCCAGCGCGCGAACCAGTCCCTCGAGGTAGATGGGGTGGTCCTCACCGACGTACACCGAGACACGTCGCGCCATGTGCGATGGAACCTACGGCATGCCGTCCCCGCCGGCAGGATGCGCGGCGCGCCCGCGGCTCGCGGGCGATCGATCAGGCGCGGGCCGTCGCGGCGTCGGCGAGCGCCCGCCGCTGGCGGGCGATCGATCAGGCGCGGGCCGTCGCGGCGTCGGCGAGCAGATCGCAGAGCTCGTCGCGCGGCGTCGTCTTCTCGCGCCGGTGGTCCATGCCGCAGGCGCGCGCGCGGTCCTGCGCGTCGCAGCTGAGCTGGGCGCTGACGAGCACGAAGCGCGTGCGAGGAGCCGGCGGCTCGGCCCGTGCGCGGCGGCAGACCTCGACGCCGTCGAGCGCGGGCATCTGCAGGTCCAGCAGCGCGGCGTCGGGCCGCAGCTCGCGGATCGCGGCGAGGGCCGCGGCGCCGTCGCTGACCTCCGCGACGAGCGCGAGGCGCCCGTCGGACTCGATCGCCTTGCGCATCGCCCGCCGGTAGAGGTCGCTGTCGTCGGCCAGCACGACGGTGACGGCGCGCTCGCGGTCGGCCGGATCGACGCGTCGCTGGGCGCCTCGAATGCAGTCCATGACACACGTAACGGATCGCGCGGGCCCAAACGTTCGCACGTCGACGAAGATCGTCTCCCGCGGCGCGCGGCGGCCCCCGTCGAGGGCCGCCGCGACGCAGCGGACGGCGGCGTCAGACGCAGCCGGCGGAGGGAGCCAGCAGCGCGGCCGCGCGCGCGCGCAGCGAGCCGCGCGGCCGGCGCGACCCGCGGGCGTGCAGGCGCAGCAGCTCGACGAGCTCGACCGTGCGGGCGAACGGGTCGGCCGCGACGCTGCCGTCGTGCAGGTCGAGCGCCGCCCGCGGATGCCCGTCGACCTCGGCGATGAGCGCCGGCCCGGTGAGCGGGGCGCGATCGTCGAGCGCCGCGAGGGTCGCGAGCAGCGCGGCGTCGGCAGCGCAGCCGCTGGCGTGCCGGATGACGATCGCGTCGGTGATCTGCTGAGACATGGTCGGCTCCCTTCTGCGTGGACACGAGCAAATGTCGCAGCGGCGCATCATCAGCACAAATGACATTTCACGGCAACGCCGATAAGCTGCGCTAATGCTCGACGTGAAGCGCTTGAAGGTCCTGCGCGAGGTCGCGTCGCGGGGTTCGTTCTCGGCGGCGGCGGAGTCCCTCGCCTACACGCAGTCGGCGGTCTCGCAGCAGATCGCCGCCCTCGAGCGCGAGGCCGCAACCGTCCTCGTCGAGCGCAGCGCGCGCGGGGTGCGGCTGACGGAGGCCGGGCGCGCGCTCGTCGCGCACGCCGACGTCATCCTGGCCCGGCTGGCCGACGCGGAGGCCGAGCTCGACGCGATCGCGGGCGTGCGCAGCGGGCGTCTTCGGCTCGTCTCGTTTCCGTCCGCCGGGGCCACGATCGCCCCCCGTGCGATCGCGAGCTTCCGAGCGCGCCATCCCGGCGTCGAGGTGACGCTGGCCCCGCGCGAGCCCGCCGAGGGCGTCGAGGCGCTGAAGGCCGGCGAGTGCGACATCGCGCTGACGCTCGAGGCGGGCTTCGAGCCGTTCGTCGACGCCGCGATCGAGCGCCGCCACCTGCTCGACGACCCGTTCTACGTCTGCCTGCCGGCCGGGCACCGCGTCGCGGCGCGGGCGCGGGTGCGCCTCGCCGACCTCGCCGAGGACTCCTGGATCCTCGGGACGTCGGGGCGCTGCCCGGACGAGCTCGTGCTCGAGCGCGCCTGTCAGGCCGTCGGCTTCGAGCCGCGCGTGGCCTTCCAGTCCGACGACTACATGGCGATCCAGGGCTTCGTCGCGGCCGGCGTCGGCGTCTGCCTGATCCCCGATCTCGCGCTCGCGGCGGCGCGCGACGACGTCGTGATCCGCAGGCTCACCGGACGCCCGCTCGTCCGCCACGTGCTCGCCGCGACCCTGCGCGACGGCTACGTCTCGCCCGCCGCCGCCTCGATGCTCGAGATCCTCTCCGAGGTCGGGGCGCAGTGGGCGCGCCAGCGCGGCGAGCTGGCGCTCGACGCGGTGCGGTCGGCCTGACGGCGGCGCGCCAACTGCGCCGGCGCGTGATCCGCGCCGCGGGCTGCCCCGAACTGCATGTCAACGGACGCGCCGATCCCCCTCCTCGGGCGCTCCGGTTCTCGCCGAGACAGCGCGGCCGTCCCTCTCCCCTCCGGGCGGCCGCGCCTCTCGCGCGATGTCGCGCGCGGCGCCGCGGGCGCGCCACGATGTCCGTCGTCGCTGCCCGATGGTGCCGTCGCTCGCTCCGGGAACGACGATGGCCCCGGGGAGCCGGGGCCACGGTCGACCTGCGAGAACGCGATGCGCCGAAGAGGACTCGAACCTCCACGGGGGAATCCCCCCACAAGGCCCTCAACCTTGCGCGTCTACCAATTCCGCCACCGGCGCAGGGCCCGCTCAGTATAGGCCGGAGCTTGACTTCCGTCCGCCGGCCCCTCTAGCTTGTACGAACAGATGTTCGCCTCATTCGACCCCAGCCCCGCCTCTCGCGTGAAGGAGCCCGTGCCATGGATCTCGATCTGACCAAGCGCCAGCAAGAGATCTTCGACTTCATCAAGCGCTACTCGGCGAAGTACGGCTATCCGCCGACGGTGCGCGACATCGGCAAGGCGGTCGGCCTCGCATCGTCGTCGACCGTGCACGCGCACCTCGCGAACCTCGAGAAGCTCGGCCTGCTGCGCCGCGATCCGTCCAAGCCGCGCGCGATCGAGCTGCTCGATCGCGCCGTCGAGCAGGTCAGGTCGATCGTGCGGCCCGACGGGCTGCCGCTCATCGGACAGGTCGCCGCCGGCTCGCCGGTGCTCGCCGAGGAGAACATCGAGGAGTACGTGGCCGTGCCGGCGCTTGCCGGCGGCGACGAGGGCGAGTACGTCCTGCGCGTGCGCGGCGAGTCGATGATCGACGCCGGCATCCTGCCCGGCGACTACGTCGTCGTGCGCCCGCAGGACACCGCGGCCGACGGCGAGATCGTCGTCGCTCTCATGGGAGAGGAGGCGACCGTCAAGCGCTTCTTCCGCGAGGCCGACCACATCCGCCTGCAGCCCGAGAACGCCACGATGGAGCCGATCCGGTCGCGCGACGTGCGCGTGCTCGGTCGCGTGGTCGGCGTCTTCAGGAGCGTCCCGTGATGGTGTGCATCGACCTGGAGCGGCCGGTCGAGCTGCGGGGCTCCCCGCGCGAGGGGCGGACGCTGGAGGACGTGCTCTCCGGCGCCTGGGAGGACCTCATCGCGAACCGCACCGCGGCGTGCCCGATCTGCGACGGGGCGATGGAGCCCCGCTACGGAGCGGGACCGTCGGCGGTCGGGGGGCGCTGCGGCTCCTGTCGCGCAGAGCTCACGTGAGCTTCGGCGCCCGACGCGCGCAGACCAGCGCGGTGCGTGCGTTGCCGCGTGCCGGCACCGCGGTCTAGGCTGGGGGGGCAGGCCAGGCAGTCGCGGAGGCTCGCCCTTCGAGGAAAGTCCGGACATCACAGGGCAGGGTGGTCGGGAACCCGACCCGGGGAAACCCGCGGGACAGTGCCACAGAAAACACACCGCCGATGGCGTGACCGGGCGCACCGCGTCCGCGAGCGCACAGGCAAGGGTGAAAAGGTGCGGTAAGAGCGCACCGGCGTCGTGGCGACACGGCGGCCAGGTAAACCCCACCCGATGCAAGGCCAAGCCGGACCGCTTGCAGGCTGCCCGCCAAGGTCCAGGTCGGCCGCGTCAGATGGATGACTGCTCAACGACAGAATCCGGCTTATCGGTCTGCTACGGAAAAGCCCCGCTCCGGCGGGGTTTTTCTATGGGCGCTCTCGCCGGGAACTCGACACGCACGCACGCGGCCGGGCGAACGGGCGGTGTCGATCTAGTGGTCCGGCTCGAACGCCGACAGGGCCTCCTCGAGCGAGTCGTGCACCGGCGCGGCGCGGGCGAACTCGACGAGCTCGAGCGTCCGCAACGCCGTGCTGCCCTCCGGCGTGACGATGTGCACCGCCTGGCGGCGCCCCGCGAGCCGGGCCACGAGCGCGAAGAGCTTGCGGATGGCCGTCGAGTCCAGGAAGCCGACGCCCGTGAGGTCCAGGACGGCGCCCTCGGCGCCGGGCGGGATGGCCTCCTCGACGAGCGCGACGAGGCGGGCGGCGTTGAAGACGTCGATCTCGCCGCCGACGAAGATGACCGCGTGCAGCCCGCGCTGCTCGCTGGAGATCGTCGCGCCGTCGACGTTCATGTCGTCACCCGCTCGGCGAGGTGCCGTCGCAGGCGCACGGTCGTCCCGCCCGGCGTGGCTTCGACGATCACGGTGTCCATGAGCGCGTCGATGAGCTCCAGCCCGCGACCCCGATCGCCGGGCCCGCGCGCCTCGCGCCACCGACCGTGGTCGCGCACGGTGACGTCGACCTCGCCGTCGTGCAGCAGCGCCTCGAAGGCGATGATCTGATCGCTGGCGGTGCCCGAGTGCTCGATCGCGTTCGCACACGCCTCGCTGCACGCGAGCACGATCGCGTGGACGTCCTCGGCGGAGGTCTGCGTCTGCGCCAGCCAGCGGCGCAGGACGGCGCGCAGCGACCGCAGCGAGCCCGGCGTCGTGCGCAGGTCCAGCGCGAGCCGCGTGCCCAGCGGCAGGTGGCAGAGCGTGAGCAGCGCGACGTCGTCGCTCTTGGCGCCGCTGGGAAGGGTCACGCTCAGCAGGCGGTCGCAGAGCGCCTCGGGGTCCAGCGGCCCGTCGGCCGCCGCGACCGCGAGGCGGTCCAGACCGAGGTCGAGGTTCTCCGCGCGGCGCTCGACGAGCCCGTCGGTGTAGAGCACGATCGCGCTGCCGGGTTCGAGCGTCACGGTCTCCTCCTCGTAGGCGGGAAACGGCATGACGCCGAGCGGCACCGAGCGGGCGCCGTCGAGGAAGCTCGGGCGCCCGTCGGCGCTCAGCGTGAGCGGCGGAGGGTGCCCGGCGTTGACCCACGACAGCTGCGCGTCGAGCGGGTCGAAGACCGCGAGCACGAGCGTCGCCATGTGCTCGCGCGCCGGCTCGGCCAGCACGAACTCGTTGAGCAACTCGGCGATCTGCGCCGGGCGGTGACCCTCCAGCGCGTACGCGCGGATCGCGCTGCGCAGCGCTCCCAGCGTCGAGGCGGCCGCCAGACCCTTGCCGGAGACGTCGCCCATGACGAGCAGCAGCCGGCCGCCCGGCAACCCGATCGCGTCGTACCAGTCGCCCCCGACCTCGGCGTCGGAGGCCGCCGGCAGGTAGCGGCCCGCCAGCGCGACGCCGGGCAGCGAGGGCAGCGTCTGCGGCAGGAGGCTGCGCTGCAGCGTCTCGGCGATGTGGCGCTCGCGGCTGAACGCGCGGACGTGCTCGATCGCGAGCGCGACGCGGTCGGCGGCCAGTCGCAGGACGTCGACGTCGTCGGACCCCAGGCGTCGCGGCGCACGGACGCCGACCTCGATGACGCCCAGCAGCGTGCCGTGCGCGACGAGCGGGACGCCGAGGATCGACGTGATCCCGACCCTCAGGATCGACGGGTCGGCGAGCTCGGACGCGACCGGGTCGTTGACGAGCACCGGCCGGCGCGTGGCGAGCACGCGGCTCGCGATCCCCGAGTCGGCGGGGATCCGATCGGGCCGCACCTCCCCGGCGACCGGATCGGAGCTCACGATCGACATGCTGCCGTCGTCCTGCAGCAGCAGCAGGGCGGCCGCCTCGGCGTCGAGCACGTCGCGCGTGCGGGCGAGGATCGTCGGGGCGAGCATGTCGAGGTCGCGATGGGTGAGGGCCGCGTCGGCGACGGCCTGCAGCCGCTCGATCGTCCGCGCGGCCCGCTCGGCCTCGGCGCGCTCGGCCTCGGCGCGAACGAGCTCCTCGCGCTTGTGCTCCTCGCGCAGGCGGTGCCCGATGTCGGTGAGCCGCGCGTTCAGCATGAGCTCGCCGTCGCGCTCGACGACCCAGATCATCGTCTCGCCGCGCAGCTGCGTCCCGTCGGGCCGGTCGATCGTGATGCGCACCTCGAGGTGCGGGGTGCCTCCCTGACGAGCGGCGTTGATGAGATCGCGCCGGCGCTGGATGAACTTCGCGTGCGCCGCGGGCGGCACGCCGAGCTCCTGGAAGGGCCGCCCGACGGCGTCGGCCTTCGTACGGCCCAGCAGCCGCTCGGCGGCGGCGTTGAGGTCGAGGACCCGCCCGTCGTCGTCGGCGGAGATGAAGCCGTCGCGCGCGCTGTCGACGATGAGCCGCGTGCGGCTCTCGCTGGAGCGCAGCGCGCGCTCCTGGCGCGCGCTGCGCTCCATGGCCTCGCGCATGACCCCGAGCAGGCGCGAGATCATCAGGCCGACGACGAGCGGGGTGCCGAGCACGAGCACGAGCCGGATCGTGGCCTCCATCGTCTCGTCGATGCTCAGGACGGTCGCGTATGCGGCTCCGATGAAGGCGAGGTGGCCGAGGGCGGCCCGCGTCGAGAAGAAGTAGAAGGCGTAGAGCGCGGGCCAGGTGTAGACGAGCGGGTACAGCGTCGCGTGCTCGGCGACGAGGATGACGAGGCTGAGCAGCACGGTCACCGCCAGCAGGCCGACGTGCACCAGCCGCTCCGAGAGACGCTTGGCGAGGTACGCGACGGCGAGCGCCAGCCCCAGCGAGAGCGCGCCGAGCGCGAGCACGTGGGACCGTGCGAGGACCGCCTCGTGCGGCAGCAGGACGGTCAGGATGCAGACGAGTGCCGCGGCGGCGTAGAGAAACGCCAGCGAGCGGGCCTTCGTCCGGGTGTCGAAGATCGAGGCGCCCAGCATGAGCGCCAGCTTACGAGCGCGCCGGTGCCGCGCCAAGGGCTTCTTGCGCGCGGACCCCATCGATGAGAACATCTGTTCGCACTAGACGGGATGGATACGCCTGAGGTCCGGTTCGGGTCCTGGCCGGGACCTGACGTCGCTGGGTGGAGGTCCCGAAGCGCCCCGATCCCTCGCACGCCGGCAGCCGTGTCACGCGTGCGGGCTGGTAGGGCAAGGCGCCGCATCGACGCCAGCGCTGGTGGTGCCGCCCGGCCAACGGCGAGCCGCTCTACGAAGCTGGAGCCGTGGGGGGCCGCAGTCGCTCGGGTTCAGGAGCCGTCCATGGCGGCACGCGTCGCGGCGGCGAGCTCCTCGGGTTCGACGCCAGCGAGCCGCAGCGCCCGAGGGACCGTCCCGTGCTCAGCGTCGAGCACCCCGAGCAGGACGTGTGCCGCCCGGATGCGACGGTCACCGCGCTCTCGCGCGGCGCCAAGCGCGCGCACTAAGCCCGACTTGCCGGACGCCGCCCATTTCGGGCGTCCTGCGTAGGGCAGACGCCGGCGCTGGAGAAGGGCATCGAGCGACACACCCACCGCGCTCAGCGTCTGCTCGAACTCCTTCGTCACGGTCTCCTCGATGGCGGCGTGGTCGAGCCCGCGGGTCCTGAGGACGTCGCCTGCGACATCCGTGACGTCGCTGGCAAGCGCGAGCAGGAGGTGGTGCGCCTCAATCGTTGGCGACCCGCTGGCCTGCGCCTCGGCTTCGGCTGCGGCCGCCACGGCGCGCGCCTCCTTCACGAACCGCTCAGCCATCACGCCTCCGCAACTCGACGCCCGCGGCGAACAGCCGCTTGGCGTGCTTCTTGTGCACGGCTTGGCGCGTGACGCCTAGGGCCTCCGCGACCTGTGACCACGTCCAGCCCTGCCGCATTGCGCGCTCCACTCCCGCCGCTTCGAGCTCGTCCGCCAGTCGCCGCAGAGCCACGACCGCAGCCAGCGCGTCGGCTGGGTCGTCAGGGACTGGTGAGTTGACAGCGGCCACAAAGCAACCTTAGTTGACAAGCACTCCGCTGTCAGCTGCGGTTGCTTATAACGCCCACGCCCGGGCAGCGCAGCGCATCCATCCTTGTCAAGTGCGAACATCTGTTCGCATGACGATCGTCTGCGTCCTCCTGGAGCGATTCGAGCTCGCCGTGGCGACGGGGGGACGCGAGCGGCTGCTCGGCGAGCCCGCCGCCCTCGCCCCGGAGCCCGGCCGCGAGCTGTTCGTCGGCGCGGTCTCGCAGGCCGCGGAGACCTTCGGAGTCCATGCGGGGATGCGGATGGGGGAGGCGCTGTCGCGCTGCCCGCGCCTGGCGCTCGTGCCGCCCGACCCGATGGGGGTCGCCGAGGCATGGGAGCGGGCGCTCGCCCGCCTGGAGAGCCTCGGCGCCGCGGTCGAGTCGCTGCGGCCCGGCGAGGCCTGCTTCGACGCGCGCGGCCTGCAGCGCCTCCACGCCGGACGGGTCGTGCGGATGCTCACCGAGGGCTATCTGGCGGCACGGGGCGACGAGCGGCTGCGACGGGTGCTGGCCGGTCCCCGGATCGGCCAGGGGCCGACGCGGTTCTGCGCGTTCGTCGCCGCCTCGGACGCCCGCGTGCGGCGCCCCGGGCGGATCGCCGGCGCGGCCGACCTGGCGCCCCATCCGGTCGAGCTGCTGCGCCGGCGTGCGGAGACCGCGGCGCTCGTCGAGGCGCTGCAGCGGCTGGGGGTCGCGACGCTCGGCGATCTCGCCCGGCTGCCGCGGTCGGCGGTCGCCGACCGCTTCGGTCGCCCCGGCCTGATCGCCCACGACCTCGCGCGGGGGCAGGACGGGCCGCTGCGCCCGCGCCGGCCGGGCGAGCTGCTGCGCGAGGTGCTCGAGCTGCCCGAGTCCGGCTCGGGGGAGCAGCTCGGTCGCGCGCTCGGACTGCTCGTCGACCGGCTGCTCGCGCGGCGCGAGCGGCGCGGGCGCACGCTGCGCTGCGTCGTGCTGTCGGCGCGGCTCGTCGAGGGCGGGACGTGGCGTGAACGGGTCGTCTTTCGCGAGGCGCTCGCCGACGCGCAGCGGATGCGGCTCGCGCTCGGCGGGCGCCTGGCGCTGCTGCCGGCGCCGGCCGACACGCTCGAGCTCATGGTCGAGCGCTTCGGCCCGCCGCATTGCGAGGCGCGTGCGCTGTTCGACGACGGCGCCGAGCGCCGCGACGAGCGCCTGCGCGAGGCCGTCCGCCAGGCGCGCGCCGTCGCCGGGCCCGATGCGGCGCTGCGCGTGCTGCAGATCGACCCCGACTCGCGGGTGCCCGAGCGGCGCGTCGTGCTGACCCCGTTCGATCCGGGGCCCGCCTGATGGCTGCCGCGGCCCGTCCGGCCCAGGCTGCGAGCGGCCCGTGAGCCCCGGCCCTCGCAGGATCGCCGAGCCGCGACCGGCCGCGGTGCGCGCCGATGCGGGAGGGAGGCCGCTGGAGGTCGACGGGCGCAGCGTCGATGCCGTCCGCGAGAGCTGGCTCGTCGAGGATCGCTGGTGGACCGACCGGCCGCTGCGCCGGCGCTACTGGGAGGTCGTCACGAGCTGCGGGCGCAACGTCGTCGTGTTTCGCGACCTCGAACGGCGCACGTGGCAGCGCCAGCGCTGATCGCGGATGCTCGGGCCCTCGCGGGGACGGTCGCCGCGGGATGATGCACGGCGTGCTGGTCACCTATCGCCACCGGCTGCGCCTGGAGGGGGGCGTCCTCGCGGCCGCGGGCGCGCTGGGCAGCGCGCTCCTGCTCGTCTTCGTCGACGCCGCGTCGGATCGCGCGGTCAGCACGGCGGCGCAGCTCGCGGTCGTCGCCGCGCTGCTGGCCGTGCTGGGGCCGATCGTCCTGCGGCGCTGGCTTGCGGCGGCTGCGCCGGCGCGGGACGGCAGCGCGCCGAGCGGCGCGCCGACCGCGCTGTGGAAGCCGCCGCTCGTCGTCGTCGTGCTGACCGCGCTCGTCGTGGTTCCGGGCGAGCTCGGCGTCGGGGCGGCGGGCTGGGACGCGGGGCTGCGCATCACGCTGGGCTGCGTCCTCGTGGGCCTCGCGCAGGCGCTGCTGCTCGAGCGCATCGTCGCCTCCGACGAGGCGCGGACCGCGCGCAGCTACGTGCGCCTGCCCGGCTCGCGTGCGTATGGCGCCACGAAGCTGGGCTTCGTTCTGCGCGAACGCGCGTAGATCCGTGACGCCGCGCGCGGCAGCCTCGCTGCCATGCGCTGCACCCGCGGTCAGGCGGCCGTCGACTACGTCGCACTCATCGCCGTCGTCGCGATCCTGCTCGCTGCGGGCGTCGCGATCGCGGCCGGCGGCGCGGCCGGCGTCGTCAACGCCGTCGTCGCGCAGGTCCGCCACGCCCTCTGCCTCGTGGGCGGCGGCCCCTGCTCGCACCCCGGGACGCAACCGTGCACCGTGGCCAGCACGCGCGACACGCGCCATTGGATGGTCGGGGTGCTGCTGCTGCGCGTCGACCGCGAGCGCTACGTGCTGCGCGAGGAGATGTCCGACGGCACGGTCCGGCTGACCGTCGCGCGCAGGGGCGCCGCGGGCCCCGAGGCCGTCGTCGGCGGCCACCTGCGCGTGACGCGCGGGGGCCGCAACGCAGGTGCGACCGGCGAGGTCCGGGGCGCCGTGCAGCTCGCGACGGCTCGGGGCAGCGTGTACGTCGCCCGCGACGCCCGCGAGGCGGCCGCGATCATGCGCGCCATCCGGGCGGGCGACGAGCCGCCGGCGCAGGTGCGCGAGACGCTCCGCGAAGGCGGGATCCGCGGGGTGGCCTCGCTCGGCGTCGGCAGCGCGCTGGCGGGAGCCTCGCTGGAGGCGATGGCGCCGGCGATGATCGGCAGTCGCAGCGATCACTCGACCGGCGACCTCACGCTGACGCTGAACGCCGGGGCCTCGGGCTGGGCGACGGTGACGGCCGCGCTCGGCGGCCCGGCGGGCAACGCCGGGCGCGCGACGACGATCGGGCTGAAGCTCGATCGCGCCCGCCGTCCGACGGAGCTGTCGGTGCTCGCCGCCGGCACGGTTGCCGCGGGAGCTGCGCTGCCGCCCCTGCTCGCGCGGGCGAGCCGTGGCTCGGCGACGACCGCGGCCAAGGGCGCCGGCGGGCGGCGCTGGGAGCTCACGGCGCGGCTTGACCTGCGCGACCCGGTCGTCGCCGCCGCCTGGCGGCGCTACCGGCGCGATCCGGGCGGCGAGGCGGCGATCGGCGGGCTCGCCGCCGCGTTGCGCGAGCGGGCCAGCCTCGACGTGCGCATGTACCGCACGAGCAGCGTGACGAGCGGGGCGTCGGCCGGGATCGGCGAGATCCTGCAGCTCTCCGGCGGCGTTGACCGCACGGTCGACCGCAGTCGCCTGCTCGCCGCCGCGTCGCGTCCCTCGGACGGCGTCTGGGAGCGCCGCTGGGACTGCGTGATGACGGCATGAGTGCCCCGGACCGCCGCGCGCAGGCTCGCGCCGCCCGTCAGGTCGCTTCAGCTGCGCCGCGGTCCGCTCTGCGGCGGCCCGGCGACGGCGCTGCGCAGGCGGCAGTCGATCCCCTGGCGGCGCAGATTGGCGAGCCAGCGCTCGGCCTCCGCGGCGGAGTGCGCGGCGCGCCGCAGGCCCGGCGCGAGCGAGCCGTCGAGGATCCGTGCGACGCCGTAGGCGAGGGGCAGCGACACGCAGCGCGCCATCGCGCTCTCGCGGGCGTCGCCGAGCGTGTCGAGGAGGTACTCGCCCGACCAGGCGGCTCCGGTCTCCGACCGCGCGCCGAGCGTGACGCCGAGGACGACGCGATCGCGGTCCTCGGCGGTCGTCGGGTGGCGGCGCGCGAGCTCGTCGGCGAGCGCGTCGATGCGGTCGCGATCGCCGGTCTGCAGTTCGTCGAAGACCGGCGCCCAGGCGCGCAGCCAGCCGTCGAGTCGCAGGGTCCCGCGGATGAAGGTCTGCAGCCGCCAGCCGGCGGGGATGCCGTACTGGTCGACGAACGGCAGGCTGTCGCGGTTGGGGTAGGCGTCGAACGTCTCGCCGCCCACCGTCTGCGGGCGCGCCGCGCGCCACGGGTGCACGGCGGAGCGCTCGCTCCCGTCCTCGACGTAGCGCGCCGGGGACAGCAGCGCGCCGAGCACGCCGCGGGGCGCCCAGCTGAAGCGGTAGCGAAAGGCGTTGGGCACCGCCGGCAGGCCGCCGCAGTAAGAGGTGAAGTCCACGCACGACGCGTCGTCGCCGAGGTGAGCGCGGGCGCGGGCGACGAGCGTGTGCGCCAGCAGGTGGTCGATCCCCGGGTCCAGGCCGGCCTCGGTCAGGACGACGAGCCCGGTACCCGCCGCGGGCTGCGCATCGGCGAGCAGCGGGGGCGAGGCGTAGCTCGAGCAGGCGAAGTGCGCACCGCGCTCGATGCACAGGCGCAGCAGGCGGGGGTGCTCGCCGGCGGGCAGCATCGAGACGACGACGTCGCCGGCGGCGAGCTCGTCGGCGAGCCGACGATCGGCGAAGGCGCGCACCGCGGCCCGCCCGGCGAGGCCGAGCTGCGCCAGCCGGCTTTCGGCGCGCTGCTCGCTGCGCCCCCACACGACGACGCGCGGCGCGAGGTCGCAGAGCGCGCCGAGCCCCGAGCCGGTCGACAGCCCCGTGCCGACCCAGTGGACGGTCCCGCTGGCGCGTCGCGCCTCACCCATCGGCGTCACCCGCGTGCAGGCCGGCGCCGGCGCAGGCCTCCTGGAAGGCGCGCAGGCAGTGACGCCAGGCCGCTGCCGGCCCTTCGAGCTCGAGCAGGTACGGCGCCAGCTGCGCCGAGAACTCGGCGCTGGCCTCGCGCGCAAGCAGCGAGGGCAGGTTGTCGATGGCGATGACGTCCAGCGCCGGCGCCAGGCCGGGCAGGCGCAGGACCGGACGGTGCCAATCGGTCGTGCTGTCGTAGATCGGCAGCATGTGGCGGTCCGAGCCGGCGTCGCACGTGATGTCGCAGATGACGGCGAGCCGGCGGGCGCGAGCGCCCAGATCCGCTGCCGTCAGCAGCGCCGGCACCGGGTGCGGCGTGGCGACCGCATGGACGAGCAGCTCGTGAGCGAGCAGGACGCCGCGGTCCGGCGAGCGGGTCTCTTCGACGTCCCAGCAGGTCGCGCGCAGGCCGGCGAGCTCGAGCGCAGCCTGCGCCCCCCGCCCGCAGCGGCCCAGCGCACCGACGACGACCGCGGCCGCGCCGTCGGCGCGGCGCGATCGCAGCAGCGCCTCGTCGAGGGCCGCCTTCGACGTGACGCGCAGCGGCGTCGGCAGCTGGCCTCGCAGCGCCAGGACGCCGAGCGCTGCGCCGGCGTAGCCCGCCCAGTAGCCGAAGGCGGCCAAGCGGCGCCCGCCCTCGTCGGTGAGGTACTCGAGGTCCAGCAGCGCCCCGCCACCGGCGGCAAAGCGCTCGAGCAGTCGGCGGCCCCCGGGCTGGCCCCTGTAGGCATGGCCGAAGAAGACGTGGCGCTGGGCCAGCGCGGCCGGCACCTCCGGCAGCTCCTTGAGCCCGATGACGTGGTGCTCGGGCGAAGCGCCGACCCAGCTGCCCGCCGGCCTGGCCACGCAGCCGGCGTCGAGGTAGTCCGACAGCGCGAAGCAGCGCTGCTCGGAGACCTCGACGGCGAGCTCGATGCCGTGGCGCACCAGCGTCCGAGCATCCGCAGGCGCGATCGGCGCGCGGTGCTCGGTCGGCCGCACCTCATGACGCATCCACAGCTTCGCCGGGCGCATCACAGCAGCGGGATGCGGGCGTTGGGCGAGCTGCGGTAGCCCGCCGGCGCGGCCAGCGGTGCGGGATCGAGTCCGGCGCCGAGCAGCGCGTCGAGGACTCCCGCGGCGATCGCCACCGCGATCGATTCGCCCGGGCAGCGGTGGGCGGCCGAGCCGAAGCTGAACAGTCGTGGCGTGGTCCGCTCGGGACGGAAGGCGTGTGGATCGAGATTGGCGGCAGGGTCGCGGTTGGCGGCAGCGAGCACGAGCAGGATCGCGTCGCCGGCCGCGAGCTGCGCGTCGCCGACGCGCAGCGGCTCGGCCGCGAAGCGGCGCGTGTTCTGGATCGGCGAGTCGTGCCGGGCGACCTCGCGAACGAAGCGCTCCAGCGGGGCCCGTCCGGCCTGCCCGCGGGGGCTCCTCGCGAGCGCCACCAGCGCGTTGCCGATCAGCCCGGCGGTCGCGTCGTAGGTCTGCGAGAGCAGGCCGATCGTGTTGGCAAGCGCGTCCGCGGCGGCGTCGCCGGCGGGCCGCAGCGCGCGCAAGATCGACCCGGGCGGCCCCTCGTCGGCGGCGCTGGCGAGCGGGCCCAGCAGCTCCTGCAGGCGGCCGGCGGCGCGCGCGGCGGCCTGCTGCTGCGGCGCCGTCGCCGACGCCGGGATGCACTGGACGAAGTCGCCGACGAGGTGCGCGGCCTCGACGGCCTGGGTCGCCGGCAGGCCGCATGCCGATGCGACCGTGACCGCCGGTACGACGAACATGAAGCTCCTCGTAGGGCGTCACAGGCGATCGATCCAGCGCCGCGCTCGCGTGCTCTGCGCCGAGCGCGCGCAGAGCGGTCGGATCGAGGCGGGTCGTCGCCTGCTCGACCGCGCGCCTGCGGTGGGCGTGGACTCGCCGTCGCACATGCGCACGAGCCCGCCGAAGACCTCCCCGGCCGCCGAGCCGGCGATGCCCGGTGGGACGGGGACGCCGGGCGGCCGCACGCGGCAGGCCGGGCTGCGCAGCAGCTGCTCGACGGCCTCGGCGCCGCTTGCGACCCACAGCTTCAGCTCGTCGTCGTGGTACAGCGGCCGCTCGGCGACGAGCGTCGCGTAGTACGGGTAGGGATCGGGGTCGGTGACCGCCTGCAGTGGCGAGCTCATCGATCAGCCGCCGCGCCGGTCCAGGGCACCGGCGATGATCATCCGCTGCACGTCCGAGGCGCCCTCGTAGATGCGCAGCGACCGGATCTGACGGTACAGGCGCTCCGTCACGCTGTCGCTGACAAGCCCGGCGGCGCCGAAGATCTGCAGCGCGTCGTCGACGATCTCCTGCGCGACCTCGGTGGCGTGCAGCTTGGCGATGCTCGAGTGCTTGGCGTAGCCGCGCGCGCCGCTGTCGAGATCCCACGCGGCGCGGGCGACGAGCAGCGCGGCGGCGTTGAGCTTGACCTCGATGTCCGCGAGCGTCGCTTGGACGAGCTGCAGGTCGATCAGCCGGCCGCCGTGCATCGGCCGCGAGCGGGCGCGGGCCAGCGCTGCGTCCGCGGCCCGCCGGGCGAAGCCGAGCGCGGCCGCGCCGACCGTCATGCGGAAGCGCTCGAGCAGGTCGACCGCGATGACGAATCCCTGGCCGGGCCGGCCGAGGACGCCGTCGTGCGGCACGTGGCAGCGGTGGAAGTCCAGGTGGGCGAGCGCGCGCGGCGCGAGCGCGCCGACGTGCTCTGCGACCCGCACGCCGGGGTTCGCCGCCGGCACGAGGAAGGCCGTCAGCCCGAGCGCTCCCGGCCCCTCGCCGGTGCGGGCGATGACGCAGTGCACGTCCGCGGCGCTGCCGTTGGCGATCCACGCCTTGCGACCGTCGAGCACGTAGCCGTCGTCGACGCGCTGCGCGCGCAGCGCGATCGCGGCGACGTCCGAGCCCGCCTGCTCCTCGGAGAGCGCAAAGGAGCCGGCGAGCGTCCCTGCGGCCATCGGCGCCAGGTAGCGCCGGCGCTGGGCCTCGCTGCCGTGGCGCGCGATCGGCGTCGCCGCGAGCGCCTGGATCGAGAACGCGAAGTCCGCGAGGTCGTCGGCGTAGGCAAGCGCCTCGCGCATGATGCACAGCGATCGCGCGTCGCCGTCGCGGTCGCCGGGCGTGGAGCCGGCGGCGGGGTCGAGAAACGCCAGCCAGCCGCCGCTGCCGAGCGCGCGCACGATGCGCCGGCCGGTCTGCTCGACGCCCGCTACGCCGGCGTCCTGCCAGAGCGCGGTGCCGTCGTCGCACCACGTCGCGATCCGCCCTGCGAGCGCCCGGTGGCGGTTGTCGTAGAAGGGCAGCGCGAGGATCGCGTCGTCGAGTCTCGTCGCCACGCGCTGCGCGACTGTGTCGCCGTCGTGCCGCCCGACTGCCGTGGCCGTCATCCGCGCCCGCCGCTCAGATGAGGAGGTCGGCGGGCTGGGGCGGCGCGGCCGCGGCCCCAGCGGCCGCGGCGCTGGACACGCGCTTGACGAGCCCGCGCTCGATGAAGGAGGCAAACGACGCGTAGCCGCGCCAGATGCGGCGCCATTCGCGCTGGACGGCCTCGTCGCCGAGTCCGCGCCCGAGGTCGTCGAGGTAGGCGACGACGATGTCCGCCGACTGCTTGGCATGGCCGGCGGAGACGTTGTCGATCGACAGGTGCGCCTCCTCGTAGGAGATGTCGAAGCCGTGGCGGCGCAGCTTCTGCATCTCGTGCATGCGCAGCTCGCCGAGGCCGTACATCTCGATCGCGAGGTTGTAGCCGAGGATCTCGTTGTAGAAGCTGTCGGGGAACAGCGACATCGCGAGCTGGTGGATCGCGAATCCGTACGTCGTGTCGGGCAGCTCGTCCTGCTCGAGGAACGCGGCGTCGCGGATGTGCGGCAACCGCACCGCCATGCTGCCGAGCACCTGGTGGATGAGGGTGATGTGGTTCTTGCGCAGGTCGCCGCGCCCCATCTCGTCGGCGTAGATCGCGAACAGCATCGCGTCGCTGCGGCGCCGGTCGCGGCCGCGGTTGCCGATCCGCTGCGCCCAGGCGCCGTCGATCAGGTTGCCGAGCGCGCTCATCTTCTGACCGAACAAGACCGCGTCGCGATCGGGGATCTCGGCGAGCGGCTGCCAGGGGTCGACGAGCTTGTCCCAGTAGATCGCGTCGACCCGCGCGTAGAGCGCGTCGGCGCTGTAGTAAAAGTAGCTGGCATCCGTGTAGCGGCCGCCGGCGCCGTGCTCGAAGAGGATTTCGGCCTCGTCGAAGGTGCGCGCCGCGAGCCGCCTGGCGAGCGGCAGGGTGCTGGGGAATCGCTCGATGTGGATGAGGCGGTGCAGAAGGGCGCGGTCGTCGAGCGGCGCCGGCTCGGCGAACGCGACGTCCGCCGGCTCGGCGGCGGCGATCGCGTCGCCCAGGCGCCGGGCGGCGTCGTCGCCGACGCGGCAGGGCGAGATCTCGACGTCCGCGGGCTCGCCGGCGCCGACGGCCTGCGCCCACGTCCTGAGGATCGCCGCCTCACGCTCGTCGAAGACGCCGAACATCGGTCCGCCGAAGCGGATCGCGCGCAGGAAGCGGCAGTCGCCGTCGGGCAGCGGGCGCAGCGCATGCGACGCGCGGAACTCGCGCATGAAGTCGCCGACGTGACGCTGGGCATCGGCGAGCGCGTCGGACAGCAGACGCCCGCCGATCCGCACGCTGCGGTGCTGGCGGCCGGCGAACGGGCCGTGGCGCCGCACGATCTCGGCGACCCTGGCGTCGAGCGACAGGGCGCCGCGCCAGCTCGCCAGCTCGCCGAGCATCGCGACGTGCTGGCGCTCGAGCGTCAGCGTCGGCTCGATCGCCGCGGCGAGGCGCCGGCGCAGCGCGAGGCCGTCCTCGGCCGCCCGCGTCAGCTCGAGGTACTCGGCGAGTGACGCGCGCAGCGTGCCCTCCGCCAGCCGCGCCGGGGTCGCCGTCAGCAGGTCGTCGACGCCCAGCGCGTGGAAGACGTAGTGCACGCCCACGACCTCGGGCAGGAAGCTGGCCGGCAGGTGCGAGAGGGCGAGGTAGAACGACGCTTGCAGGGCGGTCAGCGGCCGCGCGTCGGCCTTGCTCAGGAAGTCGACCGCCTCGACGTCCGGCAGGCGGACGCCGATCGTCTCCAGCGCGCGGCGGCGGACGCTGTGCACCGAGGACTCCAGCGCGCCCTCGCCGCGCGCGCGGAAGTGGTCGGCGAGCAGCCGGTTGACGATCGTCGAAGGCTGCGTCGCTGGCTGCGAGAGCGTGCCGAGCCAGCAGCCGCCGAGCAGCGCCAGCGGCGCGCGCTGGCGCAGCACGGCGTGGCGGACGTCGTCCTCGGTGCCGGCCAGCCCCGCGATCTCCGCCGCGAGGCCGTCGCGCAGCCGGGCGACCCGGGCGGCGATCGCATCGGCGTCGTCGGTCTCGGCGTCGTCGATCGCATCGGCGTCGTGAGCCTCGTCGGCGTCGGCGGCCTTGTACGCGTCGCCGGCCTCGCCGGCGCGGCCGGCGTCGTCGGGCGGCGCCGCCGGGCGCAGGAAGGCGTCGAGGATCGTCCTGGCGGCCAGCAGCGTCGACTCGGACTCCTGCTCGCGCAGCAGCCGCGCGAAGCGCACCTCGGGGGGCGCCGCGAGGATCGCCGCGGCGCCGGCGCGCGCCGACGGGCTGAACTCGAAGACGATTGGCCCGAGCGACGCGATCGTGTCCGGCAGGACGAATGCGGGTGATGGGCTCACCGTGGCTCCTCTCCCTTGCGCAGCAGGACCGCCATCCGCGATCCCGGGACGCTTGACGCAAGCATGTAGTAGTGGCCGTCCCGGACCGCGCCGGCCGCTTCGCGATCGACGAGGTTGATGACGGGGTCGGCAGCGAAGCAGTGCCCGAAGCGGGCGATGTTGTCGGTGTACAGCTGCGCCGCGCTGAAGCCGGCCTGGCGCTCCTTCAGGACGACGAGTGGCCGGTAGAGATTGGCGTGCATGAGCCCGGCGACGTCGCCCAGGGTGATCCGGAGCGCTCCGAGCATGCTGTCGTTGACGCGGCGCGACAGCGCGGCGCTGATCTCGTGCTGCCAGTCGAGCTCGGCGCGTGTCCTGCGCTGCTGCGCAGGCGACGACCTCGTAGTCGCCGTGGCCGCCGCGGCCGCCGGTCACGACGCAGCTCGCCGCGCCGTCGCTGAAGAGGGCGAAGCGCTCCATGCGCGTCGTCTCGTCGACGACGCGGTCGGTCGTGACGACGAGCACGCAGGCGCGGCGGCCGCTGACGACGAGCGCCTCCGCGGTCTGCAGCGCCGCGAGCATGTTCGTGCAGCGATTCAGGGTGATTCCCGTGAAGGCGACGTCGTCGAGGCCGAGGCCCGTCATGATCGCCCTGACGAAGCGGCCGTGCGTCTCGGGGCCGCCCGGGAAGCGCGTGGAGCACAGCACGAGCCCGTCGACGTCGCAGCGGTCGACGGCGGCGTCGCCGAGCGTCGCGCGGCCGCTGTCGATCGCGAGGGTCTCCTCGAGGCTGCGCTCGGTGCGGCGGATCGTGCCCCAGCCCCACAGCTCGGCCTGCTCGCGCATACCGAACGCGCGGGCGCGGGCCGGCAGGTCGGCGATCGTCGAGTGGTCGGCCTCGATCTCGCCCAGGACGTAGCGCGGGGCGCGCAGGTAGGCGGTGGTCATCCGCGCTCCGCTAGGTCGGTCGAGTTCGCCGGTCGCGTGCCGGCCTCCATCAGCTTGTTGAGATCCGGATAGGGCAGGGCGTCTGCGCCGAAGGAGAACGTGCCGGCGTCGTGGATCTCGCGGGCCGCTCGCAGCATCGGGCCGAGCCCGGCGCGGATGAGCGCCGATCCGAGGCTGATCCGCCGCACGCCGCACGCGCCGAGCTCGAACACCGAGGTCTCCAGGCCCGACCCGCGCGCGAGCACGTTGACCGGGCGCCCGACGGAGGCGAGACCGCTGCATCGTCTCCTGATCGGGCAGACTCGGCGCGTACAGGACGTCGGCTCCGACGGCCTCGAAGGCGCGCAGGCGGCGGATCGTGTCGTCGAGGTCGGGCCGGCCGTAGAGGTAGTTCTCGGCTCTCGCCGTGAGCGTGAACGCAAACGGCAGCTCCCTGGCCGTCGCCGCGGCCGCGGCGACGCGCTCGACGGCGAGCTCGAACGGATGGATCGGGTGGTCGGGGTCGCCCGTCGCGTCCTCGATCGAGCCGCCGACGAGCCCCGCATCGGCCGCCAGCCGGATCGTCGTGGCCAGCTCCTCGGCCGTCTCGCCGTAGCCGCTCTCGAGGTCCGCCGACACCGGAAGGTGGGTCGCCGCGACGATCGCGCGCGCGTTGGCGAGCGTCTCGTCGCGCGAGACGCGGTTGGCGCCGTCGGGCCGGCCGAGGGCGAACGCGAGCCCGGCGCTCGTCGTCGCGAGCGCGGCGAAGCCCACCTGCGTCAGCATGCACGCGCTGCCCGCGTCCCAGGCGTTGGCGACGACGAACGGCTCGGAGCCTTCGTGCAGCCGCCTAAAGCGGATCGCCCGCCGGTGCTGGTCGGCGGGGTCGAGCAGGGGTGTCTGGCGGTCGGCCGGGGGTTCCGGGTGAAACGTTTGTGGACCCACTAGATCACCTCGACGTGCTCCGACGCCGCGCGGCCGGAAGCTTCCCGGCGGCGATCGCGGCGAGCAACTCGGCGACCGCGTCGGGGCGCCGTTCGAAGTAGAAGTGACCGCCGTCGATCCAGTGCCGGACGGGGAGCGTGGCGGGACTCCGTCTCCCACGGCTGCAGCGTCGCTGCGGTCACGTGGGGATCGTCGCGGCCGTTGACGAGCGAGAGGCGCACGTCGAGCGGCGCGTCCGCCTCGTAGCGGTAGCCGGCGACGAGGCGCAGGTCGGCCTGGACGCCGGGGAGCAGCAGCTGGCAGGTCCTCGTCGTCGGCGAGCACGTTGGGCGGCAGGCCGCCGAAGAACTCCACCGCCTCGGCGAAGGCGCGGCCCTCGAGTGCGGCTGCTCGCCTGACCCGCGCCGAGGGCAACAGCGAGGGCGCCGCGCAGCCCGAGGCGACGAGGTGGCCAAGCGCGCCGAGGCCGCGCAGGCGCCGGGCGACCTCGAAGGCGAGGAGCGCGCCGAGGCTGTGGCCGAAGAGGACGATCGGGCGGTCGGCGAGGGCGCTGATCGCCGCGGCGGCACCGTCGGCGAGGTCGGCTACCGAGCGCGGGCGCGCCTCGTCGGCGCGCGGCCCGCGGCCAGGCATGCAGACGGCGACGACCTCGGCGCCGCCGCCGACCGCGTCCTGCCAGTCCAAGAACGCCCGCGGGTTGCCGCCCGCATGGGCGAAGCAGACGACGCGCGCGGCGGCCGCCTGCGACGCGCCACGGGTTAGAAACCAGGCCGACTCAGGCACGCGCGTCCTCCATGGCGGGCAGCGGCGCGAGCGCGCCGCGCCGCGGGGCGCTGCGGGTGACGGCCACGCCGGCGAGGCACAGGACGCCGCCCGCGAGGGCGAGCGGGCCGGGTATCTCGCCGAGCGCCGCCCACGACATGAGGACGACGAGCGCGGGCACCGCGTAGGTCGTCGCGCCCATCTTCCCGGCGGTCGTGCGGGCCAGCGCGTAGGCCCACGTCATGAACGCCAGCGCCGTCGGGAACAGCCCGAGGTAGATCATGTCGAGCGTCGCCGACAGCGGAGCGGCGCCGAGCTGGGAGACGAGCTGGCCGGCGAACGGCGCGCAGGCCAGCGTGCCTATCACGCAGCCAAACGTCGTGACCTGCAGCGCCGACGCGGCGCAGCGCCGGCTTCTGGCTGACGACGCCGGCCGCGTAGCCGGCGGCGGCCAGCAGGCAGAGCAGCACGCCCGCGATCGACGCGTGCTCCCCGGACGACACCCCGAGCCCGACGACGAGCGCGCCCACGAACGCCACCGCGAGGCCGGCCATCAGCCGCGGCGGGAAGCCCTCCGCCAGCAGCCAGCCGCCGAGCAGGGCGATCAGGATCGGGCCGATGTTGACGACCATCGCCGCGGTGCCGGCGTCGACGAGCTGCTCACCCCAGTTCAGCGCGACCATGTAGACGCCGAACCAGAGCAGCCCGACGAGCGCGATGCCGGGCCAGGCGGCGCGGCCGGCGAGCCGCCGCGCCGCAGCACGAGCAGCGCGCCGAGCGCGAGCGAGCCGATCGCAAGCCGGCCGAGCGCCAGCGCGGCGGGGGAGAAGTCGTCGCCGGCGTCCCGGATCGCGACGAACGCCGAGGACCACAGCAGCACCGTGACGACGGCCGCCAGCGCCGCCCGGCGATCGCTGCGCGCGTCAGTCATCGCCGCCCTCGCGATCGCCGCCGCGCGCGCCCGCGGGCCAGCGCTCTACGCGCACCGAGACCCGCCCGCCGCCGGCGACGACGGCCGCGACGAGCGGCCCGCCCGCCGTGGCGCCGGCGAGCAGCCCGGCGCGCCCGTGCCATCGCGCCGCGCCGGGATCGGCGATCGTGCGCAGCCTGCACGGGCCGGCCGCCGGCAGCGTGAGGGCGACGTCGCGCGCGCCCGCGGCGAGCCCCCGTCCGGTCGCCTTGACTGCGGCCTCCAGCAGGGTCCAGGCCGACAGAAAGCGCAGCGGATCGAGCACGGCGCCGGCGTCGGCGATC
>CAVRMD010000002.1:0-39565 GCA_963722455.1 uncultured Solirubrobacteraceae bacterium
CATCGCTCGATCGCCGGCCGTTCCTGAATCCAGTCCCGAAAGTTGGGGCGATCCAGGGTCCGTAGAAGCGGTCGCTTTGCAGCGGCTTTGGTCGCAGTCCCGAAAGTCCGACTAACAGTCCCGAAAGTCTGGGCCCAATGGCGCACCAAGCGGACGCTCGGGAGCAGGCAGCAAGCGCGTGGCGGTACCTGCCTACCGATCTACGAGGAGGTTCGTCAAGCGACCCTCGCGGGCGCGCCCAGGCTGCGCCAACCGGTCGCGGCCTGGCACGCGCGGATCGCCGGCGGCCGGCGCGGGCTCGACATCGCTCCCGCCGCGGCGTGCATCGGCGCGGGCGGGCGGCCGACGCGCCGACTGGCGGCGATCGGGCGCCCGACGGAGGACTCGGTCATCGGCAACGACACCCTGAGCCGGACGCTGCACCCGCACGCCGACCGCTGGGCGCGGCGGGTCGTCGAGCGCGCGGTCAGCAGGGCTCGCGACCCGCTCGCGCAGCTCGCGGTGCCATGAGCGCGACGACCCCAGCCGCCGGCGCCGAGGCCGCCGTCCGCGCGCGCTGCGCGGGCGTCGTCGCGCTGGCCGGCCGGCTGGAGCCCTGGCAGCTCGAGCTCTGCCGCCGGCCCGAGCGCGTGGCGGCGCTGCTGGCCGAGCACGGCTCCCCGGTCAACCTCATCGACCCGTCGCCGCTCGGGCGCAACGCGGCCGAGCTGCGCGACGCGGCCGCGCGCTTCGGCCTCGAGCTCGGCATCCTCTTCGCGCGCAAGGCCAACAAGGCGCTCGGGCTCGTCGACGAGGCGCTGCGCCTCGGGCTCGGGATCGACCTCGCCGGCGAGCGCGAGCTCGAGCAGGCCCTGCAGCGCGGCGCGCCGGGCAGCGCGCTCGTCATGACCGCCGCCGTCAAGCCGGCGTCGCTGCTGGCCTCGTGCATCGACTCGGGCACGACGGTCGTCGTCGACAACGGCGACGAGCCGCGGCTGCTCGCGCGCCTCCCCGGCCGGGTGGACCGCGCAACGCCGGTCGCGCTGCGCGTCGCGCCCGCGCCCGGCGCCGGCCGCGTGCCGACGCGCTTCGGCCTCGCTCGCGCCGAGGCGCTCGCGCTCGCCGCCGAGCACGTTTGCCCGGCCCGCAGGCGCGGCTGCGGATCGACGGCGTGCAGTTTCACCTCGACGGCTACGACGCGCGCGACCGGGTCGCAGCGATCGGCGAGGCGCTCGCGCTCTCCGACGCGCTGCGTGAGCGCGGCCACGCCGCCGGCCTTTTGGACATCGGCGGCGGGATCCCGATGAGCTACCTCGACGACGACGACGCGTGGCAGCGCTTCTGGGACGAGCACCGCGCCGCGCTGCTGGGACGCCGCGAGCCGCTGACCTTCGAGGGCCACGGGCTCGGCTGCTCGCCCACCGCGGCGAGCTGCTCGGCCGCCCGCCGTCTATCCGTACCATCAGAAGCCGACCCGCGGAGCCTGGCTCGAGCAGGTCCTCGGCGCGCCGCTGCCGTCCGGCGTCGCGGTCGCCGACGCGATCGGCGAGCGCGGCCTGTCGCTGCGCTGCGAGCCGGGCCGCGCGCTGCTCGACGGCTGCGGGATGACCGCGGCGCGGGTCGCCTTTCGCAAGCGCCGCCACGACGGCACGTGGCTCGTCGGCGTGCAGATGAACCGCCACGCAGTGCCGCTCGACCTCCGAGGACTTCCTCGTCGATCCGTCCTCGTCGTCTTCCCGAGCACCGGCGGCTATCTCATGCACATCCTCGAGAGCAGCTCGCACCAGATCCCGCTCGCGCGCAATCTGCACTGGACGGCGAGCTGCGCGCCGGGCTGGACCCGATCGACCGCCCGTAGCGTGCGCAGCGCGCGCGGCTGGATCCGATCGACCGCCCGTAGCGTCCGCTGCGCGAGCGTCCCGATGCTCGACGTCGAACGGAGCGCCGTCATTGCGCCGAGGTTTCCTGACGGTGTCGCAGGGGCATGGCCTGCCCATGTCCACCGATGACCAGGGCGCCGCGGCGGCCGTCTCGCTCGTTGACAGCCTGAAGACCTACATCGACGACCTCCCCGAGGACAAGCGCGCCGACGCGCTGCACGGGGTCTTCTACGGCTTCTACTCGCGCGTGGCGATCATCGACCGCACGACGTACGAGCTGGCCGCCTGGGCCAAGAACGAGTCCGGCCAGCTTGCCAACGTCCCCGAGCCCCTGCAGGAGGCGCTGCGCGACAACGCGCTGTTCGTCGGCCAGGAGCTGTTCGCCAGCCGGGTGCGGGCGATGCGCGCGATGGGCTACGTCTCACAGCGACTGGCCGAGCTGCTTGACCGATCGCCGCCGCCGCGGCCGTTCACCCTCCAGCGCGCGATCGCCTTTGACCAGAAGCAGGGCCGGATGCGCAGCTACCGGCTCTCCCACCCCGGCGAGCACCCCGACCTGCCCTACGACGCGGCGGCGTACGACCCCCACGCCGACTGACGCGTCATCGAACCCGCCGCCGCCGCCCGCCTCACACCTCCGGCCGGCGGCACGCCGCTACGGCGCGTCGCGCGGACGTCCGGGTCCGATCGCGACTACTTGAAGACGAACGGGACGGGCTTGACGTTGGCCGTGCTGGGGCCGATGTCGTCGAACAGCTGCCGCAGGCCGGGGTCGAGGGTGGACGGCTTGGCGAACGTCCCGGAGGTGCCGACGAGCCAGCCGCGGTTGTCGACGGCCACGCCCGACACGCGCTCGGGCGACATCTCGAGCATCCTGGAGCTGAACGGCGACATCGAGCCGCTCGGCGAGACGTTGAGGTGCATGCGGTCGCGCACGGGGTTGTTGACGCCGTCGTGCGGCCCGAGGTCGGAGACGTTGGCGAAGTGGTTGTTGATCGCGGTCGAGAAGCTGCTGGTCGCCGAGAAGACCTCGTCCTTGATGCGGTTGGCCCGCTTGGCGGCGGTGTTCATGCCGGCGCGTTGCGCGCGCACGACCTTGGTGAGCGCGGCGTACTGCTTGCCGGTGGTGTGACGACGGCTCTTCATCGCTGCGTCGTATTTGCGCGCCGCGCGGCGATGATCGGCGACCGCCGCGTGGTAGCGCTCGACGGCGTGGGTCAGATCGTCGCGCGCGGTGACGCAGCGGTCGTTGGAGCCCTTGAGGTGGCGCAGCAGCTTGCCGGCGTTGTCGATGATCGCGTCCTGCTCGAGGACGTCGTCGTCCCAATCGTCGGCGCCGGCGTTCTTCAGGCGCTGCAGCTCGCGACGGGCGTCGTCGCGCAGCGACCTGTACTGCTCGTACTTGTCCTGGTAGCCGGCGACGAGCATGCGATCGGTCCAGCGGCGGAAGTCCGTCTCGCTCTCCTCGTGGTTGAGATACCACGTGGTGCTGTCGCGGAGGTTCTTCCACGAGAAGCGATGCGGGACCGCCAGGTTGCGCAGCTTGAGGCGGGGATCGTTGGGATCGAACGTCGCGCCGCGCAGCAGGTTGTGGCCGATCGTCGCGTGACGGTAGGTCGCCTTGTCGAAGTTCGGCCGGTCGGATGGATCGAACGGCCGGTGCTTGAACTTCGTGATCCTGTACGTCGTCTTCTTCTTCTTGTGCTTGTGGGAGCTCTGCTTGCCGCGCGCGAGCGTCGGGCGCGACGCGCGCCGGGCCGGTCGGGCGCTCGCCGCGATCGCGCGCCGGCTCACCGATCGGGCGAGGATGCCGGCCAGCACGTCGTCGACGGGCGCCGGGCGCGGTCGGGAGGGCGCGGGCGCGGGTCGTGCCGACCAGGCGTCGCGGCGCCGGCCCGGCGCGGCAAGGCCCGCGCGCGCGAAGGACCCGGCGACCACCTCGCCCACCGTCTGCTGCTGATCGATCCCGGCCATCACCATCGGCGCCACCCCGACCTTCTCGCGCAGGCAACACGTCCGCGAGCAGCGTACCCGAGCCAAGCGCCGGCACGCGGGGGGCAAGCCGAGGTCTGGCCGTCGCCTCTTCCCCCCGCGACGCGCGGTGACCGAGCGGCGTCCTCAGGTCGCCTGGACGACCCAGATGTGGTTGCCGTCGGGGTCCTCGATCGAGAACATCCGCGGGACCGGCCCTTGGCCACCGATGATCTCGCCGGCGGTCACGCCCTCGATCTCCGTGACGCGTGCGTACTCGGCCTCGACGTCGGGGGTCTCGACGGCGACGGCGGCGCCGCCCGGCTGCCCGCCCATCGGAGGGTTGAGCGCCAGCCGGGCAACCGAGCCCGGCGGTGCGACCTCGACCCAGCGGTTGCCGCCCTCGTCGCCGAATGGGACGTCGGACCGCACCTCCCAGCCAAGGGTCTGGGTGTAGTACGTGATCGCCGCGTCCTGATCGGCGATCGTGAACATCGCGACGGCGATGTTGGAGATGGTCGTGGGGACCTGCGTGGGATTGCTCATGCCCACAAGACTGCCGCAACCGCCGAGAGTCATCGATGAACGGCAGAACAAGACGATGATCGGCGGGCCGGCGGGCGTCGACTCCGCAGCGCACTACGCTGCCGGCACCGCATGCCCGATGCGACCGACAGCTTCCTCGTCGCGCGCAACCCCGACGCGGACAGCACGCTGCCCTTCCTGCTCAGGGTGCCGATCGACGACGGCATCCTGCTCAAGGCGCGCGAGCGCTGGCCCTCGACGGCGCGCGTCTACTGCCACCCGCTCGACGACTGGCCGCCGGATGCCGAGATCCTCGAGCAGGTCGCGGTGCGCAGCTGCCGGCGGCGCGGGTCGGCGATCGACCTCGTCCTCGACCGCGGGCGCAACAACCGCTCCCAGATCGTCTTCACCACCCCCAACCCGGGCCGTCCCGGCGGGCGGCCGATGATCTTCTGGCAGACCGCCCGCACCGCCCAGCGCGCACGACCGGGCCAGCGCGTCCCGACCCGCCGCGCCTCGGACCTCCAGCAGCTCACGATCCTCGTCGACACGCGCGAGCGCTACCCCTACAAGTTCGCCGGGCGACCGGTCGAGCTGCAGCGCACCGCGCTGCCCGTCGGCGACTACGCGGTCCGCCTGCACGACGAGCTCGTCGCAGTCGTCGAGCGCAAGACGTTCGAGGACGCCGCCGGATCGCTCGTCGACGGCTCGCTGAACTACGCGCTGGCCGAGCTCGCCGCGCTGCCCGCCGCCGCGGTCGTCATCGAGGAGCGCTACGGCGCCCTGCTCAACCACCAGCACGCCCAACCGGGCTGGCTGCTGGAGCTCGTCGCTCGCCTGCAGGTTCGCTACCCCGGCGTCCCGCTCGTGTTCGCCGACTCGCGCAAGCTGGCCGAGGAGTACACGTACCGCTACCTCGCGGCGGCGCTCGTGCACCACGCACCCGACGCAGGCGGCCCCGCCGACGGACGGCCGCGGACCTGAACCGCGAGGCGCGGCCAGCCCGGCGCGCCGGTCCGGCCGCGGGCGATCCCCGACGCCCCGGCGACGGCCTGCCTCACTCCAGCAGCGCCCGCGCGACGATCCGCCCGGACGCCCCGTTGACGCCGGACCCGGGCCACGTCGCCGCGCCGAGCATGTGCAGCCGCGCGACCGGCGTCGCGTGCCCCGGCGCGCCGGGCAGCGGGCGCAGGAGGTAGCCCTGCGCGAGGTCCTGACTGCCGCCGTACGGATCGCCCGGGCCGGAGTTGGGGTTGAACGCGGCGAGCTCGCGGGGACCGATCGCGGCACGCCCGAGGACGGCCCCTGCGAGGTTCGGGATGTGGCGGCCCGCCACCTCGACGACCCGGTCGGCGAAGCGCTCGAGCACGTCGGCGGTCCAGCCGTCCTCGCCGACCTCGATCTCGCCGGCGGCGTCGCCGCGCGGATGGGCCGGCAGGTCGAGGATCTGCAGGCGGGCCGTCGCCTGACCGGGCTCGGGCGTGCGCGACGCGTCGATGCTCGAGGGCACGTCGATCGCGATCGTCGGCGTCGCGGGGAGCAGGCCGCGAACCCCCTCGTTGACGGACAGCGACACCCCGTCCAGGCCGGGCGTGAGGTGCGGCCCGCCGGTGCGCGCGAGGCGCTCGTCCGCGTAGCGCGGCGCCTCGGCGAGCGCGAGGTGCACCTGCACGCAGGCGCCGCCGTAGCGAAAGCGCGCCGCCTGACGGCGAAGCTCGCTGCCGACGACGCCCGCCGACTCGTCGAGCAGCGTCAGGTAGAGCTGGTCGGGAGCGGTGGACGCGATCACCGCGCGCCTGGCGGCGAACGCCTCCCCGCCGGCGGTGCGCACCCCGGTCGCGGCCCCGTCGGCGACGGTGATCTGCACGACCTCGCTGTCGCAGCGGATCTCACCGCCGTTGCGCTCGACGACCGTCGCCAGCGCCGTCGCGAGCTCGCCGCTGCCGCCGATCGGAACGCAGTAGCCGCCCTGCTCGAGCGCGAGCATCGTCAGGATCAGCCAGACGCCGCCGCCGGCGCGGTCCAGCGGGCGCGCGGCATGCGAGAGCCACGGCGCCAGGAGCGCCTGCGTGACGGGCGACGCGAAGCGCTCCTGGATGACCTCGCGCCCGGTGCGCATGAGGTCGGCCGCGAACCGCGACGCCCCGCCGTCCTCCCCGCGCATCAGCGCGCCGATGAGCCCGCGGGCCGCGGGCGTCGTGAGGTCCATCCCGAGCAGTCCGAAGATCGGCTCGGCGACGGCGCCGAGCTCCTCGATCATCGCCGTCCAGGCCGCTCCCTCACCGCTGCGCAGGCGCTCGAGCTCGGCGGCGTTGGCGGCGGTGTCGTGGCCGAGCACCGCGCTGCCGCCGCCCTCCAGCGACACGCCGGTCGCGTACTGGGCGCTGACGTAGCGCAGGCCGCACGCCTCGAGGTCCGGGCCGAGCTCCGCGTACACGGGGCTGGCCACGAGCAGCGGATGCGCGGACGAGTACGTGTCGTGCTTGAAGCCGGGAAGCGTCAGCTCGTCGGTGCGCACGAACCCGCCGGGCCGGTCGTTGCGCTCGAGCAGGAGCACCGACCAGCCCGCCCGCGCGAGGTACGCCGCCGCCACGAGCGCGTTGTGTCCGGCCCCGACGAAGATCGCGTCGTAGCTGTTCATGCCCTGCCGCCGACCACGCCGTGCATCCTGCCTCCCCGCGTCGATGTCGGCGAGATCGTCCTGTGCGGCGCGGCCGCTGGCAAGCCCTCGCCGTCGTCGGCCCTCGAGGGCCGTGCTAGCCTGGACGTCCAGGGAGCATTTGAGCCAGACGCCGCTCGTCGCGCGATGCAGGTCCCGAGCGCGCAGCGCCATTTGAATTCTCCAGACTCTTACGCGGCCACCGGTCGCAGCTTGGAGGACGTTCTCTCATGGCCACTCCCCGCCCGACCAGCTCCCCGCAGTACCCCAGCCGTCAGCGCGAGAACGCGACCGATCGCCGCAACCGCCAGCTCGCCGCGGCCGCCAACGTGCAGGCCGACCTCAAGCGCGAGGCCGCCGAGCGCCGCCGGCTCAAGGCCGCCTGAGCGGCCCGGTCGCCGGCGGCTGCGCGCCGCCCGCCGGCTTGACCGCCAGATTCGGCCGCGACAGACGTTGCAGGTATATGAGCACTCGTCATCTCTCGACGGTCGCGGCCGTCGCCGCGGGCTTCGCGCTCGCGCTCGCCGCGCCGTCCAATGCCGCCGTCCAGGGTGTCGGCAAGGCGGGCGGAGTCCCTGCCGACTACCTGGCGACGAAGGGGCTCTCGCAGCCGCTCCACGACAAGACCCGAACCGACGTCGTCCGGCTGGCGGTCGAGCAGAGCGCCGTCGGCGACGCTGTGGAGCTGTATCTCGAGATCACCCGGCCCGTGACCGATGCAGCGGTCCCGGTCATCCTCGAGGCAAGCCCCTACCACGGCACGCTCGCTGATCGCGACGGCACCCGCATCCTCCCCGGGCCGCAGGGCGCCGACGGCCGGCCGCTGGGCCTGACGGGGTACTTCGTCCCGCGCGGCTACGCGGTCGTGATGATGGACCTGCGCGGCACCGGCCGCTCGGAGGGCTGCCTCGACCACCTCGGCCCGAAGGACGCAAGCGACCTCAAGCGCGTCGTCGAGTGGGCGGCCTCGCAGCCCTGGAGCAACGGCCGGGTCGGCATGACCGGCCACTCCTACGTCGGCTCGACGCCGGCGGTCGCCGCCGCGCAGAACCCCACGGGCCTGGCGACGATCGTCCCGAGCGCCGGCCTGGCGCGGATGTACGACCACCAGTTCCAGCACGGGGTCCCCTACTTCCTGCAGTGGGCGGGGCCGATCGAGGCCTACGAGCAGCTCGCGCTCGAGCGCAAGCTGCCGGCCTTCGAGGATCCGTTCGGCCTGACGCACACGGGCGACGACTTCGCCAACGCGCCGCAGGACACCGGCTGCGGCCTGCCGCAGTCCGCCGCGGTCGCCGGCGAGGACCAGCTGTCGGGGCGCTACGCGGACTGGCACGCCGAGCGCGATCACGCCGCCGGTGCGACCGCCGCGCAGATCCCGGTGTTCCTCGTGCACGGCGTCAACGACAACGCCGCGCGCGTCGACGCGATGCAGTGGTTCACCGATCGCGGCGGCCGTACGGGCGACAAGCTCTGGCTCGGGCAGTGGGACCACGGCTCGGGCTGCTGCCCGACGCGGCGCGGCGATCAATGGACGAAGGCGTTGCACGCGTGGTTTGACCGCCATCTCGCCGGGCGCAATGTGGGCACGGGCCCGGCGGTCGAGGCCTTCATGAGCGACGGCACCTTCGAGGGTGCGCGGGCGGGCGATCGCGCCGAGGTGCTGACCGCCACGACCTGGGGCTCGCCGAGCAGCACCACGCTGACGCTGCGCCCGAGCGCAGACGCAGCGGACGATCCCACCGGCCGGTCGGGCAACGGGGCGCTGACGACGGGGACGCCGAGGACGGGCTCGGTCGCCTTCAAGGGCGACCCGACCGGCTTCGCCGATCCGCAGGGCACGGGCGGCGCCACGTTCTCGACGGAACCGCTCGCGCAGGACGTCGTCCTCGCAGGCGTCCCGCAGCTTCGCCTGTCCGCCTCGGTGACCGCGCCGCGCGTGCACCTCATCGCCAACCTCTACGACGAATGGGAGGAGGGGCAGGGGAGCGAGATCGCCGTCAACAGGCGGCGGCTGAGCCAGTGCGCGATCAACCCCGAGCTGCGCGACGGCATCGCGACGCGCACGCCGATCGTCGCCGGCCAGCGCTACGACATGGCGCCACCGTGCTTCGCGATCGCCCACCATCTGCGCAAGGGGCACCGCTTGCTGCTGCGGGTGACGACCAGCGATCCCGACAAGGTGCCGCTCTTCTCGGTCGACCCGGAGATCCGGGTCTACACCGGGACGGACGCGACGAGCGTCACGCTGCCGGTGGTCAAGGACGGCACGAAGCGGCTGCGTCCCGACGACGTGCCGCTCGCCGAGACGCTCGTCGTCGGACCGGCGCAGGGCCCCCAGTCGGGCACCGTCGCGCCGGCGCTCGGCGGGCCGCTGCGGACGGCTGCGACGACGGCGTACTACGAGTTCGACTCGGTCGAGGGCGCTGACAACGCCAAGCTCGTCGTCGCTGCCACGCCGTCGTCGGGCGCGGACATCGACCTCTACCTCCAGCGCCGGCAGGCCGACGGCACCTGGAGCGGCGACCTGTACTCCGGAGGCTCGGGGGAGCTCACGGGCGAGACGATGGCGACCGGGCGGCTCGGCCCGGGCCGCTACCGCGTCGAGGTCCACAACTACGCCGGCGCGCCGGCGACGAGCGTGGCCCTCACGCTGACGTTCTACAACTCGGCCGGCACGCCCGGCGCCTGAGCACGAACGCCCGGGGCGAGTTTGCAGCGCCGAGCGCTGCAAACTCGCCAGTCAGGCTGCCCCGCACGCGGACGCGGGCGCTGGCGCCGCGCCCGGCGAGGCGTTTTGGGACGCTACTGCGCGGATGCCGTCCCTCGCACGCCGCGCGCTCGCGCTCCTGCTCGTGGCCGCGCTGGCGATCGTCGCCGTGCTCGTCCTCTTCGGCGGGCAGACCGGCACGACGCCGCTCGTGCCGGGATCGGCGCTCGACAACGACCCGCTCGCCTACACCTCCGATCGCGAGGACGCCTTCGCCGCGGCGGCCGCGCAGGGCCACGCCCATGTCATCTACGCCAAGTCGCCGGGCGGCGCGCGCGCCAGCGCGCAGCGCACCGCGCGCTACCGAGCGCTCGTCGAGGCGGCCGCCGCGACGGCGAACCTCGACCCCGACGTGCTCGAGGCGATCGTCCTGCTCGAGAGCGCCGGCCGGCCCGACGCGGCCGCCGACCCGCAGCTCGTCGGCGCGGTCGGGCTGACGCAGATCCTCGCCGAGACCGGCCGCAACCTGCTCGGGATGAAGGTCGACCCGCAGGGCGCGCGGGCGATCGGCCGCTCGCTCGCCCGCGCCGAGGGCGACGAGGAGCTCGTCGCGCGCCTGCGCAGGCGCCGCCGCGAGATCGACGAGCGCTTCGACCCGCCCAAGGCGCTCGCGGCGTCCGCCAGGTACCTCACGATCGCCCGCGAGAAGCTCGGGCGCGACGACCTCGCCGTCGTCAGCTACCACATGGGCATCGGCAACGTGCAGAACGTCCTGCGCGCCTACGGCGAGGACGACGTCTCCTACGCGCGGCTGTACTTCGACTCCACGCCGCTGGATCACGCCGAGGCCTACCGCATGCTCGCGCGCCTGGGCGACGACTCCTCGACGTACCTCTGGCGCGTGATGGCCGCCAAGGAGATCATGCGCCTGTACCGCAGCGACCCGGCGCGGCTGGATGCGACCGCCAAGCTGCAGACGGCCAAGAACTCCGCCGAGGAGGTGCTGCATCCGCCGGACGAGACGCAGCGCTTCGCGACCCCGTCGCAGCTGCGCGACGCCTACGACGACGGGCGCCTCGTGGCGCTGACCGCCGCCAAGCTGGCCCCGCACGGCCTCGCGATCCACCCCGGCATGGGGGAGCTCGCGCCCCGGCTGGAGCGCCTGCCCGTGACCTACCGCGGGCTGCGCCCGTCGGCCCTCGCGCTGCTCGCCTACCTCGGCGAGGGCGTCAAGGGCATCTCCGGCGCGCCCTCGCTCGTCGTCACGAGCAGCGTGCGCGACGAGCAGTACCAGCGGCTGCTCGTGCGATCCAACGGCCAGGCCACCCGCAACTACTCGCTGCACACGACCGGCTGGTCGTTCGACATCCTGCGCAGCTACCGCACGCGCGCCCAGGCCGCCGCGCTGCAGTTCATGCTCGAGCGCCTGCAGGCGCACAACCTCATCGCCTGGGTGCGCGAGCCGGCGGCGATCCACGTCACGGTGTCCGCGCAGGCCGAGCGGCTCGCGGCCGTCCTCAGGCCGTGATGCCCAGCAGGTCGCGGACCTGCCCGGCGACGTTGTCCGGCGTGATGCCGAACCGCTCGAGCACGACCGCGCCCGGGGCCGAGGCGCCGAAGCGGTCGATCGAGACGATCGCGTCGGCGTAGCGCTCCCAGCCCATCCGCACGCCGGCCTCGACCGAGACCGAGGGCAGGTCGACCGGCAGGACGGACTCCTTGTAGTCCTCGTCCTGCTGCTCGAAGAGCTCCCACGACGGCATCGAGACGACGCGGACCGCCACGTCGAGCTGCTCGGCGGCCTCCAGCGCGACCCAGACCTCGCTGCCCGTCGCGATGATGATCGCCTCCGGCTCGTCGGCGTCGAGCAGCACGTAGGCGCCCTGGCCGACGCCGGACGCGGCGCCGTACGTCGAGCGGTCGAGGATCGGCAGGTCCTGGCGCGAGAGGATGAGCGCGGCCGGCCCCTCGAGGTCCTCGAGGATCACGCGCCAGCTCTCGGCCGTCTCGTGGGCGTCGCAGGGACGCAGCACGACGAGGCCGGGGATCGCGCGCAGCGCGGCGACGTGCTCGACGGGCTGGTGGGTCGGACCGTCCTCGCCGAGGCCGACGGAGTCGTGGGTGAAGACCCAGGCGGTCGGCAGGCCGGTGAGCGCCGACAGGCGGATCGCGCCGCGCATGTAGTCGGCGAACTGCAGGAACGTCGAGCCGTACGGGCGCACGATGCCGCCGTGGGCGGCCATGCCGTTGACCGCCGCGCCCATGCCGTGCTCGCGCACGCCGAAGAACACGTTGCGCCCCGGCTGCTGCGCCGTGAAGCGCCGCGCGTTGGGGAACTCGGTCTTCGTGGACTCCGACAGGTCGGCGGCGCCGCCGACCATCGTCGGAACCGACGCCTCGAACGCCGCCATGACCTGCTGGCCGGCGCTGCGCGTCGCGAGCTTGTCCTTGTCCCACTGCGTCGGCAGCGACGCGGCGAGGCCGGGCAGCGCCCTGCCCCGCCAGGCGAGGTCCCACTCCTCGGCGAGCTCGGCGTTGGCGGCGCGCCAGGCGTCGAAGCGCTCGGTCCAGGCGGCGCGGGCGGCCGCGCCGGGCTCCTTCATCGAGCAGGCGGCGTAGGCCTCGTCGGGAACGTGGAAGTGCCTGTCGGGGTCCCAGCCCATGACCTGCTTGGTCAGGCGCACCTCGTCCTCGCCGAGCGCGGCGCCGTGCGCCTTGCTCGAGCCGGACTTGTTGGGCGACGGGTAGCCGATGATCGACTTCACGCGGATGAGCGTCGGACGGTCGGTGACCTTCTGGCCGTCGCGGATCGCGGCCTCGAGGGCGACGGTGTCGTTGGCGTCGCGGACGTCGAGCACGTGCCAGCCGTAGGCCTCGAAGCGCTTGTCGACGTCCTCGCGGTCGAAGCTCAGCGACGTCGGCCCGTCGAGCGAGATGTCGTTGTCGTCGTAGAGGTAGACGAGCCGGCCGAGGCCGAGCTGGCCGGCGAGCGAGGCGGCCTCGGAGGCGATGCCCTCCATGAGGTCGCCGTCGGAGACGATCGCGTAGACGTGGTGGTCCTGCACCTCGGCGCCGTAGCGGTCGCGCAGGTAGGCCTCGGCGATCGCCATGCCGACGCCGTTGGCGAAGCCCTGGCCGAGCGGGCCGGTCGTGACCTCGACGCCCGGGGTGACGTGGACGCGGTCGCGCTCGGGGTGGCCCGGCGTGAGCGATCCCCACTGGCGGAAGTTCTTGATCTCGTCCATCGACAGGTCGTAGCCCGTCAGGTGCAGGATCGAGTACAGAAGCATCGATCCGTGGCCGGCGCTGAGCAGGAAGCGGTCACGATCGGGCCATTCGGGGTCGGCCGGATCGTGCTTCATGATGTTGCGATACAGGACGAATGCGGCCGGCGCCATGGCCATCGGCAGACCCGGATGGCCGGAGTTCGCCTTCTGGATGGCGTCCATCGACAGCGCACGAATCGCGTCGATGCAGAGCTGGTCGTTCTCGGAAGTCATGGATGAAGTATCAACATCCTCTGGCCGGGCTGCGGATTAGACGCCGCCCGCGACGCCGCGCGGAAGTTCTATGCGCGGCTTGCCGGCGCGCCCCCGCGTGATCGCCGACCGGCCGGCGCATAGGATCGCGGGTACCCGTGACCGACGCCATTCGCACCCCCGACGAGCTGCTGGAGGGGCTGGCGGACTTCCCGTACGCCTCGCGCTACCGGACCTTCGACGGCCTGCGGCTCGCCCATCTGGACGAAGGCGACGGCCCGCCGGTGCTGTTCGTGCACGGCGAGCCGACGTGGTCGTATCTGTGGCGCCACGTGTTTCCGCCGGTCGTCGCCGCGGGCTTCCGGGCGATCGTGCCCGACCTGCCCGGCTTCGGGCGCTCGGACAAGCCGACCGACCTCGGCTGGTATTCGTACGACCGCCACACCGAGGCGATGGCGGCGCTCGTCGAGGATCTCGACCTGCGCGGCGCGACGGTCGTCGTGCACGACTGGGGCGGCCCGATCGGCCTGCGCCTGGCGGTCGAGCAGGCCGACCGCTTCGACCGCATCGTGATCCTCGACACGGGCCTTGCGACCGGCCTGGAGCCCATGAGCGACGCCTGGCTGGCCTTCCGCGACTTCGTCGCGCGCACCGAGGACCCGCCGATCTCGATGCTCGTCAGCCGCGGCTGCCACACGCCGCTGAGCGAGGACGTGTGCGCGGCCTACGACGCCCCGTTTCCCAGCGCGGCGGCGAAGGCGGGCGCCCGGGCCTTCCCGCGGCTCGTGCCGACCGAGCCCGACGCGCCGGGCGCCGCCACCGGGCGCCGGCTGATCGCCGCCCTCGCGCGGGACGCGCGGCCGGTCCTCACGCTGTGGGCCGACGCCGACCCGGTGCTGGCGCTCGAGCTCGGCCGGCGCCTGTGCGACGCGATCGACGCCGGCGCGCCCGAGGTCGTCGCCGGCGCCGGCCACTTCCTGCAGGAGGACCGCGGCGCCGAGATCGGGCTGCGGCTGGCGCAGTGGATGCGCAGCTGACCTGGGACGCCGTGCTCGCCTGGCGCACCGCGCGCCAGGGCATCGCGCGGCGGGCGGCGGCGAGCGCGTGGCCGCAGGTCGTGGCGCGCATCTGCGGCCTGCACGCGCAGGTGCAGTCGTCGGCCGAGCTGACGCTGTGGGCGCGCACCGACGGGCTCGATCGCGACACGGTCGCGACCGCGCTGTGGACCGATCGCACGCTCGTGCGCACGTGGGCGATGCGCGGCACGCTGCACCTGCTGTGCTCCGACGAGCTCGGCCTCTGGGTCGGCGCGCAGGCCGCGCTGCGGCCGCGCTACGAGCTGGCGAGCTGGCGCAAGGCGTTCGGGATGACCGGCGCGGAGGCGGTCGCCGTGCTGGATGCGATCCGCGACGCGCTCGCCGGGCCGGCGCTCACGCGCGACGAGCTCGGCGACGCGGTCGCCGAGCGCCTCGGCGACGCGCGCCTCGGCGACGCCGTGCGCGGCAGCTTCGGGACGATGCCCAAGCTCGCGGCGCTGCGCGGCGACGTCTGCTCGGCGCCGCCGGCGGGCCGCAGCGTGCGCTTCACGCGCCCGGACCGCTGGCTCGGGCCATGGGAGCCCGTGACGCCGCCGCGCGCCGCGCTCGCGGAGGTGCTGCGCCGCCACCTCGCCGTCTACGGACCCGCGACGCGCGAGGACTTCGCGCGCTGGTTCGGCATGTCCTCCGCCGCGCAGGCGGGGCGGGCGCTGAAGGCGCTCGGCGACGAGCTGGCCGCCGTGACGATCGACGGCGCCGAGGGCGGCTGGATGCTGCGCGCCGACGTCGCCGCGGCGCAGGCGGCGCGGCCGGCAGGCGTCGTCGCGCTGCTGCCGGCCTTCGACCAGTACGTCGTCGCCGCGCCGCGCCGCGCGACGCCGGTGCTCGACGAGCGCGAGCGGGCGCGCGTCTACCGCCGGCAGGGGTGGCTCTCGCCGGTCCTGCTCGTCGACGGGCGCATCGCCGGCGTGTGGCGCCACGAGCACCGGCACGGGACGCTGACCGTCGCCGTCGAGCCGTTCGGCGACCCGGGCGAGGCCGTCCGCGAGGGCGCGCGGGCCGAGGCGGCGCGGCTGGCCGCGTACGTCGGCGCCGACGAGCTCGAAGTCAGCTGGGCTTGACCGCGACGCCGACGACGAGCGGCTCGACGAGCGGGGTCGCGCGCGGCATGCGGTCGTGCTCGACGCGCTCGACGTCGAGGCCGGAGCGCTCGATCGCGGCGAGCGTCGCGCGGTTGGGGTGACAGCCGCGGCAGACGCGGCGCCACAGCGGCGCGAGGCGATCCTGCCGGCGCGCCCGGCGCGCGTCGTCGGAGCGCACGTGCTCGAGGAACAGCAGGCGACCGCCGGGAACGAGCACCCGCCGGACCTCGGCGAGCGCCGCTGGGAGGTCGTCGACGCTGCAGAGCGTGAGCGTGCTCACGACGGTGTCGAAGCTCGCGTCGGCGAACGGCAGGTGCTCGGCCGACGCGCGCAGCGTCCGCGCCGGCGGGGTGCGGCCGGCGGCGCGCGCGGCGAGGCGGCGCAGCATCGGCGGCTCGGGCTCGGTGAGCACGAGCTCGGCGACGGCGGCGGGGTAGTGCGCGACGTTCAGTCCGGTGCCGGCGCCGAGCTCGAGCACGGCCCCGCCGGCGTGGGCGAGCAGCGCCGCGCGGCGCTGCGCGAGCCCGGCGGCCTCGACCCCCGCGAGCCCGCGGTCGTACAGGCGCGCGAAGAGCCGGCCGTAGAGGCTCACCGCGGGGGCGCAGCGGGGGCCTCGTCGCCGCGCTCGAGCGCCGATCGCGCGGCGCGCTCCTCGTAGGCGCGGCGGGCCTCGACGTCGGGGCGGCCGAGCACGCGATCCAGCGCGAACATGCGGCTGAAGACGTCGCGCACGGGTGTCGGCACGGCGGCCGCGATCTTCGTCAGCGGCCCGATCCGGCGCGGGACGTAGACCTCGAAGCGCGGGCGGCGCAGCGCCTGCACGATCGCGTCGGCGACCTCGTGCGGCTCGCTGTGCCGGACGAAGCGCGCGGGCGTCAGCCCGGCGCCGAGCTCGGTGTTGACGACGCCCGGCATGACGCAGGTGACCTCGATGCCCGAGCCGCGGATCTCGGCGCGAACGGCCTCGCTGAGGCCGACGACGAAGTGCTTCGTGCCCGAGTACGTCGCGCCGCCGGCGAATCCGGCGCGACCGGCGGTCGAGGCGATGTTCACGATCTGACCGCTGCCGCGCGGGAGCATCCGCGCGAGCGCCTCCTTCGTGCCGTGCAGGACGCCGTGGACGTTGATGTCGACCTGGCGGCGCGCCGTCGCGTCGTCCTCGTCGGCGAACGGCGCCAGCGCCATGATCCCGGCGTTGTTGACGACGACGTCCAGCGGCCCGAGCAGCTCCTCGGCCCGGTCCAGGAAGGCGCCGACCGAGGCGCGGTCGCAGACGTTCAGCGCGAGCGCGACGGTGCCCTGGCCGAGCTCGTCGGCGGCGCGCCGCGCGGCATCGAGGTCGAGGTCGCCGAGCGCGACCCTCATCCCCGCGCGGACGCAGGCCTGGGCGGTGGCGCGACCGATGCCGCGCCCCGCACCGGTGATCGCGACGACGCGGCCGTCGAGCGGACGGGAGCTGCGAGCCATATGCCGGCGAGCCTAGTGCGGCGGGGCTACGGGCTCGCCGGGGCCGTCGCGGCCGCCGGCGCGCGCTCGCCGGACCGGGCGCCCTGAGCGGCGCGACCGCGCGCCGCGCCCGTCGCGCCCGCACCGGCACGGCCGGCCTTGACGGCGTCGCGCCGCGCACGGGCGGCCGCGCGACGGGCCGCATCCTGACGCCCGGCGACCGCGGCCTCGCGGCCCGCGCGGGCCGCCCGGCGCTCTGACCGCGCGGCCTCGCGCCGAGCCTGCGCCCGACTGCGCGCGGGCGCGGCCGCGCGCGGCGGCGCGGCACCCGCGCGGCGGGCCTGCGCGCGCGCCGATCCCGGCGCGCCGGCACGGCCGCCGCGGCGCTCCGCCCGCTCGCTGCCGGCCGCACGACGTCCGCGCGCCTGGCGCGCGCGCTCGCGGGCGCGCGCCGCAGCGCGCGCAGCGACCGGTCCGCCGGCGCGCCGGCGGCCCTCGGCGCGGCGCGCGGCCGCCTCGTCGCTCGTCGGCGCGGCCATGCGGCCCTCCTTCAGCCCGACCGGCACGGCGGCCGCGGGCGCGGCCGGCGGCGGCGTGGGGGCGGCCGCGGCGCTGCCCGCGGCGCGCTGCTGCTTGGCGGGTGCGCGCGGCGCGTTCTCGACCTCCGTCACCGCCACGTACCCGCCGCCGCCCGCGCCGCCGGCGACCGCGAGGACGGCGAGGACCTTCGTGCCGATCGTCTTCGTGCCGATCGCGATGCCGCCGAGGACCCCGCCGGTCGCGATCGAGCCGATCCCGGCGGCGGTACCGGCGGTCGTGGCCGCGAACGCCGACGCGAGCGTGCTGTTCTTCAGCGCGAAGGTCGGGACGACCGGCAGCAGCAGCGCCATCCCCGCGCGCTGGCGCTGGACCTCGCGTTCGAACGCCTCGCAGGCCGGGCACAGCTCGACGTGGCGGCGCAGCTCGCGGCGGCGCAGCGCCCCGCCGCGCAGGACGGACATCTGCTCGCGGATCTGCGTGCAGTCGGCCTGGCGGGCCTGGCGGCGGATCATGAGCGACTCGCGGGCCTGGAAGACGAGCGCCTTGACCTTCGCCGGGGCCACGCCGAGGATCTCCGCGATCTCCTTGTGGCTGTGCGCCTCGAGCTCGGCGAGGACGAGCGCGGCGCGCTGATCGACGGGCAGGCGCTGCATGTCGACGAGCAGCTCGCGCAGGTCCGAGCGCTGCTCGACCTCGGCCACGAGGCCGTGCGTCGCGGGCAGCAGACCCTCGACGTCGTCCAGCGCGACCTGGTCGCGGCGCGCGGCGAGCTGGGACAGGCAGCGGTTGCGGGCGATCGTGTACAGCCACGCGCGCAGCGCGATCTCGCGATCGTCGCGCAGCAGCGCGCGGTAGGCGCAGCTGAACGTGTGCTGGACGGCGTCCTCGGCGTCCTCGGCCGAGCCGAGCATGTGACGACAGAAGGCGAGCACGCCGGCATGGTGGCGGTCGTAGAGCGCCTCGAAGGCGCTGCGCGACGCCGCGGCGTCGCGCCCGCGCATCTGCGCGAGGAGCCGCTCGTCGCCGGCGCCGAGCAGGGTGCGGCGCCCGAGCGCACGCAGCCGCGGGCCTGAGCCGACGCGGGGAGCGACGAACCCGTCCATGAGTGGTGTATCGGCGCGCACGATGACAAACCTGACACACCTGTCCAACCGGCGGGGCCAGTCGAGGTTGGCGAGTTATCGTTCGCGGATGGCCAGCTTTCGCCACGCGGGGCAGCGGATCGCCTTCACGGAGTACGGGTCGGGGGCGCGAACCGTCGTGCTCGTCCACGGGCTGCTGCTCTCCCAGCGCATGCACGAGCCGCTGGCCAACGCGCTCGCCGAGCGCGGCAACCACGTCGTCACGGTCGATCTGCTCGGTCACGGGCGCTCGTCGCGGCCGACCGAGACGGCCAGCTACTCGACGCCGATCTTCGCCGGGCAGGTCGTCGCGCTGCTCGACCACCTCGCGCTCGACGAGGCCGTCGTGCTCGGCACGTCGCTGGGGGCGAACGTCGCGCTGGAGACCTGCCACCTCGCGCCCGCCAGGGTGCGCGGGCTCGTCGTCGAGATGCCGGTGCTCGACCACGCGCTCGTCGCGTGCGTCATCGCGTTCGGGCCGCTGATGGTCATGCTCGAGCTCGGGCTGCCGCTCGCGAGGCTGACGGCGCGCGCCGCGCGCGCCATCCCGAGCGGGCCGCTGCCCTTCTGGGCGGACGTCCTGCTCGACACCGTGCGCCAGGACCCGGCGGCGAGCGGCGCCGTCCTGCAGGGGCTCTTCTTCGGCCGCGGCGCCCCGCACTCCGACGACCGCCGGGCGATGCTCGCGCCGACGCTCGTCATCGGTCACCGGCGCGATCCCGTGCACCCGCTGTCCGACGCGGGCGCGCTCGTCGACGAGATGCCCAACGCGCGGCTCGTCGAGGCCGACTCGTTCGTCGAGCTGCGCATGACGCCCAAGCGCCTGACGGGCGAGATCGCCGGCTTCCTCGACGAATGCTGGAAGCCCACGCGCCGCGACACGGGCAGCCGCGGGACCGCCGCGGCCTCCTGACACGCCAGGCGCCGCCGCTGGCTAGGCTTCGGCGCGGATGTCCAGCCGTCAGGAAGAGAAGGAACGCCGCCGGCAGGAGCGCGAGGAGCGCGAGCGCGCCGCTGCCGTGAAGGCCAAGCGCTCGCGCCTGCTGCAGATGATCGGCGGGCTCGTCGTCGCCTGCGCGATCGTCGTGGGCGTCGTCCTGGCGCTCTCCAAGGGCGGCGACGACGGCGCGGCGGCCGACACCGGCAGCCTGAGCGCGGCGGCGAAGAAGGCCGACTGCGTCTACCGCTCGTTCCCCGAGGAGGGCCGCGACCACGTCGACGGCAAGCTGACGGCGGCCGACTTCAAGAGCAACCCGGCGACGTCGGGGGCGCACAACCCCACCCCGGCGCAGGACGGCGAGTACAGCGCCGGCAACGAGCCGGAGATCGCCAACTGGGTGCACACGCTCGAGCACGGCCGGATCCTCTTTCAGTACCGGCCGGGCGTCGACGCGTCCGTCGTCGACCAGCTCGAGGCGCTCTTCAAGGAGGACGTCAACGGCAGCGGCGGCGCGTACCACAGCGTCCTCATGCGCAACAACTCCAAGATGCCCTTCCAGGTCGCGGCCGTCTCCTGGCGCCACTACCTCGGCTGCGAGAAGATCTCGCCCGAGGCGATCGAGGCCATGCGGCTCTTCCGCCGCGAGCGCGTCGACAAGGCCCCGGAGATCATCCCGTAGCGCCGGCCGCAGGGCTCGCGAGCGCCCTGCGACCGCACCCCGCCGGTCGCAGCGGTGTTGAACGTCCGATGCGCCGTATCGCCACCGCGCTCGCGGCCGCCGCGGTCCTCGTCGTCCTCGCCGCGCCCGCGCTGCCCACCCACCCCTACGTCGCCCCCGTCGCGCAGTTCGAGCAGGCGCTCGACCCCCGCGGCTGGACGCCCGCCGCCGGCGGCTTGCGGCGCTCGCCGGTCCTCCGCGCGCCGCAGCGCTTCGACCTCGTCGGGCTGCGCTGGACGGCGCCGGCCGGCGCCGGCCGGGCCCCCCTGATCCGCGTGCACGACGCCGGCGGCGGCTGGCGGCGCTGGACGCGCATGGCGCCCGACCACGCGGGCGGCGCGGGCGCCGAGCCGGTCTGGGCGGGCGGCGCGGACGCCTACCAGCTGCGCGTCGCCGGGCGGCCGCGCGGCCTGCGCGCGCGCTTCGTCAACGCGACCGGCAGCGCGACCGCGGCCGACCGCCTGCGAAGCGCGGTGGCGCGCGCGGCGCATGGCGCGCTGGCGGCGATCGGATCGGCGACCCGTGCGCTCGCCCAGGGCAACCGGGCGGCGCCGGCGATCATCCCGCGCGAGGCGTGGGGCGCCGACCAGTGCCGGCCGCGCACGGCGCCCTCCTACGGCCAGGTCGAGCTCGGCTTCGTGCACCACACGGTCAACGCGAACACGTACGGGCCGCGGGACAGCGCCGCGATCGTGCTGTCGATCTGCCGCTATCACCGCAACGACAAGGGCTGGCGCGACATCGGCTACAACTTCCTCGTCGACCGCTACGGACAGGTCTTCGAAGGGCGCGCCGGCGGCGTCGACCAGCCCGTGATCGGCGCCCAGGCGCAGGGCTACAACGGCGTCTCGACCGGCGTGGCGAACATCGGCACGTACGCCGACCGGCCGCAGACGCAGGCCGCCGTCGGCGCCACCGCCGAGCTGCTCGCATGGAAGCTCTCGCTGCATGGCGCGCCGGTCGGCGGGCGCGTCACCGTGCGCTCGGCCGGCGGGCCGTCCAACCGCTATCCGTCCGGACGGCTCGTGGCGCTCGAGCGCATCTCCGGGCACCGCGACGGCGACACGACGTCGTGCCCCGGCGACGCGCTGTTCGCCCAGCTGCCCCAGATCCGCGCGCAGGCCGCCGCGCTCGCACCGCAGTTCCCGTTCGCCCCGCCGGCCAACGGGGTCTCGCTGCGGGCGGCCGACGACACCTTGGACTACCCGCAGCAGGCGCAGCTGTCGGGCCGCGTCACGCTCGCCGACGGCCGCGCGCTCGCGGGCGCCCCGGTCTCGGTGCAGATGAAGACGGCCAAGCGCGACGTGACGCTCGCGCGCGCGACCACGCAGGCCGACGGCAGCTGGGCCGCGACGCTGGCGACGCAGTACTCGCGCACGCTCGTCGCCGTCGCGCGGATGGCGGACGGCTCGCTCGTCGCGTCGCGGGAGATCGGCGTGCAGGTCGCCCCCCGGCTGCGCCTGAGCGCGCCGCGGCGCGTGACGGCGCGGCGCTGGTTCACCGTGCGCGGCGCCATCGGCCCGCGCCGGCCCGGCGTCGTGCTCGAGATCGCCCGGCAGGGGTCCGACGGGCGCATGCACACCGTCGCGCGCTTGAAGGTCAAGGCCCGGCGCGGGCGCTTCAGGACCCGCATCCGCCTGCAGCGCGCGGCGCTGACGCGCCTGCGCGTGCGCTTCCCCGGGGACTCGCACAACGCTGCCGCGCGCACCGGCGGCGACTACCTGCGCGCCGTGCGGCCGCGGCGCTGACCCACGACCGCAACCCGCGGTTCACGCACTCGACACAGTTCGCACACGGCGCTGAAACGGCCCGCTGGGACCGTGCTGCTCATACGAACTTGGCCTGAGGAGAGCTTGCGATGAGCACCACGATGCAGAAGCCGGCCGAGGCGCCGCCGGCGGGCGCGCCGCCGCCGTCGGCGCCGCCGGGCCCGGCCCGTCGCGGGCGCTGGCTCGACGAGTGGGAGCCCGACGACGAGCAGTTCTGGGAGGCGACCGGCAAGAGGATCGCCAGGAAGAACCTCGTGCTGTCGATCTTCGCCGAGCACATCGGCTTCAACGTCTGGGTGCTGTGGACGATCATCGTCATCAACCTCGGCAACGCGGGCTTCACGCTGTCGCTGTCGGAGAGCTTCCTGCTCATCGCGCTGCCCAACCTCGTCGGCTCGACGCTGCGAATCCCCTACACGTTCGCGATCCCGCGCTTCGGCGGGCGGGCCTGGACGACGGTCAGCGCGTCGCTGCTGTTCATCCCCGTGGCGCTGCTCGCGTTCCTCGTCCCGAGCGGCTGGCTGCTCGCCCAGAGCCACGGCACGCAGATCTGGGTGCTCGCGCTGTGCGCGGCGACGGCCGGCCTCGGCGGCGGCAACTTCTCCTCCTCGATGGCGAACATCTCGTTCTTCTACCCCGAGCGCCACAAGGGCGCCGCGCTCGGCCTGAACGCCGCGGGCGGCAACCTCGGCGTCGCGGTCGCGCAGCTGCTCGTGCCGCTCGTGCTCATCATCGGCGTGCCGACCGCGGCCGTGAAGCTGCCCGTCCACGACGTCAACCTCGCCTACGCGGGGCTGCTGTGGATGCCGTTCATCGTGCTCGCCGCGTTCCTCGCGTGGCGCTGCATGGACAGCATCACCGACGCCAAGACCGACAAGCAGTCCTACGTCGCCTCGCTGACGAACAGCCAGACGTGGATCATGTCGCTGCTGTACATCGGGACGTTCGGCTCCTTCATCGGCTACGCGTTCGCGCTGCCGCTCGTGACGAAGAACACGTTCCCGGAGTTCCTCGCCAGCCATCCGTTCATCGCGACGTACCTCGCGGGCCTGGGCTTCATGGGCGCGCTGATCGGCTCGCTGGCGCGGCCGTTCGGCGGCTGGCTGGCCGACCGCATGGGCGGCGCGCGCGTGACGCTCGCGGTCTTCCTCGGCGAGGCCGTGTTCACCGTCTCGGCGATCGTCGGCGTGCAGCAGCACAGCTTCGCGCTCTTCTTCGGCTCCTTCATGATCATCTTCCTGCTGTCGGGCATGGGCAACGGCTCGACGTACCGCATGATCCCGAGCATCTTCGCGGCGCTCGGACGCAAGGCGATCGACGAGGAGGGCCTCGACGCCCGCAAGACGGCCGCGGAGTTCAAGCGGCGCGCCGCCGCCGTGATCGGGATCGCCGGGGCGGTCGGCGCCTTCGGCGGCTTCCTCATCCAGCTCGCGCTGCGCCAGGCGTCGCTCGGCGTCTCGGCCGCGGTGAAGTCCGCCGAGACGGCCGCCGAGAAGGTCGCCGTCGCGCAGGCGATGTCGGACTGGGCGGTGCCCGCGCTGTGGCTCTTCTGCGGCGCATACGTCGTGTTCGCCGCGATGACGTGGTTCTTCTACATGCGCCGCAGCTTCGCGACGGACAAGGTCCCGAGCCTTGCGTACGCAGCCGTGTAGCGCGCTCTTCGACAAGCCTCCTCAGGGGTGCGACGGCCGCCGGCTCTCCGGCGGCCGTCGTGTTGCCGGCTGGGCTTGGGCGCGCCGGCGCGTCGCGGCGGCGCTGGTGCCCGTCGGCAGGAGGCGGACCGCGGGCGGGTAGGTGGCAGAACCCCCGACGGAGGAGTCCGCATGAGCTTCGAACGCCGCGGCAGCGCCGAGGACGCGGCGGCCATGGTGCCCCGGATGACCGCCGATCCCGCACGCGTCGTCGTGGACTGCACGTGACCCGCGCCGATCAGGACTTCGCCCGGTCCTCGCGCGTGATCTTCTCGCGGTTACCGCGTCCCGATCCTCGGGTACGAGGCGCGTGCAATCGACGAGGGAGATCTGATGTTTGCTGATGACGCAGCATCCGGCGACGACGCCCTGAAGGACGCGGGCGACATCGAGAGCGGTGACAAGGAGGGCACCCCGGTGCACAGCCCCACGATCCCCGAGGACGAGGGAAACGTCGGCGACGGGACGGGCGAGGGTGACGCGGGCCCGGCGTCGGGCACGTCGTCGACGAACCCGCAGGCACCCGAGGTCGACCACGCCTGAGACGCCCGGCGCGGGCGCGAGCCCGCCTCGACCGAAGGACCGCGACCCTCCCGGGCACGCCGCCGGGAGGGTCGCGGCGCAGGCAGCTGCGGCGCCCGGCCGGCCGGCGCTACCAGGCGAAGCGGTCGAGCACGGCGCGCATCGGATCGCGCGCGATCGGGCCGAAGCGCACGGTCCACGCTCCGTCGAGCTCCTGGATGAACCGCGTGCGCAGGCCGTGGGCGGTGAGGATCCGGTCGGCCGCCTCGGCGTCGACATACCCGGTGGCGCCGTGATAGGTGAAGTCGATCCCGAACCCCTCCGACTCGACCGGCCAGATCGCGACGCGGTTGGGATGCAGGCACTGCCGGGTCTCGCGCGCCGAGTTCACCAGATCGCCCATGGGGCGCATATCGTACGGGCGCTCGGCGCGCCCCGCCGTGGGGCTGATCGTGCGGCCGTCGCCGGCGCCGGCCTGTTGGGGGCGGCGGCGCATCCCGGGCGCGGTGCCTCAGCGCTCCGTCCAGCCGCCCGTCTCGCCCTTGTAGAGCCCCTCGCCGCCGAACACCATCCGCACGCTGCGCCCGAGGATCGTCAGGTCCAGCCGCCAGGTGCGGTGCTCGATGTACCAGAGGTCGAGCTCGATGCGCTGCGCCCACGGCAGCGAGGTGCGGCCGTTGACCTGCGCCCAGCCCGTGATGCCGGGCCGGATCGCGAGGCGCCCGCGCTCGCGCTCGGAGTACTGCGCGACCTGCTCGGGGAGCGTCGGGCGCGGCCCGACGATCGCCATCTCGCCCCGGAGCACGTTGACGAGGTTGGGCAGCTCGTCCAGCGACGTGCGCCGCAGCAGCCTGCCGACGCGGGTGATGCGCGCGTCGCCGGCGTCGACGGCGAGCCCGGCGCCGATGTGCTCGGCACCCTGGACCATCGTGCGCAGCTTGAGCACGTCGAACTCGCGGCCGTCCATGCCGACGCGCCGCTGGCGGTAGATCGCGCGGCCCTTGGACTCCAGGCGGATCGCGATCATCGCCAGCGCGAGGACCGGCGAGCTGAGCAGCAGCGCGCCCCCCGCCACGACGATGTCGACGAGCCGGCGCACGGCGATCAGCGCGTGCCCTCGGCCGGCTCCCAGCCGGCGGGCGTCCCGTGGCGCAGCCAGTCCCACAGGCCCGCCGCGACCGACGCCGTCGTCAGGACGTAGTAGCGCGCGACGAGCAGCGGGCGCACCGGCACCACGCGCGCGAGCAGCGCCGCGACGACGAGCGCGAGCTGCAACCCCAGCGCGACCGCGTAGACCGCGGCCGTCGGGGCGAGCACGGCGCTCGCGCCGAGCGCGCCGGCGTGCAGGAACGGCGCGGCGTAGCGCAGCAGCCGGTGCGAGGCGATCATGAGCGCGTAGAGCGGCGGGTAGCCGCGCGGCGAGAGCAGCCCGCCGCGCAGGACGATCGGCCACGTGTGGCTCATCATGCGCCGCTTGCGGGCGAACTCGCCCTCGATCGAGGGGACCATCTTCTCGGTCGCGCGGGCCCGCGGCACGTAGACCGCGCGCCAGCCGCGCTTGACCATGTTGAACGGAAACGACAGGTCGTGGCCCATGATCGGGTCGACCTCGATGTAGGCCTCGCGCCGCGTGGCGTAGATCGCCCCGTTGCCGGCGGTGATCGAGCACAGCCGCGACTCGAGCGCGCGCAGCGCCATCTCGTAGCGCCAGTACAGGCCCTCCTGGTTCGTGCCGCCGTCGTTGACGAAGCGCACCTGGCCGCAGGCATAGCCGACCCGCGGATCGTCGAAGGCGCCGACGAGCGTGCGCAGCGCATCGGGCTCCCAGCTGCTGTTGGCGTCCGAGAAGGCGACGACGTCGGCCTCCGACAGCGCCACGGCGGCGTCCTGGGCGCGGATCTTCCCGCCCCGCTGCAGCACGAGCACGCGGTCGGCGCCCGCCTCGCGGGCGGCGCGCACGGTGCCGTCCGCCGAGCCGTCGCTCGCGACGACGACCTCGAGCCGATCGCGCGGGTAGTCGAGCGCGAGCGCGTTGGCGACCTTGTCGGCGATGACGGCGCCCTCGTCGTAGGCGGCGACGATGAGGCTCACCCGCGGGGGCTCGGCGGCCGCTGCGGGCGGCCGGCTCTCGCGCTTGCTCTCGCGCCGGCCGCGCGCGAGCGCGGCGAGCAGCAGCGGATAGCCGAGCTGCGCATAGGCGAGCAGCGCGACACAGCTCCAGAAGACGAGCGCGGCGACGATCACGCGGCCATTCTCCCGGCTCGTCGCGCAGGCCGCCTCCGGGGGCGGCGGGGGCGCACGGTCAGCGGGGGGCCGCGAGCAGGCGCTCGTACAGACCGACGTGCGTGCGCGCGATCGCGTCCCACGAGTAGGGGCCCGCCGCCGCCGCGCGAGCGCCGGCCGCGAGCGCCGACCGCGCTTCGGGATCGTCGAGCAGCCGCCGCAGCTCGCCGGCGAGCGCGCCGGCGTCGCCCGCCGCGACGAGCGCGGCGGCGCCCCGCGCGGCGACCTCGGGGAACCCGCCGACGGCGCTGAGCAGCAGCGGGGCGCCGAACGCCAGGGCCGTGAAGAGCACGCCCGACTGGTCGATCTCGCGGTAGGGCAGCACGACGAGGTCGGCGCGGCGAAAGTAGGCGGCGAGCTCGTCGTCGGCGATGAAGCGCGGAACCCAGCGCACCGACGGCGGCGAGGCGGCGCGCAGCGGCTCGACGTCCATGCGCGGCATGCCGACGATCCACAGCTCGGCGTCGGGCTCAGCCGCGCGCCAGGCGTCGAGCAGGACGTCGACGCCCTTGTACGGGCGGATGAGCCCGAAGCACAGCACGACCGGCTTGCGGACCGCGTTGAGCGCGTCGGGCAGGGGCGTGGTCCCGGCGCGGGTGAGGTGCTCGAAGGCGCCGTGCGCGATGACGTGCACCTTCGACGCGTCGACCCCGAGCGTCTGCACGAGCCGCGCGCGGCCGTGCTCGGAGTGCACGACGACGGCGTCGACGCGCTCGTACAGGCGCCGCTGCGCGCCGAGCTGCCCGCCCCGCGGCTCGCGCGGGAGCACGTCGTGGGCGGTCAGCACGAGGGGTCGGACGGTCGGCAGCAGGTGCACGTCGACGGGCTGCACGCTGAGCCACTGGAAGTGCACGACGTCGACCTGGGCGGCGACGCGGCGGTAGTCGAGCATGTCCGGCACGTGCTGGGCGAGCTTGCCCGCGAAGCGGCGGCGCGATCCGGGGGCGCCGCCGGGGCGGCGGTAGAAGCGCTCGACGCGCTCATAGCCCTCCGGCTCGGGGACCGGCCCGTAGCCGAACCGGCTCGTCTGCAGCCGCACGTCGGCCCCGGCGCGCGCCAGCGCGGCGCACAGCGCGTGGTCGTAGGGCGGCGTGTAGGCCGACGGGTCGAGGATGTCGACGAGCACGCGAACGAGCCTAGACGCCGCGCTGCGAGGGGCTCGCCGGGCAGGCCGGCCGCCGCACGGTCGTCGACGGGTTGCGCGCCGTCCTCGCGCTCTGAGACGATCGCGGCGACCCAGTCAGAGGAGTACGCGATGACCGCAGATCCGATCCAGCCCTGGCCGCTCGTGCGCAAAGGCGACGACGCCCACCCCGTGCGCACCCTGCAGCACCTCCTGCGCGCGCAGAAGCAGAAGATCGACGTCGACGGGATCTTCGGGCCGAAGACCGAGGCCGCGGTGAAGGCCGTCCAGAAGGCCAAGCGGCTCTCCGTCGACGGCATCGTCGGCCCCGCCACCTGGGGGGCGATCGCGCTCACCGTCAAGCGCGGCAGCAAGGGCGACGCCGTGCGCGGCGTGCAGGAGGAGTTCCAGTTTCGCAACCTCTCCGGCGACCCCTCCAAGGGCGTCCAGATCGACGGGATCTTCGGACCGCAGACCGAGGCGGCCGTGCGCGGCTTCCAGGAGGCGCTCGAGATCACCGTCGACGGCATCGTCGGCCCGGTGACCTGGCGCGCGCTCGTGAGCGGCATGCTCTCGTTCTGAGCGCGGCGCGCCGGGCGGGCACGGGCGGTGGGCCCGGAGCGGGCCGTTGGCCTAACGTGGCCGTGTGGCCCCCGTCCTCTCGTTCTGCGTCGTCAACACCGAGCAGCGCGAGCTGCTGCTGCGCTGCCTCGACGCGATCGCGCGCGAGCGCGCGGCGCTCGGCGTCGAGACCGAGGTGCTCGTGCTCGACAACGCGTCCAGCGACGGCTCGGCCGGCGCCGCCCGGCGCCATCCGACGACGACCGAGCTCATCGCGCTCCAGCGCCGCCGCGGCAAGGGCGAGAACGACACCGACCTGCTGCAGCGCGCGCGGGGGCGCTTCTGCCTGCTGCTCAACGAGGACTCCGAGCTGCAGCCGGGCGCCGCCGGCGCGCTGCTCGACGCGCTGCGCGCGGACCCCGCGGCGGCCGCCGCCGGCGCGCGCCTGCACCGCCCGGACGGCCGCCAGCAGCCGTCGGCATGGCGCTTTCCGACGCCGCTCACCGCGCTCGTCGGCGCGCTGTTCCTGCACCGGCGCTTCACCGTCCAGAGCCAGGGCGAACAGACCAGGCGCGTCGACTGGGCGCAGTCGGCGGCGCTGCTCGTGCGCCGCGACGCGGCCGAGCAGGTCGGTTGGCTGGATCCCGCGTTCTTCGTGTACTCCGACGAGGTCGACTTCTGCAAGCGCCTGCGCGACGCCGGCTGGCACACGCTCTACGTCCCGCGGGCGGCGGCGATCCACCACGAGCAGCTCTCGACCGGCGCCGTGCCCGAGCGGCGCATCGTCGAGCTGTCGCGCAACCGCGACCGCTACATGCGCAAGCACCACTCGCCGGGCGCGGCGCGCGCGGTGCGCCTGCTCACCGCGTTGACCTACGCGCTGCGCGCGCTCGCCGCGGTGCCGCTCCCCGGCCACCAGCCGCGCCGCTACTGGCGCCACGTGACGGCGACGCTGCGCCCCGCGCAGGGGGAGGGCCTGCGCGAGGCGGCGTCGGAGCACAACCGCGGGCCGCGGCTGTGACCTACCCGCAGCGCGGGGCGGGGTCGGGCGCGAAGGCGTGGCTGACGATGCCGGTCCCCGGCCGCACGAGGTAGAGCGCGGCGCCGTCGACCGCGAGGTCGGTCGCCTCGAAGTCCGGGCCGTCGGGCGACGGGCGCTCGAGCCGCTGCGCCCGCAGGCAGCCTCGGCGCATGCGGAAGATGACGCTCGCGTTGGGGTCGCCGCCGTGCTGGGCCAGGGTCAGCGTCCAGTGCGTCGAGGCGTCCTGGAGGGCCAGGCCGCGCGCGCTCGCGTCGCTCTCGCCCTCCGACGCGGCGGCGAGGAACGACTGCATGCCCCGGCCCAGGGTCGTCTCGGAGAACGAGTAGTCGTAGATGTCGCCGGCGACGGCCGCGACGCGCGTGCCGCGCAGGTCGACGGACTCGATCTCACGGATCGCGAACCGCACGGCGTCGTTGGGCCGGCGCAGGCGCACGGGCCTGCGCGAGCCCTGCCTGACGTACAGGCCGGTCAGCTTGCGATTGGCCAGCGAGCCCGAGCACGACAGGCCGTAGGCGACGCGCGTGCGCCACTGCGAGATCGCGCTGATCGCGCAGCGCGGCGAGGTCAGCCCGCGGAACGTGGCGCGCCGCCCGTCGAGGTCGTCCCACAGCACCTTGCAGCGGCCGCCGGCGTCGCAGCGCCGGTAGGTGAGCCGCAGCGCGCGATCGCTCGAGAGCCCGAGGTCGATGGCGCCGTAGGAGCGCGCCACGGGCGCGCGCTTCACCGCGCCGATCGTGCCGTCGGGGGCGCGCTGCATGAGGCGCTGGCTGCCGAACGCACCGCTGACCCAGACGACCGTGCCGTTCAGCGCGGTGATCTGCTCGGCGGCGGGGTCGGCCACGAGCACCGCATCGGCGGCGCGGGAGGCGGCGGGGAGCGCGAGGCAGGCCGCGGCGGCGATGAGCGCTGTGACGAGAGACGGGCGCATGGGCGCGAGTATCCGCGCGCCGCGCCCACAGCGCGAGCACACCCAGGGCTCGGCCGCCCACACCCCGCCCCGCGCCCGCGGCGGCCCAGGGCGGCGGCGAGACGCGCGCCCGCGGCGGCCCAGGGCGGCGGCGAGACGCGCGCCCGCGGCGGCTCAGCCGGCGGCGGGACGCGCGCCCGCGCCGACGCGCTTGGCCCAGCCGCGCGCGACCCGCTTCGTGAACGTCCTGGGCTTGCGCTCGTAGACCTTCGCGCCGAGCTTCAGCGCGCGCGTCGCGAGCACGTCGCGGCGGCGGTCGAGCACGCCGAGCACCGCGTCGCGCTCGGACATCTGCTCGATGAGGTGCGGGTGCGTCTCGATGTAGCCGTGCAGGACGCTGAGATCGTGGTGGTCGCCGAGGAGGTCGGCGAGCTCGTGGGCGTCGCGCGACAGGCGCTTCATCCGCTTGGGGTCGGCGCCGCGCAGAAGCTGCGAGGCGTGCCAGAGGTCCTTCACCCGCTTGCGGCACTCGTGCAGCGTCTCGGCGCTCGGGTCGGCCCGCGCCGCGCGCAGGCGCTTGCGGCCGCGGCGGTAGATCCGCCGCAGGCTCGGCTCGATCGCGGCGAAGTCGCCGCCGTCGAAGTCCCACCGCGCCGTGCGGGCCCGCGCCTCGCGCAGCGCGAGCACCGCTCGACGCGGCGCCTGCTCGCCGTCCATGGCGCCGACGGCACGGCGGTGCTCGTCATCGAGCCGCGCCCGGAGCTTGGCCGTCGCGTGCGGCGCGAGCTCGTCGGCGAAGCGCTCCTCGAGCGCGGCGAGCGTCTCGGTGAGGACGCGCGCGTCGCGCGCGGCCGACAGCCCGCCGGCCGCCATCTTCAGCTGGGCGTTCTCGCGGTCGTAGACGTCGTCTGCGATCGCGGCGCGTGACAGGCGCAGCGCGGCGCGGACGCGCTTGACGTCCTTGCGCGCCGCGTGGACCGCGGAGCCGAGATCGGCGTCCGCGACGCCGTCGAGCGCGGCCGCCGCGTGGTCCAGCCGCGCGCGGGCCACCCGCCGGATGCCGTCCGGGATCGTCTCGTCGGCGAGCAGCCGGAACTTGCGTTCGCGCGCCGGGACCGGCCTCGGCGCGGGGGGCGGGTCGGCGGCAGCCGCCGCGCCAGTGGCCGCGGCGGCGGCAAGCGTCCGCGCGGAACGCCGGCCGAGGGTGTTCGACGGTCGGTTCATGGACACGTCATCACCCCCGACCCGGGTGTCCAAACGGGCCTGCTTAGCGCCGAGCCCGCTTCAGCGTGAGGCGCACGGTGCGCGAGCGGGTGACGCCGTCGCGGCCGCGCGTCCTGACCGTCACGAACACGCGCACGCTTGCGCGACGGCGCAGCAGCGCCCGCCCGCGGCTGTTCAGCGGCACGCGGATCGTCGCGTAGCGGTAGGCGCGGATCGAGAACGTCCGCCCCCCGATGACCTGGCCGCCGGCGACCACGCGAACCGAGCCCCGGCAGCGACGGCGATCGGTGTGCGGCGACGGCGCGCAGCGCAGGCGCAGTGCGAAGCGGCCGCGCCGGTCGGCGTGCAGCGTCCGGCGGACGATGAAGATCCGCTTGGAGCGCGCGTCGTCGCCCTTCGGCGGCGGCGGCGGTGGAGGTGGCGGCGGTGGCGGCGGAGGTGGCGGCGGCGGCGGCGGCGGCGGAGGGGCGGCGGCGGCACGGGGGCCCGCACGCCGAGGTGCGCCATCGCCCGCGAGACGAGCGCGGCGCGGGTGTCCGCCCCGCGCACGCCCTCCAGGCCGAAGCCCCAGTAGACCGAGCGCGGCGTCTGGATGCCGGGCCCGTCGAGGTAGCCGACGCTCGTGCGCGACGTCCACGACTGCTGCGTCCCGAGCACGGACCCGTCCGGCGGCGGCCCGGCGGTGAAGCCGCCCAGGCCGTCCTCGAACGACGTCTCGTCGGTGACGACGCCGTCCTTGGTCACCTTGACGTCGTCCAGGAAGACGCCGAGCCCGGAGAACGCGAAGTCCTGCACGTAGGTGATCGCGATCTCGACCTGCGATCCCGCGTAGGCGCTGAGGTCGACCGTCCAGTCCTGGTAGCCGCCGGAGTTGCCCGAAGCCGCGTTCCAGCTGCCGGTCGTGCCCGTGTTCGTGCAGTCCTCGGCACCGGCGGACTGGTCCTTGTCGGTGTTCGTCTGGTAATGCGCGAGGAACGGGTGCAGCGTGTCCCAGTTGATGTCGCACGACAGGCCGACGTCGTCGGTCGTGTGCCCGTTGGCATCGGGCAGCGTCGTCCAGTCGTCGACGCCGGGGTGGTGGGCCTCGACGATGACGTAGTCGTAGTCGGGCTCGGTGTCGTAGGAGAGCTTGAACGACAGGTCGGCGCTCGTGGCGCCGCTCAGGTCGATCGTCCTGCGCAGCCGCTGGTAGCCCTCGTCGTCGCTCTCGGCGACGGCGTAGCGCGTTCCGGTCGCCGGATCGAACGACGCCGGCCGGTCGAACGTCGCGGCCAGGCCGGACTCGAACTGCGGGAAGCGCGCCGGGTCAAGGATGCTCGACGTCGTCACCATCGTGTACGCGTGGGTCTGGTTGTCGGCCGTGCCGGGCCCGTTGAGTCCGAAGCCGAAGCCGCCGAACGGGGCCGGGACGCGCAGCGGCAGCGCGCTGACGTCGTCCTTGGAGCCCGCGGCGTCGATGTGGATGAACGCGCCCAGCCAGTACTGCAGGAAGTCGTTGGACAGCGGGATGCAGTTGGTCCCGGCGGCCCCGCAGAAGGGCGGCTCGCCGAGCGGGTTGAAGTCAAAGCCGACCACCTGCGCGAAGGCCGCGTTCTGGCCGGTGTACAGCAGCTTGCCGCCGTCGTTGAGGTAGTCGCGCACGGCGAGGATCTCGTCGTTGGCCAGCCGCGCCGTTCCCGTGCCGGCCGGCGTGCCGGCGGCGCGGATCAGCAGGTCGTTGGCCGTGTACCAGACGACCGCGTCGTAGTGCGAGAGGACGCCGAGCGGATCGGGCGCGGTGCGGTCCTCGGCATCGACGTCGTAGACGTCGTAGCTGATCCCGGCCCCGCGCAGCGCCGCCGTGTAGTACTCCAGGTAGTTGGGCGCCGTCGTGCTCGCGTACGGCGGGGCCGCCACCGCGCCCGAGTAGTCCTCGGCGGACATGACGAGCACGCGGTGGCCGGTGTCCGACCGGACCGTGTAGCCGAAGGACTGCGAGCGCTCGCCGCCGGCCTCGAACCAGACGCGGACGCTGTCGCCCGCCTTCGTGCCGGTCACGCGCCCGCGCATCTCGTGGTAGTAGACGTTGGAGTCGCCGCCGTAGCGCTCGCCGCCCGCCCACTCCGCGGTCGGCGCGGTGTGCTCGGCGCCGGCGTTGACGCGCCAGTGCAGCGTGACCGCGCCGAGCTCGCGCTTGGCGTTGACGCCCACCGTCTGCGGGTTGCCGTACGAGGTCGTGAACGGATGGATCTCGAACGACGGCGCCGAGCGGCCGAGATGCGAGACCGGGTTCGCGGGGTCGGCGGCCGACTTCGCCACGTCGAGGGCGAACGGGATGTTCTTCTCGAAGGCCTGCTGGACGTCGGCCTCGGAGTCCTGGAACTCGAACGCGCTGTCGCCGCCGCCGCGGGCGGGGTCGGCGACGTCCATCTCCGGCGTGAACGCCAGGATGCGGTGGATCGCGTGCGCCGTGTCGTCGGTGTCGCCGTTGGTCGTGTACAGCTCCGACGACACGTCGGGGTCGTAGGGATCGGGCGCCCCGGGCGGGTTGGGGCCGATCGCCGGATCGGCGTCGGTCCCCGCCAGGGCGCGATAGATCGCGTCGTCGGCGGTCGACGTCTGCACCTGGAAGCCGGCGCCGTAGAGCAGCAGTTCGGCGGCCGAGTGGTAGTTGACGAGGAACTCGAAGCCGACGCGCTGGAAGAAGCCGGTCATCGCCTTCGTCTCGGGCTCCGAGGCCGGGCCCGTCCCGCGGAACGTCTCGCCGGCCGGGATCGGCGACGAGCCCTCGTTGTCGAAGCCCCAGTGCGAAGGGAAGTTGCGGTTGGGGTCGACGCCGTCGCCGTCGGTGATGGTGCCGTCGCCGTTGTTGTCGCGCAGGTTCTTGCGCCACAGACGGTTGCCGGGGGTGAACGTGAAGTCGTAGCCGTCGGGGTTGGCGACGGGCACGATCCACAGCTCGCGGTTGTTGACGAGCGTGGTGAGCTCGGCCGCGGTCAGGCCCGCGATGTCGGCGCCGGTGACGTCCTTCGCGGCGCCGGCGGCGCCGTAGTTGTCGATGAACAGGTGCGCGAGGCGCCGCGCCTGCTCGGCGACGATCCACTCGCGCGCGTGCTGGGTGGCGACGTAGGCCACCGCCGGGCGCGAGCCGTCGGGGTTTGACCGCTCGCGCGCGTCGCGCGTGATGCGCAGGGCGAGGATCGGCTTGCCGTTGATCGAGCGCCCGATGGTCTCGCGCTTGACGATGTCCGGGTGCGCGTCGGCGAGCTCGGTCAGCTCCTCGTAGAGCGTGTCGCGCTGGGCGCCGGCGCCGTCGGTGCCGACGTACGTCGTGTCCCAGTAGGGCCGGTAGACGTCGTAGCTGCCGTCCGGCCGGGCGTGCGCGGCGCGGGCCGTCCCGCGGCGCTCGAGCCTGGGCTCCATGCCGAACTTGCGCAGCGCGCGCGCTCGCTCGGGGGTCGCGACGATCTCCAGGCGCCCGCCGGCGCGCCCCTCCGACACGTCGTATCCCTGCTGGGCGAGCAGCCGCAGCGCCTGGCCGTTGGGGGCCTCGACGCTGTAGGCGTTCAGGCCCGACGGCGCGGCGAGCGCGGAGGGGGCGAGTGCGGCCGATACGGCGACGGCGGCCAGCAGCGACACGCGGAGTGCACGGGCAACGCAATTCGACATGTGGATCTCCCCTTTGCCAAGCACTGCACGCCGTCCGGCCGGTCCCGGATCGGTGGATGAACGAAGGATGACACCGCCGTCAAACTGCGACCGGGCGCCGCGTGAGACATGGCGCGCAGGCGTCACGGCCGCGTGCGGGTGGACTCCTGAGATGGCCGTGCCCCGCCGTGAGGCGGCTCATCGGCCGCCGCGGCGATCGCCGTGCCCGCCGCAGCGCTCAGCGGGGCTCGGGCACGTAGTGCCGCGTGCGCGTCTGCCGGTCCAGCCAGACGCGCATCAGGCGCCCGGTGGTCGGGTCCAGGAAGCGCTCGGAGGTCGGGATCCAGTCCGGGCGCGCACCGTCGCTCTCGCCGTGGCGACGGCGCCACCAGCCCTTGCTGCTGGCGACGGGAGCAGGGACGGCGGGCTCGAGCCCCGGCAGATCCTCCAGCAACGCCACGGCGGACTCGGGCGCGGAGTACAGACGGCCCAGCCGCTCGTCGAGCTCGTCGGCCTCCAGGTGCCCCGCGACGTAGTGGCGTCCGAGCTCGGCGGCGACTGCGTCGGTCTGGGTCACCGCGCGAGCTTCACGGCGGTGCCGTAGGCGAGGATCTCGCTGAGGTTCTGGCCCATCTCCGACGAGTCGAAGCGGACGGCGATGATCGCGTCGGCGCCGAGCACGTGGGCGTTTGCGATCATCCGGTCGACCGCGTGGCGGCGCGAGTCCTCGAGCACCTCGGTGTACTGACTCACCTCGCCGGACCGCAGCGCCGAGAAGCTCGCCGTGAAGCCCTTGGCGAGGCCCATCGACCGCACGATCAGGCCGAAGCAGAGCCCCAGGCTCTCGGCGATCTGCACTCCGGGCAGCTCCTGCGCGGTCGTGATGGGCAGGTCTGCGTGAACGGCGCCGGTGGGGGTCATGGGCCGATTGTCGCACCGCGAGCGGCAGCGTCATCCTCCGCCACCGAACCTCGGCGCGGCGGGTGGCATCGTGGCAGCCTGGGAGCTCTCTGACGCTGGGCGTCTGGCTCGCCTAGCGCCGCCGGCGGCGGCCGCGCAGCAGGCCGCGCGCGCCGGCGAGCTCCTCGGGCCGCGCGAACCGCGTCGCCGCGAACAGCACGGGGAGCGCCGCGAGCGTCGCGGCGCGCGCGAGGAAGCCGTCGATGCCCGCGGTCGGCAGCAGCAGCTCGCCCGCGACGGCGACCCCGGCCAGGAGCGCGCAGGCATGGGTCAGCCGGCCCCACTCGAACGGCACCGCGAAGAGCCGGCGCGTGAGCAGGTGCAGGACGAGCAGCATGACCGCGTACGCCGCGACGAGCGCGATCCCCGCGCCCGCGATCCCCAGCGGACCGACGAGCAGCACGAGCACGACGACGTTGACGGCGACGCCGGCGGCGGCGGCCGGGAAGGTGCGCGTCGTCACGCCGACGCGGCCGCCGATCGTCACGAGCACGAGGAAGAGCCCGTACATCGCCCAGCCCAGCGCGACCCACGGCAGCGCCTCGTGGGCCTCGAAGTACTCCGGCGCGGCGAGCAGGCGCACGACCCAGCGCCCGAGCAGCGTCAGGGCCGCGACGACGAAGCCCGTCACGACGACGAACCACGTCGTCACCGCCGCGTAGAAGCGACCCGCCTGGCGGTCGTCGCCGATCGAGTAGGCGAGCGGAGGCCAGGCGAGCTGAAAGCCGCGGACGGCGAGGATGACCGCGGTGGCGAGCTTCACCGACAGCGCGAAGAGGCCCGCGGCGGCGGCGCTCTGCGCGCGCAGCAGGTAGGCGCGGTCGACGACGTTGAGCGCGAAGACGGTCGCGTCGGCGGGCACCGTCGGCAGGCCGAAGCGCAGCAGCGGGCCGAGCGCGATCGCGCGCGTCCCCGAGCCCAGCCCGATCCGCTCGCGCAGCAGCCACCACAGCGCGAGCAGGACGAGCAGCGAGGCGACGTAGTTGCCGGCGAGGTAGCCGCGGGCGCCCTCGTCGAGCACGACGACGAGCGTCACCGTGAGCGAGACGGTCAGCGCCACGTTCGACAGCGACGCGGCGAGATACGCGCGCCGGCGCTCGTCGACGCGCAGCAGCGCGTAGGCGATCTCGAGGTTCGTGAAGGCCCACAGCCCGAGGACCGCGATGCGCATGAGGCCGGCGTCCTCGAAGCCCAGCAGCAGGCTGCTGAGCGGACCGGCGAGCACGGCGCAGAGCGCGGCGACGACGCTGCTCGTCAGCAGGACCGTCGCCGTCGTCGTGCGCGCCAGCCGCTCGCGGTCCCCGTCGACCGCCTGGAAGTAGAAGCGCACGAACGCCTCGCCCAGGCCGAACCGCAGGAGGATCGAGGCGAGGATGATGAACGTCAGCAGCGTCTCGGCGACGCCGAAGTCCGACCGGCTGAGCGCGCGCGTGTACAGCGGCAGCGTGACGAGGGCGAGGGCGGCCGCGAGGACGCTCGACGCCTGATAGGCCGCGCCCCCCGCCAGCAGACGCCCGAAGAGGCTGCGCATGGGGTGCCACGCTACTGTCCGCACGTGCCGGATCCGCGCGCCCTCCTGCTGCTGCCGCGCCCGCTGGAGGGGTTCATCCTCGCCGACCAGGCGCGCGACCTCCTGCGCGCCGACGGGGTCGTCGCCGCCGATCCGCCGCGCCTGCGCTACGGCGCGCTCGCGCGCCTGCCGGCGCCCGTGCGCGACCGGCTTGCGCGGGGAAGCGCGAAGCGCCTGCTGCGCGCGGTGGGCGGCGACCTGCGCGCGATCGCGATCTTCCACCCCGTGCAGTGGCCGCTGGCGCGGGCGCTGCTGCTGGCGAGGCCCGAGGCCGAGCTGTGGTACGGACGCTGGGATCGCTACGAGATGGCCTACGACGCCGGTCCGGCGATGCGCCGGCGACTCGCGGCGCTGCACGAGCAGGCCGCGTCGCACTCGGCGCTGACGTTCGTCGTCTCGGGCAAGCTCGCCGAGCTCGAGCACGAGGCCGGCCGCGAGGCGCAGGTCGTCGGGCTCGCGGCAGACTCGTTCCCGGCGCCCGACCCCGGCGCCGCGGTGGTCGCGGCATCGCTCGGCCACCTCGGCTGGCGCACCGACTGGACGCTGCTGCGCGGGGTCGCCGAGCGGATGCCCGAGCTCGTCCTGCTGCTGATCGGCGCCTGGCACGACGACGAGTGCAAGGACGATCCCGACTTTCACTGGTGCCGCGCGGCCCCGAACCTCGTCTGGCTCGGCCACCGCTGCGACGAGGAGGCCGCGCGGCTCATCCTCTGCGCCGACGTCGGGATCCTGCCCTTCCGCATCGAGCCCTTCAACGACGCCGCGCTGCCCTACCGGATCCTGAAGTTCGCCCGGCTCGGCCGGCGCACGGTGACGCCGCAGCTCGCCGGGGTGCGGACGTGGGAGCGCGCCGTCGTCACGGCGCCCGACGCCGACGCGTTCGCCGAGGCCCTGCGCGCGCATGCCGGCGCGCGGCTGCGGCCCGACGCCGAGCTGCGCGCATGGGCGCTCGAGCAGACCGCCGAGCGGGTCAACGCGCCGCTGTGGGAGCGGTTGCGGGTGCTGGGCATCGGGTGAGGTGAGGGGTGGCGGTCGGCTGGCGTGGTGCGTGCAGTGGCGCGCGGCGACGGACTTCGCGCTCGACGACCTGCCAGCGGTCCAGCGCGTCGAGCAGCCGTGCGGATTCAAGCGGTGACGGCGCGCGGCTTGGCCGCCGAGCCCATTCGCGTCGAGCAGGGCTCGCCCAGCGCGCGTCGTGATCGGCAGAGCGCTCTTCCGTCGCGCAAGGTGAGCGTCGCGCGCCGAGCGTCAGCTATCGGCAGGGAGCAGGCGAAAGGGCATGTCGTTGGCGGCGAGCAGGCGGAAGTGGCGCTGGTCGAGCGTCAGGACGTCCTGGGTCTTGTGGCGCGTGGCGAGGACGACGATCGAGGCGTCCGCGAGGCTGATCTTCAGATCGGCGTGGCGTTCGATGATCGCGAGTGCGGATCGGACGTCGGAAGCCGCGAACGGCTCGAGCTGCAGCGCACCACGCTGGACCTCGCCGAGCAGGCTCGTTCGTGCGCAGTGGCTCACCCGTGTCGCCAGGAGGTGGTCGAGCTCCGCCAAGACGAACGGCGACAACAGCAAGGGCGCCGTTGCCGCGGCCAGGCTCGCGGCCGCCTCACGGTGCAGCCGCTGCGCAGCATCCAGCGCGGCGAGCAGCCCGCTCGTGTCGACGAGGATCATCCGCCGAAGCCGGCGGCGAGCTCGTCATCGACGCGCTCGGCCAACGTCGCATCGCCGCTGTCAAACAGCGGGATGCGCAGCGTCGGGGCGGACGATCCGGCCGTTGCCACGATCAGGGCGTGCCGCACGACTTCGGCCTCGCTGGTGCCCTGCGCCGCAGCGGTGCGCTCGAGCGCCAGCTTGAGGTCATCGGGGAGATAGATCGTCGTCCGTCGTATGCCATACATCATGCCATACGTCCAGCAGTGCCCCGGCGGCCATCCACTCGCGGAGCCCGGCGTTCGCACAGGGCGGCGCGGCTGGTTGGGGGGAGCGGAAGACAGTCCGCGTGAGGGTGTTCAGATAGCTCAGGAGAAGACTCGTTCCAGGGGACTTCGCAGGAAACGTGTCGTCTTCGCGCATGACCAAGCTGGCGCGCTGCCGCTAACCGCCCGCGACCGACGTGAGAATCGTCCGTGTGGACCCCCAACTTCGCGG
>CAVRMD010000003.1:0-194984 GCA_963722455.1 uncultured Solirubrobacteraceae bacterium
CGCCGACGGCGGCCGGCACCTTGGTGGGCTCGACGACCGTCAGGGAGACCTCGCGATCGTCCTCCTCGGGCGCCTTCTCGACCATGACGGTCGCGCCGGGCGTCAGCTCGGCGCGCAGGACGAAGTCCGCGAGCGGATCCTCGATGTAGCGCTGGATCGCGCGGCGCAGCGGGCGAGCGCCCATCGCCGGGTCCCAGCCCTTGTCGACGAGCAGGTCCTTGGCCTCCTCGGTGAGCTCAAGCTGCAGCCCGCGATCGGCCATCGACTCGCGGATCCGCCGCAGCAGCAGGTCGACGATCTGCTTGATCTCGTCCTTCTGCAGCTTGTGGAACACGATGACGTCGTCGATGCGGTTGAGGAACTCGGGACGGAAGACCTTCTTCAGCTCGCCCATGATCCGGTTCTTCATGTCGTCGTACGTGATGCCCGTCTCGTCGTCGGACACGGCGAAGCCGAGCGGCGTGTTGCGGGCGATCTCGGACGCGCCGATGTTCGACGTCATGATCACGATCGCGTGGCGGAAGTCCACCGTGCGGCCCTGCGAGTCGGTCAGCCGGCCGTCCTCGAGGATCTGCAGGAGGATGTTGAAGACGTCCGGGTGGGCCTTCTCGATCTCGTCGAGCAGCAGCACGCAGTACGGCTTGCGCCGCACCGCCTCGGTCAGCTGACCGCCCTCGTCGAAGCCGATGTAGCCCGGAGGCGAGCCGACGAGCCGGGACACGGAGTGCTTCTCCATGTACTCGGACATGTCGACGCGGATCATCGCGTCCTCGTCGCCGAAGAGGAACTCGGCGAGCGTGCGCCCCAGCTCGGTCTTGCCGACGCCGGACGGGCCGAGGAACACGAACGAGCCGGTCGGCCGCTTGGGGTCCTTCAGCCCGGCGCGCGAGCGCCGGATCGCCTTGGAGATGACCTCGACCGCGGCCTGCTGGCCGATGACGCGCTTGTGGAGCTCCTCCTCCATGCGCATGAGCTTCGCCGTCTCGGCCTCGGTGAGCTTGAAGACCGGGATGCCGGTCCACATCGAGACGATGTCGGCGATCTCCTCCTCGCCGATCGACGGACGCTCGGTCTCGGCCTCGCCGGCCTCCCACTGCTCCTCGAGCTCGCGCTTGCGCTGCGTCAGGCGCCGTTCGGCGTCGCGCAGGTTCGCGGCCTTCTCGAACTCCTGGGCCTCGATCGCGGCTTCCTTGTCGCGGCGCGTGGTCTCGATCTCCTCCTCGAGCTCGCGGTACACGGGCGGGGAGGTCATCGACTTGATGCGCATCCGCGAGGCCGCCTCGTCGATGAGGTCGATCGCCTTGTCGGGCAGGAAGCGGTCGGAGATGTAGCGGTCGGCGAGCTCCGCCGCCGCCTCGAGCGCCTCGTCGGTGATGTTGACCTTGTGGTGCTGCTCGTAGCGGTCGCGCAGGCCCTTGAGGATCTGCACGGTCTCCTCGGTCGTCGGCTGCTCGACGCGGATCTGCTGGAAGCGACGCTCCAGCGCGCTGTCGCGCTCGAGGTACTTGCGGTACTCCTCGAGCGTCGTCGCGCCGATCGTCTGCAGCTCGCCGCGGGCGAGCGCCGGCTTGAGGATCGAGGCCGCGTCGATCGCGCCCTCGGCCGCGCCGGCACCGACGAGGTTGTGCAGCTCGTCGATGAACAGGATGATGTCCCCGCGCTGGGTGATCTCCTTCATCACCTTCTTCAGGCGCTCCTCGAACTCGCCGCGGTACTTCGATCCGGCGACGAGCGCGGCGAGGTCCAGCGTGTAGATCTGCTTGCCCTTCAGCAGCTCGGGCACGTCTGAGGTCGTGATGCGCTGGGCGAGCCCCTCGACGACGGCGGTCTTGCCGACGCCGGGCTCGCCGACGAGCACCGGGTTGTTCTTCGTGCGCCGCGAGAGGATCTGCATGATCCGCTCGATCTCGGTGGCGCGCCCGACGACGGGGTCGAGCTTGCCCTCCTCGGCGAGCTTCGTGAGGTTGCGACCGAACTGGTCAAGCAGCTTGGAGGACTTCTTGCCCTCGCCCGACGAGCTCGACGAGGTGCCCGCGCCGGCGCCGGCGCCCGCGCCCTGACGGCGGCCGCCGGGCCCCGACAGCATGCGGATGACCTCGTTGCGGATCTTCTCGGAGTCCGCGTCGAAGTCGAGCAGGATGCGGGCGGCGACACCCTCGTTCTCGCGGACGAGGCCGAGCAGGATGTGCTCGGTGCCGATGTAGTTGTGGCCGAGGCTGAGCGCCTCGCGCAGCGCAAGCTCCAGGACCTTCTTGGCACGCGGCGTGAAGGGGATCTGACCAGAGGTCACCTCCTCACCCGACCCGACGATCCGGACGACCTGTGCGCGCACGCGCTCGACGGTGATGTCGAGGCTCTCGAGAACCCGAGCGGCGAGACCTTCCTCCTCACGGAGGAGGCCGAGCAGGATGTGCTCGGTCCCGATGTAGTTGTGCTTGAGCGTGCGCGCCTCTTCCTGCGCGAGAACGACCACCTGACGGGCTCGCTCTGTGAATCGCTCGAACATGCTGCTTGATCCTTCCTGCTGGGGCGGGGCCTCTAGCCTCGGTTCATGCGTGGTCCGGATGACGTTCTTGGACGGCGAATAACCCGACTGTATTCATCCCTTCGGCTCCGCAGACGAAAAGGATGAGGCCGGGAACAGGAAAACGCGGACATGCGGCAGTCTACCAACGCACCGCGTGCCCAAATGTTGCAGCGATCACGCATCAGTCGCGCATCGCCGGGAAGAGCACGACCTCTCGGATCGACGCCCGGTCGCGCAGCGCCATGACGAGCCGGTCGATCCCGAGACCGACGCCGCCGGTCGGCGGCATGCCGTGCTCGAGCGCCTCGACGAAGACCTCGTCGTAGGGCGCGGCGTCCTCGTCGCCCTCGGCCGCCAGCCGCGCCTGCGCCGCGAAGCGCGAGCGCTGCTCGTCGGGGTCGTTGAGCTCGGTGAACGCGTTGGCGATCTCGACGCCGCCGCAGAAGGCCTCCCAGCGCTCGACGAGCCCCTCCTGCGAGCGATGGGCCTTCGCGAACGGCGACAGCTCGACCGGATAGTCCATGACGAACGTCGGCTGGCGCAGGTCGGGCTCGACGAACTTCGACAGCAGGTCGTCGACGAGCTGCGGCCAGGTGCGGCCCGCGGTGGGCAGGCGATCGCCGATCGCCGCGGCCAGCGCGGCGCGGTCGCGGTGGGCGGCGAAGTCGATGCCGGTCGCGTCGCGGATCGCGTCGCGCAGCGTCACGCGCCGCCACGGCTGCTCGAAGTCGATCGCGCCGGTCGACCCGACCTGCGCGGCGACGCGGCGCACGAGCGACTCGAGCCGGTCGGCGACGTCGGAGTAGTCGGCGTACGCCTCGTAGAACTCGACCATCGTGAACTCGGGGTTGTGCTTCGTCGACAGGCCCTCGTTGCGGAAGTCCTTGCCGAGCTCGTAGACGCGCTCCAGGCCCCCGACGATGCAGCGCTTGAGGTACAGCTCCGTGGCGATGCGCAGGTACAGCGTGCGGTCCAGCGCGTTGTGGTGCGTCGTGAACGGCCGCGCCAGCGCGCCGCCGTAGAGCGGCTGCAGGACGGGCGTCTCGAGCTCGATGAAGCCGGCGTCGTCGAGCTCGCGGCGCACGGCCGTGATCACGCGGGCGCGGGCGATGAACAGCTCGCGGGCCTCTTCGTTGGCCATGAGGTCAAGCTCGCGGCGCCGGTAGCGGGTCTCGACGTCCTGCAGCCCGTGGTGCTTCTCCGGCGGCGGGCGCAGGGACTTGGCGAGCATCGTGAAGGCGTCGATGCGCAGCGAGAGCTCGCCGCGCCTCGTGCGCAGCGCGGTGCCGTCGACGCCGATGATGTCGCCGAGGTCGACCTGCGACAGCAGCCGCTCGTGCGCCTCGGGTCCGAGCACGTCGAGGCGCGCCTGCAGCTGCAGGCGCCCGGAGCGGTCGACGAGGTCGAGGAAGGCCATCTTGCCCTGCCCGCGGCGCGCCGCCAGGCGGCCGGCGACGCGGTGCGCGACCGCCGTCTCCTCGCCCGCCGCGAGCTCGGCGTGCGCCGCGTGCACCGTGCCCACCGGCTCCACGCCGGGAAACGCGTGCGGGAAGGGGTCGATGCCGTCGGCGCGCAGCCCGTCGAGCTTCGCGCGCCTGACGGCGAGCAGCTCGTCAGCCATCCGCGCTCAGCCTAGTGGGTCACCAGGAACGCCTGAGGGCGAACCCGCGATGCCGGCACCCCCAGTGGCTAGAGCCCGACGTCGATCTTCGTGATCTTGTAGCTGACCTTCTTGCCGTTGGGCAGCGCGACGTCGACGACGTCGTTGCGCTTGTGCCCGAGCAGCGCCTTGCCGACCGGCGACTCGTAGGACAGGCGCTCGGGCGGCTTGGCCTCGGGCGAGCCCACGATCGTGAAGGTCTGCGACTTGCCGCTCGCCGCGTCCTTGACGTTGACGACCGATCCGACCTGGACGGTCTCGGTCGAGACGTCCTTGGCGTCGACGACCGTCGCCGAGCGCAGCCGCTCCTCGACCTGGGCGATGCGCGCCTCGAGCATCGCCTGCTCGTTCTTGGCGTCGTCGTACTCGGAGTTCTCCGAAATGTCACCGAACTCGCGAGCTTCCTTGATGCGCTGAGCGACCTCACGGCGTTTGTCGCCCTGTAGGTGAGCAAGCTCGACCTTGAGCTTCTCGAGTCCGTCGGCAGTGAGGATGACGTCTTTGGGCACGGTGTGCGATGAGACAGAAAACCCGCCTCGCGGCGGGGCGCTGCGGCGAGGTGGCCCCGCAGGCGACGCCGCAGGATAGCAGCGCGTCAAGCCGCGATGAAACGCACCTGCAGCGAGCCGAGCACGGCGCGTGCCTCGTCGACGGACTCCGTCGCCTGCAGCGCCGCCTGCAGTGCCTTCGACCCCCCGATGCGGTCCACGTACCAGGGGTAGAACTTGCGCAGATAGCGGCCCGCACGAACCTCGCCCAGGTGCTCCACCGCGCGCCGCATGACCCAGTCGAGCTCGGCGAGGACCTCGGCGGTGGTGGGCTCCGAGTCGCGGGTGCCCAGCAGGCGCGCGAACAGCCAGGGGTTGCCCAGCGCGCCGCGCGCGAGCATGACCGCCTCGCAGCCGGTGTGATCGAAGGCGTGACGGATCGAGTCGGGATCGTTCATCCCGCCGCTGAGGATCACCGGCGCGGCCAGCGTCGCGACGAGCTCGCGCGCGAGGTCGAGATCCGGTGAGCCCTTGTGGTGAACCTGGGCCGAGCGCGGGTGAAAGCCGATCGCCGCGACGCCGGCCTCGTCGACGAGCCGGTGCGCGAGGTCAACGCCGTCGCGCTCACCTGCACGGCGTCCGCTGCGCAGCTTCACCGTCACCGGAAGTCCGGAGCCCTCGCGGGCCGCGCGGGCGACGGCGACGGCGAGGTCGGGATCGTCGATCAGCGCGGCGCCCGCCCCCGTCTTGCAGACCTTCGGCACGGGGCAGCCCATGTTGAGGTCGATGACGTCGGCGCTCGTCTCGCGGGCGACCGTGGCGGCCGCCGAGCGCATGACGTCGGGCTCCTGGCCGAAGAGCTGGATCGCGACCGGGCCGCCCGCCCGCTCGGCCGGCTCGATGCGCAGCATCTCGGCGCACGTCTTCTCGTTGCGGTGGTGCACGCCGAAGCTCGAGACCATCTCCGAGACGACCATCCCGGCGCCGTAGCGCTTGGCCTGCAGGCGCACGAACCAGTTGCCGATGCCCGCCAGCGGGGCGAGCACGACGCGGTTGGGCACCTGCAGGTGGGCGAGCTGCCAGGAGTCGTTGAGCGTGCGCATCGTGCGATCCATCGTAGGCGCCCGGCTGGGCCGGCCGCGAGCGTCGCGGCGCCGGCGCCCTACGCGTTGCGCTCGTACAGCAGCCGCAGCCCGGTGAGCGTCAGCATGTCGTCGATCTCGTCGATGTGCTCGGTGAACGGGACGATCGCGCCCGCCAGCCCGCCGGTGGCGATGACGTCGGTCTCCTCGCCGAGCTCGGCGAGCAGGCGGCGCAGGATGCCGTCGATCGCGCCGGCGAAGCCGTAGATGACCCCCGAGCGGATCGCGTCGACGGTCGACTTGCCGATGACCGTGCGCGGCGGCAGCAGGTCGATCGCCGGCAGCTTGGCGCCGCGCGCCGTCAGCGCGGCGAGCGAGATCTCGACGCCGGGAACGAGCACGCCACCGAGGAAGTCGCCCTCGCGGCCGACGATGTCGAAGTTCACCGACGTGCCGAAGTCGACGCAGATCGCCGGCCCGCCGAAGCGCTCGCGGATCGCGACGGCGTTGGCGAGCCGGTCGGCGCCGATCTCGCGCGGGTTGTCGTAGCGCAGCGCCATCCCGGTCTTCAGGCCGGGCCCGACGTTGAGCATCGTGTGGCCGAGGTAGCGCTCGCCCATCGCCAGCCACTGCGGCGCGAGCGACGGCACGGTCGAGGAGACGATCGACGCGCTGATGTGCGCCAGGCCGATGCCGCGCAGCTCCAGCAGGTTGCGCAGGACCGCCCCGAGCTCGTCGGCGGTCGACTCGGTGATCGTCGCAAAGCGCCAGTGCTCGACGAGCTCGGTCCCGCCGAACATGCCGAAGTGCGTCTGCGTGTTGCCGACGTCGACCGCGAGGAGCATTGGCACGACTCTAGGGCTCCCCATCGCGCGGGGCGGGCGCGGCTTGGCATCGTAGGCTTGCGCCGTCATGCACACCCTCTACGTCGTGCACTCCTCGCACCCGTGCGAGACGGTCAAGAGGGCACTGGAGCTCAAGGGCATCCCGCACAGGACCGTCGAGCTGCTCGTCCCGCTGCACGCGCCGCTGCAGCGCCTGCGCTTCGCCAGCCGCACGGTGCCGGGCCTGAAGCTCGACGGGGCCGAGAAGATCAGCGGCTCGCGGGCGATCCTGCGCCGGCTCGACGAGCTCGTCGCCGACCCGCCGCTGCTGCCGGCCGCCGGCGACGCGCGCGACGCCGTGCTCGACGCCGAGCGCTGGGGCGACGAGGTCCTGCAGGCGGCGGCCCGGCGGCTTGTCTGGGGCGCCCTGCGCCAGCGTCCGGACGCGATCGCGAGCTACCAGGCGGCGTCGCGCCTGCCGCGGCTGCCGGGTCCCGTCGTGCGCCTCGTCGCGCCGTCGGTCATCGCGATCGAGCGCCGGATGAACCGCGCCGCCGACGCCGCGCTGCGCGCCGACCTCCGGGCACTGCCCGCCCACCTCGACCGCGTCGACGGATGGATCCTCGACGGCGTGCTCGGCGGCGCACGGGAGCCCAACGCGGCCGACCTGCAGATCGCGCCGTCGGTGCGCCTGCTGGCCACCGTCGGCGACGTCCGCCCGCTGCTCGCCGGACGCCCGAGCGAGGCGCTGGCGATGGCGCTCTTCGAGGACTTCCCCGGCGACGTGCCGGCCGGCGCCTACCCGGCCGACTGGCTGCCGGCGGCGCGCTCCTGAAGCGCGCGGGCGCGCTTGACGAGCTCGACGACCGCGGGTCGCACGTCGGCGGCGGCCGCCAGCGGAGCGTCGAAGGACACCCGGGCCGCGGCGGACTGCCCGGCGCCGGTGCAGCTCAGGTCGATCCCGTAGCGGTCGATCCCCGTGCAGAAGGCCGAGACCGCGCCGCGGGCGCCGCCGAGCTCGCGCGAGATCGCGAGCAGCCCGTCGGTGTGGTCCTTGTTGAGGTGCGCGACGGACTTGGCGGCGACCGGCGCCGTCGGGTCGGGCTGCGCGGCGCGGTAGTCGTCGCGGCCGACGGTGTCCATGACGGCGAACCCGCCGACCCAGCGCACGCGCTGCACGTCGAGCACGTAGAGCGTGAAGTCCTCCCAGCCGGCGTAGAGCATCGCCCCGGGGATCGCCGCGACGTGCGCGTCGAGCGCCCGCTCGGCGGCGTCGCCCGCGGGCCTGACGACCCGGCCGGCGAGCGTGATGCGCGGCCGGTCGAGCGGGTCTCCCGGCGCGCCCGGATCGTTGAGGGCCAGGCTGGCGCGCGGGTCCAGCGCGAGGTTGCGGCCATGCTCGGCCATCGAGGAGACGAGCAGGACGGGGTCGCCGTCGGCGGTCGGCCCGTAGACGACGAGCGAGCACCACGGGTCGCCGTCCTCGTTGACCGTCGCCAGGTACCCGACCGTCATCGCGCAGACGAGCGTGCGGGCCTCCTCGGCCGGGCTGCGGCGGCGGTGGCCGTCCTGCAGGCCGGCGTCGTCCTGTCGCGTGCCGTCGATGTCGTGTCCGCTCACGAGACTGAACGCTAGTGGGTCATCCACAAACGTTTGACCCACTAGCCGACCGCCAGCGCCGGCCCGGCCCGGCGCACGCCCTCGTCGACCGCCATCGCCGCGAGCGCGTCGGCGAGGCGCTCCCCGGCCGGCGTGCGCAGGTCGAAGTCGAGCTCGAGCAGGGGGATGAGGACGAAGCGGCGGGCGAGCACCTGCTCGTGCGGGAGCGTGAGCCGCCGGGAACGATGCTCGACGTCGCCGAGCAGCAGCACGTCGACGTCGATCGGGCGCGGGCCGTGGCGCGGGCCGCCGAGCTCGCGGCCGAGCTTGCGCTCGACGGCCTTGCAGGCGTCCAGCAGCTCCTCCGGGGCGAGCGACGTCTCGATCCGCACGCAGGCGTTGAGAAACGACGGCTGCTCGAGGATCTGCCCGACGGGATCGGTGTCGTACGTCGACGAGCTCGCGAGCACGGCGACGCCGTGCCGCGGCAGCGCGTCGACCGCTGCCTGGAGGTTGGCGCGGCGGTCGCCGACGTTTGAGCCCAGTCCGAGGTGGCCGGTCGTCATCGACAGCCGGCGTCAGTCGTCCTCGCCCAGCTCCCGCCAGATCTCGACCGACACGTCCTCCACCGGCAGCGCGATCGGCGGCTCGGGCTTCGTCGCCTTGACCGCGACCGCCTCCGCGTTGAAGTCCTTCAGCAGCCGGTCGGCGATCGCCGCGCAGAGGCGCTCGAGCGTCTTGTCCGAGCGCTGCGTGGCGACGAGCGCCGCGACCTCGCAGACGCGCGCGTAGTCGACGGTGTCCTCGAGGCGGTCGGTGACCGTCGCGTCGGACTCGCCGAGCTCGAGCCGGATGTCGATGATCAGCCGCTGGCCGACCTCGCGCTCGGCCGCGGTGACGCCGTGGTGGGTGAACAGCGACAGCCCGTTGATCTCGACGGTCACCACGGTCTGCACGCCCTCGTCGTCCTCGTCGAAGTCGTCGTCGATGTCGTCGTCCTCGATGTCGTCGTCGGCGGCTGCCATCGCCCGCGCAACGTAGCAGCCGGCGGGCCGCTCCCCGCGGGCGCCCGGGCGCCCGCGGCCCCGGCGGCGGGCTACGGCGCCGGCGCGTCCCAGCGCCCGCGCAGGGCCGCCGCCGCGACGAGCAGGGCGTCGTGCACGGCGGCGACATCGTGCACGCGGAAGATCCGCGCGCCGCGCGCCAGCGCGAGCACGTTCGTCGCGATCGTGCCGGGGACGCGCGCATCCACCGCTTGGCCCCCCGCGATCGCCCCGAGAAACGCTTTGCGCGACGTGCCGACGACGAGCGGCGCGCCGAGCGCCACGATCTCGTCCAGGCGCGCGAGCAGCTCGAGGTTGTGGTCGACGGTCTTGCCGAACCCGATGCCGGGATCCAGCCAGACCCGCTCCCGGGCGATGCCCGCGCCGACGGCGAGGCGCAGCCGCTCGGAGAGAAACTCCCGCACCTCGAGGACGACGTCGTCGTAGCGCGGGTCGCGCTGCATCGTCCGCGGCTCGCCGAGCATGTGCATGAGGCAGACGTCGCAGTCGCGCTGCGCGACGAGCGCCGCCATCGCGGGGTCGCCGCGCAGCGCGCTGACGTCGTTGACGATCGTCGCCCCCGCGTCGAGCGCGGCCGCCGCGACAGCGGCCTTCGACGTATCGATCGACAGGCGCGCGCCGGCGCCGGCGAGGCCGTGCAGCACGGGCACGACGCGGCGCAGCTCCTCGGCCTCGCTCACCGGCTCGGCGCCCGGCCGGGTCGACTCGCCGCCGACGTCGAGGATCGCGGCGCCCTGCGCGACGAGCTCGCGGCCGTGGGCGATCGCCGCCTCGGCGTCAAGCCACGCGCCGCCGTCGGAGAACGAGTCGGGCGTGACGTTGACGACCCCCATGACGATCGGATCGGGCACGGCGCCCGCGGGCGTTCGCGCGAGGGCCATCGCAGGCCGCGGCAGCTAGGTCAGCTCGGGCTTGCGCGGCTCGTCGGCGCGCGCCTCGACGCCGCCCCCGGCGAGGCCGGGGCGAGGCAGCGTGCGCGGCGCCTTCTGGCCGGGCTTCTCGGCGGGCGCGGGCGGCGGCGGGAGCTGCGGGGCCTCCTCGGGGAAGACCTCCTCCTCGGACGCGCCCGACAGGAGCGCCTCGAACTGCGCCTTCTCGATCGTCTCCCGGCGCACGAGGATCTCCGAGACGGTGTCGAGCGTCTCGCGATGCTCGGTGAGGATGTCGCGCGCGGACTGGTGGGCGCCCTCGACGACGCGGCGGATCTCGTCGTCGATCTCGCGGGCGATCTCGTCGGAGTAGTCCGGCTCGGAGGAGTACTCGCGCCCGAGGAAGGGCTGCGAGTGGTCGTGACCGAAGACGCGCGGGCCCAGGCGCTCGCTCATGCCGTAGCGCATGACCATGTTCTTCGCCGTCGCGGTGACCTTCTCGAGGTCGTTCGACGCGCCGGTCGTGATCTCGCCGAAGACGATCTCCTCGGCGGCGCGGCCGCCGAGCGTCATCGCCATCGAGTCGGTGAGCTCCGCGCGCGTCGTGAGGAACTTGTCCTCCTGCGGCATCGAGATCGTGTAGCCGAGCGCCTGGCCGCGGCCGATGACCGAGATCTTGTGGACCGGGTCGGAGTGCTCGAGGTAGTGGCCGACGATCGCGTGGCCCATCTCGTGGAAGGCGGTGATCCGGCGCTCCTTCTCGCTCATGACCCGGGTCTTCTTCTCCGGGCCGGCGATGACGCGCATGATCCCTTCCTCGAGCTCGTGCTGGCCGATCTCGCGCTTGCCCGTCCGGGCCGCGAGCAGCGCCGCCTCGTTGACGAGGTTCGCGAGGTCCGCGCCCGTGAAGCCCGGCGTCTGGCCGGCGAGGTCGTCGGTGTTGATGACCTTCGCCAGCGGCTTGCCGCGCGTGTGGACCTCGAGGATCTTCGCGCGCCCCTTGCGGTCGGGGCGGTCGACGACGATCTGGCGGTCGAAGCGGCCCGGGCGCAGGAGCGCCGGGTCGAGGATGTCGGGCCGGTTCGTGGCCGCGATGAGGATGATGTTGTCCGTCATCGTGAAGCCGTCCATCTCGACGAGGAGCTGGTTGAGCGTCTGCTCGCGCTCGTCGTGACCGCCGCCCATGCCCGCGCCGCGGTGGCGGCCGACGGCGTCGATCTCGTCCATGAAGATGATGCAGGGGCTGTTCTGCTTGGCCTGCTCGAAGAGATCGCGCACGCGGCTGGCGCCCACGCCGACGAACATCTCGACGAAGTCCGAGCCGGAGATCGAGAAGAACGGCACGCCGGCCTCCCCCGCGACCGCGCGGGCCAGCAGCGTCTTGCCGGTGCCCGGGGGTCCGAACAGCAGCACGCCCTTCGGGATGCGGGCGCCGAGCGCCTGGAACTTCTTGGGGTTCTCGAGGAACTCCTTGATCTCGTGCAGCTCCTCGACGGCCTCGTCGGCGCCGGCGACGTCGCGGAACGTGATCTTCGGCGAGTCGACCGACATGCGCTTGGCGCGCGACTTGCCGAACGACATGACCTTCGAGCCGCCGCCCTGCATCTGGTTCATGAGGAAGATCCAGAAGCCGATGAAGATGAGGAACGGCAGCACGTAGGTGAGCATCGAGATCCACCCGTTCGTGCGGGTGCCCTTGACGTCGAAGGACGCGATCTTCTGCTTCTGCTCGGCGGCGAGCAGCTGCTTGGTGAGGTCCGCGCCGTACTCCGTCGCGAAGCCGATCTCGTACTGCGTCTTGTCGCGCAGGGTCACGAGCAGCTCGTTGGAGCGGTTGCGCATCTCGACGCTCTTGATCGCCCCGTTGTCGAGCTGCTGGACGAACGTGCCGAAGCCGGGATCCTTCTTCTTGTTCGGGCTGGAGATCAGCTGCTGCGCGAAGAACGCCAGGATCACGACGATGAGAACCGGGAATGCGGCGCTCTTGGAGAATCGGCTCATGGGTATGCAGTAGCTCCAGCAGTCAAGGAATGGCCAGCGTAGCAGGGGTACGAGAGCGCCCCGCACGTTGGATCAGGTGTCGCGGGACGACCGGCCGCGGCGGCCGGCGCCGGCTCATTCCCCGGTTTCGAGGGCCGCGACGTACGGCAGGTTGCGGTAGCGCTCGGCATGATCGAGGCCGTAGCCGACGACGAACCGGTTCGGGATCTCGAAGCCGACGTAGCGCGGCTCGAGCGCGACCTTCAGCCGGGCGGGCTTCGTCAGCAGCGCGCAGACCTCGATCGACGCGGGGTTGCGCGCCCCGAGGTTGCGCAGCAGGTACTGCAGCGTCAGGCCCGAGTCGACGATGTCCTCGACGATGAGGACGTGGCGGTCCTCGAGCGCGACGTCGAGGTCCTTGAGGATCCGGACGACGCCCGAGGAGTCCGTCGACGAGCCGTAGCTCGCGACCGCCATGAAGTCCAGCTCGCAGGGCACCGCGATGTGGCGCATGAGGTCCGACAAGAAGAAGACCGCGCCCTTCAGGACGCCGACGAGCAACAGGTCGCGCCCGGCGTAGTCGGCCGTGATCTGCGTGCCCAGCTCGCGGACGCGGCGCGCGAGGTCATCGGGTTGGACGAGGATCTCGCCGACGGCGTCGTCGCGCATGCCGGCCTGAGTCTAGGGCGCCAACGCGCGCGTCAAGCGCGCGCGGCGCATGCCCGCGCCGTCAGGAGGCGCGCGCGGAGGCCGGAGCCGAGCGACCCGGCGGCGTCGGCTCGACGCCGAGCACCCCGTCGCGCACGATGGCGCGCGCGCCGTCGCCCAGGTCGAGGGCGCCGTGCTCCCCGAGCGCGAGGATGTCGTCGAGCCTGCCGGGCGCGCGTGCGCACAGCCCGCCGGCGACCCGCTCGGCCAGGCGCCGGACGACGAGCCGCCCGAGCGCCGGCGGCAGCGCCCTGAGGTGCGCCAGCGCGATCTCGTCGCGACCGGCCAGCGCCGTGTCGACGACCTCGTCGAGCACCGCCGCCTCCTCGCGCAGCAGCTGCGCGGTGCGCACGACGTTCGCCTCGGCCGCAGGGTGCAGTGCCCGCAGCGCGGGCACGAGTCTCGCGCGCGCGCGGTTGCGCGCGTAGGCGGGGTCGGCGTTGGACGCGTCCTCGCGCCAGCTCAGGCCGCGCGCGGTGCAATGCGCCGCGGTCTCGTCTCGCGTCACGCGCAGCAGCGGGCGCACGAGCAGCCCGTCGCGCTCGGCCATCCCCAGCAGCGCGCGGCGGCCGGGCGACGCGGCGAGGCGGTAGAGCACGGTCTCGGCCTGGTCGCTCGCGGTGTGCCCCGTCGCCAGCCGCGCGCCACGGGCGAGCGCGAGCTCGGCCCCCGCGCCGAGGCGCACGTCGCGCGCCCATGCCTGGAGGTTGCCGGCGCCGTCCGGACGGCGCGCCGCCTCGACGTCGATGCGGACGCCGAGCCGGTCGCAGAGCTCGCGACAGAACGTCTCGTCGGTGCCGGCCGCGTCGCGCAGGCCGTAGTTGACGTGCAGCGCGGTCACGACCGCGAAGCCGGCGATCCTCGTCGCCACGTCGAGCAGGCAGACCGAGTCGCGGCCGCCCGACAGCAGGACGACGACCGGTGAGCCGGCGGACAGCAGGCCGGCCGCGCGGACGCGGTCGATGAGGTCCATTGGTACGAGAGTCTAGGCGTGACCCGGGGGTCTCCCCTAGGGATGATTCCCGATGGCCGGCGCCGCCGCGCGCGCAGAGACTTGCCCGCATGGACTCCACCTCCGACACTCCACCCACCCCCGCTCCCGCCGGCCCCCGGCGCTTCGAGCGTTCCAGCGCCGACCGCGTCGTCGGCGGCGTCGCCGGCGGCCTGGGCCGCTACTTCGACATCGACCCGACGCTCGTGCGGATCGCCTTCGTGGCGCTCGCGCTGCTCGGCGGCGCCGGCATCGTCGTCTACGTGGCCGCGCTGCTGCTCGTGCCGCTCGACGACGCCCGCGCGGGACCGCCGGCGTCCGGCCGTGAGCGCGCCGTGGCGATCGGCGTCGTGCTCGTGCTCGTCATCGCGGTGCTCGCCGTCGGCGGCTTCGGCCTCTTCGTCGGCGGCGCGTTCTTCCCGCTCGCGCTGCTCGCGCTCGGCGGGCTCGCGGTCTGGTGGCTCGTGTCCGGCGAGCGGCCGAGCGGTCAAGCGGGCGCGGGCGACCTCGTGCGGCGCGCCGCGCTCGGCGTCGCCGTGCTCAGCGGCTGCGCGCTGCTGGCGGTCGCGAGCTTCCTCGCCGCGGGCCTCGGCGGCGGCGCCGTCGTCGCCGGGCTCGTCATCGCCGCCGGGGCCGGGCTCGTCGCCGCCGCCTTCGTGGGCGGCGCCCGCTGGCTCGTGCTGCCCGCGCTCGCGGTCGCCCTGCCGCTCGCCTTCGTCTCGGCGGTCGGGATCGATCTCGACGGCGGGTTCGGCGAGCGCCGCGAGCGGCCCGCGACCATCGGCGAGCTGCAGAGCAGCTACCGGCTCGGCATGGGCGAGCTCGTCGTCGACCTGCGCGAGCTCGACCTCCCGGCGGGCGACCGCAGGCTCAGCGTCGGCACCGGCGTGGGCCATGTCGTCGTGCTCGTGCGCGACGACGTCTGCGTCACGACCCGGGCGAAGGTCGGGATCGGCCACATCGGCGTGTTCGATCGCCATGGCGGCGGCCTCGACGTCGACTGGAGCGATGCTCGCCGCGCGCCCGCGGGGACGGCGCGGCTCGTGCTCGACGGCGAGGTCGGCGTCGGCCTGCTCGAGGTCCGCCACGAGGAGAGCAACATCTACGGGCGCTGGGACCGCGGTCCGTGGCTGGGTGGCGGACCGCTCGAGCCGCGGCCGCCGTGGATCGCCAACGACCCGGTGCAACGCAACACGGCGTGCGCGTCGAAGGCATGATGGGCGCCATGCGCAAGGCCGATCGACCATCGCTCGTCGCCGGCCTCGCGCTCGTCGTCCTGGGCACCGTCCTGCTGCTCGACCAGCTCGGCTCGATCTCGCTCAGCCTCGGCGCGAGCGCGCCGCTCACGCTCGCCGTCGTCGGCGCCGTCCTGCTTGCGAGCGGGCTGGCCCGCCGAGCATGATGCGGGCCATGGCTCCGCCGCCCACCGGCCATGGCGCCACGACGCTGCGCGAGCTGCGCCGCGACCCGGGCAACGGGATCCTCGGCGGCGTCTGCGAGGGCATCGGCCGCCACGTCGGCATCGACCCGCTGCTGGTGCGGGTCGTCTTCGCCGCGACGACGCTCGCCAGCGGCCTCGGCCTCGTTGCCTACCTGCTGGCCTGGATGCTCATGCCCGCGGTCAGCGGCGCTGACCGGCCGGTCGCGGCGGCCGACCGGCCCGCGCCGCGCGGACGGCGCGCGGCAATCGAGATCGGGCTCGGCGCGGGCCTGCTCGTCGTCTCGGTCCTGCTCGCGTTCCGCGCGCTCGGGCTGCCGTTCTCCGACGCGCTGGCCTGGCCGTCGGTGCTCGTCGCCGCCGGCGGCGCGCTGATCTGGCGCCAGTCCGCCGCCCGCGTCGAGGTGGCGCAGCCCAGCGAGCCGGCGGGCGGGCGCGTCCAGGCGGCGATCGCCTCCGACGAGCCGGACTCGCGACCGGCCGTCGTCTCGCGGATCGGCGTCGGCGTCACGCTCGTCCTCGCGGCGGCGATCGTCTTCTTGCAGCTCACCGGCGCGCTCGCCGCGGCGACCGACGTCGCGCTGGCGGCGCTCGTCGTCGCGATCGCGCTCGGCGTCATCTTCGCGCCGTTCTTCGTGCGCCTGGCGACGTCGCTGTCGCTCGAGCGGGCCGAGCGGATCCGCTCGCAGGAGCGCGCCGAGGTCGCCGCGCACCTGCACGACTCCGTCCTGCAGACGCTGGCGCTCGTGCAGAAGCGCGCCGACGACCCGCGCGAGGTCGCGGCGCTCGCGCGCCGCCAGGAGCGCGAGCTGCGCTCCTGGCTGACGGGCGCCGCGCCGCGCGGCGGCGACGGGCTTCGCCTCGCCGCCGCGCTGCAGACCGCCGCCGACGACGTCGAGCGGGCGCACGGGGTCGCGATCGACGTCGTCGCCGTCGGCGACGCGCCGCTTGACCGCGACGGCGAGGCGCTCGTGGCGGCAGCCCGCGAGGCGATGCTCAACGCGGCGAAGTTCGCCGGCGGCGGCGCGACGATCGCCGTCTACGCCGAGGCGACGGCCGAGCAGCTCAAGGTCTTCGTGCGCGACCGGGGGCCCGGCTTCGAGCCGGGCCGCGTGCCGCCGGACCGGCGCGGGGTGCGCGAGTCGATCGTCGGGCGGATGGAGCGCCACGGCGGGCGCGCGGCGATCCGCTCCTCGGCCGGCGGGGACGGCACCGAGGTCGAGCTGACGTTGCCGCGCAGGACGCCGGCGTGAGCCCGCGCGTCGTCCTCGTCGACGACCACGAGCTGTTTCGCGCGGGCGTGCGCGCCGAGCTCGTCGAGCACGTCGAGCTCGTCGGCGACGCCGCGACCGTCGAGCAGGCCGTCGCGCTGATCGGCGAGCAGGCCCCCGACGTCGTCCTGCTCGACGTCCACATGCCCGACGGGGGCGGCCTGGAGGTGCTGCGCCGGGTCGGCGACGGCGCGCCCGGCACGCGCTTCCTCGCGCTGTCGGTCTCCGACGCCGCCGAGGACGTCATCGCGGTCATCCGCGCGGGCGCGCGCGGCTACGTGACGAAGACGATCTCCGGCGCCGACCTCGCCGACGCCGTCCGGCGCGTCCACGAGGGCGACGCCGTGTTCTCGCCGCGACTGGCGGGCTTCGTGCTCGATGCCTTCGCGGGCGCCGCCCCGGCGCCCGTCGCCGAGCCCGACGCCGACCTCGACCAGCTCACGCCGCGCGAGCGCGAGGTGCTGCAGCACATCGCGCGCGGATACATGTACAAGGAGATCGCCCATCGGCTCGGGATCTCCGCCAAGACCGTCGAGGCCCATGTGTCGGCGGTCCTGCGCAAGCTGCAGCTCTCAAGCCGCCACGAGCTGTCGCGCTGGGCGGCGACGCGGCGGATGCTCGACTAGCCGAGCGCGAGCCATCACGGCTGCGATCACGACGACGGCGGGACCATGGTCCCGCCGTCCGCGGGCGATACGGCCCGCTGCCTCGGCCGACGGCGCTCGTCTTCGTACCGGCGGCGCCTCGCGGGTGGCTCGACACCCACTCTCCGACCTGGGCACCCATGGATACGCCACGCGGCTCGCGCTGTCAACGGGTCTTAATGCGCTCGATCAGACCTTGAGGTGCGGATACTCGGCCTCGACCACGTCGCGGTACTGGGCGTACACCGGCTTCGTGATCGGGATCAGGGCGAGCGCGGCCTTGACGTCGCCGCTCGTCTTGATCCGGCGGCGGGCGATCGCCACGGCGACGTTCTCCTTGCCCTGGAAGTACTTGTTGGCGGTCTCGGAGGACATCGACATCTTGACCTTGGGCTTCCAGTCGATGTCGTCGTTCCACTGCCAGTACAGGCAGCCCTCCTCGCCCTCCTCGGCGGCCCGGATGTTGACGACCATGTCGACGTCGTCGAACTCGAAGCGCTGCGGGACGTCGGCGTCGCGCAGCTTGGGGCCCATCTCCGGGTCCTCGCTCATCATCGTGAAGATGCGGTCCATGACCGTGCGGAACTCCTTGGTGCCGGTGAACTCGGCGCCCATGCGTCGACCTCCTTCGGTGGCTGAATCTAGGACCCGGCGGCGGGCGGCTCGCCGGCCGGCTTCCTGCGCGGCCGCGGGGCGGCCTTCGGCTTGGCAGTCTTCGGCTTGGCGGCCGGCTTCGCCGCAGGTTTGGCGGCAGGTTTGGCGGCCGCCGCGCGGCGCCGCGGGGCCGGCTTGGCCTCCAGCGCCTCGACGCGCGCCGTGAGTTCCCGCAGCTCGGCGCGAAGCACCTTGAGCTCGGACTCCGTGGCGGGGCGCAGATCGTCGACGGCGCCGCGCAGACGACCCGCCGTGCTGCCCAGCTCGTCGATCAGCTCCGCGAAGCGCTCACGCGGAATCTGCGACTTGAACGCCTGATCGACGGCGTCGCGGACCGCCTCGGTGCGCGAGACGTTCTTCTTCTTCGCCATGCCCCGATCATATGGTGCTCCCCCGTGCCCGTCCACATCCACCCCACCGCGGCCCTGGCACCCCGCGCGCTGCTGCCGGGCGACCCCGGCCGCGCGCTCGCGCTCGCCCAGCACCTGCTCGTCGAGCCGCGGATGTTCAACCACAACCGCGGGCTGTGGGGCTACACGGGCGCTGCGGCCGACGGCGAGCCGCTCACGATCCAGAGCACCGGCATGGGCGGGCCGAGCGCGGCGATCGTCCTGGAGGAGCTGTGCGACCTGGGCTTGACGACGGCGATCCGCGTCGGGACCTGCGGGGCGCTCGACGGCGCCCTCGCGCTCGGCGACCTCGTCATCGCCGAGTCCGCGCTGGCCGCCGACGGCGCCAGCCGTGCGCTCGGCGCCGACGGCGTCGTGGCGGCCGACGCCGGGCTGCTCGCCGCCCTGCGGGCGGCGGCCGAGGGCACGGGCGCGCCGGCACGGACGGGACCGATCGCCTCGAGCGACCTCTTCTACGACCGCGATCCGGACCGCGCGGGCCGCTGGCGAGACGGCGGCGCGCTGGCGGTCGAGATGGAGGCCGCCGCGCTGCTGCGCGTCGGCGAGCTGCGCGGCATCGCGGTCGGCTGCCTGCTGGCCGTCAGCGACGTCTTCGGATCCAACGGCGCGCGGCGGCGGATCGACGCCGCGGCGCTCGTGCTGGCCGCGCAGCGACTCGGGGACGTGGCGGCGGGCGCGCTCGCCGCCCGCGCGTCCTAGCCTGAGACCTTCAGGCGCTCCTGGCGCGGCGAGACGGACTTCATCGCGCCGGGCAGCGCCTTGTGCAGCGCCGACAGCTCCTTGGCGAGCGCCGTCAGCTGCGTCTCGATCGCCGCCAGGCGCGCGTCCGTGCTCGAGGACGTCGCCGCCGCGCCGACGAGCCGCTCGTCGAGGCGGTCGATGCCGTCCTCGATGCCCTCCAGGCGCTGGGAGACCGAGCGCACCCTGCGCGTCAGGCGCTCGATGTCGGCCGCGGAGGGCAGGTTCATCGCGCTGAGCGCGGCCTCCTGGGCGCTCGATGCCTTCTCGCGGGCGTCGAATGCACGCTGGATTGCACCGGCGATCAGTGGATTGGCCATGAGATCCTCGGCGAGCCTGCCGAGCGTGTCCTCGCCCTGCTTCGTGAGCCGCTCGCGCAGCCCTTCTGGATCGTCGTGGTCGTCGCTCATCCGGGGTCGATTCCCTCCTGATTGCGGGGCGCGACGGAGGCTAGCGCAGTGCGCGCCCCGCGCGGGCGCGCGTGAACAGAGCGCCCGCCGGGCGCTCGGGCGTGGGCGCGCCCGGCCGCCGCGCGCCCTCGCGGACCCGCCCGGCGCACGCGGGCGGGCTCGCAGATCTTCCGTCCTGGGCATGCGCTGCAATGGGTTCTCGCCGACCACGACTTAGCGTGGGTTTACGTCCGACGTCGATTCGCGCTAGTGTGCCGCGCACGCGCATCGGGCTCGCGTATTTCGGGACACCTCCAGGGGGGAGATGCAGGGAAACATGCACCACAAGCGTAGGCTGCTCATCGCCTTGGCCGTGACCGGCGGCATCTCCGCCGGACTCGGAAGCTTCGCGTCACCGGCGGGCGCTGTCGTCCGTACGTTCAACGTCACGCTCCTCGGCAACATCAAGAAGACCATCTCCGTCGACGTCGGCGTGAACACACCGGTCGACAAGATCCGGTTCGGCGGCCTCAACCTGCCGGTCCTGAGGATCGTCGAGATCACGCCGGCCCAGCCGCCCTCGAGTGGCGGGCTGCTTCCGTCGCTGACGATCAAGCCCACGCCCGGCCAGGCCCCCGTCACCCCGGGCTCGCCTGCCGCGGAGACGCCGTCTGCGCCCGCCAAGGGCAGCGCCGGCAAGAAGAAGGCCAAGCCGACCATCGGCCAGCCCGTCTTCGACTCCAAGGGCCGCCTTCGTTCCGTGCCGCTGCCCGAGCGCGCACGCCCGGTGAAGACGAAGCTGCGTCACGCCAACGGCGTGCCGACCCTCTCGAACCCGACGATGTCGCTCGCGCTCCCCGGTCCCGTCCCCGTCGGCGTCCCGAACTTCTTCATCAACAACTACCAGATCCCGCCGTTCCTGCTGCCGATCTACCAGGCCGCGGGCATCCAGTACGGCGTGCGCTGGGAGGTCCTGGCCGCGATCAACGAGATCGAGACCAACTACGGCCGCAACCTCAACGTCTCCTCCGCGGGCGCCATGGGCTGGATGCAGTTCATGCCGTCGAGCTGGAAGACCTTCGGCGTCGACGCCAACGGCGACGGCAAGACCGACCCGTACAACCCGGTCGACGCGATCTTCACCGCGGCGCGCTACCTCAAGGCCGCCGGCGCCGATCGCGATCTGTCGAAGGCGATCTTCGCCTACAACCACGCCGACTGGTACGTCAAGTCGGTCCTGCTGCGGGCACGCCTCATCGGCGGCATGCCGGCCGACCTCGTGGGCTCGCTCAGCGGGCTGACCCAGGGCCGCTTCCCGGTCCACGCGAAGGCGACGTACGCCGACGACATCTCCGAGCGTGACGCGACCCGTCGCGTCGCTCGCGGCAAGAACGCGGCCATGCCGGTCGAGTCCAGCAACCTGCGGCGCGGGATCAAGATCTTCGCCAAGTCGGGTTCGCCGGTCGTCGCCGTCCAGGACGGCAAGATCGTCAAGGTCGGCAACAACGCGCGGCTCGGCAACTACGTCATGCTGCGCGACGTCTACGGCAACACCTACACGTACGCGGGGCTGAAGAAGGTCGCCACGCACGTGCCGGTGCCCAAGCAGAAGACGCAGTCCAAGGAGTCCATCGCCAAGGAGCTCAAGCTGCCGAAGGCCGACAAGGCTCCGAAGCAGGCCGCGACGTCGGACACCAAGAAGGTCACGGGCGCAGCCGCCCCGGCCCTCGACAAGGCCAAGGCCGCCGACGCGGTCAAGGCTGCCGGCAACGTCGCCAAGGAGCGCCTGTTCGCCAACCCGACGCGCCCGAAGGCGCTGAAGGCCGGCGGTCGCCAGCAGATCCTCGAGTCGGAGTCCGCGATGGGCGCGGGCACGAGCATGAAGTCCTACTTCACCGGCGTCTACGGCCTGGGCCGTGACGACGTCGTGCTCAAGAGCGTCGTCCCCGGACGTCGCATCATCGCCGGCACGATCCTCGGTCGGATCGGCACCGTCTCCGAGACGCTCTCCCCGCACGTGCTGTTCGAGATCCGCCCGGCGGGTCGCGGCGCGCCGCGGATCGACCCCAAGCCGATCCTCGACGGCTGGAAGCTGCTCGAGTCCACGGCGATCTACCGCGCCCAGGGCAAGAACCCGTTCTTCGGTGAGAACGCCAAGGGCGCGACGATCGGTCAGATCATGCTCATGAGCAAGGACACGCTGATCAAGCGCGTCCTGTCCAATCCGCGGATCGAGATGTACTCCTGCGGTCGCCGCGACGTCTCGGCCGGCGTGGTCGACCGTCGCGTCCTCGCCACGCTGGAGTACCTGGCGTCGTCCGGGCTCAAGCCGACCATCACGTCGCTGCGTTGCGGCCACGGGTTCTACACCTCGGCCGGCAACGTCTCGGCGCACTCGTCGGGCAACGCCGTCGACATCGCCAAGATCAACGGGATCCCGATCCTCGGCAACCAGGGCGCCGGCTCGATCACCGACATCACGGTGCGCGACCTGCTCAACCTGCAGGGCACCATGCAGCCGGCCCAGATCATCACCCTCATGAAGTACGAGGGTGCGGCCAACACGCTGGCGATGGCTGATCACGCCGATCACATCCACGTCGGCTTCCGTCCGCAGTTCGATCCCTCGAAGAAGTCGGGCAAGGTCGCCGAGTCGGTGCTCAAGCCCGCGCAGTGGATCAAGCTGATCGATCGCCTGAGCCAGATCGACAACCCGACGGTGAAGCTCGAGCCGTCGAAGTACGCGATCAAGCTCGCGCCGTCCGCGCGGGCCAGCCGCGCGCACAAGGCCGAGTAACCCGATTCCGACATCCGTGACCAAGACCGCCGTGGCTTCCGAGTCGCGGCGGTTTTGCGTTGTGCAGTTCGAGTTTCCCTGGGATCTCGGACCGCAGCCGGGCCGCTACACGATCCGCGAGCACCTCGGCGAGGCGCCCGAGCACGTCCTCGTGATCACGCGCCTCGACGCGACCCAGCGCCACCTGCGCCCCCGGCGCCGCGCGCGTGCGCGCACGCGCGAGGCGCCGCCCGAACCGCCGCCCGAGCCGGTGGCGACGTCGCGGGCGGCGCTCGTCGACACGGCGGCGCTCGGCGACCTCGACGCTGCGGCGCGCTGGCTTGCCGCCGCGCCGCTCGACGCGCTCGCCGACGCCGCCCTGCGCCGGCTCAACCGGGTCCTGCACGCGCAGCGCGTGGCATCGCAGGACGCCCACGTCCGCGAGGTCTCGCGCGCCCAGGCGCTCGTCGTGAGGATCGGCTTCGGTGACGGCGAGCGCGTGGCGCAGGGGAGCTGGGAGCGAGCTCGCGAGCTGCCCCGCGCCCGGCAAGGGGCCCTGCGCGTGCCGGCGGCGGGGCTGCGCTCCCAGGAGCGCCTCGCGGCAATCCTCGCGGGCCGCGACGTCGCGCTGGCCTGCGAGGAGCTCACCGTGCGCGCGCGCCTGGACGTCGACGCCGCCCGCTACCGCGAGGCCGCGCTGCAGCTGCGCGTCGCGTTCGAGGCCACGCTCGCCGAGCTCGAACCATGGCGCGAGGCGGGCGGGCTGGCGGCTCGCCTCGACGCGCTGCGCCTACGACGCGACGACGTCGGCGGCCTCGCGAACGCGGCGCTCGCCAATGGACTCGACGACGCGCAGATCGCGCTCCTGGAGGAGCTCCTGGGGCGCGTGGAGGCGGCGCTGCGAACGCGCGCGGCCGCAGCCCGCCCATAGTCGGCAGGCGCCATCGCCGACCGGCACGCGCGCCGAGCGCGTGCAGCGAACGCCGCTCCGGGGCCATGCACCACCAGCAACCGGGCCGAGCGCGCACCGCGAACGCCGCTCCGGGGCCTTCCGGGCGCGCCCGGTTGCGGGAGGCATCTGGCGGAACCCCACGCGCACCGAGCCCTACCCCACACCCCACGTCGCCTCCCGCAACCGGGACGCGGCCCGGAAGGCCCCGGCCCATGCACCACCAGCACGCGCGCCGAGCACGCACCACGAACGCCGCTCCGGGCCCATGCACCACCAGCAACCGGGCCGCGCGCGCACCGCGAACGCCGCGCCGGGGCCATGCACCACCAGCAACCGGGCCGAGCGTGCACCGCGAACGCCGCTCCGCGGCCTTCCGGGCGCGCCCGGTTGCGGGAGGCATCTGGCGGAACCCCACGCGCACCGAGCCCTACCCCACACCGCACGTCGCCTCCGCGCAACCGGGTCGCGGCCCGGAAGGCCCCGGCCCATGCACCACCAGCACGCGCGCCAAGCACGCACCGCGAACGCCGCTCCAGGGCCATGCACCACCAGCAACCGGGCCGCGCGCGCACCGCGAACGCCGCTCCGGGCCCATGCACCACCAGCAACCGGGCCGAGCGTGCACCGCAAACGCCGCGCCGGGCCCATGCACCACCAGCAACCGGGCCGAGCGTGCACCGCGAACGCCGCTCCGGGGCCTTCCGGGCGCGCCCGGTTGCGGGAGGCATCTGGCGGAACCCCAGCGCGCACCGAGCCCTACCCCACACCCCACGTCGCCTCCCGCAACCGGGACGCGGCCCGGAAGGCCCCGGCCACCACACGTCCCGCACCCGCAACCGACACGCGGCCCGCGCACGTCCCGCACCCGCAACCGAAACGCGGCCGCGAAGGCCCCGGCCACCGCCACCACACGCCCCGCACCCGCGACCGAAACGCGGCCCGCGAAGGCCCCGGCACCGCTGACCCCGCCGACGCCTACAGCGCCCCCACCAACGCGACGAGCACCTCCTCCACGTCAGCACCGACGCGTACCGCCGCCCGCCCGTCGTACGGCGTCGGCCCCCGCGTGACGATCGCGACCTGCCCGCCGTGGCGCAGCGTGACGCCCGGCAGCTGCGCGACCGGATAGACCTCGAGCGAGGAGCCGATGCACAGCAGCAGGTCGGCGGCGCGCGCAAGCTCGGAGGCCCGCTCGAGCGCGGCCTGCGGCAGGTACTCGCCGAACAGGACGACGTCGGGCTTCAGCGGCCGGCCGCAGTCGCACGCGGGCACGACGGCCTCGTCGAGCCGGGCGAGCACGTCGGCGGACGCCACCCGCGCGCCGCAGGTCAAACACGAGCAGGAGGCGATCGAGCCATGGACCTCGACGAGCTCGCGGCTGCCCGCGCGGCGGTGCAGCATGTCGATGTTCTGCGTGATGACCGCGGCGAGCAGGCCGCGGCGCTCGAGCTCGACGAGCGCCTCGTGCGCCCCGTTGGGGCGCTTGTCGCCGAGCATCTGGAAGCGCTGGCCGTAGAAGCTCCAGAAGCGCTCGGGGTCGGCCCGCCACGCGTCGACGTGGGCGACCTCCATCGGGTCGACGTCCGCCCAGATGCCGGTGCCCGGCGTGCGGAAGTCCGGGATCCCCGAGGGGACGGAGATCCCGGCGCCGGTCAACGCCACGACGCGGCGCGCTCCGCGCACGAGCCGCGCCAGCGTCGTGATGTCGTCCCGCGTCACCGCTCGGCGTGCCGGCGCGACCGGTGAGCTACCTGCCCGACCACGTCGGCGAGCGCTTGCCGAGGAACGCGCCGATGCCCTCGCGCGCGTCCGCGCTCTGGAAGATCTCGCCGAAGGCGGCCTTCTCGGCCTCGATGCCCTCGTCGAGATCGGCGTCGCCCGCCGTCGTGCGCTTGATCGCGGCGACCGCGAGCGGCGCCTGGGCGCCGAGCTTGCGCGCCCACGCGCGCGCCACGTCGTGCAGCTCGTGATCGGGCACGACCCGGTTGACGAGCCCGATCTCGAAGGCCTCCTCGGCGGAGATCGGATCGCCGGTGAGGTTGAGCTCGAGCGCGCGCGCGGTGCCGACGAGCCGCGGCAGCCGCTGCGTGCCGCCGAAGCCGGGGATGATGCCGAGGTTGATCTCCGGCTGGCCGAAGCTCGCCGACTGCGCCGCGATGCGCACGTCGCAGGCCATCGCCAGCTCGCAACCGCCGCCCAAGGCGACCGCGTTGACCGCGGCGATCGTCACCGTCGAGGAGGACTCCATGCGCCGCAGCAGCGCATGGGTGATGTTCAGCAGCTCGGCCCCGCTCTGCGCGTCCATCTGCGTGAACGCCTTGATGTCCGCGCCGGCACAGAAGAGCATCGGGTTCGCGGAGGCGAGGATGAGCGCGCGGATCGTGTCGTCGCCCTCGACGTGGTCCCAGACGCGCCCGAGCTCCTCGATGACCTGCGGCGACAGGGAGTTCGCCGGCGGCCGGTCAAGCCAGGCGATGGCGTAGCCGTCGCGCGTCTCGAGCTGGACCGCCTCGCCCTGCTCGAAGCCCGCGTCGGGCTGCTTGTAGGCGAAGAAGCCCTGGCCGCTCTTGGCGCCCAGGCGCCCCTGCGCGACGAGCCGGCGCAGCATCTGCGGCGCCTGGAACTGCTCGCCCCACTCCTTCTCCGCGCGGTCCAGCGCGGCCAGCACCTCGTCCAGGCCGGCCTGGTCGGCGCGCGCGAACGGCGGCGGGATGAGCCCCGCGCCCGCCATCATGCCGAGGTCGATGTCGCGCACGGTCGCCATGCCCTCCTCGAGCAGCAGGCAGGCCTCGACGAACGCCTTGAGCACGAAGCGCTGCGTGAGCTCCTCGGGATCGAACTCGGTCTCGCCCGCGGTGCGCGGCTCGCCGTTCTCGTAGAAGCCCTTGCCCGTCTTGGCGCCCAGCTCGCCGGCCTCGACGAGCGCCTTCATGCCCTGATGGACGTAGAAGGAGCCCTCGCCGTAGGAGTCCTGCAGGTGCTCGGCGACGTGCAGGACGGTGTCGAGCCCGAGCAGGTCGGTGAGGAAGAACGGCCCCATCGGCGCCACCCGCGCCTGGGAGACGGCGTCGTCGATCGCCTTGATCGACAGCCCGCGCTCCTCCTGGAAGCGCCAGACCTCGCTGATCGCGGAGTTGAGGATGCGGTTGACGACGAAGCCGGGCTCCTCGCCGCAGGCGATCGGCATCTTGCGGATGGCCTGCACGAACGTCGTCGCGGCCTGCATCGTCTCGGGCGACGTGTCGGCGCCCTCGACGACCTCGACGAGGCGCATCATCGACGCCGGGTAGAAGAAGTGAAAGCCGACGACCTTGTCCGGCCGCGACGTCGCCTCGGCCATCTCGCTGATCGACAGCGACGAGGTGTTCGACGCGAGGATCGCGTGGCCCGGCGTCAGCGCGTCGAGCTCGGCGAAGACGGCCTGCTTGATCTGCATCCGCTCGGGGACGGCCTCGATGACGAAGTCGACGTCGCCGAAGCCCTCGTACTCGGTCGTGCCGGCGATGCGTCCGAGGATCTCGAGCGCCTGCTCGTCGGCCTGCTGCTGGGTGATCTTCTGCTTGTGCACGAGCCCGCCGAGCTGCGCGCGGGTGACCTCCTCGGCCTTCTTGAGGCCGAGGTCGACGAACTCCTGCTTGACGTCCTTGAGCACGACCGGGATGCCGGCGGACGCGACGACCTGGGCGATCTCGCCGCCCATCGTTCCCGCTCCGACGACCGCCGCCTTGAATACGAACACGCTTGTCAGCTCTCCTTGTGGTCCTGGGGAAGCGGCCTCGGCCGCTGAAGATCGGTCAGCCCACCAGCTCGCGCCGGATGAGGTCGACGGCCACCGCGAGCTCGTCGAGGCGCGGGGCGACCTCCGCGACCAGCCGGTCGCGCTGCGCGGTGCCCTGCGCCGTCACGCGGTAGAAGCGGCGCGAGCGGCGCTCGGGATGCTCCCACTCGCCCGCGACGAGCCCCTCGGACTCCAGCGCGCGCAGCAGCGGGTACATCGTGTTCGGGTTGGCGGCGACGAGCCCGCCGGTCAGCTCGGCGACGCGGTCCATGAGCTGGTTGCCGTAGGACGGCCCGGAGCCCAGCAGGTGCAGGACGAGCAGCCGCAGGAGGCCCGCCTTGCGCAGGCCCGCGAGCAGCGGGTCGCCCGAGCCCGGCCCGGCGGCGGCCGCCGAGCGCGCCCCGGCGACCGTCCGGACGTCGCTCTGGACGGCCGCGTCGGCGACGGCGTCCTGCGTCGTGGAGGGACGGGCGTCCATCGATCCAGTATGCCCTGCGCATCGCCAGGCACGCGGGCGCGACGGCCGCGGGCGGCCCGCCGGGGCCGCCGCAGGCCGTCGTGCCGAGCCGTCGTCAGGCGGTCGCCGTCGCCGGCTCTTCGATGCGCCTGGGCAGCAGCGTCTCGCGCGCGATGACGAGCCGTTGGATCTGCGACGTGCCCTCGTAGAGCTGCATGATCTTGGCGTCGCGCATGAGCTTCTCGACGGGGTAGTCCTTGATGAAGCCGTAGCCGCCGTAGATCTGGACGGCGTCGGTGGCGACCTCCATCGCGGAGTCGGCCGCGAAGCGCTTGGCGTGCGAGGACTCCAGCGTGTTGCGCTTGCCCTGGTCGAGCAGCACGGCGCTGTTCCACGCGGCCAGGCGCGAGAGGTGCACCTTCGTCGCCATGTCGGCGATCATGAACTGGATCGCCTGGTGCATCGCGATCGGCACGCCGAACTGGACGCGCTCCTTGGAGTACTCGCAGGCGAACTCGAACGCGGCGCGCGCGATCCCGACGGCCATCGCGGCGACGCCGGGGCGCGTGCGATCGAGCGTCATCATCGCCAGCTTGAAGCCCTTGTTCTCCTCGCCGAGCAGGTACTTGGCGTCGATCTCGGTGTCGCTGAAGGTGATCGTCGCCGTGTTGGAGGCGCGCTGGCCCATCTTGTCTTCCTTCTTGTCCACGATGACCGTGTCGTCCTTGCGCACGAGGAAGGCCGAGATCCCGCGGTGGCCGGCATCGGGGTCGGTCTTGGCGTAGACGACGAAGAAGTCGGCGTAGCTGCCGTTGGTGATGAAGCACTTCGAGCCGTTGAGGACGTACGTGTCGCCCTTGCGCACGGCGCGCGTGCGCATGCCCGAGACGTCCGAGCCGGCGTCGGGCTCGGTGAGGCAGAACGAGGCGAGCTTCGGCGAGGCCGACAGCTCCTCGCAGAACTCGCGCTTGACGGCCTCCGAGGCGCCGATCATGACCGGGGCCGCGGCGAGTCCGTTGGCGCCGAGCGAGGTCTGCACGCCCGAGCAGCCCCAGGACAGCTCCTCCTCGATGATGCAGCCGTCGAGGTAGGACAGCCCGGCGCCGCCGTACTCCTCGGGCAGGTGGGTGTTCATGAGCCCCACCTCGTGCGCCTTGTCGATGATCGCCTGCGGCCAGCCGCCATCGCGGTCGAGCTCCCAGGCCACTGGACGGATCTCCCTCGTCGCGAAGTCACGCGCCATTTCGCGGAGGTTCTTCTGCTCGTCGGTCAGCGTGAAATCGACCATGGTTGCTCCTGGAGGTGGGTCGCTTGAGGTCTAGATTGACTGGTCAGTCAACATCTCTACCCGGCAGCGTAGCGGTTGTCACAGGCGCTGTCGAAGATCGTGCTCGCCGCGTTCGGCGCGGCCGGGCCGGGGGGCGGCGCCGTGACCGGTGCGATCATCCACTCATGCAGGAGGCATTCGGGACGCTCATCTGGATCGTTGCGGCGGGCGGCGCGATCGTCGCGATCTTCACGCTGATCCGGACCGGGCGAAGCTACGAGGAGATCGGCGGCGGCGAGATCGTCCATGACCGCGACGGCGGCGCGGGGGACGGCGACGGCGGCAGCGCGGCCGAGCGCGACGAGGAGATCGCCCAGATGGTCCAGGCGCGCAACGCCCGCCGCGCCCGCCGCGGCGAGGCGCCGCTGGAGGCCGAAGCGCAGCTCGCGGCGCTGCGTCAAGCGCCCCCGGCCGTCGACGCCGAGCTGCGCGAGGAGATCCGCCAGCACGTCCTCGCGCGCAACGCGCGCCGCGTGCGGGCGGGCTCGGAGCCGCTCGACGTCGAAGCGGAGATCGAGCGGCGGATTCACCAGCCGAACTGATACAGATAGGGACCTATGGCAAATCCGCGCCAGTTCGACTTCGAGGACATCGTCAACCGACCGGGGACGTACTTCAACCCGCAGACCGAGGTGCTCGTCGTCATCGACGACTCGCCTGACGTCGACACCGAGATCTTCAACATGGAGGACTTCGAGGGCGCCGACTGGGTGCTCATCTCCGACGAGGTCCCGATCGACGGCGACGCCCGCGACGAGCTCATGCAGGCATTCCAGGTCCGCCACGGCGCGGCGCTCGGCGCCGGTCTGGACGCCGGGGACGACGTCGTCGACGACGACGAGAACGCCGAGCCGGAGGCCGACGAGTTCGAGGACGAGTAGGCCCGGCCGGTCAGGGCGCGCGCGTGGCGAGCCGCGCGGGCAGCTCAAAGAACGTGCCGAAGCGATCGGTCGCGGCGTGCAGCGCCGCCAGGTCGTCCGTCGCGAGCGCCGCGTCGAGCACGACCTCGAGCTCGATCGCCCGCCGCCGCAGGGTGCGCGTCCAGCCGCCGACGGTCCGCCCGTCGAGGACGACCGGGCGGCGGCGCAGCGCGTCGCCCGGATGACCGTCCGCGCTCACGAAGCGCAGGTCGCGATAGGCCACGAGCAGCTCGTCGTAGGTCCCGAGCAGGAGCGCCTGCGGCGGGTGCGGCGCCCGCGGCGGGTCGGCGGCCGGCGGCCCGGCGATCCACCGCGCGCCCGCCGCCCGGATGGACTCCAGGCGGTCGCCGGCGGCGGCGACCCCAGCCGTCGCGTCGGCCACCGTCAGGCCCGACCACCAGGCGAAGTCGCGCGGGGTCGCGGGCCCGTGGGAGGTGAAGTAGCGGGCGGCGAGCTCGGCGACGTCGTCGTCGCGTGAGCGCTCGGGGGCGGCCGGGACGCGCTCGTCGAGCAGGACGTACGTGTGCCGGCGGCCGGCGCGCGGACCGCTGCACAGCGTGCCCCGCAGCTCGGCCTCCATGACGATGTGCGCGATCCGCTGACCGGCGGTGTCGATCCCCGCGGCCTCGAGGACCTCGCCGAGCTGCGGCCTGGTCCGCGGCCGGCGATCGGCGAGCGCGCCCGTCAGCGCCGCGCGCGCCCGGTGCAGCGTGGCCGCGTCGAGCCCGAGCTCGCGGTGGCGGCCGGCGAGCTTGGCGAGCACGCGCGGGCCCGTCAGGCGCAGCAGCCAGCGCAGGTCGGCGGCGGCCACGAAATGCCAGGTCGGCCGCAGGACGTGGGTGCGCACGATCTCGCCGCGATCCCATGCCGCGACGACGTCCGCCGCACGGCAGTCGCGCGCGCGCAGGCCGACCGACCAGAGCGCCTCGTCGACCTCCTGTGCCTGGACGGCACCGCTCCACGCGACGACGCCGGCCGGCGTCGCGAGCCGATCGCCGGCGAGGCGCTGCGCGCGCAGCCGCCGTCGCACGATCAGCAGTGCCTCCGACGACGGCACGGGCTACGGCGTGCCGGGGCCCTGCGACTCGCGGCGCTGCGCGGCGCCGGCGGGGTCGCGACGGTCGGCGACGAGCGACGCCGTGATGCCGATCGCGAACGCGACCGCCACGACGACGAGGTTCAGGACCGGCCCGATCTTGACGACGTCCTCGATGAGCAGCTTGACGGCGATGAGCGCCAGGACGACGGCGATCGTCTCGTCGAGATAGCGGAAGCGGCGGATGAGGCCCTCGACGAGGACGAACAGCGCGCGCAGGCCGAGCAGCGCGAAGACGTTGCCCGCCCAGATGATGAGCGGCTCGCGCGTGATCGCGAACGCGGCCGGGATCGAGTCGACCGCGAACGCGATGTCGGCGGCGACGATCGCCGCGAGGCACAGGAAGATCGGCGTGACGTAGCGGGTGCCCTGCTCGCGTACGAACCAGTGGCCCTCGCGAAAGCCGTCGGTCACCGGGAAGACCTTGCGCACGCCGCGCACGACGAGGTTGCGGCCGGGGTCGACGTTCTCGCCGACCCCCTTGTAGATGCGGTAGGCGAGCACGAGCAGCAGCACGCCGAGCAGGTACAGCACGACGTGGAAGCGCTCGATGAGCGCGGTGCCGCCGAGGATCGCCAGGCCGCGCAGGACGAGCGCGGCGATGATCCCCCAGAAGATGAGCCGCGCGCGGTACGCGTGCGGGACGCCGAAGTACGCGAACAGCAGGATGAAGACGAAGAGGTTGTCGAGCGACAGCGAGCGCTCGATGAGGTAGACCGTGACGTAGTTGATCGCGTCCTCGCTGCCGTTGAGCGCCAGCACCGCTGCGGTGACGCCGAGGCCGAGCGCCAGCCAGCCCAGCGACCACACGACGCTCTCGCGAAACGTCGCCTCGCGCCCGCGCGCGAAGAAGCGCAGGTCGACGATCAGCAGCACGACGAGGGCGACGATCAGACCGCCGAATTCGACGAGCGCCATCGACGTCTATGCGTAGAAGAAGACGACGCCGAGGACGGCATACACGGCGAGCAGCTGCAGCCCCTCGTACCACGTCGACTCGCCGTCGTGGGTGACGTGGTTGGCGATGAGGATCGCGAGGAAGACCGCGCCGAGCTCGAACCCGTTGAAGACGAGCGCCATCGGGTTGGGACCGACGAGGAAGGAGAGGATGACGAGCACGGGCGCCACGAAGAGGGCGATCTGCGCGCTCGATCCGATCGAGATGTTGATCGCGAGGTCCATCTTGTCGCGGGCGGCGAAGTAGATCGCCACCCAGTGCTCCGCCGCGTTGCCGACGATCGCCACGACGATGAGGCCGACGAAGAACTCGCTGAGGCCGATCGCCTCCGACGCCTCGGAGATCGAGCCGACGAGGATCTCGGACATGATCCCGACCGCGATGCCCGCGACCGCCAGCGTGATGACGGCGCTGCGCACCGACCACGGCTCCTCGTCGAGGCGCTCCTCGGACTCGCTCGTCGGGTTGAACAGCGCGCGGTGCGAGCGCAGCGAGAAGAAGAGCCCCGCGACGTAGGAGCCCAGCAGGATGAAGGCGACGATGAGCGAGATCCGCTCGAGGTCGGCGCCGAAGTCGATGCGCTGCTCGCCGACGGCCGGCAGCCCGCCGCCCGCGACGAGCTGGAAGATCGTCGGCATGACGAGCGCGACGGCGGCGAGCAGCAGCATCGAGGACTGCACGGCGGCGGCCGTCGGGTTGAACGTCTGAAACGGGCGCTTGAGGCCGCCGACGAGCATCGCGGCGCCCATCACGAGCAGGATGTTGCCGATGATCGAGCCGATCAGCGAGGCCTTGACGACCTCCTGCAGGCCGGCGTTCAGCGCGAAGAACGCGATGATGAGCTCGGGCGCGTTGCCGAAGGTGACGTTCAGCAGGCCGCCGATCCCGGGCCCCGAGCGGTGGGCCAGCTCCTCGGTCGCGCGGCCCATGAGCGCCGCCGTCGGGACGACGCCCGCGGCCGCCGCGCCGAAGACGATCGCCGCCTCGGCGTGGCTGAGCTCGAGCAGGATCGCGATCGGGATGAACGGGACGAGCAGGTACGGCCAGCCCGAGCCCGACAGCAGGAAGCGGCCGACCTTACCCACGGGCTGCCGACAGCTGGACGAGATCGCGCGCGGGGTCGATGCCCCAGCGCCGGGCCACGTCGTCGAGGTCCGGGCTCAGCGGCCAGCGATCGGGGCGCGGCTCGCCCTCGTGCTGCGGCGCGGCGCCCTTGAGCGCCATGCTGCCGGTGTTGTCGCCGATCGCGCGGATCCGCGCGACCTCGTCGGCGTCGAGCACGACCCGGGCGGGGGTCGCCAGCAGCTCGGCGCGCTTGTCCTCGATGCTGCGCGCGGCCGCGCCGGGCTCCTGGATGAGCGTCGGCACGACGCAGGCGACCGGATCGTGCGCCAGGCACCACTGCGCGGCGAGCTGGAGCATCGTCAGGCCGCGGCGCTCGGCGATCGGGCGCAGCAGCTCGAGCTTCTCCACGCCCGCCCGCACCCACCCGTCGGGACGGAACGTGCGGTGGTCGCGCGGCGCGAAGTCGTGCCCGGGCCGAACGTCGTCCCAGAACAGGCCGCCGTAGTCGACGACGCGCGCGATGACCTGCACGTCGTGGCGGCGCGCCGCCTGCAGGCACAGCTCGGCCGGCCAGGGCTCGAGCGGGTTGAGGATGAGCATCGCCCAGTCGACGAGCTCGCCGAAGCGCTCCAGGCAGTCGATGACGTCCAGCGTGAAGCCGTTGGCGGGGCCCGGCGCGACGCCGAGGCGCCCGGCCAGGCCCTCGTCGCGCACGGCGCGCAGCGCCTGCCAGACCGCCTCGCTCGTGTAGCCGGTGCGGTCGGGGTTGTGCAGCAGCAACAGGTCGAAGGCGTCGATCCCGAGCCGCTGCAGGCTGCGCTCCGTGGCCATCCGCACGTAGTCGGCGTAGGCGTCGGGGCCGCGCAGGCGCGGGTCGGTGAACCGGGGGTAGCCCTTGGCGCCCTCGCGCTCGCCCTCGTAGACGTCGTGCCCGATGGCGCCGATGACGCAGACGTCGTCGCGGTCGGCGCCGCGCAGCGCCCGGCCCAGCACGCGGTCGGCCTCGCCGGCGCCGTAGGCATCGGCCGTCAGGACCGTGTCGAGCCCCCCGCCGGGGGTGAGCAGCGCCTCCAGCCGGGGCTCGTCGATCGCCTCGCCGAAGTGCAGGTAGCGACCGCCGCTCCAGGTCCCGACGGCGGTGTGCGAAGGGGCGCGCATCGGCTGAAGGGTACGCGTCGCGCGGGCGAGCGCCGCCTCGGGCCGGGCGCCCGAGCGCCGAGCGGTCAGGCCTCGACTTTGGAGATGCATCGGATCAGCGCCGCGGTGTCGCCCTGGCCGCTGGTGATGCAGCGCAAAAAGTCCCGGCCCGACGCGCTCCCGGCGCCGCCGGCCAGCCCGCTGCCGATCCCCTCCAGCAGCGTGTCGAGGCCCTTGCCCGTCAGCTCGGAGAGCGGCTTTGCGCCCGCCGGCGCGCCCGCCGAGACCTTCGTCTTGTTGAGGTCCGACAGGCGCAGGCGCAGGTTGATCGTGCCCCCCTCGAGGCCCTGGACGGGCGACACCTTGCCCTCGTCGAACGCGAAGACGAGCCTCACGGCGAGCTGGCGCACGAGCTTGTCCTCGGCGCCGGTCCAGATGTCGACCGTCGAGCTCTTGACGGCCTCCGCCAGGCGCGCGCGCAGGTCCGGCGAGAGCAGGCCGCCCTCGTCACCGGCGCTGCCGGCGCCGCCGGCACGCGTCAGCAGCGCGTCGAGATCGGCGAGCAGCGCCTCGCTGTCGACGGTCGCGGTGATGCGGATCGTGTCCACGCCGGAGACCGGCTCGTTGTCCTGCTTGGCAGGATCCTCGATCCACTGCAGCGGATCGATCCCGAGCGCCTTCAGACCGGGGCGTCCGGCGCTGCTCGACAGGCCCTTGCGCAGCTTGGCGACGAACGGCTCGTCGACCTTGTACGGGGTCTCGCCGGCCGTCAGGTACGCCTGCGAGCCGGTCGACAGCAGGCTGCCGGCGTAGTCCTGGCGCGCGAGCGTGGCGACGAAGTCGATGTCGAAGCGCGGCAGCTTGCCGGCGCTCGGCGCCGAGAACGGCCCGTCGAGCTTGAGCTTGATCGGCCCGCCCAGCGCGAGCAGCCCCTCCGGGTCGAGCTGGAAGGTCAGCTCCATGCTGCCGTTGTCGATCGACGACGCGCTCGCGCCGAACGTCTGGTCGAGGATCGTCTTGGCGTCGTCCCCCCCGCCGCACGCGGCGAGCAGTCCCGTGCTCAGCACGAGGCAGGACAGGGCGAGCAGACGACGGCGAAGCTTCGTGATCACGGTCGGGCCTCTCCTTGCAAGGGCAACTGCAGCTCGCGGGGCGCGTTCAACCTAGCATCGCTGCCGTGCGCCGGACCTCACCCGCAGCCTTCGCGCTGGCGCTGCTGCTCGCGCTGGCCGCAGCCCCTCCCGCCGCCGCCGCCCCGCTGCTGACGCTGCGCGACGACGGCAGCACCTTCGTGCGCGAGGACCGCTTCCTCGCGCCCGCCCACGAGCAGCCCGCCGCCCGGCGCGCCGCGGCGCGCCGGGCGGCCCCGCGGGCGCCCGCCGGCAGCGGGCAGCGGGCACGCGCGGCGGCGCGCGCGCCGACCGTGCGCGGCGAGCTGCGACGGATGCTGCTCGCCGGCGCGATCGACCGCGCCACGCACGACGCCCGGCGCGCGACGTACGACGACGCCCGCCGCCTGCGCAGCAAGCTCAAGGGCGCGCGGCGGATCGCGATGAGCGCGGTGCTGCGCAACCTCGAGCAGATCGCCGCGGCGGGCTCGCTGACGGTGTCGCGGCTGCCGGCGCTCTTCGAGACCGTCGCGCGCAACCGCGAGTGGTGGGCCAAGGGGCCGCTGCTGCGCAACGGCGCGCGGGTGAGCTTTCAGGGCTCCAAGCTCGTCTGGCAGCACTACGGCGGCGAGGGCCTGCAGATCCAGTGGCTCGGCACGTTCGGCAAGGTCAACGGGCTCTGGCAGGGCGGCTACCTGCGGTCGCTGCGCACGCTCGTCGACGAGACGCTGGCGCTTGCGGCGCAGCGCGCCGGCGGGATCGCGTGGGAGTACCTCTTCCGCTTCGACGGCGGCCGGCCGCCGTGGGTCAGCGGGCTGGCGCAGGGCACCGCCGTGCAGGCGCTCGCGCGGGCGTCGGTCAAGCTCGGCGAGCCCGCCTATCTCGACGCGGCCCGTGCCGGCCTGGGCGTCTTCCGCACGGCCCCGCCCGGCGGCGTGCGCGTCGCAACGCCGGCGGGCGCGCACTACCTCATCTACTCCTTCGCGCCGCGCCTGCGCGTGCTCAACGCCTTCACGCAGGCGCTCAACGGGCTGTACGACCTCGCGACGCTGACCGGCGACGCCGGGGCGGCAGCGCTGTTCGGCGCCGGCGACAGCCAGCTGCGCGCCGAGCTGGCCCGCTACGACACCGGCGCCTGGTCGCGCTACTCGCTCCGGCGCGAGGCCGACCTGCACTACCACCGGCTCGCACGCGACTTCCTGCGCAACCTCTGCGCGCGGCTCGCCGCCCGCGGCCCGGCGGTCGGCGCTCCCACCGGCGGCGTCGTGCCGACGAGGGCACCGGACCCCGGCGCGGCACCCTATTGCGCCGCCGCCGAGCGCTGGACCTCCTACCTCGCGCAGCCGCCGGTCGTCGCGCTGCGCTCGCGCCGGGTGCGCGGCGGCCGTCCCGCGTCGGTGAAGTTCACGCTCTCCAAGCCCGCCTTTGTGACGCTGCGCGTGCGCCGCGGCAAGCGCACCGTCGTCGTCCTGCGCGACCGCTTCGCCAGCGGTCGCCGGTCGTTGCGCTGGCAACGCCCGCCGCGGCGCGCGGCGCGCTACAGCGTCGAGCTGCGCGCGACGGACCTCGCCGGCAACAGCGGCTCGGCCACGGCCGACCTGCGCGGCCTGCAGGCGCGGCGCGCCAAGCGCTGAGGCCGCCCGACCCCGCGCGTACAATCGAGCCCAATGGCCGCGGACGGCGCTTGCACGTGGATCCTCACCGGCTCGCCGGAGAACTACGCGGCGACGCGGGAGCACGACTTCACGCTCATCGGCTGCAAGGAGCGCCGCCGCAACCAGGCGCTCGCGATCGAGCCCGGCGACCTCATCGTGCTCTACCTCACGAGGGTGATGCGCTTCGCCGCGGTCGTGCGCGTCACCGGCGAGCTCTACGAGGATCGCGCCCCGGTCTGGCCGGGCAAGCCGGGGCGGCCCGATGCGTACCCGTGGCGCGTGCAGACCGAGCCGGTGCTCGTCCTCGACGAGCCCAGCTGGGTGGCGGCCGACGCGCTGAAGGACGAGCTCGAGCACATCCGCAAGTGGCCCGCCGAGCACTGGAAGCTCGCCTTCCAGGGGCAGCTGCGCACGGTCTCGCAGGCCGACGGCGCGCTGCTGCTCGAGCGGATGCGGGCAGCGGCCGGCGTCTCGGCGTGAACGAGCGCCTGCAGCGGGTGCGCGCGGCCGTCCGCGCGCTGGACCCCGACCAGCGCTTCGCCGCCGTCGCCGCGCTCGGCCTGCTCGTGGCGATGTTCCTGCCCTGGTATGAGAAGAACGTCCTCATCCCGGGGGCGCGGACGTTCGCCAGCGACTCGATCAGCGCCTTCGGCGCGGTGTCGTTCGTCGAGGCGGCGATCTTCCTCGTCGCGGCCGGCGTGCTCGCGCTGCTCGCCGCGCGCGCCGAGCGGCGGCCGTTTCACCTGCCCGGCGGCGACGGCGCGGTCATCCTCGCGGCCGGACTGTGGGCGACCGCGCTCATCTTCTTTCGCGTCTTCGACCGTCCGAACGTCAGCGGCGAGGGCGGCACGGTCGGCATCCAGTGGGGCTTCTTCGTGGCGTTCGTCGCGGCAGGCGCACTGGCCCTGGCGGGACAGCGCATCCGTGCGGCGCACCGCCCCGAGCCCGAGCTGCCGGCCGCCGACGCCGGGCCGGCGCGGGGACCGGACGAGCCGCCGACGACCGCGGTCACGCGGCGTACGCCGCGCGCGCGCGCCGACGTCGTCACGCGCGACGACGCGCGCCGGCTCACGTTCGACGACCCGGCGGACGAGCCGCTGCAGCCGGGCGAGATCCCGCGGGCGCGCGACCGGCGCTGACGGCGCGGGGCGGGCGGTCGCGCGGGGCCCGCGGGCGATCGTCCCGCCGGGCCGGGCCGGGTGGGGCGGGGCGGCCGCGGGCGATCACCCCGCCGGCTCCTGCCGGGTGCGGCGGGGCGGCCCGCGCGTGGCCGCGGGCGATCGCCCCCGCCGGCTCGTGGGCCGGGTGGCCGCGCGGGGCCGCGGGCGATCACCCGCCGGATCGGCCGGGCCGGGCCGGGCCGGGTCGGCCGGCCGGGCGGCCGCGCGGGGCCGCGGGCGATCACCCCGCCGCTCGGCCGGGTGCGGCGCGGGGCGGCCGCGCGTTGCCGCGGGCGATCACCCGCCGGATCGGCCGGGCCGGCCGGCCGAGCGCCGGCCGAGCGGCCGCGCGTGGCCGCGGGCGATCACCCCGCCGGACGGGCCGGCAGGCCGGCCGGTCGCGCCGCGGAGTGAGTGCGAGGATGTCCGGCAATGGCCACGACCCCCACCGCGATCGCCGACGGCGTCTGGCGCGTGACGCGCGGCGCTCCCCTGCGCATCAACGTCTTCCTCGTGCGCGAGGGCGACGGCGTCGCCGTCTTCGACGCGGGCCACAAGCCGATGGGCGCGGCCGTGCGCGACGCGGCGCGGGCGCTCGGCGGTCCGACGCGGGTGGTGCTCGGCAATCCGCACGCCGACCACCGCGGAGGCGCGGCGGCCGTCTGCGCCCCGGTGCACTGCCATCCGGCCGACCGTGACGACGTCGAGGGCGACGGCGGCGCGCACTACTTCGACTTCGGCCGCCTGCCGCTGTTCGCCCGCGGGCTGACCGAGCGCACGTTCAGCGCCTGGGACGGCGGGCCGCTGCACGTGTCGGCGACGGTCGAGGAGGGCGACCGCGTCGGCGACTTCGAGGTCGTCCACCTGCCCGGCCACTCGCCCGGCTGCATCGGGCTGTGGCGCGAGTCCGACCGGCTGGCGATCACGAACGACTGCTTCGCGCTCTTCCATCCGGCGCTGCCCTTCCCCGGCCGCCGCCCGCGGATCCCGCATCCGGCCTTCAACTGGTCGACGGAGGGCTGCCGCGCCTCGATCGCCAAGCTCGCCGCGCTGGGGCCGGCGACGTGTTGGCCCGCGCACTACGGGCCGCTGAGAGGCGACGTCGCGGCGCAGCTGCGCCGCGCCGTCTGACCCGGCCGGCCGGGTCGCCGACCGGCGCGTTTGACGCTCCCAGCGCTGCAAACACGCCACGCGCGCGCCCGGCCCGGCCCGCGGCCGCGACGACTGGCACGTTTGACGCCCCCGGCGCTGCACACTCGCCACGCGCTCGCCCGGCTCGGCCCGCCACGCGCTCGCCCGGCTCGGCCCGCGCGCGCTCGCCCGGCTCGGCCCGCCACGCGCTCGCCCGGCTCGGCCCGCGCGCGCTCGCCCGGCTCGGCCCGCGCGCGCCCGCCCGGCTCGGCCCGCGCGGCGCCCTAGCAGCCGCCCGGCGCGTCGCATGGGCGCGGGTCGGCCGGGTCGTCCCGGTAGGCCGTGTAGCCGCCGACGAGCAGCAGCGCGGTCGCCACGAAGAGGAGCGCCAGGCCCGCGACGACCGTGCGGCGCGAGCCCGCGAGGTGGCCGGCGATCCCGACGAGCACGCCGAGGGCGAGCAGCAGCGCCACCGGCGTGGCGGAGAGGTCCGACGCGCCGAGGATCGGGACGGGCACGGTCGAGTTCCTATCATCCGGCGATGGCCGCTGCGACACCAGACTCGGTCGCCGCCTTCGGCGCGGGACTGCGCGACGTGGGCTACCTGCCGGGCGAATCGACCGCGCTGGTCTCCTACCTGGCGGCGAAGCTCGGCAAGCCGATCCTCGTCGAGGGCCCCGCGGGGGTCGGCAAGACGGAGCTCGCCAAGGCGCTGGCGAAGGTGCTCGACCGCCGGCTCGTGCGCCTGCAGTGCTACGAGGGACTCGACGAGGCCAAGGCGCTGTACGAGTGGAACTACCGCAAGCAGCTGCTGCGCATCCAGGCCGAGGGCCAGGGCACCGCCTGGGATCAGGTCCAGGACGACATCTTCGGCGAGGAGTTCCTGCTCTCGCGCCCGCTCATGGACGCGATCACCTCCGAGCAGCCGGTCGTGCTGCTCATCGACGAGATCGACAAGACCGACCAGGAGTTCGAGGCGATGCTGCTCGAGGTCCTCTCGGACTTCCAGATCTCGATCCCCGAGCTGGGCCGCGTCGAGGCGCGCACCCATCCGGTCGTGCTGCTGACCTCGAACAACTCCCGCGAGCTGACCGAGGCCCTCAAGCGCCGCTGCCTGTACCTCTGGCTGGACTACCCCGAGCTCGAGCACGAGCTCGAGATCGTGCGCCTGCACGTGCCCGACCTGCAGGAGACGATCGCCCGCAAGCTCGTCGAGATCGTCGGCATGGTGCGCGACCTCGACCTCAAGAAGCCGCCCTCGATCGCCGAGTCGATCGACTGGGCGCGCGCGCTGCTGCTGCTCGGCGCCCGCGACGTCGACGCGGTGACGTTCCGCGAGACCCTCTCGGTCATCGTCAAGCACCGCACCGACCTCGACATCGTCGCCGAGCGCGTCGGCGTCGGGCTCGGCGCCGGCTCGGCGGCGGGCATCAGCGCGCCCGCGGCGGGCTGACCGCGGAGCCGGCCGGGCGGCAGGAGCAACGCATGGCCGCCGCCCGCGCCGACGCCGCGCCGCCGCCCGTCCCCCCCGGCCTGGCCGCACGCCTCGTCGAGTTCGGCGAGGAGCTGCGCGCGGAGGGCGTCAACAGCGGCACGTCGCAGCTGCTCGACGCCTTCGCGGTGCTCGCGCAGATCTCGTGGACCGAGCCCGAGGACTTCCGCGAGGCGCTCGCGGCGACGCTCGCGAAGTCCCAGGAGGACCGGCGCATCTTCGAGCTCGTCTTCGAGCGGTTCTTCTTTCGCGCGACCGAAGCCGCGGCGCTGCGCGAGGGCGTGCGCGAGGACGCCGGCGGCGACGGCGACACACCGGAGGGCGAGCCGGCGCAGATCGACCTCGACGAGCTGCGCCGCCAGATCGCCGCCGCGCTGCAGGCGGGATCGGAGTCGGCCATGCGCGACCTCGCGCGCCTGGCGATCGCCGCGTTCGGCCAGCAGGGCGAGGGCTCGGGCGTCATCGGCGTCGACGTGCAGCGCATCCGCCGCGCGCTGGGGCTGCGCGCCGAGCCCCAGCACGATGCTCCCCGCCGGCGATCCGCGCCGCGCGGGCGTGCCACGCGACGCGCTGCGCCACTTCGAGTCGCTCCTGCGCCGCGAGCTCGAGCGCGGCAAGATCCAGCGCACCGAGCGGCTGCCGCCCTCGCGGCCGCTCAACGACCTCGACCGCGCGCTGCCCGGCGGCCCGCTGCAGGACCTCGCGGCGGTGCACCGCGTCGTCGCGCAGCTCAAGCGGCGCCTGAAGACGCAGGGCCAGGAGATGCGCGGCCATGCCCGCCACGCGCACGTCGACATGCGCCGCACGATGCGCGCCTCGCTGCAGACGGGCGGCGTGCCGGTCGAGCTGCGCTTCCGGCCGGTGCGCCCGCGCAGGCCCGAGATCTACGTGCTGTGCGACGTCTCGACGAGCGTGACGAGCGCCTCGGTCTTCTTTCTCAGCGTCCTGCACGCCCTGCACGACTCGTTTCGCAAGATGCGCTCGTTCGTCTTCATCGAGCGCATCAGCGAGGTCACCGACGTCTTTCATCGCGAGCGCGACTTCCGCGCGGTGTCCGAGGCGATCGGACGCGACGCGGGCGTCGCCGACGTCAGCGGCTACACCGACTACGGGCGCGTCTGGAGCGAGTTCCGCGCGCTCGTCGAGGACGAGCTGCACCCGCGCGCCACCGTCATCGTGCTCGGCGACGCGCGCACGAACGGCCGCGATCCGCGCGCGGACATCTTCGGCCAGGTGACCGCCCGCGCCGGGCGGACGTTCTGGCTGAACCCCGAGCCGCGGCTGTACTGGAACTACGGCGACTCGGTGATCGCCGCCTACGAGCGCCACTGCGAGGCGTTCGAGTGCTGGACGACCGCGCACCTCGAGACGTTCGTCAAGGCGCTGACCCAGCCGGTGCGCGCCGGCTGAGGGCGACGCGCACGCCGGCGACGAGATCTGCGTCCTGCGCGCCTGCGCGGCCGGCGCAGCGGGTAGTCGACAGACGGGAGTCCGCGACCCGAGAGGAGACGGCCATGCCACCCACAGGCGTCAAGCAGGGCAGCAAGCGCGCCCGCCAGTACGAGCACGTCAAGGACAGCCAGCTCGAGCAGGGCGCGTCCGAGGACCGCGCCGAGGAGATCGCCGCGCGCACCGTCAACAAGGCGCGCGCCCGCGCGGGCGAGTCGCGCGAGCGCTCGCGCAGCTCGACGCACGACATGTCCTCGGGCGAGCGCGGCGGCCGCCGGTCGGGCACGAACCGCACGAAGGGCCGCACGCGCGACCAGCTCTACGCCGAGGCGCGCAAGCTTGGCGTCGACGGGCGCTCGAAGATGCGCAAGGAGGAGCTCCGGCGGGCGGTGGACGCCAAGAAGTAGGCTTCGTCAGCCCAGATCAGGGCCGGCGCACGCCGGCACGGAGAGCGCCCACGAGCGGCGCTTGACCCGTCGAAGCCGTGGGGTCATGCCCGTGGAGGGAGCGATGCTGACGCGGATGCGGGCGCCCGAGCAGGCGCCATCGGACTGCCAGGCCGAGCTCGGCTCGGTCCGCATGCGCGACGTCGTCAAGCGCTTCGCGGCACCGCGCCGGGGCGCCGCCGCGATCACGGCGCTCGACGGCCTGTCGCTGCACGCCGCCCCCGGCGAGATCGTGGCGGTCGTGGGAGCCAGCGGCTGCGGCAAGACGACGCTGCTCGAGCTCGTCTGCGGGCTGTCGGCGCCCGACGCCGGCACGGTCGACGCCGCCCCGGCGGCGCTCATGGCCCAGCGCGACCTGCTGCTGCCGTGGCGCGGCGCCGTCGACAACGCGGCGCTGGCGCTGCACGTGGCCGGCGTCCCGCGCAGCGCGGCGCGCGGCCGCGCCGCCGCGCTGCTGGCGGACTTCGGGCTCGGCGACTTCGCCGACGCGCGCCCGCACGAGCTCTCGGGCGGCATGCGCCAGCGCGTCGCGTTCGCCCGCACCCTGCTGTCGGGCCGCACCGTCCTGTGCCTCGACGAGCCGTTCGCCGCGCTCGACGCGCTCACGCGCCAGGAGATGCAGGACTGGCTGGCCGGCGCGCTCGCGCTGTCGCCGCGCACCGTCGTCCTCGTCACGCACGACGTCGAGGAGGCGATCGTGCTCGCCGACCGCGTGCTCGTCATGTCGCCGCGGCCGGGGCGCGTCGTCGCCGCGCTGCACGTCGCGGCCGCGCGGCCGCGCAACCGCGCCGACGCGAGCCTCGTCGCGCTGCGCGAGCGCGCGCTGCGCGGGCTGAGGACATGATCGCGGCGCTGCTCGTCCTGGCGCTGCTCGGGGCCTGGGAGGGCTATGCCGCGGTCAGCGGGATCGACGAGTTCGTGCTGCCGGCGCCGAGTGCGATCGCCGCCGCGCTCGTCGACGACCGCGCGCTGCTGTGGAGCAACTTCACGGTCACCGCGGGCGAGATCGCGCTCGGGCTGCTCGTCGCCCTCGTCGTCGGCCTCGCGTGCGCGGTCGCGATCCACTTCAGCGCCATCCTGCGGCGCGGGCTGTACCCGCTGCTCGTCGGCTCCCAGACGATCCCGATCGTGCTCGTCGCGCCGCTGCTCGTGGCGTGGTGGGGCTTCGGCCTGACGCCGAAGCTCGCGATCGTCGCGCTCGTGTGCTTCTTCCCGGTCGTCGTCCCGACGCTCGACGCGCTGGATCGCGTCGACGGCGACCTGCGCAAGCTCATGCGCACGTTCGGCGCGTCGCGCTGGCAGACCTTCCGCATGGTGGAGGCGCCCGCGGCGCTGCCCGGGGTGCTGACCGGCGCGAAGCTCAGCGTCGCGATCGCGGCGATCGCGGCGGTCCTGGCCGAGCTCGCCGGCTCGGACGCCGGCCTGGGCAACCTCATGCTCAAGGCGATCCCGCAGTTCGAGACCGCGCGCGCGTTCGCGGCCGTGCTCATCCTGTCCGTCTTCGCCGTCACGCTGTTCGGCCTGCTCGCGCTCGCCGAGCGGCGCCTCGTGCCGTGGGCCCATCAACCGAGAGGAACCGCCCCGTGATCCGTCGTCGTGTGCTCGTGCTCGTCCTGCCGGCCGTGCTGCTCGCGGCCGCCGTCGCCGGCTGCGGCGAGAGGCAGGAGTCGGCCGGCGGCGCCGGCAGCGAGCGGATCGAGCTCGTCCTGGACTACCTGCCCAACGCCGACCATGCCGGTCTCTACGCGGCGCGGGGCAGCGGCGAGTTCAAGGTGGCGCGGCTGGACGTGCGGATGCGCACGCCGGCGGATCCCTCCGCGCCGCTGAAGCTGCTCGCGGCGGGCAAGGCCGACCTCGCCATCTCCTACGAGCCCGAGCTGCTGCTCGCCCGCGCGCAGGGCGCCAAGCTCGTGTCGATCGGGGCGCTCGTCCAGCGGCCGCTGACCTCGATCGTCTCGATCGGCGACACGCCGATCCGCCGGGTCGCGCAGCTGGAGGGCAAGCGGATCGGAACGGCCGGGATCCCCTACCAGGAGGCCTACCTCAAGACGATCCTCGAGCGCGCGGGCGCCGATCCGCAGCGCATCAAGCCCGTCAACGTCGGCTTCAACCTCGTGCCGGCGCTGCTGACCAAGCGCGTCGACGCGGTGCTCGGGATGTTCTGGAACATCGAGGGCGTCGAGCTGCAGCGACGCAAGCGCGACCCCGTGATCCTGCGGATGGACCAGCTCGGCGTGCCGACGTACAACGAGCTCGTCATCGTGGCGCGCGAGCTCGACGTGCGCGAGCGGGGCCCGCTGCTGCGGCGCTTCATGCGCGCGGCCGCCCGCGGCCACGCCCGCCTGCGCGAGAGCGTCGACGCCGGGGTCGACCCGCTCGTCAAGGCCAACCCCGACCTCCAGCGCAGCCTGCAGCGCGCGCAGGTCAAGGCGACGCTCCCCGTCTTCTTCCCGCGTGACCGCGAGCGCCCGTTCGGCTTTCAGAACCCCGAGGAGTGGCGCCGCTACACCGAGTGGATGGCGGACAACGACCTGCTCGCGAGCCCCGACATCGGCCAGCGGGCGTTCACGAACGAGTTCCTCCCGGGGGAGGGCATCTGACGCAGCTGCCCGCGCTTCCCGGCCGCCGCTCGACGCTCGCCGCCCGCCGCGCGATCAGCGTCGAGCAGGCGCGCCGCCTGGCGCTGCATGCGCAGGGGCTCGCCGCCGCGCCGCCGGCGGGCGGCCGCGGACCCGCCGCGGTCGCCGCGATCACGAGGCGGATCGGCTGCCTGCAGCTCGACCCCGTCAGCACCGTGGCGCGCAGCCCGCTGCTCGTCCTCTTCGCCCGCCTCGGCCCGCTGCGCGACGCGGCGCTCGACCGCGCGGCCTACGAGCAGCGCGCGCTGTTCGACGCCTGGGCGCACGAGGCGTCGCTCGTCGCGACCGCCGACCTGGCGCTGCACCGCTGGGCGATGCGCACGCGGTTGCGCGCGCCGACGGCGAGCGCCACGCGGGCGCGCGACTTCCTCGCCCGCAACGCGGCGTTCTGCGACGAGCTCGTCGCGCAGCTGCGCTCCCGCGGGCCGCTGCGCGCCCGCGAGCTCGAGGACCGCTCGGCCGAGCCGTGGCGCCACGGCTGGTGGACCGACGAGGTCTCGGCGCGCCAGACGCTCGGGCGCCTGCTCGACCTGCTGTGGATGAGCGGGCGGATCGGCGTGGCGCAGCGGATCGGCGCAGAACGCGTGTGGGACGTCTTCGAGCGCTGCCTGCCGTCCGGCGAGCACGCCCGCGCGGAGGCTTGCGACCTCGCCGACGACGACGCCGAGCGCGAGGCGGCGCTGCGCGCCGTGCGGATGCTCGGCGTCGCCCGCGCCGGCCACGTGCGAGCGCACTTCCTGCGCCGCCGCTACCAGAACCTGCCCGCGACGCTGACGGCGCTCGTCGACGCCGGACGCCTGGAGCTCGTCTGCGTCGCCGGCCTGCGCGGCGAGTGGCTGGCGGCGCCGGCCGACCTCGACGGCCTGCCCGGCCTGCCCCGCGGGGCGCGCACCGTGGCGCTGTCGCCGTTTGACAACCTGCTCTGCGACCGCGCGCGGACCGCCGAGCTGTTCGGCTTCGAGCACCGGCTGGAGATCTACGTCCCACCGGCCAAGCGCCGCTGGGGGTACTACGTGCTGCCGATCCTGCACCGCGAGCGGCTCGTCGCGCGCGCCGACCTGGCGCTTGACCGCGACGCCCGCGTCCTGCGCGTGCGGGCGCTGCACCGCGAGGACGGCGTGCGCCGGACGCCGGCGCTCGACCGCGCCGTCATGCGCGCGCTCGAGCGCCTCGCCGCCTGGCGCGGCGCCGGCGCGGTCGCGCGCGGATGACGGGACCCGTCAGGCGGCGAGCGCGACGGGGGTCAGGCGCGCCGACAGCTCGCGGGCGGCGCGCGAGCGCTCGCCGTGCTCGAGGCCGGCGAGGCCCGACTCGCCGCTGAACAGCACGCGGCCGTGGCGGCGCAGCACGACGTTGACGCGCCCGTCGAGATGCTGCAGCGACCCGGGGACGCTCGCGCGCTGCTCGGGCAGCGGGATCGACAGGACGTGCGCGGTGGACGGATCGGCGTGCCCCTCGACGTCGATGCCGTAGCGGGCGCTGCGGCCGCGCAGCGTCCACGTGTCGTCCGTCAGCCGCGCCCGCACGGGCGACCGCAGCGGCGTCCCGAAGCGCAGGAGGCGGTCGCCGAGGCGCAGCACGACGGCGGTCGCCGTGATGCCGACCGACCCGACGCGTACCGCGCCGCCCGCGAACGCCAGGCACACATCGCGCTCGGCACCCGCGAAGTGGTGCGCCTGGCCCCACCACCACTCGTCGGGAAAGCCGTGATGGCTCCAGTTCTTCTCGGCGTAGACGACCGCGCCGCGCAGCTGCACCGGCGGGCCGCCGAGCACCGCGATCCCGGTCGCCGCGCCGCCGAGGCCGTGGGGATGCCAGTACTGGCCGATCGCCGGAATCGCGTGCGCGATCCCGAGCCCGCCGTAGGGGCGCAGCCCCTGCCAGCCGGCGACGCCGTCCAGCCGCACGCTGAGGCGGGCATCCGGTCCGAGGTCGATGTGCAGCTGCCGGGCGTCCGCCCGGGCCACCCCGTCGCCGGCCCAGACGCCCATGCCGTCGCGGTCCGCGCCGCCGGTCGGCACGACCGCATGGCGCACGAAGCCGCCCGGGTGCGCCGCGAGCCCGACGAACGCCCAGCAGCGGCCCGCCCCGTCGCGCTGGACGCCGCACCAGGCGATCACCGTCCGCCCGGCCTGCGCGTCCGTCAGCCGCCAGAAGTAGCCCTCCATGCGCACGCCGTGGGCCCGCCGCGGGTCGGCGAACGGCAGGTCGGCGCCGGTCGCGCGGTAGCGGTCCAGCAGGGTCGGGTCGGGCCGGCGGCTCACGGTGTCACCTGCGGGCATCTACGGCGCGCGGACGCTCGCCGGGCGCGTTTGTGGCGCGCCGCCGCTCGCGGTCGCCCTCGCCGGACGGTCACGCGGCCAGCGCCGCCGGACTCGGGCTCGGGCCGGACAGCGCGTGCGCGCCGGCGAGGCCGCGCCACTCGCCGAAGCGCGCGAACAGCGCGCGCACCTCGTCCTCCTGCGCGCGCGCCGCCGGGTCGCCGCCCGCGCGCGCGCGGCCCACGAGCTTCAGGTATCCGAGATCGCCCGCGGGCAGGACGTCGTAGCGGCCCTGCCCGCGCAGCGCGAGCATCTCGACCGTCCAGCGACCGATCGTCGGGATCGCCAGCAGCCGCCGCCAGGCGACCTCGTGGTCGGGTCCGTCGAGGTCGATCCGCCCGTGTGCGACCTCGCGCGCCACGCGCACGAGCGCGACGGCCCGCCGGCCCGCGAGCTCGAAGCTCTCCAGGCGCGCCGGCGAGCAGGCCGCCAGCGCGGCCGGCGCGGGAACGTCGCGCAGTCCGGTCTGCGGGCATCTGGGCCCCAGCGCCCGCACGATGCGCGCCTGGATCGCGACCGCCGCCGAGACCTCGATGAGCTGCTCGCAGACCGCCCAGGCGAGCGCCTCGAAGGCGACGGGGCGGCGCGTCACGCGCAGCCACGGGCGGCGGCGCAGGGAGGCCCCGACGAGCGGGTCGTCGCGGTAGCGCTCGTAGAACGGGCGCAGGTCGTCGTCGACGCCGAGCGCGAAGCGCATGCGCTCGATCGCCAGCGCGGCGTCGTCGCGCTCCTGCGCCCAGGCGCCGAACAGCACGCTGCGCTCGCCGCTCTGGGCGACGCGCACGATCGCCGGCCGCCCGTCGACGTGCAGCAGGCGCTCGAGCACGCCGCCGCGGCGGCGCAGCACGCGGTCGCCGCCGCCGTGGGCGGGCAGCCGAAACGGCCACCGGGGGACGACCTCGACGCGCAGCTCGGGCACGCCGCGAAACCTACGGTGCGCACCCGACGCATGCGCAGGCGCACCCCGCACGTTGCGAGATGACGACGCCGCGATCTCTCAGCGGGTCATCCAGCAACGTTCGACCGCAAACCCGGGATGCCGGCGCCGGCTGGCAAGGACGCAGGACCGAAGGTGTGGCTCTGCCACATCGAGCGTCCGAGGACGCCGCCAGGCGGTGATCGGCGCCCGGGGTTCCGGGTCAAACGCTTGTGGATGACCCACTAGCGTCCGCGATCGCCGAGCACGTGCACGTCGACGAGGAACGAGCGGCTCAGGAGCACGGGCCCGACGCTGCGTCGCCGGCGCCGCGCGACCCGGCGCGAGCGGTGGCGCTGGACGATCGCGACGGTCGCCGCCCCCGCGACGACGCTGGCGCCCATGACGGCGACGGTCTGCACGACGAGCGGGCTCAGCGAGCCCGCCGCGCGCCGCCGATCGAGCACGCGCGCCTCGGCGTCGGCGAGCACCGGCACGCCGTCGAGGACCTCCTCCTCGACCGCTGCCTGGTCGTAGAGCTCGGGCGGCTGATCGGTCATGCGCGCCCGGCGGGCAGCCGGTCTCCGGCGCCCGGCACGTGGCCGGGCGTGGCGCGCTGCGGATGGTCGGGGAGGGCGTGCGCGGGCAACGTGGACAGGATGACGATGTGGTTGGCCTGCTGCACGGGTACCCCGAACGCGCGCTCGATCACGAGCACGAGACCCTCCCTGGCGCTGCCGTCGCAGACCACACGAGCGTCAGATACTGAAGGCAGCCCCAGACGTTGCACGCGCCGGCGTCAGAACCTGGACTCGTAGACCCGGTAGCGCTTGACGATGCGCCCGCCCATCGCCTTCATCCCGCGGTTCATCGCGCGGTTGGTCTCGAGGATCCAGCCCATCTCGCCCCACTTCTGCGGCGTCCGCAGCGCGGTGTCGAAGTGCTCGACGTAGAAGCGCGCGGCGGTCCCCGTGTGCTGATAGGCGGGCTTGACGCCGAGAAAGCCCACGCGCACGCGGTCGATGATCTTCGCGCGGCGCAGGAAGTGCCACCAGCCGACGGGCAGCAGGCGCCCGTTCATCCTCCTGAGCACCTGGTTGATGTCGGGCACGGTGATCGCGATCCCGATCGTCTCGCCGGCCTTCTCGGCGACCATGAACCAGTTGCGATCGAAGACGAGCTGCAGCTCATCGGCGTAGTGCTTGAGGTCTGACTGCGAGTAGGGCACGAAGCCCCAGTTGTCCTTCCAGGCGGCGTTGTAGACCTCGCCGAAGACCTTGATGTCCCTCGGCAGGTCGCGGCGGCGCATGTGGCGCAGCGTGACGCCGTGCTTGCTCTCGCTCTGCTCGGCGAGCTCGAAGATGATCGGCAGGATCTTCTCGCGGTCGTCGATGACGAGCTCCCACATGAAGAGGTCGATCGCCTTCGTCAGCCCCGCCGCCTGCTCGCACAGCCGGTGGTAGTACGGCGGGTGCCAGGGCTGCTTGATCATCGGCTCGCGCTCGAAGCCCTCGAAGAGGACCCCGCACTCGTCGTTCATCGTGTAGTCCATCGGGCCGATCATGTGGTGGCGGCCGCGCTCGGCAAGCCACGCCTGCGCGGCCTCGACGAGCGCGACGCAGACCTCGGGGTCGTCCTCGAGCTCGAGGAAGCCGAACATGCCCGTGCCGGCGCCGTGCTGAGCGTCGTAGGAGCCGTCGACCTGGGCCGAGATGCGCCCGACGACGCGCCCGTCGCGGCGCGCGACGAACTCCTGGGCACCGGCGTGCTCGAAGTACGCGTTCATCCGCCGGCTGTGGAACATCCGCCGCTCGACGCGCAGCGGAGGCACCCACTGCGGCGAGGTAGAGTGCAGCCGGAACGGGAGCTCGATGAACTCCCGCAGATCCCCCCGTGACGAGACGGCACGCACGTCGACGCTCACGGCGCCCACGCTACATGGCCTCCCTGACCCACGACGTCTTCGCCAAGGTGCGCGGCCACGAGCGCGCCGACCAGCTGCGCGCCGCGCGCGACGCCGACGTGCTGCCGTACTTCCGCACGCTCGAGGGCGCGGCCGGCCCCGTCGTGGAGATGGAGGGCGCCGAGCGGATCATGCTCGGCTCCAACAACTACCTCGGCCTGACCGGCGACGAGCGCGTGATCGCCGGCGCGCGGGCTGCGCTGGACCGCTACGGCACCGGCCTGACGGGCTCGCGCCTGCTCAACGGCACGATCGCGCTGCACCTCGAGCTCGAGCGGGAGATCGCCGACTGGATGGGCACCGAGGAGGCGCTCGTCTTCACGACCGGCCACCAGGCCAACCTCGCCGCGCTCGGGACGCTGCTGGCGCCGGGCGACACCGTCGTCGCCGACTCGGGCGACCACGCCTCGATCCTCGACGGCTGCCTGCTCAGCCGCGCCAAGCTGCGCGCGTTTCGCCACAACCGCATGGACAAGCTCGAGCGCACGCTGTGCAAGGCGGTCGAGCACGACGGCGGCGGCATCCTCGTCGTCGTCGACGGCGTCTTCTCGATGGAGGGCGACGTCGCCCCGCTGCAGCAGATCGCCGAGCTCTGCCGGCGCCACGGCGCGCGCCTCATGGTCGACGAGGCCCACGGCGCCGGGGTGCTCGGAGCCCGCGGGGCCGGCGCGGCGGAGCTGCTCGGCGTCGAGGAGCGCGTCGACCTGCGGATGGGCACCTTCTCCAAGTCGCTGGCGAGCTGCGGCGGGTTTCTCGCCGGCACCCACGACGTCATCGACTACCTGCGCATCCAGAGCCGCGCGTTCTTGTTCACCGCCGCCGGCGTGCCGGCCGCCGTCGGCGCGGCGCTCGCGGCGCTGCGCATCCTGCGCTCCGACGAGGGCCCGCGGCTGCTGGCGCGCGTGCTCGACAACGCCGCCTACCTGCACGCGGGGCTGCGCGAGCGCGGCTTCAAGGTCGTCGAGCACGAGGACGGCCGCATGACGCCGATCGTCCCGGTGATCGTCGGCGACGACTGGCGCGCCGTCCTGCTGTGGCGCGCCCTGTACGACGCGGGCGTCTTCGTCAACGTCGCGATCCACCCGGCGGTCGCCCCGGGCGGCGCGCTGCTGCGCACGAGCGTCATGGCGACGCACGACCGCGCGACGCTCGACCGCGCGCTGGACGCCTTCGCGGGCGTGAAGGCCCGATTCGAGGCTCAGCACGGTCCGCTGCCGGTCTGACCGGCCGATCTGCTTGTCCAAGTTTTCACAAGCCCGTCACCGAAGAAAAACATCGCTCTGAGCGAGCGCGTTGGGCTGGCGAGCCTTGATCGCGACGCGGGCCATCGCATACGTTCGTAGTGCGCTCAAGCACGGGCGAGCGGGGACGGCGGACCGGCCACTGGCCTTTGGGGGGAGGCCTTCAACGGACGTTCGGTCTGCCGTGCTGACGTGACCCTGCCTGCCCCTGCGCCCACCCACACGCCCTACGACCAATGCGCTGCCCTCCACACGGATGGGGCAGCCAGGGAGGACCCATGCACGACGCGACAGCGACGATCGCCCCTGCGCCGCCGCAACACATGCAGGCCCTTCAGCGCGCCAACGAGGTGCGCCTCGCGCGTGCCGAGCTCAAGCGACGGATCGCCGAGGGCTCGACATCGATCGGCGAGGTCATCCTCAGCTGCCCATGGGAGGCGGCGAGCATGACGATCGCCGAGCTGCTCACCAGCCAGCGCCGCTGGGGCACGGCCCGTTGCCGCAAGTTCCTTGCGACGATCGGGATGCCCGAGACGAAGACCGTCGGCTCGATGACCGATCGTCAGCGCAGCGTGCTGGCGGCGATGATCTGACACGACGCGCGACGAACGTCGCCGGGCGCGGGCGCCCGGCGACGCCCGTCAGGAGAAGCTCCAGCCGCGCGTCGCGATCTCGATGACGTGCCCGTCGGGATCGCGCAGGTAGATCGAGCGAAACCCGTCGCGGTCGAAGATCTCGCTGCACTGCACGCCCTGGTCCCAGAGGTACTCCAGCCAGTGGCGCTGCTCCTCGGCGTCCTCGACGAGCAGCGCGAAATGATGGGTCGTGCCGGGGCCGGGCCGCCCCGGCTGGAGGTCGGGGTACTCCATGAACGACACGAGCGGACCGCCGCGCGTCCCGCCGAAGCCGAACCAGACGTGACGGGCGCCGGGGTCGTCGTCGTTGACCGCCTCGCTGACGAGCGTGAGCCCGAGGACGTCGCGGTAGAACGCCGTCGTGCGCTCGATGTCCGTGCAGACCGCGGTCAGGTGGTGCAGCCCGCGCAGCGCCATGCGAGGTGGGTCGTCGGCCTCCATCGAGCCCTAAGGCTACGGTCTTGCGTCCGGGCGCCGCGATGCTGCGTGCAGCGCATCGGCGGCGCGCTCCAGGTCGGCGTCGGAGAACGGCCCGCGCAGCACGCGGTCCACGCGTCCGCCGCGGCGCACCGCGACGGCATGGGTGCACGTCGCGACGCCGAGCAGGCTGGCGAGCACGCCGTCGCGGTCCCAGCCGACGGGCAGGCGCCAGCCGCGCCCGAGCACGAGCCGGCGCAGCGAGCCGAGCTCGCCGCCGATCGCGACGACGGCGACCCGCAGGCCCGCGTGGCGCCGTGCCACCCCGTCGAGGACGTCGAAGGCGCGCACGCAGCGCTCCGCGCGCGTCGCGAAGACACCGAGCAGCAGCGGCCCGCGCTCGGCGAGCTCGCACACGTTCAGGACGCTCGGGCCGCGCACCTCGCAGGCGGGCCGGCTGCCGGCGCCGCCCTGGCCGGCCCGGCGCGCGACGTTGGCGTCGCACGGGTCGCTGTCGCGCTCGCAGACGATCCCCGACGTCGCGAGCGCGACGGCGAACGGCGCGATCGGCGCGCCCACCGTCAGGCCGCTGGCGCCGGGGCCGGAAGGGCGCGTCGCGTCGATCATGAGCAGCCCGGCGAGGATGACCGCGACGGCGCCGAGCAGCCACGCGTGGCGGCTCGCGGCCCCGACCGGGGAGCGGCCGCCCGCGCCGCCGCGCGCGCCGCCGTCGGCGTCCGTCGCCCGGCCGGGCGAGCGATCGTCCTCGTCGGGCTCGAACCCCAGCGGCCCGCCCGGTCGGCTCACGCGCGCGCCTCGGTCGGCGCGGGCGGGCGCTCGGCGGCGCCGGCCGCGGTGCGCGTGGCCGCGCGCCGCTCGGCCAGCAGCAGCGTGGCGGGCAGCACGACGAGCACGCCGAGGACCGAGACGGTGAGGTCGACGACGGTCACCGCGCCGAAGTCGCGCAGCATCCGGATGTCCGAGACGACGAGCACCGCGAACCCGGCGATCGCGGTCGCCCCCGACGCCATGACCGCCGCGCCGGTGAAGCGGTACGTGCGCGCCAGCGCGGCATGCGGGTCGTGGCCCTGCGCGCGCTCCTGGCGATAGCGCTCGGCCAGCAGCACGCTGAACTCGGTCGAGATCGCGATGACGAGCGCGCCGAGCGTGACCGACATCGGGTTCAGCGGGATGCGCAGCGCGAACAGCACGAGCGCCGACCAGCCGGTCGCGAGGACGATCGGGACGAGCGGCACGAGCGCGCGGGCGACGCCGCGCAGCGCCACGAGCAGCACGAGGGCGACGGCCAGCAGGCCGGCGAGCAGCGTCAGCATGCGCCGTGCGTTGGACGCCACCTCGGCGTTCGCGTCGGCCGCGAGCACAGGCAGGCCGGCGAGGCGGGCGCGGATCCCCGCGGGACGTCCCTGCGCGAGCCGCTCGCGCATGCCGTCGACGACCTCCTTCTGGCGCTCGAGGTCCATGAGGCGGATGCCGAACGCGAGCGCCGCGGTGCGCCGGTCGGCGCTGACGACCGACTGCGAGAAGTACGGCGGGACCGCGTCGAGCAGCCCGCCGATGCGGGTGGCGTCGCGGCGCGACTCGGGCGTCGTGAAGAGGTCGGGCAGCGAGAACGCCGGGCACAGCTCCGCCTCGCCGCAGCCGCGCCGCGCGGAGTAGCCGAAGCGCTTCAGCACGCCCGCCTGGTAGTCGATCATCCAGGTGAGCACCTCCGGGCGCGTGAGGTCCGCGCCCTCGACGAGCACGTCGACCTCGCCGCCGACGCCCGTCGAGCGCTGCAGCTCGTCGAGGTCGCGCAGCGCGCCGAGGTCCTGCGGCACGAGCTTCTGGATGTCGGACTCGACGCGCGTCCGGGTGTCGAGCCCCCAGCCGGCCGCCGCGAGGACGAACGCGACGAGCAGCACCCGGCCGGGATTGGCGATCGAGGCCGCGAGCGCGCCGCGGCCGGCCGCCGACGCGCGCCGGGCGACCGCCGCGGCGCCGCTGGCCGCGCCCGCCGCGCGCAGCCCGCGCGACAGCGCGTCGGCGGCGCGCCGCAGCGCGGCCGGGGACGCCGCGCGCTCGGCGATCACGAGCGCCGCGGTCCCCGCCAGCAGCGCGCACACGAACGCGATCGCGATGCCGGCGACGAGCAGCAGGCCGAAGCCGCGCACCATCGGCACCGGCGACAGCGAGAGCGCCGCGAAGCCGGCCGCGGTCGCCGCCGCGGCGACGGCGATCGTCGGCGCTCCCAGCAGCGCGGCCCGCCGCGCCGCCGCGGCGACGCCGAGGTCACCGAGCCGGCGCTCCTCCTCGATGCGCGAGTGCAGCTGGATCGCGTAGTCCACCGCGAGCCCGACGAGGACCGGCAGCACGGCGATCGAGGCCATCGTCAGCGACGCGCCGACGAGCGCGAGGACGCCGAAGGTCAGCGCCGACGCGGCCAGCGCGATGGCCAGCGGCAGCAGCCGCGGCCGTCCGTCGAAGACGAGCGCCAGCGTCGCCGCCATGACGAGCAGCACGACGACGAGCAGGATCCACATCGACGTCGTGATCGAGGCGGCGAGGTCGGCGACGACGACCGGCGCGCCCGTGACCGTGTAGCTGCCGCCGTTGCGGGGCCTCCACTGCTTCATCGCCACCGCCGAGCGGACGAGCCGCAGCGCCGCCGCGCGCTGCGCGTCGTCGAGCCCGGCCTTCAGGCGCACCTGCACGAGCGCCGCCCGGCCGGGCGCGGCGCCCCTGGACGGAAACAGGTAGGCGAACTTGCGCTTCGGCGTCCCGGCCGGCTTGGCCGGGTCGAAGACGAGCGTCGAGACGAAGTTCGGGTCGTCGATGCGGGGGACCGCGCTGAGCCCGTAGCGCACCGCGAGGTCGAGCAGCTCGCGCCGGAAGTCGCCCTCGACCTCGTCGCGCGCCCGCTCGCCGGCGCGCGTGACGGCCGCGGCACCGAGGCCGTCGCGGCGCGCGGCGCTCCGTGCCGCGCGCTCGGCGGCGGCGGCCCTGCGCTCGCTGTCGGCGACGCGCCGGGCCAGGCCGCCGCCGAGCTGGCGCACGGCCTCGTTGACGAACGTCCCCGGCCCGAAGACGACCTTGACGGGCTTGGAGCGCGCGAGCCGGCCGCAGGGGCCGTCGCGCCCGCCGGCGGGCGTCGAGCCGGCCGGGAGGTTGCCCGCGATGCAGCCCTCCAGGCCGAGCAGCCGCTCGAGGTCCTGCGTGAGCACGAGCTTCGTGAGCGGCCCGCGGACGAGCACGATGATCGGGTCGTCGCCGAAGCGCTCGCGGTAGTCCGAGGTGGCCGCGTAGCCCTGGCTGGCGGTTCCGACGAGGGTGTCGATGCCCGCGTCGGGCTTCAGCTGCGCCGCGAGCGCGAGCCCGCCGAGCGACAGGACGACGGTCAGCGCGAGCACGAGCGCAGGCCGCCTGGCCGCCAGCGCCGCGGCCCGGTACAGCGGGCGGAGGTCCTTCACGGTGCGGTCAGGCTAGTGGGAGGCGGCCGCGCCTCACTCCATGCCGAGCGGGCCCTGCGACTCCCCCGCGAGGAACTGGCGCACGAACTGGTTGTCGGAGTCGAACAGCTCCTCCGCCGGCCCGGACTCGACGATCTGACCCTTCCACAGCACCGAGATGTGCTCGGCGACGCGCCGCGCGGTCATGATGTCGTGGGTGATGAGGGTGAAGGCCGGCGGCGGCGTGCCGCGCTTGGCGGCCTCCCCCATCATGTCCTCGTGGATCTCCTGGATGAGCTCGCCCAGGAGGGCCGTGCGGACCGGGTCCAGCCCCGAGTCGGGCTCGTCGAACAGCACGATGTCGGGGTCGAGCACGAGCGCGCGGGCAAAGCCCGCGCGCTTGCGCATCCCGCCCGACAGCTCGTTGGGCATCTTGTCGTGCGCGTTCTGCAGTCCGACCTCCTCGAGGCGCCGGTTGACGATCTCGGCGATCTCCTCCTCGCTCTTCTCGGTGTGCTGGCGCAGCGGGAAGCACGTGTTGTCGAAGACGTTCATCGATCCGAACAGCGCCCCGTCCTGGAACAGGACGCCGAACTTCTGGCGCATCTTGAACAGGTCGTCGTCCTCCATGTTCGGCACCGACTCGCCGTGCACGAGGACGTCGCCCTGATCGGGATACAGCAGGCCGACCATGTGCTTGATGCAGACCGACTTGCCCGTCCCCGAGGGCCCCAGGATCATCGAGATCTTGCCCTCGGGGATGCCCATGTTCAGGCCGCGCAGGATCCTGTTGCGGCCGAACGCCTTGTGGACGTCGATGAACTCCACCGCGTCCTTGGCGCCGTGCGGGCGCTTCAGGCCGGTGTGCCAGCGGTATTCGTCGTCCTGACGGCCGGTGATCGTCGACATCTCCCTCCTGGCCTACCGCCGCGGCCGGCGCGGTCAGCTCCCCCTGGCCTCTGCGAGCGCCCTGGCGGCCGCCGCCGCCTTGGCCAGCAGCTCGCTCGCGCCGGACGCCGGCCGCTGTCCGTGCGGCACGTGATAGGCCTCGTAGGCGGCCGCCGCGGCCGCCTTCGCCTCGGCCTCCAGGCGCGCGATGTCCGACAGCACGCCCGACGACGCGGCGGGTGTGGTGGCCGCCGGAGCGGCCGGCGCCGCCGCGGCCGCGGGAGCCGCCGCGGCTTCGGCAGGCGCAGCCTCGGCGGCCGGCGCCGCGCTGCGCAGCCGGATCCGGCCGTGCCCGGCGTGACCGGCGGGCTCCGGCGCGGGAGGCTCGGCCGGCGCAGCGGCTTGGACCGCGGCCGCCGGAGCCGCCGGCTCGGCGGGCGCCTCCGCCGGCGCGGGCGCCGCTCCCGGCTGGCGCAAGCGGATCGTCCCGTGGCCCACGGCGCCGGCGGCGGGCGCCGGCTCCGCGGCCGGCGGCTCGGCGGCCGGCGGCTCGGCGGCCGCGGGCTCCGCGGCCGCCGGCTCGGCGGCCGCCGCTGGCGCGGCCGCTCCCGGCTGGCGCAAGCGGATCGTCCCGTGGCCCACGCCGCCGGCGGCCGATGCTGCCTGTGGCGGCTCGGCGGCGGCGGCCGGCGGCTGCGCGGCTGAGGGCTGCTCGGCGGCCGGCTCCTCGGCCGCCGCGGGCTCGGCCGCCGCGGGCGCCGCCGCGCTGCGCAGCCGAATCGTCCCGTGCCCGCGCCCGAATGCGCCGACGCCGGCGCTGGCGCGGTCGGCGCGGAAGCCGCCTCCTCGGCCTGTGCCTCGGCCGGCGGTGCCGGTGCCTGCGCCGCCGCTGCCGCGGGGGCGCTGCGCAGCCGGATCGTCCCGTGCCCCACGCCCGCATAGGCCTTGGCGGACTCCTGCGCCGCATGCGCCGCAAGCGCCGCGTGGTCCGGTTCGCCGGACTCGGCCTGCGGCGGATCGGCCGGCTGCGCGGCGTCGCCCGCGCCGGCGGGCGGCGCAGCATCGGCGCCCCTGCCCCCGAACGTCGCGCCCGACAGCCTGATCCGGCCGGGCGCGGCCGGAGCCTGCTCGGCCGGCGCCGGGTCGTCGGGCTCGGGCGCCGGCGGCGCCTGAGCCTCCTGCGCGGGCGCCGCCGCCGCGTCCGCCGCCACCGGCGCGGCGGCAGCAGCCTCCGTCGTTCCGTTGCCCGCACCTCCGTACGTCGCGCCCGTCAAGCGCAGCCTGCCCGGCGCGGCCGGCGCGTCCGCGGCCGGGGCCTGCGGCTGCGCGGCCGCAGCCGGCTCGGCCGCCTGCTCCTGCGCGGGCGCCGCCCCTGCCTCGGCCGTCGCCGGTACATCGCCCGTCGCGCCGTAGGTGGCGCCCCTCAGCCGCATCCGACTCGTCGTTGACGGCATCGCACTCTCCCCCTTTGCCGCTGGCGCGGCACCTTCGTCATCGTCGTCAGAGTGCGCCTCGGCCGCCGACTCCTCGGCGGCCTGCGGCGCGGCGCTCGCTGTGACGTAGCGCTGGTAGGCGGCCGCCGATGCCGCGGCGGCCTCCGAAGCGCGCGCTGCGAGATCCTCGTCGGGCGGCGCCTCCACCGCCGCCACCTCCTGCTCTGCAACCGGCTCCGACGGCCCGGCACCCGCCCCGCCGCCAAAGCGCGCGTACGCCTGCGCGGATGCCGCCGCAGCAGCCGCCGCACGCGCCGCGAGATCCTCACCCGCCGGCGCCGCCGCCACCTCCTGCTCCGCAACCGGCTCCGACGGCCCGGCACCCGCCCCGCCGCCAAAGCGCGCGTACGCCTCCGCGGATGCCGCCGCAGCAGCCGCCGCACGCGCCGCGAGATCCTCACCCGCCGGCGCCGCCGCCACCTCCCGCTCCGCAACCGGCTCCGACCCCCCGGCACCCGCCCCGCCGCCAAAGCGCGCGTACGCCTGCGCCGACGCCGCCGCAGCAGCCGCCGCACGCGCCGCGAGATCCTCACCCGCCGGCGCCGCCGCCACCTCCCGCTCCGCAACCGGCTCCGACCCCCCGGCACCCGCCCCGCCGCCAAAGCGCGCGTACGCCTGCGCGGACGCCGCCGCAGCAGCCGCCGCACGCGCCGCGAGATCCTCACCCGCCGGCGCCACCGCCACCTCCCGCTCCGCAACCGGCTCCGACGACCCGGCAGCCGGAGCCACGGGCGCCGCGTCCGCGGGCGCCTGCGCACCGGCGTCCGACGCCTCGTCGTCTCTCAGCCCGAGCAGGCGGATCACCCCGTGGCGGAAGCCCGCCGCCCCCGGAACGTCCTTGATCTGCTCGACCGCGGCTCCGGCGACGGAGGTGGCGCGTGCCACGACCGACTTCGCCTGCGCCGCGAATCGCTCATATGCCTCTGCGGATGCTGCGGCCGCCTTGGCCGCAGCATCTGCGAGTTCATCGCCTCGCTTCATGTCGTCCCCTCCCGCGCTCTCTTCGGACCCCTCGGCCGGCGCCTGCACCGCAACGCCGCTGTTCCCCGCCTCGCGACCGATGTCGCCGTCGTTGTCTGCCCTGCGCAACCGAACACCCATCGCTCATCCTCCGATCGGGGCACGTGGATTCGCACCCCAGAACAGCTGTGTGCCGAGCATCCCGATCAGGTGCACGAGCACGATGTTCAACACCATCGACTTCGCGGTCGCCGTCCCCACACCGACCGGCCCTCCGCCCGCGTTGTAGCCGTAGTAGCACCCGACGAGCACGATCGCCGTCGCCATGACCATCGCCTTGGCGAGGCTGTAGAGCAGGTCGGGCGGGTTCTGGAACATCCAGAAGATGAGGAAGTAGCCACCGCTGGAGACCTCGCCGATCTGTTGCACGACGGCGATGTAGGAAGCCAGAGAAGCCCGCGCCGATCGACGCGATGTAGACGAAGGGCAGCACGAGCCAGGCGGCGAACAGGCGCGTGGCGCACAGAAACGTGATCGAGCTGATGCCCATCACCTCGAGCGCGTCGATCTCGTCGGAGATCCGCATCGAGCCGAGCTCGGCGACGATCCCGGTACCGACCTTCGCCGCCATCATGTAGCCGAAAGCGTACGGCACGAGCTCGCGCAGGTCGCACCACGCCGCGAACACGCCCGCGTAGGCGGGGTTGCCGACGGACCTGTTGAAGTACGCGCCCTCGATGCCGCATTGCAGGCCGATGATGAACACCAATCCCCAGATGACAAGGGTCGAGGAGACGATGAGGATCCCCGCCTGGCGCAGCGCCTCGCCGAAGAAGCGAAACACCCGCAGGCCGTAGACCTCGCCGACGATGCGGCCGCAGAACTTCACGATCTGGCCCGCGTTGGCGATCCAGTCGCGCGGAACCGCTGTCCAGCCGCCGCCCATCAGCGCAGGTTCGCGAGTTCGGGGCTGGTCGCGAGCAGCGTCTGCGTGAAGACGTAGTTGAACGCGAAGATGCCCAGGAAGGCGATGACCACCGCCTGGTTGACGGCGCGGCCGACGCCCTCGGCCCCGCCGGAGGCCGTCATCCCCTTGTAGCAGCAGACGATCGCGATGATGGCGCCGAACAGGGTCGTCTTGAGCGTCGACCCCCAGAGGTCCGTCAACGAGGCCTGCCCGAAGAACGTCGCCCAGAAGCCGCCGAGCGGGGCGCCGTTGACGAGCGTCGCGAGCACGCCGGCGAAGACGCCGAACAGCAGCGCGTACACGTTGAACAGGCCCGTCACGAGCATGAGCGCGAGGAAGCGCGGGACGACGAGGTTCTTGATCGGGTCGATGCCGAGGACCTGCAGCGCGTCGAGCTCCTCGCGGATCTTGCGCGCGCCGAGGTCCGCGGTGATCGCCGTGCCCGCGACCCCGGCGAGCACGATCGCGGTCACGAACGGGGCGAACTCGCGGATCGAGGCCAGCACGAAGAAGCCGCCGAGCCGGTCGATCGCGCCGAACAGGACGAGGAAGTTGGCCGCCTGCAGGCCGGGCGCGCCGTAGCCGAACGCGACGGTCGACACGAGCAGCGGAAACCAGCACAGCTTCAGCGCGAAGAGAAACTGGTTGACGAACTCGCCGCCGTAGGGATAGGGCGGGCGCAGGGCGGAGACGATCGTCCGGCCCGTGAGGATCATCATGTCCCCGACCTCTTCGAGCAGACTCTTCGTAGGAAGGAAGGCTCGATCGGCGACGTTGCGAACCATCAGGTGTGTGGTCTCCTCGCTGCTCCCGGGTCGACGCGCTCCCGTGCGCCGCCAGCCAGCCTAGGTGAATGGGCAGCCCGGTGCCACTCGCCCGCCGCCGCCGCCGGACTCGGGTTCCTCGCGTGGTACGTTGGCGCCGCTTTGCGGCTGGCCCAGCCCAACCTGCGCGTGTGCCTCGCGACCGCGGTGGCGATGCTGACCGCGACCGGTTGCGCAGGCGAGCGGCGCGACGCCGGCGTCGCGCAGGCGACGTATCGCGTCGCGCTGCAGCGCGCCTCGTTCGCGCCCGCGCAGCGCCTCGCGCAGCGCAACACGCTCGTCATCACGGTGCGCAACACCGGCCAGCGGACGCTCCCCAACCTCGTCGTCACCCTCCGCGGCCTCACCGATCGCGGCGGCGGCGCGCGCAACGCCGACACGACGCGCGACCTGTGGATCGTCGATCGCGCGCCGGCGGGCAGCGAGACCGCCTTCGAGGACCGCTGGGCCGGCGGGCGGCTGGCCGCCGGCGAGTCGGCGACGCTGCGCTGGGTCCTCGTCCCGGCCGTCGCCGGACGCCACGAGGTCAGCTACGACGTCGCCGCGTCGCTCGCGGGTCCCGCGCGCGTGGAGCTGACGCACGCACCCGGGGCGCAGCGCTCGCTCGTCGTGCGCGTGAGCGACGCGCCGGCCAAGGCGCGCGTCGATCCGAGCACGGGAGCGGTCCGCAGGCAGGAGTAGATCGTGGTGAGTCGGGTACCTCGTCCCTGACACGCGACCACTCCGAAGGGACGAAGATGGCGTACCAAGGGCTTGAGACGTATCTCACCGATCACCTCGCCGGCGCGACCGCCGGCGTCAACCTCTCCCGACTTGCCGCAGAGGAGCACAAGGCCGACGAGCACGGCCCGTTCTTCGGCGAGATCGCAAGCGAGATCAAGGCCGACCACGAGACGCTCGAGCAGCTCGTCGCCCAGCTCGGGACCGACAAGAGCGCCACGAAGACCGCCCTGGCAGAGGTCGGATCGAAGCTGATGGCGCCGAAGTTCACCGGCGGCGACGACGACGAGCTCAACGCGTTCATCACGCTCGAGACGCTCTCGATCGGCGTCGAGGGCAAGCTGTGCATGTGGAAGGCGCTGAAGACCGTCGGGGACGCGAACTCCTCGCTGGGCGACCTCGACATCGACGAGCTCATCGGGCGCGCCCAGTCCCAGCGCGAGCGCATCGAGGCCAAGCGTCTCGAGATCGCCCCGCAGGCGCTCGCCCACACGGCCAACGTCTGACGCCCGCCCGCCCGCCCCGCGCGCGCCGCGTCAGCGCGGCAGGCGCGGCGCGATGATGCGGTAGGCCTTCAGGCCGAGGCCGAGCCGCTCGCGGTCCTCGGACTGCATCGGGTCAAGCCCGGTCAGGTCGCGCACGCGCTCCAGCCGGTAGGCGACGGTATGGCGGTGGGCATGGATCGCCGCCGCCGTCGCGCTCATGTGGCAGTTGGCGGCCAGGTAGGCCTCGAGCGTGCCGACGAGATCGGTGCGGTACTGGTCGTCGTAGCGCACGACCGGCGCGACCGTGTCCTCGTAGAACGAGCGCACCTCCTCGGGATGTGACGCCAGGACGCGGAACAGCAGTCGGTAGGTCCCCTGGTTGATGTCCTCCGCGATCGGCTCGCCGGACACGGTGAGGACGTCGAGGACGAGCTCGGCCTCCTGGACGGCCCGCCCGAGCTCGGCCGGATCGGCGTAGAACGACGACAGGCCGACGATGCCGTGGCGCTGCAGGCGCGCCGCCAGGCGCGCGGCGGCCGCGAGCGTCGTCGCGGGGAGGTCGTCGCTGCCCAGCGCCGGCAGCAGCGCGTACACCCTGCCGACCTTGCTCGTGCCCGGCAGCCCGTCGACGTGCTGGGCCAGCGCGCCCGGCACGTCCTCGACGATCGTCGCCACGACGTGGCGCGGGCGGTCGGTGTGCAGCTCCGCGCACAGCGCCACCGCGCCACGGGTGAGATCGCAGCCCAGGCGCGCCGCGCGCCGCACCAGTTCCTCGGGCGCCAGCACGGCGCCGGCCCGCAGGTCCTCCAGAAACGACCCGCGCAGGTTCTGCTCGACCTCGTCGCGCGCCTCCTCGACGGCGACCTCGGTGAGCGAGGCGACCGCCGCCAGGTGCAGGTACTCGGCCGCCTCGCCCGCCGGCGCACCAGCGCCCTCGAGCAGCAGCACGCAGCCGACCATCTCGTCGCCCGACGCGATCGGGATCTCCAGCGCCAGGCCGCGCGGTGCGTTCGCCGGCCGGTCCGCGACGCAGTCGGCCACGTAGCGGCGCAGCTCGGGCAGCCGGTCGGCGGCGGGGGTGGCGCGGGGAGCCATCGCCGCGTTCCCCAGCCGCGGCACGACGATCGCCACCGTCCCTCCGGCGGCCTCCGCGGCGAGCTCGGCGACGCGCTGCAACCCGTCGCCCATGAGGATGGCGTCGACCATCCGCAGGTGCAGCCCCCTCAGCCGCTCGACGAGGGTGGCCGCTGTGGGAGCGGCCACCCTCACCGCCCCCTAGCTCGACGCGGCGGTCGCCGCGTCCGGATGGGCCTGCAGCGTTTCCTCACCGGACTCCCCGGTACGGATCCGGTACGCCTCCTCGACCGCAAGGACGAACACCTTCCCGTCGCCGACCGCTCCGGTGCGCCCGTGCTTGAGGATCGTGTCGATGATCGTCTGCACGTCACGGGAGGCGACGACGCACTCCACCTTGACCTTGGGGCGCAGGTAGTTCGTCAGCTCAGCCCCCCGGTAGCGCTCGGTGATGCCTTTCTGGCGACCCGAGCCCTTCACCTCGCTGATCGACAGGGACGGAAATCCGAGCGTCAACAGCTCGGTGCGGATCGGCTCGAACGCCTCGTGGCGCACGTATGCGACAACCATCTTCATGCGGGGCTCTCCTTCGCTGCCAGCGCGTGGACGGGCGCCGGCGGCACCGTGGCGACCGGACCACCGCCGTAGCCGATGAGCTCGGCCGGCGGGATGAACTGCTCCGGATAGCCATACATGCCGTGCTCGGAGATGTCGAGGCCCGCGAGCTCCTCCTCCTCGCTGACACGCAGGCCGATCGTGGCCTTGATCGCCAGCAGCGTGAGGTACGACAGCGCGAACACCGTCAGGAACGTCAGCGCGACCGCGGCCGCCTGCGCGCCGAGCTGGTCGAGCCCGCCGCCGTACACGAGCCCGGACTTGCCGATGCCGACGGACTCGACCAGCCGCGGCGAGGCGAAGATGCCGCAGGCGAGCGTGCCCCAGATGCCCGCGACGCCGTGCGCCGACAGCGCGCCGACCGGGTCGTCGATCTTCTTGTCGATCGCGAGCACGCAGACGACGACGAGGCAGCCGGCGACGAGCCCGATGATCGGCGCCGCCCAGAGCTCGACGAAGCCCGACGGGGCCGTGATCGCCACGAGGCCGGCGATCGCGCCGTTGCCGATCATGCCGATGTCCAGCGTGCGCTGCTTGAGCTGGCCGACGATCATCGCGCCGATGACGCCGCCCGCGGCGCCGAGGTTCGTGACGGCGATGACCTCGGCGAACTTGTTGTCGGCCGTGCCGAGCGTCGAGGCGCCGTTGAAGCCGAACCAGCCCAGCCACAGGATGAGCACGCCGAGCCCGAAGAGGGGCATGTTGTGCCCCGGGATCGCCCGCGGCTGGCCGTCGGCGGTGTACTTGCCGCGACGCGGCCCGAGCAGCAGGACCGCCGCGAGCGCGCCGGTGGCGCCGGTGAGGTGCACGACCGACGAGCCGGCGAAGTCCTGCACGCCGCTGCCGATCTCGGCGAACAGGCCGCCGCCGAAGCCCCAGTGCGCGATCAGCGGATAGATCAAGCCGCCGAAGACGATCGCGAACGGGACGTACGCGGCGAACTTCATCCGCTCGAGCGTCGTGCCCCAGACGATCGCCAGCGAGACGGCCGCGAACATGAACTGAAAGACGAAGAACGACGCCGTCTCGCCCGTCGCCGGCTCTCCGGCGACGTCGCGTCCGAACTGGAACAGCCAGCCGGAGTTGCCGGCCAGCCAGCCGCCCCCGCCGAACGCGATTCCGAACCCGACCGCCCACCACACGACCGATGCGAGCGCGAAGTTGACGAGGATCTTGGCGATTCCCATGCCGGCGTTCTTGCCGCGCGAGAATCCGATCTCCAGGAGTGCGAAGCCCGCCTGCATGAAGAAGACGAGCGCGGTTCCGACGAGAACCCACGTCACGTTCAGCTCGCCGGCCACGGTCTCAAGCGACGGCGCGTCCTGCGCCAGCGCGCTCGCGGGCATCACGAGCATGGTCATGACCGCCGAGAGCGCGCCCCGTACCAGGGTGGTGCGTCTCATGTAGGGATTCCTCCTTGAGGTTCGAGTGCCCGGCAAGTCTCGGCGGCGCTCCCGGCACGGTCATTGTCCGGATGTCGAAAGATCGTCTGGCGATCTTCGCCACCGGTGATTGACGCGGCGAAGCTCCGCGGTGGACAATCGATCGACGCTGGCCCTGTCCGGTTGGACAAGGCGCGGGCCGGCGGAGCGCGGATACAGTCGACCGCGCCAACCCGAGGAGGACCATGAGCAGAATCAGGCAGCAGAACGTGACGGCCGCGCAGTGGAGCGCCAACGGTGGCGCGCTCGGCTCACCGGACCTGACGGTCCCGAGCAACCAGGTGTTCGGCGCGAACGTCTTCAGCACGGAAGTCCAGCGCTCCCGTCTGCCCAAGCACGTCTTCAGGGCTCTGCAGACCTCGCTCGCCAAGGGCCAGTCGCTCGACACGGCGCTGGCCGACTCCGTCGCACAGGCCATGAAGGGCTGGGCGCTCGAGAAGGGCGCGACGCACTTCACCCACTGGTTTCAGCCGCTGACCGGCATGACCGCCGAGAAGCACGACTCCTTCTACGGTCCCACCGGCGACGGGACCGCGATCGCCGAGTTCTCGGGCAAGGAGCTCATCCAGGGCGAGCCCGATGCGTCCTCGTTCCCGACGGGCGGCATCCGCGCGACGTTCGAGGCGCGCGGCTACACGGCGTGGGACCCGACGTCGCCCGCGTTCATCATGGAGAACCCCAACGGGGCGCTGCTGTGCATCCCGACGGCGTTCGTCTCCTGGACGGGCGAGGCGCTGGACACGAAGATCCCGCTGCTGCGCTCGATGGACGCGCTCTCGAAGTCGGCGATCCGTGCGCTGCGCCTGCTCGGCGACGAGGACTCGGCGCGCGTCTTCACGACGGTCGGGCCGGAGCAGGAGTACTTCCTCATCGACGAGCAGTACTACTTCGAGCGCCCGGACCTCATCACGACGGGCCGCACCCTGTTCGGCGCCAAGCCGCCGAAGGGCCACGAGCTCGACGAGCACTACTTCGGCTCGATCCCGGAGCGGATCCTCGCCTGCATGATGGAGACCGAGCGCGAGCTCGCCAAGCTCGGCGTTCCCGTCAAGACGCGCCACAACGAGGTCGCGCCCAACCAGTACGAGATCGCGCCGATCTTCGAGAACTCGAACGTCGCCTGCGACCACCAGCAGCTCACGATGCAGCTGCTGCAGAACATCTCGCGCCGCTACGGGCTGGTCTGCCTGCTGCACGAGAAGCCGTTCGCGGGCGTCAACGGCTCCGGTAAGCACAACAACTGGTCGATGGGGACCGACCGCGGCACGAACCTGCTCGAGCCGGGCGAGACGCCGAGCGAGAACCTGCAGTTTCTGTTCTTCTGCGCGGCGGTCATCCAGGCCGTCAACAAGCATCAGGCGCTGCTGCGGGCGTCCGTCGCCAACGTCGGCCAGGACCACCGCCTGGGCGCCAACGAGGCGCCGCCGGCGATCATCTCGATCTTCCTCGGCGGAGAGCTCGAGCGGGTCTTCAACGCGATCGCCTCGGGCGACGCCGCCGCCTCGTCGGACAACGGCTTCCTCGGGCTCGGCACCCCTGTCCTGCCGCCGCTGCCGCTGCATGGCGGCGACCGCAACCGGACCTCGCCGTTCGCCTTCACGGGCAACAAGTTCGAGTTCCGGATGGTCGGATCGTCGTCCTCGCTGGGCTTCCCGAACACGGTCCTGAACACGATCGCGGCGGAGGCCATCGACGAGCTCGCCGACGCGCTGCAGATCAAGCTCGACGGCGCGGCATCGCTCGGCGAGGCCGTCATCGAGGTCGTCCGCGACGCCTACGCGGGCAACGCGCAGATCGTCTTCGGCGGCGACAACTACGCCGAGGAGTGGCACAACGAGGCGCAGGCGCGCGGACTCGCCAACCTGCGCTCGACGCCCGACGCGCTGCCCTGGTTCGTCGAGGAGCAGACCGTCGCCGTCATGAGCAAGTACGGCGTGCTCTCCGAGCGCGAGTGCGAGTCGCGCTTCGAGATCGCCGTCGAGCAGTACTCGACGAAGCTCAACATCGAGGCCGAGACGGCGGCCTCGATCGCGCGGACGAGCCTGCTGCCGGCCGCCGTGCGCCACCTCAACGAGCTGCTCGCGTCGGGCCGCGAGGGCCTGATCGACGAGGTCGCGCCGCTCGTCGGCGAGTTCCACAAGGCGATCGTCGCGCTCGAGAAGGCAAACGAGGATCCGGGGCTCGACGGCATGGACCTCGCGCTGTACTTCCGCGACACGGTGATCCCGGCGATGACGGCCGTCCGCGACGTCGCCGACAGGCTCGAGAAGCTCGTGGCCGACGACCTCTGGCCGCTGCCGAAGTACTCCGAGGTGCTGTTCATCAAGTAGCCGGCGCCGAGCCCGGGCGGTCGTCAGAGCCCCGGTCCCCGGGGCTCTGCGTCGCTCGGGGACCCGCGCCGGACGAGCGCGGCGGGGCCAGCGCCCGCCTACCCCGACGGGGCGGACTCCGGCCCGGGGCGAGCGCTGCGAGCCGCTGTCCTCGCCTCGATCCGACGCGGCTCGAGGTACAGGACGGCTGAGGCGAGCGCGGCGAACGCTGCGGTGAGGGTGCTGGCGATGAGGTCGGCGACGATCCGCGCGGCCGTGCCGAGCGACGCGCCGCCGACGAGCGCGGCGACGACGAAGCTCAGCAGGAACACGACGACGATGACCGCGAAGACCTGCACGCCGTTGCCCCTCACGAGCTCGCGCGAGCGCCCGAGCGCGTCGACCACGGCCTTGCGCTCGTCGAGGTCGAGCTGCGCCAGGCGCCCGGGTTGTCCGGGACGCCCGACTGCGGCCAGCGCTCTCACCGGCTGGCCGCTACTCGTCGGCGGCCTCGATCCGCTCACGCAGCCGTCCTTCGGCCTCGCGCAGCTCGGGCGTCATGGCCTCGCCGAAGTCGTCGGCCTCGAAGACCGGGCGGATCTCGATCTCCGACTGGCCGTGCATCGGGTTCGGGCAGCGCTTGACCCACTCGATCGCCTCCTCCATCGAGCGCACGTCCCACAGCCAGAAGCCGGCGATGAGCTCCTTCGTCTCCGCGAAGGGCCCGTCGACGACGCTGCGATCGGCGCCGCTGAAGCGCACCCGCGCGCCCTTGGAGCTCGGATGCAGGCCGTCGCCGGCGAGCATCACGCCGGCCTTGACGAGCTCCTCGTTGTAGGCGCCCATCTGCTCGAGCAGCTCGGTGCTCGGAAGCTCGCCCGCTTCGCTCTCGGGGGTCGCCTTGATGATGACCATGACTCGCATCGAATGCCTCCTGGGAGTTGAACTGCCGTTGTAGCGATCCGCCGACCTCGCCGCCGCGAGATCGCCAGCGATGCTCCCAACCGCCGGATCTGGCGCGCCCGCGCTCAGCCCGCCTCGCTGGCGGTGAACTCGGCGGCCCCGCGCGTGCAGGTGAAGACGATCGGGCGGGTGTCGGCGGTGCCGGTCGCGCACGTCCAGCCGCGGCGCTGCTGGACCTTCGCGCCCCGCAGCTCGAACGCGGCCGCGACCGAGCGTAGGTCCGCGCACGTTGCGCCGCCGGCGACGATCGCCAGGCGCAGCCCGCGGCGCGTCCGGCAGTCGCCGGACGGCGCCGCGGACGCCGTGCTCGTCGAGCGCGGGGCCGCGGGCGGCGGCGGCGCGACGGTGGCGGTCGGCGCCGCGACGGTCGCCGTCGCCGTCGCCTCGGCGCCGCGCCCGTCGCCGCAGCCGGCGACGAGGAGCGCAGCCACCCCGACGAGCGCGGCGCCGATCCGACCCGTCACGCGACCACGCCGGCCTTCTCGGCGCCCAGCCCGGTCTCCGAGCGCACGTACAGCTCGGAGAACTCGCGCTCGTTGCCGCGCTCGGTGGACAGCATCGTCCCCAGCCAGCAGCCGAGGAAGCCGAGCGGGATCGAGATGATCCCGGGGTTGGCGAGCGAGTAGAACGACAGCGCGCCGCCCTCGCTGTCGGGTCCGGGCCAGACCTTCGGCGAGATGACGACGAGCACGATCGCGCTCAGCACGCCGAAGGCGACGCCCGTCACCGCGCCGGCGGTGTTGAAGCGCCGCCAGGTCAGCGCGAGCAGGAGCGCCGGGAAGTTCGCGCTCGCCGCGACCGCGAACGCCAGGCCGACCATGAACGAGACGTTCAGCCCCTCGCCGCCGACGATCGCGATCGCGATCGCGATCGCGCCGATCGAGGCGGCCGCGATCCGCGCGACGAGCACCTCCTCGTGCTCGGAGTCGCGCCCCTTGCGGATGACGTTGGACCACAGGTCGTGGGCGACGGCGCCGGACGCCGACAGCACGAGCCCGGCGACGACGGCGAGGATCGTCGCGAAGGCGATCGCCGCCACGACCGCGAGGAACAGGTCGCCGCCGAACGTGCCGTCGCCGCCACCGAGGAACTGCGCGAGGTTCGGCGCGGCGAGGTTGCCGCCCGAGCCCGCGGCCGCGACGCCGCCCTCGCCGAGCAGTGCCCGCGCGCCGAAGCCGATGAACGTCGTCAGCACGTAGAAGGCGCCGATGATGAACATCGCCCAGACGACCGACGAGCGCGCCGCCTTGGAGTCCGGCACGGTGAAGAAGCGCATGAGGATGTGCGGCAGGCCGGCGGTACCGAGCACGAGCGCGATCCCGAGCGAGACGGTGTCGATCGGGCTCGACAGGAACGTGCCCGGCCCGAGCGAGAACGTCGACTCGGCGGTCGTGTTCGCCGCCGCCCGGTTGAAGAGCTCGATCGGGTTGAAGCCGACGCGCTCGAGCACGAAGAGCGACATGATCGCGATGCCGAACATGAGCAGGACGGCCTTGATGATCTGCACCCAGGTCGTCGCGAGCATCCCGCCGAAGATGACGTAGCAGAGCATCATCACGCCGGTGATCAGGACGGCGATCGCGAAGTCGATCCCGACGAGCGCCTGCACGAGCACGCCGGCGCCGACCATCTGCGCGATGAGGTAGAAGGCGGCGACGGTCAGCGTGCCCATCGCCGCCGCCGTCCGCGCGGGACGCTCGCGCAGCCGGAACGACAGCACGTCGGCGATCGTGTACTTGCCGGCGTTGCGCATCCGCTCGGCGAGCAGGAACATGACCGTCAGGAACGCGACGAGGAAGCCGACGGAGTACAGGAATCCGTCGAAGCCGAACAGGAAGATCAAGCCGGCGATGCCCAGAAACGACGCCGCCGACAGGTAGTCGCCGGAGATCGCCAGGCCGTTCTGCACGCCGCTGATCGAACGGCCCGCGGCCCAGAAGACGTCCGCACCGGTCATCCGCTTGGAGGCCCAGTACGTGACGGCGAGGGTGATCGCCAGGACGATCGCGAAGATGACGAGCGCCTCGACGTTGGCAGCTGCGATGGGCGTGGTCATGGCGTCGCCTCCGGCGCGTCGAGGGTCGCGCCCGCGCCGAGCGTCGCCCCTTCGGCGAGGGCCCGCCTGGCGGCCTTCTCGGCGAGCGGGTCGTACACGCGCTCCGAACGTCGCAGGTACATGAGCCCGAGCGCGCCCACCATGACGAACTGCGTCAGCGCAAGGCAGTAGCCGACGGTCAGGCCCTCGTAGACGGACCCGCCCATGAAGTCGGGCGCATAGCCCGCCAGCAGGATGAACCCGAAGTACCACGCGAGGAAGAAGATCGTTGCCGGGAGGACGAAGCGCCTGCGCGCGGCGATCAGCTCCTTGAACTCCGGTGACTCCTCGACGGCCTTCCAATCGACGTGTGGATCCGCGTGCGACATGGCCTCCCCCTGATCGCAGGTCGTGACGTGCGCCGCCTACCCCCGCCACGAGCCGACCAACCCGCAGGTCCCGACGCCTGCCGGGAGCCGAGCAGCGCGCCAAGCAAACCCGATTGCGTGGCCGCTGCCAAGGGCTGCGGCCGTCGAGAGCCGATCGGTCGGCGGGGACGCGGGCGCCGCGGCGCCGCGCCGGCTGACAAGCTTGCGCGCGTGTTCGAGCCCCTGCCCACGGTCACCGCCACCCGCTACGCCGAGGCGCTGCGCGAGGGCGGCTCGCTGCCCGGCCTCATGGAGGCCGACGACGACGGCATGTACGTCACGAAGTTCCGCGCCGCCGGGCAGGGCGAGAAGGCGCTCGTCGCCGAGGTCGTCGCCGGCGAGCTGGGGCGCGCGCTCGGGCTGGCGGTCCCGCGACTCGTCGTCGTCGACGTCGATCCCGCCCTCGCCGCCGCCGAGCCCGACCCCGAGATCCAGGACCTCATCCAGGCCAGCCCTGGGCTCAACCTCGGCATGGACTTCCTGCCCGGCGCGCTGCCGTTCACGGCCGGCACGGCGATCGACGCGCAGCTCGCCGCCGAGATCGTCTGGTTCGACGCGCTGATCACGAACGTCGACCGCACGCATCGCAACCCGAACCTGCTCGTCTGGCACGGCCGGACGTGGCTCATCGACCATGGCGCCGCGTTCTTTCGCCAGCATGCCGACCGGCCGCTGTCGCACTCGGCTCATGAGCCGATGCCGCCCGCGATGCTCGCCGAGCACGTGCTGCTGCGCGAGGCCGGCTCGATCGCGGACGCCGACGAGCGACTGGGCAGCAGGGCGGTGGCGGCGGTCGGCGAGGCCGTCGCGCGCGTGCCACCGCAGTGGCTCGGCGCCAATCCGGCATCGCGCCGGGGCGACTTCGCGGCCTTCCTCACGCAGCGTCTCGCGCGGCCGCGCACGTTTCTGAAGGAGATCGAGCGTGCCCGCGGCTGACACGCCCTTCGCCTACGCGCTGCTGCGCGTCGTTCCGAGCCTGCAGCGCGGCGAGCGGCTGAACGTCGGCGTCGCCGTCTTCTGCCGGCAGCTGCACTTCCTCGACCTGCGCGCAGGGATCGACGCGCCGCGGCTGGCGGCGGTCGCGCCGGGCATCGACGTCGACGCGCTGCGCGCGTCGCTTGCCAACATCCGCGCCGTCGTCTGCGGCGAGCCGAGCGGCGGAGCGCTGGCCGCCCTGCCGCCGTCGGAGCGGTTCGGCTGGCTCGTCGCACCGTCATCGACGATCCTGCAGCCGTCGGCGGTCCACACGGGGCTGACGCGCGACCCGCGGGCGACGCTCGACAGCCTGTTCGCCGCCCTCGTGACACCCCTCCCCCTGTGAACGATGTTCACGCCGAGGTCACGCCGTGAGGACATGAGCGGCGACCTGACGGCACCCGGCGCAGCGGGTTTGGGCCAGCGTCCGGACGACGGGCCGCGCGCGACGTGATGAGCTCCGCGGCGAGCGCGCCCGCCCCCGGTCCTCCGGCGCTGCGTCACCGCGTCGCGGCGCATGCCGCGAGCGGCGCGCTGCGCGACCTGCTCGAGCTGCACGGGCTGTCGTACGCGCCCGAGCCGATCTCGGAGGGCGCGATCTTCGGCTTCTCCGGCGCGTTGGACCTGCAGGTGCGGATCGCGCGCGCGGCGATCCCCACGATCGACGTGGGCGGTCGCGCCCCGACGCTCGAGCTCGAGCTGTGCCGGCATCTCGGCCTCGACGCGCGCTGGCGCGAGACCTCCGACGCCTGCGACGGGTGGACGTGGCTGCATGCCGAGCTCGCCGCGGGGCGCCCGACCGTCGTGCGCGCCGACGCGGGCGAGCTCGACTATCGCGGGCCCGGGCGCCACGACACCCGTCACGCCGTCCTCGTCATGAGCCACGAGCCCGACGCCGGCATCGTGTGGGTCGCCGACGGGAGCTATCCGGAGCTCCAGCGCTGCAGCGTCGACTCCCTGGCGCGCGCGCGCGCGGCGGTCGGCTGGCCGGCGCCGGCGCGCCACGGGATGCTCGAGCTGCACGGCGCCCAGCAGCTCGCCGCGCCGGCGGACGCCGTCGCGGCCGCGCTGAGCCGCGCCGTGCGGACGATGCGCCACCCGCCGGTCGCCGACCACCCGCACGTGCGCACCGGACTCGCCGCGGCCGACGCGCTCGCCGCCGCCTGGCCGCAGCTGGCGAAGGTCGCCGGGACGCGGCTCGGGGCGACGCTCGACGCGCTGCGCTTCCGCATCCGCGACGGCGGGACCGGCGGGGCGCTGTATCGCTCGCTGCAGGCGCGCTTCCTGCACGATGCCGCCGCCCTGCTCGGCTCGCGGCAGCTCGGTCGCGCCGCCCTCGTCTGCGACGACCTCGCCGACGCCTGGCGCACGCTCGCGGCCGCGCTCGACGGGAAGGACGCCGGGCTGTCGCACCGCGTGAGCGGACCATGGGTGCAGCGGGTCTGCTCGCTGGAGCACGAGCACGTCGCGGCGCTCGAGCAGTTCCTCTCGATGCATAGAGCGGTCGCTGCTTAGCCATAGAGCACATAGCGCTCAGGCGAACTGGGTAGCCGTCGCATAGCCTAGATGTCGATGCGCGACTATCGATCCGCGATCCGCACCCACGTGATCCTCTTCGAGGGGGGAATGGGCGCCACGCTCGAGCAGCTCGACCTCTCGCTCCAGGACGACTACAAGCTCCCCGGGCGGGCTCACGAAGCGCTCGTCCTCAACCGGCCCGACATCATCGAGGTCGTCCACCGGTCGTTCGTCGAGGCCGGTGCCACCGCCCTGCAGACCGGCACCTTCCAGGCCAGCCGGCTCAAGCTCGACGAATGGGGCCTCGGCGACAAGACGCTCGAGATCAACCGCCGCGCCGCCGAGATCGCCCGCGACGTCGCCGGCGCCGAGCGCTTCGTCGCCGGCTCGATCGGCCCGACCGGGTTCCTGCCCGCGTCCGACGACCCGACGCTCGGCAACATCTCCTTCCGCACGCTCGCCGGCACGTTCGCCGAGCAGGCCCGCGGGCTGCTCGAGGGCGGCGTCGACGTCATCCTCATCGAGACCGCACAGGACATCCTCGAGGTCAAGGCCGCGATCTTCGGCGCCCGCCAGGCGATGCAGGACGTCGGCCGCGAGGTCCCGATCCAGGCCCACGTCTCGCTGCTGCCCAACGGCGGCAAGATGCTGCTCGGCACGGACATCTCCGCGGTGCTGACGACGCTCGAGGCGCTCGACGTCGTCGCGATCGGCCTGAACTGCTCGACGGGCCCCGAGGACATGCGCGACGCGATCCGCTTTCTCGGCGAGTTCTCGCCGGTGCCGATCGCCTGCGTGCCCAACGCGGGGATCCCGATCCAGGGCCCGGACGGCGAGACGATCTTCCCGGAGGGTCCCGAGGAGTTCTCCAGGACGCTCATCGACTTCGTCGAGCGCTACGACGTCAGCATCGTCGGCGGCTGCTGCGGTACGACGCCCGACCACATCCGCGCGCTCGCCGACGCGCTGCGCGACCGGCGCGCGAAGCCGCGCCCCGCGCCGCGCGCGGTCCACGTCAGCTCGATGATCGCGGCCACGCCGCTCGTCCAGGAGCCGCGCCCGACGATGGTCGGCGAGCGCGTCAACTCGCAGGGCTCGCGCAAGGCCAAGGAGATGCTGCTCGCCGACGACTACGAGGGGCTCAGCCAGATCGCCGAGGATCAGGTCGAGGGCGGCGCCCACGTGCTCGACCTCTGCGTGGCGCTCGTCGAGCGCGACGACGAGAGCGAGCAGATGCGCCGCGTCGCCGAGCGCGTCTCGCTCTCGCAGCCCGCCCCGATCCAGGTCGACTCGACCGAGCCCGAGGTCGTCGAGGCCGCCCTCGAGCAGATCCCCGGCCGCGCGATCGTCAACTCGATCAACCTCGAGGCCGGCCGCGACAAGCTCGACCGCGTCGTGCCGATCGCGCTGGCCCACGGCGCCTGCCTCATCGCGCTGACGATCGACGAGGTCGGGATGGCGAAGACGTCCGAGCGCAAGCTCGAGATCGCCAAGCGCCTCAAGGAGCTGTGCTGCGACGAGCACGGCCTCGACCCCGAGGCGCTCATCTTCGACTGCCTGACGTTCACGCTGACGACCGGCGACGAGGAGTGGCGCCCGTCCGCGGTCGAGACGATCGAGGGCATCCGGGCGATCAAGGAGCACATCCCGATGGTCAAGACGTCGCTCGGCGTCTCGAACGTCTCCTTCGGCGTCGGCCCGAGAGCGCGCGCGGTGCTGAACTCGGTCTTCTTGCACCACTGCGTCGAGGCCGGCCTGGACCTCGCGATGGTCAACCCCAACCACATCACGCCGTACGGCGAGATCGGCGAGCGGGAGCGCGCGCTCGCCGACGACCTCGTGTTCAACCGCCGCGAGGACGCGCTCGAGCTGTTCATCGCGCACTTCGAGGCCCAGACCGAGCAGTCCGAGCAGGAGAAGGCCGACCCGACCGCGGGCATGGAGCCCGAGGAGGCGCTGCACTTCCACATCCTGCGCCGCCGCAAGGAGGGCGTCGAGGACTGGATCGATCGCTGCGTGGAGAAGATCGGCGCCGTGCCGACCCTCAACGACGTGCTGCTGCCGGCGATGAAGGAGGTCGGCGACAAGTTCGGCGCCGGCGAGCTCATCCTGCCGTTCGTCCTGCAGTCCGCGACGGTCATGAAGCGCGCGGTCGCCCAGCTGGAGAACTACCTCGACAAGGTCGAGGGCTACACGAAGGGCACCGTCGTGCTCGCGACCGTCTTCGGCGACGTGCACGACATCGGCAAGTCGCTCGTCAACACGATCCTCACGAACAACGGCTACACGGTCGTCGACCTCGGCAAGCAGGTGCCGATCTCGTCGATCCTCGAGGCCGCCCAGGAGCACGACGCCACGGCGATCGGGCTCAGCGCGCTGCTCGTCTCGACCTCCAAGCAGATGCCGCTGTGCATCGAGGAGCTGCACTCCAAGGGGCTTGAGTACCCCGTCCTCATCGGCGGCGCGGCGATCAACCGCGACTTCGGGCTGCGCGCCCTGTACCCGTTCAAGCGCGAGTCCGACGAGATCTACGAGCCCGGCGTCTTCTACTGCAAGGACGCCTTCGAGGGCCTCAACAAGATGGACCAGCTCATCGTGCCCGACGGTCGCGAGGCGCTGCTGGCCAAGACCCGCGCTGCCGCCGCGCACTTCCGCGAGCACGGCAAGGACCCGCCGCCGCTGATCACCGACGACGACACCGTCCGTAGCGCGGCGCGGACCGACGTGGCGATCCCCGCGCCGCCGTTCTGGGGCGCGCGCGAGATCGACGTGCCGATCGACGAGATCTTCCCGCACCTCGACACCCACGTGCTCTTCAAGCTGCACTGGGGCGGGCGCGGCGTCAAGGGCGAGGCCTGGCGCAAGCTGCTCAGCGAGGACTTCCAGCCGCGCCTGGAGCGGATGTGGCGCGAGCAGGACTACCTGCATCCGCGCGCGCTGCTGGGCTACTTCCCCTGCTACGGCGAGGGCAACGACGTCGTCGTGCTCGACCCCGACGACCGCGAGACGGTGCTCGAGCGCCTGACGTTCCCGCGCCAGCCGGGCCATCACCGCATCTGCCTGGCCGACTTCTTCCGCCCCGCCGAGAACGGATCGCGGCCCACCCAGCTCGACGTCGTCGCGCTGCAGGCCGTGACGGTCGGGCCGCGCGTGACCGAGGTCATCACCGCGCTCGAGCAGGAGGGCGAGTTCGCCGAGCAGCTGTTCACGCACGGCATCGGCGTGCAGTCCGCCGAGGGCACCGCGGAGTGGCTGCACTCCCGCGTGCGCCGCGAGCTCGGCATCGGCCCCGCCGAGGGCCGGCGCTACTCGTGGGGCTATCCGGCCTGCCCCGAGCAGTCCGAGCACGAGAAGATCTACCGGCTGCTGGACTGCCCGTCGATCGGACTGTCGCTGACCGGCGGCTTCGCCGTCGAGCCCGAGCAGTCCACGCTGGCGATCGTCGTGCACCACCCGCAGGCCGTCTACTTCGGGATGAAGTCCGGCTTTCTGCCCAAGGAGAAGGCGCCCGACGACCTCATCGCCGGCTCGGACCGCGACGCGACGATGCGCCGCGGCGACGACCCCCGCGAGGGACCGCCCGAGGACGAGCCCGCGCTCACGGCCGACGCGAGCGCCTAGAGCGGGCGCGCGCGCCGGCCGCATGCGGTCAGGCGGCGTCGGCTCGGACTGCGTTCACCGTCATGCAGTGACGCTCCGGCGACGTGCGCGGCGATCACGAGGGTGGCCGTCACCACAATCAGGTCCTTGATGACGTACTGACCCTCGAGCGTCGGCGCGTGGTGCGGCCCGCTGAACAGCCGCGGGGCGAGCAGCACGAGCGGCGACAGGATCCCGACGAGCAACGTCGCGAGGATGCAGATCGCGCCGCGCAGCGCGCGGCCGGTCAGCAGACAGGCGCCCACGATGCATTCGAGCACGCCGACGGCGAGGACGGCCGGGCCCGCCGGCATGAGGCCGAAGCTGAGGATCCGCGTCGTCTCGCTCACGAGGCTCTCCGCCGGGCTGACGCCCGGAAACAGCTTGAGCGCCCCGAAGGCCAGGAAGACCGCTCCCACGCTCAGGCGCAGGGCGAGCAGGCTGTGTGCGGTGAGCCAGCGCGTCGCGACCGCGCCGAGGCGGCTCAGGTGGGCGCCGACCGCCGACCGGCGCAGGACGCTGCCCGGGGCCTGCGCCACGCCGCCGCGGTCCGTGCCGGCGACGAGCCGCAGCGGCGGTCGCTCGGGCGCGGCCGCGCCGCGCAGCGGCGCCGGCTCCGGCGCGGGGCGGCTGGACTGGGCTGTGCTTGTCTGCGGCATGTCGATGATCCTCGGGTTCTGGTGGGACGCTGTGTGACGTCGTATCGGTTTCGTTCACACAAAGAGGGAGGACCGACGCCCCGTGATACGTCACCTCGGCGAGTTAATCATTAACAGCCGGTGACGCGGGCGCACCGCAATCCGGCCTACAATGGCCCATGGCTCCTGATCGCGGGAGCCGCTGACGCGAAGGAGAGCACGATGCGCGCAGGATCGACCGAGCCCGCCCGGCGGATCACCGTCGAGCCCGTCCGCCGCCCCGCCGTCGCACCGGCCGAGCCCGAGCCAGCGCCGCAGCCGGCCAAGGCGCCCGACACCGAGCAGGCCCCGGCGTGAGCGACGAGGCACCGCTGCTGCCGGCCGAGGTCATCGGCTACCGCGTGTGGCGGATCGGCGACGACTGCGACCTGCGCTCCTACGTCGCGACGCACCCCGACGAGGCCACGGTCTGGGCGCCCGGCGACGTCACGGCGACCTGCGCTCGCGGTCACGGCGCGCCCGCGAGCGGCTGCACCTGCGGCCTGCATGCGGCGTACGAGCCGCCCGACCCCTGCCGCGACGGCGGCTTCGCACGCAACCACGCGGTCTACGGCGCGATCGCCTGCTGGGGCGAGATCCACACGACGTCGACGGACTTCCGCGCCGAGCACGCGCGCATCGTGTGCCTCGCGTTCTGGCGCATGCAGACCTGGCACCACACCGAGCTCGTCCGCCGCTGTGCGCGCGCGCACCGCGTGCCGTGCGTCGAGCTCGACGCCCTCGCGGGCATGGCGCACGAGCACGGCGACGAGATCCCGCGCGCCCTGCGCGGGCTCGCGGCGCCCAGCGCCCAGGCCTGACGCAGGCGCCCGCCCGCGGACGCGGACGGGCGCGTGCGCGGGGCGCCGTCAGCTTCCCACCGGCGTGAGGTACGCGTCGAAGACGTACTCGCCCAGGGCGTTGCCGGAGATGAACCCGTGGTCGCCGTCCCACTGGAAGTGAACCCCGAGGTACACGCGGCTGCGGGCATTCTCCCGCGCGGCCTCCGTGAAGCTGTTGAAGGTCCGCGTGACCCCCGCCGGCAGGTTCGGGTCCTCGGTCGTGGCCGTGAAGGTCACGTTGTCGGTCCCGAAGTAGCGGCGCATGATCGCCGCGTGGACGGCGGCGAACGTCGCGTGGCCGGACACGTAGGCGGGAAACGGCGGCGAGAAGAACCTCCCGCTGGCGGGATCCTTCGACAGCGGCTTCCAGTTCGGGGCGGCGGCGGTCGCCGGGTTGCCGTCGGTCGTCGCGAGACGGATCGCCGTCTCCGGGCGCCAGAGGTCGAGGCTCGTGTCGTACTTCGCATCCCAGGCCACGATCGCCGCGTCGGCCATGCCGAGCGCCACGAGCGCGAACAGGCGCGCGTTCTCGACGATGTCCAGGCCCTTCTGGTCGGAGACGACCTTCGTGATCTCGATCAGCTGGCCCGGCGGCTTGGACGTGCCGTCCAGGTCGTTGGCCCAGAAGAACGCGATCTGGGTCTGCTCGGGCGTGCGCACCGCGGACCCGTCGCGGCCCAGCCGCTTGACCTCGTTGAACTGGGCCGCGTACTCGCTGCTTGCGAGCATCTCGGCCTTGTCGGCGTAGCCACCGGGGCGCGGCGGACGCAGCGACAGGCCGTACTTCATGCAGAACGGCTTGACCTTGGGCCAGTTCGGGGTCGCCGCGGGCGCGGGGGGCGTGCCGGTCGGCCGCCAGTCTCCCGGCTGCGTACCGCTGACGTACGGGGTCTGGTCGTCCGCGCCGTCGGCGTGGCGGGCGGCGATCATGGCGGCGGCGGCGGCCTTGCCGACCGCCTCGCCGCCGGCGGCGTCCGCCCCGGGGGCAAGGCCGGCGAGCGCCTGCGAGCGGCGCGTGCCAAGCGGCACGGTCGTGCCGGGGAACGCCGCCGCCAGCGTGTCGTGCGCCGCATGCGCGATCGCCGCCTCGATCGACGCGCCCGGCGCCGCCGGGGCCGACATGAGGTACGGCTTGTGCTGCGAGGGGGCGATCGAGTTGACCGCGTCGTACATCGCGGCGTTCATCATCGCGGCGCCACGCGAGATCGGGCCCGGAGGTCCGCCGACCTGGCGGACGACCTCGAGCAACACGTCGTTCCAATGGGTGATGGCATCGGCCATGGGGAGGGGTCTCCTGCGTTTGAGTTGGGGCCGCCGCTGTTGACGGACTGTGTGTAAGAGGCGATAACAGGTCCGCTGGATACAACACGATGCAATGTGTGTGTGGTGTTACACGAAGTCGACGTGGTGACTGCGCAGCTCGCGGTTGCGAAGCCCGCCCGCACCGTGTCGTCGACGTCCGCCGGCCCGAGCCGACGGAGCGCGCGATGGCGCGCGTGCAGGGCGCTTGCAACGCGCTGACCGCCGGGTCACGCCGGGAGGCGCGCCTCCTCGAGGTCGAGGTCGCGCTCGATGAGCCGCAGCGTGTCGGGGCGCAGACGGCCGTCGTTGCGCAGGCCGAGGATCGCCGCCCGCTCGACGCCGATGAGCTCGCGCCGCAGCTCCGCGTAACGGTCGATCGCGTCGTGTGCGCCGTCGCCGCGTCCCTCGACCTCGCCGCCGATGACCGCCATGCAGCGCCGGAAGCGCGCGCGGTACAGCTCGCGCATCCGGCGCAGGCGCTCGGCGCCGATGCGCTGCTCGCGCTCGAGCTCGTCGAGGCGGTCGAGCGCCGCCTGCGCGGCCTCCAGGCGCGCGATCGCCTCGTCCGGGCTCCAGACCCGCTGCCCCTTCATGCCGAGCAGCGCCATGAGCGGCCCGAGCGTCAGCCCCTGCCCGACGAGCGTCACCGCGATGACGCCGACGGTGATGAAGATGAGCAGCTCGCGCTCGGCGATCCGCTCGTCGAGCGCGAGCGCGGCGGCCAGCGAGATCGCGCCGCGCATCCCGCTCCAGCCGACGACGAGGCGCTCGCGCCAGTCCGCGCCGGTGTCGGCCAGCCGCGCCGCCGGCAGCAGGCGGCCGAGCAGCGGCGCGATCGCCACCCAGCCCAGGCGCACGGCGATGACCACGGCGCTGACGACCGCCACGCTGCGCACGAGCTCCCCGGTGCCGCCGCCCGCGCCGGCCGTGTCGACGAGCGTCTCGAACTGCAGGCCGAGCAGCACGAAGAGCGTCGCGTTGAGGCCGAAGACGAGCACCTGCCAGAACGCGTACGCGCTCAGCCGCGTGTCGGCGTCGAACATCTCGTGGGAGTGCCAGCCGTACCAGACGCCGGCGACGACGGTGGCCAGCACGCCGGACACGTGCAGCTGCTCCGCGGCGATGTAGGACCCGTACGCGTAGAGGACCGACAGGAAGATCGTCAGCGGGACGTCGTCGAGGCGGCCCTGCAACCGCTGGCCGACCCAGCCGAAGGCGAGCCCGACGGCGATCCCGCCCGCTGCCGAGACGACGAACTCCCCCGCCGCCTGGCTGATCGCGAAGGTGCCGGCGACGGCGGCGCCGCTCGCCACGCGATAGGCGACGAGCGCGGCGGCGTCGTTGAGCATCGCCTCTCCCTCGACCGCCAGCGCGACGCGCTCGGGCACGCCGAGCCGGCTGAACGTCGCCGCGGCCGACACCGGATCGGTCGGTCCGAGGATCGCGCCGAGGACGAACGCCGCCGGCCAGCTCAGGTCAAGCGCGACGTGGGCGACGACGGCGACCGCGGCCATCGTCACGAGCACGAGCGCGAACGTCAGCGAGACGAGCTGGCCGGCGGCGGCGCGCAGCTCCTGCGGCGACGCGCGGAACGCCGACGCATGCAGCAGCGGCGGCAGGAAGAGCAGGAAGACGGCCTCCGGCGCGAGCTCGATGGCGGGCAGCCCGGGCACGAAGCCGATCGCGACGCCGCCGACGACGAGGACGATCGGGTACGGGATCGCCACGACGTCCGCGAAGCGCACCAGCACCGCCGCGACGAACAGGACCGCGATGAGAAGCTCGACGTCCCCCACGGCCGGCGAGTCTACGAGCGCTACCGTCAGCGGCCTCATGACCGGGCTGCTGGACCCCCCGCTGGGCCCCGACGACCACGTCGACGGCGACCCCGATGCGCCGCTTCAGCTCGTCATGTACGGCGACTTCCAGTGCCCGTACTGCGCCGCCGCGCAGTCGATCCTGCGGCGCGTGCGCGACCGCTTGGGAGCCCGGCTGCGCTTCGCGTTTCGGCACATGCCGCTCGACGTCCACCCCGACGCGCCCGCCGCGGCGCAGGCCGTCGAGGCGGCCGCCGCGCAGGGCGCGTTCTGGCCGATGCACGACGCGCTGTACGCCGGCCGCGGACGCCTGTCGCTGGACGACCTCGTCGCCGCCGCCGCCGCCGTCGGGCTCGACGGCGAGCGCGTGCGCCGGGAGGTGCTCGACGGCGTCCACGCCGAGCGCGTCGCCCGCGACGCGGCCGGGGGCCGCGCCGCCGGCATCACCGGCACGCCCGCCTTCTTCGTCAACGGCAGGCTGCACGAGGGCGCCTTCGACGCCGGCTCGCTCGTCGACGCGCTGCAGGCCGGGCCCGACGCTCAGTAGCGCCGGCCGACGAACTGCATGAGCAGCGCGCCGTAGAGCAGCACGACGAGGCCGACGACGAGCACCAGCGGCGCGAGCGCGTCCAGCGGCGGCCACGAGCCCGCGAGACGCTCGAAGTCGCGGCGCTGGGTGACGAAGATCGGCGCGAGATCCTGGCGCAGGTAGTCGTCGAGCTCGGCCATCGTGCCCACCGGCGTCACCCCGTCCAGCCGCGTCATGCCGGCCGTCGCCGGCAGCGCGTTCCAGCGCGTCGTCGTGTCGGGCAGCGCCAGCAGCGCGCTCGCCAGCCGCGGGGCGCGCTCGCGCAGCAGGGCGACGACCTCGCTGCGCGACAGCTTCAGCGCGCCGGCGAGGTACGTGACGAGCCGGGGCACCTCCCGGCCCACCTGCGACAGCGGGACCGCGTCGAACAGCGCGATCGTCCGGGGAGCGCGCCGTCTGCAGCGACGCTGAGACCTCCGCGGACGGGCGCCCCGTGCGCTCGGCCACGAAGCGATACAGGCGCGGGACCTCGCGCATCGCCCCTCCCCCGCGCGTCATGATCGGGTCGGCGAGCTCGACGGCCTCGTGCACCGCGTCCAGGCCGTTGCCCACGCCGGTCGCCCGCTGCTCGCTGAAGACCGGCCGCAACTCCGCCACGAGCTTCTGCGCCCCGCCGAGCCGGGGGAAGTACATCGCGGCGCCGACGAGCAGCACGAGCAGCGCGCCGACCGCCACGACGACGCTCCACGAGAGCATGCCCGGCGGCCTGCGCACCGCGCGGCGCGCCTGCATGAGGCCGTAGGCGAGGAGCGCGACCCCGACGGCGAGCAACAGGTAGGGCACGTAGCCGATCCCGCCGAGGCCGGCCAGGCGCCGCATGTCCTCGCCGTGCCTGCTCATGAGCGGGACGACGTCGGCGCGCAGGTACTTGCGCAGCCCCGGCACGGTCCGGACCGGCTTGTCGCGCGACAGCCGCGTCAAGCCGTCGATGCCCGGCACGTCGTACCACGCGTCGGCGACCGTGGGCAGCGCCGTCAGCGTCTGCGAGATGCGCGGGAAGGTCTGCACGATCGTCGTGGCGACCTGCTCCTCGGGCATCGCCATCGTCGCGGCGAGGTACGTCGTCAGCCGCGGGATCTCGTCGGCGATCCCGTCGAGCGGCAGCGCCCGCGTGAGCGCCTCCAGATGCGGCGCCTCGCGCCGCAGGATCCGGCGCACCTGGGCGCTCGTGAGGCCCAGCCGTTTGCGCATGAGCCCGACGAGCGCGTCGACGTCCGTGCTCGCGCCGCCGCGTGCGGTCAGCAGCGGGTCGGCGACGTCGACGTAGCGCGAGAGCACGTCGACGCCCGCCCGCGTGCCCGCGACGCGCGCCTCGCTGAAGGCCGGCGCGGCCGCATCGACGACGCGCTGCCCGGCCGTGAGCCGCGGGATCAACGACAGCGCGAGGACGAGCACGACGACGACGAGCCCGGCGAGCGCGACGCCCAGCCACGCACGCGACGCGGCGGTCGACAAGAGCCTTTTCAGGCGCACCGTATGGACATCCCCCGGATCGACGACGTGGCGCGCGGCGGCGTTGCGGCCACCGGCGAGCGCGCGACCTTACACGCCGACCGGCCCGGCTGCGACGAGCGCGAGCTTCTCGGCACGGCTCAGGCGCTTGACGCGCGCCTCCTCGCGGCGTGCCGCACCGCGGTCGGCCATCGGCTGGGCGAGCACGAGCGTCACGGGCAGGCGGCTCGCCGTGTAGCGGCTCCCGCGGCCCGCGCCGTGGGCCGCGAGGCGGCGCTCGAGATCCGTCGTCCAGCCGCAGTACAGCGAGCCGTCGCCGCAGCGCAGGAGGTAGACCCAGGCGTCGGGCATCGCCGTGGTGATTCGACGTGCGATCGCCCGATCATGCCGTGGCGACCGCATCAACGGCTACGATCGCGCCGCCGTGCGCCGCCCGCGAGCCCCCGTCCCGATCGTCCTCGCGGCGCTTGCGGCCTGCGCCGCGCTGACCGCGTCCGCCGGCGCCCAGTGCGGCGTCGCGGGACTCGGGGCCTGCCGGCCGCCGCCGCCCCCGCCGCCGCCACCACCTCCGCCGCTCTCGATCGGCATCACCGAGAGCGACACGCGCTTCCTCGAGCCGGCGGGCGCGAGCTGGCGCACCGCGACGCGGCTCATCGCGCTGAAGCCCAGCTACGTGCGCGTGCTCGTGCCGTGGGAGCGCCTGCAGCCCCGCCGCGGGCGCAAGCCCAACTGGGACGCGCCCGCCAGCGGCTGCCCGCCGACCGCGCCGCGCTGCGTGTCGCACCGCGGCATCCGCTCGCTGCTGCGGGCGATCAAGCGCCGCCAGGAGATCGACGGCGGCTGGAGGATCCTCGCCGTCCCCTACTTCACGCCGACCTGGGCGGCGATCCGCTACCCGGGCTGCCAGAAGGCCCGCGCCAGCCACCCGCGCTCGCAGATGCCGCGCGTCGCGCAGTACCGCAGGTTCCTGCGCGGGCTCAACGCGCTCGCCGACAAGGTCGGCGTGAAGATCGACTTCGTCACGCCGTGGAACGAGCCCAACCACCCCGCCTTCCTGCAGCCGCAGCGGGCGACCTGCGACGTCCGCGCCAGGGCCGTGTCGCCCGCGGCGTACGCCAAGCTCGTGCGCGCCGCCAAGAGGGAGCTGCGCTACGACCAGACGCTCGTGCTCGGCAGCCTCGCGGGGCTCCAGACGCGCCGCACGTACGGCGCCGCCGCGAGCGAGTTCATCCGGCGCCTCCCGCGCGACGTCGTCTGCAGCGCCGGGCCGTTCGCCCAGCACGCGTACATCGGCGAGCCCGGCCGCCGCGGCCGGGCGCCGCGGCGCGTGAGCCCCGCCAAGGCCGAGCCGCGCGGGCTCGTCGGCGGCGTCCTCGCCGCGCTGGACTCCAAGCGCTGCGCGGAGCCCAAGCGCCTCTGGATGGCCGAGACCGGCACGTTCGACCACCGCTGCGAGGCGATGTCGGCGGCGCTGCGCGGATGGGCGCGCAGCGACCGCGTCGACGCCGCCATCCAGTACACGTTCCGCGACGCGCCGGACTTCCCCGTCGGCCTCGTGAGCTCCTCGCTGCGACGCACGTTCGGCTCCTACCGCGCCTGGTTGGCCTACGCGGGCGCGCCGGCGGCGATCCCGCACGACCCCTGCTGAGCGGCGCGCTGCGCCGCGCGGCGCCGCCCCGGCGCAGGGGCCGCGATCAGGCCGGCTCGTGCACCTCGCTGCGCCCGAAGCGCTGCACGGGCGCGAGCTCGACGGGCGAGCCCTGCATCGCCCGCAGGCGCACCTCCCGCCAGGAGAGGCCCTCCTTGACGAGCGCCGGCGCGCCCATCGCCACGGCCGTCGCCACCTCGACGGACTGCAGGATGATCCCGAACGCGAGCGCGTCGGCGTAGCCCACGCCGTAGGCGGCGAGCACCGCGACGCAGGCGGCCTGGAAGACGCCGACGTTGGACGGCGTCGCGGGCAGGACGGCGGTGACGTTGACCGCGAACAGCACCGCGGCGGCGGCGGCGATGCCGGCCCTGTCGTCGAGCCCGAGCGCGATCAGCAGCACGTAGCACGACAGCCACTGCACCGCCCATGCGGAGAGCTGCGCCGCGGTGGCCAGCGCACCCAGCCGGGGCCGGCGAAAGACCGTCAGGCCGTCGCGCAGCTGGACGAGGGCCGCGCGGGCCTGCCACATGAGCGCCGCCATGCGCGCGTAGCGCGACGGCTTGCCGGAGCGCAGCAGCGCGGGCGCGGCCAGCAGGACGAGCGCGATCGCCAGCGGCGCGACGGCGACCACGAGCAGCGCGGTCTGGTGCGTGAACAGGTCGACGGTCGAGAACATGATCGCTCCCAGCACGACGAGCGCGAGGATGTTCAACAGCGACTGCGAGACGATCGTGCCGAGCACGACCGGCAGGTGCTCGCGGGCGCCGCCGATCCGGCGTGCGACGACGAAGGCGCGCGACGGCTCGCCGAGGCGCGCCGGCAGCGTCGCGGACATCAGCACGCCGATGAACGTGCCCTGCAGCGCGTCGCGCTGGCGCACGCCGGCGCCCGGCAGAGCGGCGCGCAGGATCGCGTGCCAGCAGACGGCGCGCAGGATCATCGAGAAGCACATGAGCCCGAGCCCGAGCAGCACCCACGGGGGCGCGGCGGCGAGCAGCGCCTCGCCGATGCGCTGCACGCCGATTCGCTGCAGCGCGAGGACCGCGAGCGCGACCGCGACGAGCGCGACGGCGCCGAGCGCCAGGCGCCGCGCCATCCGGCCCCCGGGCCGCGAGGCGTCGCGCGCCGAGCGCGGGAGCGCCGGCTCGAGCGTGGCCAGGCGCCGGGCCGGCACGCGGTCGCCGTCGGCCGGCACGATGCCCAACCGCGCGCCGACGCCCTGCGGCGCGCGCGCGTGCAGCTCGATGGCGTCCTCGTAGGCCGCGAGCACCTCGCGGGCGACCCGCGGCCAGGCGTAGCGCGGCGCCGACGCGGCGGCGCCGGCGGCGAGGTCGGCGCGTTGGCGGTCGTCCAGCGCGAGGTCGCGCAGCACCCGCGCGAGCGCCGTCGCGTCGCCGCGCGGCACGAGCAGGCCGTTGCGGCCGTGCTCGACGACGTCGCGGTAGCCGGCGATGTCCGATGCCACGACGGGGGTGCCGGCCGCGAAGGCCTCGGTGAGGACCATGCCGAAGCTCTCGCCGCCGAGCGACGGCGCGCAGAGCAGATCGGCCCCGGCCACGACCGCGAGCTTGTGCTCGTCGTCGCACCTGCCGTGCGCCACGACGCCGCGCCGGTCCGCCAGCAGCCGAGCGAGCTGCTCGTCGTCGACGCCGACGACGTCGAGCCGGGCGGGGACGTGCTCGCGCAGCGCCTCGAACGCGCGCAGCAGCACCGGCAGGCCCTTGCGCTCGACCGCCTGGCCGACGAAGGCGATCCGCAGCGTCTCACCGCGGCGCTCGCGGGCGGCCGGCACGCCGTCGGGCACGTCGGCCCCGTTGGGGATGATCCGGTAGCTGCCGCCGAAGAAGCGCCGCCCGGTCCAGGCCGCCGCCTGCGACACGGCGATGCGGACATGCAGGCGATTGAGCCGGCGGCGGGCGCCGAAGGCGTTGGCGAGCGTGTTGGAGAAGACGTTCTCCGAGTAGCAGTGGAAGGTCGCCACGAGCGGGGCGTCGACGGTCATCAGCGAGTCCCAGCCGGGGATCGGAGCGACCGGCTCGTGCAGGTGCACGACGTCGTAGCCGCGCTCGAGCTCGCGCCGCAGCCGCCACACGGTGGAGGTTCCGAAGGCCACGTTGGAGACGGCCCCGTTGGAGGGGAACCCGAGCGTGCGTCCCAGCGGCACGAGGTAGTCGGGCAACGGTCGCTGCGACGGCCGCGCGCCGCGATGCAGCCGCGCGGTGAGATGGTCGTCGGGATCGACCGGGGACAGGACGCGCACCTCGTGGCCGGCGGCCAGGTACTGCTCCGCGAGGGCTTGGATGTGACGCGTCACCCCCCCCGGATACGTCCACGAATACGGGGACACCAGCGCGATGCGCATCGGGGCATCCTACCCGGCGGTCCGCCGCTCGATGCCGGGGCCGCCGGCGCGCGCCGGGCGATCTGCGCCCGCCCGCCGATCGCGGTCCTCGCGCTGCACGCCCGCCGCCGTCTGCGGCGCGGCGCGCAGGTAGGCCGTCGCGCAGCCCAGCAGGAACACGCCGAAGACGAACAGCATCGGACCGGAGTCGTTCGTCAGCGCGCCGGCGACCGATCCGGCCAGGCCGCCGACGAGCGCCGCCTGCCACGAGGGCGAGCCGCGCAGCGGGGCGAAGACGCGCTCGCGGTGACGCACCGCGTACGCCACCGCCAGCAGCGTGACGAGCGTCAGCAGCGGCATGACGCCGCGCGTCAGGATGTCGTAGGCGAGCGCGTAGCGGCGCTCGACCACGTCCAACAGCGCGGTCGGGCTGTCGGCGCGCAGGATCGAGCGCGTGAAGTGCCCGTTGCCGCCGCTGGCGAGATCGAGCAGCGCGAGCGCCATGAGCCCGGCGAACGGGACCGCCGCGGCGAGCACGATCGAGCGCAGCGACGGCCGGCCGGGAAGCATGAGCAGCGTCGCGGCCGCGGTCCCCGCGCCGACGGTGATGACGCCGCCGACGTCGGCTCCGAGCTGCCCGGCGCCGACGAAGACCGCGAACAGCCGCTCCTGCGCCCGCGACGACCGCGGCGCTCGCGCGCGACCGGCCGCGACCCCACAGCAGCGCGCCGAGCGCGACGAGCAGCAGCACCGCGAGCGTCGACTCCAGCTCGTTGCCCAGGCCGTAGAAGCGAGCGCCGGAGCGCGGGTTGGGCCCCAGCAGCGAGCGGATGATGAGCGGCGATCCGAACGCGAGATCGACCGCGTAGGAGCAGACCGCCAGCGCGGACGGCACGAGCGGCGCGCGCGGCCATGCCACGAAGCGGTCGGTCAGCGCTGCCAGCGCGAAGGAGCCGGCGACGACGATCGCGATCTCCGGCAGCCGTCCCGGCGCGAGCCAGCCGGTGAACAGCAGCATCGGCAGCACCCACATGATGGCGAGGCCGCCGATCCGCATGCCGGCGAGCACGCCGCGCCGGTCGGCGACGATCCCGAGCGCGAGCACGAGCGCCAGCCACGTGAACACGAGCGCGCCGAGCGCCGACACGCGGCGGCCGCCGACGACGCGCAGGCGCGCCTCGACGGTCGCCAGCGCGGCGGCGTCGCGCGGGCCGTCGACGCGGATGCGCTGGCCGCGGACGGCGGACGGCACCTCGGCGCCGAGGTGGCGCAGCACCGTGAACGGAACGTCGATGCCCGCGACGATGCCCTCCAGATGGGTCGTGGGCGACGTCAGCGCACCCGCCTCGCCGAGGCCCGCGATGCCGATCGGCAGCAGCTGCGGCGCCCGACCGCGCGGCGGCGCCTGGATGACGACGAGCAGCTCACCGGGGCGCCTGCCGCGCAGCAGCCCGTCCAGGGCACGGTCGCCCTTGCGCGCCGTCGGCAGGCCCACCGCGACGAGGCGCCGGTCGCGCAGCAGCAGCCGTACGCGCGCGGCGAGCGTGGCGGCCGAGCCGAGCGAGACCGCGGCGACGTCGCCCTCGCGATCGGCCGCCACGACCGCCTCGATGTTCGACCGGCCCGCGACGCCGCCGTAGCCGGCGCCGCCGGGCGCCTGCGCCGCGAGCATGCCGGGATCGATCTGCGCGAGCGCCGAGGCGGCGCGCCGCGTGGCCTTCGTCCAGCCGAAGATGAACCCGCTGGCGCCGGCGCCGACGACGAGCTCGAGCCGCGGCTCCTCCGGCGGCGTGTAGACCGCGCGCGACGTGCGCGACCCCGCCGAGATGTCGAGCATCATCTGCTGCGCCGAGAACGGCCCCTGCGTCGCGCTCATGAGCCCGAGGGCCAGCTCGCGCCGGGCTGCGAGCCGGTCGAGGATCGGCGCCGGGTTGTCGTCGCCACCGGCCGGCAGGAACGCGACGACCGCCCGCGGCTCGCCGGCGGCGGGGCTCGCCGCGGGCGCCGGCGCGGCCGGCGCGAGGAGCGACAGCGCGAGCGCCGACAGCGCCGCGGCGGCGGCGCGCGGCAGGCGCGCGGCGAAAGCGAAGCGCGGCATCGGCCGCTCTATCCTGTCTGTCCGTGCCGTCGCGTCATTTCGTCAAGTACACCTTCCTGAAGCTCGATCCCGCCTGGCGGCGGCTGGACGCCGGCGTCCGCGAGGCCGGCAAGCGCGAGTTCGCCGCCGCATGCGCGGATTTCGCGGACGGGCACCTGTTGCGGGCGTTCTCGACGATCGGCACGCGCGGGGACACCGATCTGATGCTGCTCACGCAGGCGCAGAACCTCGATCGTATCCACGAGTTCCATGTCGTCCTCGGCCAGAGCGGGCTCATGCAGTGGGCGACGATCCCGCACTCCTTCCTCGCGATGACGAAAGCGTCGGAGTACTCCGACGAGTCGCGCCTGGAGGTTCGCCCCGCGCACGCGAAGTACCTCTTCGTCTATCCGTTCGTCAAGACGCGGGCCTGGTACGCCCTGGATCCCGAGGAGCGCTACCGGATCATGCAGGAGCACATCCGGCTCGGCCGCGAGTACCCCGAGATCGATCTGAACACGTCGTACTCGTTCGGCCTGGACGACCAGGAGTTCGTCGTCGCCTTCGAGACCGACGACGCGGGCTCGTTCTTGGACCTCGTCCAGCGCCTGCGCACCACCAAGTCCTCCTCGTACACGCTGCGCGACACGCCGACGTTCACCTGCATCTCGGCGTCCGTCGAGCGCGCGCTGTCGGCGCTCGACGGCGAGCAGATCGCGGCGCAGGTGCCGTAGCGACATGCACGAGCAGCCCGGCGAGATCAGGGACATCACCGTCATCGGGGCCGGACCGGTCGGCCTGAGCACCGCGTTCTGGGCGGGCATGCGCGAGGCGTCCTCGCGGATCGTCGACTCGCTGCCGCAGATCGGCGGGCAGCTCACGGCGCTGTATCCGGAGAAGTGGATCTTCGACGTCCCCGGCCATCCGAAGATCCTCGCGAAGGACCTCGTCGAGGACCTGCGCCGCCAGGCGCTCGAGCAGTTCGACGTGCCCGTCCACCTCGAGACGACGATCGAGACGATCGCGTGGGAGGACGACCTCGTCGTCCTGAACACGAACAACCCCGACCACCCGCAGCTGCGCAGCCGCGCCGTCATCATCGCCGGCGGCCACGGGGCGTTCGAGCCCAAGAAGCTGCCGGGCTTCGACATGACGCCCTGGGAGGGCCGCGGCGCGCACTACCTCGTCGGCTCGAAGTCCGAGTTCGCCGGCAAGAAGGTGCTCGTCATCGGCGGCGGCGACTCGGCCTGCGACTGGGTCATCAACCTCCTGCACACCGCGCAGTCCGTCGCGCTGTGTCACCGGCGCGAAGGCTTCCGCGCCCACGAGCTGACCGTCAACCAGGTCATGTCGGCGGCCGGCGCGGGCCACGTCGACCTCCACGTCCCGTTTCAGATCCGCGAGGTCATCGGCAACGGCGCGATCGAGCGCGTGCGCCTCGTGCACTCCGACGACGACACGCGCGAGATCGAGATCCAGGTCGACGCGATCCTCCTGCAGCTCGGGTTCAAGACCGCGCTCGGGCCGCTGAAGAACTGGGGCCTGGAGATCTCCAAGGGGGCGCTCGTCGTCGACCAGGTCATGAAGACCAACCTGCCCGGCGTCTGGGCCTGCGGCGACATCACGACCTTCGCGGGCAAGCTCAAGCTCATCGCGACCGGCTTCGCCGAGTCGGCGATCGCGGTCGCGCAGGCCGTGCACTCCTTCCGGCCGGAGATGAAGATCCAGCCGAAGTACTCGACGAACACCGGCGTGCCGGGCGGCGACGCCGGACAGCCCTAGACCGTATGGACGGTGCCCGACCGGCGGTCGGACTAGACCGCCGAGCACTCCTCCTCGTCGGCCACGCGGAACGACGAGCCGCAGCCGCAGGCGGCGACGACGTTGGGGTTGTTGACCTGAAAGCCCGCGCCCTGCAGCGACTCCACGTAGTCGATCACCGAGCCGCGCACGTAGGGCAGGCTGGGCTGGTCGACGTACACCTTCAGGCCAGCGAACTCGAAGACCTCGTCGCCGTCGCGCTGCTGGTCGAACGCGAGGTTGTACTGGAAGCCCGAGCAGCCGCCGCCCTTCACGCCGACGCGCAGGCCCGCATCAGTCTCGCCGGCCCCCTGGGCGCCGAGGAACTCGTGGACCTTCTCAGCGCCCTTGTCGGTGATCGTGATCATGTGAGCAACTCCCGGCGTCGGTTCAGGTGTACCGTCAATACTTCAGGAAGTGTAGCGCCCGGGCAAGCGAGCTTGACGGCGATCGCAATCGCTAGGCTGTCGGGCAGATGCCCAGCGCAGCAGAGGTCAAGAGCCGGATCGAAGCCGCCATCCCCGGCGCCGAGGCCGACGTGCGGTCAGCCGACGAGGTGCACTTCAGCGCCCACGTGCGCGCGTCCGCCTTCGAGGGCCTCACGCGCATCCAGCAGCACCGGCTCGTCATGGAGGTCTTCGACGGCGAGCTCGGCGGCGTGATGCATGCCCTTGAACTGAAGACGGAGGTCACATGAGCGACACCCAGATCCGCGACCTGATCGCCGAGGCGATCAAGGACAACGACACGATCCTCTTCATGAAGGGGACGCCCGACAGCCCCGCATGCGGCTTCTCGGCGCGCACCGTCGCGATGCTCCAGCAGCTCGAGGCGCCGTTCGCCGCCGTCGACGTCCTGCCCGACCCGCGCATCCGCCAGGAGCTGTCGGCGCTGTCGAACTGGCCCACGATCCCGCAGCTCTTCCACAACGGAGAGCTGATCGGCGGCTGCGACATCGTCACCGAGATGTACGAGGCCGGCGAGCTCGCCGCGACGCTCGGCGCCACCGCGCCGGCCGGCGCCCAGGCCGCTCCGGCCGCGGCGCCCGCCCAGGCGGCGCCGATGGGCATCGAGAACCGGCTCGGCTGATCAGCGGACGAGCAGCCGCAGGCTGCTCTGGCCCGTGATCCGCAGCCGCGGGTCACGGAGCACGCGGATCTCCGCGCCGCGGATGCTGGCCGTCACGCCGTCATAGCGCGCGAGCTCGGTGAACGCCTCGCGCAGCTCCTCGACGGAGGCCGGCCCGGCATCGTCGTCGTCGCCGGGCCCCCCGAAGAGGAAGCTCAGATCGCCGTCGGCGCCGGGGTCGCCGCCGCTCTCGGCCGCCGTGCCGCTGAGGCGCACCGTCTGCAGGCCCGGCGGCGTGTCGCGCGGGATGCGCAGCCGCACGACGCGCGTCGTCCTGACGCCGGTGCCGGTGCGCCGCAGGCGCAGCCGCAGCCCGATCGTGTGCCCGCGCCGGGCGATGCGCGGCGCATCGGACCCGACGAGCCAGGCCTGGTGCACCCCGCGGCGCAGGCGCAGCCCGATCTCGATCGAGGTCGGGTGCAGGGCGCCGAAGCGGTAGCGCTCCAGCACGGCGACGCCGCTCGCGGCATCCGATCCCGCCGCGCCGGCGAGCGCGTTCTGGCTCATGCCGTCGACGACGTAGCGGTTGCAGAACCGCATCGGCGCGCGCAGCTCGCGCAGCGCGACGCGCATGCACAGCTCGCCGCTCTGGCGCGCGGGCGCACCGGAGAGCACCTCGGCCGCGGCCTCCGCGACGGCTCCGGCGGCGACGATCGCCAGCGGCGAGCTCCCGGTCGGCTGGCCGACGTCGCTCTCGTCGGCGACCGTCGTGAGCGCGCCGCGCAGGCGGCCGGTGTCGAGGTCCCTGGCCGTCACGCGCAGCGAGAAGCTCGGCGGCGGCGCGCCGAGCGACCCGACGACGGCGGACGGTCCGTCCGACGTGATCGTGCCGCGGTCGTTGCCCGGTGAGCCGAGCTTGTAGGTCGACAGGTCCTCCGCGCCGACGGGGTTGTTGACGACCGTGTGGATCGTGGCGTCCTGCAGGATCAGCGAGCGCCGTCCGGCGGCGTCGAGCTCGTGGCCGAACAGCCACACGCTGGGCCCGTCGACGTAGGCGATCGTGCCGATCGCGCCGATGACGATGTCCCCCGACGTCAGCCCGATCGAGGCCGCCGCCCCGGGCACGAGCGGCGGGGGCGCGAACGAGGCCTGCGTCGCGGCCGGCGAGGCGATGAGCACGCGGCCGGCCTTGCGGGCCGCGCGCACGAGGGGACGCGCGAGCGACGGGCGCACGCCGGCGATCGTCAGCGGTCCGGCGAGGCTGCGAGCGCCCACGATCGAGCTGCGCGCGCCGGCGCTCGAGCGCGTCGCCGCGGGCGGCGCCGCGGGCTGGCTGAGGATCGCCTCGATCGGCGTGGCGAGCGCGGTCCGCCCGCCGTACTCGCCGACCGTCTCCGAGATCGCGCCGATGTTCCGGGCGACGCCGTCGGCGCCCGCGCAGAGGATCGGCGAGCCCGAGAAGCCCGGCCCGAGGCCCGTCGCGTCCACCGCCGGCCCCGAGACGCGTACGAGGATCCGCGCGGCGCTCGCGCGCTCACGACCGATGACGTCGAGGACCTCGACGTCAAACGACGTGATCTGCACGCCGCGCACGACGGTGAGGCCCTCGCAGGCCATCCCCGGCTGGACGGCGGCGAGCGCCAGGATCGGGGCGGCGGCCTGTGCGGTGGCCGGTGACGCGAGCGCGGCCGCGAGCGCGGCGAGGAGCAGACGGCGCATGCGTGAAGCCGACCGTAGCAGCCCGCGAGGAGGGCGCGGGCATCATCCTCCCCGGACTCCGGCCCCGATGCGGGGGCTCGCGCGCGCTGAAGCGATCACTAGCATCGCGCCCATGGCTACCGGCACCTGCGCCCCGATCGCTGCGCTGACGTGGGACGGACACCACCTGCGGCTGCTCGACCAGACCCTGCTGCCCGGCGAGGAGACGTGGATCGGCCTCCAGGGGGCATCCGACACGGCCGCCGCGATCGCGCGCCTGGCGGTGCGCGGCGCGCCGAACATCGGCATCGCGGCGTCCTACGGCCTCGCGATGGCCGTCGCCCGCTGCCCCGAGGACGCGGCGCTGCGCGAGTCGGCGACGATCCTGCGCGCCGCCCGTCCGACGGCGGTCAACCTCGCCTGGGCGGTCGACCGCGTGCAGGCGGCCGCGCTCGGCGCAGCGATCGGCGAGCGCGCTGCCGTCGCGCGCGCCGAGGCCGAGGCGATCCATGCCGCCGAGGACGCGGCGAGCGGCGCCATCGCCCGCCTCGGCGCCGACGTGCTCGCGGGCTCGCGGCGGATCCTCACGCACTGCAACACGGGCGCGCTGGCCTGCGGCGGCGCCGGCTCCGCGCTCGCGGTCGTCATCGAGCTCGCGGCGCGCGGCGAGATCTCCGTGCTCGCCTGCGAGACGCGCCCGCTGCTGCAGGGCGCGCGGCTGACGATCTGGGAGCTGGGCCGGCTCGGCATCCCCCACGAGCTGCTCGTCGACGGCGCGGCGGCGGGGCTGATCCGGCGCGGCGAGGTCGACGCGGTGATCGTCGGCTGTGACCGCGTCGCCGCCAACGGGGACGCCGCCAACAAGGTCGGCACCTACGCCCACGCGCTGGCCGCGCGCGCGGCGGGGATCCCCTTCCTCGTCGCGGGTCCGACGTCGACGATCGACGCGTCGATCGCCAGCGGCGACGAGATCGTCATCGAGGAGCGCTCGGCCGACGAGGTCCGCCACGCCGGCGGCGCGCTGCTGACGGTGGCCGACACCCCGTGCCGCAACCCGGCCTTCGACGTCACCCCCGCCGAGCTCGTGACGGCGCTCGTGACCGAGCGCGGGATCGCATCGCCGCCGACGACCGCGTCGGTCACCGCGCTGCTTGGGGCCGCGGCGCTCGCGCCCGACGTCGCGGGCGGCGCGGGCGGCGCGACCGGCGCGGCCGGCGCGCTCGACGGCGGGTAGCGCTTGCTCGCTGCCCGGTCCACCACGCCGCACGACGTCACGGTCGACGAGCTGCCCGACCCCGTCGCGGGACCGGGCGAGGTCGTCTGCCGCGTGCTCGCCTGCGGCGTCTGCGGCTCGGACGTCAGCGACGCCTACGTCGCTCGCAAGCTGCCCGGCGTGCTCGGCCACGAGGTCGTCGGCGAGGTGGTCGAGGTCGGCGCGGGCGTCGCATCCGTGGCGCCGGGCGACCGGGTCGTCGTCCACCACCACGCGCCCTGCGGCGAATGCCGGCGCTGCCGGCGCGGGCACGAGACGCTCTGCGACCGCTTCCGCGCCACCGCGATCGAGCCGGGCGGCTTCGCCGAGCGCATCCGCGTCGAGGCCGCGCTCGTCCCCGAGCTGCTTGCGCTCGGCGAGCTGGACCCGGTCGTCGCGACGTTCGTCGAGCCGCTGGGCTGCGTGCTGCGCGCGCTGGACCGCGCGCGGCTGGCGGCGGGCGACGCGCTGCTCGTCGTCGGCGCGGGCTCCAACGGCCTGCTCGCGATCGCCGCGGCGCACGCGCGCGGCGCCGACGCCGTCTGGATCCGCGAGCCGCGCGAGGACCGGCGCCGGCTCGCCGAGTCCTGGGGCGCGACCCACCACGCCGACGAGCCGGTCGACGTCGCGTTTCTCACCACCGCCGCGGAGGCGGCGATCGGCGGCGCCGCCGCCGCGCTCGGGCCCGGCGGGACGCTGTGCCTCTACGCGACGACGAAGCCCGGAGCGTCGCTCGGCCTCGACGCCGAGCAGCTGTTCCTGCGCGAGATCACGGTCTGCTCGAGCTGGTCGGCGGGGCCCGCCGACATGCGGGCGGCCTTCGAGCTGCTCGCGAGCGGGCGGATCGACCCGCGCCCGCTCGTCACGCACCGCGTCGGCCTGGCCGACACCGGGCGCGCGCTGGAGCTGCAGCGCCGCGGCGAGGCGATCAAGGCCGTCGTCATCCCATGAGGGCGGCGATGCTGCACGGTCCCGGCGACCTGCGCGTCGCCGAGGTCGACGAGCCCGAGGGCGAGGTGCTCGTGCACGTCGAGGCCGCGACGGCGTGCGCGACCGACGTCAAGTGCCTGCTGCACGGACATCTCATCCTCGGTCCGTACCCTGCGCGCTTCGGCCACGAGACCGCCGGCGTGCGCGACGACACCGGCGAGCGGGTGCTCGTCGGCGACTCGGTGCCCTGCGGGGCGTGCGGCCCGTGCGCGGCGGGCCGCACCCAGCTGTGCGTGCGGATGACGTGGGTGCTCGGCGGCTTCGCCGAGCGGATCGCGGCGCCGCGCGCGGCGCTGCACCGCGTTCCGGATGGGCTCGAGCCGGCGGGCGCCGCGATCGCCGAGCCGCTCGCCGCCGCCGTGCACGCGATCGCGCGGGCCGGGGACGCGGCCCGCGCCGGGGCCGGCGCCGCCGTGCTCGGCGGCGGCACGATGGGGCTCATGCTCGCTCGCCTGCTCGTCCTGCGCGGCTGCGAGGTCACGCTCGCCGACCGCCACGCCGAGCGCCGTGCGCAGGCGCGGGCGCTCGGGGCGCGGGCGGTCGCGGCGCTGGCGCCGCACGGCCACGCGCTCGTCATGGAGGCCGTCGGGCGCCCCGCTGCCTGGCGCGCCGCGATCGCGGCGGCACGGCCCGGCGCGACGGTCGTCCTCGTCGGCGGCTGCCCGGCGGGCAGCGAGGTGACGCTGCCCGCCGCGCCGCTGCACTACGCCGAGCTCGACGTGCGCGGCGCCTTTCACCACACGCCGGCCGAGGTCGACCGCGCGCTGGCGCTGCTGGCGGCCGGCGAGGTCGACTGGCGCGCGCTGGCGGGCCCGACGATCGGCCTGGACGAGCTGCACGACGCGCTCCGACGACCGGCCTCCGGCGCGGCGCGCAAGCTCGTCGTCGACCCGCGCCGCTGACGGCCGCCCTCGTGCCGACCCACCGATCGGTCATCCACGGACGTCTCGGCGGCAACCTGGTCGAGTACCTGCGCACGCTGCACGCCGACGGCGCGGACGCCTGGTGCGTGCAGCACATCCAGGCGCCCGCGGAGGCCCGGCGGCTCGTCGGGCGCGGCGTGGAGATCTTCGGCTGCGAGCCGCGCTTCGTCGGCGAGGTCGGCCCCGTGATCGGCGCTCACGCCGGTCTCGGCATGATCGGCGTCGGCGGGCTGCCCGCGTCCGACCTCGACGGCTGACGGCGACGCCGCGCGGCGGCCGGTCCGTTCCCGTCGCGCGCGGCGCGCCGGGCCTGCCGTCAGGCGGGCGCGCCGGACCTGCCGTCAGGCGGGCCCGGGCTTCGGCTTCGGCGTGCGCGGACCGACGAGCGCCGGCGCGGAGGGCGGCGGCGGATCGTCGCCGGACGGCGGGGGCGGGCCGCTCTCGGGCAGGATCACGCTCCCGGAGACCAGCGTCTGGCCGGCGTAGTACTCCTTGAACAGGATCTGCAGCGCGGCGGCGATCGGGATCGCGACGAGCGCGCCGACGATGCCGAGCAGCGAGGCGCCGGCGAGGATCGCGACGATGACCGCCAGCGGCGGCACGTTGACCGTGCGCTTGAAGATGAACGGCTGCAGCACGTTGTTCTCGACCTGCTGGTAGATGACGAGGAAGATCGCGTAGATGATCGTCGCCTGCGGGAAGTCGGTGAACAGCGTGACGACGAGGATGACGACGCCGCCGATCGTCGCGCCGACGAGCGGGATGAGGCCGAAGAACGCCATGAGCACGGCCAGCGGCACCGCGAACGGGACGCCGAGGATCGACAGGACGACGAACGTCAGGATGCCGTTGATCGACGTGATCGTCAGGGCGCCGGCCACGTAGCCGGCGGTCGACTTGTAGATCTTCTCCGCGACACCGCGCAGGCGCTCTTCGCGGTGGCGCCCGAAGCGGGCGAGCAGGAAGTCGGTGATCCGCCTGCCGTCGAGCAGCAAGAAGAACGTCAGCGTCAGGATCGTCAGCAGCTGGAAGGCCGCGTTGACCGCCCCCGCCGCGATGCCCTGCAGGGCTCCCGCCGCGTCGCCGAGCCGCGCCGGCAGCTTCTGCGCCTGCTCGCTGAGCCGCGAGGTGAGGTCGTACTTGTTGTCGAACTCGCGGACCGCCTTGTTCGTGCGCAGGTCGTCGACGTAGCCCGGGATGTCCTGCGACAGCGCCGTGGCGCCGTTGACGACGGGCGGCACGATGAGCGCCAGCACGCCGCTGATGACGCTGAAGATGAGGACGTAGACGAAGAGGATCGCCGCCGCCCGCGGCAGGGGCCCGCGCGAGAAGAGGTCGACCGCCGGCCCGAGCGCGACCGCGAGGAAGACCGCGATCCCCAGCAGCATCAGCGTGCTGCGCACCTCGACGAGCAGATACAGCAGCGCCGAGAACGCGGCGACCGTCAACAGGATGCGCGCGATGTGCCGCGTGGTCAGGGCATCCCAGACGTTCACGCCGCGCAATGTAGGCGGCGCGGCGGACGACGCTGCGCGCGACCCCGCGGGATGGGGCGTTGCGGCTAGTAGTGGGTCATCCACAAACGTTTGACCCGGAACCCCGGGCGCCGATCACCGCCTGGCGGCGTCCTCGGACGCTCGATGTGGCAGAGCCACACCTTCGGTCCTGCGTCCTTGCCAGTCGGCGCCGGCATCCCGGGTTTCCGGTCGAACGTTCCTGGATGACCCACTAGCGCCTGCGGCGCAAGAGGCCGCCGAACGCGGCGACGCCGCCGCCGATCACGAAGCCGGCGACCGCCGCTGCGATGACCGCCTGCTTCTGGTGCTTGAGCAGCTGGCCGCGCCAGTCGGTGAGCACCGCGATCTCGCTGTGCAGGCGCTCCATCGAGTTGCCCAGCTCGCGCCGGTTGGCCTCGATCGAGGCGCGGATCTCCTCGGGCGTGCGGGTCGCCATCGCCTCTATGCCCTCTTCTTGCGGCGCAGGAGCGTCTTCTTGATCTTGCCGGCCTCGTCGATCGCCATCGTGGGCACCGGCGGGGCGCCGCCCTTGAAGAAGCGCGCGGCGAGGTAGCCCGCGACGCCGCCGCAGACGAACAGCAGGCCGGCGACGACGAAGAAGCCCCAGAAGAACGAGCCGCTGCCGACGGGCAGCGCATACCACGCCAGCCAGGCCAGGCCGTGCAGGAGGAAGAGCAGTCCGACGACGACGAAGATGCCCGCGGCGACGCCGATGACGATCCCGCGCAGGAGCTTGGTGACCTTCTCGGTGACCTCGGCCTTGGCGAGCTCGATCTCCTCGCGGACGAGCAGGGACGCGCGCTCGCTGATCTCCTGGACCGTCTGGGCCAGGTCGTGTGTGGGGCTCTCAGTTGCCAAGGCGACGCAGGATCATGGCGGCGAGGATGCCGCCGGCGAACGCGGCTCCGACGACGAGCTCGGGACGCTCGCTGGCGAGGTCCATGCCCTGCTGCTGCCAGGACGGGCCGGCGGGCGGGCTCGCGACGGCGGGCGACGGTGCGGGGGCGTGACCGGACGCGTAGGCCGCGGCGCTCTCCCCGAGCGAGGTCACGCCGATCGGCTCGGGACCGGTCGAGGCGATCGCGACGGGCTGCTCGGCGACCGGGAAGGGCATCGGCGCCGGGGCGGCAGCGCGCGCGAGCGGCTCGCCGGCCGGCGGATCCTCGGCCGCGAGCTCGACGGCGTCGCCGTCGACGGCGGGCTCGGGGCGGCGTCGTCGACGGCGGGCTCGGGGGCGGCGTCGTCGCCGGCCGGCTCGACGGCGGCGTCGTCGACGGGAAGCTCGGGGGCGGCGTCGTCGCCGGCTGGCTGCGCCGCAGGGGCAACGCCGGGCACCGCATCGGCTGCGTCGGGCGCGTCGTCGTCGCGGTCCGCAAGGCTCACTCGGGCGGGTCTTCCCCATAGATGCGCCGCCAAATCACGGCGGCCGCCCGCGTCGTCGCGATCGATGCCAGAGCACCGATGCCCGCGAGCAGGCCCGACCAGACGAGCCGCTTGACCATCTCGTTGTTCGCCATGGCCTCCATCCTGTCAGACCGGTCGGGCAGACGCCCGGTCTGCGTCCAGGCCGCCGCAGATCGTCTCGACGATGAACGCCTTCGCCTCGTCGAACTCCTCCTCGCCGCGGGGCAGCATGTCGAAGATCCAGCCCGTCAGGACCTGCTCGATCGCGCCGTAGAAGGCGAGCGCCGCGAAGCCCGGCGTGACGGCGCGGCGAAACGAGCCGTCGTCCTGGGCCTTGTGCACGATCTCGGCGATGAGCGCGTAGGCCTCGCGGATCTTCGCCAGGTGCGTGCGCCCGAAGGAGTTCGCCGCCCGCGTGACCTCGACGATGATGACCTTCATGAGGTCGGGGTCGTGGCGGTAGGAGTCCACGATGAACGAGGCGATCGCGTAGAGCTTCTCGCGCGCGGGCAGCCGCTGGCGGTCGATCTCGGAGATCACGTCCAGCAGGACGTTCCAGCGCTCGAGGAACAGCGTGTCGAGCACCTCGTCCTTGGAGCGGAAGTAGTGGTAGACGAGCCCGTAGGCGACGTTCGCCTCGTCGGCGATGTCCGACACGCGACACGCATGAAAGCCGCGCGTGGCGAACGCGACGACGGCCGCGTCGAGGATCATGCGCCGCTTGTCGGGCGCGGCCGGCCGGTCCTGCGGCGTCGTCGATGCGGCCACTAGGCCTGCGCCTCCGCGGGCCAGGCGTAGGCGCTCGGGCGGCGGTTGGCGAGCGCCGGCAGGTCGCGGCGCATGCGCGCCTGCGCCTCGAGGTCGAGGTCGGCGACGACGTGGCAGGGGCGATCGGAGGCCTGGGCGAGCACGACGCCCCAGGGGTCGACGATCATCGAGCGCCCGCCGGAGCGCAGCCCCGGCTCGTGCTCGCCGACCTGGTTGGCGGCGACGACGAACGCCTGATTCTCGATCGCGCGGGCGCGCAGCAGGATCTCCCAGTGGTCGCGCGTCGTCGGGACGGTGAACGCGGCCGGGACGCTGAGCACGCGCGCGCCACGGACGGCGAGGATCCGGTACAGCTCGGGAAAGCGGATGTCGTAGCAGATGCTCAGCCCCAGCTGCACGCCGCCGGCGGTCGCGCTGAGGACGAGCTCGTCGCCGGGCTGCTCGTGCTCGGACTCGCGGTAGACGGTGCCCTCGACGACGACGTCGAACATGTGCACCTTGCGGTAGGCCGCGCGCAGCTCGCCGTCGGGGCCGACGTGCACGGAGGTGTTGCTCAGCCGCCGCTGGCCCGCGACGCGCTCGGAGATCGAACCCGCGACGAGGTCGATGCCGAGCTCGCGCGCGACGGCGCGCGCCCACGAGACGGCCGGACCGTCGAGCGCCTGCGCGCCCGCGACGAGCGCCGCGCCGCGTCCGAGGACGCTCCACTTCTCCGGCAGGACGACGAGCCGCGCCCCGTCGGCGACCGCCGCGCGGGTCAGCATGTCGGCCTGCTCGAGGTTGGCGTCGACGTCGGGCGTGGAGGTCAGCTGGACGGCTGCGGCGCGCATGGTCTGAGATCGAGGCTCCCGGATTGACTGGTCAGTCAACAGCAAGGATGCTACCCCCATGGGGCGCCTCTCCTCGCTCCCGCTGCGCTGGGACGCGGCGGCGCCGCCGCACGCGCTGCCGGTCGCACTGCCGCCCGCGCGGATGGTCGCGCTGCGCGGCGGGCGGCCGCTGAAGCGCTGGCGCTACGTCGCGGTGTTCTGCGACGAGCTCATGCTGTGCGCCGCGGTCGCGGCCGTCGGACCGGCGCGCAGCTCCTGGTGGGCGGTCTGGGACCGCCGCCGCGGCGAGCTGCACGAGCGCACGCGGCTGGCCGGCCCGGCGCTGACGCGCTTCGGTCGCGGCGGGGGCGTCCGGGTGCGCGGACGCGGCATCTCGATCGAGCTGACGATCGACGAGGGCGGCGGCGTCGAGTCGCTCAACCGCCACGGCGCGCAGTACGTGTGGACGCGCAAGCAGGCCGCGCGCCCGGTGCGCGGGACCGTGCGCCTGCCCGGCGGCGCGGCGATCGAGCTCGAGCACGCGCTCGCGATCGTCGACGACACCGCCGGCTACCACGCGCGCGAGACCGAGTGGTGGTGGTCGGCCGGCATCGGCGCGGGCCCCGACGGCGCCGCTGTCGGCTGGAACCTCGTCGCGGGCGTCAACGACGGCCCGGTCGCGAGCGAGCGCTCGATCTGGATCGCCGGCCGGGCCCGCGAGGTCGAGCCCGTGCGCTTCGCCGCCGACCTGTCGGGCGTCGCGTTCGCCGGCGGCGAGACGCTGCGCTTCCAGGCCGAGGCCGTGCGCCGGCGGCGCGACCGGCTGGCGCTCGTCGAGAGCGACTACCGCCAGCCGTTCGGGACGTTCGCCGGCGAGCTGCCGGGCGCCGGGACGCTGCACGGCGGTCTCGGGGTCATGGAGCACCACCGCGCGCGCTGGTGAGGCGCGCAGCTATCCTCGCGCCATGTCCAAGCGGGCCGCCGCGCTCAAGGCTGCGCGCGGGCTGGCCGGCTCGCGCCCGGTTCGCGCCCTGCGCGCGCGCCTGCCGGCCGTCGCGGGCAACGGCGTCCTCTGTCCGCTCTGCGCGACCCCAGCGCGCCGCTTCGAGCCGTTCGGAGCCGGCACCGTCGTGCGCCCGAACGCGCGCTGCGCGCACTGCGACGCGCTCGAGCGCCACCGGCTGCTGTGGATGTACCTGCGCGACGAGACCGATCTGCTCGTCGCCGGCGGCGCACGCAAGCGCCTGCTGCACGTCGCGCCCGAGCCGGTCCTGCGCGACCGCATCGCCGGCGAGCCGCTGATCGACTACCTCAGCGCCGATCTCGAGCCCGGCGCCGCGGACGTCGTCATGGACCTCACGGCGATCGGCTTCCCGGACGGCAGCTTCGACGTGATCCTCTGCAGCCACGTCCTGGAGCACATCCCCGACGACGCGCTGGCGATGCGCGAGCTGCGCCGCGTGCTGCGGCCCTCGGGCTGGGCGATCCTGCAGGTCCCGATCCTGCTGGAGCGCACCGACGAGGACGCCACGGTCACCGACCCGCAGGAGCGTCTGCGACGGTTCGCCCAGCGCGACCACGTGCGCGCGTACGGTCGCGACTACGCCGATCGCCTGCGCGCGGCCGGCTTCGCCGTCACCGAGGATCGCTACGCCGAGCGCCTCGGACCGGAGGCCGCGAGGCGCCACGGGATCCACCCGCGGGAGATCGTCCATCTCTGCAGGGCGTCATGACCGCAACGTCCGCCGGCGGTTGGGGTTTCCCCTTTGACGGCGAGAGGGAATAAGGTCTTGAGGCGGGACGCAGGCATCTCACAAGGTAAGGGGAATCACATGAAGCTTCGACTGCCGAGCCCGGCGCTCGTCATCTCATGCGTGGCGCTGGTCGTCGCGTGCACCGGAACCGCCGTCGGGGCGGTCGTGATCAGCAACTCCAGCCAGGTCAAGAACAACACGCTGACCGGCTCGGACATCCGCAACGGCACGCTGCGCGGCATCGACATCAAGAAGGGGTCGATCACGTCGAACCGGCTGTCGAAGGGCACGCAGCGGCTGCTGCGCAAGGGCGCGACGGGCTCGTCGTCGGGCGGCTCCATCGTCGCCTACAACGCCGTGCGCAAGGCCGGCGCCACGAGCGGCGGCGGCGAGCTCGTCGAGGGCGCCAAGCTGACGGTGCCGGCGGGCGCCTACGTCATCACGGCGAGCACGATCCTGTCGACGTTCCCGCCGCCCGTCGGCCTGCTCGACGGGCTGACCCCGCCGCGGCAGTCACCGACCGGACGCTGCGTGCTCGACGCCGCCGGCGACGTGACCCAGTCGGTCCAGAGCGTCATCTCCAACCGCCTCCAGGCGCCGGCCACGTTCCACATGCAGGTCACGCGGACCGTCGGCGCGCCGTCGGACATCGTGCTGCAGTGCGGCGCCGACCTCGGGTTCACGCTGTCGGAGTCGTCGATCATCGCGCTGCCGGTCAGCTCGATCAACCTGACGAACCTCCCCTAACCGCGCCCTGCGGTGGCGGTGGCCGGCCGGCCACCGCCACCGCGCGCGTCCCGCCCCGCCCGACCCGCCGTAGGCTGGTGGCGTGCCCGCCGGCCCCGATCTCGCGATCCTCGTCGTCACCTACGATCACGCCGGCGAGATCGACGCGTGCCTCGACGGCGCGCTCGCGCAGGGGTCGGGCGGCCTGACGCTCGAGATCGTCGTCGTCGACAACGCCTCCTGCGACGACACGCGGCTCGCGTCAGAGCGCGCGCGACCGCCGGCGTCGCGCTCCTCGCGATGCCGTCCAACACCGGCTTCGCGGCGGCCGTCAACGCCGCCTTCGCGGCCACGACCGCCGCCCACGTCCTCGTGCTGAACCCCGACTGCGTCATGGACCCCGGCTGCGCCCGAGCGCTGCTGGACCGCCTGGCGGCGCGACCGGACGTCGCGCTCGTGGCGGCGCTGCTGCACGATCCCGACGGCACGCCGCAGCTGCACGCCCGGCGGCGCGTCGGGCTCGGCGGCGTGCTGTGGGCCTACACCACGGTCGGGCGCCGGATCGACGCCGTGCGCGGCGGTCGCGCGCTCGCGCGACGGCGCTACGAGAACGACCTCTGGGCCGGCGGCCCCCCGCGCGAGCCCGTCGCCGTCTTCTGCCCTGCCGCCGCCTGCGTCATGGGCCGCCGCCGGGAGCTCGAGCCGGCACCGTTCGACGAGCGCTTCGCGCTGTTCTTCAACGACGGCGACCTCTGCGAGCGCCTGCACGCGGCCGGCCGCGGCGTCGAGATCGTGCCGGCGGCGACCGCGGCGCACGGCTATGGCACGAGCGTCGGTCGCGCGCGGCGCGCCGACCCCGCGCGGATGCGCGCCGAGTGGGTCGCGTCGCTGCGCCGCTACGCCGCCCGCCACTGGGGGCCGGCGCAGCGCGCCGGACTCACGTTGGCGCTGCTCGCCGACGCCGCCGCGGCGGCCGTTTTGTGCCTCGCGCGGCGGGAGGACCCGCGCGAGCTGCGCGGCGTGCTCGGCGGGCTGGGCCTGCCCGGCGGGACGCCGCCGCTGCTGACGCCGGTCAGGCGGATGGGTGCTCGTCGGGGGCGAGCGGCCGCAGCGGCTGCGCCGGCACGCCGGCCAGCAGATAGCGCTCGGGGTACTCCCCGCCGGTGAGCACCGAGCCGGCCGCGATCATCGCGTTGCGGCCGACGTGCGAGCCGCGCAGCACGAGCGCGTTCGTGCCGATGAGGACGTTGCTCTCGACGAGCACCGGGCTCGAGAGGACGCGCTGCAGGATGAAGTGCGTGTCGCTGCCGTCGTGCGTGTGGTCGGAGTCCATGACGTTGACGCCCTCCGCGACGGCGACGTGGTCGGCGAGCTCGATGCGCTCGTGGCAGTGCAGCGTCGCGTTGCGGCCGATCGCCGAGTCGGCCCCGACGACGAGCTCGCCCTTGGACTTCAGCTCCGCGCCGTCGCGCACGTGCACGCCGGCGGCGAACCGGATCGCGCCGCCCCACGGCTGCAGCCGCACGTGGTCCTGGAAGTGACAGCCGTCGCCGATCTCGACGACGCCGTCGGCGTGCGTCCAGATGTCGAGCGTCAGGTCGCGGCCGAAGCGGCAGTCGCGCCCGATCCGCAGCGTCAGGGAGCCGCGGCGCTCGCCGATCGCCTCCACGACGACGCGCGGCAGGTCCTCCAGGCGCGGGGTCCCGTCGAGCTCGACGGCGAAGGTGCAGCCCAGGCGTGCCAGGCGAAGCCGCGTCCGCAGGACCCACGCCCGCAGGCGCAGCCCGCGCACGACGCCGGCGATCGAAGTCAGCACGCGGCCACGGTAGCGGCGGGGGGCGGGCGCGGCGACGTCGGCCGCCGGCTGCCGGGCCGGCAGCCCGTGCGCCCCGTTGGCGCTGCTCGCGCCGTCCGGGCCGGCGGGCGCGCGCGCGCCCGCCGCGGCGAGCGCCGCCACCACGGGCGGGCGGGTCGGCGGCGCGACCGAGTGTTCGTCCGCCGCCGGCGGCTCGTCCGCGCCGGGCGCCGCGCGCCGGGCCTCGCCCGCGATGAACGCCGCCATGGCGACGGGCGTCGGATGGTCGAAGCCGAGCGTCGACGGCAGCGCCAGCCCGGTGATCTGGGAGAGGCGGTTGCGCAGGACGACCGCGCCGAGCGAATCGAAGCCGAGCTCCTTGAACGTGCGATCGGGCGCCACGTCGTCGCCCGACGCATGGCCGAGGACGGCCGCGACCTGCGCGCGCACGAGCTCGAGCACGAGCCCGGGCCGATCGGCCGGCGCGGCGGCGGCCAGCGTCTGCGGAAGCGATCCCGCGCCACCGGCGCGCGTGGCGCCCCGGCGCGGCGCCACGCGCACGAGCTCGCTGAGCAGCGGCGGCAGCATGCCCGACCGCGCCTGGGCGCGCAGCGGGGCGAGGTCGAGGGTGGTGGCGACGAGGTGCGCCGCGCGATGCCCGAGCGCGGCGTCGAAGAGCGCCAGCGCCCGCTCGGCCGGCAGGACGCGCTGCCCCGTGTCGGCCGCGAGCACCTCGACGTCCTGGCGGCTGAGCCGCGTCGACATCCCGCTGCCGGTGCCCCACAGGCCCCAGGCGACCGCGGTCGCCGGTAGCCCCTGGCTGCGGCGGCGCTGGGCGAGCGCGTCGAGGTAGGCGTTCGCGGCGGCGTAGTTGCCCTGGCCGGGATGGCTGAAGGTCGCGGCCACCGAGGAGAACATGAGAAATGCGGCGAGGTCGAGGCCGGCGGTCAGCTCGTCCAGCCAGCGGGCCGCGTCCGCCTTCGGGCGCAGCACGCCGTGCAGCCGCACGGCATCGATCGATTCGATCATCGCGTTGTCGAGCGTGCCCGCGGCGTGGACGACCGCGGTCAGCGGTCGGCGTTCATCGATCGCGTCGAGCAGTCCGGCGAGCGCGTCGCGGTCGGCCACGTCGCAGGCGGCGACCTGCGCCTCGCAGCCGAGCCGAGCGAGGCGGTCGCGCAGCTCGCCGGCCCCGTCGGCGGCGGGGCCGCGGCGGCTGACGAGCAGCAGATGGCGGGCGCCGTGCTCGCGGGCGAGGTGCTCGGCGACGACCGCGCCGAGCCCGCCGGTACCGCCGGTGACGAGCACGGTCCCCGCGGGATCGAGCGCGTGCGGGACCGTGAGCACGACCTTGCCGGCGTGGCCGCCGCGGCCGACGAGCGCAAGCGCCTCGGACCCGTCGCGTACGTCGTACGCCGTCAGGCGGGGCGGCGCGAGCGCGCCGCGCCGCACGCGGCCGGCGACCGCGCCCAGCAGCGCGCCGAGCCGGACGGGATCCTCGGCGAGCAGATCGACGGCCGCGTAGCGCACCCCCGGGTGAGCGGCGGCGACCGCGGCGGGCTCGCGCACGTCCGCCGTCCGAAGGTCGACGAAGCGCCCGCCCGGTCCGAGCAGGCGCAGCGAGGCGTCGACGAGCTCGTCGCTCAGGCTCGAGAGGACGACGTCGACCCCCGCGTCGCCCGTCGAGCCCCCGAACCGGTCGGCGAACTCGGGCGAGCGCGACGAGGCCAGGTGCTCGTCGTCGAGGCCGAGCGCGCGCAGCGCGCCCCACTTCTCCGGGCTCGCGGTCGCGAAGACCTCCGCGCCGAGCGCCAGCGCGAGCACGACGGCCGCCATCCCGACCGCGCCCGCGGCGGCATGGACGAGCACGCGCTCGCCGGGCTGCACGCCGGCGACGTCGACGAGCGCGAGCTGCGCGGCGCACTGGGCGACCGGGGCCGCGGCCGCCTGCGCGAACGACCACCCGGCGGGCATCGCGACGAGCGCGCGGCGGTCGGCGACGGCGAGCGGCCCGAACGCCGCCGCGACGAAGCCCATGACCCGGTCGCCGACCGCGAGGCCGGTGACCTGCGGGCCGACCTCGGCGACGACGCCGGCCGCCTCGACGCCGAGCTGTGCGGGGCCCGTGTGGACGCCGATCGCGACGAGCACGTCGCGGCGGTTGACGCCGGCGGCGCGGACGCGCAGGCGGACCTCGCCGGCCGCGAGCGGGCGGTCGCCGTCGCCGTGCTCGGGTGCCGCCGCGACGAGCGCGCCGGCGCGCTCGGGCGCGAGCCTCCAGGTGCCCGACGGCGGCGGGTCGCCCGGCGCGCCGGCGAGGCGCGGGACGAGCACCGCGCCGTCGCGGACCGCGACCTCGGGCTCACCGGCGGCGATCGCCGGCGCGACCGCGCCCGCGTCCTGCGCGTCGATCGAGATGATCCGCCCGGGGTGCTCGGACTGCGCGCTGCGCACGAGTCCGCGGATCGCCGCCGCCCGCGGCACGGGCGCCTCGCCGGGCAGCACCGCGCTCGCGCCCGGCACGAGGATCGCCAGGCGCGCGTCGGCGAGCCGCTCGTCGGCGACGAAGCGCTGCAGCAGCGCGAGCGCGGCCGGCACGTCGGGCGGCCGCGCGACGGCGATCGTGCCGGGCGCGACGCCGGCGGCGCCGAGCGCCGCGAGATCGCCGAGACACCCGGCGCCGGCGTCGCCGAGCACGGCGACGCGCGGGCGCCCGGCGCCGGCCGCGGTGATCGCGACCGGCGTCCAGCGCACGCGGTACAGCGCCTCGAGCGCGGCGTCGCGCGGCCGGCCGCCGGCCGCCGGCGCAAGCGAGCGCACGACGACGGCGCCGATCGACAGGACCGGCTCGCCGTGCTCGTCGGTCGCCGTGAGGCGCAGCGCGCCGCCGTCGCCCGGCACGATGCGCGCGCGCAACGCGGCGGCGCCGGGGCGCCTGACGTCCACGGCAGCCCAGCGCGCGGCCACCGCGAGGCCGTCCGCCGCGCGGAGGGCGAGCGCGGGCTGCAGGAGGGCCTCCAGCAGCGCCGGATGCACGGCGAAGCGTCCCGCCTCGGCGGCCTGCTCGGCGGCGAGCGCGGCCTCGACGTAGAGCTCGTCGGCGAGGCGCCATGCCGCCCGGACGCACTGAAAGGCGGGGCCGAGCGCCGCGCCGCGGTCGGCGAGCCGGTCGAGCAGCTCGTCGGCGTCCAGCGGCTCGGCGCCGGCGGGCGGCCAGGCCGCCGGCGGCGCGTGCGCGGTCGGCGCGCCGGCGCGCAGCGCACCGGTCGCATGGCGCTGCCAGGGGCCGGCCTCGCCGTCGGGCCGAGCGTGGATCTCAAGCGCACGGCCCCCGTCCTCCCGCGCCGCGCTCACGGTGACCTGCAGCTGGACGGCGCCCTGCGCCGGCAACGCCAGCGGCTGCGCCAGGACGAGCTCGTCGACGACGCCGCAGCCCGCTCGCGCGCCGGCCTGCAGCGCGAGCTCGACGAACGCCGCCGGCGCCAGCTGCGGCTCTCCGCGCAGCTCGTGGTCGGCCAGCCACGGATGCGAGCCGAGCGCCAGGCGCCCGCTCAGCAGCAGCCCGTCGCCGCCGGCGAGATCGATCGTCGCGCCGAGCAGCGGGTGCTCGGCCGCCCCGATGCCCGCGGCCGACAGCGCCGCCGCGCCGCCGTCGGCGACGCGCTGCTGCAGCCAGAAGCGGGTGCGCTCGAACGGATACGTCGGAAGCCCGACGCGGCGCACGTGCCGACCCGCGAAGACCCGCTCCCAGTCGACGTGCACGCCGCCGGCGTAGGCCTCGCCGGCGGATGCGAGGAAGCGCTCGAGCGTGCCCTCGCCGCGGCGCAGCGAGCCGACGACGGCGATCGCCTCGGGATCGTCGGCGGCGGCGTCGACGGTCTCCTGCAGGGCCCAGGTCAGCACGGGGTGCGGGCTGCTCTCGACGAACGCCGTCACGCCGTCGCGCAGCAGCGCGCGGGTCGCCTGCTCGAAGCGCACCGGCTCGCGCAGGTTGCGATACCAGTGCCCGGCGTCGAGCAGCGCGCCGTCGATCGGCGCGGCCGTCGTCGTCGAGACGATCGCGATCGCGGCGCTCACGGGCCTGATCGGCGCGAGCTCCTCGAGCAGCCGCTCGCGGATCGCCTCGATCTGCGCGGAGTGCGACGCGTAGTCGACGGCGATCATCCGCGCGCGCTCGCCCGCGGCCTCGCACTCCTCCAGCAGCTCGCGCAGCGCCTGCGGCTCGCCGGAGACGACCGTCGAGCGCGGCCCGTTGTAGGACGCAAGCGAGATCCGGCCGTCCCAGCGCTCGAGCCGCGCGAGCACGTCGTCGGCGGGCAGGAAGACGGACATCATGGCGCCGGCGCCGGCGAGCGCGACGAGCGCCCGGCTGCGCAGGGCGGCGACCCGAGCGGCGTCGTCGAGCGTCAGCGCGCCGGCGACGTGCGCGGCGGCGATCTCGCCCTGCGAGTGGCCGACGACGACCGAGGGCGTCACGCCGTACGAGCGCCACAGCGCCGCGAGCGAGACGAAGACCGCGAACGACGCGGGCTGCACGACGTCCATCCGCTCGAGCGCCGGCGCGCCGGGTGTCCCGAGCAGGACCTCGCGCAGGTCCCAGTCGACGTGCGGGCGCAGCGCGTCGGCGCAGGCCTCCATGCGCTCGGCGAAGACCGCCGAGCCGTCCCACAGCTCGAGCGCCATGCCGAGCCACTGCGAGCCCTGCCCGGGAAAGACGAACGCGACCTTCGCGGCCTCGCGCGCGGCGCCGGTCGCGACGCCGTCGGCGGGCATGCCGGCGGCGACCGCGTCCAGGCCGGCCAGCAGCGTCGCGCGGTCGCGGCCGACGACGGCGGCGCGATGGGCCAGGCGCGCGCGACCGGCCGCCAGCGACCAGCCGACGTCGACCGGCGCGAGCCCCTCGTCGGCGTCGAGGTGGGCGCGCAGCCGGGCGGCCTGCGCGCGCACACCGCTTGCCGTCTTCGCCGACAGGATCCAGGGCACGGGCCCGTCGCCGCCCGCGGCGGGCTCGTCGGCGCCGACGTCGGCGTCCGCGGGCGCCTCCTCGAGCACGACGTGCGCGTTCGTGCCGCTGATCCCGAAGCCCGACACCCCCGCCCGCCGCGGTTGCCCGCCGCGCGGCCAGGCGGCCGGCTCGGTCAGCAGCGCGATCTCGCCGGCCGACCAGTCGACGTGCGGCGTCGGCTCGTCGACGTGCAGCGTCGGCGCCAGCACGCCGGCGCGCATCGCCATGACCATCTTGATGACGCCCGCGACGCCCGCGGCGGCGTGCGAGTGGCCGATGTTCGACTTGATCGAGCCGAGCCGCAGCGGGGCGCCGCGGCGGTCCTGACCGTACGTCGCCAGCAGCGCGCCGGCCTCGATCGGGTCGCCGAGCGTCGTGCCGGTGCCGTGCGCCTCGACGGCGTCGACGTCGCCCGGCGCGAGGCCCGCGTTGGCGAGCGCCTGGCGGATGACCTGCTCCTGCGACGGGCCGTTGGGCGCCGACAGGCCGTTGCTGGCGCCGTCCTGGTTGGTCGCCGTGCCGCGCACGAGCCCGAGCACGCGATGGCCGTTGCGGCGCGCGTCGCTCAGGCGCTCGACGACGAGCACGCCGGCGCCCTCGGCCCAGCTCGCGCCGTCGGCGGCGGCCGCGAAGGCCTTGCTGCGCCCGTCCTTCGCCAGCCCCCGCTGGCGGCTGAACTCGACGAACATCCCGGGCGACGCGAGCACGGTGACGCCGCCCGCGAGCGCCAGCGAGCACTCGCCCGCGCGCAGCGCCTGGCAGGCGAGGTGCAGCGCGACGAGCGACGACGAGCAGGCCGTGTCGATCGTGACGGCCGGGCCCTGCAGGCCCAGCGCGTAGGAGATCCGGCCCGAGACGACGCTCGTCAGGCAGCCGGTCATCCGCAGGCCCTCGTAGTCGGTCGCGACGCCGGGCAGAAACGAGGCGTAGTCCTGCGAGCTGACGCCGACGAAGACGCCCGTCGGCGTGCCCTCCAGCCGCTGCGGGTCGATCGCGGCGTCCTCGAGCGCCGCCCACGCCGTCTCGAGCATGATCCGCTGCTGGGGGTCCATGACCGACGCCTCGCGCGGCGCGATCTGAAAGAAGGCGGCGTCGAAGTCCGGGGCGTCGTAGAGAAAGCCGCCGTCGCGGACGTAGCTGCGCCCCGGGGCGTCGGGGTCGGGGTCATAGAGCGCGTCGAGGTCCCAGCCGCGGTCGGTCGGAAACGGGCCGATCGCGTCGGTGCCGGCGGCGACGAGCTCCCACAGCTCCTCGGCGGACCGCACGCCGCCGGGGTAGCGGCAGCTCATCCCGACGATCGCGATCGGCTCGTCGAGATGGGCGCGGGCGCGGACGGTCGTGGCGCGCGCGGCGCGGTCGGCGCCCGACAGCATCGCGCGCAGCCGCTGCGCGACGGCGGCCGGCGTGGGGTGGTCGTAGACGAGCGTCGACGCCAGGCGCAGCCCGGTGACCTGCGCGAGCCGGTTGCGCAGCTCGACGCCCTGCAGCGACTCCATCCCGAGCTCGCGAAACGCGCGTCGCGGCCCGATCTCTTGCGTTCCCTCGTGGCCGAGCACGGCCGCGGCATGGGTGCGCACGAGCTCGAGCAGCGCCGCCTCGTCCAGCGCCGCGGCCTCGCGCGCGGGGTCGGGCGCGGGCGCCGCGACGCCCGGATCCTCGACGTGGTCGTGGCGCTCGAAGGCGAACGTCGGCAGCTGCACCGGCGCGGACCGCGGTCCCGCCAACGCCGGCTCCCAGTCGACCGCGACGCCGTGCGCGTGCGCCTCGCCGAGCGAGACGAGCATGCGGGCGAGGCCGCCGTCGCGGCGCAGCGAGCCGAGCACGGGGATGACGCGGTCGGCGGCGGCGGCGTCCTGCGGCGCGACCTCGATCGTGCCCTCGACGGCGAACGTCAGGACCGGGTGCGGGCTGGACTCGACGAACGCCGTGGCGCCGTCGCGCACGAGCGCCCGCGTCGCCTGCTCGAAGCGCACGGGCTGGCGCAGGCTGCGATACCAGTACTCCGGCCCGAGCTGCGCGTGGTCCAGCGGCTCGCCCGTCACCGCCGAGTAGAACGTCACGTCGCTCGCACGCGGGGCGACCGGCGCGAGGTCGCGCGCGAGGCGCTCGCGGATCGCCTCGATCTGCTCGGAGTGCGCGACCGACGAGGTGCCGTCGACGCGGATCCGCCGCGCCCGGACGCCGTCGCGCTCGCAGCCGTCCAGCAGCGCGTCGAGCGCGGCCTGCGCGCCGGCCACGACGATCGCGCGCGGCCCGTTGAAGGCGGCGAGCGTCAGGCGGCCGTCGATCTGCGCGACGCGCGCGCGCAGCGCGTCGGCGCCGAGGCCGACGAGCACCATCCCGTCGTCGCCGCCGAGCTGTGCGAGCGCGCGGCTCGTCAGCGCCGCGACGCGCGCGGCGTCCTCGAGCGACAGGATCCCCGCGACGCAGGCCGCGGAGATCTCGCCGAGCGAGTGGCCGACGACGGCGTCGGGCGTCACGCCGAACGAGCGCCACAGGGCCGCGAGCGAGACCATGACGCAGAACAGCGCCGGCTGCACGACGTCGGAGTGCTCCCACAGCTCCGCGCCGGGCGCGGCGCCGAGCACGTCGTCGAGCTTCCAGTCGACAAACGGCGCGAGCGCCTGCTCGCAGTCGCGCATCGACGCGGCGAACGCGGGCGACTCGGCCATGAGCGCAAGCGCCATGCCGGGCCACTGCGAGCCCTGGCCGGGGAAGACGAACGCGAGCATCCCCGGCGGCGCGGCGATGCCGCGCGCGACGCCGTCCGCGGGGGCGGCGGCGGCGACGGCGCCGAGGCCGGCCAGCAGCTCGTCGCGGTCGCGGCCGACGACGACGGCGCGGTGGGCGTGCTGCGCGCGGCCCGACGCGAGCGAGCGGGCGACGTCGGCGGCCGCGATGTCGCCGTGGGCCTCGAGGTGCGAGCGAAGGCGGCGGGCCTGCGCGCGCAGCGAGGGCTCGTCGTGGGCGGACAGCAGCCAGGGCAGGGCCGCCGCCGGCCGCGCCGCGGCGCCGGCGCCGGCGCCGGTCATCGGCGCACCGGCGGGGCGACGGTCCGGGCGCGCGCGATCACCGCGACACCACGACGGCGGTGGCGGCGATGCCCGCCGCGACGGCCCAGCGCCCGCTCAGGTCCGCCTCGCGGCCGGCGCGGCGCACGCGCGCGGCGAACGTCCCGGCAGCGGCGTCGATCCGGATCTCGACGTCCCCGGCGTCGAGCCCCTCGCCGTGCAGCGGGTACCACGACTTGTGGACCGCCTCCTTGCAGCTGAACAGGATGCGGTCCCACGCGATGCCGTCGGGGTGGGCGGCGAGCGCGTCGCGCTCGCCGCCGGAGGCGATCGCCTCCAGCACGCCCGCCGGGAGCGGGGCGTCGGGCTCGGCGTCGATCCCGAGCGCCCGCACGTCGCGGGCTCGCGCGACCGCGCACGCGCGCAGGCCCGCACAGTGCGTGATGCTCCCGACGACGCCGGCCGGCCACAGCGGCTCGCCCGCGGCTCCGCTGGCGATCGCCGTCGCGGGCAGCCCGAGCCGCGCCAGCGCGCGGCGGGCACACGCACGGCCGGTCTCGAACTCCCGGCGCCGGCGCTGCACCGCGCGGCCCAGCGAGCGCACCTCCTCGGCGAACAACTCCGTGTCGAGCTCGGCGCGCGTCACGACCGCCGCGACGGTCGCGGGCACCAGATCCTCGATCACAGGCGCCTCGGGGGTTTCATCGGGCTGTCGCGTGCGTTCGCCAAGGCCGGCGGATTGTCTCACGACCGGGAGACCGGCCGGCGATCTCGCCGGTCGGGCCGACGACGCGCGGGCCGCGCCGCCGCGCCGCCGATCACGCCTCGCGCGTGGAGGTGGCGACGACGCCGGCGATGAGCGAGCGCGCGAGCAGCTCGCGCGCCTCGCATTCGGTCAGCTGCTCGTCGAAGCCGTCCAGCGCCGCGGCGACGCCCGCCAGCAGCTCGACGTACGCCCCCAGCTGCTCGACGGACGCGTCGACGACCGCGCTGAACGTGCCGGCGATCAGGTCGCTCACGAACGCCGGGAAGTCGACCGCGTCGAGCACGATGTCGTCCGGTCGGGGCGCTCGGTCCGCGGCGGGCGTCGACGTCAGGACGGCCCTCGCGATGCGAGCGATGTCGCGCGCCAGCGCGCGGCGGGCGTCGCGATCCAGCCGCGCGACCGCCGCGCCGCGGGCAAGGAAGTCGGCGGTGCTCGTCGGCACCCCGGCGATCGTCCGTCCGCGGAAGGAGACCTCCTCGACGTAGACGCCGGGCGCCAGGTACTCGGGCACCGCTATCGCCGCCGGACGCCCGCCGCGTTCGGGCACGAGGACCCCATGCGCGCAAGCCTACCGGCGGGGCCGGCGTCAGCGGCGCCGCAGCTCCTTGCGGATCTCGGGCGCGAGCAGCTGCGCGACGATCGCGGTGCCCGCGACGTTGAGGTGCACGCCGTCGGCGTCGCGCACGCGCACGTCGCGCCCGCGCCAGCGGATCGTCTCGCTGTAGGCGCCGCCGGGCGCGAAGAGCAGGTCGACGCGCACGACCGTGACGCGATCGAGCCCCTCGGCGGCGCGCAGGATCGCCGGCGTGACCGCGGCCATGATCTTCAGCCGCACCGGATCGCGCGGCAGCGGCGGCGTGAGCCACAGCACGCGCCCGCGGCCGGAGCGCAGGTACCTGCGCATCATGGCGCGCACGCGACGGCTGTAGGCGAGCATCCAGTCGCCGTCGCAGCACTGCGCCTCGGTGCCGCTCGGCGTCTTCATCGGGAAGCTGTCGAAGGCCGCCCCGACGGAGATGAGCGTCACCCGCTGGCGCAGGCGCTTGGTCTGGCGCGCCGCGTGCTGCGGCCAGAAGCTCGTGCGGCTGATCGCGCTGCCCAGGCGCACGTCGCTGCGCAGCGTCGCCGCGTCGCCGAGCTCGTCGGAGAGGTAGCTGTCGATCCCCTGCATCGTCGAGTCGCCGGTCGCCAGCACGGTCGGCGGCGCGACCTCGCGCGCGATCCGGCCGCCGCCGACGGTCACCGTGCGGCGCACGCGGTGGCGGCGCACGAGCAGCTCCACGCGCCACCGGCCGCCGCGGCGCAGGCGCAGGCGACGCGTCGCGATCGTCACGGCGCGCCGAAAGCGCACGGTGCGGCAGCTGCGCGCCGCGCCCGCGCGGCGCGCGCACAGGCGCGTCGTGATCCCGCCGATCCGCCAGCGATCGACGACGCGGATCCGCGCCAGGCCGCCGGTGCGAACCCGGCGCGGCGCCGACAGCGAGAAGCGCTGCGCGCACGAGACCGTTCGCACCCCGTAGCTGCCCCGCCCCCGCGAGCCGTCGGGCAGCGTGACGCGGGCCTCGAACCGGCGCACGAGACGGTCGCACGACCACGTCGTCGCGTCGCGCAGGATCGTCGGCGTCCCGCTCGCCGAGCGCGCCGCGCCGAGCGGCTCGAGGCGTCCCTTGACGCGCTCGTAGAAGCGCACGCTCGCGCCCTGCGCACCCCAGAAGATCATGCTCACGACCCCGGGCTGGGTCGCGTCGGCGGCGAACGCCGTCGGGGCGGCGGCCGGGGCCTGCGCGGACGCGGGCGCCGCCCACGCGAGGCCGGCGAGCGCGACGAGCAGCGCGACCGCACGCGCGGCGCCGGCGCGGCGCGATCCGCCGCTGCGCGCGCCCGATGGCAGGCGGGCGGCGGTCAATGCACGCTCTTGACGTTCTGCACCATCCGGCGCGAGCAGCGATCCCCGCCGGGCAGGCCGGGGCGCAGCCGATACAGCCGATAGCGCTTCAGTGTCATCAGCGGCGGGCCGACGGCATCGAAGGGCTTCAGATAGTCGCGGTCGACGAGCACGACGTCGGCCGCGCGCGACACCGGGACGTGCGGATAGCTCGTCTCCAGCACGGGCTTCTGGGAGCACAGCGGCTGGCCGGCGAGCAGGATGCCCGCCCACAGCTGGCGGCCGTCCGCCGGCATGTCCAGGCGCACCGATGTGCCCGGCGGCAGGCGCTCGTCGACCTGCTTGAGCTCGAGCAGGCTCTTGGGCAGCTGATCGAACGTCGCGCCGATCTCCTCCGCCGCCGCCTGGCGGGCGGCGCTGATGACGAGGATGAGCGCGATCGCGCTGATCCAGGCGCTGCGAAACCGCGACAGGCCGACGGCTGCGACGGCGACGATCAGCGGCGCGACGAACGCGAGCGCCTTGTAGTGGAAGTACCAGCCGTACTCGCGCGGGCGGAAGTACAGCGCGGCGAGCGCGCCGAAGACGAAGATGATCCCCAACCCCCAGCGGACGTCGCGCGCCGCGTGGCGCATCCCCAGCACGAGGCCGACGGCGAGCAGCACGAACCCGATCGCCGCCAGCGTCGTGTCGCCGAGGCCGAGGAAGTAGCGCTCGGGGATGAAGCCGGGCAGGTCGCCGCCCCAGTTCGCCAGCGATCCGCCGTAGTTGAACAGCAGCAGCACCGAGCCGGCCTTCTCGAAGACCCCCTTCACCGGCACCGACAGCAGCGCCAGCCCCAGGGGCACGATCCACAGCAGGTCGCGGCGGCGGCGCAGGCGCGGCAGCGCGAGGAGCGCCAGCCCGCGCCGGCGCCGCTCGAAGCCCCAGAACACGAGCAGCGCCATGAGCGCGATCGGGAGCTCGAGCGGATAGGCGAACGCGAGCAGGCCCATGAAGGCGCCCAGCAGGATCCATCCGCCGACCGACCTGTGGCGCACGACGTGCCACGCCAGCACGATCGCGAACGGCATCGCCATGAAGCCCCAGATCTGGTTGAAGTAGGGGTGCATCGCGGTGAACAGCTCCACGCGGTTGAGGCCGATCAGCGCCATGACGGCGGCCGCCGCCCACGGACCGGCCCCGAGCAGGTGGCGTGCGAGCAGCCAGAACCCGAGCGCCGCGAGCGCGAGCAGCGCTCCGGCGAGCGTCGCGATGACCGCGTAGGGCTCCAGCCCGGCGACCTTCGAGACCGCGCCGAAGCTGAGGTAGATCGGCGGCTTGGAGCGCCAGACGAGCGGCACGAGGTCGACGGCCTCCTGCGTCGCGACCTCGCCGGGGTGGTGTTCCTGCAGGAACATCGCCGTGCCGACGGCGAGGTGCGCGTCCGAGCCGTTGCCGATGACCGTCACGAAGCCGCCGCGGAACATCGGCAGCAGCGCGACCGCCGTGATGAGCGCCGCGATGTACAGCGGCACGAGCAGCGTGCGCCACGAGGCCGTCCGGTCACCCGCGCAGCGGCCGGCGCGCAGTCCCGGGTCGCGCCGCCAGGCGTAGGCGCCGAGCAACAGGCTCGCGCCGAGCACGATCGGCAGCGAGACGTTCATCGGGACCGTGAGGTAGGACCAGACGGTCAGCTCCAGCGAGAGCGCCACGGCACCGGTCGGCAGGACCCACAGCAGCTCGAACGGGCGCAGGGCGGCGGGCAGCAGCAGCCGCGTGACGCCGAAGCCGGCGATCGCGAAGACGAGCACGGTCGCGCCGCCGGCGCGCAGCGCGTCGGCGACGCCTCCGCGCCCGACGACGCCCGTGTAGCGCGCGAGCGTGACCGCCGACGCGGCGGCGACGACGACCGCCGTCCAGGCGAGGACGCGATTGGCGCGCGGGCTCAGGCCGCCGGGCCCCGCGGGCGCGGGCCCGGCGTCCGCGGGCTCGTCGCCGGCGTGCCCGCCGGCGGGCTCGCGCTCGAGATCCTGCGCGCCGCGCTCGTCGGTCCGGACGTTCATCGCGCGCCATTGTCGAGCACTGGCGCGCCGGGCGCGCCGCAGTGCGCCACCAGCGTCAGATCCTCGTCAGGCGGGCGCGCAGCAGGCCCGCGCCGGACGTGTAGGCCAGTCCCTCGTCGACGCTCGCGTAGATGTCGTGGTCGGCGCGCAGGCCGTTGCGCGCCGACCAGTCCACGCGCCAGCCGGCGAGGCCGTCGACGACGTCCCAGGCCAGCGAGTGCGGCTCGGTCGCGGTCGGCGCATGGCCGACCTCGACCGTCAGCAGCCAGGTCGCCGCCGGGGCGGCGACCCGCGTGATCTCCGCGAGGACGCGGTCGACGTCGTCGACGTGGTCGAGCGAGTTGAGCGTCGCGACGACGTCGAAGCAGCCGTCGTCAAACGGCATCCGCTCGGCCGGCGCGGCGACGTACTCCATCGCGTGGCGCTCGATGCCCAGGTCGCGGTAGCGCTCCACGAGCGGGTCGAGCCCGACCCGCCGCGCCGCCCCGTCGGCCCACTCCAGGCTGCCGCGCGGGCCGCAGCCGACGTCGAGCACGCGCTTGGCGTCGAAGAACGCCGCCGCGAGCCCGAAGTGGCTCGTGAAGACGCGCTCGTAGTGCGCGTTGCCGAGGACGCCCTCGATCTGCGCGCGGCGCGTCCAGTAGTCCAGCTCGGCGTCGTCCTTCGAGGGCCGGCGCAGTCCCCGCAGGCGCCCAGCGATCGCGGCGAGCATCGACGCCACCGTAGCAGCGCGGCCCGTGGATTAGGCTCCGCGCCCTCGATGCCCCTGCTGGACCTTCTCGCCGGCGCGGCGCTGCTCGGCGCCGTGCTCGCGGCGGTGGCCGCCGCGGCCAGGCTGCTCGTGCGGCGCCGCCTGGCGCACCTCGACGCGCTCGAGACGGCGCTGGCGAGCGTCGTCGTCGGGACCGCGCTGCTCATCGCCGTGCACCTCGTCCCGCTCGTGCTCGGGATGCTGAGCCGTGGCACGGTGCTCGTCGCGGCGGCCGGCGCACTGCTCGCCGCCGCGTTCGTGCCGGCCGGCGCGCCGGCGCCGGCGCGCGCGGACCGCGGTCCGCCGCCTGCGCCGCCGAGCGGCCGGGCGTCGTGGGCGCTGGCGGCGCTCGCCGGCGCGTTCGTCGCGGCGGCCGCGCTCGCCGACCTCGGCCGCTGGGCGGGCGACGAGATCACCGGCGACGACGCGACCTCGTTTCACCTGCCCGGCGTCGGCCGCTGGATCCAGGACGGGACGCTGTGGCAGATCGACCAGTTCGTGCCGCTGCTCGCGCAGGGCTACTACCCCAACAACGGCGACGTCGTGCTGCTCAGCGTCGTGCTGCCGTGGCACAACGACTTCTTCGCGCGCGTGCCGATCGCGTTCTTCCTCGCGGCGACCGCGCTCGCCGTCTTCGCGCTCGCCCGCGAGCTGCGCGCTCCCCACGCCGCCGGCGTGCTCGCCGCCGCGGCGATCGTCGCGCTGCCGGTCGTCGGCTTCGTGACGATCCCGCGCGCGCTGCCCGATGCGCTCCTGTGGTCGACGTTCGCGGCCGGGGTGCTGTTCCTCGCGCGCCACGCGCGCACCGGGCGGCGCTCGGAGCTCGTGCTGGCCGGGGTCGCGTTCGGGATCGCGGCGGGGACGAAGTGGTACGGCGTCAGCTCGGTGCCCGTCGCCATCGCCGTCTGGACGGCGGCGCGCCTGATCGCCGCGCGACGCGCGCGCCGCGGCGCCGGGCGGCGACCGCGGGCGCCCGCCGGCGCGGCGCCCGGGCCGACGGCGTCGCGGCCCGTCCGCGACGGCCTGCTCGTCGGCGCGGCGCCCGGGCCGACGGCGTCGCGGCCCGTCCGCGACGGCCTGCTCGTCGGCGGCCTGGCGATCGCCGGCGCGCTCGCGTGGCTCGTGCGCAACCTCGCGCTCTCGGGCAACCCGGCGTTTCCGCTGCACCTCGCCCCGTTCGGCGTGACGATCCTGCCCGCGCCGCCCGACGTCATCCGCGACGAGATCGGCTTCTCGATCGCCGACTACGCCGGCGACCCCGCCGTGCTGGCGAAGATCGCGCTGAAGATCCTCGAGGGGCTGGGGACGGCGCCGCTGGCCTGCGCGGTCGGCATCCCGCTCGCCCTGCTGCTCGCGCGGCGCGGCGGGCGGGCCCCCGATCCGCGCGTGCTCGCGCTCGTCGCCGGGGCGGTCGCGCTCGCGGTCACGTATGCCGTCACCCCGGCGACCGCGCTCGGCCTGCGCGGCGAGCCCGGGCTCGCCCACGCCAACACCCGCTACGCGATCCCCGCCCTCATCCTCGCGGCGGTCGTGCTCGCCTGGACCTGCGGCCGCGCGCCGCGCGCGCTGGCGCGCGCGCTCGAGGCGGCGCTGGCGATCGGCGTCGTGGCCGGCGCGCGCGAGGGCTACGAGCTCGGCGGCGCCGGCGAGCTCGTGCGGGCGCTCGCCGGGCTCGCGCTGCTCGCGGGCGGCGCGTGGCTGCTCTGGCGCCTGCGCGAGCGGCGCGCCGTGCTCGCCGTCGCCGCGGTCGCGACCGCGCTCGTCGGGCTCGCGGGGGCCCACCGCGTCGCGCACGCGATCGACGACGGGCGCTACCGCGGCGTCGATCCGGCGCTCGACGTGCTGCTCGACGCGTCGCCGCCGGGCACGCACGTCGGCCTGGCGTTCGCGACCTACTGGTCGCTCGGCGACCTGTCGCCGGCCTGGCCGGCCTTCGGGGCCCGGCTGGACAACGACGTCGAGTTCGTCGGCGAGTTCGTCGACGGCTTCCTCAGCCCGTACCGCGACGAGGCGGCCTTCGTCGACGCGCTGCGACGCGGCGACTACGACGTGCTGGCCGTCGGGCGCAGCCCGATCGCGCGCCAGAACACGCCGGCGCAGCGCTGGGCGATCGCCGCCGGCTGGCGGACGATCGGCCTCAGCGACCGCATGCGCGTCCTCGTGCCGCCGCGCTAGTCCCGGCGGCGCGGCCGCGCGCCAGCCGCGTTTTCCTTCCGCGGTCGGCGAGCAAGCGCGGAAAATGGGGCTAGCGCCGCGGCGCGCGCGGGTACGGGTCGCGGCGCCCGAGCGCGGCGCGCAGCACCGGCACCGCGAGCAGCGTCTCCAGGGCGCGCGCGCGCGGATCGGGCCGCGCGACGAGCGTCCGCGCGCGCCGCAGCTCGGCGCGCGCGGCGCCGTAGTCGCGCCGGCGCACGAGCCCGCGCGCGTGTGCACGGCGGTCGGCGGCCTCGACCCGGCGGCGGACGTCCTCGCCGACGAGCCCGGCATGCACGCGGTGCACGTGCAGCTGCGCGCTCGCGAGGCCGGCGACGTCGGCCGACAGCGCGCCCGGCGAACGGCGGTAGCGCACGACCGCGCGCGGCTCCATGACGAACGCGTGGCCGGCCGCCAGCAGCCGCAGCCAGAGGTCCCAGTCCTCGGCGCGCGGCAGCTCGAACGCCACGCCGCCGGCGGCGAGCACCGCGTCGCGGCGCAGCAGCGCGCTCGAGACGCAGAGCGGGTTTCGCTCGTAGAGCAGCGGCAGCAGGTCCTCGACCCCGTGGCGCCCCGGCGCGAGCTCGTCCCAGCGCTCGCCGGTCGGGCGCCCGTCGAGCCCCACGACGAGGGCATGGCCGAAGCAGGCGGCCGCGTCGCGGTGGGCCGCGAGCGCGGCGAGCTGCGCGGCGTGCTTGCCCGGCGCCCAGGCGTCGTCGCCGTCGCAGAAGGCGACGAGCTCGGTGTCGAGCCGCGCCAGGCCGGTCGCTCGCGCCTGGCTGAGGCCGCGCCGCCGCGGGTGGCGCACGAGCAGGCAGCGCGCGGCGTGGTCGGGATGCAGCGCCAGCGGCTCGGGCGAGCCGTCGTCGACGACGACGATCACCTCCGGCCGCGGCCGCTGGGCGAGCAGGCAGTCGAGCGTCTCGGCCAGCAGCGACGGCCAGCCGTGCACGGGGACGACGACGCCGGTCCGCACGGCCGCTCAGCCTCCCAGCCGGCAGATGCGGGCGGCGCCGTCCGCCCGCAGGACGTAGCCGCGCGCGACGGCGTCGGGCAGGGGCCTGACGTCGGCCGCGGTGCCGGGCGGCAGGGGGAGCACGCCGACCATGATCCAGGCCGCGCCGAAGCGGCGTGCGCGCAGCCTGACGCGCCCGCCGGCGGCCTGCACCCGCACGCCGGCCGCCGGCACGACGCCGCGGTCGCCCGGCCACGGCGCCCGGCAAGAGCGCAGCGCGGGTTGCGGGGGCGTGATCGCCAGCCCGCCGGCGCGCAGCAGCGCCGCGTCGGCGGCGCGGCGCACCGCGGGCGCGGCGCGCGCGATCTCGGCCGGGGTGTCGGCCGGGCTGCCGCGCAGCGCGTCGCGCGTCTGAAACCACGGGCCCGCGAACAGAAACGGGGCGAGGTCCGGCGCGATCTCGACGTCGGGCTCGACGCGGTCGCGGCCGATCAGGTCGACGCCACCGAGCGCGCCGCGCAGCTGCTCGGAGCGGTCCAGGAACGCGTCGCGCGCGGTGGCGAAGGCGCGCGCGCCGCCGTCGGCCTTCGTGAAGGCCAGCCAGGCGACGAGCAGCACGACCCATGGCACGAAGCGCCGGATCCGCCAGCCGCGCGCGGCCTCGACGAGCATGAGCAGCATGAAGACCGAACCGACGGTGAGATAGCGCGAGGACGACGGCGGCGCGATGTCGTGACGCGAGATCGCCGTCAGCCCGTAGAACGTGACGAGCAGCGCGCCGAGCGCCGCGAGCCGCACCCGTCCCGCGCGGTCGATCCTGAAGGCCCGGTACCCGACGACCGCGACGAGGACGAGCAGCACCGCGCTGCCCGCGTCGATGTGGCGCTCGCCGATGATCGCGCCGGCCCCGTGGACGGCCGCGGTCCACGCCCACTGCGCGCTGACGCCGAGCTCGCCGAGGCCGGCGCGGGTGGCGCCGTAGGCCAGATACCAGGCGAGGTAGAGCGCGAACGGCGCCCCGACGACCCACAGCCGGCGGCGCCCCTCGGCGGTCAGCGCGAGCTCGACCGCGATGCCGAGCACGACCGGGATGCCCATGCCCGAGCTCGTCAGCGCGACGACCACGAGGCCCGCGAGCAGCCCGTCGTTGCGGCGGCTCGGCGGCTCGTCGAGCAGTGCGAACGCGGCCACGCCGGCCACGATCGACAGCATCTGCGTCGCCTGGCCGGCGACGATGAAGTTCTCGTACGCCAGGCCGCAGAGCAGCACGAGCGCCGCGACGCCGAGCGCGACGCCCGCCCCGACGCGACGGCGGGCGACGACGAACAGCAGCGCCCCGAGGGAGAGCTGCAGCGCGACGAGCGGCAGCAGGAGAAACCAGTACGCGTCGAGTCCGCCGAGCTTCAGCATCCCGAGAAAGAGCGCCAGCCAGAGCACGGTGAGGTGCTCGTTGTGGGGCGCCAGCAGCGACGGCGCGCCCGGCCCGCGACGCTCGGTGACGACCTTCCACTCGTCGAGCGTGAAGGTCAGCCCGCGCGTGAGGTAGAGCATGAGCGCGGCGGTCCCGACGAGCAGGACGGCGAGCGCGATCGTCCACCCGACGCCGCCCCAAGGGCGCAGCGGCCGCTCGCCGGGCGGCTCGTCGGTTGCGACGCCCGACTCTGGTCGCAGGGTCGCGCGCATCGTCCGCCGGGACCGTAGCGCAGCCGCGCCGCGAGGCCGCGCGGTCGCCGGAACCGTCACCATCGAGGGCGATGGCGCTGCCGATCTTCACCCGACGCCTCGCGCTGCGCGCCTACGAGGCGGCCGACCTGCACTCGCTGCACTCCGTCCTGTACAGCGACGAGGCCGCGATGCGACTGCTCGGCGGACCCCGCGACCTGTCGGGCACGCGCGCCGCGCTCGAGCGCTCGATCGCCCAGCAGGAGTACGCGGGCTACTCGTTCTGGCCGGTGTTCGAGCGCGAGAGCGGCCTGCTGATCGGCGAGGCGGGGCTGTTCCCCCTGTCGCCCGACGGGCCCGACGTCGCGCTGGGCTACGCCTTCGGCGGCCCGCACTGGGGGCGCGGGTACGCGACGGAGGCCGGCGCCGCCGTCGTCGCGGAGGCCTTCGGCGCGCTCGGCATGGAGCGTCTCGTGGCGATCACGCGCGAGGCGAACAGCGGATCGCGGCGCGTGCTGGCGAAGCTCGGCTTCCAGCTGCAGGACGTGCGCCACGTCTGGGGCGCCGAGCAGCTGTTCTTCACGCTGGAGCGCGACGCCGCCGGCGGCGGCTGACGCGAGCGGCGCGGGTCGGCTCAGCGGCCCCGCGCCGTGGCGGCGCAGCTCGGCCGCCAGCAGCTTGGAGTGCAGCGCGCCGATGAGCGCGCGCAGCGGCTCGGCACCCGAGGCGACGATCTCGACGGCGCGCTCGGGCTCGACCTCCCCGGCGAGGCGCTCCAGCAGCGTGCGCACCTCCTCCTCGACGAGCGGCGCGAGCGCCTCGCGGTAGCGCAGGGTGTCGTAGACGGTGAAGCCGAGCGCCTCGACGTGGCCGCCGGCGCGCAAGCGGCTGATCGCCTTGATGATCGCCACGTCGTCGGCGTCGTAGCCGCGCCGCGTCGGCGACAGCACGTCGAGCTCGGCGAGCCGGTCCAGCACGTTGCGCGGGACGTCGAAGCGCCGCCGCGCCTCGGCGGCCGAGATCCGCGCGCCCGCCTGCGCCGCGGCGGTCGCGTGCTCGAGGATGCGGTCCTCGAGCTCGATCAGCGCCCGGGCGCGCTCGGGGTCGGAGCCCAGGACGCCGCGGATGAGCTTCAGCGGCATGAAGCGCTCCTCCTGCAGGCGCTTGACGAGCTTCACGCGCTCGACGAGCTCCGGGCGGTACCAGGCCATGTTGCGCGACGTGCGCACGACGGACTCGCCGTCGAGCAGCCCCTCGCGCAGGTAGTGCTTGATCGTGCCGGCGCTGACGCCGGAGCGCTCGGCGAGCTCGCTCATCTTCAGCAGCCCGTCGGTGTTCATGCCAGGAAGGAGTGCCGGGCGGCGTCGGCGTCGGAGGGCGGCCCCGCGACCGCGCCGGCCTCGAGGAGGCGGGCGATCCGCTCGTCGTCGTAGCCGGCCGCGCGCAGCACCGCCTCGGTGTGCTCGCCGAGCACCGGGCCCGGCAGCCGGTTGGCGTCGGCGGGCGTGCGCGAGAGCTTGACCGGCGCGCCGAGCAGCCGCACGGGCTCGGCCACGCCGGGCTGATCGAGCCCGACGACCATCCCGCGCGCGCGGACGAGCTCGGAGTCCAGCGCCTCGGGCAGGTCGAGCACCGGCTCCAGGCAGCATTCGTGCTCGGCGGCGAAGGCCTCCCACTGCGCGCGCGTGCGGGCGGCGAAGACCTCGCGCACCGCCGCGTGGACCGCGCCGCCGGGCGCGGCGAACTGCTCGCCGACGAGATCCTCGCGGCCGACGCCGCGACACCACGCCGACCAGAACTTCGGCTCGAGCGCGCCGAGCGTCACCCAGCCGTCGGCGCAGGCGTAGGGCCGGTAGCAGACGAGGCCGCCGGCGAGCTCGAGGCCGCCGCGCGCCGGCGGCGCGCCGCCGGCGAGGTGGCGCGCGGCGACCAGCGCCAGCCAGGAGAGCGCGCCGTCGGCCATCGCGACGTCGACGACCTGCCCCTCCCCCGTGCGCTCGGCCGCCCGCAGCGCCGCGAGGATGCCGACGGCGGCCATCAGCGCGCCGCCGCCGAGGTCGGCGATCTGGCCGGCCGGCTGGACGGGCGGCCCGCCGCGCTCGCCGGTGAGCCCGAGCAGCCCGACGAGCCCGAGGTAGTTGAGGTCGTGGCCCGGCCGGTCGCGCAGCGGGCCGTCCTGGCCGTAGCCGCTGATCGAGCAGACGACGAGGCGCGGGTTGGCCGCGTGCAGGACGCCCGGACCGACGCCGAGCCGGTCCAGCACGCCCGGCCGGAAGGACTCCAGCAGCACGTCGTGCTCGCGCGCGAGGCGCAGGAGCACCGCGCGGCCGTCCTCGTGCTTGAGGTCGATGCGGATCGAGCGCTTGTTGCGGTTCAGGGCGAGAAACAGCGCGGAGGCGGCGCTGCGATCGGCGCCCGGCACGAACGGCGGGGCCCAGCGGACGTAGTCGCCCTGGCCGGTGTCCTCGACCTTCAGGACGTCGGCGCCGAGGTCGGCGAGCAGCAGCGAGCAGAAGCCGCCGGGCAGCAGGCGGCTGAGGTCGAGCACCCGCACGCCGGACAGCGGCAGGCTCACGGCGCGGCCTGCGCGCCGCCGCCGGCCGCCGCCGCGCGCTCGACGCCCAGCATGGCGCGCGCCTGCGCCACCGTCGGCACCCGCCGGCCGGCGTCCTCGGTCATCCGCCGGGCGCGCGCGACGAGCCCGCCGGTCGAGGAGTTGACGATCACGTCGTCGCCGCGCAGCTCGGCCCCCGGATCGCCTCGGTGATCGCGGCGAACGTCCTCGATCTCGTGGGACGACGTGCCGTCGGGCCGGCGGGCGTGGATGTGGATCATGACCCCGCCCTCGTCGACGATCCGGCGCGCCTCGGTCGCGTACTGCGCCGGCGTGTACGGGATCGCCGGGCACGGCCCGCGGTCGGCGAGGGCGCCGGAGATCGCGCATGTGATGACGACGGGGTCGGAGAGGGCCATGGGCGCGACGTCCCGCCCCGCCGCCCGGGGCAGCGGATAGTGAGACGTTTCACTGCCCACTCTTGCGCAGCGACGGACGGCGGTCAAGACGCAGGCATCCTCTACGCTGACCGCGAATGCTGCGCAGCTCGCTCGCCCGCAACCGGCGCATCCTGCTGACGACCGCGCGCGGACTGGCGACGGGCGTCGTCCGGCGCCGCGAGGAGCTGCGCCACCACGTCGTGCGCGACGCCTGGACGGTCGCCAAGCGCTTCGCCGCCGGGTCGGTGCAGAACATCGAGCGCCGCGAGGTGCCGATCTTCGTCGACGCCGTCGTCGAGGGCTACGTCGAGGACCACCAGGGGATGCTCGTCGCCGCGCTCGCGCGCGGCCTGAACGCGCGCAGCTTCTTCGAGATCGGCACGAACCGCGGCCGCACGGCGTGGACGGTCGCGCGCAACAACCCCGAGGCGCACGTCTACACGCTCGACGTGCCGCTGGAGCTCTCCTCGTCGGAGGTCGCGCTCGACATGGGCACCGACGACCACCACTTCTTCCGGCCCGGCGCGGCCTGCGGGGAGGCGTTTGCGGGCACGCCGGAGGCCGAGCGGATCACGCAGCTGTGGGGCGACTCGGCGACGTTCGACTACGCGCCGTACGCGGGCAGGATCGACATGGTCTACGTCGACGGCGGCCACTCCTACGAGTACGTGCGCAGCGACACCGTCAACGCGCTGGCGATGCTCAGCCCGACCGGCACGATCGTCTGGGACGACTACGGCAGCCATCCCGACATCTACCTCTACGTCAACGAGCTCGCGCCGACGCTCGACCGGCCCGTCTACCACGTCTTCGCCAGCCGCATGGCGATCTACAGCCGCCAGGACTTCGTCGTGCGCCGCGCCTACGACGGTCACGCCTCGCTGCCGGTCTGACCGGGCTCAGACGTGGGCGCGGGGCCCGACGCGCAGGCGCCGGGCCGAGGTCGCGCCGCGCTGCCCGCGGGGCCATGTCGGCATCGCGAGCGTCGCGCGTCGGACGGCCGGCGGCGCCAGGACGGCGTCCACGCGCAGCGTCGCTGCGCCGATGACCTCGGCCAGCGCGGTGTTCCACTCGAGCTCGGCGCGGGCGTCGAGGCTCTTGCGCAGCGTCATCGCGACCGACCCGGCCGACAGCCCGAAGACGCCCGCGAGCGACCCGGCGAAGGCGAGGATCGGGCCCAGCTCGCCGTGCAGGCCCAGCGCCGGAACGACCGCCACGACCGCGGCGGCGAGCGCCGCGACCATCAGGATGGCCTTCCAGTGGCGCCGGTAGGAGTGCAGCATCCGCCCGACCAGCGTCCCGCGCACCCGCGCGCGCTCCTCGTGGCCGATGAACGACTCGGGCTCCTTGTCGGCGGTCACGAGCTGGCACCAGATGATCGTCTGGCCGTCGAGCGCCTGCAGCGCGTCATCCGTCGCGCGGATCGGCTCGCGGTCCTGCACCGCCTGGCGCCATGCGCCGAGATGCTGCTTGACGATCCGCGCCGCGGCCGGATCGATCCGCGTCTGCAGGTCGTCGAGCAGGCGCTCGATGCGATCGACGCGGTCGCGCCCGAACACCCTGCGCAGCTCGTCGGCGACGTTGGCGTGCTCGTCGCCCCGCTCGCGCCGGCGGTGGACGACGCGGTTGGAGGTGTCGGCCAGGAAGTTGCCGAGCTCGTAGGCCTTGCCGACGGCCTCGTGGTCGGCCCACAGCGCGGTCACGAGACCGACGTGCCAGGCCCGCACGCGCTCGCAGAACGGACGCTCCGCAACCGGCGAGCGCGCGGCCTCGCCCGCCAGCGCGATCAGCTCGTCGAGCTCGCCGGGCTGCAGCCCGGCGCCGACGCGCGCGGCGTCGCCGGCCGCGGCCCGCACCTCGAGCGCGAGCCGCTCGGCGGCCGGCAGGCTGCGCCGCGCGGGCAGCAGGTTGTCGGGCAGGGCGCGGGGCAGCTCCTTGGCGCGCAGGCAGTACAGGCTCGCGATCCGCCAGCCGAGCGTGATCGCATCGCAGATCTCCGTGTCGGTGCTGCGCCGCGGCGCGAACGCGTGCATGTGATGCAGAGCGCGTGGGCGCGGCGGAAATACGTCCTGCGTATGGCGCCTCCGGGGTCGTCGTCAGCCATGACGAACACACGGTCGCGAACCTCGCCGAGGTGCACGACGCCGAGCTGCAGCCGGCTGGTGGACCGACGAGCGCGCCGGCGGCTGAACCTCGCCGCGGGCGCTCGAGCGGCCGCGGCGGCTACGTCGGCAGCCCCGGCGGCGGCGGGATCGGGCCGCCGCCATCCGGCGGCGGCAGGACCGCGCCGCCGCCGCCATCCGGCGGCGGCCCGCCCGCCGGTGACCGGTCGACCGCGGCGGGCGGGCAGACGTGCACGCCGCTCGTGCCCGACGTCAGGCTGAACTTCTTCGCGCTGCTGTACCAGCCGCCGACGAAGATCGCGTTGCTCAGCGACGACGTCTTGGCGCTGCCCGGCTCGCCCGTCGTCAGCCAGTAGCCGGTGAAGAAGCCGCCGCCGCTGAAGTCCTGCCCCCCGCCGATCAGCGCGCCCCGGCCGCCGTCCAGGCGCGGGCCCTGCGGGTAGGGCGCCGCCGGCGTGGCGCCGCCGCCCGATGCGTTGATGTCGCCCGCGACGTGGACGAAGTTGCCGGCCGTCAGGCCGCCGAGCGGGACGATCGCGCCGCCGCTCTGGAACTTCACCTCGCCGTCGTAGCCGTTGGAGGCGTCGGCATCCTCGTCCCAGCGCAGGACGTAGACGTCGCCGGCGTCGCCGGTGACGGCGATCTGCGACGAGACCTTCATCTGCGACGTCACGTTGACGACGATCGTCTCGGCGCGGCCGTCGGTGCTGTCGAGGCCGTCCAGCGACGCCGGGGTCCGGCTCTCGAAGCCGGGCGTCGCGGCGAGCGCGTCGACCTGCGCGAAGGCGTCGTCCAGGCTCGCGTCGAGGGCGTCGAGCAGGGCCGTCTGGGCGGGCAGCACGGTCGCCTGTCCGAGGTTCGCGCCGAGGATCCGCTGCCACGCGCCGGGCCCCGCGGCGTTCGTCGCGATCGTGCCGGCGTAGGCCAGCGTGCCGGAGGTGCGCGTCTGGGCGAGCAGCCCGTTGACCGCGACGTCGCCCGCGTAGCCCTTCGAGGCGCTCTGCCAGTTGGCGTCCGTGGCACCGTCGGTGAAGACGAGCAGCCGGCGCTGCAGGCCGCCCAGCTCGATGCCGCCGATCGAGGTCGGGCACGAGCCGCCTGCGAGCGGCGCGTCGCTTGCGCGCGCGGCGGTCCCGGCGAAGGACGGTGCGGCCAGCCAGCCGACGGCGACCAGTGCTGCGAGGGTGTGACGACGACACGACATGGCACGCTCCGTGAGTTGGGTCCCGCCCCGCGAGACCGATCGTCGCGCCGACGCAGCAGCGCAAGCGGCGAGCGCTCCCGGCTGGCCATCTGTACGAGCCGCCGAGGCAGCCGCCGCGGACGCATGTACGACCGGCGGTGGCCGGCCGAGCGGTGCTCGCCCCGGTCCGCTCGTCTACGTCGGCATCGGCGGCGGCGGCGGGATCTCGCGCGCGGCGGGCCGCGCCGCCGCCGCGGGCGGCAGGACGTGCACCCCGCTCGTGCCCGACGTCATGCTGAACCTCGTCGTGCGGGTGTACCAGCCGCCGACGAAGATCGCGTTGCTCAGCGAGGCGGTCCTGCCCGTGGCGGGGTCGCCCGTGGTCAGCCAGTAGCCGGTGAAGAAGCCGCCGCCGTTGAAGTCCGACGCGCCGGCGATGAGCGCTCCCTGGCCGTTGTTCGGCCGCGGGCCCTGCGGATAGGCGCCCGTCGGGGTCGTTCCCCCTCCGGAGGCGTTGATGTCGCCGGCAACGTGCACGAAGTTGCCCGCCGACAGATCGCCGCCCGGCACGATCGCCCCCCCGCTCTGGAACTTCACCTGGCCCTGGTAGCCGTTGGCGGGATCGGCATCCGCGTCCCAGCGCAGGACGAAGGCGTCGCCCTCGTCGCCGCTGATCGTGATCCGCGACGCGACCTTCATCGCCGACGTCACGTTGACGACGAGCACCTCGGCGATTCCGTCGGTCCTGTCCAGGCCGTCCAGCGACGTCGCCGATCGGCTCTCGAAGCCCGGCGTCGCCGCCAGCGCGTCGATCTGCGCGAACGCGCGGTCAAGGCTCTCCGCGAGCGTCCCCAGCAGGCCGGTCGCGCCGACGCTCGCCGCCGACTGACCGCCGTTCGCCGCGACGATGCGCTGCCATGCGCCCAGGCTCCCGGCGTTGGTGGTGATCGTGCCCGCGTACGGGATCGTGCCCGAGCTGCGCTGGTTCGCGGCCAGGCCGTCGACCGCCACGTCGCCCGCGTACCCCTTCGAGGCGCTCTGCCAGTTCGCTTCGCCGCTGCCGCCCGTGAAGACGAAGAGCCTGCTCGCGAGGCCGCCGAGATCGATCGGTCCGACCGAGCTCGGGCAGGTTCCGCTCCACGACACGGTCACGGTCGCCGACCTCCCGGCCTGGGCGTCGGCGACGGTGACGGTATCGGTCCCCGCCGCCGTGCCGGCGTAGGCGAACGACGCCGCTCCGCCGGCATCCGTCACAGCCGATCCCGAGGCGGGGTTGGCGCCGGAGACCGCGAACGTGATCTGCCTGCCGGCCACGCCGTTGCCGGCGCCGTCCTCGGCCCGGGCCGCGAGCGCCACCTTCGAGCAGACGGGCGCCGGCTGCGTTGCGGCGCCGGCGGTCGCGACGACCCGTGCGACCGGCGACCCGCCCGCCTGCGCGACGGCGCCGGCCGGCGCCAGCCAGCAGGTCGCCAACGTCACCCCGAGACCCACACGACGACACACCATGCCTGACTCCGTTCGCTGGCAGCCGGGGCGCTCCATCGCCCCGATGACGCAAACGTAGAGCATTGGCTTGCCGGCGGCCGCGCGAACTGCGCCTGAGGTAGCGCCTGATCGCCGCGCTGCAGGCCTCGTCGTCGGCGGCCTCGAGGGCGCCGGCGCCCGACGTGCGGCAGCGCACGCGCGCGGTGAACGTGCCGTCGTCGACGAGCAGCGCGATGCGCTCGCGCGCGGGCAGCTTGCCGGCGGCGTGCTGGCGGTCGATCCGCTCCTGGCCGCCGCCGGGCGCGGCGGCGGCGCGGCGCGCCGCGAGGTCGTCCGCGAGCCGGCGCAGGATCGAGCCGGTGGGAGTGTCTGAGCTCATCGGGGCACAGTGAGAGGTGGCACGTCTCACGTTCTACCGTCCCCGCACGGCTGGGCGCACGTCGAGGGCGATCGCGCTACGGTCGATCGTGCGCCGGCAGCGAGCCGGGCGCACGCGAGACGGTCCCCATGCTCAGCCCACGGCGACACCTTCGGTCCCTCATCGCGGTCCTGGCGGCCGCGGCGATCGGCGCCGGATGCGGCGGCGACGACGGTTCGCCGGCGACGCCGGCGCTCACGACGCCGACGATCGAGTCGACCGCCGACGAGCTGAGCGAGGAGGCGCGCGACAGGGTCGACGAGGCGGTCCGCACGGAGGGGTCCGCGCGGGGCGCCGAGCAGGCGATCCGCGAGGCGTGCATCGAGCAGGCCGAGCGGGGGCTCTCCGGCGAGGACGAGCGGCGCGCGGTCGACGCCTGCGAGCAGCTCGGCAAGTAGTCCGAGCGTGCCCCCGGAGCGCTACGCGCCCAGCAGCGCAGCGAGCGCGTCGGCCTCGAGCTCGCCGTAGCCGGGCGCCGCGGACGTGATCTCGGCGCCGACGATCGTCGCCACCGCGGCGACCTGCGCGAGGAACGCGCGCAGCGCCGCGACCGACAGCCCGCCCGCCACGGGAAACAGGGCCGGGTGCTCGTCGGGATCGAGCACGTCGAGGTCGACGTGGACGAACAGCTGCATGCCGGCGAGCTGGTCGGCCCGCTCGGCGCGGTGGACGCCGTTGCGATCGACCGCCACCCGCTCGCCGCCCTCGAGCTCGCGCACGCCGTGCATGATCACGCGCGCCGGGTCCAGCCCGGAGCCGAAGCCGGTGTCCCACAGTCCGCAGGCGCCGGCGAGGCACATGCCGCCCAGGTAGCCGCTGACGGTCGTCGCGGGGGTGTGGAAGTCGCCGTGCGCGTCGAGCCAGAGCACCCGCACGTCGGGCCGGTGGCGCACGACGACCGGCAGCGTCGAGACGCAGATCGAGCAGTCGCCCGCAAGCAGGACCGGGGCGCGGCCGGCCTCGAGCGCGTCGTCGACCTGTCCGCCGGCCTCCAGCAGGCAGCCGCGCGACGCCTCGAGGTCCTCCTCGTAGCTCGCCGAGCGCGGCTCGCCGGCCTCGCCGATGATCCGCGCGTCGAGCAGCCCCGCGAGCTCGCGGGCGCCCGCCGCGCCCTGTGCGGAGCGGTCGGACGTACGGCACAGCAGCGCGGCTACCTGCCGGTCCACCGCGGCTCGCGGCGCTCGAGGAACGCGGCGACCCCTTCGTGCGCGTCGTCGGTCGACAGCGCCAGGGTCAGCTGCGCGCGCAGGTAGTGCAGCGCGTCGGGCAGCGCCATGTCCTGCTGCGCGAAGAGGGCGTCCTTGCCGAGCTGCATGAGCAGCGGCGACTTCGCCGCGAGCGCGCCCGCCCACTGCGCGACGGCGCCGTCGAGGTCGCCGTCGGCGACGACGCGGTTGACGAGCCCGATGCGCTGCGCCTCGCGCGCGTCGACCCGCTCGCCGAGCAGCAGCAGCTCGGTCATCTTCTTGCGCCCGACGTTGCGCCCGACGAGCGCGGCGATCATGAACGGAAACAGGCCGACCTCGACCTCCGGCGTCCCGAACGTGGCGCTCTCGCCCGCGACGACGAGGTCGCAGGCGAGGGCGAGCCCGAGCGCTCCGGCCAGGACGTGGCCGCGCGCCGCGCAGATGACCGGCTTGCCGAGCTCGCCGATGAGCGTGAACAGGCGCGGGAAGCGCAGGTTGGCCGCGTGGCGGTGCACCTGCGGCACGTCGGCGGCGAAGCCGGCCAGGTCGCCCCCGCTGGAGAACACCGTCGCGTGCGTCGACGCGAGCACGACGCAGCGCACCGCCCCGTCGTCGCGCGCGGCGCAGAGCGCCGCCAGCAGCTCGTCGAGCAGCGCGTCGGAGAGCGCGTTGCGCGTCTGCGGCTGGTCGAGGGCGATCGTCGCGATGCCGGCTGCGACGTCGTAGCGCAGGGTCTCGTAGGTGGCCACGGGGGCAATCTATCGCCCGGGCGCAGGCGGCTTGTGTAGAGAGTGAGACGTTCCACTGTTCACTTGCGGCGCCCTGCGCGCTACGGTCCGCAGATCGCCACCACCGACCGCCGGCGACACGGCGCTGCGGGCCTTCCAGGACGTCCGCGTGCCGGCGGACGCGCCGCGAGCGCCGTCGCGACCCCCAGCACTGCTTCGACAAGACGCTCGAGTACGCCCGGCAGCGGCGCGCGTTCGGTCGCCGCATCGGCCGGTTTCAGGTCATCCGCCACAAGTTCGCCGAGATGGCGACGAAGCTCGAGTCCGCGCGCCGGCTGGTCTACGCGACGGCCTGGCGCAACGCCAACGGCGAGTACCCGGTGCGCGAGATCTCGATGGCGAAGCCGCACGCCTCGACGTCGTCGGCCGCAGCTACGGCCTGTAGGGCGCGTGGGTCATCCCGCCACCCGCCCGCCTCCGGGACGGTCGAGCTCCAGCCACACGCGCCGGCCGCCGTCGGCGATGCCCCAGCGGCGCGCCGTGCGCTCGATCAGGACGAGCCCGAGGCCGCCGATGTCGCGTGGCCTCGGCGCCCCCGCCTGCGTGAAGCCGGGGCCCGAGTCGACGACGTCGACGCGCACGTGGTCCTCGCCGACGGCGACGTGCAGCCCGATCTCGTCCAGCGGGCCCGCGCCTCCGTGCACCACGCTGTTCGTGACGAGCTCGGTGATGAGGAGCTCCAGCAGGGCGAGCTGCTTGGGGTCCAGATCGCCGATCAGCACCCGCAGGGCGCAGCGCGCGCGCACCGGGGCGCGCTCGCCGCCGCCGATCGCGAGCATGAGGACCCGGCCGCGAGGCACGCCGTCGGGCTCCGGCGCGGCGAGCGGCTCGTTCACGAAGCCGCACCGCGGCCGCCATGCCGCGCGCGCAGCAGCTCGCGGTCGGCACGGGCGATCAGCTCGACCGCGGTCTCGCCGGGCTCGAGCTCGGCGATCCCGGTCCGGATCGAGCGCGGCTCGGGGGCGGCGGCGAGCGCCGCGATGATCATGTCGAACCGGGCGCGCGCCGTCTCCTCCGACGCGCTGGACAGCGCGCACACGAACTCGTCGCCGCCGAAGCGGACGACGAGGTCGTAGGTGCGCAGCTGCGCACGGATGCAGTGCACGATCTCCCGCAGCAACGCGTCGCCGGCGCCATGCCCGCGGGTGTCGTTGACGAGCTTGAGACCGATGACGTCGACGTAGACGATCGTGAGCGTGTCGGCGGAGCGCTCGCAGCGATTGAGCTCGCGCTCGAGATCGGCGAGACCGGCTGCGCGAGTGCGCGCGCCGGTGAGCGTGTCGGTCTCGGCGACGGCGAGCGCGTGCGCCAGCGCTTGGCGGTCGGCGAGCGCGCCGCGGCGGTCGCGTGCGGCATGCTCCCGGCCGCGCGCCGCGGATGCGCGATCGTCGGCGGCAAGGGCGCAGCAGGCGGCGACCTTGGTCCGGTACTCCGCGAGCAACGCCTCGAAGGCCGCGGCCTGCTGCGCCGTGCGCGACGCGCCGATCGTCAGCTCGCGGGCCTCGTCGGACAGCGTCTCGGCGAGCCGCGCGATGTCGTGGTCCCTGACGTCGGCCTCGTCGTCGCCGGCGCGACCGCCCAGATCGCGCTCGTCGGCCCGGGCGTCGCGCTCGGCCGCGCGGGCGATCCGCTCGGCCGGGCTGTCGCCCCGAGCGCAGCCGTGGCGGCCCGCGTGATTGCCATCGCGCGCGGCCTCCAGCGTGCTGGCGCCGCCTGAGGACGGCGCGCTCGTGCGCGACCGGCGCCGACCGGCGATGTCATCCTGCTGTCCGTCGATCTCCCCGTCGCCGAGGCGATCACGTGACGGTAGGTCGGCCACGACGGGCCCTCCAGGCCAGGCGGCGAGTCTCCAACGATCCACGCGCCCATCCGATTTGATCCCAGCAGCGTAGCGCGAACCGCCGGTCCGCGCGTGCGGTTGCGGTGCGCACGCGGCGCCGTCGTGCGCCCGTCGCCCGCCTCAGGCCGAGTCGCCGCCCGCGGTCTTCGGCGCGAGCGCGAGCCGGCCGCCGGCTACCGCGCGGCGGACGAGGCCCGGCAGGACGACGCGCGCGGCGGCGGCGAGCCGGTAGGGCCGCGGCACGTAGCGCTCGGCGCGGCCGCCGGGGCCGGCGTCGATGATCGCCTCGGCGACCTTCTCGGGGGTCGAGACGATCCAGCGCGTGAGCCGCCGCTGCACGAGCTCGCGCTGCGGAAAGCCCTCGGTGGCGACGTAGCCGGGCAGCACGAGGCCGACGTGGACGCCGTGCGGCGCCTCCTCGAGGTGCAGCGCGTCCGTCCATCCCGCGAGCGCGAACTTGCTCGCCGAGTAGGCCCCGGAGCTTCCCCGCGAGACGCGCGCGGCGGTGCTGGCGACGTTGACGACCGCGCTCGGGGCGCTGGCCCGCAGCAGCTCCAGCAGCGCCTCGGTGAGGCGTACCTGGGCGTCGAAGTTCAGCTGCATGTGGCGGCGCACGTTCTCCCAGCCGCCCTCGGCGAACGTCGCGCGCCAGGCCGCGCCGGCGTTGTTGACGAGCAGGTCCAGCCGGCCGTGCTGCTCGCGCACCGCCGCCGCGATCCGGGCGGGCGCGCCCGCATCCGTCAGGTCGGCGGCGATCACCGTGACGGGGCAGCCCAACTCGGCGGCGAGCGCCCGGAGGCGCTCCTCGCGGCGCGCGACGAGCACGAGCTGCGCGCCGGGCTCGCGCGCAAGCCGTCTCGCCGTCGCCTCGCCGATCCCGCTGGAGGCTCCGGTGACGAGCGCGATCACTCCCGCGGAGGCTACCGGCTCGCGACCGATTGGCCAGTCAGCCAGTCGGTATCGTGGCGCACCGGCGGGTTCGAGATCCACGACAAGGAGCGCATGGCAATGGGAGTTCTGGACGGCAGGGTCGCGATCGTCACCGGCTCGGCACGGGGCATCGGCCGCGCCACCGCCGAGCTGCTCTGCGAGCATGGCGCGAAGGTCCTCGTCAACGACCTCGACGGCGACCTCGCGCGGCAGACGGCCTCGGAGATCACGGGCGAGACGGTCGTCTACGCGGGCGATCTGACGGCGCCGGGCGCCTGCGACGAGCTCGTCGCTACCGCGATCGACGCGTGGGGCAAGCTCGACATCGTCGTCAACAACGCCGGCTACACGATCGACGGGGCGGTCCACAAGATGACCGACGACGCGTTCTCGCGGATGCTCGACATCCACGCCGTCGTGCCGTTTCGGGTGCTGCGAGCGGCGGCGCCGCACCTGCGCGAGCCGGCCAAGAAGGAGCGCGAGGAGGGCGTCGAGGTCTTTCGCAAGGTCGTCAACGTCTCCTCGATCTCCGGCACGATGGGCAACGCCGGCCAGGCCAACTACGCGGCCGGCAAGGCGGCCGTCGTCGGGCTGACGAAGACCCTGGCCAAGGAGTGGGGCCAGTTCAAGATCAACGTCAACGCGGTCGCGTTCGGGTTCATCGACACGCGCCTGACGCAGGCCAAGGTCGAGGACAACCAGATGCAGATCGGCGGCGAGAAGGTCCAGCTCGGCATCCCCGAGCAGCTGCGCGGCATGGCGTCGATGGTGATCCCGCTCGGACGCCCGGGCACGCCCGAGGAGGCGGCCGGCGGCGTCTTCTTCCTCTGCTCGCCGTGGTCGAACTTCGTCCACGGGCAGACGCTGAACATCACGGGCGGCCAGTTCACGGGCATGACGACGTAGCCGGTCGGCGTCCGCGAGGGCCGCGCGACTGGACACGCGCCCCTCAGAACGTCGAGTTTCCGTTCTGCGGCTTTCCGACAATCGGGGACGGGAGTAGTCTTTGCGGCGTGCAGGTCGTCAAGCCTGGATCGGATCACCTCGTCCCGCGTGGGGTCGTCGGCGGAGCCGAGGTCTCGCACGCCACGACCGGCGCCTCGAACATCTACATGGGCGTCTTCCGCGTGCCCGCCGGCGCGCAGTCGCGGCCCCATTTCCACGCCGACTGCGAGTCCGCGGTCTACATGCTGTCCGGGCGGCTGAACGTGCGCTGGGGCGAGGAGCTCGAGCACTCGCTCGCGCTCGAGCCCGGCGACCTCGTCTACGTCCCGCCGCGCGAGACCCACCTGCTCGAGAACCCCTCGGAGACGAGCGCGGCGCAGTACGTCGTCGCCCGCGACGCCCCCGAGGAGGACTCCGTCGAAGTGCCCTGGGCGGGCTGAGCCGGCCGTCAGGTGCGACGGCGCTCGCGCTCGGCGCGCGCGTGCGCGCGCTCGGCGGCCTCGCGCTCGCGGCGCGAGCGCTCGCCCGCCGCCGGCGGCGGCTCGCCGGCGCGCGGCGGACGGGCGGCGCGCGACCGGTCCGGGCGCGGCCGGGACGCCGGCCCGGGCGACCGCGGCGGGCCGCGGCCGGGTCCCATGAGCGTGATCGCGGTTCCGGCGATGCCGGCCAGCGCGGCGAGCACGACCCAGTCGAGCAGCGGCACGTAGCGCGTGCGCGCCTGCGTGCCCTGCGCGGTCGTATACGTGCAGGTGCGCGTCAGCGGCGGCGCGAACGAGGGCGCCGAGCCGTGGGTGCTGTCGGCCGGCAGCAGGGCGGCGTCCGGGCACGCATCGCCGATCGGCGCGATCAGCCAGACGGCGAGCACGCCGATGACGAAGAGCGCGACCGCCGCGCGGATCGCCCCGCGGCTCATCGCAGCTCGAACCGGCAGCCGCTGAAGTACCCGCCGCCGGGCGAGGGCCATCCGCCGCCCGCGGCGACGATCGTCGCGCCCGCCGCGCGGCGGGCGGCGGCGCACGAGCCGTCGGCGACGATCGCTCGGTCGACGAGCACGCCCGGCCTGAGCAACGTGGCGCTCACCGGCGAGAGGCTATCTGCGCCGCGCGACCGCGGTGAGCGGCGCCGCCCGCAACATCTCCCCCGCCGGCGCGTTGCATTCCCACATGCCCGCCCGCCTCACGCGCCTGGCGCTCGCCACGGCGCTCGCCACGCTCGCGGCCTCCCCGACCGCGCAGGCCCGCGCGATCGCCGTCGCGACCGGCACCTCGCAGCTCGTGCTGACCGACGTGCCGTCCAACGTCGTGACGGCGCGGCTGACCCTCGGCGGGCGCACCCGCGACGTCAGGATCTCCCCCGACGGCGCCCGCGCGTACGTCGCGGCCGGGCGCCGGGTCGTCGTCGTCGACCTCAACGCCCGCCGCGTCACGGCGCGCCTGCGACTGCGCTCGGCGATCAGCGCGCTCGCGCTCACCGCCGACGGCGCGCGGCTCCTCGCCGCCCGCCGCGGGGCCATCGACCTCGTCGACACCGCGACGCTGACGCGCACGGGCAGCGTCTCGCTGCGCGGTGCCCGGCCGGGCGCGCTGGCGGTCTCGGCCGACGGGCGGCGCGCCGCCGTCGCGCTCGGGCGCCGCGTCGGGCTCGTCGACCTCGATCGGCGGCGGCTGCTGCGGCGCAGGACCGTCGGCGCGATCGGCGCGATCGCCTACCCGCCGAGCGGATCGCGCGTGTGGGTCAGCACGACCGGCGGCCACCTCGTCGCACTGCAGCGCGTCAGCGGGCGGCGGCTGGCCCGGATCGCCTTGGGCCGGCACGCGGGCGCCGGGATCGCGATCTCGCCGAACGGCAGGCGGGCGGCGATCGGCGCCACGCGCCGCGGCCGGGCGGCGGCGATCGTCGACCTGCGTCGCGCGCGCCTCGTGCGGCGCGTGCGGACCGGCCGCGGGCCCGGAGCGCCGGCCTACTCCGAGGACGAGCCGCGCCTGTACGTCGGCGACGCGGCGAGCCACACGGTCTCGGTCGTCTCGACGATCTCCGACCGCCGGATCGCCCTGCAGCGGCTCGGCGGCCGGACGCGCGCCCGCGCGCTCGCCGTCCAGCCCGGCCTCGCGCTCAAGCGCGGCACCGAGGGGCCCGACGTCATCACCGGCACGCGCGGCCGGGACCTGCTCGACGGCCTCGGCGGCGACGACGTGCTCAAGGGCGGGCGCGCGCGCGACATCCTGCTCGGCGGCGGCGGCGACGACCTGCTCGTGGGCGGCGCCGCCAGCGACCGCGCCGAGGGCGGCCCGGGCGCGGACCGGCTCGTCGGGCAGTCGGGCAACGACGTCCTGCTCGGCGGGCCCGACGCCGACGTGCTCTACGGCGGCACCGGCAACGACGAGCTCGACGGCGGCGCGGGCAACGACGTGCTCGACCCCGGCGACGGCGACGACCGGGCGTTCGGCGGCCCCGGCGACGACCGCATCGCCGAGAGCGGACTGGGCAACGACGCGCGCCTCGACGGCGGCGACGGCGACGACTTCATCGACGGCTTCCGCGGGTCGGACCGCATCTACGGCGGCCGCGGCGACGACAACCTGCGCGGCGGGCCCGGCAGCGAGCTCATCGACGCCGGCCCCGGCGACGACACGATCGACGGCGGCACCGCCGGCGACCGCATCTACGGCCGCGAGGGCGACGACGCCGTCCGCGGCGACGCCGGCCGCGACCGGATCTACGCCTCCAGCGGCGACGACGTCGTCGACGCCGGCAGCGGCGACGACTACGTCTCGGGCTCCGGCGGAGCGGACGAGATCGTCGGAGGGCCCGGCCGCGACGACATCCGCGGCGGCTCGGGCAACGACGTCATCCGCGTCGCCGACCACGAGGCCGACCGCGTGGACTGCGGGGCCGGGCGCGACACCGTCTACGTCGAGTCGACGGCGCCGTCGCGCGACCGCCTCGTCTCCTGCGAGACGGTCATCCGGATGGCGCCCGAGCCGTCGACGGACGCGCCGCCGACGTCGACGATCATCCCCGGCACGCCGGGCCCCGACCGGCTCGTCGGCACCGCCGGCACGGATTCGATCTTCGGTGCCGACGGCCCCGACGAGCTCTTCGGCCAGGAGGGCGATGACTACGTCGACGGCGAGAACGGCGACGACGTCCTGCACGGCGGCCCGGGCGACGACGAGATGTACGGTCGCCGCGACGACGACATCGTCCTCGGCAACGAGGGCGACGACTTCCTCAACGGCGACCGGGGCTCGGACACGATCGACGGCGGGCCCGGCAACGACCGCATCTTCGGGGGCCTCGACGCGGACGTCGTGACCGGCGGCGAGGGCGACGACCGCATCGACCTCGTCGACGGCGTCACCGACCGCGTCGACTGCGGGCCCGGCGACGACCTCGTGTTCGCCGACGCGACCGACGTCGTGGCGGCGAGCTGCGAGCGCGTCAGGCGGTAGCGGACTGCGCGAAGACGCTCACGAACGCGCGGTCGTCGATGCTGTAGACCGAGATCGACGGCAGCGAGTCGTAGAGGCGCACGCGCAGGTGGCGGCGGCAGTCGTCGTCGATCATCGCCGAGACGGCGGCGAGCACGTCGAGGCTGTGGCGTATGCCGGGCCGCACCCGGTCCTCGCGCATGCGCGACTGCGCGGTGCCCTGCAGCGCCTGGCCGCGCAGCCGGGCGATGCCGGGGTCGGGGTGCAGCAGGAGGATCGAGACGTAGGTGCCGCGCGACAGCGCCTGCGCGAGCGCGTCGGCGCGGAGCGGCTGCGGCTGGCCGTCCGCGTCCTCCCCGGTGAGCAGTTCGCGGATCGCCCGGCAGTCGCGCCCGCCGGGCAGGCGCCGCAGGTACTCCGGGATGAGACGGTGCCAGACGAAGTGCACGACGGCCGACTCGTCCAGCGGCCCGGCGCGCGCGACGCGGGGAAACCCGGCTGGCGCTGAGCCGGGCGCGGCGGCGGCGTGGGTTTGAGCCCACGCGACGGCGCGGCGCGCGTCTGGCACCGTGCAACGGGCCATGTCCGTGCGTGCACACCTGCCCCTCGTCCTGCGCCATCGCGACTTTCGCCTGCTCTGGCTCGCCGGCTCCACGAGCTCCGTCGGTGACCGTCTCGTCACGGTCGCGCTCGCGCTGTTCGTCGTCGACCTGACCGGCAGCCCGACCGATCTCGGCCTCGTGCTGGCCGCCTACAGCCTCCCGCTCGTCGGCCTGCTGCTCGTCGGCGGCGTGTTCGCCGATCGACTTCCGCGCCACCTCGTGGCCGTCGCCGCGGACCTCGTGCGCTTCGCGCTGCACAGCCTGCTCGCGCTGCTCATCCTCGCCGGCGCGGCCCGGGTCTGGCACCTCGTCGCGATCGGCGTGCTCTTCGGTGCCGCCGAGGCCTTCTTCCGGCCGGCCGCCGCGGGCCTGCTGCCGCAGACGGTGCCCGAGGACGAGATCCAGCCGGCCACGGCGCTCATGACGACGTTCGACAACCTCGCCCAGTTCGCGGGCCCGGCGCTGGCGACCGTGCTCGTGCTCGGGGCCGGCCCGGCGACCGCCTTCGGGCTGGACGCCGCGACGTTCCTCGTCAGCGCCGCGCTGCTCGTGCGGCTGCGCCCGCGCGCCCGCGGCGCGGCCGGCGCGGCCGCGACCGACGGCGCCGGGCGCCGCTCGCTGCGCGCCGACGTCGGCGCCGGCTTCCGCGAGGTCCGCTCGCGCACCTGGGTCTGGGCGACGCTCGCGGCGTTCAGCGTCGCGGTGTTCTGCGCGCTCGCTCCGTTCGTCGTCCTCGGCCCGCTCGTGGCACGGCAGGCCTACGGCCAGCTGGCCGTGTTCGGCTACGCCTTCGCCGTCATGGGCGCGGGCATGGTCGCCGGATCGCTCGCCGCGCTGCGCTGGTCGCCGCGCTACCCGCTGCGCCGGGGGATGACGCTCGTCCTGCTGTGGCCGGCGGCGATCGCGCTGTTCGCGACCGGCGCGCCGCTGGCGATCGTCCTGCCGGCGATGGCGGCCGCCGGCAGCGGGCTCGCGCTGTTCGACGTGTGGTGGGTCACCGCGCTCGCGCAGCGGATCCCGCCCGACAAGCTCTCGCGCGTGACGTCGTATGACTGGATGGTCTCGCTCGGGCTGCTCCCGATCGGGTTCGTCGTCGCCGGGCCGGCGGCAGGGGCGCTCGGTGCCGGCCACGTGCTGCTCGGCGGGGCCGTCGTCGCGCTCGCGGCGCTCGCGGCCGCGCTGCTGCCCGCCGAGACGCGGATGCTCGAGCGTCCAGGCGACCGGCGGGCGCCGCTCGGGATCGCCGAGGCGAGCGCGGCCTGAGGCGCGCCGGCTACGCGGTCGCGGCGCGCTTCTTGCCGCGCCGCTCGAGCCGGCGCTGGGCGCGCAGGCGCTGAAGGACGCCCTTGCGACCGAGCGTCTCCAGGCCCGAGTGCAGCACCTTGATCTCTCCGAAGATGTCCTCCGCGACCGCCATCTGCTGGTCGCGCGTCGGGCTCTCGACGGGCTCGTAGCGGATCGGGTCGCCGAACTGGATCGTCACCTTCGGAAACTGCCCGCGACGCCAGTTGCGCACCTTCGCCGAGCCGTAGATGGCGACCGGCACGATCGGGGCGCCGGACTCCAGCGCGAGGCGGCCGATGCCGGGCTTGGGGCGCGAGGACAGCGCCCCGTCGCGCGAGCGCGCCCCCTCGCAGTACATCGCCACGACGCCGTCGTTGCCGAGGATCGCGCGCGCCGTGATGAACGCCTCCTCGTCGCGGTGACCGCGTCGCACGGGGAAGACGCCGCCATGCGAGTAGACGTACTGCAGCGGCGGCTGGAAGAGCTGCGACTTGGCCATGAAGCGCACCTTGCGGCGCAGGAAGTCGCCGAGGAAGAAGTGGTCCATGAACGAGCCGTGGTTGGGCGCGAGGATGACCGGGCCGCTCTGCGGCACCTTCTCGGAGGAGATCGTGCGCGCGCGGAAGAACGTCAGCGCCCACAGCGTCGTGAGCACCCGCACGATCTCGTAGGCGAAGTCCGGCTCCTTCGTGCGCGAGCGCTCGTGAAACGCCGCGAAGTCCGCCTCCGGACGCTCGTCGCGCGCACCGCTGCTCATCGCCGCGAGCTGCTCGCTGCGCTTCAACCTCGCCATTGCTCCAAACCTTACTCCCGCGCCCAGCCCTCCGACCGCGTGACGGCGCGCCGCCACTGCGCGACGAGCGCGCTGCGCTCGTCCTCGCCGACGCGCGGCTCGTAGCGCGCGCGCTCGCCCTCGCGGCGGGCGACGTCGTCCGGCGTCCACGCGCCGACGCCCACGCCCGCAAGCAGCGCGGCCCCGAGCGCGGTCGTCTCGGAGAGCTCGGCGACGGCGACCGGCACGCCGAGCATGTCGGCCTGGAACTGCATGAGCCAGCGGTTCTCCGTGGCGCCGCCGTCGGCGCGCAGCTCCTCCAGCCCGCAGCCCGCCGCGGTCTCCATCGCCTGGACGGCGTCGACGGTCTGAAAGGCGATCGCCTCGAGCGTCGCACGGGCGATGTGCGCGCGCGTGCTGCCGCGCGTCAGGCCGACGATCGTGCCGCGCGCGTAGGCGTCCCAGTGCGGCGAGCCCAGGCCGGTCAGCGCCGGCACGAAGTAGACGCCGTCGTTGGACGCAAGCGACGCGGCGAGCTGCTCGGTCTCGGCGGCGGTCTCGATGATGCCCAGCCCGTCGCGCAGCCACTGCACGCCGGCGCCCGTCACGAAGATCGCCGCCTCGAGCGCGTAGGTCGTGCGCCGGTCCGGTGGGGATCCGATCCCCCAGGCGACGGTGGCGAGCAGCCCGGCAGGGGCGGTCGGCACGGCGTCGCCGGAGTTCAGCAGCACGAACGAGCCGGTGCCGTAGGTGTTCTTGCCCAGGCCCGGCTCGAGGCAGCCCTGGCCGTAGAGCGCCGCCTGCTGGTCGCCCGCGATCCCGGCGACCGGGACGCCGTCGTGGCCCGCGCCGAGCGCGCCGTCGCGCAGCGTGCCGAACTCGCCGATGCTCGCCAGCACCTCGGGCAGCGCGTCGCGCGGGACGCCGAAGAGCTCCAGCAGCGCGTCGTCCCAGTCGCCGCGGTGGATGTCGTAGAGCATCGTGCGCGACGCGTTGGTCATGTCGGTGCGGTGCTCGCCGGTGAGCTTGAACACGAGCCAGGCGTCGATCGTGCCGAAGGCCGCGCGCCCCGACTCGGCGCGCTCGCGCAGGCCCTCGACGTGGTGCAGCAGCCACTCGATCTTCGTCGCGCTGAAGTACGGGTCGAGCACGAGCCCGCTGCGCGTGCGCACGAGCGCCTCGTGACCGGCGTCGCGCAGCTCGTCGCAGCGCGCGGCGGTGCGCCGGTCCTGCCAGACGAGCGCACGATGCAGGGGCTCGCCGGTCGTCGGATCCCAGACGCAGACCGTCTCGCGCTGGTTGGTGATCCCGATCGCCCGCAGGTCGCCGGCGCCGGCGCCGGCGTCGTCGAGCGCCTCGAGCGCGACCGCGCGCGTGACGTCCCAGATCTCGGCGGCGTCGTGCTCGACCCAGCCGGGGCGGGGGAAGTGCTGGCGAAACTCGCGGTAGGCCCGCCCGGCGAGCTGCGCGTCGGCGTCGAAGACGAGGCACGTCGTCCCGGTCGTCCCCTGGTCGATGGCGAGGATCATGTCCGGGACGCTACCCGCGCGGGGGGCCCTGCGACGCGAGGACCGGCCGGGACCGGGAGGATGGACGATCCCGGCCGATGCCCTCAACGTGGCGCTGGTGCGACGGGCGATTACCCGCCCTGCCCCGTGTCGCCGCCGGCGACGGGACTGCTCGCCGACGGTGATGCGATCCAAGGTAGGCGCCGCGCCGGGGACGAGACATCGACGCTCGTCCAACATCCGCGGCGAGCGGTTCGCCCGCCGGTCCAAGGCGCGGCCGGTTGCAGACCCGTCAGGCGAGCGCCTCGAGCGCCGCCTCGATCGCCGTCGCCGCGGGCTCGATCTGGTGGTTGGTGAGGTGCTCCCATTGCAGCGTCGTCCCGTCGGCGAGCGCCACGACGAGCGCGTGCGTTCCGAACAGCGCGCCGGCCCCGCGCGGGCGCTCGGCGCCGGCGAGGACATCGTGCAGGTCGACGACCCGCGGCGGCGCGAGCTCGCCGGGGCCGGCCCAGCGCTGGTCGACGATGCGGGCGCTCGTGATCGTCAGCTGCGCGAGCGGCCCCCACTTCTCGCCCAGGTCCGACCAGCCGCAGGCGAAGAGCACGCGCTCGCCCGGCGCCAGCAGCGCGAGCAGCTGCACGACGAGCTCGTCGCTGGGCTCGCCCCACGGCGTGTGCTCGCGGTACAGGTCGGCGATCGTGTCGGCGCTCTCCATCGCTGCTCACATCCTGCCGCGTCGGCGGCGAACGTCACCGCCGGCGCGCCGGGAGGCCGCCCCGGGCAGCGCTGGGCGGGCGCCGCGCGCGGTCAGCGGCGGCTGGCGTAGACCGCGAGGAAGTCGGCGAGCTGGCGGCCGCGGTGCAGGAAGCCGCGCAGCGTGCGGCCGGTCGCGCGGTGCGCGAGGTCGAGCGGGATCTCCTGCAGGCGAAAGCCGGCGCGCGCGGCGTCGACCGTCATCCCGATCTCCATCCCGAAGCGCGGCGCGAACGGCACGACGGTCGCGAAGGCCGGGCCGCTGAGCGCGCGCTGGCCGGAGATCGGCGCCTGCAGGTCCAGGCCGCAGAGCCGGCGGATCGCCGCGTGGGCGAACCCGACCGCGACGCCGAAGCCCCCGCCGACGCGGCTTGCGAAGACGGCGACCGCCAGATCGCAGCGGCCGTCGCGGACGGCCTGCGCGAGCGCCGGCATCTGCGCGGCCGTCGCGGCGAGATCGCCGTCGACGAGGACGAAGACCGGCGGGTCGGGCGCGAGCGCGAGGCTGAGCACGCGCCGCGCCGCGAGCGTCGCGGCACCGCCCTTGCCGATCGACCGCTCGCTGCGCACGACCTCGGCCCCGCCGCGCTCGGCGACCGCGGCGGTGCCGTCGGTCGAGCCGTCGTCGGCCACGATGACGCGCGCCGACGGGAACGCCTCGGCGAGCGCGGCCAGCGTCTCGCCGAGGCGGTCGGCCTCGTCGTGCGCGGTCACGATGACGACGGTGTCGGCGTCCATCCCGGCGGCTACTCTGCCAGACGCTGCCGTGGCCGGAGGAGCAACCCAGGAGGAGCCGTGCTGAACGTCGACGCCCATATCACGGGCATCGTGTGGAAGGTCGAGTGCAACATCGGCGACGTCGTCGAGGAGGGCGACACGCTCGTGACGCTCGAGTCGATGAAGATGGAGATGCCCGTCGAGGCCGAGGATCCGGGCATCGTCAAGGAGATCCTCTGCGAGGAGGGCCAGCCCGTCGACGAGGGCGACACGCTCGTGATCCTCGAGTGAATACATCGATGGCGTCCTAATCCGCCATAGCCGCAGTGCTAATTGCGGAGCCGAACGCTACGTTTCCCGATCATGCCGGGGGAGCTGATCATCGATCGACCTGCAGCGGGAGTCCTCCGGCTGGCCATCTCCAACCCCGCCAAGCGCAACGCGCTGGACCATGCGATCCTCGACGCGCTCGCCGCTGAGCTCGCGGCGCTGGACGACACGCGCTGCGTCGTGCTCACGGGGTCGGCCGGGATGTTCTCCTCGGGCTACGACATCGGCGAGATCCCGCCCGAGACCTTCGCCGAGGAGGCCGAGAAGCTCGTCGCGCACCCGTTCTGCCATGCGCTGGCGGCGCTCGACGGGGTCGACGTGCCGACGCTCGCCGTGCTCCCCGGCCACACGATCGGCGGCGGGCTCGAGCTCGCGCTGGCCTGCGACCTGCGCCTGGCGAGCGATCACATCAAGCTCGGGATGCCGCCGGCGAAGCTCGGCCTCATCTACTCGCACACCGGGCTGCGCCGCTTCCTCGACGCGATCGGCGAGCCGCGCACGCGCGAGCTGTTCCTGCTCGGGCGCTACATCGACGCGGCGACCGCGCAGACCTGGGGACTCGTCAACTGGGTCGTCGAGGAGGAGGAGCTCGAGAGCAGCGCGATCGAGCTCGCGACGCAGCTGGCCGGCAACGCGCCGCTGTCGATGGCCGGCAACAAGCGCGTGCTGCGCGAGCTGCTGCACGCCGAGGGGGCGCTCGACGCCGACGTCGAGCGCGAGATGCTCGCGCTGCGCACGTCGAGCTTTCATTCCCAGGACCTGCTCGAGGGCGTCTCGGCGTTCACCCAGAAGCGCGCGCCGAGCTGGAAGGGGCGCTGAACGCCCGACCCGCGCGGCGCGGACCCGAGGCGCGGGCATCCGCCGAGGGATATGGTCGAGCGGTGGCGTGGGAGATCTCTCCGCTGGACCGCTGGACGGCGGCGCGCAGGCACCCGGAGACCTATCCCGGCGACCGGCCGCCGGGCTCCTACGTCCTGCTGGACGACCGCGTCTGCCCGCTGCTCGTGGACGGCGCGAGCGACCCGCGCGTCGTCACGAGGGCGAACGAGACCGAGCAGCTCGACGCCGTCCTGGCCCGCGCGGGCCTGCCCGTCCTCGCCGACCGGGTCGCCATCCTCGCCTACGGGGGCAACCGCAACCCCGCCACGCTGGCGATCAAGCTGTCCAACTACGGCTACCGCTGTCCGGGCGCCCGGGTCGCGCTGCCGGTGCTGCGCGGCGCGATCGCGGGCGCCGACGTCGCGGCCTGCGACCTGTCGGGACAGGGCTACCTGTTCGGCGACCTGCTCGTCGACGAGCCGCTCGTCGGCCGCACGCGCTGCGAGGCCTGGGTGGCGCTCGTCGATCCCGATCAGCTGCGCGTGCTGCACGAGTCCGAGATCGGCACCGACGACTACGTCGGCGCGCTGTTCGAGGGCGTCTGCGTCGAGGGTCGGGGGGCGCTGCGCGGGCCCGTGCTCGGCTACGCCGCTCGGCGGGCGTGCTTCTCCTCGCCGCTGCTCGGCGCTCCGCTGGCCTTCGACACCGTGCAGGCCGACGGGCGCACGCTGCCCGAGCTCAGCCCGATGCGGATGCTCGATCACGTCCTGGACGCCGCCGGCCTGCGCGAGCGCGCCGCCGCGATCGCGGGCGCGCAGGCGGGCCCGGACCTCGCGCTCGCGCTCGCGCGCCATCTCAACCTCAACTGGTGGCGGGAGTTCGAGGGCCGCCGGCCCGAGCCCGGCTACCTCGAGCTGCTCGGCGTCGTCAGGGCCTGGATCGCCGAGCACGCGCTTGCGCGCAGCACGGCCGCGGTCATGGCCGAGCGCGGGCTGTGCCTGTCGCGCGAGGAGGTCCACCACCCCGACGCGTCGCTGACCTGGGGGCGCCTGTGAGCCTCGACGCGGTGACCTGGACGGCGGTCGCGACGCTCGTCGCGCTGCTCGCCGCGATCGTCGCCGTCGTGCGCCTGTACCGCAGCAGCCGGCGCGTCATCGTCTTCGACGCGTGGGCCGACTTCAGCGCCGGCGAGGAGCTCGGCGATCGCGGCAAGAGCCTGGCCGACCTGCTGCTGTTCCACATCCGCGAGATCCAGAACGCCCATCGCCGCTCGGACCGCGAGCTCGATCTCAGAAACCCCTACGACGACATCCCCGCGTTTCAGCAGGAGCTCGACCGCGAGCTCAGGGCGGCCGTCGAGCTGCATCGCTCCAGCCGCTTCGTCGGCCCCGTCGTGAGCCTGCTGACGGCGCTCGTGCCGACGAGCCCGGCCCGCCTGCGCGGCAGCATCCACCGCTTCGGCGCCGAGCTGCGCGTCAACGTCGTGCTCGAGAACGCGCGCGGCGCCGGCGGCACGCCGCAATGGTCGGGCACGCGCCCGCGCGACGCCGAGGCCCCGGACCTCATCCAGGATCTCGCCTACGCGATCTACCTGTCGCTGGCGCGCGCCTCGACGTTCACCGACCCCGGCGCGTTTCGCAAGTACACGGAGGCGCTCTCCAGGCACCTCGCCTTCGGAGAGCACGGCGACCCGGCCGCGCGCGACGCGGCCGAGGGCCTGTACCGCGAGGCGCTCGAGCGCGAGCCGCACAACCCCGCCACGCTCTACAACCTCGGGATCCTGCACTACTACTGCTTCGAGCACGACCGCAACGAGGAGGCCGAGCGCTGCTTCCGCGCGGCGATGGCGGCCGCGCAGGGAGCGCTCGTGGCCCAGATCCACAGCGCCCTCGCCAACGTCCACAGCACGCGCTACGGACGCTTCGGCAGCGGCGATCCACAAGATCTCGAGGTCGCCGTCCACCACGCGCACGCCGCACTCGAGCGCGGCGACGGGCTCGACGTCGTCCTCAAGGCGGTCGCCTACGCCCATCACCAGGCCAGCGAGCGCGACCAGGCCGAGGGACTGCGAGCGGCCGCGGATGGCCGGCTCGACGAGGGCCGCAGGCTCGCGCGCGCGGCGGCCGGGCACCGCAAGCTCGCCGTGACGCACTACCGGCGCGCGATCGCCGCCAACCCGCGCTACTACACCGCGCACAACAACCTCGGCAACCTGTACCTCGAGCTGGCGGCGAGCACCGCCGACGTCGCCGCGCGCAGGGCGCTGCTGCGCGCCGCGGTCGCGCTGTTCAAGGAGACGATGGCGATCCGGCCCGCCTACCAGCACGCCTACGACAACCTCGCCAACGCCTACTACGAGCTGGCGCTGCTCGGCGACGCGCACCTGTTCGACCACGCCGAGCGCTACTACCGCGCCGCGATCGCCGTCGAGCCGGGCTACGCGGAGGCCGAGAACGACCTCGCGATGCTCTGCCTGACGCCGCAGTGGAGCGGGCGCGACGAGGCCCGTGCGCAGCGCCTGCACGAGCAGGCGCTGCAGCACGCGCCCGACCCCGCCCGGCGGCGCAAGCTGCAGGCGGCGTTCTGCGCCCGCCGGGACGCGGGGCCCGCCGAGCCGCTGCCGGCCGCGCTCGACGAGCTCGCGGCGGACGTGCGCCGCGTCGCCCGGCGCGCGCGCCGGCGCAGGCGGCTGGGCCGCCTGCGCGCCGCCGGGGCGCGCATCCGCCGGGCCTGAGCGGGCGCCCGCGGCGAACGCCGCGCCCGGGTCACCTCGCGCGCGTCCGCGCCGGCGGCCGCCCTCAGCGGTCGATCGTCGCTGCGATCCGCGCCGCCGCGGTGCCCAGGCCGGTCGGGCCGGCGAGCACGCGCGCCGGCGCCGGCGGCGGCGCAGACCGCGACCGAGCGGCCTCGATCGCCGCCCCGGGCGTGGTGAGCGAGCGCAGCTCGCGCTCGTCGTAGCGGCGGGTGATCCGGTGCCAGTCGAGGAGCCCGGCCATCCAGTCCTGCAGTGACGCCACCCAGGCGTCGAGCGTCGCGCGGTCGTCCGCGTCGAGCTCGAAGTGGCGGGCCACGAGCGGCAGCTCGCGGGCGACGATGTGCTCGAACTGCCTGACGCGCGACGTCATGAGGTCGTCGACGACGAGCACCGCCTGCTCGGGCTCGACGCCGAGGAAGCTCTGCACGACGAGGACGCAGTTGTGCAGCTCGCCCTCGAACTGGATCTCCTTCTGGTAGGAGAAGAGGTCGTTGAGCATGCAGGCGAAGTCCTGCGCGGCGAACTGCAGCTGGACCATCGGACGGGTGGCGAACAGCTGCGCGGGCAGCGCGCCGCCGCGCGTGATGCGGGCCAGGTTCATCGTCATGTTCGAGCCGAACGTGTCGCGGCGCATCTCGATGTAGTCGATCGGATCGGGGATGCGGTGCTCGATCTGGTTGGCCAGCTCCCACAGCCAGCTCGCCGTCATCTGCTCGACGGAGTCCCGGAAGACGCGCCGCCCGGCCGGCGCCAGCGACGCGGCGGTGCGCTGCCACAGCTCGCCGAGCCCGTTCTCCAGCGCGTTGGCGGGCGGCGGCGGGGCGCTGCAGTCAAGCGGCATGAACGCCGTCAGGCGGGCGTTCTGGGCCTTGGCCCCCGCGAGGTCGCGCCGCGCGCCGAACACCTGCGGGAAGAAGTCGTCGCCGTAGGCGCCCCACGTCAGCCAGGCTGACGAGACGTCGAGCTCGGGACCGCTCGCGTCGGGGTGCAGCCGTGCCGCGCACTCGGCGAAGTCGTAGGCGGCGACCTGGTGCTCGCTCCAGACCGCCGCGCCTGGGATGCCGGCCACCGGCTCGAGCATGCCGGTCTCGCGCGCCCAGTCGACGCAGTGGCGGCGCGAGCGCTCGAGGTGCTCGTTCACGCGAGCGCGGTAGGGCATGTAGACGTGCGGCAGCGCGGTCGGCCCGACCTGCGCGTACGGGACGTGGACGTGGGCGCGCAGGCGCTTGAGCCCGAGCGCGTCCGCGGTCGGCAGCGCGATCCGGGTGGCCGACGTGCCGAGGCCGGCGGGACCGCCGGGGAGCACCGCCCGCGCCGTCCTGTCGCCATCGGCGCGGTCGTTCATGTAGCGGCTGGAGCGCATGTGCCACTCGTGGCCGCCCGACTGCCAGTCCTGCAGGCCCTTGACGTACAGCAGCACGCTCTGGCGCTCCAGCGCATCGAGCGCCTGCTCCTCGAAGAGCTGCGGCAGCTCCGTGAGCGCGGTGTGCTCGAACTGCCACAGCCGCGAGCTGAGGATCTCGTTGGTCAGGTCGGCCGCGCGCTGGGTGTCGACGCCGAGGAAGTGCTCGAGCACGAGGACGCAGTTGGCGAGCTCGCCCTCCTCGCGCGTCTCGCGCTCGTAGGAGAACAGGTCGTTGCGCAGGTGGACGGCGTCGGCGAACGTGTCGCGCAGGACCCGCAGCGGCCGGCTGTGAGCGACGCGGTCGGGCACCTCGACGAAGCTCGCGTGCTCGACGAGGTGCGCGGACCACGGCGCCCCGCCGACCTTGCGGCGCATCTCGATGTACTCGATCGGGTTCGCGATCCGCGCCGCCTCGATGTTGTCGAGCTCCCAGTTGGACTCCTCGAGCAGGTTCTGCGTGCTGCGCCGGAAGCGCGCGCGCCACTGCGGCGACGTCTCGGGGACCGTGCGCCGCCAGAGGTCCCACAGCCCGCGCTCGACGGGGTTGGCGGGCTCGGGCGGCGTCGCCGCGAGGTCCAGCGGCATGAACTGCGGCAACCGCTCGAGGTGGGCGCGGCCCCCCGCGCGGTCGCGGGTGCGCTTGAAGACGTCGAGGAAGTGATCGTCGAAGTAGAAGACCCACACGTACCAGTCGGTGACGAGGTCGAGCTCGGCGGCCGGCGTGTCGGGATGGGTGTAGGCGCACAGCAGCGCGTAGTCCATGGCGTCGAGCTTCGCCTCGTCCCAGATCTCGGGCGTCGCGTCGGCGGCCGGGGTGTCGAGGATGCCGACGTCGCGCGCCCAGGCCTTCGTGTGCGCCCGCGCGCCCTCGACGTGCGGGTTCAGCCGTGCCGGCCAGCCGAGATAGAAGTCCGGCAGGACGAACGGATGGGCGTCGCCCGACTGCGCCATCGTTGGAAGTGCTCCCTTCGGTTCGATCCTCGCAGGGACGGATGGTATGCCCCCTCGCGCGCGCCTCCGAACGACCCGGCGCTCGCGGGTCGGGCGGGCCGCGCCGCCGGCGTAGCCTTGTGGCCGGTGAAGCTCGTCAGCCGAACACGTCGACGCGCGCGAGGCGCGACAGCCGCGGGGCGCGAGCCGTGGATGACGTCGGCCCCATGAAGATCGCGACGTGGAACGTCAACTCGCTGGCTGCGCGGCTGCCGCGCGTCGTCGAGTTCTTCGAGCAGCACGCGCCCGACGTCGTGCTCATGCAGGAGACGAAGTGCGAAGCCGCGGCCTTCCCCGTCGACGCGCTGGGCGCCGCGGGCTACCACGCCGTCCACCATTCCGCCGGCCGATGGGCAGGCGTCGCGATCGTCGCTCGCCACGAACTGGACCTCACGGAGCCGGTGGCGGGGCTCGCGGGCGAGCTGCGAGCCGACGAAGCGCGATGGGTCGAGGCCACGGCCGGCGGCCTGCGGATCGTGAGCACGTACGTCCCCAACGGGCGCGCCGTCGACACACCGACCTTCGCCGAGAAGCTCGCGTTCCTCGACGCGGCAGCGCAGCGCGCCGCCCTGCTGAGCGCCGGCGATCTGCCGCTCGTCGTTGGCGGAGACCTCAACGTCACCCGCACCGACCTCGACGTCTACGACCCCGCGGCGTTCGCGGGCGCGACGCATGTGACCTCCGACGAGCGGTCCCGGCTCGAGGCGATTCTCGAGGCCGGCAACCTCGTGGACGCCTACCGCCATCTGCATCCGGACGACCAGCAGTTCACGTGGTGGGACTACCGGCAGGGGGCGTTCCATCGCGGGCTCGGGCTGCGGATCGACTACCTCCTCGCCAGCGACGCGATCGCGTCACGGCTCCAGGAGTGCGCGATCGCGCGCGACTTCCGCAAGGGCAGCAAGCCGTCTGACCACGCCCCGCTGCTCTGTGCGTTGAGCTCATGACGCGGCCCGGACCGGGGCGCTCGCGGGTGCGCTGACCGATCGGTGCGCCCCGATCGATGCGACACCGATCAGCCGATCTTCTGCGCCAGCTCGACGATGATCCCCGCCGGGCCGCGCACGTAGCACAGCCAGTAGCTGCCCTCGTAGTTCTCCAGCTCGCCGACCAGCTCGCCGCCGTGCGCGCGCAGGCCGGCGAGGGATGCCTCGACGTCGTCGACGACGAAGAGGACGTGGCGGATGCCCGGGGCGTTGGCCGGCACCGGCCTGTCGTCGCCCTCGTAGGCGGGCGAGCGGTACGTGGCCAGCTCGACCTTGCCGTGGCCGTCCGGGGTCCGCAGGATCACGATGTCCGCCCGCACGCCCTCGAGCCCGTTGATGCGGTCCACCGAGCCGCCCTCGACCGACGCCTCGCCCTCGACGTCGAGCCCGAGCGCGGCGAAGAACGCGGTCGCGGCCGCGAGGTCGTCGACGACGATGCCGATGTGCTCCAGGCGCAGGACGGTCATGGACGGCCTCCGGCCAGCTCCTGCGGCGTGGGCTCGGCGTGCAGCAGATACGTCGGCATCGTGTTCTCCCTGTGTCGTTGTCCGCTCCGCTCGCGGCCCTTCGGCGGATGAGCCGAGCCGGTCAGCGCTGCTGGCCATCCAGCCCTCGCTCCGCTCCCGGATCGTCGCGTCGGGCAGCGGCGGCCGGGATCGCCACGGCGGCGCCGAAGGGCGATACTCGCGGTCATGGCCGACTGGGGCAAGGGGCGCTATGAACGGACGGCGGCGGAGCTGGAGCCGGTCGCCGAGACGGTCATCGGGATCGCGGCACCGAGCGCGGGTGATCGCGTGCTCGATGTCGCGTGCGGGACCGGCAACGCGGCGTTGCTCGCCGCCGCCCGTGGCGCCGAGGTCGTCGGCGTGGACTGCGCCGAGCGACTTGTCGCCGTCGCCCGGCAGCGGGCTGATGAGGCGGGCCTCATCGCGGAGATGGTGGTGGGAGACGCCCTGGCGCTGCCCGTCGCCGACGCGTCGTTTGACATCGTCCTGTCGGTCTTCGGCGTCATCTTCGCGCCTGATCCCGCCCGAGCGGTACGCGAGGTCGCCCGCGTGCTGCGCGCCGATGGCCGGGCATACATCACGGCATGGATCCCCGCTGGGCCGATCGACGCGATGCTCACCGTGCTTGGCCGAGCTGTCGAACGAGCGACCGGCGCACCGGCGCCCAAACGCTTCGCGTGGTCGGACGGCGACGCGGTTCGCTCGATCGTCGAGCCGTGCGGATTGGCGCTCAGCACGACCGACGGCGAGCTCGAGATCCGCGCGGCGTCGCCGGAGGCGTACGTCGATGCTGGCCGTGAGCATCCGATGGCCCTGGATGTCTGGCCGATCCTCGAGCGCGCGGGGCTGCTTGACAGCGTGCGCGAGGAGATGATCCAGCAGCTCGCCGCCGGCAACGAGGGGGCGCCCGAGCTGCTCATCCGCAGCCCCTACGTCGTCCACGAGCTGCGCCGAGCCGCGTCCGCGTGGTAGCGAGCCGCGGAGCGGCTGCCGGCGTGCCGGAGGACGGGCTGGGACCCCGCTCCCCCGGCGCGGGTTCACGGCGGTCGCGATACGTCACGGTCCGATCACGGCCCCTCGTCGCCGGGCTCGCCGGCTGACGCGCAGGACGGCGGTAGGCTGCCGCGATCGAGCGGACAGGCGCCATTGTCGGCCGGGGCATGACCCCGGCGCCAAGGCTGCGCGCGGACGTCGAGGCCGTCGTCGGGGGCGCGCGCCCGCCGGCGTCGGCGGCGCTCGCGTCGGCGCGCGGCGTTGCCTGGGCGGCGCTCGCGCCGGCGCGCCGCGTTGCGTCGGCGGCGCTCGCGCCGGCGCGCCGCGTTGCGTCGGCGGCGCTCGTGCTCGCCGTCGTCGTCCTCGCGGGGGCCGCGGCCGTCGCGGCCGCGCCGGCGGGCGCGCAGCCGGGCGGCGGCCCGCTCGCGCTCGCCGACGCGTCGCTCGAGCAGCGCGACGTGCGGATGGTGCTGCGCCTCGTGACGACCGGCGACTGGACGTCGGCCGACCTCGTGGCCGGCGAGGGTCGGTCGCTCTGCGTCACGGTCGTGCACGGCGTGCCCGCGCGCGCCCGCGGGCGGCTCTGCGTGACGCGCCGCGAGGCCCGCACCGCGCTCAGCTATGCCCCGCTGTCGGCGGATGGGAGCCCGCTGCGCAGGCGCCGCCTGGCGGCCAAGGTCAGGCGCCCGGCGCCCGGCGTCATGACCGCGACGTTCCTGCCCGCCGCGGCCGACCTGCCGGTCGGCGCCGTCGGCTGGTTCGCGAGCTCGTCGTGGACCGACGGGGGCGTCTGCGCCACCGCCTGCGAGGACCGCCTGCCCGCCGGCGACGGCCTCACCGCCGCGGCGGTCAGCGTGCTCGCCGTCGCGCCCTGCTTCGGCGCCGCGGCCCGCGATCCCCGCACCCGGTGCGCGAACCCGGCGCTGCGCCTCACGGCGACGCCGTCGCCCCGGCGGGCCGGCGCGCTGCAGGAGTCCTACTGCGACAAGCGCGAGCGCCGCGGGCTCGTGTCGTCGTGCGCGTTCGGCGCCGGCGCCGACGAGGCGGCCGGGACGTTCGCGCTCATCGGCGACAGCCACGCGGCCGGCCTGAAGTCCGCGCTGCAGGTCGTGACGCTGGCCAAGCGCTGGCGCGGCGTGTCGATCGTGCGGTCGGGCTGCCCGGCGATGCAGGGCCTGCCGCTGCTGCCGACGCCGGTGCGCTCGCGCCGCTGCCAGCGCTGGAACCGCGACGTCCTCGCCTGGCTGCGCGCGCATCGCGAGGTCGACACGGTCGTGCTCTCCGCGCACGCCGGCGCGCGCATCGCGGCCGGCCGCCGGCGCGGATCGTTCGCGGCCACGCGGGCGGCCTACCGCGCCGAGATCCGCGCGCTGCGGCGCCTGGGCCGCCGCGTCGTCGTCATCCGCGACACGCCGTCGGCGGTCGCGCGGCACACGAGCTGCGTGGCGGCCGCGATCGAGGCCCGGCGCGACCTGGCCGGCGCCTGCACGGCGCCGCGCAGCCGGGCGATCCGGCCCGACCCGCTCGCCTCGGCGGCGGCCTCGCTGCGCGGCCGTCAGGTCCGGCTCGTCGACCTCACGCGCCACATGTGCGACGCCCGGCGCTGCTTCGCCGTCGTCGGGGGCGCGCTCGTGCATCGCGACAGGACCCATCTCACGGCGCTGTTCTCCGCGACGCTCGGGCCCTACGTCGCGGCGGCGCTCACCCGCTGAGCCGCGGCCACTCGATCGCCGGACAGCGGTCCATCACGACGAGCAGCCCGGCGTCGCGCGCGCGGCCGGCGGCCGCCTCGTCGACGACGCCCAGCTGCAGCCAGACCCCGCGCGCGCCGATGGCGATCGCCTCGTCGACGTGCGCGCCGGCCTCGGCGCTGCGGCGGAAGATGTCGACGACGTCGATGCTCGTGCCGCGCGGCAGCGCGTGTAGCGAAGGATGCGCCGGCTCGCCGAGCACCTCCTCGACGTTCGGGTTGACCGGGACGATCCGCTTGCCGCGGCGCTGCAACAGCGCAGCGACGCGGTGGCTGTCGCGGCGCGGATCGGCGGACAGGCCGACCACCGCCCAGGTCGAGGTGTCCTGTAGGAGCGTGCGGATCGCGTCGTCCATGCGCCGGCCAGCGTAGCCGCGCCCGTCGGCGGCGCCGGCCCGCAGCATCGAGCGCGGCGACCGCAAGGCCGGCAAGCGCACCGCGAGACCCCGCTGGTCGCCGAGCTGGGCGGCTGACGCTGACAGGTCTTCGCATCGTTTCGCAGCGCGGTCCGTTCCTACCACCATGCGCGCGCTCCCCTGGCTTGCGGTCGCCGGCGCCGCCGTCCTGGTCGCCCCGGCGGCTGCCGGCGCCGGCTGGCGCGAGCAGCGGCTGCCAGCTCCCGGCGATGCGCGCTCGGCGGTCTCGCCGCCGGCGCTGGCGACGAACGAGCGCGGCGACACGGCCGTCGCGTGGCGCGCCGACAAGCGCTCGTACCTCGCCGTCCGGCGTGCGGGGAGAACGCGCTTCGGGCGCCGGATCACCCTGACGTCGACGACCGCCCCGCGCGTGGCCGTCCTCGCCGACGGCACCGTCCTCGTCGCCGCGCGACGCAACGACGGTACGACGCGCGGACGGCGGCCATGCTGTCGGGTCGTGTACGTCCAGCGCCTGCGCCCACGGTCACGCGCGCTCACCCGGCCCCGCGCGGTGACGGTGCGCGGCGCGGACATCCAGCCGTTCGGATGGTGGCTCGGCGACGGCCCGGGCGGACGCGCTGCGCTGATCGCGCTCGCCGGAGACGAGATCGAGCTTGTCGCCAGCCGCCGCCACGGGATCTTCGGCGTGCCGACGTGGCCGACGCAAGGCCGCTACGCGAGACCGGTGTTCGTCGGCTTCGGCGGCGACGGCCGCGGCGCGGGGCTGTGGGTGGAAGGCTCCAATCACGAGCAGCGGCTGCGCGGCGCGCCGATCGGCCGCGACGGCGGCGTCGGCGCGACGCGCACGTATGTCCCCGCGCCCGACCCCGCGCCCGACTTCGCGTTCCTCGACGCCTCGGCCGGCCTGGATCGCCGCAGCCGCCTCGCGGTGCTGTTTAGCTCGACGGGGCACCAGGGGCTCCCGGCGAGCGTGACGGTCGCGACCGGAGACGTCGCCCGCGCGCTTGGCGGGCTTCAGGTGCTGGATCGCAGGGGCGGCCTCGGCGCCGGCCTCGCCGACCCGCGGCTCGCCGTGGCGCCCGACGGCCGGGCGATCGCCGTCTGGAGGCCGTTCGGGAGCACCGGCCAGCAGACACGGATCGCGATCCGCACGGGCCCGACGCGATCCTTCCGCGTCCTACCGGCGTTCGCCGGCAACGGCACGGCGGCCCAGCCGGCCGTGCTGCCCGGAGGTCACGGGGTGCTCGTCGTCGGCCGCCCGACCGGCGCCGCCGCGCGCGGCGTTCGCTCCGACGGAAGGCTGAGCGGCGAGCGGACGCTGCGCGGGTCCGTCATGCCGATGGGCGTCGCGACCGCCGCCGCGGCGGGGCGGATCACGCTGGCGTGGGGCGTCGAACGCGGCGTGCGCGTCGCGACGTACAGTCGGTCGCGTCGCTGACGCGCCCGGTCAGCGGGCGACGCGCAGCCGCACGGTCCGCCGCACGAAGCCGCCGTCCGCCGACGGCAACCGGATCTCGCCCACTGGGCGCAGGGACCGCCGGTCGGCGACGACGTCGATCCGCAGGCGCAGCCTGGAATGGCGGCCCAGCCAGCGAGCGGCGCGCAGCGAGACGGGCACGACCGCGCGGGCCGTCTCGCCCGGGTCCAGCGCGACGCGCGCCGAGCCGAGCCGGTACAGGCGCGAGGCGCCGTGCGCGCCGGGCGGGCGCCGAGCCCCGCGGATCCCGGTGAGCGTGACGGTCGCCAGGCAGCCGCCGCGTGGCGTCGCCGAACAGCTCAGCGGGATTCGCAGCCGCCGCGTACGCGACAATGTCCGCGCCGCGCGCGAGGGGCGCGGCGTGGCGCAGCGCAGGTCGGGGCGGGCGGGCTCGGGGTCGCCGAACCGCCAGCTCGTGATCGCCGTCGTCGCGCAGGTGCGCTGCGCCCAGACGACGGCGTCGCCGTCGGATGCCGGCGTGCCGAGCACGGCCTCGAGGTCGCGTGCGAGCAGCGTGCGGCCGTCGGGCGCGACGAGCTCCAAGCGCCGCGTGACCTCCCGCCACAGCAACACGCCGGCGGCGCCGGCGGCGATGATCCGCGTGCCGCCCGGCAGGCGGCGCACGGCGCGTCCGTCGGGAAGCTGCGGCGTGGCGAGCATCAAGTCGTTGCGACTGCCGAGGAACGCCAGCGTGCCATCGGCGGTGAGGGCGATCCGGCGCTCGCTGAGGAGCGTCGGTCCCGGCGGTGGGAACGATGAGGGGTCGGGCTCGCCGCGGTTGGGCTCGCTGCGGTACAGCTCGGTGCCCGACGCCGCGGCGGCGACCACGAACGTGCGCCACCGGCCCGACCCTGCGACGGGGCGCGGCACGAAGGCGACGAGGCGGCCGGCGACCGCGAACTCGTCGACGGCGCCGAGCTCGCGGCGAGCGCCCGTGGAGAGGTCGAACACGCGCGCCGCGCACGGGTCGCGCAGCGCGAGCAGGTCGCCCGACAGCGCGAGGTCGTAGCCCACGCCCGCGCGGCAGGCGAGCTCGCTGCAAGGGCCTCCGAGGGCACAGTGGGCGAGCGTCGCCAGCGGCCCGCCGAGCGGCCCGGTCAGCACCTCGGCAGCAATCCGCACGTAGTCCCCGCGTCCGCAGTCGCCGCAGTTGAACCGGGCACGGCTGGCGACCAGTCGCGTGGGCGACGCGAGCAACTCCAGCGCGGGGCTCTGCGGGCCGATCGACGGCACGTCGGAGGCCGCGACGGCCGGACCGGCCAGTCGCAGCGCCCAGTCGCCGTCGGCGCGCCGTACGGCGAAGGCGGTCAGCTCACCGGCGGGAACCGGGCCGGCGAGCGCCGGCAGCGTCTCGTCGGGGACCGTCGAACCGACCAGCCGCGCCACCTCGAAGGTGCCGGTCGCGGCGCTCGCGGTCGACGTCGAGCAGGCTGCGGCGAGCCATGTCAACAGGATCGCGGCGCGCCTCATCGACAGCAACAACGAGCGCCCCCCTCCAAGGTGGCGGAGTATCGCGGTCGCGTCCGGCCGTGCTGCAACGCTCCCGCGCAATGGCATCGCTGATCACCCGCGAGGAGGCGCTGCGCCTCGGCGAGCTCGAGGACCGCGCGGCGATCGAGGCGCTCGTCGAGCGCGCCTGGCGCGCCCGCGTGGAGCGCTTCGACGACGCCACCGACATGTGCTCGCTCGTCAACGCGAAGTCCGGCGGCTGCGCCCAGGACTGCGGCTTCTGCGCCCAGTCGCGCTTCGCGGAGGCCGAGACCCCGCTGCACGCGATGATGGAGCCCGAGCAGATCCTCGAGCACGCGCGCGCCGCGGAGGCGGCGGGCGCGCACCGCTTCTGCATGGTCACGCAGGGCCAGGGGCTCTCCAAGCGCGACTTCGCCAAGGTGCTCGAGGGCGCGCGGCTCGTCGCCGAGCACACGAACCTCAAGCGCTGCGCCTCGATCGGGCACATGAGCGCGGCGCGCGCCAAGCAGCTGCGCGAGGCCGGCATCCAGCGCGTGCACCACAACGTCGAGACGGCCGAGTCCTACTACCCGGAGGTCTCGCAGACCGTCCGCTACGAGGGCCGGCTGCGGACGATCGACGCCGTCCGCGAGGCGGGCCTGGAGACGTGCGTCGGGGGGATCCTCAACCTCGGCGAGACGCGCGAGCAGCGCGTCGAGATGGCCTTCGAGCTGGCCGCGATCGACCCGACCTCGGTGCCGATCAACCTGCTCAACCCGCGCCCGGGGACGAAGTTCGGCGACCGCGACCACATGGACCCGTGGGAGGCCGTGAAGTGGATCGCGATCTTCCGCCTGATCCTGCCCGGCGCGCTGTTCCGGCTCTGCGGGGGCCGCGTCGAGAACATCGGCGAGCTGCAGCAGCTCGCCGTCCGCGCCGGCATCAACGGGGTCATGATGGGCAACTTCCTCACGACGCTGGGCAACACGCCCGAGGAGGACCGGGCGATGTTCGAGCACCTCGGCCTCAACGTCGCGCGCCAGCCCGACAACGGCGCCAACCCGCGGCCGGACAACCGCAGCGGCTGGCTGCACGGCGCGACGCCCGACCCCGCGGCCGATCGAGGCGACGCCGCCGCCGAGGTCGCGCAGCTCGAGGTCAGGCTGTGGGACCCGTCCTCGCAGCTGCGCTTCGCCCGCAAGCGCGGGCCGATCCCGCCGCGCCCCGGAGCCGCCCCGGACGCCGCCCCCGACGCCGCCCCGGCGGCCCGGGGCTGAGCGGCATGACGGAGATCGCGGCGCGGCTGGCGGAGCTCAAGGAGCTCGGCCTGTATCGCCGCACCCGTCTCGTGAGCGGACCCCAGGGGCCCAACGTCGTGCTCGACGGCAAGCCCGTCCTGCTGCTGTGCTCCAACAACTACCTCGGCTTCGCCGACCACGAGCGCGTGCAGCAGGCCGCCGCCGAGGCCGCGCTGCGCTGGGGCGTCGGCGCAGGCTCGTCGCGGCTCGTGAGCGGCACGATGACCGTCCACCGGCGCCTGGAGCAGCGGCTGGCGGCCTTCAAGGGCATGCCCGCCGCGCTGCTCTTCGGCTCCGGGTACCTCGCGAACCTCGGCGTCGTCGGCGCGCTCGCGCGCGCCGGGGAGGTCGTCTTCTCCGACGAGCTCAACCACGCCTCGATCATCGACGGCTGCCGGCTGTCGCGGGCCGAGCCGTTCGTCTACCGCCACAACGACGCCGAGCACCTCGCCTGGGGCCTGGAGCAGGCCGCTGGGCGGGCGGCGCTCATCGTCACCGAGTCCGTCTTCTCGATGGACGGCGACGTCGCGCCGCTGGAGGAGATCGTCGCGCTCGGGCGCCGCCACCGCGTGCGGATCGTCGTCGACGAAGCCCACGGCACCGGCTGCCTCGGGCCGGGCGGGCGCGGCGCGCTCGCCGAGGCCGGGCTCGAGGGCGCGGTCGACGTCGTCGTCGGGACGCTCGGCAAGGCGCTGGGCTCCTACGGCGCCTTTGCGGCGTGCGACCCCGACGTCGCCGAGCTGCTGACGAACAGCGCACGCTCGCTGATCTTCTCGACCGCCCCGCCCCCGCCCGCCGTCGCCGGCGCGCTCGCCGCGCTCGAGCTGCTCGAGGAGCAGCCGCGCCGCGTCGAGCGCCTGGCGGCCAACGCCGAGATCCTGCGCGGCGAGCTCGCCCGCGAAGGCTTCGACGTCGCCGGCTCGACGACGCAGATCGTCCCGATCGTCGTCGGCGACGCCGGGACGGCGATGCGCGTCTGCGAGGCGGCGCTGCAGCGCGGCGTCTTCGCCCAGGCGATCCGTCCGCCGACGGTGCCGCACGGCACCTCGCGGCTGCGCCTCGCCGTCATGGCGACGCATGCGAAGGACGAGCTGCGCGACGCCGCCCGCGTGCTCGGGCGGGCCGCGCTGCAGGCGGGCTTGCGGCCCGTGAACACGATGCCGGTCGCGGTCGCCCAGGAGTCCGGGCGCGCGCCGCGGCGGCGCAGCCCGGGACCGTTCGACATCGAGGCGCCCGCCGTGCCCGACGCCGCCTAGCGGGTCGTCCAGGAGCGTCCGGGTGCAACGTCTGCGGATGACCCGCCCAGCCCGCTCGTGACGACGCGCGGCTGCTTTGTCACCGGCACCGACACCGGCGCCGGCAAGACCGTCGTCGCGGCCGCGATCGCCGCCGCCCTGCGCGCGCGGGGCGAGCGGGTCGCGGCGTGGAAGCCCGTCGTCACGGGGCTCGACGAGCCCCCCGCGGACGGCTGGCCGCGCGACCACGAGCTGCTGGCGCGCGTCACCGGCGCCCGCCGCCAGGACGTCACGACCGCCACGTTCGGGCCAGCCGTCTCGCCGCATCTCGCCGCCGAGCTCGCGGGTCGGATGCTCGACCTCGACACGTTGATCGCGTCCGCACGGCGTGCCGCGCAGGCCGCCGACGTGCTCGTCGCCGAGGGCGTCGGCGGCCTGCTCGTGCCGTTCGGCGACTTCGACGTGCGCGACATCGCGATCGCGCTCGGCCTTCCGCTCGTGATCGCCGCCCGGCCCGGTCTGGGGACGATCAACCACTCGCTGCTGACGATCGAGGCCGCGCGCGCGGCGCAGCTCGACGTGCGCGCCGTCGTCCTGACGCCGTGGCCCGCGGACCCGACCCCGATGCAGCGCTCCAATCGCGCGACGATCGCGCGGCTCGGCGGGATCGAGGTCGCGACGCTGGGCGCGACGACGTCGCGCGCGGCCGATCTCGCGACCGCCGGCGAGACGCTCGCGCCGCAGCGCTGGGTCGACGGGTGACGCCTCGGCTCCCGGCGGCGCCCGCGTCGGGTACGCTACCGGCATCGACCTGGATAGGCGCGTGGACCGCTTGAGACTCGTCGCCTAGCCGCCTGGAGGCCCGCTGTGGCCGCCCTACCGTCAAGCGATCGGCCCGTGACCCGGGCGATCGACGGACAGCAGGAACGCATCCCGCATCCGCATGTCGAGCGGATCCTGCCCGGTCTCGCGCCGACGCCGGCGCCGCGTCGCCACGGGCACGACCCAGCCGGTCGCCCGCGTGGCCCGCGACGCCGGCGATCCTCATCGACGACGACTTCACGCGTCGCTTCGGACGCGTGCCCCCCGTGCGCCGCCCGGTCACTGCACCCCCGGCCGTGACCGCGGCGGCGCACGTGCGCGTTGGCGCACGTCAGCCGCCGTGCTGGCCCCCGCGGGCCGCGAACTGCACGATCGAGGCGTCGATGAGCCACTCGACCGGCGCGAGGTCGTCGGTGTAGACCCGCCCGCCGGGGAGGTACGGCTCGACGCGGCCGGCCGCCTCGCGCGCCAGCGGGCGCAGCTGCGCCGGCAGGGCGTCCGCGTTGCCGAGCAGACGCTGCGCCGACGCGTTCCCCGCCGTGCCGAGCAGCAGCGTGTTGACGCGCTGGGAGGGGTCGCGCAGCACCGTCGCGAAGACGGCGGCGAGCGTCGCCCCCAGGACCTTCTCGAGGTCCTCCGATCCCTCGGGATGGCCCGCGTTGACGACGACCACCCCGCCGGGGGCGAGGCGGTCGCGGGCCAGCTCGAAGAACTCGCGCGTCGCGAGGTAGAACGGGATGTACGGCTGGCGGTAGGCGTCGACGAAGATCGCGTCGTAGCGCTCCTTCGTTCGGCGCAGGTACGGGCGCGCATCGGCCGTGAACGTGCGCAGCCGCGGTCCTCGCATGTCGAAGAAGCGCCGCCCGATCTGCGTCAGCTCGCCGTCGATCTCGACGCCGTCGACGAAGGTGCGCGGGAAGAAGTGCCCGTAGGCGCGCGCGGTCGTGCCGGCGGCGTTGCCGAGGATCGCCACGCGCCGCGGCGGTCGGTCCTGGGCGGCGAACGGGAGGATCATGTACTCGTCCCAGACGTTGTCGGTCAGGTATGACCCCGGGCGCCGCAGCGAGTGCACCGCCTGGCCCTCGTTGAGCTCGAGCGTGCGCGTCCCGTCGGCCGCCTGCACGACGCGCGCGTACTGGTACTCGGTGTCGGTCTCGTGGATGACGCGCGAGCCGTCGCTCGCGGTGCCCTTCACCGTCCCGGCAGGCAGGATCATGAGCACGACGAGCATCGCCGGTGCCAGCAGCAGCAGGCGCCGCGCGAGGCCGGCGACGGCGATCAGGACGAGCGCGAGGCCGAAGAGGATGAACGTCCTGCGCGTGCCGATCAGCGGGATGAACAGCAGCGCCGAGGAGAACGTCCCCAGCAGCGAGCCGACGGTCGAGATCGCATACAGGCGCCCGGAGACCGTGCCGGCCTGCTCGACCCCGCCGATCGCCAGGCGCAGCGCGTACGGCGCGACGGCACCGGACACGAGCACGGGCGTCGCGACGAGCACGGTGACGGCGAGCAGCGAGCCGACGAACGCCCCCGCGGAGATCGCGTCCAGCGCGCCGACGGCGAAGCCGAGGAACGGGTCGGCGACGAACGGGACGGCCGCGAGCAGCAGCCCCGACAGGAGCACGATCCGGTACAGCCCCTCGCGCGTCGGGTTGCGGTCGGCCAGGCGCCCGCCGTACCAGTAGCCGGCCGAGAGGGCGACGAGCACGATGCCGATCGTGTTCGCCCAGACGATCGTCGAGGCCCCGAAGTACGGCGCCAGCAACCGCGCGGCGGCGATCTCGGCGCCGAGGATCGCGAAGCCGACGACGAAGACGACGAGCGGGAGGGGCGGCTGCGGCAGGCGGCGCACGGGCTGCGAGGGTATTCGTCCGAAAGCCCGCCTAGGGTCACTCGCATGACGACGCGGGAGCTCGCAGGGACCGACAAGCGGGTGCTCTGGCATCCGTTCACGCAGCAGCGGGGCTGGTGCGAGGAGGAGCCGTTGATCATCGAGCGGGCGCAGGGGTGCACGCTCACCGACACCGACGGCAACCGCTATCTCGACGGGGTCTCCTCGCTGTGGTGCAACGTCCACGGCCACGGCCACCCGGCGATCGACCGCGCCGTTCGCGAGCAGCTGGAGCGCGTCGCCCACACGACGATGCTCGGCCTGTCGCACCCGGGCGCGATCGAGCTCGCGCAGCGGCTCGTCGAGCTCGCCCCGCGCGGGCTGCAGCGCGTCTTCTACTCCGACAACGGCTCGACGGCGACCGAGGTCGCGCTGAAGATGGCCTTCCAGTACTGGCGCCACCGGGGCGAGCCGGCGCGCGACGGCTTCATCTGCCTGCGCGACGCCTACCACGGCGACACGATCGGCTCGGTCTCGGTGGGCGGCATCGACCTCTTCCACGCCTGCTTCGGGCCGCTGCTGTTCGACGCCTGGCAGGCGCGTCCGGGCAGCACCGAGCACATGGCGGCGCTGCTGCGCGAGCACGCCGGGCGCGTCGCGGCGGTCATCGTCGAGCCGCTCGTGCAGGGCGCGGCGGGCATCCTCACCCACCCCGACGGCTACCTGCGCGACGTCCGCGCGCTGTGCGACGAGCACGACGTGCTGCTCGTCTGCGACGAGGTCGCGACGGGCTTCGGGCGGACCGGCACGATGTTCGCCTGCGAGCAGGAGGACGTCGCGCCGGACCTCATGTGCGTGGCGAAGGGCCTGACCGGCGGCTACCTGCCGCTCGCCGCGACGCTCGCGACCGAGCGCGTCTACGAGGCGTTCCTCGGCGAGCACGAGGAGCTGCGGACGTTCTTCCACGGCCACACGTACACGGGCAACCCGCTCGCGTGCGCGGCCGCGCTCGCGACGCTCGAGGTCTTCGAGCGCGAGCGCACGCTGGAGGCGATGGCCCCGAAGATCGAGCTGCTCGGCGAGCTGCTCGACGAGCTCGTCGCCCCGCTGTCGGGCGTGCGCGAGGTGCGCCACCGCGGCTTCATGGTCGGCATCGAGCTGCGCGGCTTCCCGCTGCGCGAGCGGATGGGCCACCAGGTCGCGATGGCGGCGCGGCGGCGCGGAGCGATCATCCGCCCGCTCGGCGACGTCGTCGTGCTCATGCCGCCGCTGGCGATGAGCGCCGACGAGCTGTGTCACCTCGTGCAGATCGCCGCCGCCGCCGTCGCCGAGGCGACCGCGCGACCGGTCCTGCTCGAGGCGGCGTAGCGGCCGGCGCGACCACCCGTCGTGGACGTTGCGTCGCCATGGCCGTCGCAACGTCCATCACCCCGTCCCGTCGTCACCACTGGTAGGGCAGGTACTTGCCCTCCAGGGTGATGCGCACGCGATCGCCGTCGGGGTGCTCCACGCGCTGCAGGGCGAGGTTGAAGTTGATCGCGCTCATGATCCCGTCGCCGAAGTCCTCGTGGATGAGCGCCTTGATCGCTGGGCCGTAGACGTTGACGATCTCCTGCAGCCGGTAGATCGTCGGGTCGGTCGCGGGGACGCCCGCGGGCGCGCCGCGCAGCGGGATCTCCTGCAGCGCGGCGGCGGCCTCGTGCTCGAGGCCGAGCAGCCCGCAGACGACCGCGGCCTGGTCGGCCTGCAGCGGATGCTGGCCCAGCAGCGCGGCGGTCAGCCACGCGCGGTCGGCGCCCGCGCGCTCGGCGAGCTCGGCGAAGCTCAACCCGCGCGCTCGCTTGGCCTCGAGCACGAGCTCGGTCACTGCCTGCCGGTTCATGGCACACCCTCCCCTGTGGTGGTCATCGTGGGCTCTCGCCCCCTCCCGGGCGACCGTGCCAGATCGCCCGCCGCCGGGCAAGCGGTCGGTCAGGGGCGGTCGAGGGCGTCCGGGTGGCCGGCCCGCGCGGCGCGGTCCCACCACTGCGCTGCCGCCTGCGGCTCGGCGGCCTCGAGCAGGCGGGCGAGCCTGACCATCGCGTCGGCGTCGTCGGCGGCGGCGGCCTGCTCGAACCAGCGCCGCGCCGCGACCGCGTCGCGCGCCTCGCAGAGCAGGCCGAGGTTGAACATCGCGATCGCGCTCCCGCGCTCGGCGGCCTGCTCGTAGCGGCGCCGTGCGGCGGCGGGGTCGGACGGCTGGTCGAGCACGCCGAGCTTGATCATCGCGTCGATGTGGCCGCTGTCGGCCGCGCGCTCGAGCCAGCCGCGCGACGCCGGCGGGTCGTGCGGCTCGAGGTAGAGGCCGACGATGTACATCGCGTGCACGTTGCCGGCCTCGCCGGCGCGGCGAAACCACTCGCGCGCGGCCGCCGGGTCGTCGGTGGCGGTGACGGTCGCGAGGAAGAGCATCGCGTCGGCGTCGCCCGCCTGCGCCGCGGCTTCGTAGCGGCGCAGCAGCGTGCGCCGGCTCGCCTTGCTGATGAGGCCCATGCCCTCAGCCTAGATGCCGCTCGGTCAGGGTGTCCCGCGCCGCGCCGCGCACGGCCCGCGCCGGCCGGCCCGCCGGCAGGAGGGTCAGGGCCGCTCGACGATGACCATCGGAGACTTCACGACGGCGGTCGCCGGCTGCCCCGGCTTGAGGTCGAGCTCGTCGGCGGCCTCGCGCGACATGAGCGAGACGATCCGGAAGGGCCCGCAGGCGAGGTCGATCTGCGCCATCACCCCGTCGCGCTTGACCTCGACGACGACGCCTGCCATCCGGTTGCGCGCGCTCGAGCGCGTGTTCGCGCCACGCTCGCGCAGGACGCGCGCGAGCTCCGCCGGCGCGAGCATCCGCGTGGCCCCGCGGCGCTCGAACGTGATGCGCCCGTCGCGCTCCCAGCGGCGCAGCGTGTCGACGCTGACTCCGAGGGCCTGCGCCGCGACGCCGATCCGGATGAGATCGTCCATTGGTTGCGGGTGAACGTCTGTGGCTCGCTCGCTAATCCTCGTACGGCGTGAAGTCCTTCTTGCGGGCGCCGCAGACGGGGCAGTACCAGGTGTCGGGGATGTCCGCGAACGCCGTGCCCGGCGGGATGCCACCGTCGGGATCGCCCTCGTCGGGGTCGTAGATGAAGCCGCAGGATTCGCAGATCCAGCGCGTGGTGGCGGTCTCTGTTGTCATCTCTGGCAGGGTAGGCGATACCTTCGCGGGGTGGATCGTCCGGCGACATCCGAGCGACTGCGCCACGAGGGGCCGCCGACGACGCCGCGCCAGTCGGCCTCGGTGATCCTCGTGCGCGACGCGCCCGGCGGCCTCGAGCTGCTGCTCGTCCGGCGCAACCCGCGGCAGCGGTTCATGGGCGGCTTCTGGGTGTTCCCGGGCGGAGCCGTCGACGCGGGCGAGGAGCACCGGGCCGCGGCCATGCGAGAGCTCGCCGAGGAGGCCGGCGTCCAGGAGATCGGGGCCGACGCGCTCGTGCCGTACGCCCGCTGGATCACCCCGGAGCTCATCGAGACGCGCTTCGACACGCTCTTCTTCGTCGCCCGCGCGCCGGCCCAAGCGCGGCCGCGCGTGGACGGGCGCGAATGCGTCGAGCTGCGCTGGATGGCGCCTCGTGCGGCGGTCGCCGCCTACGCGGACGGCGGGCTGGCGCTCGTGCTGCCAACGCTCACGCTGCTCGAAGGACTCGCCGGGTTCGCGACCGTCGACGACCTGCTCGGCCACGCCCACGGCATCGTGATCGAGCCGATCCTGCCGCGCATCGAGCTCGCCGGCGGCGATCTGAGCGTCCTGCTGCCCGGCGATCGCGGGTACGCGACGTGAGCGCCGGGTTCGGTGGCGAAGTTGTGCAAAAGCTGTGCAGCCCGCAATTGCAGAAGAACGCTACGCGGATGCAGGATCCCGCATGTCCGGCATTCGCCGATAACTCCCTGCACATGTACCTGTTTACTGGGGTACCCCAGGCGCTGGCGGCGATGTGAGGGTTTCGTGCCTGGGGTTGACCACCGCACGCCGACCTGCATAAGGTTGCAGCCAGAAGCACTCCTTTTTCTGCACGACCAATGAGGGTCTGCATACAAGAAGGCGGCAAGCAATGAGTTTGGGGCAGCTGGGGCAGCCGACGGGCACAGAGCCGATCGGCCGGGAGATCATGAACCGCTTTCGTCGGCGCCAACCCGTCGGCCACAGCTGCATCGACGAGCGCGATCGCCTGTTCGCGCGTCTGCGGACCGTCATCGTCCCGGGTCTCGAGGAGCTCGTCGACCCCGCCGCCACGCCCGCCGAGCTCATCGCGATCGCCGAGCGCCAGTCGCGTCTGCTGCGCCGCGAGCTCGAGCGCCCCGCCGGCGAGACCGGCGGCCTCAGCATCGCGGGCGTCGACGATCCCGCCTGCGCGGAGGAGAGCGAGTGGGTCCGCGGCCACCTGCACGACACGGCGCTGCAGATCCTCGAGTTCATCGCCGGCGACGGCTTCGGCACGGGCCTGTCGTCGCAGAAGATCGCACGGCTCGCCGGCGGTGCCGCGCGCGACCTGCGCCGCTGGCTGGACGCGGTCGACGAGGACCCCACCGCGGAGCTGCTGCCCGAGCTCGAGCTGATCGCCGACGAGGCCCGCGAGCTCGAGCGCGACGTCGAGCTCGTCGTGGGGCCGGGCGGCGCGCCGCTGACGGTCCGCCAGGTCGAGGCGCTCGCCGGAGCGGTCCGCGAGGCGGTCACGAACGCCCGCAAGCACGCCCGGGCGCAGAACGTCGTCGTGCGCGTCGAGTGCGACGCCGACGGCCGCACGTCGGTCACCGTCGCCGACGACGGGATCGGGATCGACCTCGAGCAGGCGCGGCGCGCGACCGGGCTCGGGCTGCGCAGGAGCATCCTCGGGCGCATGGAGCGCGTGGGCGGCCATGCCTCGCTCGACAGCGCGCCGGGCGGCGGCACGCTTGTCACGCTGACGACGTCTGCGGCGGGGAGCTAGATCCCGCGATGCAGATCAGGGTCGTGGTCGCCGACGACTTCCCGCTGGTACGCGAGGGCGTCACGCGCGCGCTCAACCAGGATCCGGCGATCGAGGTCGTCGCGCAGGCCGACAACGGCCAGGATGCGCTCGATCTCGCCGAGGAGCTCAACCCCGACGTCCTGATCCTCGACCTGCGGATGCCCGGCCTCGGCGGGCTGGCCGTCCTGGACAAGCTGCGCACGAGCCGGCCGCAGATCCGCGTCATCGTCATGACGGCCAGCGAGCAGGCGAGCTCGCTGCTGGATGCCGTCGCCGCCGGCGCCGCCGGCTACCTCTCCAAGCGCTCCACCGGCGAGGAGCTGCGCCAGGCGGTCATCACCGCCCACGGCGGCGGCTCGGTCATCACGCCCTCGCTCGCCAGCCACCTGCTCAGGGAGTTCTCGAGCTCCGCCCGCGGCGAGCAGTCCTCCGTCCGGCCCCTGCAGGGGCGCGAGCTCGACGTCCTGCGCCTCGTCGTGCAGGGCAAGACCGACAACGAGATCGGCAAGGAGCTGTTCATCTCGCCGCGCACGGTGCAGAACCACCTCACGCGCATCCGCGAGAAGACGGGCCTGCGGCGGCGCTCCGAGCTGACGCGCTGGGCCGTCGAGCACGCCATCGGCTGACCACGCCGGGCGCTACTCCGCGACGCGCAGGCGGCCGACCATGCCGCGCCGCTCGTGGTCGGACAGCGGGCAGTACCACTTGTAGGTGCCGGGCGGCAGGCGCATCCGCAGCGTCGCTCGCTGGCCCGGGCGCAGCGCCGGCGTGCGCGCTGTGCCCGACGGGCCGTCGACGGCGAGCGCGTGCCGCCTGAGGCCGTCGTTCGTCGCGACGACCGCGACCAGCCCCGCGCGCCGGACCCGCGAGTCCGCCGTGCGCAGCGCGAAGTCCACGAGCGACACGTCGGCGGTCGCGACCGCGCGACCCTGCGCCGTCGACGCCGGCCCGAGCGGCTCGGGCACGGTGCGCGTCGCCTGCCCGCGCTGCTCGCCGCAGCCGGCGAGCGCGAGCGACGCGGCAGCGGCGAGCGCGAGGGCGAGCGCGAGCGCGGGCCCGAGCGCGGGCCTCACGCGCGGCGGGCCGGGGCGCGCGCGGGCGGCGGGCGCCGTCATCCCCGCGCCTGCGGAAGCGTGACGACGAAGCGGCTGCCGCGCGGCTCGCGCCGCTCGGCGCGGATCGTGCCGCCGTGCAGCTCGACGATCCAGCGCGCGATCGCGAGGCCGAGGCCCGCGCCGCGGGTCGCGGCGGGCTGCACCCCGCCGCGGTAGAAGCGCTCGAAGACGCGCTCGAGCTCCTCCTCGGCGATCCCGGGGCCTTCGTCGTCGACCTCGATCGTGACGCGGTGGCCGTCGCCGCTCGCGCGCAGCGCGACCCGGCCCGGCCGCGGCGTGTAGCGCACCGCGTTCTCGGCGAGGTTGATGACGAGCTGCAGGATCCGCTCCGGGTCGCCGGCGGCGCGCAGCGTCGGCGGCGCGTCGACCGTGAAGACGACGTCGTCGGGCGCCTGCAGCCGCGCCTCCCGGGCGGCGGCGTCGAGCACGTCGCGCAGCGCAAAGGCGCGGATGTCGAACGGCTGCTCGCCCGCCTCCAGCCGCGACAGGTCCAGCAGCTGGGCGACGAGGCGCCCCAGCCGGCGCGTCTGCGCGAGCATCGCCCGCAGGGCCTCGGGGTCGGGCTCGGAGACCCCGTCGACGACGTTCTCCAGCGCCGCCTGCAGCGCGCCGAGCGGCGAGCGCAGCTCGTGCGAGACGTTGGCGACGAACTCGCGCCGCAGCCGGTCGGTCTGCGCGATCTCGGCCGTCATCCGATTGAACGCGCGGGCCAGCTCGCCGACCTCGTCGCCGGACGTGACGGCGACCTCGCGCCCGCGTCCGCCCGCCGCCATCGCGCCTGCCACGGCGGCCATCTCGCGCAGGGGCGCGGTCGTGCCGCGCGCGAGCAGCTGGACGCACGCGAGCGCCAGCGCAACGCCCGCCGCGGCGCCGACGATCGACGGCAGCCCGAGCCAGCGCACGGCGACGAGCGTCGCCGCGGCGGTGATCCAGACGGCCGCGACGATGACGATGCCGAGCTTGAGCTTCAGCGACGGAAGCGACTGCAGCGGTCTCATGGCTCCGGCTCGGTCATGTCGTCGGCTCCCCCACGCCGGGCCGGCGATCGCGGTGCACGGCGCCTGCATCGAGCAGCATGCCAGGCCGCGCGCACGCGGGTCCGGCGGCCGCGCCGACGTCCGCCGGCGGCGCCTACCCTGATCGCATGCCGAGCCCGACGCCCGCCGCCGGCGGCCCGCTGGACCGGGTCGCGCCGCAGGCGCTGTTCGTGATGGGCGCGGTCTCCCAGTACGTCGGCTCGGCCTGCGCGGTGCTGCTGTTCGCCGCCGTCCCGGCCGCGGGGGTCGCGTGGCTGCGCGTCGTGACGTCCGCGGTGGTGCTCGTCGCGTGGCGCCGGCCGTGGCGGGCGCGGTGGTCGCGCGAGCGTCTCGTCCTCGTCGGCGCATTCGGCGTCGCCCTGGCCTGCATGAACCTCTGCTTCTTTCTCGCCATCGAGCGGCTGCCGCTGGGCACGGTCGTGGCGATCGAGTTCTGCGGACCGATCGCGGTCGCGGCGATCGGCTCGCGCACGCGGCGTGACGCGGCCGGGCTCGCGATCGCGGTCGCCGGCGTCCTGGCGCTGGCCGACGTGCACATCGCCGGCAGCCCGGTGGGGTTCGCGCTCGCCGCGGGCGCCGGCGCGCTGTGGGCCGCCTACATCGTGCTCGGCCACCGGGTCGCCGCCGATCCGCAGATCCGCCCGCAGGACGGGCTGGCGCTCGCGATGGCGATCGGCGCGGTCGCGCTCGCGCCCGCGCTCTTCGCCAGCGCGGCGCCGGCGCTTGTCAGCGCGCCGCTGCTGGCGGCATGCGTCGCGGTCGGCGTGGCGTCGAGCGTCGTGCCCTACGCCCTGGAGCAGACCGCGATGCGCCGGCTCCCGCGCGCGCGCTTCGCGCTGCTGCTCGCCCTGCTGCCCGCGACGGCGGCCGTCATCGGCGCGATCGTGCTCGGGCAGGTCCCCGGGCTCGTCGAGGCGGCCGGAATCGTGCTCGTCGTCGTCGCGGCCTCGCTGCGCACCCACGCGACCGCCTAGCCGGGACACATCTCACACAACCTTGCGCCGCGCCGGCAGTTACAGTTATCCGAACTGCCGTATGGAGGCCGGAGCCCTCAGAGCACCCGCCGCACGCAACCGGATCTCGGTCACGGCGCCCCTTCTGCGGCTGCGCTCGGACGAGCAGCTGCTCGCCCTCTTCCGGGCCGGCAACGACGCGGCGTTCGGCGTCATCCACGACCGCTACCGACAGCGGCTGTTCGCCTACGCGCGCCAGATGCTCGGCGGCTCGCGGCAGGACGCCGAGGACGCCCTGCAGGACGTGTTCCTGCGCGCCTACTGCGCGCTGCGCGACGACGACAGGCAGGTGTCGCTGCGAGCCTGGCTGTACCGCGTCGCCCACAACCGCTGCGTCGACCACCTGCGCAGGCCGATCCCGCCGCCGATCGAGGTGCTGGAGATGTCGCGCAAGCCGCTGCACGACCCGATCCTCGACGCCGAGCGGCGCGACGACCTGCGCCGCCTCATCGAGGACGTGCGCCGGCTGCCCGAGCAGCAGCGCTCCGCGCTGCTCATGCGCGAGCTGGACGGCATGAGCTACGCCGAGCTCGGCGAGGCGCTCGGCGTCTCGCTGCAGGCCGTCAAGTCGCTGCTCGTGCGGGCGCGGATCGGTCTCGTCGAGGCCAGCGAGGCGCGCGACACGGCATGCGTCGACATCCGCCGCGAGCTGGCCGGCGCCTACGACCGCGGCGTGCGCGCCAGCGGGCGCTCGCGCCGTCACATGCGCGACTGCTCGGGCTGCACGGAGTACCGCAGGCAGCTGCGCGCCGTCGGACGCGGCCTGTCGGCGATCTCCCCGGCGGGCCCCGGACCGCTGGGCGCCGTGCTCAAGCTGCTCGGGCTGGGCGGCGCTGCCTCGGGCGGCGCCGCGACCGGCGGCGCCGCCGCCGGCAGCGGCGCGCTCGTCGCCGCGGGCGGCGGAACCGCGGCGAAGGTCACGGCCGTCGTCTGCTGCGCGGCGCTGGCCGCCGGCGGCGCGGCCGAGGTCACGCACAAGCTCGCGCCATCCGACGACGCCAACCCGTCGCAGCAGCGCCGCGCGGGGGCGGGAGCGCCCGCGCCCGTCCGCATCGCCGGGGAGCGGACGGCCTTCGTGCCGACCGGCGGCCCGTCGCGCCTGCGCGACGTGCCGAGCGCGCCCGCCCGCAAGCCGCCGGCGGCGGACGCCACGCGCAGCACGGCCTCGCCGACGCGCGCGGCGCGCTCGCTGCTGACCGCGGCGCTTCCGGTCGCCATGACGGCGGCCGACGACGTCACCGGCGGCACGACCGCGCCGGACGAGGATCCCGTGGCGCCGAGCGCGCCCGCCGCCGACGCCGTCAAGCCGGCGTCGGGGTCCGTGCCGGGCGCCGCGAACGGGCCGACGGCCCACGCTCCCACGGGCGCAGCAACGTCGCCGCCCCCGACCGTCGTCGCGGCCGGGACCCCGTCCGGGCAGTCGCCGACCGCCGCGCACGGCGCCACCGGCGAGCCGGGCGCCGGCGGGGTCGCCGCGGCGAAGGTCGAGTAGCGTCGCGGGGCATCGACCGCTACCTCGCAACCCTCGACCACGAGACGCTCCTCGTCCGCCGCGGCTCGCGCTCTGGCTGCTTCACGATCGTCGCGGTGCATTCGACCGCACGAGGACCGGCCCTCGGCGGCTGCCGGATGTGGCACTACGAGGACTCCCGCGCCGCGGTGCGCGACGCCCTGCGCCTGTCGCAGGCGATGACGTTCAAGTCGGCGGTCGCGAACCTGCCGCTCGGCGGCGGCAAGGGCGTGATCATGGCTCCCGCTCCGGGCACGCCGCGCGCCCAGCGGCGCCGCAGCGACGCGCTGCGCGACTTCGGCGACACGGTGCAGTCGCTCGGCGGCAGCTACGTCAGCGCCGAGGACGTCGGGACGTCCGCGCGCGACATGCAGGTCATCGCCTCCACGACGAGCCACGTGACCGGCCTCTCGCGCCGCCTGGGTGGGTCCGGCGACCCGAGCCCGTGGACGGCGCTCGGCGTCGAGGCGGCGATCGGCGTCTGCTGCGAGCGCGTCTTCGGCACGCCGGCGCTCGCCGGCCGGACGGTCGTCGTCGCCGGCCTCGGGAACGTCGGCGCCCGCGTCGCGAGCGCCTGCGCGAAGGCCGGCGCGACGCTGCTCGTCACCGACATCGACCCGCGCAAGCGCCCCCACGCCGAGCGCCTGGGCGCCCGCTGGATCGAGCCCGGCGAGGCGCTGCGCGCGCAGGCCGACGTGCTCGTCCCCTGCGCGCTGGGCGGACTGCTCGACCACGACAGCGCGACGCGCCTGCAGGTGCCGATCGTCGCCGGCGCCGCGAACAACCAGCTCGCCCACGACGACGTCGCCGCGGTCCTCGCCGGGGAGGGCGTGCTGTGGGCGCCGGACTTCGTCGTCAACGCGGGCGGCATCATCAACATCTCGGTCGAGCTCGAGCCGGAGGGCTACCGGCCGCGGCGCGCCGGCAAGCTCGTGCGCGGCATCGGCGACACGCTGCGCCAGATCTTCGACGACGCGCAGGCGCGCGGCATCACCGCGCTCGACGCGGCGAAGCTGCTCGCGCGCCGGCGGCTCGCCGAGGCCGGCGGCTGACGGCCGCGCTCAGACGACGGGTCGCACGCCGCCCGGCGGCGGCCATGCCGGGCGCTGCACGCCGCCGGGCAGCCGGCCCTCCTCGTCGAGCTTGCCGAGGTGGGCCAGCAGCGTCGCCGCGGCCGCGAGGCGCAGGCTCGCCGGCGCGTCGTCCCAGACGCGGTCCAGCAGGTCGTCGATCGTGCGCAGCCCGTCGTCGAGCGCCGCGACGAGCCGGCGCTCGCGGTCGGCGCGATGGGCGAGGTAGCGATCCAGCAGCGCGGCCGGATCGGTCACCGGCGGGCCGTGCCCGGTGCACAGCAGCTCGAGGCGCATCGCCCGCAGGCGCCGCAGCGCCGCGAGGTAGCCGCGCAGCGCGCCCGGGTCGGGGGCGACGAACACGCTGCTGGCGGCGAGCACCGCGTCGCCGGTGAAGCACACGTCGCCGTGGACGAACGCGAGGTGGTCGGTCGCGTGGCCGGGCGTCGCCACGACCCGCAGGCCGGCGAAGTCGTCGCCGTCGGCGAGGACGACGTCGGCGCCCGGCCAGCGGGCGGCGCCGACGGGCACCCCGCCGAGCCCGGCGCGCAGCGCCGCCGCCGCGCCCGCGTGGTCGGGGTGGTCGTGGGTGAGCGCGATCGCCGCCGCGCCGCCGCGCCGCGCGGCCTCGGCCAGCACGCCGGCCACGTGCGCGTCGAGGTCCGGGCCCGGGTCGACGACGACGCAGGGATCGCGGCCGGCGATCCAGGTGTTCGTGCCCGTCAGCGTGAACGGGCCCGGGTTGTCGGCGTGCACGAGCGCGACGTCGAAGCGCGCCAGCGCGTCGGGCTCGGTCAACGTGCGGCCAGCCGGTAGACGGGGCCGTCGAGCGAGACGACGTACACCCGCCCGCGCGCGTCCTCGCCGAAGGACGACAGGCTGCGGATCGTCTTGAGGCCCGCGATCGCCCGGTCGTCGCGCGCCCGACCGGCCGAGAGCCTGACCGACCGCAGCCGGCCCTTGCAGAAGTCCCCGTAGACGTAGCGCCCGCGCAGCGCGGGCAGGCCGCCGTCGCGCACGACGTAGCCGCCGGTGATCGAGCAGTTGCCGTCGTCGTGGGACAGCTCGAGCACGGGCGCGACCGCGCCGGGGGCGGACTCGCCGGGATAGTTGCGCCGCCGGCCCTCGAACGGCCGCCAGCCGTAGTTGACGCCGCGCGCGCCGCCCTTGGGCGCGTAGTCGACCTCCTCGATCGCGCCCTGGCCGACGTCGCCGATCGTCAGCGCGCCGGTGCTGCGGTCAAACGAGAAGCGCCACGGGTTGCGCAGCCCGTAGCTGTAGATCTCCGGGCGCGCGCCGGCGCGCCCGACGAACGGGTTGCTCGACGGCACGCGGTAGCGCCGCGATCCCGTCCGGCGCGGGTCGATGCGCAGCAGCTTGCCCAGCAGGCTGCCGAGATCCTGCGCGTTGCCGCGGCTGCCGTGGCGGTCGTCGGCGCCGCCGCCGTCGCCGGTGCCGATGTAGAGCAGCCTGTCGGGCCCGAACGCGACGAGCCCGCCGTTGTGGTTGGACTCGGGCTGGCGGTAGCGCAGCACGAGGCGCCCGCTGCTGCGCACCGCGCGGTCGGGATCGGACGTCGAGCGGCGAAACTCGACGACGCGCTGGTCGCCGCGGCTGTCGGTGTAGTTGACGTAGAAGCGCCGGGTCGTGTGGTAGTCGGGTGCGAACGCCAGCGAGAGCAGCCCCTGCTCGCCGCCGGAGGTGACGCGCGAGCGCAGGTCGAGGAACGGACGCGCGAGGCGCCTGCCGGCGCGCAGCACGCGAATCGTCCCGGCCTGCTCGACGACGAACACGCGGCGCGTGTCGCGCGGCGGGGCGGTGACGTAGAGCGGGGCGTCGAAGCTGCCCAGCGAGACGAGCCGCACGCGGCCGGCCGCCGCCGCGCCGGCCTCGCCCGGCCCCGACGTCGCGGTCGGCGAGCCCGGCGGCGCCGCGTCGCCGGACGGACCGTCGTCCGACGAGCAGCCCGCGAGCAGCGCCGCCGACACGAGCGCGGCTGCGAGCGCGGGTGCGAGCACGATGCGAGGCACCCGCACAGCATGGCACCGCCGCGGTCCGGCGGGCGGCGATAGCGTGCGCCGCCCGTGACCGCCGCGCTCGCCGTCATCGCCAAGGCCCCCGTCGCCGGACGGGTCAAGACGCGGCTGTGCCCGCCGCTGCAGCCCGCGCAGGCCGCGGCGCTCGCCGAGGCGGCGCTGGCCGACACGCTGCAGGCGGTCTCCTGGACGCCCGCGACGCGGCGCATCGTCGTGCTCGACGGCGAGCCCGGCGCGTGGCTGCCGCCCGGCTTCGAGGTCCTCGCCCAGCGCGGCGACGGGCTGGCCGCGCGGCTGGCCGGCGCGGTCTGCGACGTCGGCGAGCCCGTCGTCGTCGTCGGCATGGACACGCCGCAGCTCACGCGGGCGCTGCTCGCCGACGCGCTGCAAGCGCTCGCCGCGCCCGACGCGGACGCCGTCCTCGGGCTCACCCACGACGGCGGCTACTGGGCGATCGGGCTCACGACGCCCGACGCGCGCGCCTTCGACGGCGTCACGATGAGCACCGCGACGACCGGCGCCGAGCAGCTCGCGCGGCTGCGCCAGCTCGGGCTGCGCACGCGGCGCCTCGCGATGCTGCGCGACGTCGACACCTACGACGACGCCGTCGCGGTGGCCGCCAGCGCGCCGTGGACGCGCTTCGCCGCCGCCCTGGAGCTGCTCACAGGCTGACGAGCCGCGTCGCCGTCGCCTTCCAGCTCGCGGTGACCCGCACGCCCGGGGCGAGGTGCAGCCCGCCGACCGCCTCGCCGGTGATCTCCGCGACGAGCGGCTGCGGCGCGGCGAGCCCGACGCGCACGCGGTTGCCGATCTGCGTCACCGTCAGGACCTCGGCGTCGAGCCGGTTGCGCGCCGAGCCCTCGACGTGCGGCCCGGCCGGCTCGAGCGCGATCTCCCACGGGTGGACGCTGAGCGCGACCGCGCCGCTGGCGGCGTCCGTGCTCGTCGCGATGCCGCCGCCGTCGAGGTCGACGACCGTCGTGCCGCCCGGACCCGGCCGCGCCACCCCGGTGAGCACGACGGCGCCCGTGAAGTCCGCCACGAACGCCGAGCCCGGAGCGGCGGCGAGCTCGCCCGCCGTTCCCTGCTGCACGATCTGACCGCCGTCGATGACCGCGACGCGGTCGCCGAGCACGGCGGCCTCGGTGAAGTCGTGCGTGACGAGCAGCGCGGGCACGCCGCCCTCGTGCAGGATGCCGGCGAGCTCGCGCGACGCGCTCGCGCGGGTGCGCGCGTCGAGCGCCGAGAGCGGCTCGTCGAGCAGCAGCGCGCGCGGCTTGGGCGCCAGCGCGCGCGCCAGCGCGACGCGCTGGCGCTCGCCGCCCGACAGCGTGCGCGGGCGCTCGCCGGCGAGGTGGGCGATCCCGAAGCGCTCGAGCAGCTGCAGCGCGCGCCGGCGGCGGTCGCGGCGCGGCAGGTCTCCCAGCCCGTAGGCGACGTTCTGCCAGGCGGTCATGTGGCCGAAGAGCGCGTAGTCCTGAAAGACGTAGCCGCAGCCGCGCCGCTCCGGGGCGAGCGCGATCCCGCGCGCCGTGTCGAGCCACACCTCGCCCCCGCACGTGACGCGGCCGTCGCGCGGGCGCAGCAGACCGGCGGCGATCCGCAGCAGCGTGCTCTTGCCGGCGCCCGACGGCCCCGCGAGCGCCAGGCAGCCGCCGGGCGGTGCCTCGAGGACGGCGTCGAGCTCGAAGGCGCCGAGCGTCGTGCGGGCCTCAACGCGCAGCACGCGGCGCCCCCCGCCCGCTCAGCAGCTTGGCGCTCAGCAGCAGCGCGCCCGAGACGGCGACGAGCACGGCCGACAGCGCGAGCGCGGCGTCGAAGTCGGTCCCCAGGCGCTCGTAGATCGCCAGCGGTGCGGTCTGCGTGCGGCCCCGGAACGAGCCCGCGAAGATGAGCGTCGCGCCGAACTCGCCGACCGCGCGTCCCCAGGCCAGCGCGAGGCCGGCGAGCATCCCGGGGGCGGCCGCCGGAACGGCGACGCGCACAAACGTCCGCGCCTCGCCGGCGCCGAGCGTGCGCGAGGCCTCCAGCCACGAGCGATCGACGCCGGCGAACGCGGCCTGCGCGCCGCGGATGAAGAACGGGGCGGCGACGAACGTGAGCGCGACGACGACGCCGGCGGTCTCGAGCGCGAGCCGCAGCCCGGCGTCGGCGAGCGCTCCGCCGGCGATCCCGCCCGGGCCGAGCGCGGCGAGCAGCCCGACGCCGGCCACCGCCGGCGGCAGCACGAGCGGCAGCTCGACGAGCGTGACGAGCACCGCGTGGCCGCGGAAGCTGCGGGTCGCCAGGAGGTAGGCCGCCGGCGTGCCGATCACGACGACGATCGTCAGCGCGACGAGCGTCGTGCGCAGGCTGAGCCAGAGCGCGTCGAGGACGCCGGGATCGCCGAGCGCCGCGACGAGATGACCGGGGCTCGAGCGCACGAAGATCGCGACGACCGGCAGCGTGAGGAACGTCAGCGCGATCGCGAGCGCGACGACGAGGGCCGGCGCGAACCAGCGGCCGTGCGTCACCCGGCGGCGGCCGCGGGCGGCGCGAAGCCCGCGCTCGTCAGCGCGCGCGCGCCCGCGCCGCGCAGCAGCCCGTCGACGAACGCGCGCGCCGCGGCGCGGTGCCTGCTCGCCTTGACGATCGCGACGCCGTAGGCGACGGCCGGCTGCAGCCGCGCGGGCAGCTCGATCGCCTGCAGGCGCCCGTTCGTCGCGACGACGTCGGTGACGTAGAGCAGGCCCGCGTCGGCCGCCCCCTGGGTGAGCTTCGCGGCGATGCCGCCGACGTCGGGCTCGTTGGAGCGCACGTTGGCGAGGATGCCCGCGCGCGTGGAGGCGGGCAGGCGCGAGAGCACCTTGCGGGTGTACGCGCCGATCGGCACGCCCTCGGCGCCGATGACGATCGTCACCCCCTCGCGGGTCAGGTCCTGCAGCGAGCGGACCTTGGCGCCCGTCGCCGGGACCGCGAGCACGAGGCGGTTGGCGGCGAAGACCCGCGGGCGCTCGACGAGCCCGGCGGCGAAGAGCTCGTCGGGCAGCTTCGTGTTGGCGGCGGCGAAGACGTCGGGCGCTGCGCCCGAGCGGATCTGCGCGGCGAGCTCGTCGGAGCCCGCGAACGAGAACTGCGCGTCGGCCGTGTCGAACTGCCTGCCGTAGCCCGTGAACGCCGCCTTCAGCGACGTCGCGGCCGAGACGAGGAGGTCGCCGCCGCCGCGGGCGCCGGCGTCGTTGGATCCGCAGCCGGCGAGCGCGCCGCAGGCAGCGACGGCGAGGGCCGCGAGAAGGGCGCGCGCAGCGGGGGATCGTCGTCGCATCTACCTAAGCATTGCATATGCAAGCGAACGGGTAGATGCGGCCGGTCAAACCGTCGGCAGGGTCCCCGCGACCCATTCCGGCGGGCCGTCCTCGGGGTGCTCCTGCTTCCAGATCGGCGCCTGCGCCTTGACGGCATCCAGCAGCGCGCGGGCTCCCGCGAAGGCCTCGGCGCGATGGCCCGCCGAGACGGCGATGACGACGCTCGGCTCCATGAGCTCGACCGTGCCGGTGCGGTGCGCCACGGCCACGGCGGCCAGCCCGTGCTCGGCCACGACGGCCGCGGCGAGCTCGCGGATCTTCGTCTCGGCCATCTCGGCGTAGGCCTCGTACTCGAGGTGGGGAACCTCGCGCGTCGTGCCGCAGAAGACGACGGTGGCGCCCGTCGCGGGGTCCGCGACGAGCCTGCGCATCGCCTCGGCGTCGAGCGGCCGCGCGGTGATCTCGACGTGCCGGATCGCGCCGCCGTCACCGCCGCTGACGGGCGGCACGAGCGCGAGCTCGTCGCCCTCGGCGAGCGGATGGTCCTGCGTGACGTACTCGCGCGCGACGGCGGTGACGAAGGGGGCGTTGCGCGGCAGGCCGGCGAGCGCGCCGCTGCGCAGCTGCGCGATCGCGTCGGCGACGGTCGCGCCGTCGCGCAGCGCCAGCGCCAGCGTGCCGGCGCCGGCATGCTCGCGCAGGCTCGCGAAGAGTCTCACGGTAACGTCCATGCCGTGATGCTAACGGCGGCGATCCTGACGGTCTCCGACACGCGCTCGGCCGGCACGCGCGAGGACACGACGACCGCGCTCATGGCCGAGATCCTCGAGGGGATCGACGTCGAGGTCGTCGCCACGCGCCTGGTCCCCGACGAGCGCGACGAGATCGCCGCGGCGATCGTGGAGCTCTGCGACGCGGGCGCGGGCCTCGTCCTGACGTCCGGCGGCACCGGCCTGGCGCCGCGCGACGTCACGCCGGAGGCGACGCGCTCGGTGCTCGACCGCGAGGCGCCCGGCATCGCCGAGGCGATGCGCGCCGAGACGGCGCAGTTCCAGCGCCTGGCGTGGCTGTCGCGCGGCGTCGCCGGCACGCGCGGGCGCACGCTCGTCGTCAACCTGCCGGGCAACCCGAAGGCCGTCCGCGAGTGCCTCGGCGTCCTGACCCCGATGCTCCCCCACGCGCTGAAGCTCGCGACCGGGGCGCCGGAGTCCGGCGGCGGCGCGCACGCCGCGCGCAGCGGCGCGGACGCCTGACGTCAGCCCGTCACGGGCACGCTCGCACGGCTGCGGCGCAGGCGTGGTCGCAGCCGGTCGGCCAGCAGGAGGTAGAGCAGCACCGGGACCGCGTAGACGGCGTCGCCGACCGCCTCGGCGACGACCGGGAACGCCCGCAGCCCGAGCATCCCGGTCAGCAGCGAGGCCGTCCACGCGTTCGGACGACGAGCCAGCTCAGGTCGAGCGCGTGGGCCTGCCCGACGGCGAGCCAGCCCGCCTCGTGCGCGGCGTGCAGCGCGCTACGGCACGAATCGATCGCTCGACAGGCCGACCCGCTTCGTGAACGGGCCGTCGAAGACCCCCTCGGGGTCCAGGCGAGCGCGCACGGCGAGCCACTCGTCGAGCTGCGGGTACATCGACGCCACGAAGTCGTGGCTGCCGCTGAGCGTGTTGATGTGGCCCCAGTGCGGTCGCCCGCCGAGCGCGTAGAGCGCCTCCTCGTAGGCCTTCAGCAGCTCGATCCCGCCGTCGTTGCCGTTCAGGCCGATGAGCTCGATCATCATCGTGTCGCGCCCGTTCATCATCGACAGGTGGGCGGGCGAGGCCTTGACGAAGCGCAGGGCGATCGGCGAGCTCTGGAAGACCTTGCCCAGCTCGCGGTGGCGGCGGGCGACCGCGAAGACCGCCTCGACGGCCTCGATGTGGCGCCCGTCGATCGGGACGCCGATCTCCGTCGAGTACGCGGGGAGCACGTTCGCGTTGCCGATGTTGAAGACCTTGAAGCTGACCTCGTCGTACTCCTTCTTCTCAAGGGCCTTCAGCGAGCCCAGCAGCATCCGCGGGGCGAGCCCCGGCGCGACGTCGAGCAGCAGGTTGATGACGTGCGGGGTGAACGGGAACAGCGCCGCGACCTCGACGAGCCAGTTGCGCATGCGCTTGTCCCAGGGACGGTTGCGCGGGTCGGCGACGCTGTCGCGCGTCGTCACGAGGAAGGGGTAGGCGTAGCCGTCGTCGTAGGGGCTGAAGGCCAGCTCGTAGTGCTCGTGGCGCTCGAGCACCGCGCCGTCCTGCAGGTCGCGGCGGACATCCGCCCAGGGGCGCAGCGTGCGGACCTCGCGCAGATGAAAGCGCTCGCGCACCTCGACGAGCGCCGTGCAGATGACGCCCATGCAGCCGATGCCGACCGTGACCGCGTCAAAGACGCCGTCGTCCTGGACGAGCCGGCGCGCGTCGCCGTGGTGCGCCTCGTAGGCGGCGCGGTCCGTCGGGCCGCCGGCGGGCTCGATCCGCAGGACGCTGCCGTCGCCGACGACGACGTCGAGCGAGCGCAGCGCGTCGTTGAGCGGCCCGAACGCGATGCCGGAGCCGTGCGTCGACGTCGCTGTGACGCCGGCGACCGTCTGGTGGTCGTAGCCGCCCATGTTCTCCAGGGCCAGGCCGTTGCGGTCAAGCCACGCGTTGAGCTCGCGCAGGCGCGCGCCGCCCTCGGCGCGCACGAGCCTGCGAGCGGCCCACTCCGGGCGGATGAAGTCCGGCTCCGGCGCCGGCACGCGCGCGATGCCGTTGGGCTTGAGCAGAAAGCCCTCGGTCAGCGCCACGTCCGACCACGAGTGGCCCGAACCGACGGCACGCACCGTGACGCCGCGCTCGAGCGCAAGCCGCACGATCGCCTGAACGTCGGCGATCGAGCGCGGCTCGTAGATGCGCAGCGGGTCGATGCGCTGGTTGCCGAGGTGGTTCTTCCAGGTCTTGCGCACCTCGAACGGCACCCGCGCGTCGCTCATGCGCAACAGTACCCCCGCGGCGCGGACGCGTGGGGTGCGCGCACGAGCGCCGCGCGGCGGCGCGCGGGCGCGGGTGCACCACGGGCGCCACCACCGCGGGCGACGGGGACGCGACCGCGTCGTGCCGGAGAGCCGCCTGCCCTGTCGACGATCGGTCGCGGCGCAACTCCGCGGGCCGGCGGGCCGCGCCGCACCCGCGACCGCAGCGAACGCGGGCGGCGCCGAGCGCCGCAGGTGGCTCCAGCGGGCCGCCCCCAGCATCACGGTCTCTCGCGGCACGATCTACCAGCGCTCGACGACGACGGCCACGGTCATTCCCGCGGCGTCGCAGAAGAGTGCGTCGGCACGACAGGCGCCGGGGGGACACGCCGACCGACGTGACCGCCACGGTCGCGTGACGCACGTCGCCGCGATCAACGCGCGTTGACTCGACTCACATCTCCCATGCGCTGCGCGAACGCCGCGAACGTAGCGAACCGAGGACGGACGGCATGGGCCGCAACCGATTCGTCCGGCCGAGCTCGCGGCGCTTCAAGCCGCGGCGACGTCGATCGCGAGCTTGACGTCGTGCCTGGTGAGGTCCTCAAGGATCTCGCGGGCATCGGGCAGCGACCCTGCCGGTCCATCGCGCTTGCTGACAACCCGCCAGTCGCCCCCGCGGCATGCTGCCGGCTGGCGGCGCGCCGCGGCCATCGGAGGTCAGCGTCAGCGCTGGCGTGAGTCCAGCTCGGCGGCGAGTTCGCTCTCCATCCTCCGGAACCATTCGGCGCGCCAGGCGAAGTAGTCGGCACCCTCGCGCGCCACGACCAGCCGGAAACGGCCCGGCACCCGTCGAGCCAGCGGAAGGATCTCGGACTGGAACGTTCGGTCGATCTCCTCGGCCCGCATCCGCAGGCGCCTGATCAGCCCGACGGCGTCCTCCGGCGAGAGGGCGTCCGCGAAGAAGATCCGGAGAAGTCCTTCGTCGCGCTGCTCGAAATCAGGGATGCGATCGCTGACGAGCCAGTCGTAGAGCGCCGTTCGTCCCTTGTCGGTGAGACGATAGGCCTTGCGCGGCCGAGCGCCTTGCGGGTCGTCGGTGCTGACGACGTACCCGTCGCTCTCCAGCGCGGCGAGTTCCGGGTAGACCTGCGCGAGCGAGGCGGCCCAGAAGAACCGGGTGCTGCGATCGACGGCCCGCTTGATCGCGTAGCCCGTCTGCAGGCCGCTGTTGAGCATCCCCAGGACGAGGTAGGAGCCGGGCTTCAGGCGCATGACCGGCAACGCGTGCGGTCAGGCGCATGATGCGGCGGGCGCACAGGCGCAACCGCATTGCTCCCCGATGTTCTACGTCGATGCATCAGGGAAGGCTAACGGGCGTCCCCGCGCGATCGCGGCCTGCGCAGCCCGACCTGTGCGAGTCCGTGCCGTCGATCGGTATGCGCAGACCTGTTGAGTGAATCCGATTGAGCCGCTGGCTGTGTCCTGCTGCGATCTACAGCTGCAGCTCATGAGGGGGCACCCCATGGGTCTCTGCGGTTCGGCTCACATCCACGCCCCATGGGGTCCCAACGAACGGAAGGAAACGCGATGCGCCTCCAGATGACCGACGCACCGGTCCACGCCGTCGATGACGCGCTCGCGCCGACCGGCGCGACGGTGAGTCGCACGAGATCGGCGCTGACGCGCGCCTTCGCGCGTCACTACCTGGAGATGGTCGTCGTGATGCTCGTCGGCATGGGGCTCCTTGCCCTGCCCGCCCGCTGGGCCACCGACGCGTTCTGGCCCGCCGTCGCGGGCAACGACACGACCCTGATGCTCGCGCGCATGGCTGCGACGATGTCCCTTCCGATGGTGTGCTGGATGCGTTGGAGGGGCCACGGCTGGCAGCCCTGCCTCGAGATGGCGGGGGCGATGGTCCTGCCGGCGACCGCTGTGATCGCGCTGTTGGAGGCCGGAGCCGTCGAGCGTGTCTGGCTGCTGATGACCGCCGAGCACCTCGCGATGCTCCTCGCGATGTTCGCCGTGATGATCGCGCGGCCCCAGGAGTACTCCCACGCCCACCCCGCGACGTCGAGGCAGGACGACAACCCATGACCGCGCCAACCTCGCCGAACGCGCCCGGGCAGGACAGCGACGAGTCCTTCCTGTGCGACCGCCTGACAGCCGAGCCGACACTGGCGATGGCCGAACCCGACCGCGAGCGGCGGATCCCGCCGCCCCACGCACCTCGCATCGACGTGCTGCGCGGCGAGACCGACGAGCCGCCGGGGATCATCGACATCGCCGTTCCCGCCGCATGGGACGGCCCTGCGCTGCACCACATGAGATCGACGGTGCGCTGGCTCGCACAGCCCGTCTCGATCCCCGGTTCGGCCGCCTCCGATCAGCTGGGATCTCGTTTCCCGTGGGGCTGAACTGATTGCACTACCGCCGTTGTTCTGTTCCGATGCATCGCACCAGCCCAGGGTGAATCCCGCAGGTCGAACAGGGCTCAGCATCGACCTGGGCCGAACATCATGCTCGAGGAGGACAGATGGGGTACATCGTCGTAAGCGAATACGTCTCGCTGGACGGAGTGGTCGAGGCTCCCGGCGGGGGCGAGAGCTACAGACACCAAGGCTGGACCTTCGGGGTCGACCGCGGCGAGGCGGGCGACAAGCTGAAGCTCGACGAGACGATCGAGGCCGAGGCTCAGCTCCTGGGCAGGGTCACCTACGAGGGCTTTGCCGCCGCGTGGCCGACGATGACCGACGTGCCTGGGCTCGAGAGGTTCGCCGAGAAGTTCAATTCGATGCCCAAGTACGTCTTCTCGTCGACCCTCGAGAAGGCCGAGTGGAACAACTCGACCATCCTCTCCGGCGACTTCGCCGAGGAGATCGGCATGCTCAAGCAGCAGATCGACGGCGTCATCCTCGTCTCGGGCAGCGCCCAGCTCGTCCAGGGCCTCATCGACCACGATCTCGTCGACGAGATCCGTCTCATGGTCTTCCCGGTGCTGCTCGGCAGCGGCAAGCGCCTCTTCGCCGAGCACCACGACAAGAAGCCACTACGCCTGGTCGACTCGACGACGGTCGGCGCAGGGATCGCGGTGCTGACCTATGAGCCCGCCTGAGGTACAGCGCGCGGACGCCTGCCTGTTTGCTCGCCACCGGCCCGGGAGCGCTCGAACTGCTCCAATCGCGGGTCACCCCAGCGGGGTGCCACGGCCGCCGCACGCACGGTGACATGCGTGCCCCTCACGACCCAAAGGAGAAACCATGCATGCCCTGACCCTGCGGGATGGGGTCGCCCAGCGGCCGCGAATCATGATGATCGTCGTCGCGATGTCGCGATGAGCGCCGACGCGAGCTGCATGTGTCTTCGCGTTGCGATGGTGCACGTCGGAGAGCGTCCGACCCACCGGTCAGGTGGCGGAGCCTCGGGCGTGCGCCCCGGGGACGCCGGCGGACAGGTTCGCGAGGCTGCCCGGGCGCCCGGGCCGTGCTCTGGGAGACCGGACCGGGCACCGGGCCGGTCGCGCGTTGCGCGCTTCGATGTCAGGCGGCCTCGTCCCCGACCGCGCGCTGCTGGTCGGCCACCTGCGCGCCACCGACTGGCGTTGGCGCCGTGGGCGGTCCGAACCAGCTGGTGAGCGCGTCGGTCAGGCCCGGGCCGGCTGGGGCTCCGACCCAGGCGACGTGTCCGTCGGGACGGATCAGCACAGCGGCGGGAGCGCTGACCGCGCCAAGTACGGGAAGCTCCCACGGGCCGCCGTACTCAGCGTCGATCAGCTGGACGCGGTTCCCCCATGCGGTGATGTCGAAGCCGCCCGGCTCACCGAGGTGCAGCAGCACCGGTCTGGCGTCGTGCAGCAGCTCGTAGACCCGGAGCGGGCCGTCGGCGCTCACGATGTCCAGATCGGGCATCCGGCGTCCGAGCAGGGGGTGGCCCTCGCCGAGGTCGTAGTGGATGTCCAGCCCGGAGCTGATCGCAACGAGGCGCGCGCGAGGCTCGTCCATGCTCGCCAGCTCCGACACCACATCGACCAGGGCTTTCATGCGCTCGTCCTGTCGCTGAAGCGCGCCGAGCGCCATCGTGTGCCGGAGGATGCGCGCCACGACCGGATGACGCTCGTCCTGGTAGGTGTCCAGCAGGCTCTGCGGTGAGGTCCCGCGGACCACCTGCGCCAGCTTCCAGCCCAGATTCACCGCGTCCTGCACACCGAGGCTGAGGCCCTGGCCACCGGCCGGGTAGTGCACGTGCGCGGAGTCGCCGGCCAGCAGGACTCGTCCCGCGCGGTAGGCCGCTGCCTGACGTGTCATATCGGTGAACCTGGAGATCCACGTGGGGCTGTGGACCCCGAAGTCGGTTCCGAACACGGTGATCAGCACCTCGCTCAGATCGCGCAGCGTGGGCTCGCCGTTGGATGCGATCTGTTGCTCGGTCACGACGACCCGCACCGTCCTGCCGTCCGGCATCATGCCGAGGGCGTGGACGCCGGCGGCGTCGTGACGGACGCCCTGCGGCGGCTCCTCGGTCATCTCGACCTCGGCAATCAGGTTGCTCCTCGTCGGATCCCACCCCGGAAACTCGATCCCGGCCGCCTTGCGGACCACGCTGCGTCCGCCATCGCACCCCACGAGGTACCCCGCCCGCAGCGACCGGCCGTCCGCCAGCTCGACGTCGACACCGTCGTCGTCCTGTACGAAGCCCGTCACCTCGCCGCCGTAGTACATGCGTACCGCCAGCTCGGCGACCCAGGCGGCCATGATCCGCTCGATCGCGTTCTGAAAGATCCCCAAGAAGTACGGGTGACGCGTTGGCAAGTCACTCATGTCCAACATCGCGGTGCCGAACGGCATGGCCCGATGCACCTGGCCCTCGGCGAGAAACCGATCGGCCACGCCACGCTGATCGAGCACCTCGATCGAGCGCGTGAGAAGCCCGCCGGCCCGCGAGCCGGCGAGCACGTGACCGGGCCGCCGCTCGACGATCGCGACATCGACCTTCGCCAACGCCAACTCGGCCGCCAGCATCATCCCCGCCGGACCGCCTCCGGCGATCACCACAGAATGCTCGGTCATAGCCACACTCCCTTCGATTCGTCGACAACAGCACACACATTTCGCTGCTCTCGATCCGTAGCTCTGGCTTGCGGCCGGTGATTATGCGGCACACCCCCGGGCTTGAAACAAGCCCCCCTCGCCGCTATACATTGGACGTGGAGAGGGAGCGGGAGTCGTCGCTTCGACGCAACGAGCAACTCGAGCCTGAGCCGGCGGTCTCCGACCGGTGGCCGCGTTCGGTGGCCTCGTCCAGGATCTGACTCGCCGGCGCCGTGCACGTGGTGGTCGACTCGTTCGACACGGCCGCAGTGGCAGAGCGCTGGAATCGTCGGGGAGCGAACTCTGCTCGCGGCAGGGCAGTTCGTGTCGCCCGCAGGCGTCAGCAGCCCGCCGGCGGATCGGCTAACGACCCCGCGGCGTGGGTCCACGGCGGTGCCGCGACTTCAGGCTGCGACGCGGCCGGCGTCCGTGTGCGGCTCGGGGGTGGGCTTGCCCTGCTCACGCAGATAGGCGAGGTGGGCGGAGCCTGTCAAGCCCGGTGAGACGCTTCGTGTTCGAATTTGGTGAGCGGCGACCTCCTTCGTGTCGGCTGGCTGGTTGATCCAGGCGGCTGTCGGCAGCTCCGGCGGGACCGCCTCTTGGCGCTCGTCATCCGCGACCTCAACCAAGCGCTCGCGCACTTCCCCTGCGGTGCCTTTCACGCCAACGGCGCGTGGACCGTGATCGGCGCCCTCGCGCACAACCTGTTGCGCTGGACGAAACTGCTCGGCGCGCCCGGCCAGATCATCAGCGCCGGCCGAACGGTCCGCCGGCTGCTCGCGCTGCCGGGCCGCCTGACGACGCACGCGTCGCGGTGGACGCTGCACCTGCCCGCCCGATCGGCACCCTCCAGCACCGCCAAGCCGCCGCGGCAGACACGATCTCAGCGATCAACCGGCCTGACCGTCACCCGCGCGGTGGTTTCAGGTTTAGGTGGTCGCGCCTCGCTGTCGTCCGGTGAACGTATCCTCGAATCGTCTAGGGGAGCAGCTCGAACGCGTCGACGTGACGCGGTTTGATGGCCCCGAAGTGGCGGCGGTCGAGGGTGATGATGATATGGGCGCCGAGGCGCTCGGCGAGTGCGACGACCGAGGCGTCGGTGCCGCCGAGCGGGAAGTTGGCGTACTGCTCGACGAGTTCGGCGATGCGATGGAAGTCTTCGCGGGCTGGACCTTCGACGTCGAGAGTCCCCACGCCGGTCAGAAACGCGGCTTCGGCTGCCGCGCCGAGGCGGCGGCCGACGAAGTAGGCGGCCTCAGCCACGACGAGGGCGGGCACGACGAGGCGCAGGTCGCCACGCGAGAGGACCTGGCGGCAGGCTTCGTGATGATCGTCGTCGGCGTCGGCGGTTGCGTACAGGGGGCCGGCGTCAACGATCGCCAGCATCCACGGTCCACTCGTGCTCGAGGAGCGTCTCCATCTCGCGGGCGGTGTCGGAGCGGCCGCTGCGACCGAGCGCCGCGAACGGAAGCTCGCGTTGATCGCCGGGTCCACCGATCCCGAGGTATGCAGTCAGCGCGTCTCGCGTGATCGCGGAGGCTGGCATCGAGCGGCGGCGCGCCTCGCGCTCGAGCGCATCGGCCAACTCGTCAGGTAGGGAGATGGTGGTGCGCCGCATACGCGCATACTAACACCATGATGTGGGCCCGGTCACCCGTGTCGCGCTTGCGCTGATCGTCTGTTGCAGTAGCCCGACCAGCGTGCTGGAGCCGTCGAACGGGGCAGTCTGGCCAGGGCGTAGCCCACCCGCGAGTGGGCCTCCGTGTCGGCACGGCCACACCTGCGATCCGGCACGTCGCCGGTTGGCCGGATGACGTCCCGGGGCGGGATGTCACTTCGCACAGGTCGATCGGGACGGCGCCGCGCCAGAGTCGCGCGACGGGACGGTCAACGCGCGTTGTGTCGGCAGGTCGCGGCGTCGATCAGGCTCGGCGCATGACGCTTCGGTCGGCGACCGACGGCGATCGCGAGGCGGTGCTGGCCCTGGGTGTGGCCGAGGAGGTCGAGTGTTCGGTGAGGCCGAGCACAGCGCCGAGGAGGTCGGCAAGTGGATCGACGAGGAGGGCGGCGTGGCCGGGGGTGTCGTCGCCGTCGACGATGTCGGACGCGTTGGCGGGTTCGTCTCGCCCGGTCGGCACGAGACGGTGTTCCTCGCCGATCCGGCGTTGACGGACCCGCTGGTCGACGAGCTGTTGCCGTGGCTGCGCGAGCAGCGTGACGTCGTGCAGCTTCTGGCGTCCGGGGCCGACACCGCGCGCGTGACGTCGTTGCAGCGACACGGGCTGCGCTACTGCCGGTCGTCGTTCACGCTGGCGCGCCCCGATAGCGCCGGGCCGCTGCCTGCGGCCGCGTTTCCCGACGGGGGTGCATGTCGTGCCTTACCGCCTCGGGGACTCCGACGACTCCGTCCACCGGCTCATCTACGTGATGCTGCGTGGGCATCCGTCGCGGGACATGCAGAGCGCGACCTCGACGGGTGGCGCGAGCTAACGCGTCCCTGCCGGTCGTTGTTCTTGGCCGATCGCGACCGCCGGCCGGTGGGCTGGGTCGCCGGCCGCCTGCTGGACAGCGGCCGCGAGTACGGAAGCTCGCTCGCGGATCGGCGTTCACGCTCGTTGGCCCGCAGAGCACTCCTCCTCGCGCACAGCGGGAGCGCACGATCGTCCCGGAATGGTCGAGCTGCCGTGCTTTACGACGATGGTAGCCTCGTAAAGGTCGTGAGCAAGGTGTCCAGCAAGAACCAGGTCACGATCCCGGTCGGCGTGTTGCGCGCCGCCGGCATCACTGCCGGCGACGACGTGATCATTCGTGCGGCCGGCAGCGGCCGCATCGAGGTCGAGCGCGCTGACGACCTCGTGGCGCGCTTCGCCGGCAGCCTGCCCGCCGGGACCTATCCCGAGGGATACCTCGACGAACTGCGTGACGAGTGGCGACGGTAGCGCTCGACGCAGACGTCGTGATCGCGTTCCTGGATGCATCCGACGACCAACATCACCGCGCCATCGACGTCCTGCGTCCACGACTCGCAACCGGCGACCGCCTCATCCTGCCCGCCAGCGTCTACGCCGAGATCCTCGTGCACCCGATCAAGCGCAACGCGGACAACGCCGTCGACGAGTTCATCGGCGCGATCGGCGCCGACATCATCGCGATCGACCGTGCCATCGCACGGCGAGCTGCCCACCTTCGCGCGTCGCACCGTGGCCTGCGCCTTCCCGACGCTCTGTCGCTGGCAACCGCCCTCGCGGCCGGCGCACAGCTGCTGACACTCGATCGCCAGCTCGCCAAGATCGCCAGCAAGCACACCGCGTAGCCGCGGTCCGGCGTGTCCGGTTTCACGCCAAGCGACGCGCGTGGCGCGCGACGTCAGTCCGGCGGGGCGACGACGCGCAGTCCCCTCGACACGTGTGAGTGGGTGGCATTGCGGGTGGCGACGCCACGGCCATGAGCGAGCGCGGTCGCAGCGATCCACAGATCGTGCGCGCCGATCGGTAACGATCTTGCGGGTGACGCCGCGTGTCACATGTGCCGCCCCCAAGCTCGAACGCGTCGACGTGACGCGGTTTGATGGCCCCGAAGTGGCGGCGGTCGAGGGTGATGATGATATGGGCGCCGAGGCGCTCGGCGAGTGCGACGACCGAGGCGTCGGTGCCGCCGAGCGGGAAGTTGGCGTACTGCTCGACGAGTTCGGCGATGCGATGGAAGTCTTCGCGGGCGGGACCTTCGACGTCGAGAGTCCCCACGCCGGTCAGAAACGCGGCTTCGGCTGCCGCGCCGAGGCGGCGGCCGACGAAGTAGGCGGCCTCAGCCACGACGAGGGCGGGCACGACGAGGCGCAGGTCGCCACGCGAGAGGACCTGGCGGCAGGCTTCGTGATGATCGTCGTCGGCGTCGGCGGTTGCGTACAGGGGGCCGGCGTCAACGATCGCCAGCATCCACGGTCCACTCGTGCTCGAGGAGCGTCGCCACCGCGGGCGGTGTCGGAGCGGCCGCTGCGACCGAGCGCCGCGAACGGAAGCTCGCGTTGATCGCCGGGTCCACCAATCCCGAGGTATGCAGTCAGCGCGTCTCGCGTGATCGCGGAGGCTGGCATCGAGCGGCGGCGCGCCTCGCGCTCGAGCGCATCGGCTAGCTCGTCAGGTAGGGAGATGGTGGTGCGCCGCATACGCGCATAC
>CAVRMD010000004.1:0-95417 GCA_963722455.1 uncultured Solirubrobacteraceae bacterium
ATCCAGCGCTACATCGAGGATCCGCTCGCGGACTTCGTCCTGCGCGCCGAGCTGACGCCCGGCGCGACCGTCATGGTCGAGAAGGCGCCCGAGGAGGACGATCGCGAGGTCTCCCTGACGGTCGTCGAGCCCACCAAGGTGCCGGCCGCCGTCGGCGGCGGCAACGCCGAGGCGTCCGCCGGCGACGACGACTCGCCGGTCGAGCCCGGCGGGGCGCTCGACCAGCCCAGCGTCGAGGAGCCGCCCGCGGAATAGCGGCGCGCGGCGCGCGCCGACCGTCACGAGGCTTGCAGCGAGGGCGGCCCGTGGGCCGCACTCGCTCGTTCTCCTAGGGCTTCAGCGCACGCAGGTAGCCGCGCCGCACGAGCAGGCCGATGTTCAGGCTCTCGCGCGGGACGTCGCCCGGGAACACCGCGCTGTCGAGGACGTACTGCAGCCCGAGCCCCGGCTGCCCGAGGCCGCGCGCGATCGGCCCCGAGTAGACCGGGAACGCGCGCCGGACCGCGAACAGCAGGTAGTTGCAGCGCGCCGGGTTGCGCGTCGAGTTCAGGCTCTCCGGCGGGATCGCCCGCGCCCCGTACGGCGTCCCCTCGGGCGCCAGGTAGCGGCCGAAGTACGAACCGAAGACGTCGACGCGCTGGCCGCGCTGCAGCGTGTGGACGCTCTTGACCGGCTGTCCCCACGGCGTGATCTGGTAGCCGCCCTGCCCGGGATACCGCCAGCCGCGGTTGGGCTCGTAGAAGCGCCGCAGGTAGCCCCGCGGGCTCATGCCGGCGGTTCGCCGGTAGCCCTCGAGCATGCGGCCCAGGGGACCGGCGTCGGGCAGCAGCCGCGGTCCGAGCAGCGGGTTGCCGATCCAATCGGCCGCCGAGCACGTCGTGCGCGCGGCCGTCCGCGCCGCCGCGTGGCCGGGGGCGGCGCCCAGCGCAGCCACGAGGGTCGCGAGCCCCCCGGCGGCGACCTGGCGCAGGCGCGCACCCGTGACCGATGTCCGTGATCTGCTCATGGCCTCCCCCTCCGGCTCGATCTCCCTGGCGCGGCGCGGCGCGCCGTGCGGCGGATGCTAGTAGGCGCGCCCGGCGGATTCGCAAAGTCGGTCTCGCGCGCCGGCGCCGGCGATCGTGCATGCCCGACGAACGGTGTTCATCGCCGTGTCACGTCTGACTGGCATGGAGGTCCTCCGGCTCGCTTCGCTGCTGCGCGCGCACGGTCTCAGCACGCGCCAGCTCGCCCAGATCGCCCCCTACGCCCGCGAGCTCACCGTGCCCGCCGGCGACCGCGTGCTGCTCGACGGCCCGTTGAACCAGCAGCTCGTCCTCGTGGGAGCCGGCCGCGGCCGCGTGCGCTGCGCGGGCGAGATCGTCGGCGAGCTGCTCCCGGGCGAGGCGTTCGGGCCGCTGGCGCCGCGGCGCACCGCCTATCGCACCGCGAGCGTGACGGCGACCCGCGACCTGCGGCTCGTCGCGTTCAGCACGCGCGACATGCGCGCGCTGCGCGAGACCGCGCCCGACGCGGCCGCGGCGCTGCTGGCGGGCCGCGATCCGCGGGCCGGCGAGCCGCCGGCCGGCGAGCCGCGGGCCGGCGAGCCGCCGGCCGTCACGCCGCTCGCGCACGCCGTCGCCGCGTAGCATCCGGCCATGACCGAGTGGCCTCCGCGCGCGGCGGCGGATCCGTCGTCCGGCGCGGCCGAGGGCGCCCCCGCGACCCGCGTCGTCCATGCGGGCCTCCCCGGCGCCCGTCAGGGCGCGCCGTTTCTCGCCGGGCCGGTGCTCGCGGCCCCCTTCCACCTCAGCGGTCGCAGCGACGCGTCGCCGTACGGCTACGGCCGCTACGCCAACCCGACCTGGACCGCGTACGAAGCGGCGCTGTGCGAGCTCGAGGGCGCGCGCGACGCGGTCCTGTTCGCGTCGGGCATGGCGGCGGTCGCGGCCGCGGTCGTGCCCGAGCTGCGCGCCGGCGACGTCGTCGTCGTGCCGGCCGACGGGTACCCGGGCGTGACGCGGATCGCCACCGAGCAGCTGCGTCCGCGCGGCATCGAGGTCAGGGTCGTCGCCAGCACCGACGAGGCGATCCGCGCCGCGCTGCCCGGCGCGTCGCTGGTCTGGGTCGAGACCCCCTCCAACCCCGGCCTCGCGCTGCTCGACGTCGAGGCGATCGCCGCGGCCGTTCACGCGGCGGGGGCGCGGCTGGCGGTCGACAACACCCTCGCGACGCCGCTGCTGCAGCGCCCGCTCGAGCTCGGCGCCGACGTCTCCGTGTCGAGCGCCTCCAAGGGCCTGACCGGCCACAGCGACCTCGTGCTCGGCTACGTCGCGACCGCCGACGCGCCGGCCGGCGAGCGGCTGCGGGCGTGGCGCGGCCTCACGGGCGCGGTCGCCGGGCCGCTGGAGACCTGGCTGGCGCACCGCTCGCTGGCCACGCTGGACGTGCGCCACGAGCGCCAGTGCGCGAACGCGCTCGCCCTCGCGCGCGCGCTCCGAGCCCGGCCCGACGTGCGCGACGTCCGCTACCCGGGATTGCCCTCCGACCCGGCGCATGCGCTCGCCGCGCGCAGCTACGGCGGCGAGCGGTTCGGCTCGGTGCTGTGCTTCGACCTCGAGACCGAGGCGCGCGCGCAGGCGTTCCTGAGCGCCTGCCGGCTCGTCGCCGAGGCCACGAGCTTCGGCGGGGTGCACAGCTCCGCCGAGCGGCGCCTGCGCTGGGGGGTCGACGACGTCTCGCCGGGCTTCGTGCGCTTCAGCGCCGGGATCGAGGACCCCGGCGATCTGATCTGCGACGTCGCGGCGGCGCTCGACGCGGCGGCTAGTGGGTCATCCACACGCGTTTGACCCGGAACCCCGGGCGCCGATCACCGCCTGGCGGCGTCCTCGGACGCTCGATGTGGCAGAGCCACACCTTCGGTCCTGCGTCCTTGCCAGCCGGCGCCGGCATCCCGGGTTTCCGGTCGAACGTTCCTTTCCTGGATGACCCACTACCGGCTGACCCGCAGCGCGGCTCCGAACACGAGGCACGCCGCGTTGGCCGTGCGGTTGGCGTCGCTGCGCGAGGCACCGGTGACGAACACGGTCCGGTCGCGGGCCTGCAGGAGCAGCTGGAACAGGTTGTCGGCGAAGCTGAGCACCGGCACGGGGCGATCCTTCAGCGCGGTGAAGACGACGGCGTTGCGCGCGCTCTCGATGTCGCGCCCGAGCAGGCGGGAGACGTTCACGCCGCCGGCCTGCGACGCGGTGAACGTGATGACGGTCTGCGTCGACTCGACGCCGGGCGCCGGGTCCTGGTCGCGGCACTGCGCGTCGATGCGGCCGATGCGCGGGATGATCGCCAACGGGACGGTCGGGCCCTCCTGGTTGTCGACGACCCGCAGGTATCGCGTCAGCGAGGTCGAGCCGCCGCGCATGACGTCGGAGACGAAGCGGCCCGGCAGGCGGCCCTTGCCCGGGCCGGCGCTCGCCGTCGCCACGAGCCTCCCGCTCGCCTGGCTCAGCGAGCTGCTCGCCGAGACGGCGCTCTTGCCGTCGACGGCGCCGGCGTTGCGGGCGTACCCGACGACCGCGACCGCCGTCCCCGACAGCGCGACGAACAGCGCCACGAGCGCGACGACCATGGCTGGTGACGGCATCGGCAGTCGCATGTGTGGCATCCCCCTGTGACGACGCACCGGATCCCCGCGACCCGGTCGGTTCGCGCCAGAACGTATCCGGCGGGGGGCGAAGACGTCGGGGTTGGCCCCTAGGGTGAGCGGATGGCTGCGCCGACGACCGTTCACGTCTGCTCCGAATGCGGGCATTCCAGCGCCCGCTGGCACGGGCGCTGCCCCGGCTGCGAGGCGTGGAACACGCTCGTCGAGGAGCCGGCGCCGCGCGCCGCCGCGGGCCGCCGGGGGCGCGGCGCCGCCACCGCTGCGCGCAGCCCGGCCGGCCGGCCGGTGCGGCTTGCCGACGTCAGCACCGAGCGCGTCCCGCGCCTGCCGACGGGCATCGGCGAGCTCGACCGCGTGCTCGGCGGCGGCCTCGTGCCCGGCTCGCTCGTCCTGCTCGGCGGCTCGCCGGGCATCGGCAAGTCGACGCTGACGAACATGGCGCTCGGCAACCTCGCGGCTGCCGGCCGGCGCACGCTGTACGTCTCCGGCGAGGAGTCCGCCGCCCAGATCCGCCTGCGTGCCGAGCGCCTCACGGCGGCGACGGCGGGCGCGCTGGAGGTCCCCGTGCTCGCCGAGACCGACCTCGACACGATCCTCGCGACGCTGCGCGCCGAGCGCCCCGAGGTCTGCGTGATCGACTCGGTGCAGACGCTGCACGCGGCCGATCTGACGGGCGCTCCGGGCTCCGTGGGCCAGGTGCGCGAGGTCGCCGGACGGATCATGAAGGTCGCCAAGACCGACGGCGTGGCGGTCCTGCTCGTCGGCCATGTCACGAAGGAGGGCGCCCTCGCGGGCCCGCGCGTGCTCGAGCACCTCGTCGACTGCGTGCTGCAGTTCGAGGGCGAGCGCGAGCGCACGTACCGGACCGTGCGCGCGCTGAAGAACCGCTTCGGCTCGACGAACGAGGCGGGCGTCTTCGAGATGCGCTCCGACGGGCTCGTCGAGGTCCTCGACGCCAGCTCGCGCTTCGTCGCCGAGGCGACGGGCAAGCCGGGCTCGGTCATCCTCGCCGCGATGGAGGGCTCGCGCCCGCTGCTCGTCGAGGTGCAGGCGCTCGTCTCGCCGTCGGAGCTCATCCCGCCGCGCCGGGTCGTCACCGGCCTTGACCGCAACCGCCTCGCGCTCGTCCTCGCGGTGCTCGGCCGCCACGCGGGGATCGGCGCCGGCAACGCCGACGTCTTCGTCAACGTGGTGGGCGGCGTGCGCGTCGACGAGCCCGGCGCCGACCTCGCGGTCGCGCTCGCCGTCGCCAGCGCCGTGCGCGGGGTGGCGCTGCAGGCGCGCGACGGCGGCGGGCCGATCGCCTGCTTCGGGGAGCTGGGCCTGACGGGCGAGCTGCGCTCGGTGGGTCACGCCGACCGGCGCTCGGCGGAGGCCGCGAAGTTCGGGCTGCGCGAGGTGATCTGCCCCGCGAGCGCGCCGACGCTGCGCGCTGCGCTGCGCCGCGCGCTCGCCGTCGAGGCGCCCCGGGCGGCCTGAACGGTCGCCGATCGCCGGCCTGCCTAAGTACCCGCTAAAATCAGCTGGATGGTTCAGCGAGTCGGGGATGAGTCACACGAGCTGGAGTCCCGACAGGAGCCCCGACTGGTCAAGGCGCTGGAGATGGTCGCGCCCGGCACGACGCTGCGTGAGGGGATCGACAACATCGTCCACGCGCGCACCGGCGGACTCATCATCGTCGGCGAGGTCGACGACCTGAGCTTCCTCTTCTCGGGCGGCATCAAGCTCGACATCGACTACTCCCCGGCGCTGCTCTACCAGGTCGCCAAGATGGACGGGGCGATCGTCCTCAACGCCAACGCGACGAAGATCGCGATGGCCAACGTCCAGCTCATGCCCGATCCGACGATCCTCTCCGTCGAGACCGGCACCCGCCACCGGACCGCCGAGCGCGTGTCCAAGCAGACCGACGCGCTCGTCATCGCGGTCTCGCAGCGGCGCGAGGTCGTCTCGCTCTACGTCGACGGCGGCAAGTACATCCTCGAGGAGATCCCGGTCGTGCTCGCCAAGGCCAACCAGGCGCTGGCGACGCTCGACAAGTACCGCACCCGCCTGGATCAGGTCTCGACCCGCCTCACGGCGCTGGAGTTCGAGGGCGGCGCGACGCTGCACGACGTCCTCACCGTCCTGCAGCGCTCCGAGCTCGTGACGCGCATGGCCGTCGAGATCGAGCGCTACATCGTCGAGCTGGGCACCGAGGGCCGCCTCATCGAGATGCAGCTGGAGGAGACGATGGTCGGCACCGCCGCCGACAAGTCCGCGCTCGTGCACGACTACCTCGCCGAGAACACCGACGAGGAGTTCGCCGGCGCGCTGGACCAGGTCGGGCGCCTGCCGCACCACGACCTGCTGGACTTCGGCCGCCTCGCCGAGCTGCTGGGCTACGACCGCAAGCTCAACACGCTCGACTACCCGGTGTCGCCGCGCGGCTTTCGCATCCTTGGACGCATCCCGCGGCTGCCGAAGCTCGTCGTGGCGCAGATCGTCGCCGACTTCGGTGGGCTCGACGAGCTGCTGGCCGCGACGGACGCAGAGCTCGAGACCGTCGACGGCGTCGGCGAGATCCGCGCCAAGGACATCCGCGAAGGCCTGCGACGCCTGCAGGAGATCAACCTCGTCGATCGATATCTGCAGACCTGATCCATCCGTCCCGCCGACGCCGGGACCGACCCAAGGAGGACACCATTCCCGAAGTGACCGAAGAGCATCTGCTGGAGGACCTGGAAGCCCGCCCGCTCGAGAACATCGAGTTCGAACTCGGTGACAACGTCGTCTACCCGCATCACGGAGCAGGGCAGGTTCTCAAGAAGGAGCGCCGCAAGATGTTCGGTGAGGAGCGCGAGTACCTCACGATCAAGATCCTGCACAACGACATGACGGTGATGGTGCCGTGCGAGAACGCCGCGCTGGCCGGGCTGCGGCGTGTCATCGACGAGGAGACGGTCAAGAAGGTCCTCAACGTCCTGGCCGACGACGTCTCGGAGATGCCCAAGAACTGGAACCGCCGGTTCAAGCACAACCGCGACAAGATCAAGACCGGTGACATCTACGAGCTCGCCGAGGTCGTTCGCAACCTCGCGATCCGCGAGCACGAGAAGGGCCTGTCGACCGGCGAGAAGCAGATGTTCACGCGCGCGAAGAAGATCCTGGCGTCGGAGCTCATGTACGCGCTGGACAAGGACGAGGAAGAGGCCGAGCAGCACCTCGACGACCTGCTCGCCGACAGCGCCGGCGTGACGGTGGCGAAGTAGCCGCCGCGCTGGTCGTCGCCGCGGGTCGCGGCGAGCGCCTCGGGTTCGGGGAGCCCAAGGCGCTCGTCGTCGTGGCGGGCCGCCCGATGCTCCAATGGAGCATCGACGCGCTGCGCGCCGTGTCCGGCATCGACGAGATCGTCGTCGCGCTGCCGCCCGGCTGCGCCGCGCCCGCGGGCGCGAGGGGCGTGCCCGGCGGAGCGCACCGCTCGCAGTCCGTGCTCGCCGCGCTGCGCGCGACGAGCGGCGACCCGGTCGTCGTGCACGACGCCGCGCGCCCTCTGCTCACCGCGCAGATCGTGCAGGTGGCGCTCGACGAGCTCGCGCGCCACGAATGCGATGCGGTGCTCGTCGCCGAGCCCGTGACCGACACGATCAAGCAGGCCGACCGCGGGGTCGTCGTGCGCACGCTGGACCGCGCGACGCTGTGGGCCGTCCAGACGCCCCAGGTCTTTCGCCGCGCGGCGCTCGAGCGGGCACTCGACGTCCCCGACGACGTGCTCGCCGCGGCGACCGACGACGCCTCCCTCGTCGAGCGCGCCGGCGGGACGGTGCGCGTCGTCGCGACGCCCGCTCAGAACCTCAAGATCACGACGCGCGGCGACCTGCAGGTCGCCGAGCTGGCGCTCCGCGCGCGCGCCGGTCTCTAGCATGCGCGGCTGCATGCGCGGCTTGCGAACACGATCGATCGCCGCCGGCGCGCTCGTCTGCGCCGTGGCCGGCGCGGGCGCCGCCGCGGCGCAGGATCCGCCGGCGCCGGCGCCGGAGGGGAACTTCGGCGGCGGCGCGCTGCACGTGCCCGTCAGCGAGAAGACGGTCGCCAGGGACATGCTGATCGCGATCCGCGTCCGCTCCGGCGGGCGGGTCGCCGTCGAGGGCCACATGTTCGCCGCCTGCGGACTGGGCCGGATGACCGGGGAGACGACGACGGCGCCCGACGGCAGCTTCACGCTGCGCGGCCGCGCGACGAAGCGTCCGGCCGCCGGCGTCGCGCAGACCTACCGGTTCGTCGTGCGCGGGGTGCTGACGGCGGCGGGCGCCGGCGGGACCGCCAAGCTGACCGTGCGCGCTCGCACGTCACGCACGAAGCTGCGCGTCTGCAACAGCCGCACCGTCAGCTGGACGGCGCGCCGGCCGAGCCCGGCCGTCGCCTCCGCCGCGGCCCCCGCGCGGGCCACGACGCTGTACGGGCTGACGGCCCAGCGGGCGTCGCGGGCGCGGCGCTCGATCGTCCTGCACGTCGCCGACGGCGGGCGCTCGATGCACCGGCTCGCGTTCGGCTATCGCACGCGCTGCGAGCGCGGTCGCATCACCGTGTTCTCCAACGTCGAGGTCACGCCGCAGTTCGACATCGCGGCCGACGGCTCGTTTCGCACGGTCGACCGCTTCGAGCAGACGCACTCCGACGTGGTCCAGAAGACGACGGTCGTCGTTCGCGGGCGCTTCGACGCGGCCGGCGCCGTCGCCGGCAAGCTGGCGGTCACCGAGCGCTTCTACAGCCGGCGCAGCGGCAGGCGCGTCGACCTCTGTCGCACCGGCACGACGTCGTGGGCGGCGCGCTCCTAGTGGACGACCCACTAGTGGGGCCGCGGCGATGCTGACCGACTACCACCTGCACCTGCGCCCCGACACGCCGCAGACGCCCGCGGGCGAGTACTTCACCGCCGCCAACGCCGATCGCTACCGCGCGATCGCCGAGCAGCGGGGGATCGGCGAGCTGGGCTGCTCGGAGCACATCTACCGCTTCGCCCAGGCGCTGACGGTGTGGCAGCACCCGCTCTGGCGCGCCAGCGCCACGGACGACCTCGACGACTACGCCGGGTTCGTGCGCGAGCAGACCGACCTCAAGCTCGGCATCGAGGCGGACTTCATCGCCGGCCGCGAGGATCAGACGGCGACGGTGCTCGAGGCGCACGACTGGGACTTCGTCGTCGGCTCGGTGCACTTCGTCGCCGAGCACGCCGTCGACCACGACGGCTACGAGGTCTGGGACCATCGCTCCCAGCGCCCCGACGAGCTGTGGCGGCGCTACTTCCGCACGCTCGGCGAGGCGGCGCGCTGCGGGATGTTCGACATCCTCGCCCACCCCGACCTCATCAAGATCTGGGGTGGACGACGGCCGGTCCCCGAGGGCGACCTGCGCCGCTACTACGACCTCGCGATGGAGGGCATCGCCGAATCGCAGATCGCGATCGAGGTCTCGACGGCGGGGCTGCGCAAGCCGGTCGGCGAGCTCTATCCGGCCCAGCCGTTCCTCGAGATGTGCATCGACGCCGGCTGCCCGGTGGCGCTCTCCAGCGACGCGCACGTGCCCGGCGACGTCGGGCGCGACTACGACCGGGCGCTCGAGCTGCTCGACGCCGTCGGGGTGCGCGAGCTCGCCGTCTTCGAACGCCGCGCGCGGCGCCTGGAGCCGATCGGGTGAGCGCGGCCGGCGGTGACGGCGTTCGCACCGGCCTGGGCTGGGACTCGCATCGCTTCAAGGCCGGCCGGCCGCTGATCCTCGGCGGCGTCGAGTTCGCCGGCGCCGAGCTGGGCCTCGACGGTCACTCCGACGCCGACGTGCTCACCCATGCCGTCATGGACGCGCTGCTGGGCGCGGCCGGCATGGACGACATCGGCGTGCACTTTCCCGACGGCGACGGCGCCTACGAGGGCGCCGACTCGATCGAGCTGCTGCGCGAGGTCGTGGCGACGCTCGCCCAGCGCGGGCTCGCGGCGACCCACGTCGACACGACCGTGCTCATGGAGCGCCCCAAGATCGGCCCGTACCGGGCGGCGATCCGCGAGCGCCTCGCCGGCGCGCTCGGACTCCCCGTCGCGAGCGTCAACGTGAAGGCCTCGACCGGCGAGGGGATGGGCTTCGTGGGGCGTTTGGAGGGGGTCGCCGCGCTCGCGGTCGCAACGGTGGACGGCCCGGACCGGTGACCGCGCGCACGAGCGCTTGGCGTCGATTCGGGCGCGCACCGTCGCGAGCACGTCGACTGGATCGAAAAGGCAAGACACCCTAGTCGGCGGCGGTCGGCTGCAGGCGCGTGAGCCCTACGACCGTCTGCTGGAGATCATCGCCGGCGGCAAGGCCGGCGAAGGCCCCGTCGAGGAGGACTCGCTGCGCCTGCACGGGGAGTACTTCGGCGACGTCGGGCTGCGGATGCTCGATGACCTGCTCGACGCCGGCCGGGCATGGGGCGCCGACGCTGTCGTCTACCCGGGCATCCACGCGTGCGGGCTCGTCGCGGCCCGCGAGCTCGACGCCGTGGGCGTACTGCACGGCTACGGCTCGCCGCTGCCCACGTTCGCACCCGCGCTGGAGCACGTGCGAGGACCTCCCCGCCCTCGCTGAGGAACTTCGCCGAGCTGCCGTGGAGCAGCGGCAAGCCCGCCCACCGGCTCGCGATGCGCTACGGCTCCTTCAACGGCGCCGCGGACGTGCCGCCATCGGGATCGCGACCTGTGGCAGCCCCGAAACGAACGACGTCAGCACGGTCCCTGAGCCGGCATGGTGGACGACCGCGTCAGCGTGGTCGAGCGCGAGCTTCAGGGGCAGCCACCGCTCGATCCGGACCCACTCGGGCAGCCGGTCCGGCAGCCGACCGAGTTGAGCGCCGCCGGACAGGACCACCGCCTCGCACTCGGTGTCATCCAGCGCCTCGATGATGCTCCCGCCATGGCCGCCATCGCGCGCTCGTCGTTGAATCGGTGACTTCGATCTCGTCGTCTGCGCCGACGGCGCCGGCTCGCAGGCCGATCGCGCCGGGTTCGCCGAGGCGACTCCCGACGGGCTCTACATGGCGCACGCCTATCCGTTCTCCGGCGCGGCCAGCACGTTCCTCGTCGAAGGCCCACATGCACTCGATCCGGCGCAAACGGGAAGCCTTTTCGGTATGGCCGTGCAAACCAGCCCATCCCGCGGCGCATCCGCTTGGCGCAGCTTTCGCGAGCGCACGGTGCGGCCGTGGTCGCAGGAGAACGTGGTGCTCGTCGGCGACGCCGCGCACACGAGCACTACTCGGTCGGGTATGGCACGTGCCTGGCGTTGGAGGACGCCGTGGCGCTCGTGGCGAGCCTGGGCGCCACCCGCACCCTGGCGCCGGCCCTGCAGGCCTACGAGGCCGTCCGCCGCCCCGACGTCGAGCGCTCCCAAGCGCTGGGGCGGCTGAGCGCCCACTGGTTCACCCGGGCGGGCGACGAGGTCGACCTGCCGATCGCCCGCTTCGCCGCCAACCTGCTCACGCGCGGAGGCGATCTCACCGGGGCTCGCGAGCCGTCGCCCGCCGGCCGCCGCCCGCGGATCGTCCGCCCCCGGCCCGCTCAGCGCGTCACAGCTGTGGAGCGCCGGTGACGTCCGGCTCCCACGATGGCGCCCGGCCACCGCTGGTCGTCCACGACGCACGCACGAACAACCTCACGGGCGTGACGGTCAGCATCCCGTCCCCCGCGCTGACGGTCGTGACCGGCGTGTCGGGATCGGGCAAGTCGTCGCTCGTCTTCGAGACGATCGCCAAGGAGTCCCAGCGCCAGCTCAACGAGGTCTTTCCGCTGTTCATCCGCAACCGGCTGCCGAAGTTCGAGCGCCCCGACTTCGAGCGCATCGAGAACCTCGCGCCCGCGATCGTGGTCGACCAGCGCAACCTGGGTCGCAGCGCCCGGTCGACGGTCGGGACCCTCACCGAGGTGCAGCCGATGCTGCGCGTGCTGTTCTCGCGGCACGGCGTTCCCAGCGCGGGCGAGTCGACCGCCTATTCCTTCAACGCGCCCGAGGGCATGTGCCCGGAGTGCGAGGGGCTGGGGCAGCGGCTGAGCCTCGACGTCGACCGGCTGGTCGACCGCACGAAATCGCTCAACGAGGGAGCGATCCGGCATCCGTCGTTTGCCGTCGGCACGAACTACTGGAAGCGCTACGCGACGGCGCACCGCCACATCGACAAACCGAGCAAGGACAAGCTCGGCGAGCCGCTCTTCGACCCCGACCGGCCGATCGAGAAGTACGCCAAGGCCAAGCTCGAGCTGCTGCTGCACGGCGGGGGCTTTCAGACCGACCGGCTCGACGACCTCGGCAACGTCGCGGTCAACGACTACGAGGGCGTCGTCGACCGCTTCACGCGGCGGTTCATCAAGCCCGGCCTGGACTCGCTGAAGGCCAAGGACCGCAAGCACGTCGAGCGCGTCGTCGACATGCAGCCGTGCTCGACCTGCGGTGGGACCCGGCTGGCGTCCGCGGTGCTCGCTTCGAAGATCGACGGCTACAACATCGCCGACCTCTCGGCGATGCAGGTCACCGAGTTGCTCGACACGCTCGCGGGGATGCGGCGGACGATCGGCGAAAGCTCGGTCCTGCAGCCGCCGATCGCCGCGCTGGAGCGCATGGCGACCGTCGGCCTTGGCTACCTCTCGCTCGACCGCTCGTCGCTGTCGCTGTCGGGCGGCGAGGGGCAGCGGCTGAAGACCGTGCGCCACCTCGGGTCGAGCCTGACGGGCATGACGTACGTGTTCGACGAGCCCAGCGTCGGGCTGCATGCGCGCGACGTCGAGCGGCTCGTCGTCCTGCTGCGCCAACTGCGCGACATGGGCAACATCGTGCTCGTCGTCGAACACAACCGTGCCGTCATCGAGGCCGCCGACCACATCATCGACATCGGCCCGGGCGCCGGCGCGCGCGGCGGGTCGGTCACGTTCGCGGGGACGATCTGCGACCTCGCGCGCAGCGACACCGTCACCGGCAGGGAGCTGCGCGAGCCGATCCCGGCGCGCGCGCCGCGCAGCTTCAGCGACTGCCTCCCGGTCCGTCACGCCGACCTGCACAACCTGTGCGACATCGGCGTCGACTTCCCGCTCGGCGTGCTCACGGTCGTGACCGGCGTCGCCGGGTCGGGCAAGAGCACCCTGGCGACACATGTCCTGCCCCGCCAGCACCCCGAGGTCGTCGTCATCGACCAGACCGCGGTAGGTATCAACCCGCGGTCGACGCCGGCCACCTACGCGAAGGTCTGGGATCGCATCCGCCGGAAGTTCGCCCGCGAGCACGGCGTCAAGCCCGGCCTGTTCAGCTTCAACGGCGCGGGCGCCTGTCCGAAGTGCAACGGCCGGGGGACGGTCACGAGCGACATGGCCTACCTCGACCCGGTGACGATCGTCTGCGAGACCTGCCAGGGCCGTCGCTACGACCCCGAGGTGCTCGAGTTCCGGCTCGGCGGTCGCTCGATCGCCGACGTGCTGGAGACCACGATCGACGAGGCGGCCGAGCAGTTCGGCGACGAGACGATCGTCGAGCGGATGCAGGCATTCGTGGACGTGGGCCTCGGATACCTCACGCTCGGCCGGTCACTGTCGCAGCTGTCCGGCGGCGAGCGCCAGCGCGTGAAGCTGGCCAGCCGGCTGACCGACAAGGGCAGGGTCTTCGTCTTCGACGAGCCGACGTCGGGCCTGCACATGGCCGACGTGCGTCATCTGGTGGCCCTCTTCGATCGCATCATCGACGCCGGCAACACGGTGATCGTCGTCGAGCACGATCTCGACGTCGTGAAGATCGCCGACTGGGTGATCGACCTCGGGCCCGACGCGGGCATCGAGGGCGGCCGCGTCGTCTTCGAGGGCACGCCCGCTGACCTCGCCGGCCACAAGCAGAGCCTGACCGGACGCTACTTCGCCAAGGAGCGCAACTGACATGACCTCAGCGACCATGCCCGCCACCCCCGCAGCCATCACCACGGAGACGATCGCGAGCGCGTTCGTCCGGTCGGCGCGCGAGCATGCCTCGCGCGAAGCGCTCTCCGACGGCGAGACGAGCCTGACCTACCGCGAGCTGGACGCCCGGACCAACCAGATCGGCCGAGCGCTGCAGGATCGTGGGTTGCGGCCGGGCCAGCGCCTAGGTGCGCACCTCGACCGCAGCCTCGCGACCTATCAGATCTTCATCGGCGCACTGAAGGCCGGGCTCGTGGTGGTCCCGCTGCACCCCGGCCACCCCGGCGAGCACAAGGCGCGGATGGTCGACGTCGCGCAACCGGCGGTCACGATCGTCGACGACGACGCGCAGGTCGACGGCATCTGCGACCGCCTCCCGCTCGCCGAGCGCCGCCGGCGAGGCGCAGCCGTGCGTCGAAGTCGTGTAGCGCCGCGTGCCTGGAGGTACCTGTGTTGGGATGTGCTCGGTCCATCTGATCCGCTGGACGGACGCGATGATCCGTTCGGCAGGTGGGGCCGACTCGCCCGTCGCCGCTCCTGATCTCCTGGCGCCCGCTCGTCGTCGTCGACGACGTCCGCGGCCGGCGGCCGGGCGTCGACATCGAGCTACGCGACCGGCGTTTGCCAGACACGCGCGCTCTCGCGCGCAGCGTGCTCTCCCCGGCAGAGCTCGACGCACTCGACCGTTCTCCGCGCGGCGAGCGGGACGCGTTGTTCCTCCGCGCCTGGACTCGCAAGGAAGCCGTGCTCAAGGCGATGGGCGTCGGGCTCTCGATGCCCACGACCGGTTTCGACGTCCTGCGCCTGACAGGCTCCGCCGTCGAGGACGTATCGCCCGTGAACGTGGATGGGCGACGTTATGTCTGCCAGTCCGTCGACAGCGAGCCGGAGGTCTTGCTCGCCGTTGCCCGCACCCCCGAAACGAGCTTGCGCGATCCGAGCTGACTCCATTCCGGATCGGATCTGCGCCCCACGAGGTGATCGTGGAGAAGCGTTGCGCGACCGCGAGGGCTGGTCGCGCATCAGCCGGGGTTCGGTCGACGGCCTGGTGGCGCGTCGTCAACGTGAAGGCCTCGACGGGGAAGCGCATGGGTCGAGCGTGACGGTGTGGATTGAAGGCCTGACACGCAAACCTCCTGGCAAACGTCGACCGTAGCGAACGCCCGTCTCAGCGCAGCGCCGCGGCGCGCCGCGCGGCCGCCGCCGTGCGCGCCCGCTCGTGCTCGACCTGGCGGCGCAGCTCCTGCAGGGAGCGGCGCAGGTTCTCGCGCACCGCGTTCGCGGCGACCTGCTCGGCGATCCAGCCGATGATGCCCGAGCCGCCGACGCCGTACTGCAGGCGCAGCTCGACGCGCGTGCGTGCGCCGGCGCGCTCGCGCAGGCGCCAGCGGCCGCGCTGGTCGATGCCCGTCACCGACGTCCAGGCCAGGTCGCGCTGCGCGTCGCACTCGACGATCTCGACGAGCCCGCCGACCTCCGCCGAGCCGACGCGCATGAGCGTGCGGTAGCGCGCGCCGAGGCCGCGGTCCGGCTCGCCCGTGACCTCCCAGCGCGTGACGCCGTTCATGAAGTGCAGGTACCGGGCGGGATCGGTGATGACGTCCCACACGAGCTGCGGCGGCGCGGCGACGTCGATGGCGGCGCCGACCCTCATCCGATGATCGGCAGCCGCCGCTCGGAGGCGAGCGCGTCGAGCGTTTCCTGCATCGTCGTCACGACGTGCTCGTAGATCTCGTCGACCTCGGGATCGGGCCCGAACTGCTCGCGCAGGTGGATGGCGGGCAGGACCTCGACGGTGATCTTCGCCGGCAGCGGCACATGGCCGAGGAAGTCGCCGACGTTCAGCCCCCACGGCATCGCGATCGACAGCGGCAGGACCTTGAGGCGAAACAGCCTGTCGAGCATGAGCAGCCGTGCCACGCCCTCGCCGCGGCCGAGGAACAGCGCCGTCTCCTGGCCGCCGATCGCGACGACCGGGACGATCGGCACGTCGTGCTCGAGCGCAAGGCGCACGAAGCCGCGCCGCCCGTCGAAGTTGACCGTGTTGGCCTCCCACGACGGCCGGTGGGTCTCGTGGTCGCCGCCGGGATAGACGAGCACGGCCGCGCCGGACTGCAGCGCGCGCGCGGCGTTCTGCGGCGACGCCGCCACCAAGCCGTACTTCCGCAAGAAGCCCAGCCCCGGCATCGACAGCACGAGGTTGTGGGCAAGCTGGTGAAAGCGCCGCTCCACACCGAAATACGTGCTGAACGCGAGGGTGAACACCAGTGAATCCGCCGGCATGTTGCCGCCGGAGTGATTTCCCACCAGCAGCACCGGCCCCTCCTCGGGAACGTTTCCCAGCCCGCGCACCTCGCCGCGAAACCACAGGCTGGCCAGCAGCCACTGGCCCGGCAGCGTCTCGCGGATGAAGTCCGGATCGCGCTCGTCGAGGTCGGCGGCCGGGACGCGTGCACGCGCGCCGCGGGCGATCGCACCCAGCAGCCGCTTTAGCGTGCCGGGTGGCGCGCCGCGCTCCTGCTCGGCTGCGCGCTCGTCGAAGCGATCGCCGGCACGGGGGCGCGGAGGCGGCGCGGCGAACGTGTCGGCGCCGGCGCGACGGCCGTCGCGCGACGCGCGGCTCGCGGTCTGCGTGTCCATCGCTTCGAGTCTACGCCGCCTCTTGGGCGTCGCCGAGCGGCAGCGGACCCAGCGACTCGGCCCGCTCGAACAGCGCCTCGAGCAGCTCCGCGGTCTGCTCGGCGTGCTCGACCTGGGGCACGTGACCGCAGCCCTCGAGCACGATCTGGTCGGCCGAGGGCAGCCAGCGCGCGACGTGGCGCCCGAACGCCGGCGGGATGACGCGATCGTGCGAGCCCCAGACGAACAGCGCGGGCGGCGCGAGTTGCGACAGGCGCCCGTAGAAGCCGTCCATGCCGTACGGCGCCTCGAGGTAGATGTTGCGCGCCGCCGAGAGGAACGCGATCCGCCCTCCGGCGCTGGCGTAGATGCGCTGGAACTCGTCGACGACGACGTCGGCCATGCTCGGGTCGATCGCGTCGGGGTCGGCGAACAGGTTCCAGAAGTGCTCGGCCACCTTCTCGCGCGCGAAGCGGTGCGGCAGCAGGCCCAGCTCGGGCCGCATGAGCCGCACGACCGGGTGATAGGTGCGCTTGACGAACGCCACGGCCGGACACAGCAGGCCCAGGCAGGCCACGCGCTCTGGGTTGCGCAGGCCCAGCTCGATCGCGATGCGGCCGCCCATCGAGTTGCCCACCACGTGCGCGCGCTCGATCCCCAGCTCGTCCATCGTCGCGAGCACGGTTTCGGCGAACCAGCGCGCGGTGTACGGCGCGACCGTGGGCTTGGAGGAGGCGCCGAAGCCCGGCAGGTCGAGGGCGTGGACGCGGTAGCGGCGCGAGAGCGCGGCGGCGGCGTCGAAGAACGAGCTCTTGGCGCCGCCGAGGCCGTGCAGCAGCAGCACGTCGGGGCCGTCGCCCATCGTCAGCGTCGAGATGCGCCGCCCCGGCAGGTCGACGTCGTGGACGCGCAGCAGCGGCCGGCGGCCGTCCTCGAGCGCGAAGAGGCCCTCGAACCCGATCGCCAGGTCGAGGTTGCCGCGGGCGTAGAGCAGCCGACGGCTGAATGCCTCGATCCCCGACAGCTCGCCGCAGCGCAGCGCGATCCACGTCGCGGCGTCCGTGCCGATGACGACGTCGGGGGTGCGGCTCGTCGCGCCCTTGCGCGCGCGGGCGCCGTGCGTCGTGCAGCGCACCTCCCAGGTGTGGCCGACGTCGCCCAGCACGATCCGCCACGTCGCGTCAAACCCGGCCGGCACCCCGAGAAAGCGCTCCGGCAGCGAGCGGAAGCCGGCCTCGACCGCGGCCAGGCGCGCTGCGTGCGGGGCGCGGGGAGACATCGTCATGGGCAAGGTACCCCGCTGCGCGGTCGCGGGCACACTCGTGTGAACGCAAGCGTCCATCCGGCGCACCGCCGCCATTTCGCGGGCGCTCGCTAGGGTCCGCGTATGGCCGCGATCCGCCTGCACGACACGCGTTCCGGCGAGCTGCGCGAGCTCGTCCCCGGCGCCGACGGGAGCGTCGGCATCTACGCCTGCGGCCCGACGGTCTACGGGCGCATCCACGTCGGCAACGCCCGCCCGTTCGTCGTCAACTCGCTGCTCAAGCGCTTCCTCGAGCACGAGGGCCACGACGTGACGCTCGTCATCAACATCACCGACGTCAACGACAAGATCTACGACGCGGCGGCACCGCTGAGCATCGCCAGCGCGGACCTCGCGGCCGAGATGGCCGACCACTATCGGGCCGACACCGACGCGCTCGGCCTCGGCCGGCCCGACGCCGAGCCGCTGGCCTCCGAGACGATCGAGCCGATCGTCGCGCTCATCGCCGAGCTCGTCGAGCGCGGCCACGCCTACGCCGTCGACGGCGACGTCTACTTCCGCGTGCGCCGCGACGCCCAGTACGGGTCGCTCAGCCGCCGCGCGATCGACGAGATGAACCAGGGCGAGGACGACGGGCTCTCGCCGGTGGGCGCGAGTCGCAAGGAGGATCCGCTGGACTTCGCGCTATGGAAGGCGCACAAGGAGGGCGAGGACACGGTCTGGTTCGCGCCGTGGGGCCGTGGCCGCCCCGGCTGGCACGTCGAGTGCTCGGCGATGGCCGAGGAGCAGCTCGGCGTCGGCTTTCAGATTCACGGCGGCGGCAACGACCTCGTCTTCCCGCACCACGAGAACGAGGCGGCGCAGACGCGCATGGCGCGCGATGCCGAGCTCGCCCAGATCTGGATGCACAACGGGATGCTGCAGTTCGGCGAGGAGAAGATGGCCAAGAGCGTCGGCAACGTCGCCGCGCTGCACGACGTCGTCGAGGAGTTCGGCCGCAACGCCCTCATCATGCTGTTCGTCGGCGCGCACTACCGCCAGCCGATGGCGTTCGACGACATGCGCATGCTGGAGGCGCTGGCGCGCGTCGCCCGCGTGCGCGACGCCGCCCGTGGTCTCGTCGACGGCGAGTCTCCGGCCCAGATGCGCCCGCTGCGCGACGCGTTCTTCGCGGCCCTGCGCGAGGACTTCAACACCGCGGCGGCGCTGGGCGCCATGTTCGAGTGGATCAACGAGCGCCACAAGCGGCGCGACGAGCCGGTCGGCCGCGCCGATCTCGTCGACATGCTGTCGGTGCTCGGCCTGCAGAACCTCGCCGCCCACGGCAGCGACGCCGGCGCCGAGGAGCAGGAGCTGCTCGAGGAGCGCGAGTCGGCCCGCGCCGCGCGCAACTACGTCGAGGCCGACCGGCTGCGCGACGAGCTGCGCGCGCGCGGCTGGGAGGTGCGCGACGGGGCGGCCGGACCCGAGCTCGTGCGCATCGAGCAGTGATCCTCTACGGGCGCAACCCGGTGCGCGAGGCGCTGCGCGCGGGCCGCCGGCAGATCGAGCAGGTCTGGGCGACCGAGCGTGCGGCCGGTCGCGAGGTGTGGCTGCGCGACGCCGGGGCGCGGATCGTCGCCGGGGAGGAGGTCGAGCGGCGCAGCGGCTCGCCGGACCACCAGGGGGTGTGCGCGGAGGCCGGCGGCTACCCGTACGTCTCGGCGCCCGAGCTGCTCGGCGTGGAGCAGCACTTCGTCGTCGCGCTCGACGAGCTGCAGGACCCCCAGAACCTGGGCGCGATCGCGCGCACGGCCGAGTGCGCCGGCACGACCGGCCTCGTCATCTGCGAGCGCCGCGCGGCGGCGGTGACGCCCGCCGTCGCGAAGGCCTCGGCGGGGGCCGTCGAGCACCTGCGGATCGCGCGGGTGCGCAACATGGCCGACTTCCTCGCCGCCGCCAAGCAGGCGGGAGGCTGGTGCTACGGCGCCGACGCCGCCGCGACGACGTCCTACGACGAGCCCGACTACGCCGGCAGCGTCGTGCTCGTGCTCGGGGCGGAGGGCACAGGACTGCGCCCGCGCGTGGCGAAGTCATGCGACGCGCTCGTTTCGCTGCCGCTGCGCGGCCGCACCGAATCGCTCAACGCCAGCGCCGCCGCCGCCGTGCTCGTGTACGGGATCTTGCAGCGCCGCCGGCCCGCTTGACAGGGCTCCATAACGCGGGGTACTGTGGCGCCACATCAGGGTGAACCTGAGGTACAGCATCGGAACTCGCATTCGCAGTTGGCGCCCTGGGAGGGGACCGCCACTGAGCACATCCAGCACATACGTGGCTGGGAAAGGACTGCTCGTGGCACGGATCTCCCAAAAGTCTCAGGCTCCGGTCCAGGTCGATGATTACTTCCTCATCGCGCTGGCGAAGAGCGGCGATCGGACGGCGTACGACCGCATCGTGCGCCGCTACTACGGCTTCGTGCGCTTGAAGGCGTCGTCGTACTTCCTCGCCGGAGGCGACGCGGACGATCTCATCCAGGAGGGCCTCGTCGGCCTCTACAAGGCGGTGCGCGACTATCGCTCCGACCGCGAGTCGTCGTTTCGCAACTTCGCCGAGCTGTGCATCACGCGCCAGATCATCACGGCGGTGAAGACCGCGACGCGCAACAAGCACAGCCCGCTGAACCAGTACGTGTCCTTCTCGGCGACGCCGGCCGGCTCCTCGGGCGAGGGCGAGCCGACGCTCGAGGACGTCATCCCCGGGTCGACGGTCCACGATCCCGTCAACCAGGTCATCTCGTCGGAGGAGCTGCACTCGCTCGTCGGCTGCCTCTCGACCGCGCTGTCCGAGCTCGAGTCCCGCGTGCTCGCTCTGTATCTCGACGGACGGCCCTACGAGGAGATCGCAGCGCGGCTCGGCTGCGACGCCAAGACCGTCGACAACGCGCTGCAGCGCGTCAAGCGCAAGGTCGGCCTGCATCTCGTGGAGCGCGCCGTCCTGAACTGACCGGTCGCCCCGGGGTAGGTAGCATCGAGCCGTGCTCGTAACCGCCGTCTCCACGCTGGGCGTCATCCTGCTCGTCCTCGCCGTCCTCATCGCCGTGCTCGGCGGCGGGGGATACGTCGCGATGACGCGCCGCACCAACAAGCGCGAATCGGCGCTGGCGAGCGAGCTCGAGTCGGCCGAGCGCGCGCTCGCGCAGGCCCATGCGCTCGACAAGGGCTGGGACCGGGCGACGCTGGCCGCCGCCGCCCGCAGCGCCGCGGCCGACCGCTTCGGCGACGCGACGGTCGGCGAGCCGCAGCTCGTCCAGGTCATCGACCGGCCCGGCACCGAGGCCGATCAGGCGATCTTCCGCGTGCAGACCGCCGACGGCGCCGAGCATCGGCTGACGCTCGGGCGCACCGGCGGTCAGTGGGGCGTGGACTAGCCGCGTCTTCCACGGTTGGCTGGGACTGGCGGGTCGCGCGGGCCGGCGTCAGGCGGGTCCGGCGTTGAGCAGGTCGATGACGAAGACGAGCGGCGCGTCGGGCGGGATCGTGCCCTGGCCCTGGGCGCCGTAGGCGAGGTCGGGCGGGATGATCAGCAGCCGCCGGCCGCCGACCTTCATGCCCTCGACGCCCTGATCCCAGCCGGCGATGACGTCGCCCTGCCCGAGCGTGAAGTCAAACGGCCGGCCGCGGTCCCACGAGGCGTCGAACGGCTCGCCGTCGGAGAACAGCACGCCGACGTAGTGCACGACGACGTTGTCGCCCGACGTCGCGGCGCGGCCGTCGCCGACGACGACGTCCTCGGCGACGAGCTTCGTCGGCGGCTCGCCCGACGGCGTCGGGATCTCCGGCTTCTTGGAGAGGTCGGTCGAGATGGCGAGGGTCGCGGCCGCGGCGCCCGCGGTCGTCCCGGCGGCGGGCGCCGTCGTGGTCTTGGCCGTGTCGGCGCTGTCGTCGCCGCAGGCGCCGAGGCCGAACGCGGCGACGGCGACGGCGACGGCGAGCAGAGCGAGAACGGGGGTCCGCACGGCGGGCTAGCCGACCTTCACGAGGTCGACGACGAAGACGAGCGTCTCGTTGGGGCCGATCGGACCGACGCCGCGCGCGCCGTAGGCGAGCTCGGGCGGGATGACGAGCGTCCGGCGGCCGCCGACGCGCATTCCGGTGACGCCGAAGTCCCAGCCCTGGATGACGCGCTGCGCCCCCAGCGGGAAGTCGAACGGCTGGCCGCGGTCCCAGGAGGAGTCGAACTGCTTGCCGGTGGCGAACGAGACGCCCACGTAGTGCACCGTCACGTGGTCGCCGGGCTTTGCGGCGGCGCCCTCGCCGACGACGACGTCGTCGGTGATCAGCTCGGTCGGCGGCTCGCCGGTCGGCGCGGGGACCGCGGGCTTCGTCGCGAGGTCGTCGGAGATCTCAAGTTGGGTCATGGGGCAAGCCTAGCTTGAGGTCGGTTCCGCGACCCGCGCCGCGGGGCGCCGGCAACGGTGCTCGTCGACCGCCGATCTCGGCGCGCGGCGAGCCCGGCCGCTAGCCTGCGCTCGAGGACCCGCCCGCCTAGCTCAACTGGCAGAGCACTTCACTTGTAATGAAGAGGTTTTCGGTTCGAGTCCGAAGGCGGGCTCTCGAGCCTGCGTCCCGGATGCGTGCGGCATCCCCGGCGCTGCAGGCGCTCGGACTCTGGGGGATCGGGCTGTCGCACTGGATCGCGAAGTACGAGGGCCGTGAAGCTCCCAAGCGCCGACCGGCTGTGACGATCAATCGCCGCGATCTGTTGGCAATCCCGGTTCCGGTGGCCAACCAGCTCTGGCATGACCTGCACACGCGGGATGTCTCGCGCCGAAACGGCAAACAGGAAACCGCCCACATCCGCATCGATCTCGTCGTCAACGGCGTCGACAACGGCAAGGAATGGGAGTGCGGCTTCGAGTTCGACTACGCGAACCCGGAGTCGATCTACTGTCGCGCCCGCCGCATGTCCGACGAGCCCGAGCCCGCGCGCATGCCGGTGCCCGAGGACGCGCGTGCCACGAAGATCGCGTACCTGCCGCCGATGTCGGGGCTTGCCGCTTCTGAGAACCGCCTCATGCCCGGCGCAGTCAACGTCTTCATCGGGGAGGGCCGCACGGCGGAGGTGCTTCGCAACCTCTGCTACCAGATCCTCGAAGCCGAGAACGGGGACGCTCGGTGGGGTGAGCCGGTGTGCATGATTCGGGAGTTGTTCGGCGTCACGCTCGACCGGCCTCGGCTCGTCGAAGGGCGTGGGGAGATCGAGATGAGCTTTCAGAACATCGTCGGCACGCGACTGGACCTGTCGGCATCGGGGCGGGGCCTCCAACAAACCCTCTTGCTGGTGGCCTACCTGATGACGAATCCCGGTTCGGTGCTGTTGCTCGACGAGCCCGACGCGCACCTCGAGATCCTGAGGCAGCGCCAGATCTATCGGCTCCTCACCGACGTGGCCCACACGAGCGCAAGCCAGGTGGTGGCTGCGAGCCACTCCGAGGTGATCCTGAACGAAGCGGCCGACCGGGACGTGGTCGTGGCGTTCGTCGGGACCCCCCACCGCATCGATGACCGCGGATCACAGGTCTCCAAGAGCCTCAGGTCGATCGGCTTCGAGCACTGCTACCAAGCGGAGCTCACGGGCTGGGTCCTGTATCTGGAGGGCTCGACCGATCTCGCAATCCTCGCCGCGATGGCCGAGGTATTGGGTCACCCGGCCTCACAAGTGCTATCGCGCCCGTTTGTGGAGTACGTCGGAAACCGCATCCCCGCGATGAACGAGCACTTCCATGGATTGCGCGAGGCCAAGCCCGACCTTGTTGGCTTCGGGCTGTTTGATCGCCTGGATCTCGTTCCCGATCACAGCCATCCCAACCTACGCGTGCGCGTGTGGAGACGACGCGAGATCGAGAACTACATCGCGCAGCGCGACGTGCTGCTTCGATGGGCGCAGGCGACGGGCACAGAGAAGGACGGAGAGCTGTTCGGCAGCGCCTGGGCCGCTGCGATGGAGCGCGCGATCGATCAGATCGAACAGGCCATGCGCACGCTCGGGTCCTCACCCTGGTCAGACGATACGAAGGCGTCTGATGAGTTCCTGGATCGTCTCTTCGAGCTGTTCTTTCAGTCCCTGCAGCTTCCCAATCTGCTGCGCAAGAGCGACTACCACCAGCTCGCCGCGTTCGTCGAGCCGCAGGACCTCGATCCTGAGGTCGGCGAAGTGCTGGATGCCATCGTGCAGACCGCTCAGGACGCCGCGCCTCGAACGCGGTGACACCATCGATCGGTCACGCCTGCCCTCGCGTCGACAGCGCGAGCGTCGCGAGCTGCCATGCCGGGCCGTCTGCGACGGGCTGTGACCGATCGCCGGGGTGACGAGCGGGGGGTGCGCTCAGCCCTCGCCCTCGTGCACGGTCGCCACATGCTCCAGCTGACCGTGCCCGTTCGTCGAGATGACGTGCTCGAACGGTCCGGCCTCGTCGTCGGACGGTGCGTTGAGGCGCCGCTCGAGCTCGCCCATGACGATCCCGAAGACGAGGTGGCGCCAGGTCGCCTGGGCGAAGGCGCGGCCGCTTCCCGCCAGCCGCGGGAAGTCGTCGCGCGCGGGGTGCACGCGGTCGACGGCGGTCGTCAGCGGCCAGCTCGCAAGGTGCTCCAGCATGGCGACCGCCGGGCCGCGGCTCCAGACCGGCAGCGGCAGGCGCGACGCGACCGCCGAGTAGGCGGCGCCCATGATCGCCCCGTTGGCCAGGTGCATCAGGGCGCCGACGACGGGCCACGCCGACCCGCGCGTGACGGCCTTGCCGAGCAGCTCGCTGTCGTCGTAGTCGACGCCGAAGACCGGCTTGTCGAGCGGCTGCTGGGCGAGCCACACGCCCGCTGCGACGGCACCGGCGAACGCCCCCCGGATGGTCTTGGCGGGATCGATGACCATGCCCCCGCAGACTGTAACGCGCGATGGCGCCGCGGGTATGCGTCGGCAATGGACCCAAGCCGCCTCTTGGCGCGTGCGCAGGGCCGCGGTGTCAACCCGCTCGTCTACTGGCTCGCGCGCTCCATCCTGCAGCCGTTCTTTCGCGTGTACTTCCGCATGGAGCGGATCGGCAGGGAGCACGTCCCGACCGACGGTCCGCTCGTCATCGCGGCCAACCACCGCTCGTTCATGGACCCGTGGGTGATCGGCATGATGCTGCGCCGGCCGGTCTACTACGTCGCCAAGACCGAGCTGTTTCACCGGCGCGTCGTCGCGTGGCTGCTGAGCTCGCTCGGAGCCTTCCCCGTCGACCGCGGCCAGGGCGACCGCGACGCGATGGACGCCGCGCGCCGCATCCTCGAGCGCGGCGACGTCGTCGTCATCTTCCCCGAGGGCACGCGCACGCGCCCCGGCGCGCTGGGCGCGCCGAAGCGCGGCGTCGGCCGGCTCGTGCTCCAGACCGGCGCGCCGGTGCTGCCCGTCGCGCTCGTCGGGACCGAGGCGATCCGCAGGGGCTGGCGCATCCGCCCGCACAAGGTGCGCATCCGCGCGGGCCGGCCGCTGCGCTTCCCGCGCGTGGCGTCGCCCTCGCCGTCGCTGGCCCGCACCGTCACCGACCGCATCTGGCCGTGCGTCGAGCTGCAGTGGGAATGGCTCGGCGGCACGCCGGCGCTGCGCAACGTCGCGATCGTCGGCGCCGGCTCCTGGGGCACCGGGCTGGCCGTCGCGCTCGCCCGCGCCGGCCTCGACGTCGAGCTGGGCTGCCGCACCGAGCAGCAGGCGGCGCGCGTCGCGCGCGCCCGCGTCAACGAGCGCTACCTGCCTGGCGTCCGCCTGCCCGAGGGCGTGCGCGTGACGACCGCGCGCGGGCTCGCCTACGACCGTGCCGACCTCGTCTGCTTCGCCGTCCCCGCGACCGCGCTGCCGGCGGCCGCCGGCGAGCATGCCGAGGCGATCCACTCCGCCAGCGGGGTGCTCGTGCTCTCCAAGGGCCTCGTCGCGCCGAGCGGGATGCTCGCCAGCAGCTACGTCGCAGGACGCGTCGACGCGCGCGCCGTCGCCTGCGTGGGCGGGCCGAGCCACGCGGCCGATGCGCTGTCCAGCGGGGCCTCGCTCGTCGTCGGCTGCGTGGACCCGATCTTCGCCGCGCAGGTGGCGCGGCTGTTGCGCGACGCGGGCTTCGAGACCGCGACGACGCCCGACGTGACCGGCGTCGAGCTCGCCGGCACCGCGAAGAACGCCGCCGCGCTCGCCGCCGCCGCCGCGGGGGTCAACGGACCCAACGCCGCCGGCGCCGCCGCCGGGAAGGTCTTCGCCGAGGTCGACGCCTACGCACGCAAGATCGGCGGCCGGCCCGAGACGTTCGCCGGCCTGGCGGGCGCGGGCGACCTCGTCGCCACGGTGCTCGCCGAGTGCAGCCGCAACCGGCGTGCCGGCGAGCTGCTCGGACAGGGCGTCGCGGTCGCGAGCATCGCGGACGCGATCGGCCAGTCCAGCGAGGCGCTCGACGGCGTCGGGCTGCTCGCGCGGACGCTGCGCCGCGCGCAGGTGCCCGCGCCGACGCTCGAGCTGCTCGCGGCGCTCGTCGGCGGGCGCATCGACGCGGACGCCTTCACGGCGGCCGTCAGCGGTCGCGGCGGCCGTCCGCGCGGCGGCGGCGCCGGCACCGGCGGCGCGCTGCCGCTGGCCTCCGTCGGCGCGGGGGCGGCCGATGCACGCCCGGTGCGGGGGTAGGCTCCATGCACCGTGGACGCACCAGACAAGGCCCGCGTCGACGCGGCGTTCAGCGAGCTCTACCGGGTGCATCTGCGCGACGTCTACAGCTACGCGTACTACCGGATCGGCAACCACCACGACGCCGAGGACCTCACCGAGCAGACGTTCCTGCAGGCCTATCGCCACTTCGAGCGGGCGCTGGCCGAGTCCGACGGGCGGCCGCTGCGGCCGTGGCTCATCCGCATCGCCCACAACCTCGCCGCGAACCTGTACCGCGACCGCTCGCGCCGGCCGCAGACCTCGATCGACGAGACCACCGTGCTCAGCGCGCCGCACACGACCGAGGACCTCGTCGAGGGCCGCGATGAGCTGGCGCGGATCATCGCCGGCATCCAGGAGCTGCCCGACGAACGTCGCGACGCGCTCATCATGCGCTTCGCCCTCGGCATGGACAACCGCGAGATCGCCCGCGCGATGGGCAAGACCGACGGCGCGACCAAGGTGCTGCTGCACCGCGCGATCCGCCAGCTCGAGGGGATCGTGACGCCGGCATGAGCTCCGACATGGCGCACCCGGACATCGAGCGGATGCTGCGCATCGCGCTGGCGCCCGTCGACCCGCCCGAGGACCTGCAGACCCGCGTCGAGGCGCGGCTGCAGGAGCTGACCGACGCGGCCGTCGACGAGCTCGACGGCTGGGAGCTGTCGGCGATGCGCGACCCGCGCAACTGGGTGCGGCCCGTCGTGGCGACCGCGGTCGGCGCGTCCGCCGGCACCGCCCTCGTCCTGATCCGCGTGCGCCAGCATCAACGCAGGCGCGCGGCGCAGGCCAAGAACCCCGTCGACCTCGCCCAGCGAACGCTGCGCGCCGCGATCGGCGAAGCGCGCAAGCTGACGCGCCGCTGACTGATCCGCGAGCGCCGTCGCGGCGTAGTTGCAGTCACATGCCACGCCTGCGAAAGAACGCCGATCACGGCCCGACGGAGCTGCGCGATCTCGCCGACGAGGATCTCATGCAGCTCGTGCGCCGCGGCGACGCGGCCGCGTTCGAGGTCGTCTACGAGCGCCACTCCAGCGCGGCCTTCTCGCTCGCCTACCGGATGTGCGGCGCCCGCGCCGCCGCCGAGGACGTCGTCCAGGAGTCCTTTCTGTCGCTGTGGCGCAGCGGCGCGCGGTACGACCGCGCCCGCGGCTCGGTTCGGACATGGGTGCTCGGGATCGTCCACAACCGCGCGATCGACTCCCTGCGCCGCTCGGTCGTCCACGACCGCCGGCGCGCGAGCGACGAGGGCATCGAGGAGCGCTTCGAGGCCCGTGAGCGCACCGAGGCCGAGGTCGCCCGGCTCGACGAGGCGGCCGAGATCCGCCAGGCGCTGACGACCATTCCGGCGGAGCAGAGCCGGGTCATCGAGCTCGCCTACTTCGGCGGCTTCACCCAGACCGAGATCGCGTCGATGCTCGACACGCCGATCGGAACGGTCAAGGGCCGCATGCGGCTCGGCCTCGAGAAGATGCGAGCCCAGCTCGGTGGCCTGCGCGAGGTGATGTCATGAACGAGATGCACGGCTGTCCGCTGATCGAGGACGCGGCGGGCTACGTCCTGCGAGCGATGCCCGACGGCGAGCGGGAGCACTACGGCTCGCACCTGCACTCCTGTCCGGACTGCGCCGCGAAGGTCGCCGAGCTCAGCTTCGTGTCCGACGCGCTGCTCAGCGCCGTCCCGCAGCTGACGGCTCCGCCGGAGATCCGCGACCGCGTCATGTCCGTCGTGCGCGCCGAGTCCGAGCTGCTGCTGGCCGCCGGCCCGATGGCCGACCGGCCGCCGGTCCGCGAGCCCGCGCGCCGCTTTCAGTTCCTGCGGCTGCGGCCGTGGCCGGCGACGGTGCTCGCCACGTCGCTGCTCGCGCTCGGCATCGGCGGCGGGGCGCTCGTCGTCGGCGGCGGCGACCCGCCGCAGCGCAACGTCGCCTGCGCGCAGGCGCCCGGCGGCGCCGGCTGCGAGGTGCTCGTCGCCGGCGGCGGCGCCAAGCTCGTCGTGACCGGCCTCTCCGCTCCGCCGAAGGGGCGCATCTACCAGGTCTGGCTGGATCGCGACAACGGCACGGCGCCCGAGGCGACCACGGCGCTGTTCTCCACGCGCAAGGGCCGCGCCTCGGTCGACGTGCCCGGTGACCTCGGCGGCGTCAAGCAGGTGCTCGTCACCCACGAGCCCCTCGGCGGCAGCGAGGTGCCCACGCGCCAGCCGATCATCGCTGCCCGCCTGTCGTAGCGACGTCCGGCAGACGCCCGGGCGATTGGTAGCGTCCCTGCCCGTGGAGGCCTCGACGACAACGACGTGCTACCGGCACCCCGATCGCGAGACCGGGGTGTCGTGCTCGTCGTGCGGACGGCCGATCTGCCCGGACTGCATGACCTCGACGCCGGTCGGGATGCGCTGCCCGGAGTGCGCGCGCCAGAAGACGAAGGTCCACACGGCCGCGTCGATCCGGCGCGACCCGCAGCTCGCCTACGCGCTGATCGCGCTGAACGTCATCGCGTTCATCGCCACGCAGGCGGCCGGCGGCGGGATCATGTCGCGCGGCGGAGGCGAGGTCATCGCCAACGGGGCGCTCTACGGCCCGGCGGTGGCGGACGGCGAGTGGTGGCGGATCGTCACCGCCGGCTTCCTGCACGCGGGGCTGCTGCACATCGCGTTCAACATGTACTTCCTGTACTTCCTCGGACAGCTCATGGAGCCCGAGATCGGCAAGCTGCGCTTCGCGATCATCTACGCCGTCTCGCTGCTCGGAGGGTCGTTCGGGGCGCTGCTGCTGACGCCGAACTCGTTCACGGTCGGGGCGTCGGGCGCCGTCTTCGGGCTCATGGGAGCGGCGATCATCGCGATGCGCGCGCGCGGCATCGACCCGATGCAGTCGGGCCTGGGCATGACGCTGCTGCTCAACCTCGCCATCACGTTCTTCATCCCCGGCATCTCGATCGGCGGCCACATCGGCGGGCTCGTCGCAGGCGGAATCGTCGGCTTTCTCCTGTTCGAGGTCGCCGAGCGCCGGCGATCGGTGACGACCCCGGTGCTCGCCGCATGCGCCGGTCTGGCCGTCGTGCTGGCCGTCGGCTGCATCGCCGTGGCGTCGAGCGCCGCGAGCCTCTGAGCGCACGCTAGGCGGGTTTGCCCCAGGCCGCCGGCCAGTCGTCGAGGTCGACCTCGGCGGCTCCGTCGACCACGCGCGTGTAGAGCGCATCGGCGGGGAAGTCGTTGACCCGGACCCACGAGGTCTCGCCGCCGACCCGCGCGCTGAATGGGAACTCGCCGCTCGCCGTGCGCGTCCACGCGACGCGGGCGCGCGCTCGCAGCTCGCCGACCGCGCGGTCGAACCGCTCGGGGCTCAGCGCGTCGACGTCCCTGCCGATCCCGCTGTCGCTGATCTGCGCGAACGGCGCGCGGTCGGCGACGAACGCGCCCGTCGCGAGGTCGAGCGCGAGCGCGTCCACGGCGCCGCCGGTGGGCACGTGGACGGCGGCGCTCATCACCACGAGGCGCCGGCCGGGCGGCCCGCCAGGAGGTCGTCGTAGAGCAGCTGGGTCCGGCTCAGGAGGCGCTCGGACCCGAAGCGCCCGCGCACGTCCGCCGCCGCGGCCGAGCCCAGGCGCTCGCGGGCCGCGGGGTCGGCGCGCAGCTCGTCGAGCACGCGCGCCAGGGCGGCCGGGTCGCCGGGCCGCACGAGCCGTCCCGTCACGCCGTCGCGGATGATCTCCGGCAGCCCTCCATGGCGCGCCGCGACGACGCAGCAGCCGGCGGCGGCGGCCTCCAGCGCGGCGTTCGGCAGCGGGTCGGGCTGGGTGGAGGGCACCGCGACGACGTCGGCGGCACCGTAGACGTTCTCGACGTCGCTGCGAAAGCCGGCGAAGCGCACCCGCTCGGCGATGCCCAGCGAGGCGGCGAGCTCGCGCAGCTCGGCGAGCCGCCGGTCCTCGCCTTGCCACGGCGCCCCGGCGACGAGCGCGACGGCGCGGTCGTCGGCGGCGAGCGCGAGCGCCCGGATCAGCACGTCCTGGCCCTTCCAGCTCGAGATGCGCCCGAGGATCGCGACGACGAACGCATCCGGCGCGAGCCCGAGCGCCGCCCGCGCCGCCGCGCGCTCGCTGCGCTGGGGCGCAAGCGCGAGCCCGTCGTGCAGGACGAGCGCCGCGGGCGTGCGGTCCAGCTGCGCGCGGGTCGCCTCGGACACGCACGGCAGCGCGTCGGCCGTCGCCAGCAGGCGCCGGTAGGCGGGCCACTGGCGCTCGAACCCGGTGAAGATCTCGCGCACGTGCCAGACGTGGGGGACGCGCGCGATCGGCGCCGCGGCGCTGCCGCCGAGCGTGACCGACGTGTTGGAGTGGATGAGCGCGGCGCCACGGCGGCGGGCCAGCCGTGCGAGCCCGCCCGCGTCGCGCGCGAGCGCCACGCCGATGCGCGCCAGTCCCGCCGGCGTCATCGCGGCCCGGCGCAGCACCGCCAGCGGGCGGACGAGCACCTCGACGCCGGCCGCCGCGAGGTCCTCGCGCAGCTCGCCGTCCATCGCCAGCACGACGAGCGGCCGGTAGCGCGCCCGGTCCAGCCCCGTCGCGAGCAGCGCGAGCTGGCGGTCGGCGCCATAGCGGCCGGCCGACGAGTGCAGCAACAGGACGGTGCGGGGGACGGCGGCCAGGGTCGGTGTGATCCTTCGCTACAGCTGCACGGTGAGCGCCTCGGCCGGCGCCTGCGGCACGCGGGCGGGGTGCATGATGTGGGCGAGCAGCTCGAGCCCGTCGGCGAGTCGGGGACCGGGGCGCGAGAAGTACGCCGACGCGTTGACGGCGACGACGCGATCGGCACCGAGCGCGCGCAGCGGCTGGGCGTACTGCTCGGCCTCGACGAGCGCGCGCGCGGCGTCGTAGCCGCACGGCATGACGACGACGATCTCCGGCTGACCGGCTGCCACCTCGTCCCAGGTCGCCTGGCGCGAGGGCTCGCCGGCAAACCCCGCGACGTCCTCGCCGCCCGCCATCTCGATGAGCTGCGGCGTCCAGTGCCCGGCCACGAAGACCGGGTCCAGCCACTCGAGCGCCACGACCCGCGGCCGCGGCGCCTCGCGCACCGCCAGCCGCACGACGTCGGCGCGCCGTGCGGTGCGCGCGATGAGATCCAGCGCGGCGTCCCGGCTGTCGGTCGCCTGGGCGATCGTGCGCACGTCGCCGAGCGTCTCGCCGTAGGTCCTGGGATCCAGCGCGATGACCTGCGGCGGTCCCGGCAGCGTCTGGGCGAGCGCGCGCACCTCGTCGACGGAGACGGCGCAGACGTGGCAGAGCGCCTGCGTGACGATGAGCTCGGGCTCGAGCTCGCGGACGAGCTCCTCGTCGAGCTCGTAGATCGACTGGCCGGCGGCGGTGCGCTCGCGGACGGCGGCGTCGATCTCGCCGGGCGCGAGGCCCTCGGCGAGCACGTTGCGCGTCACCGGCTGGCGCTCCAGCGCCTCCTCGGGGTAGTCGCATTCGTGGGTCACGCCGACGACGTCCTCGCCGAGTCCCAGCGCGAAGAGCAGCTCGGTAGCGTGTGGCACGAGGCTCACGATCCGCATGGGGAGAGCGTATGGCACGACTGGACGATTCCGAGATCGACGAGCGACTTTCGACGATGCGCTGGCGGCGCGACGGGGACGCCATCGTGCGCGACGTCGAGTGCAAGGGCTTTCACTCGGCGATGGCGCTCGCCAACGCCGTGGCGGATGCGGCCAACGAGGCCGACCACCATCCCGACATCCTCGTGCACGGCTACAAGCACGTCCGGCTGACGCTGTCGACGCACTCCGCGGGCGGCATCACCGAGAACGACTTCGCGCTTGCGGGCACGATCGACGGACTCGTCGCGGACGCCTGCTGACCGTGCTCGGGCGCCGCGGCGCGAGCACGGCTGCCGCCCCTGCTACGGTTCCGGCGCAGCGTCAATGAACGACGACCTTCCTCGAAGTCGCGGCCGACACCCTAGGCCCGACCGCATCCACGCATCTTGACCGCGCTGCTGCTCAGCGCGGTCGTCGTGCTGATCCTCGTCAACGGCTTCTTCGTCGCGGCCGAGTTCGCGCTCGTCCGCGCCCGCCGCGGCCGCGTCGAGGAGCTCGCCGAGGCCGGCGACCGCCGGTCGCGGCTCGTGCTCGCCCAGCTCGACGACCTCAGCGAATACCTGTCGGCCTGTCAGTTCGGGATCACGCTCGCGTCGCTGGGCATCGGCTTCCTCGGCGAGCCGGCGATCGCCGAGCTCGTCAAGCCGCTGTTCGAGGGCTTCGCGCACGCCGTCGCCGCGCCGGTGTCGATCGCGATCGCCTACATCCTCGTCACGACCGGTCACATCACGGCCGGCGAGCAGGTCCCGAAGATCTACGCGATCGTCAACGCCGAGCAGGTCGCGCGCTGGATCGCGCGCCCGCTGAACATCTTCAACACGGCGATGCGGCCGTTCATCCACCTGCTCAACAAGGCCTCCAGCGCGATGCTGCGGCCGCTGGGGATCAAGGGCGACGCCTCCTTCGACGAGGGCTCCAGCCCCGACGAGGTGCGCGCGATCATCGCCCAGGCGCACGCGGGGGGCCACCTCGACCCCGGCGAGGCCGGCATGCTGACGGGCGTCTTCCACCTCCACGAGCAGCAGGCGCGGCAGGTCATGACGCCGATCCCGGCGGTCGTCACCGTCGACGTCTCCGAGGACGTCGGGACCGCGCTGCGCCGCTGCATCTCGACCGGGCACACGCGGCTGCCGGTGACCGAGGACGACAACCCCGACAAGGTCCGCGGCGTCGTGCACTCCAACTCGCTGGCGCGGATCCTCATGGCCGACGGGCCCGAGGCCTCGATCGAGCCCGCCGTGCGGCCGGTCCCGATCGTGCCCGAGACCAAGCCGCTGGACGACCTGCTCGCCGACCAGCAGCGCAACCGCTCGACGATGGCGGTCATCGTCGACGAGTACGGCCGCGTCGCGGGCATCGTCACCGTCGAGGACATCATCGAGGAGATCGTCGGCGAGATCGACGACGAGACCGACCCCGCCGGCGGCGACGTGCGCCGGCTCGCCAACGGCGACTGGTACGTGCGCGGCCACGTCGCGATCACCGACCTCGCCGACTACGACCTCATGCTGCCCGTCGACAGCGACGCCTACAACTCGATCGGCGGCTTCGTGTTCGCCCGGCTCGGCCGGCTTCCCAAGCGCGGCGACTCGGTCGCCGCCAACGGCTACTCGATCCGCGTCGAGTCGGTCCGCGAGAACCGCATCGAGGCGGTGCGCATCCGCGCGCGCCCGCGGCCCCAGCCGGCGAGCGAGGCGCCCGAGGACGACGCCTGAGCGCGTCCCCGGTCGGCGGCCCGCGGGCCGCCGGCCTCAGCGCGCGTAGAACTCCGCGGGGTAGAGGCCGCGGCGCGTCTTGCGTCCCAGGACGCCCTCGGCACACAGGTCCCGCAGGGACTGCGGGACGCTGGCGCCGATCGCGTCGCCGATCGCGACCGAGACGTCGAGGCCGATGTAGTCCAGCAGCGCGATCGGGCCCATCGGGTGCGCCGCTCCGAGCTGCATGCACGTGTCGATCGAGGCCGGCGGCAGGCCGGTCTGCTCCATGAAGTCCACCGCGCTGAACAGGTAGGGGAAGAGCAGGCGGTTGACGACGAACCCGGCGAGGTCGGGGACGTCGACGGCCTCCTTGTCGAGCTCGACGCAGAGAGCCCTGGCGCGCTCGCGCGAGGCCTCGGTCGCGGCGTCGGGGTAGGCCAGCTCGACGAGCTTCATGACGGGGACGGGGTTGAAGACGTGCAGCCCCACGAAGCGGTCGGCCTGCCCCGAGGCGTCGGCGAGCTCGCTGACCGACAGCGACGAGGTCGTCGTGCTGAGCACCGCGTCGTCGCCCGCCAGCGCGCCGAGCTTGGCCAGCAGCTCGCTCTTCAGCGCCGCGTCCTCGGAGATCGCCTCGACGAGGAACGTCGCCTCGGCGAGCGCGTCGAGGTCGGTCGTCACCGTCACGTTCGCGGGGTCGTACCCGTCGCCGAGACGCTCGCAGGCCTTCGCGATCGACTTGGTCGCGCGCGCAGCCGACGCATCCGAGCGTGCCCACAGCACGTGTCCCGGCGTCTTCGTCGCGCACGCTGCCAGCCCCGACGCGATCGCTCCGCTTCCAGCGATTCCCAGCTTCTCTCCCACGACGCACTCCCTCCCGAATTGACTCGCCAATCGGTCGGGTACCTTAGTGCTCATGAACGCACAGCAGGGCCGCGAGGTCGTCATCGTGCAGGCCGTCCGCACGCCGATCGGGCGCGGCCACCCCGAAAAGGGCTACTACAGGGACACGCATCCCAACGCGCTGCTCGGGCGCTGCTTGGCCGAGGTCGTCGAGCGCGCGGGGATCGATCCCGCCGAGGTCGAGGACGTCATCGCCGGCTGCGTGCAGCAGATCGGCGAGCAGAGCTACAACGTCGCCCGCAACGCCTGGCTGCAGGCCGGCCTGCCGATCCAGACGGCCGCGGCGACGGTCGACCGTCAGTGCGGCTCGGCCCAGCAGGCGGTCAACTTCGGCGCCGCGCTCATCGCCGCGGGGGTTCACGACGTCGTCATCGGCGCGGGGGTCGAGCACCTCGGCCGCATCCCGATGGGCGTCGGCTTGCGCTTCGCGGACACGGTCGGAACGCCGTTCTCGCCCGAGCTCATGGCGAAGTACGACCTCGTCCCGCAGGGACTGAGCGCCGAGCTGATCGCCGACAGGTGGGAGATCCCCCGCTCCGAGCTCGACGAGCTCGCGGTGCGCTCGCACCGGCTCGCCCATCAGGCGACCGAGGAGGGCCGCTTCGAGCGCGAGATCGTCCCGTTTGCGACCAACGGCGAGACGCGCTACGTCGACCAGGGCATCCGCCCCGACACGAACCTCGCGGCGCTTGCCCAGCTCAAGCCCGCCTTCAAGCCCGACGGCGGCAAGGTCACGGCCGCGACCTCGTCGCAGATCTCCGACGGCGCGGCCGCCGTGCTGCTCATGGCGCGCGCGAAGGCCGACGCCCTCGGGCTGGCGCCGCGCGCGCGGATCGTCGACCAGACGACGGTCGGCGTCGACCCCGTGCTCATGCTCACCGGCCCGATCCCGGCGACGCGCAGGCTGCTTGAGCGCAACGGCATGACGATCGGCGACGTCGACCTCATCGAGGTCAACGAGGCGTTCGCCCCGGTCGTCGCCGCGTGGCGCCGCGAGCTCGATCCGGACATGGACCGCGTCAACGTCAACGGCGGCGCGATGGCGCTCGGCCACCCGCTCGGCTCGACCGGCGCGCGGCTGCTCACGACGCTGCTGCACGAGCTCGAGCGCTCCGACAAGGAGACGGGGCTCGTGACGATGTGCTGCGGCGGCGGCCTGGGCACCGGGACGCTCATCCAGCGCGTGTGAGGACGCTCTGAGGAAGGGCCGCGCGGGCGCTTGGCGCTGCGGGCGGGCGGGTAACGACAGCTTCACCTGCCCGCTTTGCTCGTCGACCCAGGAGGTCGTTGCCCCATGATCGGTGTTCTGATTGGCATCCTCGTTGCCGCTCTCGTGTACTGGCTGTGCCTTGCGCTCGGACTGCCCGCGATCGTCGCGATCATCGCGGCCATCCTCGTCCTCATCAGCTCGATCGGCACCGGTGGCTACGGCTACGGGCGGCGCGGCCTGTAGCACCGGCGCGCCCGGCGCACCTCATACCCGGCAGAACCCGAAGCCCGGCCTCAGCGCCGGGCTTCGGCGTCGCTACGCCTCCACGCCCCAGCGAAAGCCGGTCGCCGACGGCTCGGGCGCCAGCGGGCTCGTCGGCAGGCCGGGGGGCGGGTCCATGACGTGAAAGCCCGTCGGCGACGTGTCGTTCGGGGTGTCGGGATGGAAGATCGAGGCGAGGTACTGGATCTGTCCGCGACCCACGCCGAGCTCGAACTGGCCGCCGCCGTAGGCGCCGACGCCGCGCTCCTGCGCCCAGTCGTAGGCATCGAACAGCGCTTCGATGCCGCCCAGCCGGGACGGCTTGAGGTTGACCATGCGCGGCGCGAACGGCAGCGCCTCGCAGTCGGCGACCGAGTGGATGCACGCGTCCCAGGTGATGCGGTCGCGGTGCGGCCGGCACAGCTCGTCGATCTCCGGCGTCAGCTTCGGGTCCTCGATCCAGGCATCGGGGAAGGCCTCGATGACGCGCCGGTACAGCGCGGGGTCGGCGGGCTGATCGACCGGCGTCCCCTCGTAGAGGCCCTTGAAGTCAACCGAGTCGACGGCCCCGGTCGCGACGAGGGCGGCGATGAGCTCGTCGTCCCACGAGTTGGTCGGGTCGAGCTTGAAGCGCAGCGTCGGGTAGCGCTGCAGGCGCCGGGTGACCGGCTCCGGCGACGGCGGCTCGCCGAGGCGCAGCGAGACGACGAAGTTCAGCGGCCGCGGCTGGCGGCCGAGCAGCGCGTGCAGCGAGGTGCCCGCCTGGCGCAGCGCGAGGTCCAGCGCGGCCGACTCGTAGGCCCACACGCGGTACAGCTGGGAGACCTCGCGCTGCGCCGGCTGGGCGAACAGCTGCAGGCCCGCGAGATGCTCGGAGAACGAGCGCATCGTCCAGCCGCCGGCGAGCTCGAGGACGGGGCCGGCGTCCTGCGCGATCTCGTGGTCGACGGCGTCGTAGACGACGTCCTCGCCCTGACCCTCCTGGCCGGCGCCGCGCAGGTGGATAATCGTGGACTTGCGCTCGAAGTCGCTGGACACCGTCTGCACGAGGCCCTCGAGGTCGTACGCCTCGATGCGCACCGGCAGGTCTGCGACGAGCTCGTAGGTGCTCATCCTCTCGACCCTACCGGGGCAGCCTGCCGGGGTGTCCGTCCTGGCCGCCGAGCGCGGCTTCTCCTTCGCCGACCCCTACGCGATCGCCCTCGCGTTCGCCGGACTGGCGGTGTTCGCGGCGGTCGGCGCGCTGTCGCACCAGCGCGAGCGCGCGTTCTCGGCGAGCCTCATCTACCTCGGTCTCGGGATCGGCGCGGCGTTCATCATCGACCTGCTGCAGGTCGGCTGGATCGATCCGTTCGACGACGCGCTCGTCATCGGCCGCCTGGCGGAGTTCGCGGTCATCGTCGCGCTGTTCGGCACCGGCCTGAAGCTCGACCGCGCGCTCGCGCCCCGTGCCTGGGGCTCCGTCGTGCGCCTGCTCGGCGTCGTCATGCCGTTGACGATCGCCGCCGTCGCGATCTTCGGCACGACCGTCATGGGCCTGTCGCTCGGAGCGGCGATCGTGCTCGGGGCGGTGCTCGCGCCGACCGACCCGGTGCTGGCGGGCGACGTCGGCGTCGGCCCGCCCGGCCAGGAGGAGGACGAGAGCGAGCCGAGCTTCGCGCTGACGGCGGAGGCGGGGCTCAACGACGGCCTCGCGTTCCCGTTCGTCTTCCTCGGGATCTTCGTGCTGGCCGAGGGCGGGACGGGCTGGGCGCTGGAGTGGCTCGTCGCCGACGGGCTCTACGCGGTGCTGGCGGGCATCGCGATCGGCGCGGGCGGCGGCTACCTCATCGCGGCGAGCATGGTGCGCCTGCGAGCGGCGCGGCTCATGGCGCCCGCGCTCGACGGCTGGGTCGCGATCGGCGCGGTGCTGCTCGTCTACGGGCTGGCCGAGGTGGCGGGCACGTACGGGTTCCTCGCGGCCTTCGCCGCCGGGGTCGCGTTTCGCCGCTACGAGCGCGAGCACGAGATGAACCGGCGGGTGCACGACGGCGCCGAGGTCGTCGAGAAGTTCTGCGAGCTCGCGCTCATCCTGCTGCTCGGCTCGCTCGTGACGGTGAGCGGGATCGGGCTCCCCGGGGCGGGGCTGCTGCTCGTCCCGCTGCTGCTGCTCGTGATCCGTCCGCTGGCGACGATGATCGCCTTCGCCGGCTCGAGGACCGCATGGCGTGAGCGGCTCTTCGTCGGCTGGTTCGGCGTGCGCGGCATCGGCTCGCTGTACTACGTTGCGATCGCGCTCGGATCGGGCATCCTCTCCGGCGGGGAGCAACGGACGCTGTTCTGGACGGTGCTCGCCTGCGTCGTCGCCTCGATCGTCGTCCACGGCGTCACCGCGGCCCCGCTCACGAGGCGCCTGCTGCTGTCCACCAGGTCATGAACCACGCCCGGCTCATCTTCGTCTCGCTGACCCTCGTGGCGCTCGTCGCCGGCTGCGGCGGCGACGGGGACGGCGCTCGGACCGGCGGCGGCGCGACGGCGACCGTCGCCGCGCCGGCCCGGCCGGCGATCGGCATCGGCGAGCAGCAGGCCGCGATGTTCTCCGACAAGCGCTTCGGCGACCTCGGCCTTGACCACGCGCGCCTCGTCGCGTCCTACGACACGACGAGCGTGCGCTTCGAGCGCGACCTCGTCGACCTCTGGCTCGCCGAGGCGCGGCGCGCGGGCGTCGAGCCCTTCGTCACGTTCGGCCATTCGCGCGTGACGCCGAAGCGGCTGCCGAGCGCCGCCGAGTTCCGCAAGGCGTTCCGCGCGTTTCGCGCGCGCTACCCGGACGTGAAGGTCTACGCGCCCTGGAACGAGATCAACCACGCCAGCCAGCCGACGTCGAAGGCGCCCGCGCGGGCGGCGCAGTTCTACAACGTCGTGCGCGACGAGTGCCCGGACTGCACGGTGCTCGCCGGCGACCTGCTCGACCAGAAGGGCATGACGAGCTACCTCGCGCGCTACCGGCGCGAGCTCGAGGGCGAGCCGACGATCTGGGGGCTGCACAACTACGCCGACGCCAACCGCTTCCGCGCCACCGGCCTACAGGAGCTGCTCGACGCCGTGCCGGGCGACGTCTGGCTGACCGAGACGGGCGGCATCGTCCGCTTCGGCAGCAACTTCCCCCGCGACGAGCAGCGCGCCGCGCGCGCGATCGCCTACACCCTGAAGCTCGCGCGCGAGCACGAGCGCGTCAAGCGCGTCTACCTCTACAACTGGACCGGCGCGAAGCCGTCCGACCGCTTCGACTCGGGGCTCATCGCGCCCGACGGGACGGCGCGGCCGGGCTACGACGCGCTGCGCGAGGCGATCGGCCGCTAACGCTAACCGGAGGACGGTGCGGCGCCGGCCTCCAGGCGCGCGACGAGCTCCTCCAGGCGCAGCTCCTCCAGGCCCCGGCCCACGGCTTCCAGCTCGGCGGCGCACAGCTCGACGAGCGTCCGTCCCTCGCGGCACAGCTCGAGCGTCTCGCGCAGGCCGGCCTCGCCGGAGTCCAGGCGCTTGATGATCTCCTCCAGGCGGGCGGTGGCCGCCTCGTAGCTGAGGGACTGGCTGGGGTCAGGGACGCTCATCGTCGCCCGTGATCGTCGCATCCACCGCGGCGTCGGCGAACCGCAGCGACACCGCCCCGGCGCCGCGCGCGGCGCGCGCGCTCGTGACGACCTCGCCGGCGCGGTCGGTCACGAGCGCGTAGCCGCGCTCGAGCGTGCGGTCGGGGTCGTGGGCGGCGAGTGCCAGCGCGAGCGCGTTCAGGCGGGCCGCGCCGCGGGCGTCGGCCCCGGCGGCGCGCGCCTTGCGGTCCAGCACGAGCGCCTTGCGCGCGGTCCGCGCGCGCTCGCGCTCGACGCGGCGGCGGCCCGCGGCGCGGATCTCGCGCATGCGCTGGTGCAGCCGCCGGCGCTCACCGGCGACGTGCTCGCCGGGCGCCCGCGACAGGCGCGCCAGCGCCTGCGCCCGCGCCAGCAGCGCGCGGCGGGCGTGCACGCCGAGCCGGCGGGCGACCGCGAGCAGCTCCGCGCGGGCCTCGCCGCAGTGCACGGCCACCGCCGACTCGGCGGCGTGCGTCGGCGTCGAGCACGACAGCGCGGCGACGTCGTCGATCAGCGTGCGGTCGGTGTGGTGGCCGACCGAGGCGATGACCGGCACGCCGAGCAGCGCGACCGTGCGGCACAGCGTCTCGTCGCAGAAGCAGAACAGGTCGGCGAGCGAGCCGCCGCCGCGCGCGACGACGATGACGTCGACGGCGCCCGTCGCGGCGAGATCGCGCAGCGCGGCGCAGATCCGCGGGGCGGCGTGGCGATCCTGCACGGGGGCGAACGCCCACACGAGCCGGCCCTCCCAGCCGCGGCGCCGCAGTCCCGCCAGGACGTCGTCGCGGGCCTTGCCGCCCTCGCCGGTCACGACGCCGATCGTGCGCGGCAGCGCCGGCCGCGCCAGCAGCTTCTGCGGGGCGAAGAGGCCCTCGGCGTCGAGCGCCTTGCGCAACCGATCCAGCTGGGCGAGCAGGTCGCCCTCGCCGGCGACGCGCAGGCCCGTGATCGCGAACGAGAACGACGGCGACGAGGTGCGGCTGCCGGCGTAGTAGTCAAGCCCGCCGGCGACGACGACCCGCGCCCCGTCGGCGAGCGCGTGCTCGCCGAGCGCCAGCGCGTCGAAGTCGTTGCGCCACATCGAGCAGGGCAGCGCGCCGTCCGCGTCGCGCAGCTCGAGGTAGACCTTCGCCCGGCTCAGGCGCAGGTTCCAGACCTCGCCGAAGAGCTGGACGCGCGGGCGCTCGCGCAGGAAGTCGCGCAGCCCGGCGGCGTAGCGGCCGACCCCGTAGGGACCCGGAAGCGTGCTTCCGTCGATCCCCGTCGGCGGAATCTGCGGTTGCGCCATCGATCCGATACTACGAGCCGCCCGCGACGGCGGCGCGGGCGCGCGTCAGTGCGCCGCGCCGCCCGGGGCTGCGGCGCCGTCGCCGCTGACCGACGCGAGCGTGCGCATGCCCGGCTCGGCGCCGTGGCCGCGCAGCTCCCCGTCCAGGCCGAGCGCGGTGAGCCGCGCGACCTCGCGCTCGCCCTCGATCCGCGCCGGATGGTCGGCGGGCAGGCCGCGGATGAGCTTGGCGATCCGGTTGCGCAGCTGCAGCGCGAAGTGCGGCGTCGAGGCGCCCATCAGCTGGCGCACGTCGGCGAGCGTGACCTCGTGGTCGGGGCGCTGGCGGTCTGGGTGCTCGGCTTGGCTCATCGTGGCGCGGGGGCGTCCAGACTACCCGGAAGCTGCTCGGGGGAGATCTCGAGCAGGGCGTCGATCCGCGCCTGCAGCGCCGTCGAGATCGAGCTCGTGTCGCCGATGATCCAGCCGTGGTTGTAGACGCCGGCGACGGGGTTGGTCCGGTAGGCCGGCTGCGTGTCCAGCAGCTGGCTCTGCAGCCGGTCGGGGATCGTCGCCGGGTCGTCGAGCAAGAACAGCGGGCCGAAGCTGCCGGCGCCCGACAGCGGCGCCGCGGCGGCGGCGAAGAGCGGGCGGGCGAGCTGCATGAAGACCATCCCGTGGCCCGGCGTCACGATGCCCCAGCCGAAGTCCCCGCTGTGGTAGCGGGCGAACTCGACGGCGTTGCTGACCGCGTCCTGGCCACCGGTCCGGCGCACGGTGCCAAAGCGCTTGAGCTGTCGCGTGACCTTCGGCGAGATGAGCTTCGAGGGCCCGAGCACGTAGATGCGCGGCTTGGCGAGGCCCTTGAGGGCGGCGAGCGCGGCGCGGGTCTCCGACGGGACGGCGTCGCGCGAGACGAAGAGGATCGGGTCGCCGGTCTTCGCGGCGTACGCTGCCGCCGGCATCGCGAACGAGGGATCGTCGGAGCTGACGATGATGATCCTCGCCGCGACGCCCGGCCGCGCGGAGCGGATGAGCTCGGCGATCGCCCGCGTGAGCCCCAGCGGCGTCGCGCCCGTGAGGTCCGTCGACGTGTAGCCGGCGGGCTTGGCGACGGCGCCGACGCGGATGACCTGGGCGTTGCCGGCGGCCTTGGCCCCGGCCGGCGCCAGGGCGTCGAGCGCGAACTGCGAGGCGGCCGGCAGGCTCGCGCCCTCGCCGAAGAGGATCGGCGCCTTGAACGGCGGGGCCATGAGCGCCGCCGCGGAGATCGCCACGCGCCAGTCGGTCGCGTCGACGATCGTGACGGCGCCGGGCTTGCGCGCCGGATCGGGGAAGACCGCGCGGGCGACGGCCGCGGCGGTCGCCGCGGCATCGGTGCCCGGGACCCGGGTCGTGTTCTTCGTCGCGGTCTCCGGGAACCCGAGGTTCTTCTTCTGCTGTGCGGGCGGGGCGAGCAGGACCGGCTGCGCGGGGTCGTCGGAGCGCACCTCGCGGCCGCAGCCGGCGGTGACCAGCGCAGCGACGAGCAGCAGGGCGGCGAGCCTCGGTCCGGACATCGCGGGGCACATTAGCGGGCGCCGGGGGACGAACCCGCCAGCTGCCCGGCGCGGTCGCCCCTGCGTCAGCGGCGGCTGCGCGCCTCGCTTTGCGCCCGTCCGCGGACGCGAGCTGCACGAGGGCACGTCGCCCGCGTGCTAGAAAGAGCCTGACCCCCACCCCCAGGAGGCACGATGGCCGGCATGGCCGGGCGGATGTCCACCGTCATCAAAGCGAAGATCTCCAAGCTGCTGGACAAGGCTGAGGACCCGGGCGAGACGCTCGACTACAGCTACCAGAAGCAGCTTGAGTCGCTGCAGAACGTCAAGAAGGGCATCGCGGACGTCGTCACCGCGAAGAAGCGCCTCGGGATGCAGGCCCAGAAGCTCGAGCAGTCCGTCGTCAAGCTCGACACGCAGGCCCGCCAGGCGCTGGCGGCCGGCAACGAGGAGCTCGCGCGCACGGCGCTGGAGCGCAAGCAGCTCGCGCAGACCGAGCTGCAGTCGCTTGACCAGCAGGTTGCCGAGCTGCAGTCCCAGCAGGACAAGCTGACCGAGTCCGAGAAGCGCCTGCGCTCGAAGATCGAGGCCTTCCGGACCAAGAAGGAGGTCATCAAGGCGCAGTACTCCGCGGCGGAGGCGCAGGTGCGCATCTCCGAGGCCGCGACCGGCGTCGGCGAGGAGATGGCCGACGTCGGCCTGGCGATGCAGCGCGCGGTCGACAAGACCGAGGACATGAAGGCGCGCGCGTCGGCGGTCGAGGAGCTCGAGGCGGCCGGGACGTTCGAGGACCTCACGCAGCTGGGCGCCGGCCAGGACGACATCGACCGTGAGCTCGCCGCGCTCGGCGGCGGCGGGATGGTCGACGACGAGCTGGCCAAGCTCAAGGCCGAGCTCGGCCAGGGCGACGCGCCCGCCGAGCTCGAATCGGGAGAGGAGAAGTCGTGATCGTTCGCATCATGGGGGAGGGCCAGTACCGCCTGGCCGACGATGTGCGCGTGCGTGTCAACGAGCTCGACAACGCGGTCGTGGCGGCCGTCGACGCCAGCGACGAGGACGCGTTTCATGCCTCGTTCGAGGAGATGCTCGCCGTGATCCGCACCGAGGGCCACGCGGTCGGCGACGACGAGATCGAGACCTCGGACGTCATCGTCCCGCCCGCCGACACCTCGCTGCAGGAGGCCACGGACGAGTTCAGCGGGGAGGGCCTGATCCCGGACTGAGGCCCGGGCGGCGTCCGGCCGCCGCTGCTCGTGGATGACCCACTGAAGCTAGATCGGGATCCCCCACAGCGGAAACCAGCGCTCGAGCTCGGGCTCGATCGGCAGCTCGCCGTCGATGATCGCCTTGATCTGCATCTCGCGCTCGCCGTCGCGCGCCTGCTGGCCGGCCGGCACGAACGGGTACCAATGGCCGCGCTTGTAGTTGTAGATGAAGTAGACGGGGCGGCGCTTGGAGTCGCGGAAGGCGAAGACGGCGGCGAGCACGCGGTCGCCGTAGCCGCCGACCATGAGCCCGTCGCTCACCGCGTTGACGCCGACGACGATGTCCTCGATGTCGTCGTCGCGCAGGACGATCCAGCGGTAGCCGTGGGCGTCCTCCTCGCTGGAGATCGTCGTCCCGGTCTCCTCGCCGGTGCCGCGCAGGATCTCCTCGGTCTCGGAGATGATCGACTCGAAGTCCGCGGTCGCCAGCGCCTGGAAGACGATCGCAGCGACGCCCTTGGTCTCGATCCCGTGTCCGGTCGACAGCGTGACGTACGCCGTCGAGAGCGCGAAGAGGCGGTCGGGGGCCGGGCCCTTGAGCTTCTTCTTGCCGCCGAGGATCGCGTCGAGAAAGCCCATCCGGCGATGCTGCCTAGGCCGCCGCGAGCGTGCCGCGCTGCAGCTCGCCCTCAAGGCGCATGAGCTGCTCGATGCGCTTCTCCATCGGCGGGTGCGAGGAGAACAGGCCGGCCACGGCCTGCTTCGGCGAGGCGATGAAGAACGCGCTGAGCTGGTTGGCCTCGCGCAGATCCTGCTGGGGCAGTCGCTCCATCCCCGAGGAGATCTTGCGCAGCGCCGAGGCCAGCGCGCTCGGGCGCCCCGTCACGAGCGCCGCGCCGCGATCGGCGACGAACTCGCGGTAGCGCGACAGCGACATCATCAGAAAGAACGACACGACGTAGACGAGCATCGAGACGAGCAGGATCACGAGGAAGCTCGGGCCGTCGTCGTCGTCGCCGCGGCCGCCGCCGAAGAAGAAGCCGAACTGCAGGATCGTCGCCGCGACCGAGGCGAAGAACGAGACGATCGTCATGATCATCACGTCGCGGTTCTTGACGTGCGCGAGCTCGTGCGCCATGACGCCCTCCAGCTCGGCCGGCGACAGCAGCTTCATGATCCCGGTCGTCGCGCAGACCGTCGCGGACTTCTGCGACTTGCCGAGCGCGAAGGCGTTGGGCATGTCGGTGTAGGCGACCGCGACCTTCGGCTTGGGCAGGTCGGCCTGGATGCAGAGGCGCTCGATCATCGCGTGCAGCTCGGGCGCCTCCTGCGGCGTGACCTCGCGGGCGCCCATCGCGTGCATCGCGAGCTTGTCGGAGGTGAAGAACTGCATCGCGGCGAGCCCGCCGGCGATGAGGAGGATCGTGATGCCGCTCAGGCCGGCGGCGAACAGCACGCCCATGAAGACGACATACACCGCGCCGAGCAGGAACATCGTGATGAGCATGCGGGTCTGCAGACCGGCATCTCGAGTGAACGTCGTCTTCGTGGCAGCCATGCGTCCATTCTGGCAAACCCGCGTCGCCGGGCTCGGCACCGACGCGAATGGTCATCGATCGGGTGCAGCTACTACCATCCTCGTCGAACGAGGGGTCCAGATGCGCGCCGTTCTTCGTCGCCCGCGTCTGCGTGCGATCCGCAAGCGAGATCGCAAGGCTCCATAACCCGAGGGGTCGGCTTGGTTGGCTGTGCAGCGCAATCCTAGACTCGGCGGTCGCATGCGCACACGTGTCCTGCTGGCCACGCTGCTGGTGCCGCTCGCGCTGTGGGCGGTGCTGCCCCTGCCCTCGGCCGGCCAGTCCAAGCAGGAGGAGCTCGATCGCCTCCAGCAGCGCATCGACAACGCGCGCAACAAGATCGGTCGCAAGAAGGGCACCGAGCGCGTCCTGACGACGCAGATCTCCGGCTACAACACGCGGATCCGCCGCCTGCAGGGCAAGATCTCGACGCTGCAGACGCGCCAGCAGCGCGTCCAGGTCGACCTCGACGACAAGCGCGCCGAGCTCGAGAGCCTGCGCACCGACCTGCGCTCCGAGCGCGCCCGCCTCCTGCGCCTGCGCGCCCGCCTCAAGCAGACGCGCGCGCTGCTGCGCGTCCGCGTCGTCGAGATCTACAAGGCCGAGCCGCCCGACGTCGTCACCGTCGTGCTGAACTCCGACGGCTTCGCGGACCTGCTGGAGCGCACCGAGTTCATCCGCCGCATCTCCGACCAGGACCGCAAGATCGTGACGATCGTTCGCAAGGCGAAGATCGACTCCACCGGCAGCGAGCAGCGCCTGGCCACGCTCGAGGCGCGCCAGCGGCGCGTCACGCAGATCGTCCAGCAGCGCCGCGACGAGATCGCCGGCGTGAAGATGGAGCTCATCGGCACGCGGGTGGGGTACAGCCGCACGAAGAGCGGCAAGGCCGCGGCGCTCGACAAGGTGCGCAGCGACCGCAAGACGCTCGAGCGCCACGTCGACAGCCTGCAGGCGGCGTCGAGCAAGATCGCCGGACAGCTTGCGGCGGCGCAGGGCCGGTACGCCGGCGACCTGCCGGTCAAGCGCGGCAGCGGCAGCATGGTCTGGCCCGTCAACGGCCCGATCACCGGCGTGTTCGGCGAGGCCAGACCCGGCCACATGCACGCCGGCATCGACATCGCCGCGGGCGAGGGCACCCCGATCCACGCGGCCGACGCCGGACGCGTCGTGCTCATGCAGGGCGTCGGGGCGTCGGGCGGCTACGGCAACTTCACGTGCGTGCAGCACACGGCCTCGATGTCCTCCTGCTACGCGCACCAGTCGCGCTTCGGCACGAGCCCCGGCGCGAGCGTCGGCAAGGGCCAGGTCATCGGCTTCGTCGGCAACACCGGCCACTCGTTCGGCGCGCACCTGCACTTCGAGGTGCGCATCAACGGCTCGCCGGTGAACCCGATGGGCTACCTGTAGCCCACGGTCACTCCTGGATGACCCACTAGCGTTCACGGGCGATGCAGCCCGAGATCGTCATCTTCGGCCTCTCGCTGAAGACGTTCGGCCTGTGCTTCGGGCTGGCCTTCGTGGCCTCCGGGGCGATCGTCGCCCGCCGCCTGCGGGAGCTCGGCAAGCCCGTCGACTGGGCCTACGAGATGGTCTTCGTGGCGCTCGTCGGCGGTCTCGTGGGCGCGCGGCTGTACTGGGCTGTCGGTCACCTGAGCGAGGTCGGCGAGGATGTCGTAACCGGTCTCTTCGGCGCCACCGGGCTCGTCTGGTACGGCGGCGGGCTGGGCGGCGCCGCGGGCGTTTTGCTGTGGGCACGCCGCAGGGCGATGTTCAATCGGATGCTGCTCGACCTCTGCGCGCCGGCGCTCGCGATGGGCTACGCGATCGGCCGGATCGGCTGCCAGATCTCCGGCGACGGCGACTACGGCCGGCCGACCGACCTGCCGTGGGGGATGGCGTATCCCGACGGCGTCGTGCCGACGACCGACGTCGTGCATCCCACCCCGATCTACGAGACGCTCTCGATGGGGCTCGTCGCCTGGGCGCTGTGGCGTGCGCGCGACGCCTTCCGGCCCGGCGTGCTGTTCGCCTTCTACCTCGTGTTCGCCGGTGCCGAGCGCCTGCTCGTCGAGTTCGTGCGCCGCAACGAGGCCATCCTGGCGGGACTCACCGAGGCACAGCTGCTGAGCATCGCGATGATCGTCGCCGGCCTCGTCTGGCTCGGGCGCGAGGCACGCGCCGGCGGGCTGCGGCGCGACCCGCGGGCGCCGGTCCCCGCGCCGTCAGCCGCCTAGCGCCTGGACGGGAGAGCGCGGGCCGGCGGCGCGCGCGCGGCCGGACGGGCGCAGCAGCGCCGCGGCGGCGTACAGCGCGACGGCGGCGAGCGCGACCGCCGCGCCGGCGGCGACGTCGAGCTGCGCGCTTGCGAGCAGGCCGAGCAGCCCGGCGAGCCCGCCGAGCGCGGCGGCCGTCGCGAGCTGGCCGCGCAGGCTCGCGGCGAGCCGGATGGCCGCTGCCGCCGGGGCCACGATGAGGGCCAGGACGAGCAGGTTGCCCAGCCCCTGGACGGCGGCGACGACCGTGACGGCGAGCACCGCGAGCAGCGCGAACTGCATGCGATCCGGGCGCACCCCGAGCGACGGCGCCGCCGCCGGGTCGAAGATCGCGACGGTCAGGCTGCGATGACCCGCCGCCAGCGCGGCGGCGACGAGCGCCGCGAGCGCCGCCGCGGCGACGAGGTCGGCGGGGCTCGTGCCGAGCAGGTCGCCGAACAGCAGCTCGCCGAGCCGGGCCGGGACGTCGGGCCGCAGCGCGAGCAGCGCCCCGCAGCCGAACGCCGCGGTGACCGTGACGCCGACGGCGGTCTCGGTGCCGACGCGGGTGTCGCGGCCGGCGAGCGCGATGAGGCCCGCCGCGAGGAGCACGCCGCCGGCGCCGCCGAGCAGCAGCGGGGCGCCGACGAGCGTCGCGACGACGAGGCCGGGCAGCGTCGCGTGGGCGAGCGACTCGGCGGCGTACGTGGCGCGGACGTGCAGCAGCCAGACGCCGAGGGCGCCGCAGGCCGGGCCGACGACGAGCAGCTCGAGCAGTGCGCGCTGCAGCAATCCGGAGCTGAGGATCTCCATCAGTGCGAGTGGGAGTGGTGCTGCACCGCGACGGCGCGGTGCCCGCAGTCGAGCACGACGATCTCCTCGCCGTAGGTGTCCTCCAGGACGGCGTTGGAGAGCGTCTCGCCGGGCGGCCCGAAGGCGATCTGCGCGCCGCGCAGGCACAGGACCCGGTCCCAGCCGCGCGCCTGGTCGACGTCGTGCGTGGCGATCAGCAGCACCCGGTCCTCGGCGCGCAGCTCGTCGAGGATGCGCATGATCTCCTCCTCGCTGACGCGGTCCACGCCGGCAAACGGCTCGTCGAGCAGCAGGACGCCGGCGTCCTGGACGAGCGCGCGGGCGATGAGGACGCGCTGGCGCTGGCCGCCCGACAGCGCCCCGAAGCGCTCGCCGGCGTGCTCGGCCAGCCCGACGCGGCCCAGCGCCGCCCGCGCGAGCTCACGGTCGGCGTCGCGGATGCGCCGGTACCACGGCGTGCGGGCGAACGCGCCCATGAGCGCGACGTCGAGCGCGCTGACGGGGAAGTCCAGCCGCGAGCGCTCGGTCTGGGGCACGTAGGCGGTCACGCCGTGAACCCGGATCGAGCCGGTCGTGGCCGCAAGCTCGCCCAGCAGCGCGCGAAAGAGCGTCGTCTTGCCGCCGCCGTTGGGGCCGAGCACCGCGACGACCTCCCCGCCGGCGGCGGTGAACGTGACGTCGCGCAGCGCCGCCGGGCCGGCGCCGTAGGACGCCGACAGGCCGGCGACCTCGATGCTCGCGCTGCGCTCGCTCATCGCGCGGATCTCGCCTTCGGCGTGAGCGCGGCGAGGCCGAAGCCGGCCCCGCCGAGGACCGCGATCGCCGGCCCGGGCGGAAGGTCGAGGTGGTAGGCGAGCAGCAGCCCGCCCAGGCCCTCCGCGGCCGCCAGCGCGACCGCGCAGGCCAGCAGCGCGCCGAGCGAGCGCGTCAGCAGCCGCGCGGTCGCGGCCGGCACGACGAGCAGCGTGCTGACGAGCAGCGCGCCGACCGCCGGCAGCACCGCGACGACGGTGGCGGCGAGCAGCGCGAGCAGCAGCCAGTCGCCGCGCGCGGCGCGCACCCCGAGCGCCGGCGCGCCGGCCGGGTCAAAGCCCGTCGCAAGCCAGGTCCGGGCCAGCGCGGCGGTCGCCAGGACGGCGCCGGCGGCGACGGCCGCGGCGAGCGCGAGGTCGCCGTCGCCGAGGCCGAGCATCGTGCCGAACAGCAGGCGGTCGACGCCCGCGCCCGAGCGATAGAGGTCGCTTGCCAGCAGGGCGCCGAGCGCCAGCGCGGCGGTCAGCAGCAGGCCGGTGGCGGCGTCGGAGCTCAGCGACGAGCGGCGCGTCATGCGCGCCAGGAGGCCGGCGAACCCGAGCCCGGCGCCAAGGGCGGCAAGCGGCGGCGCGATCCCCCACGGGCCCGCCACGACGAGCCCGGGGAACGTGACGCTGCCCGCGGCGTGGGCGAAGAAGGCCAGGCGCCGCAGCACGACCCACGTCCCCAGCAGGCCGCCGGCCACGGCGAGCAGCAGCGTGGCGACGACGGCGCGCTGCATGAACGGCAGCGCGAGTGGATCGGTCAGCCAGCGCATCGGGCGAGCTTATCGAAACTCGTTCTCATCTACGCGGCCGATCTGCGCCAGCTCCAGCAGGAACTCGACCGCCGTGGCCTGCAGCGCCGCGTCATGCTGCGCGGAGTGGTGGTCGCCTCCGGCGACCGCGACGAGATGGCTGCCGGGCGCCGCCGCGTGCAGTCGCCGCGAGCGCGCGATCGGCACGCGGTCGTCGCCCTCGGCATGGATCAGCAGCAGCCGCGGGCCGAGCGCGCGGGCCGCGGCCTCGACGTCGGTCGCCGCGATGAGCGCCTCCAGCGCGGGCGCGTCGGCGCTGAACTCAAAGCGCCGCTCGCGCAGCCCGCCGAGCAGCAGCTCGCGGCTCGCGGGGCAGATCGCCACGACGCCGGCGGCGCCACAGCGGCCGGCGGCGGCGAGCGCGAGAAAGCCGCCCATCGACGAGCCGCGCAAGAAGATCGGCGGGCCGGCGGGCAGCAGCGACGCCATCTCGCCGACGTCGTCCAGCGCGCGCGCGTCGAGCGCCCCGCCGCTGGCGCCGTGCCCGCGCTGGTCGAAGACGAGGGCGGCCAGCCCGGCCGCCGCGCACGCCTGCGCGAAGTCGCGGTGGTTCTCCTTGCGGGAGCCGGCGCCATGCAGCACGACCACCCCGCCGCGCGGCGCGCCGGCGGGCAGGGCGAGCTCGTACGCCAGCCCGGCGTGGCGTCCTGCGCCGGCGTGCGCGGCAGGCGTCGGGTCGGCTGGGCGGGGCGAGGGCATCGGCGCGTCTCCTTGCGAGATGGTCTCGCATACTCTCCGATCCACATGCCGGCGACCCGAACCCAGCTCTCCCAGGCCTATCCGATCGGCAGCCGCGTCGACGAGGACGGCCGCCTGCAGCTCGGCGGCTGCGACGCCGTCGAGCTCGCGCGCGAGTTCGGCACGCCCGCCTACATCGTCGTCGAGGACGACCTGCGCGCCCGCGCGCAGACCTTCGTCGAGGCCTTTCGCGCGCGGACGAAGAGCTTCGACGTGCTCTTCGCCTCCAAGGCGTTTCCCTGCACCGCCGTCTACCGGGTGCTCGCCCAGGAGGGCATCGCCTGCGACGTCGCGTCCGGCGGCGAGCTCGCGCTCGCGCTGCGCGGGGGCTTTGATCCGGCGCGCATCTACATGCACGGCAACGCCAAGTCCGTCGCCGAGCTGCGGTTCGCCCGCGCGGCCGGCGTCGGCCACATCGTCATCGACAACGACGACGAGATCGAGCGTCTGGAGGCCGTCGTCGGCGACGGCCCGCCGCAGCCGGTGCTGCTGCGCGTCGCGCCCGACGTGCGCGGCGACACGCACGACAAGATCTCCACCGGCCAGGCCGACACGAAGTTCGGCTTCTCGATGGCCGACGCGCCGGCCGCGATCGCGCGGATGCGGGGCTCCGACCGGCTGGACCTCGTCGGCCTGCACATGCACATCGGCTCGCAGATCCTCGAGCTCGACCCCTTCCGCCGCGCGATCGAGGCGGTCGCCGGGCTCGGCGACTTCGGCACCTACAACCTCGGCGGCGGCCTCGGCGTCGCCTACACCGCCGCGCAGGAGCCGCCGCGGATCGCCGACTACGTGGCGGCGAAGGTCGACGCCGTCAACGGCGTCCTGGGCCCCGGCAAGCGGATCCTCGACGAGCCGGGGCGCGCGCTCGTCGCCAACTCGACGGTCACGCTGTACACGGTGCAGAGCGTCAAGCGCAACGTCTCGACCTGGGTCGCGGTCGACGGCGGGATGTCCGACAACCTGCGCCCGATGCTCTACGGCTCGGTCTACGAGGCGCAGATCGCCGACCGCTTCGGCGGCGGCACGCTGGTGCGGCTGACGGGCAAGCACTGCGAGTCCGGCGACGTCATCGTGCGCGACGTCGAGCTCGACGACCCGCGCGTCGGCGACGTCGTCGTCACGCCCGCGACGGGCGCCTACGGGCACGCGATGGCCAACAACTACAACGGGGTCCCGCGCCCGCCGGTGATCTTCGTCTCGCAGGGCGACGCCCGCGTCGTCGTGCGGCGCGAGACCTACGACGACCTGTCGGCACGCGATGTCGACTGACGGCGCCGCGCCGTTTCGGATCGGGCTGCTCGGTCACGGGACCGTCGGCGGCGCGTTCGAGACGCTGCTCGGGCAGCGCGCCGACCAGATCGCCGCGACGACCGGCCTGCGTCCGCAGATCGCCGGCGTGCTGACGCGCTCGCGCGGCGACTTCGACGACATCCTCGCCGGCTGCGACCTCGTCGTGGAGCTCATCGGCGGCCTGGACCCCGCGCGCGACTACGTCCTGCGCGCGATGCGCGCCGGCCGGCACGTCGTCACCGCGAACAAGCAGCTGCTCAGCCAGCACGGCGAGGAGCTCTGGGCGGTCGCGCGCGAGCACGGCGTGCAGCTGCGCTTCGAGGCCGCCGTGGCCGGCGTCGTGCCGGTCATCCGCGTGCTGCAGGAGTCGCTGGCGGCCGCGCACGTCGAGCGCGTGCACGGCATCGTCAACGGGACGACGAACTACATCCTCAGCGAGATGGCGCGCACGGGCTGCTCGTACGGCGACGCGCTCGCCGACGCCCAGCGGCTGGGCTACGCCGAGGCCGATCCGACGGAGGACGTCAACGGCAAGGACGCCGCGGCGAAGATGGCGATCCTCGCCCGGCTGGCGTTCGACACCCCCGTGCACCTCGACCAGGTCACCTACGAGGGCATCGAGCAGATCACGTCCGACGACATGCAGTACGCCCGCGAGCTCGGGCTGGGGCTGAAGCTGATCGGCACCGCCGAGCGGATCGACGGCAAGCTCGCCGTCCGCGTGCACCCGGCGTTCCTGTACTCCGGGCACCCGCTGGCGAGCGTGCACGGACCGTTCAACGCCGTCACGGTCGAATCCGAGGCGATCACGGAGATCACGATGTCCGGTCCCGGCGCCGGCGGCCCGCAGACGGCGAGCGCGGTGCTCGGCGACGTCATCAGCGCGATGATCCCGCCCGCGTCCACGCCGCAGACGACGCAGTCGCTGCAGATCGTCGACGACGTCCAGTCGTCGTTCTACGTGCACATGGAGGTCGAGGACCGGCCGGGCGTGCTCGCCCAGGTCGCGCTCGCGCTCGGCGAGCACGGCGCGTCGATCAAGTCCGTCGTCCAGAAGGGCCTGGGGGAGCGCGCGCGCCTCGTCATGGTCGTCCATCCGGTGCTCGAGTCGCGCTTCTTCGCGGCCGTCGAGCAGATCGCGGCCTTGACTTCATGCGCTCGCGCCCGCGTGCGATCCGGGTCATCGACGAGGAGTTCGTCTGAGCGCAGCGGGCGCGCCCGGCGCGACCGTCCCGCCCGGCGCGACCCACTAGGGTCACGCCGATGTCCGGACTCATCGAGCGCTACCGCGACCGGCTGCCGTTCGCCGACGGCGACCCCGTCGTCACGCTCGGCGAGGGCGGCACGCCGCTCGTCCACGCGCCGCACGTCTCCGAGCTCGTCGACGCCGAGGTCTGGCTCAAGCTCGACGGGACGAACCCGACGGGCTCGTTCAAGGACCGCGGCATGACGTGCGCGGTCAGCGCCGCCGTGCGCGAGGGCGCCAAGGCGGTCATCTGCGCGTCGACCGGCAACACCGCCGCGAGCGCCGCCGCCTACGCGGCGCGCGCCGGGCTGACCTGCGCCGTGATCGTGCCGGAGGGCAAGATCGCCAGCGGCAAGCTCGCCCAGGCGCTCATGCACGGGGCGCGCGTCATCGCGCTGCGCGGCAACTTCGACCAGGCGCTGACGCTCGTGCGCGCGCTGACCGACCGCCAGCCGATCGCGCTCGTCAACTCCGTCAACGAGTTTCGCCTCGAGGGCCAGAAGACCGGTGCCTTCGAGATCATCGAGCAGCTCGAGACGCTCGACGGCCTCTGCATCCCGGTCGGCAACGCGGGCAACATCACCGCGTACTGGAAGGGCTTCGGCGAGCTCGGCGCCGCTCCCCGGCTGTTCGGCTTCCAGGCCGAAGGGGCAGCGCCGCTCGTGCTCGGCAGGCGCGTCGACCAGCCCGAGACGATCGCGAGCGCGATCAGGATCGGCAACCCGGCGCGCTGGGAGGAGGCGATGGAGGCGATGACGGCCTCGCGCGGGATCGTCCGCGCGGTCTCCGACGCCGAGATCCTCTCCGCCTACGCGCTGCTGGCGGCGCGCGAGGGCGTCTTCTGCGAGCCGGCCAGCGCCGCGTCGGTCGCCGGGCTGCTGCGCTACGGGGCCGACGGCGCGCGGCGCGTCGCGTGCGTGCTGACCGGGCACGGCCTCAAGGACCCCGACGCCGCGATGAACCAGGTCGGCGGCGTCATCGCCTGCGAGCCGAACCTCGGCGCCGTCGAGGAGGCCGTGCTCGGGTGACCCGCCGCCGCCGGCTCGTCCGCGTGCCCGCCTCGTCGGCGAACCTCGGGCCCGGCTTCGACGCCTTCGCGGCCGCGCTGGCACTGCACGTCGAGCTCGAGGTCGTCGAGACCGGCCGCTTCGGCGTCGAGACGAAGCTCGACATCGCCCGCGACCGCCGCAACCTCTGCGTGCGCGGCTTCGCAAGGCTGCATCCCCCCGACGACTTCACGTTTCGCATCCGCTCCTCGATCCCGCTGTCGGGCGGCCTGGGCTCGAGCGCCGCCGCGTACACCGCCGGCGTGCTCGCGGCCGCGCACCTGTTCGAGCTGCAGGAGGACCTGCTCGGGCATGTCACCGAGCTCGAGGGTCACCCCGACAACGCCGCCGCCGCGCTGCTCGGCGGGGTCGTCATCGTGACCGAGGGCGAGGTGGCGCGCTTCGAGGCGCCCGCCGGCCTGGAGGCCGTCATCGTCGTCCCGCGGGCCGCGGTGCGCACCGCGGTCGCGCGCAGGGTGCTGCCCGACATGGTGCCGCTCGCCGACGCCGCCGCGAACGTCGCGCGCGGGGCGATGCTGACGCTCGGCCTCAGCACGGGCGACGTCAGCCTCGTCGCGCGAGGCCTGCGCGACCGGCTGCACCAGCCCTACCGCGCGCCGCTGTTCCCGCGGTCGATGGCGCTGCTGGAGCGCGCGAGCGCGCTGGGCGCGCTCGGCGCGACGATCTCGGGCGCCGGGCCGACGGTCCTCTTCTGGACGCAGGCCGACACGACGGGCGCCGTCATGGGCCGGCTGCGGCGCGAGGCCGACGGCTGGGCCGACGTCCTGCGCGCGCCGTTCGAGGCGCAGGGCGCCGACGTGCGCGAGCTGTAGGCGCCGTCGAGGTGGGCAGGAGCGCTCAGCCGGTGACGTGCAGCACGGCTCCCAGCGGCACGTGCTCCAGCAGCCACTGCATGTCGGCGTTGCTCGCGCGCAGGCAGCCGCTGCTGACGGGGAAGCCGAGCGCGCCCGTGTTGGCCGTGCCGTGGATCGCGAGCCGGTCGCCGCCCGTCCAGCCCTGTGCGACGTTGGGCTGGCGGCCGGTCAACGCCAGCGCGCAGCACCCGTACGGACCGTCGGCGGGTCCGATGCGCAGCGCATCCGTGACGGCGAAGCGACCCGTCGGCGTCGCCGTGCCGGGTCGTCCGATGCCGACGACGATGCCACGCACGACGCGGCCCCCGCGGCGGACGAGGAGCCGACGCTCGGAGAGGTCGGCGTGCCGCGAACAGGGCTCGCGCAGCAGCTCGGCGCTGCTGCTGGGGATCCAACCCGGGCGCGAGTTGGGCCGGTGCTCGGAGAGCACCCCGAGCCAGCCCGGGCGCCGGTCGACGACCGCGAGCACCTGCTGCGAGCCGAACGTCGTGCGCGTGCGGATGGTCCGCACCACGCGGCCGTCCGGATGCTCGCGCAGCAGCGCCGTGCGCCGAAGCCGGGCCCCGAGCGGTCCCCGATCCGACGGCTCGCCGGCGCGGCGCGGCGCCCGGGAGACGGGCTGCGGCGACGTCAGGGTGGGTTCGCCCGGCGCGGTTCGCGGCGGCAGCCGGGCGGCCGGCTCGTCGCCCCCGCCGAGCAGCGCGTACGCGGCGGTCCCTGCGAGCGCGAGGATCGCGAGCGCCGCGGCTGTCAGCCAGCGCGCCCGCGTCGCTAGGCCTTCGCGAGCGCCTTGAGCCGCTCCCGGACGGCGGGCAGCTTCAGGCGCTCCAGGATCTCGTCGGCCAGCGCGAGGTAGTCCCGGCCGAGATCGGGCCGGTGGTCGAGGATCGAGACCGCGCGCTCGGCGGCCTCCGCGTAGGCGATCGACTGGCGGATCGTCGTGTCGAACAGCTTGCGCCCGACGTGCTCGCGCAGCGAGTCGTACGCCTCGCGGCTGTGGCGCGTGCGCATGTCGGCGATGTTGAACACGACGCCGAGCCAGCCGAGATCGGGATTCAGGCCGTCGCGCGCGAGCTCGATGACCTCGAGCGCCTGCTCGACGCCCTGCATCGCGAAGTACTGGGCCTCGGTGCTCAGCAGCGCGTGGTCGGCGGCGACGAGCGCGTTGACCGTCAGCAGCCCGAGCGACGGAGGGCAGTCGCAGAGGACGAGGTCGTAGCGCTCGCGCAGCGGCTTGAGGGCGCGCCTGAGCGTCAGCTCGCGACCCATCTTCCCGGCGAGCAGCAGCTCGGCCTCCGCGAGCGAGAGGTTCGACGGCATGACGTCGCCGTGGATCGCCGCGCTCGCTTCGGCGCGTCCGGCGAGCACGTCGCCGATCGTCGGAGACGCCTCGGGATCGATGTCGAAGTAGTCCGACAGGTTGCCCTGGGGATCGAGGTCGACCGCGAGAACGCCGAGGCCGAGCCGGCGAAAGACATCCGTCAGCGTGCGCACGGCCGTCGTCTTGCCGGTGCCGCCCTTCTGCGAGAGGACTGCGATCGTGGCGCCCAAGGGCGCCTGATGCTACTCGGCCGTCAGCGCGGCGCCGTCGGCTTCGACGGGCAGCGACGAGAGGTCGGCGAAGCGCAGGCGGTAGCGCCCGATCACGATCTCGTCGCCGTCCCCCAGCAGGCGCGAGACGACGCGCTCGCCGTTGACGAACACGCCGTTGAGGCTGCGGTCGTCGAGCACGCGAACGCCTTCGGCCTCGGCGACGAGGACGGCGTGGCGCCGCGACACCGTCGGGTCCTCGAAGCGCAGATGGGCCGACAGGCTGCGTCCGATGCGCATCGACTCGCCGGGCATCGCGACCGTGCGAACGCTCCCGGCGTCGTGGAAGACGAGGTAGCGGCCGCGCTCGTCGATCGCGGCGCGGGCGCCGTCGAGCTCGTCGGCGTCCGACGGGGTGCGGGCGTCCGGCGCCGCCGGGGTGAGGCTCCCCGTGCCCGCGAACAGCGAGGCGCGCGTGAAGCTCGCGCCGGCACAACCGGGGCACGCGGGAAGGACGTCTGCGGTCGTCATCTCGACGACATGTCCGCAGACCTCACAACGAAACGTGCCGGTACCAGCGAGCGTTCCCGACGTCAGCGACTCCATACGGACACTCTCCCTTCGCCAGTGGGCAACACGGCCGCCACACCCTCGGCTTGTGCGAAATATAACGATCGAGTCAAGCGGCGGGACCCGCTGTGCGCGGCGCATCCCAGGGTTCGGCGGTCTACCCATGGTGGGCAGATTCATAAACCCGACCTCAAGAACGGTACCCGCAGAAGGGTCTGGGTGTTCTCCGGCGAACATCGAGCGATGACCCGGCCCGCGTTCACGATCGACGAGCAGGATCTCGAGCGCGCCCTGCTGCGCCGCAGCGTGGGGTCGCTGAGCGACAGCCGCAACAGCTGCCGCGACTGCGGCCGCACGCCGCTCATCGGGGAGACGCTGTACCGCTATGCCGGCGGCGACAGCGTCTGCGAGCTGTGCCGGCCGCTGCGCCGCGAGGCGTCGGTCGCGAGCGAGCTCGTGCGCCACAGCGAGTACGGCCACGCGGTCCGGATCCACCGCGTGGACGCGGCGCGGCCCGCGCCGGGATAGATTTCTCGGGCCTATGGAGCCCGTGACCGTGTCGACGACGATTGCCAAGCCGCGCGAGGTCGTCTTCGAGTACCTCGCCGACGTCGCCAACCACGCCGAGTTCAGCGACCACTGCATGGTCGACTGGCACCTGACGCGGGAGGACTCCTACGGCCGCGGAGCCGGGGCGCGCTTTCGCGTGAAGTCGCGCCTGGACCGCTTCTCCTACGGCGACCTCACGCTCGCCGAGGTCACGCCGCCGCAGCGGATCGTCGCCACCGGCCGGTCGGGCCGCTTCAACCGCATCCGGACGCACTCGACCTGGACGCTCGAGGACGACGGATCGGGCGCGACGCGCGTCACGTTCACGACCCGCTCGACCCCCGTGCTGAAGTCCGACGAGCTCATGGAGAAGCTCCTGCGGGCGCGCAACGCCACGACGCGCTGCCACGAGCGCGCGCTCGAACGGCTGCGGTCGATCCTCGAATCCGGCGAGGATCGCGGCACGCGCACGACGGTCGCCGGCGGGGCACGCAAGCCCGCCAGCGGCTTCAGGTTGTAGATTTCCCGCCCCCGTGTCCCGTCTTCGCCGCCCGCTCGCAGTCCTCGCCGCCATGCTCGCCGGCATGGGCCTGGCCGCATGCGGAAATCACCACGACGAGACCGCGCGCGTACAGCGGATCGAGGGCGAGGGCTTCTACCTCAGCCTCGGCGAGCTGAAGTACCAGGTCCAGATCTCGCGCCAGCTCAACCCCCACGACGTGCAGGACCGCGACTACCTGCGCGGCGTGCCGGAGGCCCAGCGGACGCTCGCGGCCGACGAGGTCTGGTTCGGCGTCTTCCTGCAGGTCGAGAACGAGTCGGGCGAGCCCCTGCGCCCGTCGGACGACATCATGATCATCGACACGCAGGAGGAGGAGTTCCAGCCGATCTCGCTGGAGGACTCCAACGTCTTCGCCTACGAGCCCAGCGATCCGATCCCGCCCGGCAAGGTGCTCCCCCTCGAGGACACGCCGGGCTACGACGCGCCGATCCGCGGCGCGCTCGTCCTCTTCAAGCTCAGCCTCGCGGCGCTCGACAACCGGCCGCTCGAGCTGAAGATCGAAAGCCGGCACGGACCGCAGACCGGCATCATCGACCTCGACGTCTAGCGGTCACTAGCGGGTCGCCTTCAGCCCGGCGAGCAGCACCTGCTTGGCGACCGGCGCCGCCGTGTCGCCGCCGGTCCCCGCCTGGACGAGCAGCACGCCGACCGCCACGCGGGGCTCGTCGAACGGCGCGAACGCCGCAAACCAGGCGTCGGTGTCGGTCGGATCGTTGGGCTCGACCGGGGGGCACGGCGCCGCCGCCGGGTCCGGGTTCGGGGTGCAGTCGGGGGTGCTCGTGTCCTTCAGCTCGGCGGTGCCGGTCTTGCCCGCGACGCGCACGTCGGCGATCCGCGCCGCGGTTCCGGTCCCCTCCTTGACGACGGTCTCCATGTAGCTGGCCACGAGACGCGCGATGCGGGCGGGCACGACCCGGGTGCGCTTGGGCTCCAGCCCGCGCTGGAGCGTGAGCGCCGGACGCGTGCCGCGCCCCGCGATCGTCGCCGCGACCCACGCCATCTGCAGGGCGGTCGCCTGCACGCGCCCCTGGCCGATCGCCGACGACGCGACGGCGAGGTTGTCGCCGATCTCCGTCGCCGGGGGCAGCGTGCTCACCGCGGCCCCGGGGATGCCGAGATCCATGTTGAAGCCGAACTTCTCCGCGACCGTGACCAGGCGCGGCGCGCCGAGGCGTGCCCCGAGCGGGGCGAAGACCGAGTTGCAGGAGTGCGCGAACGCGTTGCGCAGCGTGCCGCCGCACGACTCGCCGTTGGCGTTCTCGAGATCGACGCCCTCGATCGTCGTCTTCGTCACGACGGGGTACTTCGAGTTCGGGCCCGCGAGCCCGGCCTCGAGGGCGCCCGTCAGCGTGACGATCTTGAACGTCGAGCCCGGCGGCTGCAGCGCCGAGAACGCCAGGCCCGCGAGCGCGAGGATCTCGCCGGTCCGCGGGCGCAGGGCGGCCACGCCGCCCAGCCGGTCGCCCTTGGCCGCGACGGCCGCGCGCTGCACGTCGGGCTCGATCGAGGAGCGCACCGCCGGCGCCGGCCGCGGGATCGTCCGGGCGAGCAGGCGCCGGCCGCCGCGCAGATCGCCGCCGGGCCGGCCGGCGAGCTTGCCCTCGAGGACGCGCTCGAGGCCCGACGTCCCGACCTTCGCGTCGGACGGGTAGCCGAGCGCGTGGAGGCGGTCGAGGTCCGCGGCGGCGGGGGCGCCGAGCTCGCCGACGATCGAGGCGGCCACGTCGGGGATCGGCGACGAGCGGTCCTCGCCCTGCGCCAGCGGCGTCCCGTCGCGGCCGAGGATCGTGGCCCGGCGCGGCATGCTCGTGCGGCGCTCGAGGCGCTCGCCCGCCCGCAGCCCCGGAAAGACCATGGTCGGCGCCCAGACGACGCGCGGCTCGTCGCCTTCGTCGGCGAACGTCAGCTTCAGCACGCCCCGGACGAGGCCGAAGACGCGCGTGCTCACGACGATCGGGACGCTGACGGCACCGCCGCTCAGCTCCCCGACCGGACCGGGCTGGACCCCCGTCGCCGTGGCGACGTCGGCCGCCTCGCGGTAGGCCTCGACGAGCTTCTCGATCGGCAGCGCCCGCCGGTCTGGCGCCGTCAGCTGGGCCCGCATCGCCGTGAAGTCGCCGCGCGACCACGCGTCGACGTAGCGCGCCGCCGCCTTGCGCTCGGGCGCCGGCCCGCCGGTGAGCGCGAGCGCGCCGACGACGAGCACGACGCCGGCGCCCAGCGCGCTTGCGATGATCACGGTGCGGGCAGGAACGGAGCGGCGAGAGGGCGATGAGCGAACGAGCACCGGACATAACTATGGCCAGAGCGCGGACGGGTACGCGCCATGTACCGTCGCCTACGCCTGATCGGCCCGCCGGTTGACCCCCGTCGACGTCGTCATCATCGTCGTCGCCGCGTTCTTCGCGTTCGTCGGCTTCGCCCGCGGGTTCCTCATCGGGGTGCTGTCGCTGGCGGGCTTCGCGGGAGGCGCCTATCTGGGAACGCGGCTCGGCCCGGACCTGCTCACCGACGGCAACACGTCGCCGTACGCGCCGCTCTTCGGCCTGCTCGGCGCGGTCATCGGAGGCGTGCTGCTGTCCTCGATCGCGGAGGGCCTGGCGGGCGCGCTGCGGTCGGGCATCCGCTCGCCGGTCTTCGCGATCTTCGACGGGCTGCTCGGCAGCGCGCTGGCGATCGCGCTCGCGCTCGGCCTCGCCTGGCTGGTGAGCGTCGTCGTGCTGCAGACCCCCGGCATCCGGGACCTGCGCCGGCCGATCCAGCGCTCGGCGATCCTCAAGGAGCTCAACACCGTGCTGCCGTCGGCCAAGGTCCTCAACGCGCTGGCGCGCTTCGATCCGTTTCCGTCGATCAGCGGCCCGCGCGTCGGCGTCGATCCGCCGCGCTCCTCGGTGGCGCGCGATCCCGACGTGCGGGCCGCGGCGCGGTCGGTCGTGCGCGTCCTGTCGAGCTCGTGCGGGCTGAGCGTGGCGGGCTCGGGCTGGGTGGCCGCGCCGGGGATCGTCGTGACGAACGCGCACGTCGTCGCCGGCTCGGGCAGCACGTCGGTCGAGCCCGAGGGCAGCGACAGCCGGCTCGCCGCGACGGCGATCGCCTTCGACCGTCGCAACGACGTCGCGATCCTGCGCGTGCCGTCGCTGCGGCGTCCGGCGCTGCGCTTCGCCCGCGACGTCAAGTTCACCGAGCCGGGCGCCGTCCTGGGCTTCCCGCTCAACGGCCCCTACGAGGTCATCCCGGCGCGCGTCGGCCGCACGACGACGGTGCTCGCCAACGACGCCTACGGGCGCAACCTCGTGCGGCGCACGGTCACCGCGTTTCGCGCCGACGTGCAGCCCGGCAACTCGGGCGGCCCGATCGTCGACGTCGCCGGGCGCGTCTCGGGCACGGTCTTCTCCAAGGTGCTCGCCGGCCCCTCCGGCGGCTACGCGGTGCCCAACGACATCGTGCGCCGGCGCCTCGGCGAGGCGAGCGGGCCGGTCGGCACCGGTCCCTGCATCGGCTGAGGGCCCCGCACATCCGACCTCGGCCGGGCGCGGGGGCGCTACCCTGCGGCCGGTGTCCGCCACCAAGACGCTCGTCATCGCGGAGAAGCCGTCGGTCGGCCGCGACCTCGCGCGGGTGCTGCCCGGACCGTTTCAGAAGCAGGAGGGCTACCTCGACGGTCCCGAGCACGTCCTGACGTGGGCCGTCGGCCACCTCGTCCAGCTCGCCGAGCCCGACGAGTACGACGCGAAGTTCAAGAAGTGGCGGATGGCGGACCTGCCGATCGTGCCCGACAAGTTCAAGCTCGTCGTGCGCGACGAGCGCTCCAAGAAGCAGATGTCGGTCGTCAGCCAGCAGCTCAGGCGCGCGGACGTCGACAGCGTCGTCAACGCCTGCGACGCGGGCCGCGAGGGCGAGCTCATCTTCGCCTACCTCTACGAGAAGGCCGGCTCCAAGAAGCCCGTCCAGCGGCTGTGGCTCTCGTCGATGACGAAGTCCGCGATGCAGCGCGCCTTCGAGCATCTGCGGCCCGGCGAGGAGTACGCCGAGCTCGAGGCCGCCGCGCGGTCGCGCTCGGAGTCCGACTGGATCGTCGGCATGAACGCCACGCGGGCGGCGACGATCCGCCTGCGCTCGTCGTTCGACGGCGCCGTCTCGCTGGGGCGCGTGCAGACGCCGACGCTCGCGATCATCACCCGCCGCGAGGAGGAGATCCGGGCGTTCGAGCCCGAGCCGTACTGGCTCGTCGACGCGCTGTTCGAGGCCTCCGGCGAGCGCGCCTACGGGGGCCGCTACCACGACGGCGCCAAGCCGCGGCTGCCCAGCGCCGAGCGGGCCGAGGCGATCGTCGAGGCCGTCCGCGGCCGGACCGGCACGATCACGCAGCTCGAGCGCAAGAAGCGCAAGGAGCGCGCGCCGCTGCTGTATGACCTCACGTCGCTGCAGCGCGACGCCAACGGCCGCTTCGGCTTCACCGCCCGCCGCACGCTGGCCGCCGCGCAGCGCTGCTACGAGGAGCACAAGGTCCTGACGTATCCGCGGACGAGCTCGCGCTATCTCACGAGCGACATGATCGCCGAGCTCAAGCCGACCGCCGGGCACGTCGGCGGCGCCACCGGCGAGCTGCAGAGCGCGGCGGCCTACGTCCAGGGGCTCGACATGCTCGCGCTCGGGCGCGTCGTCGCCGACGACAAGGTCGGCGACCACCACGCGATCATCCCGACGAACTCCCCGCACAAGCTCGACAAGCTCTCCGACGACGACCGCCGCATCTACGACCTCGTCGCGCGGCGCTTCCTCGCGATCTTCCATCCCGACGCGGTGTTCGAGAACACGAAGGTCGAGACGACCGTCGCCGAGCACGTGTTCCGCACGCAGGGCAAGGTCCTGCTCGTCCCCGGCTGGCGCGGCGTGTACGGCGAATTGTCCGAGACGAGCAACGCCGTCGAGGACGACGCCGGCTCCGACCAGCAGCTGCCCAAGCTCGACGCCGGCGAGCAGGTGCAGACGCGCGAGGTCGGCGTCCTCGAGAAGGAGACGCAGCCCCCGCGCCGCTACTCCGACGCCTCGCTGCTCGGCGCGATGGAGACGGCGGGCCGGCTCGTCGAGGACGACGAGATGCGCGAGGCGATGAAGGAGTCGGGCATCGGCACGCCGGCGACGCGCTCCTCGATCATCGAGCGGCTCATCGACGTCGGCTACGTCGAGCGCGACGCGCGCTCGCTCGTCGCCACCGAGAAGGGGCTCAACGTCATCCGGCTGCTCGGCGAGCACCCGCTGACCTCGCCCTCGCTGACGGGCGACTGGGAGAACCGCCTGGGCAAGATCGAGCGCGGCGAGGAGCCCCGCAAGCGCTTCATGGCCGACATCGTCGGCTTCGCGCAGTCGACCGTGGCCGAGCTCGACGCGAAGTTGAAGGATGTTCGCATCCCGCGCGCGAACCTCGGTCCGTGCCCCGTCTGCGGCAACGACATCGTCGAGAACCGCAAGGGCTTCTCGTGCTGGTCGCGCGCGGATCCGGGCTGCGGCTTCGTCATCTGGAAGGCCAAGGCCGGCAAGACGCTGCCGATCGCGATCGCGAAGGAGCTCATCGCGACGGGCCGGACCGCCAAGCCCGTGACGGGGTTCAAGGGTCGAAGCGGCCGCTCGTTTCGTGCGAAGCTTGCGCTCGAGCAGAGCGAGGAGGGCAAGTGGCGGGTGCAGTTCGACGAGGCCTGGGCGCGGGAGGGTGCCAAGAGCGCACCGGACCCCTCCGAGGCCGTACCCGCCGCGCCCGCCGGCGCCGGCGACCCCGCCGAGTCCGGCTCCGCGGCCGCGTAGCCGCGCAGGACCCGCACGCGCCGGTCGGCGCGGCTCCGCGGCCGCGTAGCCGAGCAGGACCCGCACGCGCCGGTCGGCGCGGGATGATCGAGCCGTGAGGCTGCTCGCGCTCCTCGGCGTGCTGCTGTTCGCGGCGATCGCGCTGCTCGGCGCCGGCGTCCTGACGCCCGACGGGGGCGACGACGCCGCGTCGCGTCCGATCAGCCGGGCCTCCGAGCGCCCGCCGCCGGCGCCGCCGGCGCAAGCCGCGCCGCAGCCCGAAGCGGCGCACCAGGACGCGCTGGGACCGCTGCCCGAGCCCGCCGGCGCGGCCCGCGTGGACCTGACGCGCCGCTCGCTCATGCCGTGGCTGACGCTCACGCCGCAGCCGCGGCCGGCCTGGCGGTCGACCTCGGCGACGGCGCCGTGCTCTGGCGCCGCAACGCGACGACCGTGCGCCCGATCGCGAGCCTCACGAAGCTCATGACCGCGCTGCTCGCCGTCGAGCGCTTCGCGCCGGGCAAGCGCGTCCGCGTGGCGCGCGAGGCCGACTGGGTCGGCGGCTCGCGCATGGCCGGCCTGAAGCCGGGCCGGCGCGTGCGCGCCGATGTCCTGCTCAAGGGCCTGCTCATCTCGTCTGCGAACAACGCGGCGGTGGCGCTCGCCGTCGCCGGCGCCGGCTCCGAGCGCGCCTGGGTCGCGCTCATGAACGCGCGCGCCCGCCTGCTCGGGCTCACCTGCACGCACTTCGCCGACCCGCACGGGCTGGACCGGCGCAACCGCTCGTGCGCCGCCGACGTGGCGGTGCTCGCGATGCGGGCGATGAGCGAGCCGCGGATCGCCGCCATCGCGCGCAAGCGCTACGCCCGCGTGTGGCCGGGGGCGGGACGCAAGCTCACGCTGTACAGCACCAACCACCTGCTGCGCGATCGGTACCCGGGCGCGATCGGCCTGAAGACCGGCTACACGAACGCCGCTCGGTTCTGCCTCGTCGCCGTCGTCGAGCGCGGCGCCCGGCGGATCGCGGTCGTCGTGCTCGGGTCGGCGGACGCCTTCGCCGACGCCCGCCGCGTGCTGCGCGAAGCGGTGCGCGCCGGCATCCTGCCGGCGGCGTAGGCCCGCGACGGTGCGCATTCTCGTCGTTGAGGACCGCGATCGCGTGGCGGCGGCGCTGGCGTCGGCGCTGACACAGCGCGGCTACGGCGTCGCGCGGGCGGCCAGCGGTGACCCGAGGCTCTGCAGGCGTGCCGGCAGGACAAGCCGGTCGACCTCGTCCGCGCGCAGGAGGTGGAGGTTCTCGATCGAGCCGTCGGTCTGGATCGCCCGCGCCTGAGCCTCGGCAGATTGTCGTTGATCACGCGGGCGAGGCCGGCGCCGAAGGGTTGAACACCCCGCCGTCGCGTCCGGTGGCGATCGTCAGCTCGCGGTCGGGAGCTCGGGCGGGCTTGGCCCGCAGCCGCCGGCGAAGGCCGCGACCAGCGCGACGACACGACCGCGGGTGCCGGCCGGTGTGGCACGCGCCCATTGTGACCCGTGCTGACTGCTGTCACCTCAACATCCGCTCAATCACCTGTGTGCACGACGATGGGGCAGGCGAGATCAAGTTCACCTCAAATGCCGCCCGTGGCGCTTGTGGTGGCCGGCCGTGTGGCCGTAGCGTGGTGCGGCAGGCCGGCGGCGCCCCCAGCCGCCGGCACGTCCAGCGGTCGCTGCCGCACCGGCACGACCGCCGTCCAGAGATGAGGTATGTCATGCGCACGTGCTCACCGGTCGGGCCGAGGCGGCGCCGCGCGTCGGCGGCGGCGCTCGGCGTCGTGCTGCTGGCCGTGCCGGCCGCGGCGCTCACGGGGTCCGCGGCAGCCGCACCAAGCCGCACGGTCGCGCCGAGCGGCAGCTCATACGTCGCGGAGACCAAGGGCGGGCACGTCGCCCTCGTGCTCTCGCGCGACGCGCGACAGGTCACGCGCGCCTACGTCGGCTACACGTACGCGTGCACCGACGACACGACGTTCGGCGATGTCGACCAGTTCAAGGCGATCCCGCTGCGCGCCAACCGGACGTTTCGCTCGACCTACGACAGCGGGCCGATCGCAAGCAGCCTCTTCCCCGGCGTCACGCTGCGATACACCGGCCTGCTGACGGGCAAGCGCGACAAGCGCGGCACCAAGGTCGTCGGCACCGCGCGCTTCACCGTCGTCACCACGCTGCAGGAAGGCGGCGAGAGCGTGACCTGCGACACGGGCACGATCGGCTACACGGCGAAGGACTGAGGCCGGCGACCTCCGGCCCCGGCCCCCGCCGCTTGACATGCGGCTCGTGAGGCGCAGGATGCAGGGGTGGCGAGCAGGCGACGGACGGCCGCGGGGATCCTCGATCGGAGGGCCGGTCGAGGCGTCACCGCGCTCGCGGCCGCGCTGCTGCTCGTCGCCGCCCCGGCCGCGCTCGCGGCCGCGCTGCTGCTCGTCGCCACGCCGGCCGCTGCGGCGGCCGAGCCGCCGGCCAAGGCCCGCTCCGCGCTGCCGGCCTTCGCGTCCTGCTCTGCGCTGCTGAGCTACGCGCGCCACCATGCCCGCCGCACGGGCGGGTCCACCGGCGTCCGGACCCGCGCCGGCGCGCTGCGCCCGCAGCCGCTGGGTCGGCCGGTGCCCGCCACGACGGCCGGGGCGCCGCCCGGCGCGCCCGCCGCCGAGTCCGACCGCGCCGCGCCGCCCGAGTTCTCGCAGACCAACGTGCAGGAGGCGGGGATCGACGAGCCCGACATCGTCAAGACCGACGGGCGCACGATCTTCGCCGTCGCCGGTGACCGGCTGCTGGCGATCGACATCACGGGCCAGCGGCCGACGGTCGTGGGGACGCTCGCGCTCGGCGGCGGCGCCGGTCATCAGCTGCTGGTGCACGGCGACCGGGTGCTCGTGCTGAGCAACGCCTTCGGCGGCCAGGCGTTCGCCGCCGACGTCATCCTCCCGGCATCCAGGGCGCAGCTGACCGAGGTCGACGTCAGCGACCCGGCGAACCTGCGGGTACGGCGCACGCTCACGATGAACGGCTCCGTCGTCGACGCGCGGCTCACCGGCGCGACGGCCCGCGTCGTCGTCGCGGCGTCGCCGGACCCGATCCGCCCCGCGGCGATCGCGCGCGCCTCGCTGGGCCGCTTCGTGCCGCGCACCGTGCTGCGCAGCCGGATCACGGGGCGGACGTTTCGCCGCTCGGCGGTGGGCTGCAGCGGCGTGCGCCACCCGCGCCGCTTCTCCGGCCTTGACCTGACGACGGTGCTGACCGTCGATCTGGGCAAGGGCCTGTACGACGTCGACCGCGACGCGATCATGGCGGGCGCCCAGACGGTCTACGCGTCGGCGACGGGCCTGTACGTCGCCAGCCGCCGCTGGTCGCCGTCGCTGGACGGCGGACGCTCGGTGCCGCAGCGCAGCAGCACGGAGATCCACCGCTTCGACGCCTCGCGCCGCGCTCGCACGAGCTACGCGTCGTCGGGCGCCGTGACCGGGTTCGTGCTCAACCAGTACGCGCTGTCCGAGCACGGCGGCGTCCTGCGGGTGGCGACGACCGAGGAGCCCGCGTGGTTTCAGGGCGGCCTCGCGCGCGACAGCGAGTCGTTCGTGACCGTGCTGCGCGAGCGCGGCGCCGGCCTCGTCGCGCTCGGCCGCGTCGCCGGCCTCGGGCGCGGCGAGCGGATCTTCGCCGTCCGCTTCGCCGGCGACCGCGGCTACGTCGTGACCTTCCGCCAGGTCGATCCGCTCTACACGCTCGACCTCTCGCGCGCGACGGCGCCGCGGGTGGCGGGCGAGCTGAAGATCCGCGGCTTCTCGGCCTACCTGCACCCGATCTCCGGCGACGTGCTGCTCGGGATCGGCCAGGACGCGACCGCCGAGGGCCGCACGCAGGGCACCCAGCTCTCGCTCTTCGACGTGTCCGATCCGGCTCGCCCGACGCGCACGGCGCAGGCGGCGCTGGGCTCGGGCGCCTCGTCGGCGGCGGAGTTCGACCCGCATGCCTTCCTGTACTGGAGGCCGTCGCGGCTGGCGGTCGTTCCGATCTCGATCCACGAGCAGGACGGCGCCGGCTTCGAGGGCGCGATCGGATTTGCGATCGGCGCGGCGAGCATCGCCGAGGCCGGCCGGATCGCGCATCCCGCGGTCGACGGCTACGCGCCGCCGATCGGCCGCTCGCTCGTCGTCGGCGACACGCTCTACACGCTGTCCTCGTCGGGGCTCGCCGCGAACAGCGTGACGACGCTCGGTTCGCGGTCGTTCACGGCGCTCGGCTAGGGCGCCCCGGCGACACCGTCGGGTCCAGGCGCGACGATGGTGGCGTGCCGCTCACGCTCGTCACCGGTCCCGCCAACGCCGAGAAGGCGCGCGTCGTCCTCGACGGCTACCGCGCCGCGCTCAAGCGCGGCGAGCAGCCGATCCTCGTCGTTCCGACGCTGCCCGACGTCGAGCGCTACCGCGGCGAGCTGGCGGCGGGGGGCGTCGTCTTCGGCGCGCAGGTCGTTCGCTTCGCCTGGCTCGTCGCCGAGTGCGCCAGGCGCGGCGGCGTGCGCGGGCGGCCCCTGGGCACGCTCGCCCGCGAGCGCGTCGCGGCCGCCGCGATCGCCGCGGCGCCGCTGCGCGCGCTGGCGCGCTCGGCCGCAACGCGCGGGTTCACCGGCGAGCTGCTGCGCTTCGTCGACGAGCTCGAAGCGCTGCGCGTCACCCCGCAGCGCCTGACGCAGGCGCTGCGGGCCTGGGCGGCGGCCGACCCCGGGCGCCTGGCCTACGCCGAGGAGGTGGCCGCGCTGTACGCCGGCTACCGGCGCACGCTCCAGCGCGTCGGGCGGCTGGACGCGCGCCTCTACGAGGCGGCCGCGCTCGACGCGCTGCGCGAGCGCCCCGCGGCCTGGGGTGAGACCCCGGTCTTCTTCTACGGCTTCGACGACCTGCAGCCGCTGCAGCGCGACGCCGTCGAGACGCTCGCCGGCACGGGCGCCCAGGTGACCCTCTCGCTCGCCTACGAGCCCGGACGGATGGCGTTCGCCGGCCGCGCGACCGCGTTCGCCGAGCTGTACCGCGAGGGCGTCGAGCACGTCGCGCTCAAGGCGCGCGCCGAGCACTACGAGCCGGCGTCGCGGGCGGCCCTGCATCACCTCGAGCGCGGCCTCTTCGAGCCCGGCGAGGGCCAGCTCTTCGATCCGGACCCCGTCGATCCGGGGCACGCGGTCACGCTGCTGCAGGGCGGCGGCGAACGGGCCGAGCTCGAGCTCGTCGCCGCGCAGGCGGCGCGCCTCATCGACGCCGAGGGTGTCGCCCCGGAGGAGATCGCGGTCGTGCTGCGCGCGCCGGCCGAGCGCGCCGCGCTGCTGACGGAGGTCTTCGGCGCGTTCGGCATGCGGCTCGCCCTGGAGCGGCGCCTCAAGCTCGGGCACACGCCGCTGGGGCGCGGCCTCGTCGGCCTCGCGCGCTGCGCGCTGCCGGGCGGTCGCGCCGAGGACCTGCTCGCCTACCTGCGCACGCCGGGGCTGCTGACGCGACCCGAGCTTGCCGACCGCCTGGAGACGCAGGCCCGCAAGGAGGGGGTCCGCACGGCCGACGGCGTGCGCGAGCTGTGGCAGCGCCGCCGCTGGACGCTGGCGGCGATCGACCGCGTCCGGGCCGCCCAGGAGCGCGGCGGCGCGGAGCTCGCCGAGCGTCTCGCGGCCGAGCTGCAGGTGCTGTTCGCCGCCCCGCGCCGGCGCGCCGCGCACGTGCTCACCGGCATCGAGGCACAGGACGCGGCCGTCCTGCGCGCCGGACGGGCCGCGCTCGAGCAGCTCGCGACGCTCGCGCGCGGCGACCGCGCGCTCGCGGCGCAGCCCGACGAGCTCGCCGCGCTGCTGCACGACCTCGACGTCTTCGTCGGGACCGCGCCCGCGCCCGGCCTCGTCACCGTCGCCGACCCGCTGTCGCTGCGCGCGCGGCGCGTACGGATCCTCTTCGCCTGCGGCCTGCAGGAGGGGACGTTCCCGGCCATGGCGCGCACCGAGCCGCTGTTCGCCGACACCGAGCGCGAGCAGATCGCGGCCGCCTCCGGGCTGCGGCTGCGCCGCCGCGACGACCTCGGCGCCGAGCGCTTCCTCTTCTACGCGACGGTCTCGCGGCCGCAGGAGCGCCTGTACCTCTCCTGGCACGAGGCCGGCGACGACGGCGAGCCGGCCGTGCGCTCGTTCTTCGTCTCCGACGTCTGCGACCTCTTCGGACCCGAGCTGCAGGAGCGCCGCCGCATGCGGTCGCTCGGCCAGGTCGGCTGGCCCGGCGGCGAGGCGCCGAGCGAGCGCGAGCGCCTGCGCGGGGAGGCCGCCGGCGGCCCGCGCCGGCGCGAGGCGCCGATCGCCCCGCTGCGCGACGAGCAGCTCGTCGCGGCGCTGCGCGACCGACCGGCGTGGTCGGCCTCGGGCGTCGAGCTGTGGGCGAGCTGCCCGGTGCGCTGGTTCGTCGAGCGGATGCTGCGGCCCGAGGGGCTCGAGCCCGACCCCGAGGCGATGCTGCGCGGCGCGCTGACGCACTGCGTGCTCGAGGCGGTGCTGCGCGGCCTCATCGAGACGACGGCGAGCGGGCGGCTCGACGCCGCGACGCTGCCGGCCGCCCGCGCGCTCGCGGTCCAAGCCATCGAGCGCTTCGCCGGGACCGAGCAGATCACGATGTCGCGCGACCCGAGCCGCCAGCGGGCCATGGAGCACCGGCTGCACGCCGACGTGCTGCGCTACCTCGAGCATGCCGCGACCTCGGGATCGCGCTTCGAGCCGGCAGCGCTGGAGGTCGACTTCGGCGGAGCGGACGACGAGCACCCGCCGCTCGAGCTGGCCGGCGGCGTGCGGCTGCGCGGGCGCATCGACCGCATCGACGCCGGGCCGGACGGCAGCACGCTCGTCTATGACTACAAGGGCCGGATGACGGTCGAGTCGGCGAGCTGGCGCGCCAAGCGCAAGTACCAGGTCGCGCTCTACATGCTCGCGGCCCGCGACGTGCTCGGCCTGCGCCCCGTCGGCGGCCTGTACCAGCCGATCGGCGGGCGCGAGCAGCGCGCCCGCGGGCTGCTGCTCGGCGACGCCGACCCGGACCTGAAGGCCGTCAAGACCGACCGCCGTCCCGAAGCGGAGTTCGCCGCGATCCTCGACGGCGTGCTCGAGGACGTGCTCGCCACGGTCGCGCAGCTGCGCGCGGGCGCGCTGGCACCCAAGCCCGACACGTGCACGTACAACGACAAGGGCTGCGCCTACCCGTCGATCTGCCGCTGCGAGGCCGCATGACGCTCGGCGCCGGCACGCTGCTCGGCCCCGGCGGCCGATCGCTCACCGCCGAGCAGTCCGACGCGGTCCGGCGCCGCACGGGCTCGCTGCTGCTGGAGGCCAACGCCGGCAGCGGCAAGACCTCCGTGCTCGTCGAGCGCTTCGTGCGCTCGGTGCTGGAGGACGGCGTGCGGCCGTCGCGCATCCTGGCGATCACGTTCACCGAGCGGGCCGCCGGCGAGCTGCGCGCGCGCGTGCGCCAGCGCTTCGTCGAGCTCAACCGCCGCGACGAGGCGCGCGAGACCGAGGCGGCCTGGGTGTCGACGATCCACGGGTTCTGCGCCCGGGTGCTGCGCGCGCATGCGATCGCGGCCGGGCTGGACCCGGCCTTCACGGTCCTCGACGAGGCCGCCGCCCGGCCGCTGCGCGACCGCGCCTGGGACGAGGCGCTCGCGCGCCTGCTCGGCGGAGCTCGCGGGGCCGCGGCGCTGGACCTCGTCGCGGCCTACGACGCCGACCGGCTGCGGACCGCGATCGCCGGGGTCCACGACGCGCTGCGCAGCGCCGGGCAGACGCGGCCGCGACTGCCGCGCGCGCGGGGCCTCGCCGACCCGCAGCGGCTGCTGGCGCCGCTGCAGGCCGCCCGCGCCGCGGCGGCCGCCGAGCTTGCGCGCGCCGGCGACGGGAAGGTCGTCGGGGTCGCACGCGAGCGCCTGGAGCGCTGCGCCGAGCTGCTCGCGAGCGCGGCGCCGGGCGAGGCGGCCGCGGAGCTCGGCGAGATGAAGCTCGCGCTGAGCGCCAACGCGCTGAAGACGCCGGTCTGCGACGCCTACCGCGCCGCGCTCGACGCCTACGTGACGGCCTGCCGGGACGCGCGCGCGGCCGCCGCGCTGGCGCTGCTCGACGAGCTGCTCGGCGACTACGCCGACGCCTACGCCGACGCCAAGCACGCTCGCGCGGCGCTGGACTTCGACGATCTCGAGCTGCACGCGCGCGACCTGCTCGACGCCCACCCCGCGCTGCGCGACTCCTACGCGGGGCGCTTCGAGCGCGTCATGGTCGACGAGCTGCAGGACTCAAATCCGCTGCAGCTGGAGCTGTTCGGCGCGCTGGACCGCGACGACCTGTTCCTCGTCGGCGACGAACGCCAGTCGATCTACGGCTTTCGCCACGCCGACGTCGACGTCTTCCGGCGGCTGCGCGACGAGTTCGCGGCGGGCGGCCGGGTCGCGACGCTCGCGACGAACTTCCGCTCGCACGGCGCGATCCTCGACACGATCAACGCCGCCTTCGCCCCGCGCTTCGGCGCCGGCTTCGTCGCGCTGCGCGCCGGGCGCGAGACCGAGCCGTCCGGCGAGCCGCTCGTCGAGCTGCTCATCACCGACCAGGCGGGCTGGGAGGAGGTCGAGCTCGGCGCGGTGCGCCCGGGCACGAAGGCCTGGCGCCAGGCCGAGGCGCGCCTGCTCGCCCAGCGCGTGCGCGAGCTCGTCGACGCCGGCCTGCACCGACCGCAGGACGTCGTCGTGCTCATGCGCGCGCTCGGCGACCTGCCGGTCTTCGAGCGCGCGCTCGAGGACCAGGACCTGCTGACGATGTCGGTCGGCGGGCGCGGCTACTGGGGCCGCCAGGTCGTGCGCGATCTCTGCGCGTGGCTCGCCGCGCTGGCCAACCCGCGCGACGAGACCGCGCTGCTCGGCGTGCTCGCCTCGCCGCTCGTCGGCCTGTCCTCCGACGGGCTCGCCCACGTCGCCGGCGCCGGCGGGAGCGCGAACATGTGGCGGGCGATCGAGCACGACGCGGCGCTGCGCGAGCGGCTTGCCGCCGGCGACCGCGAGCGGCTGGCGAGCTTCGCGGCCCGCTTCGCCGCCGAGCGGGCGCTCGCGCCGCGGCTCGGGCTCGACGAGCTGCTGCGGCGCGTCGTCGACGCGACCGGCTATGACCTGCACGTGCTCTCGCTCGCCGGCGGCGAGCGGCGGCTGGCGAACATCCACAAGCTGCTGCGGCTCGCCGCCGCGTTCGAGCGCGACCGCGGGCGCGACGTGCGCGGCCTCGCCGACCTCGCGACCGCCGAGCTCGAGGCCGAGGCGCGCGAGACCGACGCGCCCGTCGAGCTCGGCGACGTCAAGGCGGTGCGGCTCATGTCGATCCACGCCGCCAAGGGCCTGGAGTTCCCGGTCGTCTGCGTGGCCGATCTCGGGCGCCAGCGACCGGGCGACGGCGACGAGGACCTGCTCGTCAGCGGCGACGAGGTCGGGCTGCGCCTCGTCGGCCTCGACGGCTCCAGCGAGAAGACGCTCGCCTACGAGCGGCTGCGCGACCGCGCCCGCGAGCGCGCCGCCCGCGAGGAGGAGCGCGTCATGTACGTCGCGCTGACGCGGGCGCGCGAGCGGCTTCTCGTCAGCGGCGCGGCGCCGCTGGGGAACTGGCCCCGCGAGGGGCCGAAGGCGTCGCCGCTGGCGTGGCTGGGCCCGGCGCTGCTCGGCGGCGACCTGGGCGCGCTGCCCGGCGCCGACGAGCCGGTGCGCGACGTCGCGTTTGGCGGCGCGCGCGTGCGCTGCGCCGTCAACCGGCCCGACACCGTCGGGCGGGTGCTGCGCCACGAGTCGCTGGCGCCGGCCGGCTCCCGGCTGCCGATCGCCGTGCCGCCGGCGCCGCGCGCCACGGCGCCCGAGCGCCCGGGCGCGCCCGACCCGCCGCGCGCGCTGTCCTACTCGCGGCTGGCCGCCTGGAAGCAGTGCGGCTACCGCTACTACCTGCAGCGGGTGCTGGGCCTGCCCGAGGCGGCGCCGAGCGGCCCCGCCGCCGCCGCGGGCGCGCTCGACCCGCGCACGCGGGGCTCGATCGTGCACGCGCTGCTCGAACACCCCGGCCTCGACCCGGCGCGGGCCGCCGCGGACATGGGAGCGCAGCTCGACGCCGAGCAGGTCGCCGACGTGGCGCGGCTCGCAGCGGCCTTCGGCGACTCCCCGCTCGCGCGGCGCATCGAGCGCGCCCGCTCGGTGCACCGCGAGCACGCGTTCGGCGTCGCGCTCGCGGGCACGCTGCTGACCGGCGTCGTCGACGTCCTCGCGCGCGAGCGCGGCGGGCAGCTCGTCGTCGACTACAAGACCGACGGCCTGCAGCCCGACACCGACCTCGCCGCGTACGCCGAGCAGCGCTACGGCGTCCAGCGGCGGGTGTACGCGCTCGCCGTCCTGCGCTCCGGGGCGGCGCGCGTCGAGGTCGCCTACGCGTTCCTCGAGCGTCCCGCCGAACCGATCTGCGCGCGCTTCGAAGCCCGCGACGCCGAGCGCCTCGAGCGCGAGCTGCTCGCGCTCGCCGCCGGCCTGCTCGCCGGCGAGTACCCCGTCACGGCGACGCCCCATCGCGAGCTCTGCGAGACCTGCCCGGGGCGGCGGGCGCTGTGCTCCTACGAGGAGGAGCTCACGCTGCGCCCGCTCGGCGCGGCGTGACCGCCGCGCCGCCCCTCGCGATCGACGACGCTGTTGAGCTCGGCGCCGAAGAGGAACGCGATGCTCGACAGGTACAGCCACAGCAGCAGGACGATCGCCCCCGCGAACGCCCCGTACGTCGCGCCGTACTTTCCGAAGTTGGCGACGTAGACAAAGAAGCCGCCCGAGGCCACGATCCAGATCCCGACGCCGACGAGCCCGCCCGGAGTGACGATCCGCCGCCGGCGGGCGGCGATGTCGGGCGCGAACGCGAAGACGACGGCGTACATCCCGAGCACGGCGCCGATCGCGACCCCCCAGCGCGCGACGCGCCAGGCCGCGGCGGCGCTGTCGCCGAGCCCGATCGTGGCGAAGAGGTCGTTGGCCAGCGTGCCGCCGAGGAAGACCGACAGCAGCGCGACGATCGCCAGGAGGATCGTCAGCAGCGTGAAGCCGACGTCCGCGAGCTTGTGCTTGACGAAGCCGCGCGTCTCGACGGTCGAGTAGACGACGTTGAGCGCGCGCCCGGCGCCGCCGAAGGCGCCCGCCGCGCCGTACAGCGCGACGCCGATGCCGATCACCAGCGCGCCCGACACCGCGCCGCTGGAGGACTCGATCGTCTTCGTGAGCAGGGCGTCGAGCGCGTCGGTGACCTCGGCGGGCGCACCGTTGTCGCGGGCGTAGTCGACGGCGTTCGTGACGAGCGACTGGTCGCCGAGCAGACCCAGCAGCGACACGCAGACCAGCAGCGCCGGAAACAGCGACATCATCACGTAGTACGTCAGCGCGGCCGCCCGATCGGTCATCTGATCGGCCTGGAACTTCTCGAACGTCCGCTTCAGCGCGTCGACCATGTGCACCTACAAGCTGCCCCGCCGACCGGGCCGCTAACCGGCGCAGGCGCGTGGCCGGTCACTCGGCGAGGTCGGGCAGCAGCGCGTGGCCGTCCGCGACCGCGTGCGCGAGCTCGACGACGCGGCGGTTGGAGCGCCGCGCCTGCCGGCGCAGCAGCTCGAACGCCCTGCGGTCGTCGATGCTGTGGCGCTCCATGAGGATGCCCTTGGCGCGCTCGATCGCGCCGCGGCGCTCCAGCGCGCTCTCGAGCTGCTCGATCTGCTCGGTGAGCCGCTCCGTGCGGGCATGGCGGCTGACGGCGAGCTCGATCGCGCCCTCCACCTCGTCGGTGAACTGCGTGCGCGCGAAGGCGTCGATCCCGCGCTCGGCCGCCCGGCGCACGAAGCCCGCGTCGTGGCCGTCGAGCAGCGCGATCAGCGGGCCGCGCGCGTACTCGGTGATCTCCTCGATGAGGTCCAGCGCGTGGTCGTCGTCGTCGTGGACGACGACGACCGAGAGATCGGGGTCCTGGCCGGCGATGAGCTCGGCGGCCTGCGCCACGCTGACGGCGTGCGCCGTCACCTCGTGGCCGAGCCCCCTGAGCAGCTCGTCGGTCGCGCGCAGCGTCGCCTCGTCCTCGTCGGCGGCGAGGACGCGCAGCCCCTGGGTGGTCGTGTGATCGTTCATGTTCAGTCGGGCGCGCCGCCTCGACGTTGGGTATATTGCCCTACGCGCGGCCGAGCACCCCGCCGCGCACAGACAGCGCCCCAGCCCTCCGGCGCCACGAAGAACGGTCGGAGGTCCGCATGGTCGCAGCTGAAGTACCCCCTTGCCGGATCGGGAACCGGTCATGCTCATGACGACGACGCCGCCGGCATCTGCCCGCGGACCCGGCCCCGAGCGGTCGCGCGCCGATCGCGACCTCTTCGTGCGCTACCACGAGCAGGGCGACCTGCAGGCCCGCGACCAGCTCGTCGAGCGCTTCCTGCCCCTCGCCAGGCAGCTCGCCCGCCGCTATCAGCGCGCCAGCGAGCCGCTCGACGACCTGCTGCAGGTCGCCTCGCTCGGGCTGATCAAGGCCGTCGACCGATTTGACCCCGAGCGCGAGATCGCGTTCTCCTCCTACGCGGTCCCCACGATCCTCGGCGAGATCAAGCGCTACTTCCGCGACCGCACGTGGGCGGTCCGCGTGCCGCGCGACCTGCAGGAGCTCGCGCTGCGCGTCGACCGTGCCGTCGGCGAGCTCTCCGAGGAGCTGCACCGCCAGCCGTCGGTCAAGGAGATCGGCGCCGTCGTCGGCGTCGACGAGGAGGGGGTGCTCGAGGCGCTGCGGGCCGGCGGTGCGTACCGCGCGATCTCCTTCGACGCCCCGCGCCCCGGCGGCGAGGAGGACATCGCGACGATCGCCGACTCGGTCGGCGTCGGGGAGGACGGCTTTGACCGCGCCGAGGAGCGCGCGACCCTGCAGACGCTGCTGACGACCGTCACGCCGCGCGAGCGCGACGTGCTGCGCATGCGCTTCGAGCAGGACATGACGCAGGCCGAGATCGGCGCGGTCATCGGCGTCAGCCAGATGCAGGTCTCGCGCATCATCCGCCAGGCGATCACGCGCCTGCGCGCCGCCGCCGACGCACCACGTGCCCAGCCCGACCGAGCCGATCGCGACGGCCGACCCGCGGGCGCCTGATCGCGCAACGCGACCTGCGGGTGTTCGCGCGCCCGCCGACCGGGGAATGCAGCGTGCATGGCCGCCGACACGCCGGCTGGACGCGAAGAGACCGAGCACGAACGGCGCAACCGCCAGCTCGACCAGCTGCTCGGCGAGCTGCGCGTCGCGATGCCCGGCGTCCAGGTGCTGTTCGCGTTCCTGCTCGCCGTCCCGTTTCAGAACCGCTTCTCGACCGTCACCGAGTTCCAGGTCAACGTGTACTTCGTGACCCTCCTGGCCTCCGCGACCGCCTCGGCGCTGTTCATCGCGCCAACGGCGTATCACCGGCTCATGTTCGAGGGGGGCGACAAGCCGCGGCTCATCGCGATCTCGACGAAGCTCGCCGTCGCCGGGCTCGTCTGCCTCGCCGTCGCGATGAACGGCTCGATCCTGCTCGTGACCGATCTGCTGTTCGGGCGTCGCACGGCGCTCGTCACGACGACGCTGACCGCGACGATGTTCGGCGGGCTCTGGTTCGTGCTCGGATTGCTGCGCCGTATGTCGGGGGACCATCGCCGGTAGATGCCACGCTCAAGCCAGGCTCCCGCAGCGATCCTCGACGTCGACGGCACGCTCGTGGACTCCAACTACCAGCACGCGCTCGCGTGGTACCGCGCGTTCGCGCTGCACGGGCTGACGATCCCGGTCTGGCGCTGCCACCGCGCGATCGGGATGGGCGGCGACCAGCTCGTCGTGCACCTCGCCGGCGAGGGCTTCGAGCGCGAGCAGGGCGACCAGGTGCGCACCGAGGAGCACGCGCTCTTCGCGCAGCTGCGCCACGAGGTCCAGCCGTTCGCCGACGCCCGCGAGCTCATCGAGGATCTCAAGGGACGCGGCTGCAAGGTCGTGCTCGCCTCGTCGGGCAAGCCGCAGGACGTCGCCCACTACCTCGATCTGCTCGACGCCCGCGAGCTCGCCGACGGCTGGACGGACGCCGGCAGCGTGCAGGCCACCAAGCCGGCGCCAGACCTCGTGCAGGCGGCGCTCGAGCTCGCCGGCGGCGGCCCGGGGGTCATGGTCGGCGACTCGACGTGGGACGTGACGTCGGCGAAGAAGCTCGAGGTCCCGACGATCTGCGTGCGCACCGGCGGCTTCGGCGCCGACGAGCTGCGCGAGGCCGGGGCCGCGGCGGTCTTCGACTCGCTCGGCGAGCTGCGCGAGTGCTTGGACGACACCCCCTTCGGGTAACCGGACGCCATGCTCCTCACCCTTGCCGGCGCATCGCCGCAGCTGAAGGTCCCCACGCCGGGCGAGGCTCCGACCCCGATCGTGCCCGAGCCGTCGATCGTGCCCGACGCCGAGCCCGGCCCGCCGCCGGGTCCGCCCGGGGACCCGCAGCCGCCCGCCGTCCCGCAGCCGGACCCCGACCGCGACGTGCCGATCGACCCGCCCGACGCTCCGCAGACGGTCTAGTGGGTCATCCACAAACGTTTGACCCGGAACCCCGGGCGCCGATCACCGCCTGGCGGCGTCCTCGGACGCTCGATGTGGCAGAGCCACACCTTCGGTCCTGCGTCCTTGCCAGCCGGCGCCGGCATCCCGGGTTTCCGGTCGAACGTTCCTGGACGACCCACTAGCGGCCGGGGCGGCGCGCGGCGCGCGGGTTCAGCCGCGGCCCTCGTACTCGCGCAAGAAGCCCTCGAAGAGCCGCATGTGGCCCTCCTCGTCGGCGAGGATCGTCGTGACCATGTCGGCGGTGACCGGATCGGAGTCGGCGGTCTCCTGGATGATCCGGTTGTAGTGCTCGATGGCCCCGCGCTCGGCCTCGACGACGCCCTTGATGACGTGCACGATGTCGGCCTGGTCGGCGGGCGGCTGCAGGAAGGACTGCTCGGACGCGAACTGCGCCGAGCCCGGAACGACGCCGTAGAGCGCCTTGATCCGCGCCGCGAACTGCTGCGCGTGGGCGATCTCGTCCTGGATGTCGGCGCGCAGCGACGCGATGATCTCCTGGGCGCGCACGCCGTCGGGGTTCGTCGAGTTCGCGATGTAGGACATCACGGTTTCGATCTCCATCCAGTAGGCCGTCGTCAGCAGCTCGATGATGTGATCGCGCTGCTCGCGGCTCTCGTCGGACAGGATTCCGCGTGCTGCGCTCGTCGTGGATGCCATCGTTCGGTCTCCTGGGGGTGGGGGGTTTGCTGCCCAGGGTCTACCCGCTTTGCTGCAACAGTCCGTGCGACGTGCAGGGATGCGGGCGCGGGAGGCATATCCTGTCGGAATGCCCAGGTCGATCTGGACCGGCGCCATCTCGTTCGGACTCGTCACGGTGCCGGTCAAGCTGTACTCCGCCGTCTCGCGCAAGACCGTGCGCTTCCACCAGCTCAACCGCGAGACCGGGGTGCGCATCCAGCAGAAGCGCGTGGACCCGACGACGGGCGAGGAGGTCCCCTACGAGGACATCGTCAAGGGCTACGAGCTGACGCCCGACCGCTATGTGGTCATCGAGCCTGGCGAGCTCGACGCGCTGGACCCCAAGAAGACGAAGTCGATCGAGATCGAGGACTTCGTCGCGCTCGACGAGATCGATCCGATCTACTACGACCACCCCTACTACCTCGCGCCCGGCCCCGGGGGCGTGAAGCCCTACCGCCTTCTGTTGGAGGCGATGCGCGATACCGGGCGCGTCGCGATCGCGAACGTCGTCATCCGCTCCAAGCAGCAGCTCGTCGCGGTCCGGCCGATCGGCGAGCACGTGCTGGCGATGTCGACGATGGTCTTCCCGGACGAGATCATCGACACGGCGGCGATCGACGAGATCGGCGCGGTCGAGGACGTCGAGATCAAGCCGCGCGAGCTCGCCATCGCCAAGCAGCTCGTCGACTCGCTGGCCGGTCCGTTCGACGCCGACAAGTACCGCGACTCCTACCGCGAGGAGGTCCTCGCGCTCGTCGAGCGCAAGGCCGAGGGCAAGGAGATCGCCGTGCAGCCGGCGGCGGACGAGGAGGACGCCGAGGTGCCCGATCTCATGTCGGCCCTGAAGGCCAGCCTGGACGCCGTGAAGGCCCGCGAGGGCAACGGCGCGGGCGCGGCCGCGAAGAAGGCGCCCGCCAAGAAGCAGGCGGCGAAGAAGCCCGCCGCCAAGAAGACCGCGTCCAAGAGTTAGGCGCCCGGCCCCCGCCGGGTAGTAGCCACCGGCGCCGATGGCCGTTGCCGCCCCTCCGAACCGTCCCCGGCGCCTGCGCCGCTCGGACCCGAGCACGCCGGGGTTGACGCGGCGGCGCTGCGGCAGCGGCTTTCTGTACATCGACGAGACGGGCCAGCGGATCACCGACGCCGAGATCGTCGCGCGGATCACCGCGCTCGTGATCCCGCCGGCCTGGAGGGACGTCTGGGTCTCGCCCGACCCGTTCGGGCACATCCAGGCGACCGGCATCGATGCCCGCGGCCGCAAGCAGTACCTCTATCACCCGCGCTGGCGCGAGCGGCGCGACCTCGAGAAGTTCGACGACATGGTCGCCTTCGCGCGGGCGCTGCCCGCGCTGCGCTCGGTCGTCGCCCACGACATCGCGCTCGGCGACCTCTCGCGCGAGCAGGTGCTCGCGTGCGCCGCACGGCTGCTCGACCGCGGCTTCTTCCGGATCGGCTCGGAGGTCTACACCGTCACGAACGAGACGTACGGGCTCGCGACGATGCTCAAGCGCCACGTCACGCTCGACGGCGACGTCATCCGCTTCGACTACGTCGCCAAGGAGAGCAAGCGGCGCGTGCAGGCGATCATCGACCCCGCGGTCGCCGAGATCGTCGGCACGTTGAAGCGGCGGCGCACGGGCGGCGACGAGCTGCTGGCCTACCGCCGCGACGGGCGCTGGTGCGACGTGCGCTCGCCGGACATCAACGCCTACCTGAAGGCCGCGACGGGCCTCGACGTCTCCGCCAAGGACTTTCGCACGTGGGGCGCGACCGTCCTCGCGGCCGTCGGGCTGGCCGTCAACGAGCCCGACCGGCTCGGCGCGACCGCGCGCAAGCGGGCGATCACGCGGGTCGTCAAGGAGGTCGCCTTCTACCTGGGCAACACGCCGGCGGTGGCGCGCGGCTCCTACATCGATCCGCGCGTCTTCGACCGCTACCGCGGGGGACAGACGATCAAGCGCTCGCTGGACCTGATCGGCGTGGCGCCCGGCGCAACGGCGATCCAGGGGCCGGTCGAGGAGGCCGTGCTGGACCTGCTCGCACCAGGTTGAGCTCGCGGGCTCAGGCGGTGCCGTCGCGCGCGCGGCCGATCGCCTCGACGGCGTCCTCGCGCGTCGCCACGATCGTGAAGATCTGATCGAGGCCGGTGATCTCGAAGGTCTTGGCGATGTTCTCGTCGACGTTGACGATCGCCAGCGCTCCGTCGCGCGACCGCAGCCGCTTGACGGCGCCGATCAGGACGCCCAGCGCCGTCGAGTCCAGAAACGTCGTGTGCGTGAGGTCGACGACGATGCGGATCCGTCCCGCCTCGATCGTCGCGCCGATGACCTGCTTGAGCTCCGGCGCCGTGAACAGGTCGATCTCGCCGCGCACCTCGAGCACGTGGCGGTCGTCCTCGACGGCGTGCTCCACGATCGCGAAGTCAGGTGACATCGGACTGCATCCGGTCGATCCGGGAGGTCTCCTGGGCGCCGAAGCCCAGGCGGATGACGAGGTACTCGCCATCGTCGCGTTCCTCGGCGAGGAGGTCGTCGGTCACCTGCTCGAGGATGTTGCCCACGCCCGGCAGGGCCGCGGACGCCAGCAGGCCTCCCGCGCCGTCGGGGCGCAGCGGACCGACGTGCATCTCGACGGAGCCCAGACGCGCGACGACGGCGACGCGGGTGCGGCCGTCTCCGCTGAACGACCCCGCCTTCGCGGCCACCGCGTCCGCGGCGAGCAGCGCATCCTCGAGCCGGTCGATCGGGCAGTCCGCCCGCGCGGCGAGCATGCCGATGACGCGCCCGAGCACCGGCGCGCCGAGCGGTCCGCGCGCCACGGCGACGTAGGCGCGGTTGAACACGGGCTGGACCCCGAGGCTCACGCGGCGCCCGGTTCGTCGTCGAGCAGAAGAAACGTCATCCGCACCTCGGTGTTCTCGCGGGGGTCGCGGCCGAGCTCGAGGGTCTCGGCGAGCGTGGCGATGAGCGGCAGGCCAAGGCCGAGCCCGGGCGAGTCCGGGCGCGGGACGATGCCGCGGCCGTTGTCGCGGATGACGACGGTCAGACGGGTCTCGTCGATGCTCGCGTCGACCTCGAGGTCGCCGTGATGGCCCTCCTCGTAGGCGTGCATGACCACGTTCGTGCACGCTTCGGTCACCGCGAGCTTGATGTCGGCGAGGGTCTGCTCGTTGACGCTGAGGGCTTCCGCGAAGCCGCCGAATGCGTGCCGGACGACCGCGACGTTCTCGGCGCGGGCCGGCAACTTGAGCTCAAGGTCGGGCGTGGCGGTCACCCCTTCGGATGTGGACGGTACGGCCCCGTCCGAGCCGTCATCGGCCATGGTGCCCGTGCTGATCGCGTTTCACTCTCGTCCCGACTCGCGAAGTTGGCATCTGCGTGGATCCCCTCCGATCCGCCCGTCAGGATAGACGCCGGGAACCCAAGACGGGGCATGCGCGGCGTATTGACCAGAGTCGATGGCCCGCATCGCTCAGCTCCCCGCGTCGAGCGCGCGTGCGAGCGCGCTCTGACCTGCCCGCGCTCCGAGCCCCGCCAGGAGCACCATCCGGGCTGCCTGCGGCGAGAGCGCGGCCGCCGCAAGCGCTCCGCTGGCGCGCAGATCGCCCTCGGCGCCCTCGAAGCCGTAGGTCTCGTACAGCAGCCGGCCGCGATCGGGCCGAACCGTCAACGCGACCGGGATCGCGGCGGCGACCTCGCGCAGGGCGGCGAGCACCGCGGGGCAGACGTGCCCCGCTCCGAGGGCGACGAAGACGACGGCGTCCGCGCCGTCGCGCAGCGCCGCCCGCAGTCCGGCGCCGTCGTCGCCGAGCCAGGTCGGCACGATCGGGACGCGCGCGTCCAGCAGCTGCGGCACGGCGAACGCGGTGGGGCGCAGCGGACGGGCGGCGATCGACACGCGGCCCTCGGCGACGCCGCCCAGCGGCCCCGTCGCGGGCGAGCCGAAGGCGGCCGGGGAGGTCGACGACACCTTGCGCACCGCGCGCGCGGCGTGCAGCTCGCCCGCGAAGGCGACGAGGACCCCGATGTCGCGCGCGGTCGCGGCGCCGGCGGCCGCGACCGCGTCGAGCAGGTTGCCCGGACCGTCGGCGCCGGGCGCGCTCGCGGGCCGGGTCGCCCCCGTGAAGACGATCGGCGCGGCGCCCGCGTGCAGCACGTCGCACAGCATGGCGGCCTCCTCGAGCGTGTCGGTGCCGTGGGTGACGACGACGCCGCGCCCGCCGGCGGCCTCGTCCAGCGCGGCGCGCGCGACCGTCAGCGCGTCGGTCGCGGTCATGTGCGCGCCGGGCAGCGAGAGGACCGTGCGGGCGCGCAGGCCGGCGACCGCCGCGAGCGCGGGCACCGCCGCGAGCAGCGCCTCGGCATCGAGCGCCGGGGTCGCCCGCGGCCCGGTCATCGCGATCGTGCCGCCTGTCGTGAGCACCGTTACGGGCCGTGCGTCGCTCGTCACGCAACGGGGATTCGCCGTGAGCCCGCTGCTACCCTTGTCGGGGCCCGCCTCACAGTGCCCATGCGCCGCCTCGGAGGCACTCCTATGAGCATGAAGACCCCGCCGACACAGGCCGCCGGCCTCTACGATCCACGCTACGAGCACGATGCCTGTGGCGTGGCGCTCGTGGCGCGCCTGGACAACAGGCCCGTCCACGAGGTCGTCGAGAAGGGCCTTCAGGCCGTCGAGAACCTCGAGCACCGCGGCGCCACCGGCGCCGACGCGCGCACCGGCGACGGCGCCGGGATGCTTTTGCAGATGCCCGACGCGTTCTTTCGCGCGCACGTGGACGTCGAGCTCCCCGCGCGCGGTCGCTACGGCGTCGCCGTCTGCTTTCTGCCGACCGACGGCGAGCGCCGGCGCAAGCTCGAGGAGCTGCTCGAGCTCAACGTCCGCGTCGAGGGCCAGCGCGTGCTCGGCTGGCGCGACATCCCGGTCGACACCGAGCACGTCGGCGACACCGCCGACGAGTCGCGCCCGGTCATGCGCCAGCTCGTCGTCGAGGCGGGCCCCGGCTTCGAGACCAACCAGGACGCCTTCGAGCGCAAGCTCTACGTCATCCGCCGGATCTGCGAGCTCGCGGCCGGACCGGACCTCTACATCGCGTCCTTCTCGTCGCGCACGATCGTCTACAAGGGGATGCTCGTCCCCGATCAGGTCCGCGGCTTCTTCCCCGACCTGACCGATCCGAAGATGGCCAGCGCGATGGCGCTCGTGCACTCGCGCTTCTCGACGAACACGTTCCCGAGCTGGCCGCTCGCGCATCCCTACCGCGTGATCGCGCACAACGGCGAGATCAACACGCTCATGGGCAACGTCAACTGGATGCGCGCGCGCGAGTCGCAGCTCGCCTCCGAGCTGTTCGGGCTGGACCTGCAGAAGATCATGCCGATCGTCGGGCCCGGCAACTCCGACACCGCGACGTTCGACAACGTGCTCGAGCTGCTCATGCTCGCCGGCCGCTCGCTGCCGCACGCGATCATGATGATGATCCCGGAGGCCTACGCCGACCGGACCGACCTGCCCGAGGACCTCAAGGGCTTCTACGCCTTCCACTCGTGCATGATGGAGCCGTGGGACGGCCCCGCCGCGGTCGCCTTCACGAACGGCTCGGTCGTCGGCGCGACGCTCGACCGCAACGGCCTGCGGCCGGGTCGCTGGGTCGAGACGCACGACGGCCTCGTCGTGCTCGGCTCGGAGGCCGGCCTGCTGCCGATCGAGGCCGGGGAGGTCAAGCGCCTGGGGCGCCTGCAGCCGGGCAAGCTGTTCCTCGTCGACCTCGAGCGCCACCGCATCGTCGAGGACGAGGAGGTCAAGCGCGACGTCGCCGGCCGGCGCCCGTACGGCGGCTGGTTCGAGGACAACACGATCCACTTCGACGACCTCGCGCCCGCGCACGTGACGCTCACCGGCCTGCAGCCGACGACGCTGCGCCAGCTCGCGTTCGGCTACACGCAGGAGGATCTGCGGGTGCTCATCGCGCCGATGGCGGCCACCGGTGCCGAGCCGATCGGCTCGATGGGCAACGACAACGCGCTCGCCGTCCTGTCGGACCGCCGGCCGCCGCTGTTCTCGTACTTCAAGCAGCTCTTCGCGCAGGTCACCAACCCGCCGATCGACCCGATCCGCGAGTCGATCGTCATGTCGCTGGCGACGGCGATCGGCGGCGAGAAGAACCTGCTCGACGAGTCCCCCGAGCACGCCCACAAGCTCATCCTCGACCAGCCGATCGTGCGCAACCACGAGCTCGAGACGCTGCGCATGGTCCACGACGAGATCTTCCGCGCGCACACGCTGGACATCACCTGGCCGATCGAGCTCGGACCGGGCGGCCTGAGGGCGGCGCTCGCCAAGCTCTGCGACGACGCCCACGATGCCGTCGCCGCCGGCGTCAGCGTGCTCATCCTGTCGGACCGCAAGCTCGGGCCGACGCGCGCGGCGATCCCGTCGCTGCTGGCCGTCGCCGCCGTGCACGAGCACCTCGTGCGCGAGGGCACGCGCCTGCGCACCGGCCTCGTGCTCGAGTCCGGCGAGCCGCGCGAGGTGCACCACATGGCCACGCTGATCGGCTACGGCTGCGGCGCGATCAACCCCTACCTACTGCTCGACACGGTCGACGAGCTCGTCGCCGACGGGCGCGTGCCCGGCGTCGACGACGCCGACCAGGCCGAGCGCAACGTCGTCAAGGCGATCGGCAAGGGCCTGCTGAAGACGATCTCCAAGATGGGCATCTCGACGACGCAGTCCTACTGCGGCGCGCAGATCTTCGAGGCGGTCGGGCTGCAGAAGGACCTCATCGACCGCCACTTCACCGGGACGGCCTCGCGCATCGGCGGCATCGGCATCGACGTGCTCGCCGGCGAGACGCTGGACCGCCACGCCCAGGCCTACCCCGCAGACCACGAGCAGCTGCTGCCGGTCGGCGGCATCTACGCCTGGCGCCGCGAGGGCGAGCACCACATGTGGAACCCCGAGACGATCGCGCTGCTGCAGCACGCCGTGCGCATCGACGCATCCAACGGCGACGCGCTGGCGAAGTACCGCGAGTACTCCGCGCTCGTCAACGACGACGCCTCGCGCAAGGCGACGCTGCGCGGCCTCATGAGCTTCAGGACCGACGGCGTCGAGCCGATCGCGCTGGACGAGGTCGAGCCCGCCCAGGAGATCGTCAAGCGCTTCGCGACCGGCGCGATGTCGCTCGGCTCGATCTCGCGCGAGTCGCACGAGACGCTGGCGATCGCGATGAACCGCCTCGGCGGCAAGTCGAACACCGGCGAGGGCGGCGAGGACCCCGTCCGCTTCACGCCCGACGCCAACGGCGACCTGCGCCGCTCGGCGATCAAGCAGGTCGCCTCCGGGCGCTTCGGCGTGACGATCCACTACCTCGTCAACTCCGACCAGCTGCAGATCAAGATGGCCCAGGGCGCCAAGCCCGGCGAGGGCGGCCAGCTGCCCGGCCACAAGGTCGACGACTACATCGGCGGCGTGCGCCACACGACGCCGGGCGTGGGCCTCATCTCGCCGCCGCCGCACCACGACATCTACTCGATCGAGGATCTCAAGCAGCTCATCTACGACCTGCGCTGCGCGAACCCGACCGGTCAGGTGTCGGTCAAGCTCGTCTCGGAGATCGGCGTCGGCACCGTCGCCGCCGGCGTCGCGAAGGCCAACGCCGACCACGTGCTCATCGCCGGTCACGACGGCGGCACGGGCGCGTCGCCGCTGAGCTCGATCCAGGCCGCCGGCGTGCCGTGGGAGATCGGCCTCGCCGAGACGCAGCAGACGCTGCTCAGAAACGACCTGCGCTCGCGCATCATCGTCCAGACCGACGGCCAGCTGAAGACCGGGCGCGACGTCGCGATCGCCGCCATGCTCGGCGCCGACGAGATGGGCTTCTCGACCGCCCCGCTCATCGCCGCGGGCTGCATCATGATGCGCGCCTGCCACCTGAACACGTGCCCGGTCGGGATCGCCACGCAGGACCCCGAGCTGCGCGAGCGCTTCAAGGGCACCCCCGAGCACGTCGTGAACTTCTTCTTCTTCGTCGCCGAGGAGGTCCGCGAGATCATGGCCTCGCTGGGGATCCGAAGCATGGACGAGCTGATCGGCCGCTGCGACCTGCTCGAGCGCGACAGCGCGATCGAGCACTGGAAGGCGCGCGGCGTCGACCTGACGAACATCCTCGCGATGCCCGAGCTGGCGCAGGGCGCGCCGCTGCGCTGCGTGCGCCCGCAGGAGCCGGTGCTCGACGACGCCCTGGACTGGGACCTCGTCGCGGCATCGGCGGCCGCCCTGAAGGACGGCGACTCGGTCGCCATCGAGCGCGAGATCCGCAACGTCAACCGCTGCGTCGGCGGGATCCTGTCCAGCCACATCGCCAAGCTGCACGGCGCCGAGGGGCTCGCGGCGGGCGCGATCCGCGTCGAGTTCCGCGGCTCCGCCGGGCAGTCCTTCGGCGGCTGGCTGGCGCCCGGCGTCGAGTTCACGCTGCGCGGCGACGCCAACGACTACACGGGCAAGGGCCTGTCGGGCGGAACGCTGGCGATCATGCCGCCCGACGCCGCGACGTACCTCGCCGAGGAGAACGTCATCATCGGCAACACCGTCCTGTACGGCGCGACGAGCGGCAAGCTCTTCGCGCGCGGCCTCGCCGGCGAGCGCTTCGCGGTCCGCAACTCGGGCGCGAGCGCGGTCATCGAGGGCGTCGGCGACCACGGCTGCGAGTACATGACCGGCGGGCGCGTCGTCGTGCTCGGCCCGACCGGGCGCAACTTCGCGGCCGGCATGAGCGGCGGGCTGGCGTTCGTCCTCGACGAGGACAACACGTTCGCCGGGCGCGTCAACCCCGAGATGGCCGACCAGCTCGAGGCGCTCGACGAGGGCGACGCGATCGAGCTGCGCGCGCTCGTCGCCGAGCACGCCGAGCGCACCGGCTCCCCGGTCGCGCGCCGGATCCTCGACGCGTGGGACGAGCTGCTGCCCGCCTTCGTGAAGATCTTCCCGACGGACTACAAGCGCGTGCTCGCCGAGCGCGCGGCCGCCGAGGCCGCCGCATCCAACGGGGCGCCCGCCGCATCCTCCGCCGCTGCGCCCGCCGCTGCGAGGAGGGTCGGCTGACATGGGCGAGCTCGGCGCCTTCTTGAAGATCGAGCGCGTCGGCGTTCCCTACCGCGACCCGGCCGAGCGCGCCGGCGACTACGAGGAGTTCCTCGTCCGCCGGCCCGATCCCGAGCTCGCCGCGCAGGGCGCGCGGTGCATGGAGTGCGGGGTGCCCTTCTGCCACAACGGCTGTCCGCTGGGCAACCTCATCCCCGACTGGAACGACCTCGTCTACCGCGACCGCTGGCACGACGCGATCCGCCAGCTGCACGCGACGAACAACTTCCCCGAGTTCACCGGCCGGCTGTGCCCGGCGCCCTGCGAGGCCGCCTGCGTGCTCGAGATCCGCGAGGGCGACGCGGTGACGATCAAGCAGATCGAGAACTCGATCATCGACCGCGCCTGGGAGGAGGGCTGGGTCAAGCCGCAGCCGCCCAGGCGCGAGACCGGCCGCAGCGTGGCCGTCGTCGGCGCCGGCCCCGCCGGCATGGCCGCGGCGCAGCAGCTGCGCCGCGCCGGCCATGCGGTGACGCTCTTCGAGCGCGACGAGGCCGCCGGTGGGCTCGTGCGCTTCGGCGTACCGGACTTCAAGATCGAGAAGCACGTCGTGCAGCGCCGCGTCGACCAGCTCGTCGCCGAGGGCGTCGACGTGCGCTGCGGCGTCGACGTCGGCAACGACGTGACGGCCGAGGAGCTGCACGAGCGCTTCGACGCGATCGTGCTCTCGACGGGCTCGCGCGCGCCGCGCGACCTGCCGGTCCCCGGGCGGGAGCTCGACGGCGTCCACTTCGCGATGGACTACCTCTACGACCGCAACCGCTGGGTGGCGACCCAGACCGGCACGCCGACCGGCGTCGCGCCGCCGCAGCTGCGCGGCCTCACCGCCGAGGGCAAGCACGTCGTCGTCATCGGCGGCGGCGACACCGGCGCGGACTGCGTCGGCAACTCGCTGCGCCAGGGCGCGGCCTCGATCACGCAGCTCGAGCTGCTGCCCGAGCCGCCCGCCAACCGTCCCGACGACCGCACGCCGTGGCCGCTGTGGCCGCAGAAGTTCCGCCTCTCCTACGCGATGGAGGAGGCCAGGACCGCCGGACTCGGCGAGCAGGACTACTCCGTCGTGACGACGCACTTCGCCGGCGACGACGAGGGCCGCGTGCGCACGCTGCACTACGCGCAGGCCGACGCCAAGCCGCCGTTCAAGCCGATGCCCGGCACCGAGGGCGAGCTGCGCGCCGAGCTCGTGCTGCTCGCGATGGGCTTCCTGCATCCCGAGCCCGAGCTGCTCGAGCAGCTCGGCATCGCCAAGGATCCGCGCGGCAACGCGAGGGCGATCACGCCGTACACGACGTCGATCGAGGGCGTCTTCGCCGCCGGCGACGCCCGCCGCGGCCAGTCGCTCATCGTGTGGGCGATCAACGAGGGGCGCCAGTGCGCGCGGATGGTCGATCGCTACCTCGGCGAGCTCGACGCCGCCGACGGCCTCGGAGCCGACGCCGACGAGCATTCCGCCGGCCCGCCGCAGCGCGTCGGCCCGAGCGTGGCGGCGTAGGGCGCAAGACCACGGGGTAGGAGCGCGGCCATGAACTTCATCACGTACCTCATCGTGCTGTGCCTGATCGGCCTCGTCGTCGGGGCATTCGCGCGCCTCGCGCTGCCCGGCCCGGACCCGATGGGCATCGGCCAGACGATCGCGGTCGGCATCGGCGGCTCGCTGCTCGCGGGCCTCGTCGCCGGCGCGCTCTTCAACCGCGGCGCCGGCTTCCTGCTGTCGGTCGTCTTCGCCGCCGGGATCGTCTACCTCATCCGCCGCTCGCGCGGCGGCGGGCTGACGGACCCGGGCGCGCCGCCCGGGTACTAGCTCGAGGTCCTGCTCGTGCGAGCGAGCGGCGGCGAGCGCCGGACGTTCCCGAGGTGCAGCGCGGGGACCTGCCGGCCGAGCCCGGCCGCCCGCCGCCCTGGTTCGCCTGCGAGGCGGCGCGGGCACCGAGCCCGAGCTGAGGGCGCGCGGCGGCGTTGGGCCGCGCCGGGCCGGGGCCAGGGGCATGCTCGACAGCTGCCGGCGCCCGACCTGCCGCCCCCGCTGGACGGGCGCAGTAAGGTGACGCCTTTGTCACCTTTTCTCGGCATCTGACGCCGGCCGCCCCCCACCATGTCCGAACTGCCAACAGCCGCGATCATCGGCGCCGGATCGTCGGGCATCGCGGCGGTCAAGGCGCTGCACGAGCGCGGCATCGTCGTGACGTGCTACGAGGCCTCGGACCGCGTGGGCGGAAACTGGGTGTTCGGCAACCGCAACGGGATGTCGGCCGCCTACCGCGACCTGCACATCAACACGTCGCGCGAGCGGATGGAGTACTCGGACTTCCCGATGCCGAAGTCCTATCCGGACTTTCCGCATCACACCCAGATCGCGGCCTACTTCGACGCCTACGTCGACCACTTCGGCGTCCGCGAGCTCATCAGCTTCCGTACGCCGATCGCGCATTCGCGCCAGCGCCCCGACGGCGCCTGGCAGCTCACCGATGCCACCGGCTCGACCCACGACCACGACATGCTGCTCGTCGCCAACGGCCACCACTGGCACGAGCGCTGGCCCGAGCCCGCGTTCGCCGGCAGCGAGTCCTTCCAGGGCGTTCAGCTGCATGCCCACGCCTACCGCGACAACGACTTCCTGCGCGGCAAGGACGTCGTCGTGCTCGGGATGGGCAACAGCGCGATGGACATCGCCGTCGAGTCCAGCTACGTGGCCGCCTCGACGCAGCTCGCCGCGCGGCGCGGCGCCTGGATCGTCCCGAAGTATCTCTTCGGCAAGCCGCTGGATCAGATCAACACGATGGCCCTCGTGCCGCACTGGCTGAACGCCCGCGCGTCGGAGCTCATCATCCGCCTGCACACCGGCCGGCCCGAGCGCTACGGCCTGCCACGCCCCGACCATCGCTTCGGCTCGGCGCATCCGACCGTCTCCGGGCGCATCCTGGATCGCATCAGCCACGGCACGATCACCCCGCGGCCGAACATCGAGCGGCTGGGCAGCGACTGGGTGCAGTTCACCGACGGCACGCGCGTGCATGCCGACGTCGTCATCTACTGCACGGGGTACCGGATCACGTTTCCGTTCTTCGAGGAGCGCTTCCTGCGGGCACCGGACAACCGCATCGACCTGTTTCGCCGCGTCTTCGCGCCGCGCAACCCGAGCCTGGCGTTCATCGGCCTGCTGCAGCCGCTCGGCGCGATCATGCCGCTCGCCGAGGCCCAGGGGCGATGGGTCGCGGAGTACCTCACCGGCGAGTACCGTTTGCCGTCGGTGCGCGCGATGGAGGCAGACATCCGCCGCGAGCGCCGGCGCATGCAGCGCCGGTACGTCGCGTCCCAGCGTCACACGATCCAGGTCGACTTCGATCGCTACCTGTTCGACCTGCGCCGCGAGCGCCGGCGCGGCGCGATGCGGGCGCGGAAGCCTGGAGCCGCGCCCGCACCGGCGGCGCGGGCGACGAGCCGATCGGGCGCCGGCGCTGGAACCCGGCGCGAGGCGGCATGAGCGCGACGACCCAATCGCGAGGCCGGCGCGAGGCGAAGAAGGCCGCCAACCGCGCTGCGATCATCGACTCCGCGCGCACCGTCTTCTCGGAGATCGGCTACGGCGAGGCGTCGGTCCGCGACGTCATCCGGCGCACCACCCTCGCCAGCGGGACCTTCTACAACTACTTCCCCGACAAGGAGTCGCTCTTTCGCGCGGTCCTCGAGGAGAGCGCGGCGGACGTTCGCGCGCGCGTGCAGGAGGCCCGCCGCGAGGCCGGCTCGCTGGAGGAGTTCGTGTACGCGGGCTACCGGGAGTACTTCGCCTTCCTCGTGGACGATCCCGCGGCGTTCGCGCTCATGCGCCGCAACAGCGGCACGATCCGCGCGATGTTCGACGAGCCGATCTTCGGCGCCGGCATCGACGAGCTCGCCGCCGACCTGCGCACGGCGATGAGGATCGGGCTTGTCCCGACGCTCGATCCCGAGTACATGGCGGGCGCGATGGTCGGCGCCGCCCTCGAGGTCGGCGTTGCGATGGTCAAGCGCAAGCCACCCGACGTCGAGGGGGCCACGCGCTTTGCGACGAGCATCTTCCTCGGGGGGATCGAGCGCCTGCGCGCACAGTAGGCCGGCGCCGCCGTCGCGACGCGTGCGGTCATAGACTCAAAGGTCGTGCCGCCGAGCTTCTGTCGCCACAACAGGTTCATCCAGAACTGCCCGATCTGCCGCCCCGATGAGCCTGAGCCCGCCGCGCCGAAGCGGGCAGCGCGGTCCTCGTCGGGCTCGCCGCGAGCCGTGCGGGGCGCGTCACGGCCGGGGCGCAGCAGCGCGGTGCGGGTGCGCCAGCTGACGCAGGCTGCCGACGACGGTTTTCGCTCCGAGCTCGTGCCCGGCCTGAGGGCGACCGCCGACGCCGAGCGGCTTGCCGGCGAGCTTGCGTTCGCGGCGGCGCGCCTGGCACAGCTCGCGTCCGACCCGCCCGGCGTCTACGCCGACATCGCCTCCATGGAGGACGTCGAGGAGGCGCTCTGGCTTGCCTTCCTGGTCGCTTTCCTCGCCCCGCTGGAGGACCGCGAGGACCCCTTCTCGGCGATCCGCGACGCCCACGTGCCGTGGGCCTCGGGCGAGCTGCCCGATCTCGGCGTGCAACCCGGGCCGCGCTCGGAGGCGAACGCAGCCACGGGGGAGCGCACGGTGCTCGCCTATCGCGCCTGGGCGCGGCGGGCGGGCAGCCAGCAGGCCGCCTTCGTCGGTGAGGCGTCCTGGAGCCCCGAACGGCGCTTCGACCGCCTCTTCGAGCGCCTGTCGCTGCCGGGGCTCGGGCGCGCGGGTCGCTATGAGCTGCTCGTCTCGCTCGGCCGGGTGGGCAGGGTCGAGCTGCGCCCGTCGGTGCTGCGCTTCACCGACGACGCCACGACGCTCGCCGCCAAGCGTGTCTTCGGGATCGGCGACACGGTGCTGCTCGAGCGCCGCGCTCGGATGCTCGCCGACGCCGTCGATCTACCGATCGAGGCCCTCGACCTTGCGCTCTCCAACTGGGGGGCGCGAGTCGGTGCGCCGCGCGCGACGTACGGCTCGACGGTGCAGCTCGACGAGGGTATGCGCGAGGAGATCGCCGCGCGCCTCGGTCGCTGACGGGGGTAGGGCGTCGAACATGAGTCGATGGTGGCGCGCCCGTGTCGCGGTTCCCACGGCGCGGCCGATGCATTGGTGATCCAGCCATGGGAGGCAGCCAATGAATCCACGTCTCGACGCCATCAAGCAACTCCTCGACGACGGGGTCTACGTCATCGACGAGCGTGCCATCGCCGAGGCGCTGCTGTCACGAACGACCGCACTGCGGATGCTCGCCGACGCCGTGAGTCGCCGGGATGCGAGGCAGGCGTCGCCTGCGAGCTCAGAGGACCTGGATGGCTCTTCGAGCTCGTCCGGTTCCTCTGAGCCGCAGGTGCGCTCGTTTCGACCGCACCGGGGAGCCCGGTCCTTTCGGCTGATCCGGCCCCACCGGCAGCGATCGCACGGGCAGCAGGTGACGTTCGCCTCAGCGGGCTGACAGGCCCCGCGTCGCATCGGCGCGCGCCGAACCCGCTTCCCGCCCGCGGTGACCTGGTGGCCTGCGAGCGAAGACGGCCGAGGGCACCCCGTGTCAGGCTGCGGCCGGGTGCCAGCCGCGCCCCTCACGTCGGACGAGCCCGTTGTCCGCGAGGCCGGGCAGCACGCGGTACAGGTAGTTCTGCTTGATGCCCATCTTCTGCGCTATCTCCGGAATCGTGATGCCGGGGCTCTGCTTCACCATCGCGAGCGCCTCGTCGCCGCGCTTGCCGCTGCCCTTCGGACGTCCGCGCGAGCGGCCGGCCGTCGAGGACCTCGCCCGGGAGGCCGGCGTGCGCGTCCGGATGCTCGCGGATGGATTCGCAGTCGTCGTCATTCCATCGAGTGCCGCCGAGGCAGCGAGGAGTCGCTCGTACTCCTCGACGAGCGGTTTGAGCTCCTGCAAGCGCGCGTAAATCTCCTGTCGCTTCTCATCCAAGAAGTCTGCTGCCATGGTGCCCTCCTGGTTTCTTGGCAGATAAACAAGTACGTTCAGGGTAGCGAAAGGTGTACCCGCACGTGGAAGGTTCAGGTGCCAGCACTGAAGTCTTGGGGTCAGCTACAACCGCGGAAAACGGGCTCTCCGAGGGTGATCGTAGGTGAAGTCATGCGGTCGTCTCGGGCGGGAGCGTCAGCGTGATCGGGCCGCAGGTCAGATGGATCAGGGCGAGCGCGGCGTTGGCGGAGTGGAAGCCGTAGGCGCGGCGGGTGATCAGCTTGGCCTTGTTGTTGAGCGCCTCGGCGCGAGCGTTGCTGAGCTTTATGCGGCGGGCGGCGAGGATGCCATCGTGGTGCTTGCGGATCGTGCGGCCGAGCCGCGCCGGCACCCGCAGCGGGACCTGGCCACTCAGCCCCAGCGCCCTTTTCCCTCCGCCAGCATCAACCTGACGCCCATCTCCTTCAGCGCCTCCGACAACCTGGCGATCTCCGCCCGCGCCGCAACCAGCTCCGGATCCGGGCCGCCCCCCGGCCGCACCCCGGGCTTGGACTGAGCCAGCGCGTCCAGCGCACCCTGCCGCGCAACCGTCCGCAGCTTCATCACCGTCGAGCGATCGACCCCCGATCGGTCGGCCGCCTCGCTGATCGTGTACTCGCCACGAACAAGCGAAAGCCAGATCTCGTACTTCTCGCTCGGCGACAAAAACCGCTTCGCTCGACGGCCCGACGGACCGGTACCGTTGGACTGCACGGACATCACAGGCTCCTTCTGGACATGCCCGAAAGGCTGCCAGATGCGGACTGATCAGATCGCCGATCTGTGGCACGAACTCAGACGCAAACCACGCGGGACCTTGCCGCCGGCGGTGTGCAGCGCGGTGAGCGTGTCGGCTTGGCGGTCGGTGAGGTCGGCGGGGTTCTTCAGCAGCGACCAGCGGCTGTCTTTGAACTGCTTGGCGGCCTCGCGGTCACCCGCTGCGCGCAGCTCGTTCCAATGCTCACGGCGGACCTCGTCCAGTGCCTTT
>CAVRMD010000005.1:0-15705 GCA_963722455.1 uncultured Solirubrobacteraceae bacterium
TCGAACCCTCGGTGGGTGTGACCCCACACACGATTTCCAGTCGTGCCCGTTCAGCCGCTCCGGCACCTCTCCTGGACGCCGATCAGGCTACCGCGCCCCGCCTCAGATCTGCCAGGCGCCGCCGCGCAGGACCGGCACGCGCGCGCCGGAGGCGTCGATCCCGGTGACGTCGACGTCGGGCGCGCCGATCATGAAGTCGATGTGGATCTGCGAGCGGTTGATGCGGTCGCGGTCCTCCGCGCCCGCGGTGAACTCGTAGGCCGAGCCGAGCGCGACGTGCGAGGCCGCGTTCTCGTCGATGAGCGTGTCGTAGAAGACGGTGCCCAGCGGTCCGATCCGTCCGTCGCCGTCGACGAGCGCGACCTCGCCGAGCCGTGCGGCGCCCTCGTCGCGCTGCGCGTACTGCGCGAGCAGCTCGCCGCCCTCGTCGGCCTCGATCGAAACGGCGCGGCCGGCTTCGAAGCGGGCCCGCAGGCCGCGGATGATCGTCCCTCCGGCGACGAGCGGCTTCGTCGCGCGCACGACGCCGTCGACGCGCGCGGGGTCGGGCGTCGTGAAGACCTCCTCGGACGGGAGGTTGGGCATGTGCGCGATCCCGTCGACCGTCGAGAAGCGCGCCGAGATCCAGCGCGACGTCGCCAGCAGCCCGACCCGCAGGTCGGTGCCGGGCCCCTCGAAGTGCAGCGCTCCGAAGCTGCGCTCGGACAGGCGCGCGGCGACCCCGGCGAGCGCGTCCTGGCGCGCGCTCCAGGCGGTGACCGGATCGGGCTCGTCGAGGCGGCACATGTGCAGCACGTCGCGCCAGAGCAGCGCGAGGGCGGCGCGCCCCGCGAGGTCGGGGTAGACGAGCGAGGCCCAGGGCTCGGTCGGGCAGGGCACGGCCGTCCAGTTCGTCGTGCGGGCGTTGACGACGTTCGCGGTCTCGCGCAGGAAGGGGAGCTGGTCGCGCCCGGCGCGGACGGGGTCGAGGTCGCTCAGCAGACCGGGCATCGATGGCCCGGTCAGGGCGATCTGCGCCGCGCGGTGCTCACCGAGCGCGACCACGCGCGCGCCGTACCAGGGCGGCACGTAGTCGAGCGTCTCGTCGTCGGCGTGCAGGATCCGCGCGCGCTTGACGGCCATGTCGAAATGCTGGACGTCGACGAACTTGGCGCCCGCCTCGTAGGCGCGCTGGGCGACGGCTCGGGTCAGCTCGAGCTTGCCGGGCTCGGTCGAGATCGCGACGATCTGGCCCGGCTGGACATTGGCGGCGAAGCGCACGATGAGATCCGCGAAGCGGCGGAGCGTGTCGCGTGCCGCGTCCGGCGAGTCGCACGGCGAGGGGCCGTCGAGCGCCGCGGGCGTGGACTCGTGGCCCTGCATGCGCGGAGGGTACACGGGCGAGCCGTACCGCCCGAAAGCCGATCGGGATTCGACGAGTGCGCGGGCGCCCGGTCCCTTGTACATTCCGGCGCGATGGCAATCCTCGCCCCTGACCGGCAGCACACCGAGCGCTCGGCCACCGAGCTGGCCCGCGCCATCCGCGCGGGCGAGACGACGTCGCGCGACGTCGTCGAAGCGCACATCGCGCGCCTGCGGCACATGCACGACCGCATCAACGCGGTCGTCCTGGACCGCTACGACGCCGCGCTCGCCGATGCCGACGCCGCCGACGCCCGCGTCGCCGCCGCCGCGGACCCCGACGAGCTGCCGCCGCTGCTCGGCGTGCCCTGCACGATCAAGGAATCGATCGCGATGGCCGGCATGCCCAACTGCGCCGGCCTCGTCTCGCGCAGCGCGATGCGCAGCAACGAGAACGCGCCGACGGTGCAGCGCCTCGTCGACGCGGGCGCGATTCCGCTCGGGGTGACGAACACGCCCGAGCTGTGCCTCTGGATCGAGACCGAGAACCGCCAATACGGGCGCACGAACAACGCCTACAGCGCCAAGCGCACCGCCGGCGGGTCGTCCGGCGGCGAGGGCGCCGCCGTCGGGGCGGGCGGCTCGCCGATCGGCCTGGGCGCCGACATCGGCGGATCGATCCGCATCCCGGCGTTCTTCAACGGCGTCTTCGGCCTCAAGCCCTCGCCCGGCCTCGTGCCGAGCACGGGCCAGTTCCCGACGACCGAGACCGAGGTCGCCGCGAAGATGCTGACGATCGGTCCGATCACGCGCCGCGCCGAGGATCTCATCCCGATGCTGCGCATCATCGCCGGGCCCGACGGGATCGACCCCTACGTCCGCGAGGCGACGATCGGCGACCCCGCCGACGTCGACATCGCCGAGACCACGATCCTGCTCAGCGAGGACTCGTCCTACGTGCCGGTCAGCCGCGAGCTGCGCGCCGCGCGCCTGCGCGCCGCCGAGGCGCTCGAAGCGGCCGGGGCGACGGTCCGGACGGTCTCGCTGAAGTCGATGAAGCGCGCGCTTGAGCTCTACCTCGCGGTCCTCAAGCTCGAGGCCGGCGTCAGCGTCGCCGACCTGCTCATCGCCGAGGGCTCCGCCAAGGTCACGCTCGGCTCGGCGCTGCGGCGCAAGGGGCCGCACACCCGCGCGCTGCGCCTGCTGCTCATGAGCGAGTGGATGACCGGCAGGATGCCGCAGGGCCAGCTCAGGAAGGCCGCCGCGGCGCGCCAGGCATTCGAGGACGAGATGATCGCGACGATCGGCGACGCCGTGCTGCTGCATCCGACCCATCCGCGCGTCGCGCCGCGTCACGGGCGCACGGTCGGCAAGCCGTGGCTGCTCACGACGACCGCCGTCTTCAACCTCGCCGCCGTGCCGGTGGCCCAGATCCCGCTCGGGCTCAACGCCCGCGGCCTGCCGCTCGGCGTGCAGGCCGCCGCCGGACCCGACCGCGACCATGTCGCGGTCGCCGTCGCGCTCGAGCTCGAGCGCGCGTTCGGCGGTTGGGTCGCACCGACCGAGCCGTCGTGAGCGACCCCGTCCTGCACCACTGCCTGTTCTATGACTACGTCGAGGACGTGCTGGAGAAGCGCGGCCCGTTCCGCGCCGAGCATCTGGCCCACGCGCAGTCCTGGAAGGACGCCGGGCGCCTCGTCATGGCCGGCGCCCTCGGCACCCCGCCCAGCGGCGCGCTGCTCGTCTTCCTCGTCGACGACCCGGCGCAGATCGAGGAGTTCGTCGCCGGCGATCCGTACGTCGCCGGGGGCATCGTGACGGCCCACCGCGTCATGCCGTGGACGGTCGTCATCTAGCCGCCGCCCGATCTCCTCCCCACGACGCGCAACACCGTAGCCTGCACGACATGTCCGACGCCGACCGGCTCGACGCGCTCTCCGCCAAGGAGCTGCACGATCTCGCGGTGCGCTACGCCCTGCGCCACCTCGACATCCCGTTCTTCGTGCGCCTCATGCAGGCGCTGCCGGTCGCCGAGGCGGCCGCCGGGGACGTCGTCGAGGCGACCGCCGACGCGCTCACGCTGCGCGCCCACCTCGACGACGTGACCGACTCCGGCAAGGGCGAGGTCGCCGAGCTGCTGCGGCCGATGTACCTCGACTACCTGCGCGAGCACGCGGTGCAGCCGAGCGGCTAGCAGGCGGACGCGCTCGTGACGCTGGCCAGCGAGGCCAGCGCGACCTCGACGGGCTGGCCGTCGCGCACGAGCCGCAGCGCGCCGCTGCTCGCGCCGCCGGCGAGCTCGCCGCACGCCGTCCGCCCGTCGCGCGTCTGCACCTGCACCTGGGCGGCCGTGCCGGAGCCGGCGGCCGTCCCGGAGTCCGGCCACCACGACGTCGCCGTCGCGAGCGCGAGCGCGGCGATCGACAGAAACGTCATCGTCAGCCCGCGCGTCAGCTGGCGGCTCGCCACGGCGATCGCGGCACCGTCCGCGTCGGCGTCGCCGACGGGCTCGCCGCCGGGCGCCGGGCGATACAGCGGCCATGCGGCCCGGCCGACGGAGTAGATGCCGGCGCAGGCAAGCGCGAAGGCGAGGAGCACGAGCACGCCCGCGAGCACCTGCAGCGACCGCGGGATGGCCGGCGTGCCGGTCTGGATGACCCCGCACAGACCGATGAAGCCCAGCGCCGCGAGCTGGACGCCGTGCCAGCCCTTCGCCGAGCTGCGCAGCTCGGCGAGGCGGCCCTGCGCGGCGGCGGGGGTGCCATCGATCATCTTCGGTCCATGATGCTAACGCCGGTCGGCGACGGCTCGCGCGTCGCAGAAGTGCGGCCGGGCGAGCCAGAGGCCCGCCCGGTACCGCGCCGGTCATGGATCGCCGCTGAACTACTACGTCCCCGGAGTGTGTGTCACCGGGGTTCTGTGACACTCCCGGCCACCGGGACGGGCCGCGTGGCCCGAGGGCCGCGCGCGTGGCCCGGTCGAGCGCCGAGGCGCTCCGGCCGAGTAGGCGATCCGCCGGTCCAGTCAGCCTAGCGATGATCGGGCGCGCAGCGTTTCGCGCCGCGCCGCCGTCAGCGCAACGTAGGCGTCGCCGGCGCGCGCCCACGCGCGGGGGCCGGGCCGCGGCAGGCCCCGCCTGCGCAGCGCCTCGGTGCGCGGGCGCGACCACGTCGTCAGCTCGATCGCCCGGACGACGTGCACGACCGCGGGGCGCGACGCGCGCGGCAGGACCGACAGCGCGCGCTCGATCGCGTGCTCGTCGACGCTCGATCCGGCCCGCACGGTGAGCGCCGCGATCGCGAGCTCGGCCGGCGCGCCGCGCGGATGCACCCCGTAGGCGACGGCGACGTCGACGGCCACGAGGTCGCCCAGCGCCTCGGCGATCGGCAGCGGCGCGACCGGCCCGTCGGCGGTCGCGACGAGCGAGCGCACGCTGCCGCCGGGCCAGAAGTCGCCGTCGCGGTCGCGCTGGAAGAGGTCGCCGGTGGCCAGCCAGGCGTCGCCGCGCTCGAAGACGTCGTGCAGCGGCGCCGTCGACGAGACGGCGACGCCGGGGCGCTCGCGCGCGAGCAGCATGCCGAGCTCGCCCTCGCCGCACGGCAGCGCGAAGCCGTCGGCGCCGGTGAGCAGCGCGCCGTCGTGCTCGTCCCGGGCGGCGATCCGCAGCTCGGCGCTGCCCGGCAGCGGCCTGCCCGCGCAGCCGCGCTTGGCGCCCGCCACGTTGGCGAGGAACGCCTCTCCCCGCGAGGAGGTGTACAGCTCGAGCACGCGGGCCGGCGAGAACCGCTGCTCGACCCGGCGCCAGAGCCCGCGCGGCATGCCCGAGCCGAGGAACAGCCGCAGCGGATGGTGGCGCTCGGCGGGGTCGGCGGGCCGCTCGACGAGCGCGCGCAGCATGGCCGAGCTGTAGCAGGCCACCGTCGCGCCGTAGCGGCGCACCTCCTGCCAGTACGTGTCGGGATCGAACCCGGCTGCGAGCGCGAGCCGCGCGCCGCCCGCGATCGCCCCCCCGACGCTCACGAGCAACCCGACCGGGTGATCGAGCGGGGTCACCGCGTAGACGGTGTCGCGCTCGGACAGCGCGGCCGACGAGGCCGTTCCGAAGGCCGCCAGCGCCCAGCGCCCGTTCGTCACGAGGTCGAGCCTCGTGCGATCGCCGCGGCCGCTGAAGAGCACGAACGCCGGGTCGGCGGCGCGGCCGGGGTTGGGGCGGTACCAGTCCGGCGGCTGCACCGTCCGGGGGTCGAGCTCGCCGAGGTCGACGAGCTCCGCCTGCGGCGAGCGCGCCGGCGTGGCGCCGCCGAGCGCGAGCACCGTCGCCGCGCCTGCCCGCGCGGCGTCGGGGGCGAGCTCGGGATCCGCGAGCACGCGCCCGCAGCCGCCGAGCTCGAGCTCGCGCTCGAGCTCCCCGTCGCGGCGCAGCAGCACGGCGACCGCTCCCAGCCGGTTGAGCGCGAGCACGGCGACGAGCGCGCTCGCCCGCGTGCGTATGAGCACTCCGACGTGCTCGCCGCGGGTCACGCCGGCGGCCAGCAGCCCGCGCACGACCCCGTCGACGCGCTCCTTGACGGCGCCGTGCGTGAAGGCCCGGTCGGCGAAGGCCAACGCGACCGCAGCCGGCGTCCGGCGCGCGCGCTCGTCGAGCAGCAGCCCCGCGGAGATGCGCGTCTGCGGCTGCATGCGCTCGATCCGCGCCAGGCGCGGCACCTGGCGCGTGGCCTGCCTGCCGAACGAGCGCGTCAGCGAGGCCGCGGCCGCCGCCGTGCGAAGTCCCGAGCGGGCGGCCCCGGCCGCGACCCCGGCGGCGAGGTCGAGCCCCACGCCGAGGCGCGTGCCCGCGCGCGGTCCGAGATGGGGCGCCCCCTCGTCGAGCGGGTGGATCGCCTCGGGAAGCGCCACGCCGTCGTCGCAGGACCGCACCCAGGCGGCGACCGCCGGCCACGTGACGCGCGCGGCGGCGCCGCCGACGACGAGGCCGAAGTGCCCGGCGCCGTGCAGCATGAGCTCGTGGACCGCGGCGTGCGGCGCCGCGCGGGTCACCGCGCGGACGCCGCGGGCCGGCGCGATCTGGTCGGCGTCGCCGACGACGACAAGGACCGGCAGCGCGATGTCGGCCAGCGTCACGAGCCGGTCGGAGATGACGATGCCGCCCGACAGCATGCGGTTGTGCGTGACGAACTGCGCGACGAAGTCGGCGAGCGCCGGGCCCGGCCAGGCGACCCAGCCGCCGCCCTCGACGAACCGGCGCTGGCGCTCGCGCGGCAGCAGCGCCTCGCGGTCGTGCAGCGCGAGGACGAACTCGACCTGCTGGCGCAGCGTCTTGACCGGGTCGAGCAGGCGAAAGCCGATCCGGCTCGCCCAGGCCGGCAGCGCCGCCCCGGCGAGCACGCCGTCGACGATCATGCTCGCGCCGCGCGCCGCGAGCTCCGCGGGGACGCCGAACGGCAGGGCGCCGAGCGTGTCGACCGGCGCGCCGAGCGTCACGAGGCTCGCCAGGCCGGCGCCACGGCGGTAGGCCGCGGCCTGGTAGCAGAACATCCCGCCCTGCGAGTAGCCGGCGAGGTGCACGTCGCGGCCGGTCCGCGCGCGCACGTCGTCGACCGCATCGCTGACCGCGACGACGTGCGCGCTCAGCGTCCGCTCGAGCCCGCCCTGCTCGCGCTCGGGAGCGCCGAAGTCGACGACCCAGGGATCGAGGCCGTGCGCGGCGAGCACGCCGACGGCGCTGGACTGCGAGGAGACGTCGTAGACGTCGGCGACGAGCATCATGGGCGGGACGAGCAGCACCGGCGACCCGGCGGGCCCGCCCGTCACCGCGCCGTAGCGGCGCAGGCCGTACATCGCCGTGCGCGCGACGACCTCGTGCGGGGTCGGCTGCTCGCCGCTGTCCAACCCTCCGAAGCGCGCGATCTCCAGCGCGTTCTGGGCGGCGGCGCCGAGGCGCGCCACGGGCGCGAGGACGACGTCTGCCAGGCGGAACACCGTCCGGACGCTACCGCCGGGCGTCTGCGGGCGACCGTGGCTCAGGCGGCCGCGAGCGCCGGCGCCGCCGAGCGCACCCGCGAGCGGGTCAGCAGCGGCCCGGTGATGACGGTCGTCACGAGCCCGACGAGCGTCAGCGCCGCACGCGTGCGGGTGCTGGTGACGCCCGCCTCGAGCACCTCGAGCCAGATCGCGATCGTCATGATCCCGCCGCACTGCATGAGCGCGCCGATCGCCCGCGCGTCGGGCCCGGAGAACCCGCCGGCACGCGCGGCGGCCAGCGCGGCGGCGTACTTCGCGGTCGTGACGAGCACGACGATCGCCGCGACCGGGAGCAGCGCGCCGGTTCCCAGCTCGCGCAGGTCGGTGTGCAGCGCGGCGACGCCGAGGAAGACCGGCAGCAGCGCGCCGCGCACGAGCGATCCCAGCCGGGCGTCGACGAACGACGCCGAGAACCCGGCGCTGTGCACGAGCACGCCGATGACGAGCGGCCCGACGAGCGCCGTCCCGACGAGACCCTTGCCGGCGGCGCCGGCGACGACGGCGAACGCGAGCACGGCCGCCGTCCCGACGAGCGGCGGCGGATCGAGCCGCGGCGAGCGGCAGCTGGCGAGCACGACCGCGGCGAGGACGGCGCCGACGAGCGCGAGCGTCGTCACGGCCGCGCCGCTGGCGATCACGACCGCGCCCAGATCGCAGCGCGGCAGCTCGTGCTCCTCGAGGATCCGGGCGACGACGGAAACGCCGTGCGCGGCGAGCGCCGCCGCTCGGCCGCACGTCGATCGTCATGCCGACGAGCAGCATGTAGAGGACCAGGCCCAGCCCGCCCGCCATGCGAGCACGTCGACGGCGGTCGCGGGAACGAGCGTCCCCACGAGGCCCGTCGCCGCGCCCCGGCGACGACGCCCTCGACCAGCACGTCGAGGATGGTCGGCCCGACCCCGACGACGAGCAGCAGGTCGAACGCCGCCAGCAGCCAGCCGTTGGTCACGGCACCGCCCTCAGCGGTCGCCCGGCCAGCGGCCAGCCGTGGGTCACGGCACCGCCCTCAGCGGTCGCCCGGCCCGCAGGGAGGCCGCGCGATCGGCCGGCGGCTCACCGACGGCCGGCGCCTCAGCCGCGCAGCTCGCGCTCGGCGAGGGACTGCGCGTGGGCGGCCGCCTCGGCGGCGTGCTCGGCGGCGCGGGAGCGCCGCGCGTCGTTTTCGTCGGCGATGTCGATCACGACGAGCTCGCAGGCGGCGCGCGTGGCGGCGCACGCGAGGTGGCCGGCGGAGCGGACCTCGCCCTGCAGGGGCACGGGAACCTCGTCGAGCACGTCGCTCGCCAGCCGGGCGAGCTTGACGCCGATCTCGGCCATGGCGAGCGGCGGCTCGGCGGCACGCGAGAGCGCCGCGCGCACCCGCGCCTCGTCGCCCCGCGCGGCCAGCACGCGGCGGTAGCGCGCCGCGTCCTCGTCGGCGAGCGCCAGCGACCGCTGGCGCAGGTGCTCGGCGCGGGCCTGCCCCGCCGAGTCGACGGGCGCCCCGTGGCGCGGCGCCGACGTCGCCTTCTCCAGCAGCGCGGCGGCCATCGACAGCGTGAACGCGACGGCCGCGCCGGCGGCCGGCTGCGGCTCGCGGCCGGCCATCGTCGCGACGAGGGCGCCGAGCCGCTGGTCGGCGAGCGAGCTCAGCCCCTTCGTGGATCCTGCCTCGGACAGCATCGGCATCCTTTCCTTCCCACCTCGATCGTAGTCCCGTCTGATCCCCCGCCCGCCATCGTTGCCCCGCCCCGCCATCGTGGCGGCCGCCGGCGGACCGGCGGCCGCGCACCTTGGCGCTCGACGCCCGGGCCTCGCGGCCCGGCGTCGCCTAGGCGACCGCGCTGGCTGCGATCCCGGCCGCGTCGCGCAGGGCGTCGGCCTTGCCGGTCTGCTCCCACGTGAAGTCCGGGTCCTCGCGGCCGAAGTGCCCGTACGCGGCCGTCTTGCGATAGATCGGACGGTGCAGGTCGAGCTCCTGGCGAAACGAGCCGGGCCGCAGGTCGAAGTGCTCGTCGACGAGCTCCTGCAGGCGGCCCCGGCTGACCTTGCCGGTGCCGAAGTCCTCGACCATCACCGACACGGGGTGCGCCACGCCGATCGCGTAGGCGACCTGCACCTCGCAACGATCGGCGAGGCCGGCGGCCACGATGTTCTTCGCCACCCAGCGCGCCGCGTACGCGGCGCTGCGGTCGACCTTCGACGGGTCCTTGCCGCTGAAGGCGCCGCCACCGTGGCGGGCCATCCCGCCGTACGTGTCGACGATGATCTTGCGGCCGGTCAGGCCACAGTCGCCGACCGGGCCGCCGATGACGAACCGGCCGGTCGGGTTGACGAGGAACTCCCCGCGCAGCTCACTCGCGTCGAACAGGTCCTCGGGCAGCGTCGGCAGCACGACGTGCTCCCACAGGTCGTCCGGGATCTGCGGCTCGACGCCGGCCGCGTGCTGCGTGGAGATGAGGACCTTCTCGATCGCGACGGGGACGCCGGCCCTGTAGCGGACGGAGACCTGCGTCTTGCCGTCGGGCCGCAGGTAGTCGAGGTCGCCGTTCTTGCGCACCTCGGCCAGGCGCTTGGCGAGGCGATGCGCGAGCGCGATCGGCAGCGGCATGAGCTCGGGCGTCTCGTTGGAGGCGTAGCCGAACATCATCCCCTGGTCGCCGGCGCCGGCGATCAGCAGCTCGTCCTCGGCGCTGGCGCCCGAGCGGGTCTCGTGCGACGCGTCGACGCCCTGCGCGATGTCCAGAGACTGCTTGTCGATCGCATTGAGGACGGCGCACGAGTCGGCGCTGAAGCCGAGCGCGGCGTCCGTGTAGCCGATCTCGCGGATCGTGTTGCGCACGACCTCCTGGACGTCGAAGATCGTCTCGGTCGTGATCTCCCCGGAGACCACCACGAGGCCGGTGTTCACCAACGTCTCACATGCCACCCGAGACCCGGGATCGCCGCCGAGACACGCGTCCAGCACCGCATCGGATACCTGGTCGGACACCTTGTCCGGGTGACCCTCGGTCACGGACTCGGACGTGAAGAGGTACTCATCGTCGGCAAACTTGCTCATGCAGCGGGCTCCTCGTGGTTGGAAGGATCGATGGAGATCTCGAGTAGGTGGGCAACCGTCACGTCGTCGTCCGATCGGCTCGGATGAGAGCGCCGGACCGGCGCTCGACCCGCTCGCCTTGATGTCTACCGCAGGGCGATGGTCTGAAACCAGACGTCCGCCGGACCGGCGAATGGCGCTCGGTCCGGCGAGGGTCGCCGGGCGACGGCTGTGCCCCATAGGCTACGCGGCCGCCGTGAAGCCGCCCGGACGCACGCTCGCGGCGGCTCGGCGAGGCAGCGTCCGGCGCCGCGTCCGGTCGGCCGGACGCGCGTTCGCTCGCCGCCATCGGGGCGGCATTCTCCACGTCAGCTCTGCCATGCATCGCCTTGCTCCGTTGCCCTCGACCGTGGCGCCGAGATCAGGGCTCCGACCGACGTCGGGCGGCGCTGAGCACCGGCCGGAGAGTCTGCCAGGGATCGGCACCCGATGCTCGCGCGCCCGGCCGGCGCAGATCCACCCGCCGGCTCGGCCACGACTCGGCGTCGTGGCGGCGCGGGACGGGAGCACGCCGGACACCCCGCGGCGGCGCGGGCGTAGGATCGGCCGATGAGCACCTCCGAGCACATCGTCGACCCGATCGAAGCCGTCGCCGCCCAGATGGAGGCGATCGCCGCGCCGCTGCCTCCCGAGGACGGCGTGCGCCGCTTCAACGAGCTGTACCTCGCGGTGACGCGCGCCGTCGCGGCCGAATCCGCCAAGACGACCTTCGAGGACCCGGCGTTCATCTCGCGCCTGGACGTCGTGTTCGCCGACCTGTACTTCGCCGCGGTCGACGAGGACAAGACCGGCAAGAAGGTGTCCGCCGCATGGGCGCCCCTGTTCGAGAGGCGCTCCCAGCACGGCATCGCGCCGCTGCAGTTCGCGATCGCCGGCATGAACGCGCACATCAACCACGACCTTGCGCTCGCGCTCGTGGCGACGACGGCCGAGCTGAAGATGACCCTCGACGAGGACACGCCGCAGCACCGCGACTACACCGCCGTCGACGGGATCCTCGAGCGCGTCCAGGAGGAGATCAAGGGGCGCTTCACGACCGGCATCATCAAGGACATCGACAAGGTCTCCGGCCGGGTCGACGATGTCCTGGCGAGCTGGAGCGTCTCGCACGCGCGCGCCAACGCGTGGATGCAGGCCCAGATGCTCCACGCGCTCGGGGGCAGCGCCTTCCTGCGCAAGCAGTTCCTGCTGGCGCTGGGGCGCAACGTCGGCTTCGCCGGCCGCGCCCTGCTCGTGCGCACGAGCTGAGCGCCGCCCCGCGGAGCGTGCGGATCCGACGGCGTGCGGCCCGACGGCACGTCGAGGCCGCGACGTCGATCCTGCGCCCGCTGTCCATGGCGACCCCGCGCTCGGGGGAGCAGGGTTACAGGCCATGGACGCAATGCCCGCGCCGACAGGGTCCCTGCACCGGACGATGCACGGGCACCGCTCGACGCTCGGGCGTCCGGTCGGTGGACGCAAGGGCGATGCGCCTGCCCTTGTGCGTATTGACTCTTTGTCCGTTTTCGGTGACGGGCGCCGCTTCGACGGGAACACTGCCGATAGGAGACGTATCTCGCCGCCCCCGACGGACTCTCATGGACAGGTCTGGATCTGAGATGAAGCCTCCCGTTCACGACACCCGCCTCAGCACGCTCACGATGGAGCAGTACCTCGGGCTGACGGGCCCCATGAGCCCCACGGTCGCCGGCCGCATGCTCACCCTCGCCGGCGACATCACCAACGACGTCATCGGACTGCACGAGAACGGCATGGACCCGCGCCACGACCGTGAGACGCTCACCCACCTCGCCCGCGCGGCGACGCGGGCGGAGTCGCGCCTGGCGCAGCTGCTCGTCCTCGCGGCGCAGCACTGCGCAGAGCACGAGCTGCTCGACGTTCCCGAGGCGATCCGCTCGAACATGAAGACGGCGAGCCGGTGTCGCAGCGCGATCTGCAGCATGGCGGTGCGGGCCGAGCAGCAGGTTCGCGACGACCGCATGGCCGCGTAGCGCGCGCGGACCCCCAGCTGGTTCCTCCGGAGGGTCCCAGCGCCTATGATCGGTCGGGTCGTCCCGGCGACAGACCGCCCTACCTACCGACACGTGGCGAACCCTCCCAACCAGACCGTCGACGCCTCCGTGCCGCAGACGTGCGTCGCCGCGGGCGCGGTCCTCGTCGAGCGCGACGGCGGTCACACCGTGGCCGCCAACTACGGCTCGGTCCCGGGCGAGATCGCCGTATGCATGAAGAGCGTCGGGCTCGCCGACCGCTCCGACCTCGGCGTCCTCGAGCTGCGCGGCGACCAGAACCTGCTTGACCGCGCGCTCACCGCGCGGCTCGGCGACCCTCCGCTGGCGCCCGGCACGGCGCGCCGCACCCGCGCGGTCTGGTACTTGCGACTCGATGCGCGCCGCGCGCTGCTCGTCGGCCCGCACCCCGCCCTGGCCTCTGGACCGGCGATCGGCAGGGGCCGCGACCGCGCCGAGCTGCGCCACCGCGACGTCCGGTCGACGCTGGCGACCGTCGGCCTCATCGGTCCGCGTGCGGCACGGCTGCTGGCGGCGGCCGGCCTGCCGGGCGAGCTCGCGGTGGGCGCGGTCGGGCGCGACCCGTCCGACGCCGACGTCGTGGCGGTCCTGCGCGAGAGCCAGCGCCGCTTCCTCGTGCTCGTGCGCAGGCCCGCGACCGACGCGCTCTGGGCGCGCCTGCTCGCCGCCGGCGAGCCGCTCGGGGCGTCGTTCGTCGGCCACGACGCGCTCACGCTGCTGCGCGCCTCGTCGGCCTCCGGCGCCTGATCGCGGCGAGGCCTTCGACCGTCCGGACGGCGTTGGTACCGTCCTGTCCATGAGCGATCTGGGACCGGAGCACTTCACAAAGCCCGTCGGCGAGGTTGATCCAGAGATTGCGCAGCTGCTCGCCGACGAGGCGCGCCGTCAGGAGAACACCCTCGAGATGATCGCCTCGGAGAACTTCGTTCCCCAGGCGGTCATGGACTGCCACGGCTCGACCCTGACCAACAAGTACGCCGAGGGCCTGCCCGGCAAGCGCTACTACGGCGGCTGCGAGCACGTCGACGTCGTCGAGCAGCTCGCGATCCAGCGCGCGAAGGACCTCTTCGGCGCCGAGCACGCCAACGTCCAGCCCAACGGCGGCGCGACCGCCAACGCCGCGGCGATGATGGCGATGATCAAGCCCGGCGACAAGATCCTCGGCATGCGCCTCGATCACGGGGGCCACCTCACGCACGGGATGAAGCTCAACTTCTCCGGCAAGCTCTACGAGGTCGTCGCCTACGGCGTCAGCGACGAGGACTCGCGGGTCGACATGGACGCCCTGCAGACGATCGCCGAGCAGGAGCGCCCGCAGCTCATCATCGGCGGCTGGTCGGCCTACCCGCGCCAGCTCGACTGGGCGCGGTTCCGGCAGATCGCCGACTCGGTGGGCGCGCTGCTCATGGTCGACATGGCGCACTTCGCGGGCCTCGTCGCGGCGGGCGAGCATCCCAGCCCGATCCCCCACGCCGACGTCGTCACCACGACGATCCACAAGACGCTCGGCGGATCGCGCGGCGGCATGGTGCTCTGCACCGAGGAGTGGGCCAAGAAGATCAACACCGCCGTCTTCCCCGGCCAGCAGGGCGGCCCGCTCATGCACGTCATCGCCGGCAAGGCCGTATCGCTGAAGATCGCCGCGACCGAGATGTTCCGCGAGCGCCAGCGGCGTACCCGTGCGGGGGCCGCCGTCGTCGCCGAGGAGCTGCTCGCGGCGGGCGTCAACGTGCTCACGGGCGGAACCGACGTCCACCTCGTGCTCGCCGACCTGCGCGAGTCCGAGCTCGCCGGTCCCGACGCCGAGCGCCGGCTGGACGAGATCGGGATCACCGTCAACCGCAACGCGGTGCCCAACGACCCGCGGCCGCCGATGGTCACGTCGGGCCTGCGGATCGGCACGTCCGCGCTGGCCACGCGCGGCCTGCAGGTCGACGACTTCCGCGAGATCGGCCGCGTCATCGCCGAGGCCCTGACGGGGCCGTTCGAGCCCTCCGACGTGGCCGCGCTCACCGAGCGCGCCCGCGCCCTCGCCGAGCGCTACCCGCTGTACCCGCACCTCAACGCGCCGGCCCCCGTCTGACCGGCGCGGGCGCGCGGCGGGCGCGATCGCGCGTCCGCTCAGGCGGGCTCGGCGACGAGCCCGCCGAGGTTCAGGTTCTCGTGGACCGCCCTGACCGAGCGCGCCCGGTTGAGCGAGTAGAAGTGAAAGCCGGGCACGCCGTAGTCGAGCAGCCCATGGCATTGCTCGGTGCAGTACTCGATGCCCATCTCGATGGCGGCCTCGTCGTCGTCCTGCACGCTCGTCAGCAGCTCGTCCAGGCGCGGCGGGATCTTCGCGCCGCACAGGCGCGTGAAGCGCCGGCACTGCGCGGCTGACCGGATCGGCAGCATGCCCGGCACGATCGGCACCTCGATGCCGATGGCGCGGCAGTCCTCGACGTAGCGGATGTAGTCCTCGTTGTCGAAGAACAGCTGCGTGATGATGACGTCGGCACCCGCGAGGACCTTCTCCTTGAGGTAGCGCAGGTCGGTCTCGCGGTCCTTGGCGCGCGGATGGACCTCCGGGAAGCCGGCGACGGCCACCGAGAACGTGTCGAACCACCCGCTCTGGCCCCGCCTGATCGTGTTGACGAGCTCCTTGGAGTTCTGAAAGCCGTCGGAGTGCGGCGTCCAGGGCGCGTCGGGCCCCTCCGGCGGGTCGCCGGCGAGGGCGATGACGTTCTCGATGTCGTTGCCCCACAGGTCGCCGATCATCTCGCGGACGACGTGCCGGCTCTGGTTGACGATCGTGAGGTGGCACATCACCTCGAGCTTCTCGCGCCACTTCAGGCGCTTGACGATCTCCAGCGTGCGGTCCTGCGTCGAGCCGCCGGCGCCGTACGTCACCGAGTAGAAGGCGGGGTTGAGCTTCTTGAGCTCCTCGAGCTCGTGGAAGAGGCTCGCCATGCCCTCGTCGGTCTTCGGAGGGAAGAACTCGATCGAGAACGTCAGCCCGTCGCGGGCGTACATGTCACGCAGCTTCGCCATGGATCTCCAGTGCTGGTGGCGGCGTGAGGCGACGAGCTTCTCGTCGTCGAAGCCCAGCGCGCCGTGCTTGTCGAGGACGTCCTGCGTCGACATGCGACCGCTGCGCACGGCACCCTCGAGGCGCTGGTCCCCGATCGGGCTCGTGTCGATGGCGGCGCTGCATGCTGCCGACAGGGTAGAGATGCCGCTGCGGCTGGCAGT
>CAVRMD010000006.1:0-41230 GCA_963722455.1 uncultured Solirubrobacteraceae bacterium
TGGTAATACATCGCGTACCGATCGACCCCCACGACTTCCAGGCCATGCTGGAGGAGACACTGGGTGGCCTCACCGACTGAGACCCGCTCCACTCTGTTCCCGGCATCCTCGACCTTGAGCGCGATACCCAGTCGCACGCCGAATTCGGTCACGACAGCTCGCGACGGTTCCGTCAAGAGCACGCATTCCCGCGCCACGCGACACATTTCAGCAAGACCCACCATCGGATCGCTCAGATGATGGAGTCCGTCGTGCACATAGACAATGTCAATGGAGCGGTCCGCGAAGGGCAGATGCTCTGCGTCGGCGACAATGGCGTCGACCGTGAGCCCTCCGCGCCGGCAACGCTCGATCGCGCGCTTGACGGCGCCATGGGAGAGATCAGACGCCACAACGGTCGCGCCCTGCCGCGCGAGGAACTCCGCGTCCATGCCCGACCCTCCGCACACGGTGAGGACGGTCGAACCGGCGAGCCGCGACTCAACCCCACAAATGCTCCGCCGGAACTTCTCAGCCATTAGCCAGCCGTACAGCCTGGGCTGTCCATGTGGGCGCGTGATCTCGAACTCCGCCGCCTCACCGTCGAAGAACTCCATCTGGCGAAGCTTGTAGTCCGCTCCGAGATCCGTTTCCGCGAGCTCGGCCATTACCGGAATCCCGTCGACGATCGAGTAGGGGCGGCATCAGGGCAGTTGACACACTCACGCACGCGGTCAGCTGTGTCTGCATCGCGGACAGCACAGCGAAATCCGGCCGCCCGCAAGGCACTCGTGGGCGCCACCGACCGAGTTTTCCTCCCTCGCGGGCAGCAGCTCACCCGCCATTGCGAGCCTCGACAGTCTCCTCAAGTGCGGCCTCGACCCGCTCCGCCGCGCGCTCCGGCGAGAAGTGCTGCCGTGCGAACGCCAAGGCGGCTCGCGCGCGCCGCGCCAGTTCCGCTCGATCCCGTAGCACCTCCACCAGCCTGGCCGCAAGCTGCCCCGCGTCAGCGCTGTCGGTCACCCATCCGCCGCCCGAGGCGTCGATGATCCGGGCCACCTCGGAGTCGGCGCGCACCGAGGCCACCGTCGGGATCCCATAGGCCATGAAGTTCATGAGCTTCGACGGGACATTGAAGTCGATGCCCGCGTAGCCCTGGCTGACGACGGCGACGGCCGCACGCTGCAGCTCTCGCTCGAGCGGCTCGCTGGCCAGAACGCCGGTCACGCGGACGCGGCTGGTGCGGATGGCGGCGCGTACGTCGCCGCCCGCCTCTCCGTCGCCGGCGAGGACGAACGTGGCGCCGAGGTGGGCGAGTTCCCGCGAGTCCTCGAACGAGCGCACGACGTTGACCAGGTTTTGGGAGTAGCCGATGTTGCCCATGGTAAGCACCGCGGTCGGGTCGATCGCGTCCGGATCGCGCATCTCATCGAGAATCGGCCGGCTTGCCGGGTTGTAGCTGCGAACCAGCTTGGCCTGCGGAACCCCCTTGCGGCGCAGGTTCTCCTCGAAGCTCTCGGAGATCACGACGATGCGCGAGGCGGACGCATAGGCCCGGCGCTCCAGCCGCCGGGCCAGCTGCACGACGCGCCCCTCATCCAGGATGCCGGTCATCACGGCCCCGTCGGGCAGCACGTCCTGAAGCCAGAGCACCCACGGGATGCGACGGGCACGCGCATTGGCCATCGCCGGCGCGAGCGCCGGGAAGCTCGGCGAGACCGCGACGATGACGTCCGGTGTGCCGAGCGTCGGTGCGGCGAGCGACAACGCTGAGGTGAACGTCGCCTCCTGGCGCATCCGCTGCAGCGCCGAGCCGCGACCGACCCACAGCGGCAGGCGCAGCACCGGCACGCCGTCGCGGACCTCGCGGTACGGCCGCAGGCGCCGTCCCCACTCGAGGTTCGGGGTAGTGCGGGTGCGCGGCGATCACCTCGACCTCGTGCCCGCGGGCCTGCATCGCCCGTGCCCAGACGCCGCTGAGCGGCGCGATGCCGGACGGCTCGGGGTCGTAGTTGTAGCTCCACAGCTGGATGCGCATGACGGAGATCCGGCAGCTATGCCGCGGCGACGGCGGTCCACTGATCCACGTTGACGTCGTGGATCTCGCGCAGCACGGCCTCGATGCCGTATTCGAGCTTGAACTCCGGGTACTCGCGCTCGAAGTCCGAGAAGTCGCTGACGTACCAGCGGTGGTCGCCGATCCGCGCATGGTCGGAGAGCTCGCAGTCGAGCTTGCGGCCCGCGATGCGCTCGCACAGCGCGATCGCCTCGAGCATCGACACGTTGCTGGCTCGCCCGCCGCCGAGGTTGTAGACCGCGGCGCACTTCGGGCTGCGATGGAACGCGTCGAAGGCCCTGACGACGTCGGCCGAGTGGATGTTGTCGCGCACCTGCTTGCCGCCGTAGCCGAAGATCGTGTACGGGTCGCCGGTGACGGTGCACTTCATGAGGTAGCTGAGGAAGCCGTGCAGCTTGGCGCCGGCGTGCGCCGGCCCGGTGAGGCAACCGCCGCGGAAGCAGACCGTCGGCATGCCGAAGTAGCGGCCGTACTCCTGAACCATGAGATCGGCCGCCACCTTCGAGACGCCGAACAGCGAGTGCGTGCAGTGATCGATCGACATCGAGGTGTCGATGCCGCCGAAGTAGGCATGGTCGTCGGGCAGCTCCAGGCGAGTCTCCGTCTCGTACAGCGGCAGGCGGTTGGGGTGGTCGCCGTAGACCTTGTTCGTCGACATGAAGATGAACGTCGCCTCGGGCGCATGGTGGCGGACGGCCTCGAGCAGGTTCATGGTGCCGTTGGCGTTGACGCCGAAGTCGGTCTGCGCATCCGATGCCGCCCAGTCGTGCGACGGCTGCGCCGCTGCGTGGATCAGCAGCGCGAGGTCGCGGGCGTGCTCGCGCACGACGCGCGTCACGCCATCGGCGTCGCGGATGTCGAGCTCCAGGGAGCGAAACAGGCCGGGGTAGTCGCCCAGCAGCCGCTTCGTCGTCGGGGCGGTGGACGCGGTCGGACCGAAGAAGCCCGCGCGCATGTCGTTCTCGACGCCGACGACGTCATACCCGGATTGCACGAGATGGCGGACGGACTCTGACCCGATCAGACCGCCCGATCCTGTGACGATTGCTACGGGGATGGCGATCCTCCGGTTGGTACGTATGCACGCAAGGCGACGGCCGCGATGCTAGCAGTCGTCATCGCCCCTCAGACGAGGGCGGATGCACGTCGTCTGCCTTTCCGGCACATCGACACATCGAGCGGCGTAGCATGCGCCGGGCGGCGTGATCGACCTCCACTGCCATCCCCTCCCGGGCGTCGATGACGGACCTTCGTCGCAGCAGAGCGCGCTCGAGCTGATCCGCAGCGCCGCGGCGACGGGCACCCGGACGATCGTCGCCACGCCCCATGTCTCAGCCGCGTACGCCGGCACGAACGCCGCCGGCGTGCAGGAGGCGGTGCGCGCGCTCCAGGCCTCGGTCGACGAGGCCGGCATCGCGATGCGAATCCTCGCCGGCGCCGAGGTCGAGCTGCTGCACTGCGAGTCGCTGAGCCCCGGCGAGCTCGAGGGCCTTCGCCTCGGGGACAGCCCCTACACGCTCGTCGAGCTTCCGTTCAGCGCCGATGGCCGGTTCGTCGAGATGCTGCTCGGCGTGCACCGCGAGGTCCATCCCGTGCTGCTCGCCCATCCCGAGCGCTGCCGCGCGTTTCACGACGATCGGGACCTGCTGCGCCGGCTCGTCGAGCAGGGCGCCCTGGCCCAGATCACCGCGGCATCGTTCTGCGGCACCTACGGGTCGCTGGTGCGGACGACCGCGTGGAGGATGCTCGAGGACGGCCTCGTGCACGTCGTCGCCTCCGACGCGCACGACAGCTTCCGCCGACCGCCGCAGCTGCGAGAGCCGCTGGAGCTCGCCGGCCTGGCCGACCTCGTCACGACGCTGTGCAAGGCCAACCCGGCGGCGATCCTCGCAGGAGAGCGCCCCGCCGCAGCCCCGGCCTCGACACCACGGCGTTCCGTGCGACCTGGCCGCCTGCTGGCCGCCCTGCGCGGCCGCTGACCGCCCCGCGCGTACGCGCCGGCCACCGGATCGCCCCCGCGGGGTCCATTACTGTGGCCCACGGCCTCCCGCGCGCCCCTCTCATGCCCGCTCGCGACTTCGCAACCGTCTACGACGAGCACATCTGGCAGGTCTACGGCTTCTTCGCCTACCGGCTGCGCGACCGCTCCGACGCCGAGGACCTCACGCAGCAGACGTTCGAGCGCGCGCTGCGATCGTGGTCGCGCTACGACCCGTCGCGGGCGAGCGTGTCGACCTGGCTGCTGGTCATCGCCCGCAACCTGCTCGTCGACCACCACCGCGCCGACCGCACGTCGCGCCAGCAGCCGCTGGACGAGCTCGACGGCGCGCACGATGCCCTCGTCGACCGGGGCGGCGGGCCCGACCTCGGCCTCGAGCCCGAGCTCGCGCGCGCGCTGGCCAGCCTCGGCGCCCGCGAGCGCGAGATCGTCGCGCTGCGCTTCGGCGGTGAGCTCAGCGGTCCCGAGATCGCCGAGCTCACCGGGTTGAGCCTCGCCAACGTGCAGCAGATCCTCTCGCGCTCGCTGCGCCGCATGCGGGCGTCGATGCAGGACGCTGGGGCCGTGGCGGCGGAGACCGACGAGTAGCGGCCGATGAATCCGTCTTGGCGAGGTACGCTTGCGCTCGTCAACTGGATGGGCGCGGAGATCGCCGAGATCCGTCGTCCAGCCATGGAGCCCACTGTGGTCGGCATCACGTCAACCGGGCGTCCTGCGAGGGTCCCGCGCAGGGCGAACGAACGGCAGGCAGAGCCTTGTCGAGCTTCGCGCGTGGCGCAGATCGTCGGCGAGCTCGAGCGGGAGACCCGGCGGCGCGACCAGCGCCTGCGGCGCGCGCTTGCCTGCGCGGATCTCGTCGCGATCACAGCGGCGCTGACGCTCGCGGTCGGACTGGCCTCCTCCGACGCGCTTCAGCCGCTCGGTCTGCTTCTGCTGCCCGTGATCGTGATCGCCGCCAAGCTGCTCGGGCTCTACGACGCCGACGTCCAGCGCATCCGCAAGACGACGGCCGACGAGCTGCCCAGGCTCGCGCAGCTCGGCGTCCTGCTCGTGCTCGGCATGTGGCTCGCCGACCAGGCGCTCATCGCGGCGCCGGCGGGCAAGGCGCAGGCGCTGGCGACCGGCGCCATCTTCGTGCTCGTCGCGCTGCTCGGCCGCTGGGTGGCGCGCCTGCTCGCCAACCGCGGCCAGGACCGCGAGCGCTGCCTCTTTCTCGGAGACGCCGCCTCCTACCGGCGCCTTGCCACGATCTTCGCCCGCCATCAGCTGTCCTCCGACCTCGTCGGGCGAGCGTCGGTGCAGCCGCTGTTCGACGCGGCCTGGACCTCACCGGGAGGACCGGCGGAGGTGCTCGGCGAGCTCACCGCCAGCGTGCGGGCGCACCGGATCATCATCGGCCCGCCCGCGATCGCCAACGGCGCGACGTTCGAGCTCGTCGAGTCCGCCCGCCGCGCCGGGACCCGCGTCTCGCTGCTGCCCGACATGCTCGAGGTCGTCGGCTCCTCGGTCGACTTCGACGACCTGTTCGGCGTGACGCTGCTCGGCGTGCGCCACTCGCAGCTGAACCGGTCGTCGCGGTTCGTCAAGCGCGGGTTCGATCTCGCCGGCGCGACGCTGCTGCTGCTCGCGGCGGCTCCGCTCATGGCCGTGATCGCGGCCGCCATCCGGCTGGACTCCAAGGGACCGGTCCTGTTTCGCCAGACGCGGATCGGACGTGACGGCGTCCCGTTCGCAATCCGCAAGTTCCGCACGATGGTCGCCGGTGCGGACGCGCTGAAGGACGGGCTGCGCGGTCACAACGAGGCAGCCGGCCTGTTCAAGATGATCGACGACCCGCGCATGACCACCATCGGGCGGCTGCTGCGCCGCAGCTCGCTCGACGAGCTGCCCCAGCTGCTCAACGTCATCGGCGGCTCGATGAGCCTCGTCGGCCCGCGGCCGCTCGTCGCCGACGAGGACGGCCGCATCCACGGCACGCATCGCGGTCGCCTGCGCCTGACGCCGGGCATGACCGGGCCATGGCAGATCGCGGGCTCCGCGCGCGTCCCGCTGGAGGACATGGTCAAGCTCGACCACCTCTACGTCTCCAACTGGACGCTCTGGGGCGACGTGAAGATCCTCCTGCGCACCGTGCCGTTCGTGCTCGGCTCGCGCGGGATGTAGCGGCGCGTCAGGCCCCGAGCGGTCCGAGGCCCAAGGCGCTCGCGGCAGCGACGAGCAGCAGCGCCGTGCCCGCGCCCGCATAGCCGGCGATGAGGACCCGCAGCCGCGCCGGGCGCGCGTGCGCCGCGCCGCCGGTCAGCAGGCGGCGGCGAAGATCCCCGCGGAAGGCCGCCGACGGCACCGGGCGCTCGCGCTCGAGGCGCTGCGCCAGCTCGACGAGCTCCGGCGGCGCACCGGGCTCGAGGTCCGATCGGATGTCGCGGCCGCCGGCGGTCATCGGGCGAGCAGCGGCGATCGCGGGTTCAGGCGCCGGGCCTCGCGCAGCGCGTCGAGCGCCGCGGCGGGCTGGCCGCGGCGCGCGTCGATGCGCGCCAGGACGAGCCACGTGCGCCAGTTCGTCGGCTCCTCGCGAGTTGCCGCCCGAGCGGCCGCGGAGGCCGCGTCGAGCGAGCCGGCCTGCTCGAGCACGAGCGCGCGCTGCAGGCGCGGCGTGGCGGCGTAGGGCTGCAGGCGCTGCGCGGTGTGCAGGTCGGCGAGCGCGGCCGCGAGCCGCCCATCGGCCGCGGCGTCTCGACTGGCGTTCGTCGCCAGTGCGGCCGCCATCGGCACGGCGACCGCGCCGAGCGCCGCGACGGCGAGCAGCGCGATCGTCAGGCGCTGCAGCGAGCGAGGACGCGGACGCCGCTGCGCCTCGACCGGCGCCGCCGCGTCGTCGCGGCCGGCGACGATCACCGCGCCGAGCAGCAGCGCGACGACGGCCACCGCCGCGAGCTCCCACACCCACTCCAAGGCGGCCGACGTGAGAAACGCCGCCATGCCCGCGGCGGCGGCGGCGATCCAGAGGCGCAGGCCCGGCGGCGCTCGCAGCGATCGTGTGACCGCGGCGCCGAGCAGGAAGGACAAGAGGCCGGCGAGCAGCGCGAAGCCGACGATGCCGGTCTCGGCGAGGGTCTCGAAGTACAGCGAGTGCGCGTCGCGGATGAAGCCCGGAGCAACGCCGTGCCGCGCCCACCAGAACTCGAAGGTCCCCGGTCCGATGCCGGTCAACGGGCTGGACCGCTGGGCATCCAGCGCGGTCATCCAGATCTGGTAGCGATAGTTGCCGTTGGCCACCTGCAGGCGGTCGAACAGGGTGACGGCCGTGCCGGAGCTCATCTGTCCCTGCGGGGCCTTGAACTCCTGCCAGCGGTCGCCGACCCAGCCCGGCGCGCCGATCGCCACCCCGACGACGCAGAGCACGGCGACGAGCGCCGCGCCCCGCATGAGCGTGGCGCCCGGCCCCGGCGCGAGCGCCGCGGGTCGTTCGAGATGGCGCGCCGCCAGCCCCATCGCGACCTGCAGCAGGCCGACGCCGCAGCAGACGATCGCGGCGAGCCAGAGCAGCTCGGTTCCCTGGCCGATCGCCGCGGGCGTCGCCAGCCCGTCCTGCAGCGCCGCGCGCTGCGATGCCGCGGCGATCAGGATCGTCGCGCCGACACCGGAGACGACGAGCGTCCCGAGCCCGTCCAGCCGCCGCGGCGCGAGCAGCAGGAACACGACGACGCCGGCGACGAGCGCGAGCGCTCCGCCGCGCGAGAGCGTGAGGTAGACGCAGAGCGCCGACAGCGGCAGCGCCGCCGCCGCCAGCGCCTGGCCGGCGAGCGTCCGCGCCCCCAGCGCGACGCTCAGCAGCAGCGGCACGCCCATCGCGGCAAAGCAGGCGAGGCCGTTCCAGTAGTTCAGCGGATAGCTGAGCTTGCGCGCGTTGTTCGCGCCGAGGAACTCGAGGTGGTCGTTGACCGGAAACCACTGCGGGTGCAGGCGCGACAGCACCGCCAGCAGCGTCACGAGGCCGATCGCGCTCGCCAGGCCGTTGATCGTGTGGCGCGCGGCGGTGCGCCCCTGGACGGCGATCGCGAGCACGAGCACGCCGAGGTAGGTCGCGACGCGGCCCAGCTCGACCGCGCTGCGCTCGGCGCTCTCCGACCACGTCGCGGCGAGCCCCGTCCAGACCGCGAACGCCGCGAGCAAGCCGATCGCGACCCAGCTCGCACGGCCCAGGCGCGCGGGCAGGATCCCCGCCAACGCCCCGAGCAGGACGACCCACCAGACGGCGATGCCGGCCTGGCTGCGCACGACGGTGTCGTAGCCGCCGTTGCTGAGCGCCAGGTAGGCGACGAGCGCGAACGCCAGCGTCCAGGCGGCGGCCGCGGGCGGGTCCAGCCGCAGGAGAACGCGGCGCGGCTGCGCGAGGACGTCGGAGTGGCCGCCGGCGGTGGTCTCCATCACAACGACCATACGTTGGGCGAGGGCCGACGCTGACGGTCGCGGTCGCGCGGTGCGCCCCGACGTCCGCGACCGCCTGGAACTTTGGGTGCGGACTGTCAGCCGGAGCGCCGTCGCTGCGTACGTACTGCCATGAGGAAGGTCGCGGCGCGCAGCGCGTCCCCGCGGCAGCCAACCAGAAGGGGAGCTCACGTGAGGAAGATCCTGTTTGTGCTGTGTACCGCGGTCCTCGCGGCCGCCATCGGCGTCGCGAGCACAGGCCCCGCGTCCGCCCAGCGCGCGCTGCCACCCTGTCCTCCGGGCACGTCCAGCATCCCCGGATACTGCGTGAACCCGCCCGGCTGCAACAAGTTCACGGCCAAGATGTCGCTGCTGCGGTCGACGTTCAGCCGCCGCGACAGCACGATCTCGATCCTCGCGCCGATCACGCGCCGCGCGTCGGGCAGGGTCGCCATCCGGGTGCACGCGGCGGGCCGATTCACGAACTTCACGGCCCCCGTCGACAGCGCCAACGGTCGCATCCGCACCGTCCAGCGCGTCCTCTCGTCACAGGCGCGGCTGGGCACCGGCATCCTGACGCTGCGCTACGACGGCGACGCCGACACGCGCCCGCAGAACGTGCGCCTGCGCGCCGCGAACAACAAGGCGAACCTCACGACGACGCGCCCGATCATCACGAGCAACGGCTTCCTGCGCGCCAGCGGCCGCGTGACGAGCCGCGCCCGCGGCGTCGTGCGGGTCCAGGTCGAGTACGTCAACCGCTTCGGCGGCCTGACGGTCACGCTCGAGCGCTCGGCGCGGATCAGCAGCACCGGTCGCTGGGCGCTGAACACCGAGCTGTCGCCGGGCATCCGTGCGCAGATCGCGTTGCGCTGCGGCACGGTGCACTCCTACGTGCTGTTCACCGGCTACTTCCCGCGGCGGATCCGCGGTGAGATGCGCTCCCTGCAGGTGCTGCCGTCCCAGACGTAATCCGCCACCGCGCAGTGCTCCACGGCGGGGGGCCGGGTTCGCCCGGTCCCTCGCCGGTCCTGCCGTCGTCCCCGCCAGCCGCCGTCCGTAAGGTGTTCACATGACCCGCGCACTCGTGGCGCTCGTCGCGCTCGCCCTGGCCCTCCCCGTCGCAGCGCTCGCGCAGGCCCCGCAGACCAACGCCCCGCCCGGCAACTCGGCGATCGACGAGTACCTGGAGACGATCCCCGGCGCGACCGGCAGCGGCCGGCCGCGGCCGCCCGCGGCGAGCGGCAAGGACTCGGTGCTCACGCCCGCCGAACGCCGGCGCCTGGAGCAGTTGGGCCCCGACGGCAAGACGCTCGCCGACGCCGTCGAGCGCACCGCCCCGGCGGCGTCCTCGAAGGGCAGCGGCAAGGCCGCCGAGCCGGCCGGGACGGGTCGTTCTCCGATCGGCGGCGTCGTCGATGCGCTCGGCGGCAGCGACGCCGGCGGCGGCGGCATGGGGCTCGCCCTCCCCGCGATCCTGCTCGGCTCGCTGCTGGGGGCGGTCGCCCTCGTGCTCCTGCGGCGCCGCGCGGCCTCCTGAGCGTGACCGCGTCCGCCCGCCGCCGGCGCCTCACGGCGCTGCTGACCGCGCTGCTCGTGCTCGCGGCTCCGGCCACCGCCCAGGCGGCGCGCGGACTCAGCCTGGGCTTCTTCGACGGCGTCTTCCTCGAAGAGCAGCCGGTCCGCGACTGGTGGCTCGGACGCGCCCGCGCCGTGCACGCCGACATCCTGCGCATCAACATCGCCTGGCCGGCACCGAACACGGCCACGCGCCCGCCGAACTTCGACGCGCGCGACCCGGCCGACCCCCGCTACGACTTCGGCCGCGCCGACGCCGCGGTCGTCGCCGCGCGCGCCAGGGGCCTGCAGGTGCTGCTGAGCTTCGCCGGCGCGCCCGCCTGGGTCGACGGCCCGGGCCGCCCGGCGGGCGTCACCCCGGGCACGTGGAAGCCGTCGCCGCGCGCGCTCGAGGACCTCGGCGCCGCGCTGGCGCGACGCTACTCGGGCAGCTTCCCGGACCCGGCGCGACCCGGCCGCAGGCTGCCGCGCGTCAAGGCGTTCCAGCCGTGGAACGAGCCGAACCTCGACAAGTACCTCAACCCGCAGTGGAACGGGCGCCGCGCATGGTCGCCGATCCTCTATCGGCGGATGCTCACGGCGTTTCATCGCGGCGTGAAGTCGGTCAACCGCCGGGCGCTCGTCGTCAGCGCCGGCACGGCGCCGTTCGGCGATCCGCAGCCGGGCGGGCGGCGCGTCATGCCGGCGCTCTTCTGGCGCGACCTGCTGTGCGTGCGCGACCGCTACACCCGCCTGAGCGTGCTGCCGTGCCCGAACCCGGCGCGCTTCGACGTCCTCTCGCACCATCCGTACTCCGTCGGGCGGCCGCGGCGCAGGGCGCTCAACGACGACGACGTCTCGATCCCCGACATGCGCAAGCTCACGCGCGTGCTGCGCTTCGCCGAGCGCAAGAAGCGAGCGCTCGGGCGCAAGCGCCACCGCATCTGGGTGACCGAGGTCTCCTACGACTCCAGCCCGCCCGATCCCGACGGGATCGCCGAGGCGACGCACGCGCGCTACGTCGCCGAGACGTTCTACGTGCTGTGGCGCCAGGGCGTCGACACGATCACCTGGTTTCAGATCCGCGACCAGGCGCCGGTGCCCAGCTACGCCGGCTCCAACCAGTCGGGCGTCTACTTCCGCGACGGGCGCGCCAAGCGCGCCGCCGGCGCGTTTCGCTTCCCGTTCGTGGCCGAGCGCAAGCGCGGGGGCAAGCTGCGCGTGTGGGGGCGCAGCCCGCGCGCCGGGCGGGTCAGGATCGAGCGGCGGCGCGCCGGGAGATGGCGCCTGCTGCGCACCGCGCGGGTGCGTCGCAACGGCACGTTCTTTCTCTCGGTGGCCCGCATCAGGGGCGTCGACCGCCTGCGGGCCAGGGTGGGGAATGAGAAAAGTATGAGTTGGACTCAGCGCTGATAGCGCCGGGGCTGAACTTGTCGCCGGGATCACTATTGATTCTTTTCTGGGCGTATGAAAGTGTCGAACGACGCCAAGCGCGACCCCCCGACGCAGCGCTTGATCGATGCGATGATTCTTGGCCGACTCCCCCGGCGACTCCACGAACGGAGGCATGTGTCCACGCGGTCCCCTCTCAGCGCCGGGCTGTGCCCCGGCGCGTCGCCTGCGAGACCATGCGACCCGCGGCACCATCAGGCCCGATGAACGCGTGCCCACGCCGCACGGCAGCGCCCGCTGCCGCCCCGATGACGGGATCCACGCGTGCCAGCTGAGTCGCGGGCGGGCACGGCCGACGAGCGGCCGCCCGTTCCCCTGCCCGGCCGGTTGCGCCGCGCCCGCCGGCGCGGCACGGAGCGCGCGATCGTCGAGGGAGCCAGCGACCGCCAGGTCAAGGCGCGCGAGGCGGTCTTCCGCCGCAGCCTCGCCGTCGCCGACGTCATCGCCGCGGCCGTCTCGCTCGTGCTCTGCGTGAACGTCGTGGGGGACGATCACCTGCGGCCGGTCGCGCTGCTCGCGCTGCCGCTCGTGCTCGTCGCCGGCAAGGCGCACCGCCTCTATGACCGCGACGAGCTCGTCGTCAACAAGACGACGATCGACGAGGCGCCCGCGCTGTTTCAGTGCGCGACGCTGTACGCGCTGCTCGTCTGGCTGCTGCAGGCAACGTTCGTCAGCGGCCACCTGAGCTCGCTTCAGGTCCTCGGGCTGTGGACGACGCTGTTCCTCGGGACGCTGCTCGCGCGCCGGATCGCGCGCGGGGTGGCGGGCGCTGCCACGTCGGCCGAGCGCTGCCTCTTCGTCGGCACGATCGGCTCCTACGAGCGCCTTGCGACGAAGCTGCCCGACGGCAACCGCCACGCGCGGCTCGTCGGCCGCATGGCGCTCGACCCGCCCCCCGACGCGGCGGTCTGCGATGCCGGCGCGGCGACGCTGCGCCGCCTCGTCGACGAGCTCGGCGTGCACCGCGTCATCATCGAGCCCAGCGAGGGGATGCCCGAGGCGACGCTGGACTTCGTGCGCGAGGCCAAGGCGATCGGCGTCCGGGTCAGCCTGCTGCCGCGGATCCTCGAGGTCGTCGGCTCGACGATCGAGGTCGACGACCTCGACGGGCTCACGCTGCTCGGCGTACGCCGCTTCGGGCTCTCGCGCAGCTCGCGCGCGATCAAGCGGGCGTTCGACGCGACCGGGGCGGCGCTCGGGCTCGTCGCGATCTCCCCGCTGCTCGCGCTGGCCGCGATCCTCGTCAAGCTCGACAGCCCCGGCCCCGTCATCTTCCGTCAGACGCGGGTCGGCCGTGCCGGTCAGCGGTTCGAGATGCTGAAGCTCCGCACGATGGTCGACGGCGCGGAGGCGCAGAAGTCCGCGCTGCGCACGACCCACCACCCCGCCAGCGGCCTGTTCAAGCTCGCCGACGACCCGCGCGTGACGCGCGTCGGGCAGTGGCTGCGGCGCTCCTCGCTCGACGAGCTGCCGCAGCTCGTCAACGTGCTGCGCGGGGAGATGAGCCTCGTCGGCCCGCGGCCGCTCGTGCTCGACGAGGACCGCCAGATCACGGGCCTGGATCGCTCCCGGCTCACGCTCACCCCCGGGATGACGGGCCACTGGCAGATCCAGGGAAACCGCGTGCCGCTCGCCGAGATGATCAAGCTCGACTACCTCTACGTCGCCGGCTGGTCGCTGTGGTCCGACGTGAAGATCCTGCTGCGCACGGTCGTGTGCGTCGTGAGACGCCGCGGGATGTGACGAGCGGCCCGCCGGCGACGGGCCTGTGCAGGCCCGCCGCCCGGGTCGCGATCGATCGCCCCGGCGTCAGCGCGTGATGCAGCGAAACGGCGTGGCGGTGCCGAGCGCCGCGGTCCCGATCGCACCGGCGTCGGACACGGTCGCGTAGCCCTCGGTGATGACGGCGATGGCCACCGCCGCCGGCGTGATGTCGGCGCTCATCTCGCCGGCGCCGAGGTCGATGTCGGGCAGCGTGCGCGCGGCGCGCAGCACGTCGGGCGCCACGAGGCGCCGTCCCGCCGCGCCGCATTCGTCGGCCGCCGCGGCGTAGGTCTTCGCCGCGCGCGGCGCCTTCTCGATGCAGCCGCCGCCCGCGCCGACGGTGTCGGCCGCGCACGTCGCGCCGGACACGATCTTGGCGAGCTCGGTCGAGTCCAGCCCGTCGAGCGTGTCGGCGTCGAGGCCCTTCTTCTCGCGCGCCGCCGCGATGATGTCCCTGGCGTGCGAGCCGTCCAGCCGGTCGGCGTTGAGGCCGAACGCGAGGCCGGTCGCGTTCGTCAGAAACGGAGCGACGTCCGAGCGCGGCCGCGTGATCGTGGTGCCCGCCTGGATGATGCCGACGACGCGGCCCTTGGAGCTCTGGAAGTCGAACGCCTTGCCGGTGTTGAGGTTGTTGACGCGCACGCAGGCGGTGCTCTTCTTCGGATCGCCGACCGCGGAGACGTCGAGCGTCGAGCGACACCCGTAGATCGCCCCGCCTCCGGTCCCCTTGTTGGATTGACGCGTGCCGTACGTGTCCTTGCCCGTCTTGGCGATGATCTGCGTCTCCTTCGACGCATCGCCGCTGCGCGGGTTGCGGACGCCTTCGCTGATGTCGTCTCCGGTCCGCGCCGACGCGAACGGGGCGCCGATCAGGATGCTCACGGCGAGCGCGGCGAGCAGGACGGTGCGATTGGACATGGGTTTCCTTCCGTTGAGAGGCGTTGTCACTCGCAACACGCGTTCGCCGGGCACGTTTCGGCTCCTCCGCGGGCGCGTGAGGCCGCCGGGCGCGTTGCTAGCCTGCGCGACGTGACGACCGCGCTCGCCGACCTCCCCCTCGTCGCCTCGGGCAAGGTCCGGGAGATGTACGACCTCGGCGACCGCCTGCTGATGGTCGCCAGCGACCGGATCTCCACGTACGACGTCGTGCATCCGACGCCGATCCCCGACAAGGGCAAGGTGCTCACGGGGCTCTCGGTGTTCTGGTTCGAGCAGACCTCCGAGATCGTTCCCAACCACCTCGTCTCCGCGACCGAGGACGTGCCGCCCGAGGCGCGCGGTCGCGCGCTCAGCGTCATGAAGCTCGACATGCTGCCCGTCGAGTGCGTCGTGCGCGGCTACCTCACCGGCTCGGGCTGGAAGGACTACCAGGCCACCGGCGCCGTCGCGGGGATCGAGCTGCCCGCGGGCCTGCGCGACTCCGAGCGGCTGCCCGAGCCGATCTTCACCCCGTCGACGAAGGCCGACGTCGGCCACGACGAGACGATCGACTTCGACCGCGCGGCCGAGATCGTCGGCGACCGCGACGTCATGGTGGCACTGCGCGACCTCTCGATCGCGCTGTATGCGTTCGCCGCCGACCACGCCGCGGCGCACGGCGTCATCCTCGCCGACACGAAGTTCGAGTTCGGCCGCGACGCCGGCGGGGTGCTGCGCGTCGGCGACGAGGTGCTGACGCCGGACTCCTCGCGCTTCTGGCCGGCCGACACGTACGAGGTCGGCCGCGCGCAGCCGAGCTTCGACAAGCAGTACGTGCGCGACTGGGCCGCGGGCACCGGCTGGGACAAGAAGCCGCCGGCGCCGGCGATCCCCGACGACGTCGTCGCGGGCACGCGCGAGCGCTACGTCGAGGCCTACGAGAAGATCACCGGCCTGCCGTTCTCCGGCTGGCTTGAGCGCGTGGCGCCCTGACCGTGCGCGCACGCGTCCTGATCCGCCCGAAGGCCGGCATCCTCGACCCGCAGGGCGTCGCCGTCGAGCGGGCGCTGCCGGCGCTCGGCTTTCAGGGCGTCGCGAACGTCCACGTCGGCCGCCTGATCGAGCTTGACATCGAGGATGCCGGCCAGCTGCCGGCGATGTGCGAGAAGCTGCTCGCCAACCCGCTGATCGAGGACTACGAGATCCTCGATGACGCGCTGTGATGCGCGTGATGCGTTAGCCCTCAGCATCATGCGCACCACGGTGTCCATCCACGATGAGCTGCTCGACGCGGCGAAGGCGCGGGCGCGCGAGCGGGGCCTGACGCCCGGAGAGCTTCAGGAGCTCCTCGACGAGGGGCCTCCGTTCGAGAAGCTGCGCTGAGCGTGCTGCTGCTCGACGTGAACGTCGTGATCGCGGCCCACCGCGTCGATCATGCCCAGCACGCGATCGCAGGCCCGTGGCTCGAGGACGTCGTCGAAGCCCCCGAGCCCTTCTCGGTGCGCTTCTTCTCGATCGACCACGTCATGCCGGGCGCGGCCTAAGCGCATGCGCTTCGGGGTCATCCGCTTTCCCGGCTCGTGCGACGAGGTCGATGCGGTGCTCGCCTGCGAGCGCGTGCCCGGCTCGTCGGCGCAGATCCTCTGGCACGGCGACCGCGATCTCGGCGGCGTCGAGGCGGTCGTCGTCCCCGGCGGGTTCTCCTACGGCGACTACCTGCGGGTGGGCGCGATCGCGCGCTTCTCGCCGGTCATGGAGTCCGTCATCGCGTTCGCCCGCGCGGGCGGGCTCGTGCTCGGGATCTGCAACGGCTTTCAGGTGCTCTGCGAGGCGGGGCTGCTGCCGGGCGCGCTGCTGCCCAACGACCACCTGCGCTTTCGCTGCCGCCAGGTCGACGTCGAGGTCGCCTTCGCGGGCATGCCGTTCACCGGCGACTGCGCGCCGGGCGAGCGGCTGTCGATCCCCGTCAAGCACACGACGGGCCGCTACTACGCGCCCGACGACGAGCTCGCCGCGATGCGCGAGCGCGGGCAGGTCGTGCTGCGCTACGCGCCGGGCCAGAACCCCAACGGGTCGCTGGACGACATCGCCGGCGTGCGCAACGCGGCCGGCAACGTCTTCGGGCTCATGCCCCACCCCGAGCACGCCGTCGACCCGCTGACCGGGTCCGCCGACGGGCTGAAGCTCTTCACCTCGATGGCCCATGCCCACGGTTGAGCAGGCGCTCGCGCTCGGGCTGACCGCGGCCGAGTACGAGCTCGTCTGCGAGCAGATCGGGCGCTCGCCGAACGAGGTCGAGCTCGCGGTCTTCTCGCTCATGTGGAGCGAGCACTGCGCCTACAAGCATTCCAAGAAGCTGCTGCGCACGCTGCCGACCGAGGGGCCGCGGCTCGCGCTCGGCCCCGGCGAGAACGCGGGCGCGGTCGACGTCGGCGACGGCTGGGTCGTCGCCTTCAAGGTCGAGTCGCACAACCACCCCTCGGCGGTCGAGCCGTTTCAGGGTGCGGCGACGGGCGTCGGCGGGATCCTGCGCGACATCTTCGCGATCGGCGCGCGGCCGATCGCGGTGCTCGACTCGCTGCGCTTCGGCGAGCCGACGTCGGCGCGCTCGCGCTACCTGCTCGACCATGCCGTCGGCGGCATCGGCCACTACGGCAACTCGATCGGCGTGCCGACGGTCGGCGGCGAGGTCTACTTCGAGGAGCCCTACGAGCAGAACTGCCTCGTCAACGCGATGGCGCTCGGGCTCGCTCGCTCCGACGGGCTCATCCGCAGCGCGGCGACCGGCGTCGGCAACGTGCTCGTGCTCTTCGGGGCGAGCACCGGGCGCGACGGGATCGGCGGCGCCTCGGTGCTCGCCTCGGCCGAGCTGGGCGAGGGCGACGCCGACAAGCGCCCGACCGTCCAGGTCGGCGATCCGTTCGCCGAGAAGAAGGTCATGGAGTGCTCGCTGGAGCTGCTCGAGCGCGGGCTGCTCGTCGCGCTGCAGGACCTCGGCGCGGCGGGGCTGTCGTCCTCCTCGGCGGAGATGGCGTCCAAGGGCGAGGTCGGCCTGGACATCGACGTGTCGCTCGTGCCGCTGCGCGAGGCGGGGATGCAGCCGTGGGAGATCATGGTCAGCGAGTCGCAGGAGCGGATGCTCTGCGTCTGCGAGCCCGCTTCGCTGGACGAGGTGCTCGCGGTCTGCGCGAAGTGGGAGGTCGGCGGGACCGCGATCGGCACGGTGACCGAGCGGCGCGCACTGCGCGTGCTCGTCGGCGACGCGTGCGTCGGCGACATGCCGGTCGCGGCGCTCGTCGATGACTGCCCGCTGTACGACCTCGTGGTGCAGCCACCGTCGGCGACGCTCTACCCGGCGCCGTCGGCGACGCTCGACGCGGCCGTCGCGGCGCCGCGCGAGGTGCTGCTCGCGCTGCTTGGCTCGCCGAACATCGCCTCGCGCCGGGCGCTCTTCGAGCAGTACGACTGCATCGTGCAGTCGCGCACCGTGCGCCGCCCCGAGCAGGCCGACGCCGCCGTGCTCGCGCTGCCGCAGTCGCCGCGCGCGATCGCGGTGTCGATCGACGGAAGCGGTCGCCGCGTCGCGTGCGATCCGTACACGGGAGCGGTCGAGGCGGTCCTCGAATGCGCGGCGAACCTCGCCTGCGCGGGCGCCGAGCCGCTCGGCCTGACGAACTGCCTGAACTTCGGCAACCCCGAGAAGCCGCACATCGCCTGGCAGCTGACCGAGGCGATCCGCGGCATCGGCGACGCCTGCCGCGCGCTCGACGTGCCGGTCGTCGGCGGCAACGTGTCGCTGTACAACGAGAGCGGCGACGGGCCGATCTACCCGACGCCGGTCATCGGCATGGTCGGCGAGCTGCCCGACGTCGCGCGGGCGGGCCGCTCGGGGTTCGCCGCGGCCGGCGATGCGATCGGCTTCGCGGGCCCCTTCGTCGCGTCGCTCGCCGGGTCCGAGCTCGCCAAGCTGCGCGGGGAGGCGCTGCCGGTCGGCCTGCCCGAGGTCGACCCCGCGGCGGTGCGCGCCGCGCAGGAGGCGATCCGCGACGCGGTGCGCTCGGGTGCGCTGGCAAGCGCCCACGACGTCGCCGAGGGCGGCGTGCTCGTGGCGCTGGCGGAGTGCTGCCTGGCGGGGGACGTCGGCGCGTCGCTCGATCTCGGGACGGCCGGCGGCGGCTCCGGCGAGCTCGAGCGGATCCTGTTCGGCGAGTCGCCGGGCCGCGGGTTCGTCGTGTCCGGCAGCGAGCAGGCGCTGCGCGCGCTGGGGGCGCATGTGGACGTCGACGTCGTCGGCACCGTCGGCGGCGACGCGCTCGTGCTCGTCTGCGGCGAGGCGCGCGTCGAGGCGACGCTCGACGAGCTGCGCGGCGCGCATGCAGCGCTGGCGTCGCTGTTCGCCTAGCGCCTCTGTCGCCCGGTTTCATGCTCTGCACATGCTAGTTTGTGTTCAGCATGAAAATGCTTCAGGTACGCAACGTCCCCGATGACGTGCACCGGGCGCTCAAGGAGCGGGCGGCGCGCGAGGGCACGACGATGTCCGAGCTCGTGCTGCGCGAGCTGCCGCGCCTGGCGCACGCTCCGACGCCCGAGCAGGTGCTCACACGGATCCGGCAGCGCTCGAGCGTCGGCGGTCCGCCGGCCGCGCAGCTCATCGGCGACGAGCGCGGCGCCCGGTGATGCTCGTCGTCGACGCGAGCGCGCGCCGGTGATGCTCGTCGGCGACGCGCGCGCCCGCCGGTGATGCTCGTCGTCGACGCGAGCGCGGTCGCCGAACTGCTGCTGCGACGGCCCGCCGCCGCCGACGTCGAGCGGCACATGGCGGCGCACGACTACCTGCTGCACGCGCCGCACCTGCTCGACGTCGAGGTCCTCAGCGCCCTGCGCCGTCTGGTCGCAGCCGGCGACGCGACGCCGGATCGAGCCGGCGAGGCGCTCGGCGATCTGCTCGACCTTCCGATCGCGCGCTACCCGCACGAGGTCCTGGCCTGGCGGATCTGGGAACTGCGCGAGAACGTGTCGGCCTACGACGCGACGTACCTTGCCCTCGCCGAGGCCCTGACCGAGGAGAGCGCGGCGCTGCTGACCACCGACGCGCGGCTGGCGCGGGCGGGGCGCGCGCACAGCCGGGCCGAGGTCGTGCTGGCCGGCTGAGCATCACGGCGTCCGCGTGGCCGCCCGCGATCTTCGTCCTCCGTCGCCGCCGAACGCCCGGCCACGACGTCTCCCACCTCGCCTACTTCGCCCTCTACGCCCTGCAGCACCGCGGTCAGAAATCGGCGGGCGTCGCCGCTGCCGACGAGGCGGGCACAGCATGACCCTGCGCGAGCTCGGTCTCGTCAACCAGGTCTTCGACGGGCCGCCGCGAGCTGGCACTCGGCCACAACGCCAACCTCATCAACGCCGTCGCGTCGCCGGCTGGTCCTCGGGGTGGGCGTCCTCGTGGGCCTGCTGCGCGCGCCCGTCGAGGATCGCGCCGTAGATGAGCAGGGCGAGCGCGGCGCCCACGATGAGCGTCACGAGCAGCCCGACGATGAAGATCTCGCCGTCGCTCATCACTTCCTCCGATCGATGTCGATGGCGATGAGGACGAGCGCGCCGAGCGCGAGGATCGAGGGAACCCACAGGCCGACGAACACCCCCTCCGTCTTCTGGTCGCTGAACCACAGCGAGACGGAGAGGACGAATGACGCGAAGGCCGCAAACAGGATGAGCGCGACCGCACGGCGCTGGGTGTTCATGCGGGAGCCCGCCTTTCGGAGGAGTGGGGGGTCGAGTTCGGTGAGGAGTGGGGGTCGAGGCTACCGGGGCGACGGGCGGCTGCGGCGAGATCGCCCGACGCGAGCGCCCGGGCGATATGCCGACCGGCGCACCGGCCGTCCAGCGAAGCTCGCTCGGTTGTCGGTTCGCCGCCGAACGCCTGGCTATCCTTGGCCTGTGACCCAGCTCGACGAGCGCGAAGGACCGCGTGACGAGTGCGGCGTGTTCGGGATCTACGCTCCCGGTCACGACGTCTCCCGCCTCGCCTACTTCGCCCTCTACGCCCTGCAGCACCGTGGTCAGGAATCGGCGGGCATCGCCGCCGCCGACGTAGGCGGGCACATCATGACCCTGCGCGAGCTCGGTCTCGTCAACCAGGTCTTCGACGAGCAGAAGCTGCGCGCCCTCGGCGGCGACATCGCCGTCGGCCACGTCCGCTACTCGACGACCGGCTCCAACGGCTGGGACAACGCCCAGCCCGTGCACCGCTCCGACCGCCGCGAGCTGGCGCTCGGCCACAACGGCAACCTCATCAACGCCGTCGAGCTGCACGGCGGGCTGCGCGAGCACGGCGTGAGCTTCCGCTCGACCTCGGACTCGGAGATCATCGCCGCGCTGCTGGCCGCCCACGAGGCCGCGGCGATCGAGGACGCCGTCTGCGACGTCGTCCCGCGCCTGCAGGGCGCCTTCTCGACCGTGCTCATGACGAAGGACACGCTCGTCGCCTTCCGCGACCCCGCGGGGCTGCGCCCGCTCGTGCTCGGGCGGATCGACGAGCACTACTGCGTCGCCAGCGAGTCGTGCGCGCTGGACATCATCGGCGCCGAGCTCGTGCGTGACGTCAGCCCCGGCGAGATGGTCTGGGTCGACGCCGGCGGGCTGCACGCGCGCCAGGTCGTCCCATGCACGCGCGAGGCGTTCTGCATCTTCGAGTACATCTACTTCGCCCGCCCCGACTCGCGGATGAACGGCGACGTGCTGCAGGCCGCCCGCGGCCGGATGGGCGAGATCCTCGCCCGCGAGGCGCCGGCGCCGGGCGCCGATCTCGTCATCCCGGTCCCGGACTCCGGCGCGCCGGCCGCCCGCGGCTACGCGCGCGCCAGCGGGCTGCCGCAGGACGACGGGCTCATCAAGAACCGCTACGTCGGGCGGACCTTCATCGAGCCCGGCCAGGAGCTGCGCAAGCACGGCCTGCGGCTGAAGTTCAACCCGCTGCCGGAGATCGTCGGCGGCAAGTCGATCGTCGTCGTCGACGACTCGATCGTGCGCGGCAACACGACGCGCCAGATCGTCCAGATGCTGCGCGACGCCGGCGCGCGCGAGGTGCACATGCGCATATCGGCGCCGCCGATCAAGCACCCCTGCCACTACGGCATCGACATGTCCACGCGCGAGGAGATGATCGCCCACGAGCGCTCGGTCGACGAGGTCGCCGCCGAGCTGGGCTGCGACTCGCTGGCCTACCTCTCGCTCGAGGGCGTCTACGAGGCCGTGCGCGGCGACCGCGGGCGCCACTGCGACGCGTGCTTCAGCGGCCGCTACCCGCTGGAGGGCACCGACGACGCCAACGGCAAGTACGCGCTCGAGCTGCCGCTCGTGCGCGCGTAGGACCAGCACCTCCCTGACCTGCGGGCCGTAGCCCCGCTTCGGGAGCGGTTACTTGACCTGGGGGCCGTAGCCCCACTTCGGCATCGCCGAGCGTCCGCCGACGGCGATCGCGCGCTCCTTGTCGGGGTTGCGCAGGTTCGTCGGGTAGGGCGGGCGCTTCCAGGGATGCCAGCCGAGGGTGCCGTAGTGCTCGCGCAGGAAGGCGACGAGATCGCCGCGATGCGCCCCGCAGGCATAGCGCGGCGGGCCGTAGAGACCGCGCCCGTGCCAGATGAGCCACTTCTCGGGCATGGCGTCCTCGTAGGCGCCCCACATGAGCTCGGGCACGCTGCGCTCGAGGCTGATCTGCGTCAGCGGGTCAGGCTGCGCGTCGCAGAACTGACAGCGGAAGATGAGGCGCACCGACATCTCCTGAGCCAGAGTACCCCCCGAGGCCGTGCGGCAACAGCGTGCTTAACGCCCGAAACGCGTCAGAAACCGCTCCAGCGCTGGCGCCGCGTCGCCGTGATCCACGCGTGATCGGTGTCGGCGGACTCCAGGCTGTTGGGATACGGCGGCCGTTTCCACGGGTGAAAGCCGATCGTCCCGTAGTGCTCGCGCAGGTACGCGACGAGGTCGCCGCGGTGCTCCTCGCAGGCATATCGCGCCGGCCCGTAGAGGCCCCGGCCGTGCCAGACGAGCCAGCGTCCGGGCAGCGCGTTCTGGTAGGCCCCCCAGACGAACTCGCGCATGGCGGCCTGCAGCCGCAGCTGCGTCAGCGGGTCGGGCTTCGCATCGCAGAACTGACAACGGAAGATGAAGCTGACGGGCATGATACGAGCGTAGCGCTGGGTGCAAGCGGGGTCCGGCGCGTGAGTACCCGCTCGGGCGGCCCCCGCATGCAAACGATTTCGCGCCGGACCTGCGACGCGGCGGCGGCGGTCGGCGGATGCTCGCCGGACCGCCCGCTATGGTCGCTCGTCGCCCATGAACGCCAGCGACGCCCTGCGCGAGACCTTCGGCTTCGACGCCTTCCGGCCCGGCCAGGAGCAGGCCGTCCGCGCCGCCGTCGGGCCGCCCGCGCGCGACGTGCTCGTCGTCATGCCGACCGGCGCCGGCAAGTCGCTGTGCTATCAGCTGCCGGCGCTCATGCGCGACGACCTGACGATCGTCGTCTCGCCGCTCGTCTCGCTCATGCAGGACCAGGTCCAGGCGCTGGCGTCGATCGCGCCCGGCCGCGTCGCGCTCGTCAACGCCCAGCAGGACGCGGCGGCCAACCGCGACGCGCTCGCACGCGCGGTCAGCGGTGAGCTGCGCCTGCTGTACGTCGCGCCGGAGCGGTTCTCCTCGGCGGCGTTCCTGCAGTCGATCCGCGAGGCGAGGATCGGGCTGTTCGTCGTCGACGAGGCGCACTGCGTCTCGCAATGGGGCCACGACTTCCGGCCGGACTACTTCCGGCTGGCGGACGCCGCGCGCTGGCTCGAGGTCGAGGCGATGATCGCCTCGACGGCGACCGCGACGCCGCAGGTCGCAGACGACATCGTCGGCCGGCTCGGCCTGCGCGACCCGGTCCGCGTCGCGACCGGCTTCGACCGTCCGAACCTCTCGTTCGCCGTCCTGCCGTGCGCGTCGGCGCAGGCCAAGCACCGCCACATCGCCGCCGCCCTCGCGCAGCCCGACGCCACGCCGGCGATCGTCTACGCCGGCACCCGCGCCGGCACCGACAAGCTCGCCGTGAAGCTGTCGGGCACGCTGGACGGGAAGGTCGGCGCCTACCACGCGGGGCTCGCGCGCGACGAGCGCGCCGCGGTCCAGCGGCGCTTCATGGACGGCGAGCTCGACGTCGTCGTCGCGACGAACGCGTTCGGCATGGGGATCGACAAGGCCGACGTGCGGACGGTCTGCCACGAGAGCGTGCCGGGATCGATCGAGGCCTACTACCAGGAGGCCGGGCGCGCCGGGCGCGACGGTCGCCCCGCGCGGGCGCTGCTGTTCGCCGAGGGGCGCGACAAGGGCCTGCACGTGTTCTTCATCCAGCGCAGCGAGGTGACCGACGAGGCGATCGCGACGATCGCGCGGCGGCTGGCGATGCGCGCGACCGAGGGCCGCTACGACCTCGGGACCGACGAGCTGGCCTCGATCCTCGACGGCCGCGGCGAGAGCGACGACCAGGTCCGCGCCGTCGTCGGCCACCTCGCGCGCGCGGGCGTCGTGCGACCGGCGCCGTCGTCGCCCGACCGCGTCCGCGGGCGCATCGAGGCGCCCTTCGACGGCCGGGCGCGGGCGGCATGCCGCACGTCGGCCGGCGAGGGCCAGCGTGCGCGCTGGCGCCAGTACCGCTCGGTGTGGGCGTTCGTCGAGGGCTCGACCTGCCGGCGCCAGGCGATCCTGCGCCACTTCGGCGACGCAGCGCGGCCGGCCCCGGCGCCGGGGGTCCCCTGCTGCGACGTCTGCGACCCGTCCTGGGTGCCGGCCGCGCCGGCGGGCGGCGGCGGCAGCCGCGGCCGCGGCGCCGCGGCGCGGACGGGCTCCAGCGGCGCGGGCGCCGGCCCGGGCGACCTCGACGCGGCGATCCTCGAGATCGTCCAGACGGCGCAGCCCGCCGTCGGCCGCACGCGGACCGTCGAGATCCTGCGCGGCGGGCGCTCGCAGGCGCTCGTCAAGAGCGGCCACGACGGCCTTCCGGCGTACGGCACGTTCGACCACCTGACCGCCAAGCAGGTGCTCGCCCGCGTCGACGAGCTGCTGCGGGACGGACAGCTGCGCTCGACGGGCGGCATGTACCCCAAGCTCGAGGCGGCCTGAGGGCATGGCGCGGGCAGCGCAGGCGCTGCGCGTCGGGGTGCTCGCCTCGGGCGCGGGCACGAACCTGCAGGCGCTGCTCGACAGCGTGCACGGCCGCGAGGCGAACGTCGTGGCGGTCGCCGCCGACCAGCCGAGCGCGATCGCGCTGCAGCGCGCCGAGAACGCCGGCATCGCGACCGCCGTCTTCCCGCTGGCCGACCATCCCGACCGCGCGGCGCGGGACGCGGCGATCGCCGCCTGGCTGCTCGAGCGCGACGTCGAGCTCGTCGTGCTCGCCGGCTACATGGCGCTGCTGACGAGCCCGTTCCTGGCGCGCTTTCCCGGCGCCGTGCTCAACATCCACCCCTCCCTGCTGCCGGCGTTTCCCGGCGTGCGGGCGATCGAGCAGGCGCTCGACTACGGGGTCAAGGTCTTCGGCGTCACGGTGCACTTCGTCGAGGACGACGGCGGCGTCGACACCGGGCCGGTGCTTCTGCAGGGCGCAGTCGAGCTGCCCGACGCCGACGACGCGCAGACCGTCCACGCGCAGCTGCGCCCGCTCGAGCACGCACTGCTGCCCGAGGCGGTGCGGCTCATCGCCGCGGGCGCGGTCTCGCGCGATCCGCTCAACCCGCGGCGGGTCGTCGTACGACCCGGCTGACGCTCGAACGGTCCCGCCGCGGGTCAGGGCGGCCTGTGTGACCGCGACCGACGATCACACCGCCGCGCAGCTCGCGACGGCGACCCGCGGCCGGCTCCACGAGCTCGCCAGGGAGCGCGACATCGCAGGACGCTCCTCGATGTCGAAGGACGCGCTGATCGACGCGCTGCGCGCACACGACGGCGGCGAGCTCGGCTCGGGCCGCGCGGCCTCGCGCGTGACGCACTTCCGCACCTGGGATCTCAAGCGCGGGGCCTCCTCCCGCCGAGGAGATCGCCGGCTACAAGCGCAAGCGCCGGCGCAGGATCGCGCGGCGCTTCGTCGAGGGCTACCTCGACGGCATCCGGCGCTTCGACGAAGACGAGACCGAGCTCGAGGCACAGATCCGCGCCGACAACGCGCCCGAGCTCATCCGCGAGCTCATCGAGGACGCGCACGAGGATCGCGCCGAGTGGCTGGCCGACGACTACCTCGACGAGTACGGGCGGGGCTTTCGCTCCGACGACGAGCTCGTGCCGGTCTCCAGCCGCCGCGCGCGCTACTACGTGCTCGTCGAGGGTCCGCGCGCCGACGGCAGCGACGACCTCATCTTCGAGCTCAAGCAGGCGCGCCGCTCGGCGCTCGCCGGCCTCGTGGCGCCGTCGGAGTACCAGCTCGACGGGCAGGCCGAGCGGATCGCGCACGCGCAGGCCGTCCAGCTCGTGCGCGGCGACGTCTTCTACGGCAGCGTGTCCGACTGGAAGCGCTATGCCGAGATCTGCGGCCGGGCGCTCGCCCACGCCCACGCGCTGTCGGACGAGGTCGGCGCGCTCGACCGCGACATCGAGCCGGAGATCCTCGCCGCGGCCGCGCCGGTGGACCTCTTCGTCGATGACATCGTGCGCTTCGCCGAGGAGGCCGCCGACCGCGTGCGCCGTGACCAGCGGGCGTTTCGCGACGACCACGCGCTCGGCGCCTTCCGCGCGATCGACGTCGTCTACCGCTGAGCTGACGGTTCGGACTTGCCTGGCGCGCCCGCGCTCGTGCAGAATGCGACCGGTGCGCAGGAAGGGACTCCGTCGGGGGGGTGTGCCGCGCGCGGTCCTCGCGATCGCTGCGTGCGTGCTGCTCGGCGCGCTGCCCGCGGCGCAGGCGCTCGTCCGCGACGGCAGCGGACGCGCCGACCGGCTGCGCGGCACGAACATGCGCGATCTCATGCGCGGCGGCCACGGCAACGACTCGCTGCGCGGCCGCGCCGGCCACGACGTGCTGCTCGGCGGCTTCGGCTCGGACAAGCTCTTCGGCGACGGCGGCAACGACCGCCTCGAGGGCGACTCGGGCAACGACAAGCTCGTCGGCGGGGTCGGGATCGATCAGCTCTTCGGCGGCACGGGCAACGACAAGCTCGTCGGCGGCGACGGCCACGACCGCATCGACGGCGGCGACGGCGACGACATCCTGCTCGGCGGCGAGGGCGACGACTTCATCCTCGAGCGCGGCTTCGGCAACGAGCGGCTCGTCGACGGCGGCCCCGGCGACGACTACATCAACACCAACCGCGGCAGCGACCGCAACGTCTTCGGGCGCGACGGCGACGACATCCTCGTCGGCGGCAACGGCGCCGACGAGCTCAACGGCGGCGGCGGGGCCGACGTGCTCGAGGGCGGGCGCGGCAACGACGTCCTGCTCGGTGAGGGCGAGGACGACGTGATCATCGCGGGCGAGGGCGCCGACGTGATCCGCGGCGGCGACGGCAACGACACGATCTGGACGGGCTTCGTCAACCCCAGCGACGTCGACTGCGGCGCGGGGATCGACGTCGTCTACGGCGGCTACGTCTCCCTCGGCCTGTTCGAGCGCGGCACGCCGCAGCAGGTCCAGGATCCGACCGTCCGCCAGCCGTGGGGCTTCGCCGGCTGCGAGGTGCTCATCCCCGTCAGCGTCCGCGACAACCCGTTCGCGCTCGAGCGCCTGAACCCGCAGTTCGTCGACCCGCGCACCCAGGTGGGGCGCGCCGAGAACCTCGGACTGCGGCGGGCCGGCAAGCCCGGCGCCGAGGCGATCGCGCTCGTCGAGCGCTTCAACTCAAGCCAGCCGCCGCGCCGCTGGGGCAAGGCGACGAACGACAACGACTCGCTCAGCGTGCGCAGCCGCGACGCGCTGGACGCCGACGGCGGGCTCTACGGCCTGGGCGGCAACGACCGCCTGGAGGGCGCCGGCGGCGACGACCGCCTCTACGGCGGCTCGGGCAACGACGGCCTCTACGGCCGCGGCGGCAACGACCTGCTCGTCGGCGGCAGCGGCAGCGACACGCTCGAGGGCGGCCGCGGAACCGACCTGCTCGACGGCGGCCCGGGCAACGACAAGATCAACGGCGGCTTCGGCAACGACGTCATCTCCGGCGGCAGCGGCAACGACCGCATCGTCGCCGTCGGCGGCGGCCGCGACACGATCGACTGCGGCCCGGGCAACGACCGCGTCATCGCCGATCGCAGCGACAAGCTGCGCAACTGCGAGCGCATCGGCTGAGCACACCGGCCGATATCCTCGCCCGCATCGCAGACGAGCCCGACACAGACCGCGCAGCGCCGCTCACCGAGCCCGGCGCCGTGCGCATCCGGCGCGCGCTGCTGTCGGTCTCCGACAAGCGCGAGATCGTCGGCTTCGCCCGCGGCCTCGCGGAGCTCGGCATCGAGCTCGTGTCGACCGGCGGGACCGCCGCGCAGCTCACGGCGGCGGGGCTCGACGTGCGGCCGATCGAGGACTTCACGCGCTTTCCGGAGATGATGGACGGGCGCGTGAAGACCCTGCACCCGCGCCTCTACGCCGGCCTGCTGGCCGTCCGCGACGACGCCGGCCACCTCGCCGCCGCCGCCGAGCACGAGATCGAGTTCGTCGACCTCGTGTGCGTGAACCTCTATCCGTTCGAGCGCACGGTCGCGCGCCGCAGCCCGCCCGCCGAGATCCTCGAGAACATCGACATCGGCGGGCCGACGATGATCCGCGCGGCCGCCAAGAACCACGCCTTCGCGGCCGTCGTGACGAGCCCCGAGTCCTACGACGCGGTCCTCGACGAGCTGCGCCACAGCGACGGCCGGCTGTCGCTGCCGACGCGCGAGACGCTCGCCGCCGTGGCGTTCGCCTACACCGCGCGCTACGACACCGCGGTCGCGCGCTGGTTCGCCGAGCGCTCGGAGGACTTCCCGCCGCTGCACGTGCGCGCCTACGAGAAGGTCGTCGACCTGCCCTACGGCGAGAACCCCCACCAGCGCGCCGCCTACTACCAGGAGGTCGGCGCCCGGACGCACGTGCTGTCGATGATCCGCCAGCACCACGGCAAGCAGCTGTCGTTCAACAACCTGCTCGACCTCGACGCCGCGCGCGCGCTCGTGCGCGACTTCGAGCAGCCGGCCTGCGTCATCGTCAAGCACAACAACCCCTGCGGGGTGGCGGTCGCCGAGACGGCGCTTCAGGCCTACGAGCGCGCCTTCGCGACCGACCCGCTGAGCGCCTTCGGCGGCGTCATCGCCTTCAACCGCGCCGTCGACGAGGCCACCGCCAGACGCCTCGCCGAGCAGTTCGTCGAGGTGCTGTTCGCGCCCGGCTACGAGGAGGGGGCGCTCGCGGTCCTCACGCAGAAGGCGTCGATCCGGATCCTCGAGGACAACGAGCGCCGCACGCCGATGACCGCCGAGCCGGAGGTCAAGCAGGTCATGGGCGGGCTGCTCGTGCAGGACCGCGACCTCGAGTTCGGCGATCGCACGGAGATGGAGATCGTCACCGAGCGCGAGCCGACCGACGGCGAGTGGCGCGACCTCATGTTCGCCTGGCGCGTGTGCAAGCACGTGCGCTCCAACGCGATCGTGCTGGCCCGCGACGAGGCGACCGCCGGGATCGGCGCCGGCCAGATGAGCCGCGTGGACTCCGTGCGCCTGGCGATCGACAAGTCGCGCGTCGAGTCGCTGGCGGGCGCGGTCTGCGCGTCCGACGCGTTCTTCCCCTTCTCCGACGGGCCCGAGATCGCGATCGGCGCCGGCGTGACGGCGATCATCCAGCCGGGCGGCTCGCGACGCGACCCCGAGGTCGTCGAGGCCGCCGACGCGGCGGGCATCGCGATGGTCTTCACGAGCCGCCGCCACTTCCGCCACTGAGCAGCGGGCACCGGCTTGGCGATCGAGCGCTTGGGGTCGGGCGGCCCGTGGGAGGCGGACTTCGGCTACGGCCGCGTCGTGCGGGCCGGCGACCACGTCCTCGTCGCGGGCACGACGGCGATCGACGAGGCCGGCGTCGTGCACGGCGCCGGCGACGCGGCCGCGCAGACCGCCTACGTCGTGGACCGCATCGAGGCGGCGCTGGCGCGCGCCGGAGCGCGCCTGGAGCAGGTCGTGCGCACGCGCATCTACGTGACCGACATGGCGCTCGCGCGGGAGGTCGGATGCGCGCACGGCGCGCGCTTTGCAGCTCACCCGCCGGCCTCGACGATGGTGCAGGTCGCCGCGCTGCTGGACGCGCGCCTGCTCGTCGAGATCGAGGCCGACGCCTACACCGGCGACTAGCTCGGCGGAAGAAGGTCGCGCCCGCCGGGTCGTGCGCGGATCCGTCCGAGCCGTCGCCCACACTGCCCCGTTCGTGCTCGTCGCCGGTCATCTCCCCCCGTCGCAACGTTGACGACCCTTCGCGCATGGCAGGAGCGCGCGCTGGAGCGCATGGCGGCGTGGAGCGAGGGCTCCTTCCTGCTCTCGGCCGCGCCGGGTGCCGGCAAGACGATCCCGAGCCTCGTGTTCGCGCGGCGGCTGCTGGACGCCGGCGCGATCGCGCGCGTGCACGTCGTCTGCCCGACCGCCCCGCTGACGCGCCAGTGGGCCGAGGCGGCGGGGCGCCTGGGCGTCCAGCTCGCGCCCGACGCGGAGGAGCTGCTCGCGCCGCGCGACTTCCACGGCGTCGCGGTGACGTACGCGCGCGCGGCCCAGTCGGCCGCGCGCTGGGCGGCGCAGTGCGGCGAGCGCACGCTCGTCATCGCCGACGAGGCGCACCACCTCGGCGAGGAGCTCGCCTGGGGCGAGGGCTTCGCGCGGGCGTTCGGCGCGACCTCGCGCTGGCTGCTGCTGTCGGGGACGCCGTTTCGCTCCGACGGCAGCGCGATCGCCGGCGTGCGCTACGAGGACGGCATGGCGGTGCCCGACGTCAGCTACTGCTACGCCGACGCCGTCCGCGACGGGATCTGCCGGCCGGTCGTCTTCGTGCCGTACGACGGGACGCTGTCCTGGAGGTCGGGCGACGACGTCATCGAGTCGTCGTTCTCCGACGCGCAGCTGAGCGGGCGCGAGGCGAGCCGCCGCTACCGCACGGCGATCTCGACCGAGCTCGCCGACGGGCTGCCGCGCATCCTGCGTGCCGCCGACGAGCGCCTCGGCGAGGTCCGCGCGGGCGGGCACCGCGACGCCGGCGGGCTCGTCGTGACGGCCGACGGCGGGCACGCGCGCCGGGTGGCGGCGCTGCTGAAGGACATCACCGGGCGCTCGCCGACGGTCGTCGTCCACACCGACGCGCGCGCGGCGGCGAAGCTGCGCGCGTTCGGCAGGGGTCGCGAGCGCTGGATCGTCGCCGTCAACATGGTCTCCGAGGGCGTCGACATCCCGCGCCTGCGCGTCGGCGTGTACGCGACGGCGGCCAAGACGCCGCTCGTCTTCCGCCAGATCGTCGGGCGCTTCGTGCGCACGCTCGCCGGCCGCCCGCTCGAGCACAGCTACCTCTTCCTGCCCGCCGACGGGCTGCTGCGCGCGCACGCCGCCGAGGTCGAGGAGGAGCTCCGCCAGGTCCTGCGCGCCGCGCCCGAGGAGCCGCCGGAGGCGTTCGACGAGGTCGAGCGGCGCCGCGGCGAGCCGACCGAGCCCGAGGCGTTCGTGCCGCTGGACGCCGACGTCGCGCCGCAGCTTGCGCTGTTCGGCGGCGGCCCGCCGCCGCCGCAGGTCGCCCCGCCCGCGCCGCCGGTCGCCGCGCCGCAGCCCGCCGCCGACGAGCCCGTCTTCCAGCGCCGCCGGCGCCTGCGCGACAAGCGCCAGGGGCTCGTCGTCGTGCTCGCCGGCATGCAGGGGCGCACGCATCGCGAGATCAACGCGTGGTGCAACCGCAAGGTCGGCGTCGGGACGGTCCGCGAGGCGTCCGTCGAGCAGCTCGACCGCTCGATCGAGCTGCTGCAGGCCGAGCTGGATCGCATCGGGCGCCGTCGCGCCAGCCGCGCGTCCTAGACTCCGCGGACCGCCTCGCCCCCATGGTGTAGCGGTTAGCACGCCAGCCTTTCACGCTGGTAGCGGGGGTTCGATTCCCCCTGGGGGTACTCGCGCTCCGGGCCGGGTCTAAGCTGATGCGCGTGCGGGCCGTTAGCTCAATCGGTAGAGCAAGGGACTTCGGTACGGAGCGCCAGCCGGGAGACCGCTGGTTTGTCGGCAGCTGTTTGCTGGGACCCCCTGAGAGCCTGAGGTACCCATCGCGGTGACAATCCTCAGGATTGGGCAATCAGCAGGCAACCCCGCAAGGGAGAGCCCTCAGAGGCCATACGCTGCCCACCCTAACGCGTGACGGCGAGGGTGAAGAGATGGTCCAGACCGCAACGCGTCAAGCGGCCGGTGAGAGCCGGTGCGGCAGGTTAATCCCTAGGTTCTGGGTTCGAGTCCCAGGCGGCCCATGCTCCATGCTCAAGAATCTCGTAGATCATCCTCGGCAGGCGCATTAGACTCGCCAGATGCCTGACCACGCCCTCGTCGCCAGCCACATCGCGGGCGACCTCGCGACGATGCACGAGCCCGGCTACGGGACGAGCGGGACGTATCGCACCTGCTACGTCGACGATCTCGTCGTCGTCGCCGACGACATCCTGCTCTCCGACGCCGAGCGCCAGCTCGTCGAACGCGGGCGCGGCGAGCTCGTGCGGGCCAACCGGGCGGCGTTCCAGCACGTCATCGGCCCGATGCTCGTCTCGATGATCGAGCGCGCCACCGGCCGCGGCGTGATGGCGTTCTCCGTCGAGGTCCTGCTCGAGCCGCTGTTCGAGGTCGCCGTCTTCCGCCTCGGGCCCGAGCGCGAGCACGCCGCCGTCTAATCTGCTCGGCGCGGGCGGTGCGGAGTCGTTGTGCGACGCGGTGCGTGCCGGGCGCAGGCCGGGTCAGCTCTTCGAACCCGCGGCGCCTCCGGTTCCTCGTGACGCGGGTGCGAGCTAGCCTGACGTTGCGCGCGTAGCTCAGCTGGTTAGAGCACCGCCCTTACAAGGCGGGGGTCGCCGGTTCGAGTCCGGCCGCGCGCATGGATGAGACGGACAGCGTCGGGACGGCTCGGTCGCGCAGGGTTCGCCTGCGTTGGCCACAGCTCAGCTCGTCGCGGACAGGAGCGCGCCAACATCAAGCGGTGGGCCGCCATGGGGGAGGTCGAGCATCCCTTCGCGGTATCCAGCGACGTCCGCGTAGGCTCCGTCGACGGGCGCGCTGTGGACGGCGACCTCGCGTGCAGCGAGATCCACCATCCAGTACTCGGGCACTCCGGCCCGCGCGTACTCGTCGGCTTTCTGGCGGTCCCTGCTGTGTGTGGTGTGCGTGACCTCGATAGCCAGCAGCGCCTCGCGGTGGCGGCGGGGCGGATCGGAGCATGGCGCGACGAACAGGTCGGGTGAAAGGAACCCGTCGTGGATGAACAACGCGTCCTGGACAAGCACCTCCAGTTCGTCCGGCAAGGCGCGGTGCAGGTGTCGCGCTAGCAACGCCACCGTGCGCGAATGCCGTGCGTTCGGTGGGACCACGTCGAACAGGATCCCATCGACGAGCTCCATCCGCCGATCGTCGAGCATGCCGGCTGTCACGAGAGCGTCGACCTGCTCGACCGTGAGGCGGTGGATGGGCGCTGCGACGAGAGCCATCGGCACCTCGAAGGCTACCGCGGTGGCTGCAGCCGCACCGCGAACGGCGGGCTCACTCTTGCGCGGGCTGGAGGGCAGCGATCGCGGGGTCACGCAGCCGACGATCGCACGGCTACGACCCGCTCGCACGGACCTGCTGAGCAGCCCTGTCGATGTCGTCGCGGCCGGCGGGCTTGAGCCGCGTCGTCTGAATGCCTTCGTCTTGACGTGGGCAGTGGAAGCGCACCACGCCCGACGGCAGGTGGTAGTGCAGGCATGACGTAGACATGGCCGTCCGCGCCCGCGCGGGCGCGCGCACGAACGCGGCGCGCGCGGTGTCCGAGCCGTCATAGCCCACGACGACGGTGGGGCCCGGTCCGGCGGTCCCCGGCGGGCGGGCGTGCACGCGACGGGCCGCACCCAGCGCGGCCCCGTAGTTCACCGCGCCCCGCGCCGTGCACGCTACGGATGGCGCGTCGCGCCGGCGCTGATGATGTTTCGCCGACACGTCCAGCAGTCAGGAGCTCGCGATGTCCACCCCACCCGCCGAGCCGTCTGCGGAGGCTTCGACCGAGCCGTCCGGCATATCGACGCCTCGGCCTGCGCCCGCCGCGGCCCGCTCGATCGAGGCACGCTCATGAGCCCCACGTTCTCGAAGATCGTCGTCGGCACCGACGGCCAGCGCGGCCGCGCGGCGGCCACGCTCGCGCACACGATCGCCGGCACGACCGGCGCCCAGGTGCTGCTCGTCGGCGTCGGCTGGGATCTGCCGCTTCCGCTCATCGAGACGAGCGCGCAGGTGCGCCTCACGCTGGAGACCGAGCTGCGCACGGTTCGCGACGAGCTCGCGCCCGACGCCCGCACGCAGGTCGCCGTCGACCCCTCTCCCGCCCACGCGCTGCGCAAGATCGCCAAGGCCGAGCACGCCGACCTCGTCGTCGTCGGCTCCCTGCATCGGGGCCGCCTGCAGCGGCTGACCTGCGCCGACCGGACGATGCAGGTGCTGCACGGCGCGCCCTGTGCGGTCGCCGTGGCGCCCGACCACGTCGCGGCCTGCCAGCGCCTCGAGCACATCGGCGTCGGCGTCGACGAGACCCCGGAGTCGGCGATCGCGCTCGCGATGGCGCTGGACCTCGCCGCGAGCAGCGGCGGATCGCTGCGCCTGCTCACCGTCGCCAGCGACGTCTATGGCGGGTCGGCGAACCTCGTCGCGGGCGCCTCGTACGCCGACAGCTACCGCGAGATCATCGACAGCCGCCTGCAGATCGCGCGCGAGACGATGGACGCCGCGCACGAGCGCTGCCAGCGGGCCGGCGTGCACGCCGACACGGACGTGCGCCTCGGCGACGAGACGCACGAGCTGACGAACCTCAGCCGGTCCTGCGACCTGCTCGCGCTCGGCTCGCGCCGCTGGGGCCCAATCCGCCGGCTCGCGCTCGGCTCCACCGCCGAGCGCGTGCTGCGCGACGCGGCATGCCCGGTTCTCGTCCCGCCGCGCCACGCGGCGACCGAGTACCCCGACCTGCGGCGCCCGGCGGGCGGCCGGGCCGTCTCCTGAGACGGCTGGCCACCGTCGCGCGACGCCCGGCCGGCCCGTCGACGACCGGCGTCATCGCGCGCACGCCACGGCGTCGATCGGCGTCGATCGCGACACGCTCACGACGCCCGTGCGCATGACGTTGGCGACCGAGCTCAGCGCGTCTCGCCGGACGTCGCGGCCGCGGGTGCAGGCGCGTGGCCGCATGAGGCAACCGACGGTACGCGCGCGGAAGCCCGCGACGATCGGGGTCCACCCGCGAGATCGCTGCGGAACTCCGCGCATCGCGGCCGAGAGGACTACGGATGACCGGCGGCCATCGTGGCGGCAGACTCGGTCGCGACATGAGCGAGCACCCGATCGTCGCATGCACCCGAGGACTCGACAGCGCCGACGCCGTCGGGCTCGGCGCGCTGCTTGCCGGTGCACTCGGCGAGCCGCTCGTCCTCGCAAGCGCCTACCGCTACGAGCCGATCAGCCTGACCGCACGGGCAGCGGGCTCGCCGGCGAACGCCCGCCGCGCGGGTGACGCCGCGGCCACGCTGCAGCGTGCGCGCGCGTTCGCCGGCCCCGACGTCGAGGTGCGCGAGCGCGTCGTGCCGGCCGATCGCCCCGGAAGCGGGATCGTCGAGGCGCTCGTGACGCTCGCGCTGGAGGTCGACGCGTGCGCGCTCGTGCTCGGGCGCGACACGCACAGCCACGTCACCCGCTCGCTCGTCCCGCGCGCGCCGTGTCCGGTCGCGGTCGCTCCGCTGAGCATGCCGCTGCCGAGGCCGCCGCTGGCGCGCATCGGCGTCGCCTACGACGGGTCGCCCTCCGCGCAGTTGGCCCTCGTGGCCGCCAGGAAACTCGCGCGCAGGACCGCGGCGACGCTCGCACTGCTTGCGGCCGGCCCGACGGCCGAGCACGCGATGACGTGGCTGCACATCGCACGGCTTTCGCTGGGCTTCAGGGTCGAGCACGAGCTGCGCCCGCTCGCCGGCGACCCCGCCACGGTCCTCACGCAGGCCAGCGGCGATGTCGACCTGCTCGTCTGCGGATCGCGCGGTCGCGGGCGCCCGCTGTCCGCCATCCTCGGCAGCGTCTCGGCGCATCTCGTCGCACGGGCGCAGTGCCCGGTCCTCGTCGTGCCGCCGGCCGCCTGGGGCAGCGAGCTCGGGCCGCTGGGCGTCACCTCGGCCGCGGCGAACGCGTAGTCCCGGCTCGGCGCGCGCCCGCCAGACGGGCCGGCGCGCGCCTCACGCCGTCAGCTCACTTCTCGTCCTTCTGGCTCTTGCAGCCCTTGAGGTCGACGTTGGCCTCCTCGCCGCGGTCGACGATGACCTCGGCACGCTGCAGCACGCTCCCGTCAGGCCGCGAGCACGTCAGGATCCACGGCTCGCGACGGCCGGGAACGGTCGTCGCACCCTCGCTCGCAAACCGCGTCAGCGTGAGCTCGTAGTCGTCCACGGCGGTCGCGTAGCGCACGACGGTCGCCTTGTAGGTGCCGACCGGCGGTGCCGCGAGCTCGATGCGCTCGGGCTCGCCCGCGAGGTTGCCCGACGAGCCGGGGGTCGAGCCGCTCCCGGTGCCGATCGGGTCGCACTGCGTCTCGCTGACGACGCGGCACAGCTCGAGGTCGTAGTCCTGGGGGCCGATGCCCCAGGCGAGGTCGAGCGTCAGCCGCTGGATCCCGTCCGCGGCGCCGACCGCGAACGTGTGCACGGCGCGCGCCGTCTCGGCGTCGACCTCGGACGAGGCCGGGTTGAGCTCGCCGCTGCCCGCGAAGACCTCCTTGGTCTCGGTGACATCGCCGGGCTCCTCGGCCGGCTTGAGCAGGAACGGGCGCGTCGAGGGGTTGACGTGCCAAACGAACTTGCCGTCGGCGGGCACGGTCAGCGTCGTCTCGAGGTGATCGTCGACGGCGAACGGCTCGGCCGTGTCAAGGCAGCGCGGGCCGTCGGTCGACGGCACGTTGAGCAGCAGCAGCGGGATCTCCTGCCGGCAGAACGGAGCGCCCCAGCTGGGGGTCTTGAAGTCCTTGCGCAGGCGCAGGATGCGGCCGGGCTCCGTCTTGCCCGCGATGACGGCGTGGTCGTTCGCGTTGGCCGCCGCCTCGCCGGTGCCCAGCAGCGCCTCTGCCAGTCCGCCGCCGCCGGCGGCCCTCGCCGCGTCGGTGTTGCCGGTCCACTCGTCGACGACGCCCGTCTCGTAGGGCATGTGGAACTCGCCGTCCTTCGGACCGATCTCGATCGTGTAGCCGTAGGCGCCCTGGGCGGCGTAGTTCCAGTCCTCGGTCGTGCCCGCGGTGTCGTACAGCTCGAAGCCGTACTGCGAGGTGTAGCCGGTCGCCGCGGCCATCGCGTCGCCGATCTCCTTGAGGCGCTTCTCGTCGGGTGCCTTGCCGCCCGTCGACGTGCCCGGCGGGCGCAACACGAGCGCGGCGACGTTGTGGATCGTGACGATCGTCGTGATCTGGCGGCTCTGCGAGTACTCGTGGACGGCGGTCGTCTCGGGCTCGGACCACGGGCTCGGCCCGCGGTAGCTCTGGCTCGTCACGTCGGCGGACGAGCCAGGCCCGCCCCAGAACTGGCCGTAGTTGCGGTTGGGGTCCACGCCGTGCTGCAGCTCGCACGGGGTCAGCGGGTTCGGGATCGCGCCCGCGCAGTTCTTGCGCCGGTAGCTGAAGATGCCGCCGGGCGGCGCGATGCCCTCCGCGAGGTGCAGGTCGACGTCGCACGGAGGATCGCCGGTCAGCAGGCACGTGCGCGCCGGCTGGCAGACCTCCGGCGGGCCGGGCAGCGCGGGCGTTCCGCCGCACGGGTCGACGAGGTTCGGGTCGACGCCCTGGCCCGGGTGGTCGCCGCCGCCGGCGAGCACGTCGGCCGGGTCGGCGGGAAACCCGCGCGAGGCGACGAAGCCGTCGGGGTTGATGAGCGGCACGACGACGACGCGCGCCTTCTCAAGCAGCTCGGTGATCCGCGGGTTCTTGCCGTCGCCCTTGGCGAGCATGATCGCGAACTCCATCGCGGCCTCCGCGGAGGGCCACTCGCGCGCATGGTGCAGCGCGACGACGAGGTAGACCGGGCGCCCGTCCTCGGCCGGGCCCTTGACGTCGTGGGCGATCTCGACGCCCTCGAGCGGGCGGCCCTGGTAGGAGTCGCGGGGCAGCCGCATCGACTTGACGATGTCGGGGTGCTCCGCGACGAGCCGCTTCATGTCGTTCTGGTAGTCGCTGAGCACGCGGTAGCTCGTGCGACCGCTGGGCAGCATCGGCGTCGCGCTGCCCTGGCTCGCTCGCTTGGCGTAGCCGGCGTCGGCGGCCTGGCTGCGGCGGAAGTGCTCCGTGAGGTCGGCGATCCTCGTCGTCACGTCGGCGAACCCGCTGTCGGCGAGCAGCGTGCGCTGCGCGGCGTTGGCGACGATGACGTCGGCGCGGCCGTCGTGGATGTTGTGGGTGACGTCGAGGCCGAGGTGAGACAGCCGCTCGAGGTCGGCGCGGCTGTCGTAGGCGACGCTGACGAGCTGCGGCGCGCCGCCGGCGGTGGGCGTCTTCACGCCGGCGAGAGCGATCGTCACCGTCGCCTGGCGGGCGTCGCCCGAGCGCCGGCAGGACTGGATCGTGAGCCGGTCGCCGGACCGCAGCCAGGTCTGCGCGATCTCGCGCGGGCCGGCCGAGAGCGAGCCGGCGAGGCGCCGGTTCTTCGAGTCGAAGAGGCCGAGGTCCCAGTCTCCGCCGGCCGGTCCCTGCAGCGTGACGGTCGCAAGGCCGCCGGCGGGGGCCGTGTAGGTCGTCGTTCCCACGCCGCTGCCGGCGCTCTGGCGCTCGTCGCAGCGCGCGCTCGTCGCCGCGGGCGCGAGGACGCTGCGCACCTGCTTGGGCAGGAAGGTCGGGGCCTCGGCGCGGGCGCGCTGCGGTGTGGCGACCAGCGCGACGGCGAGGGCGAGGAGCAGGGCGGCGAGGCCCGCATGGGTTCGGTCCATCGTGGGCAGGGAGAAACGATCCATTAGGTCCTGCAACGCGCAGACTTCAGCGAACTTGCGCGTTCAGCAGGATAGGATCGGGGTTGTTGGCGCGTTGGCGCTCGCGCGCGACCTCGACGCCACGCGGCTGCCGGGCTGCCGGCGCGATGGCATGCGGCCCCTCACGGCGCCGGGCGGTGCTCCGGCGGCGGGACCGGGGGCGGCTTCGCTCCGCCGGTCCCGGCCTCGCCGGGCGGCGCAGCGGGCTCGGCGGGCGCGGGCTTGGGCGCGGGCGCGGGGCTCGGGGCGGGTCGGGGGCTCGGGGCGGGTCGTGGGCTCGGGGCGGGTCGTGGGCTCGGGGCGGGTCGTGGGCTTGACGCGGGTGGTGGGCTCGGTGCGGGTCGCGGGCTCGGGGTCCGCGCGGGCTTCGGCGCAGGGGCGGTGCCACCGCCGGGGGCAGGCTTCGGCGCGGGCTCGGGCCGGGCGGCGGGCGCCGCCGCGTCCGCCGGCCTTGGGTCGTTGTTGCGTGCGGGCCGCCCGGCCGCTGGGTCCGCGGTCGCCGGCGACGGTGGAGCCTCCGCGGGACTCGCGGGCACGGCTCGGGCAGTGACCGCCGCCCGCCGGCTTCTGACTCGAACCGCCCGTGTGCCCGCGCGCCGCTCGGCGAGCATCGCCGCCGGCGAGACGTCCGGCAGATCGCCGGACAGCAGCGGCAGCGGATCGACGGCACAGGCCGAGCAGGCCGCCGGCCCGCGCCGCGCCTCGAAGTGCAGGTGCGAAGCGCTGCTGGATCCCGTCGAGCCGACGAGCCCGAGGAGCTGTCCTCGGCGCACGCGCGCGCCGACCTCGAGGTTCGGTGCGACGGCGCTCATGTGGGCGTAGCACGTGGCCAGATGCGGGCGGTGCTGGATGCAGGCGAAGTTCCCGTAGCCGTTGGACTCGGCGATCGACTCGACGAGGGCGACGCGCCCGCCGTCGGCGGCATGGATCGGCGTGCCGGCCGGGGCGAGGAAGTCGACGCCGTTGTGCCGGTGGCCTGGCCGGGGGCAGCCGAAGTAGCCGCAGCCGCCGACGACGCCGTCGACGGGCGTGGCGAGCTCGCCGCGACCGGGCAGCGGGATCGTGCCGAGCAGCCGCCACGCGCGGGCGCGCTCGAGGACCATCGCCGCGGTCAGCCGTCCGCCCGGTCCCGGGCCGTAGCGCCCGGCGAGCGCCCTCGTCGCCGTGGCGTCGAGGTCCGAGCGGGCGCCGCGCGCCTTCAGCCCCTCGGCGATCGCCATGACGACGTCGAAGTCGTCGCGCACGGACGGGTGGCGCCGCGCGCGGTTGGGATAGCCGTCGGGCCGCTCGATCCCGCGCATCGCGTAGCGATGGCGCAGCCAGCGGGCGTTCCCGGCCAGCGTCGCGGGCGCCTCGGCGAACCCGGTCTCCTGGTAGTGGACGGCCGCGACGAGGTAGCGCGACACGCCGAAGCCGGCGGACGCGAGCGTGTAGAGGCGCACGTACGGATGTGCGTCGAGCCTGCGCCGGCGTTCGCTGAGCGGGCGCCGCGCGCGTCGGATGTCGGTGCGCGTCGGCGTCCCCTCGAGGTCGACCGCGAGCTGACGGACGATCTCGTCCGGCGTGCTCTGTGCGAGCGGATTGTCGGCCTTCGCCCGCTGGCCGAAGGAGGTCGCGACCGCCAGCAGCAGGCACAGCACGGTAGCCCCCGCGAGCAGCGGGGGCAGCAGCACCCGGCGCAGCAACCGCCGAACCGGACGCAGACGATCACGTGACGACGCCTCCACCGGGCTGGCTCTTCCACGCGGCGGGGTCGGGCCCCTCCGTCTGCACGAGGATGCCCAGCGGCGCTGGGTCGGCGGCCGAATGCCCGCCGCCGAGCCGACGCGCTGCTATCGCCCGAGTCGCCGGAGCAGCCGCGGCCGCGGCAGCGGCCGGTTCGGGATGAGCCGCCCGAGCTCGAAGGCCCACACGGCGGGGCCGTCGAGCAGCCCCAGCAGCGCCCCGTCACGATCCCCGCGAACCGCGGCGAAGGCTCCGTGCGCCGCGCGGCGCAGGCTCCACACGGCGAGCCCGGGCCAGCGCCGGCGCGGGAGCGCGCCCGGCCAGCGGTGCGACAGCCAGGCGGCGCCGGCGCCGTGGCGGGCGCGCTGGGCGAGCATCCGGGGCACCGTCTGGCGGTTGTGGTGCACGACCGCGGCCTCCTCGCGCCGCTCGAGCGTCCAGCCGGCCGCACGGGCTCGGAAGCAGAGGTCGGCGTCGCCGCCGGAGCGCAGCCGCTCCTCGAAGCCGCCGACCCGCTCGAAGGCCGCGCGGCGGACGGCGGCGTTGGCGGTCTGGGCGAACGCCCAGCCGTCGTGTGCGAGCGTGACCTCCTGGCTCATCGAGGACTTCAGGAAGGCGTAGCGCGGGGCGGCGCGCGCCTCCGGCGGGGCATCCCCGTCGACGACCGCACCCGCGAGGATCCCGACCTCGTCGCCCGGCAGGCGCGCGAAGTAGCGCGCCAGGAGATCGGCGGGCGGCTCCACGTCGGCATCGAGAAAGACGATCCACGGCGCGCCGCCGCGGGCGACCGCCGCATTGCGCGCGTGGTAGGAGGTCTGAAGCTCGCCCGCACCGACGATCCGGACGTCGCCGTCCTCGCGGTCGCCGGCCCCCGGCCGGTTGTCCGCGATCGTCACGCTGTCGCCGGGGCGGCGGTCGAGCGAGGCCAGCCGCGCCACGACGCGATCGAGCTGATCCTGCGAGCCACGGAACGGAAGCACGACATCGACGGCAGGGCGCGCGCTCACGCCCCCAATCTACGTCCGCCGCCGGCCCGGCGCGGTGCTCCTATACTGGCCACCCGTCATGGGGGCGTAGCTCAGTTGGTTAGAGCGCCGGCCTGTCACGCCGGAGGTCGCGGGTTCGAGTCCCGTCGCTCC
>CAVRMD010000007.1:0-380645 GCA_963722455.1 uncultured Solirubrobacteraceae bacterium
CATGGGCTCCTATCGCCCGCGTGGCGGGCGGTTCGGAACGCCGTTTGAGATCGGCCGCAGCGGCGCCTTCGACGACGCGCGGCCGCAGGTGGCGGTCAGCGCGATCGACGGCACGGCGATCGTCGCGTGGAACGCCGGGACGAAGCTGCGCGTCTCCCGGCGGCCCGCCGGCCCCTGCGGCGCGCGCCGGTCGCGCGGCTGCTTCGGCGTCCCGCAGCGCTACGGGCGCGGATCGGACCAGGCGGTCGCGGTCACGCCGGAGGGCCAGGCGTTCGTCGCGTGGGCGGCGACCGTCCGCGCAGGCGACGCCGTCCATACCCGCCTGCGCCTCGTGACCGCGCGGCCCGGCCGGCGCTTCGGCCACTCGCAGCCGATCACGTCCGCCGGCGACGCCAGCCAGCCGTCGCTCGCGGTCGCTCCCGACGGCGCCCTGGTCGTCGTCTGGCGCGCCTCGCTGCCGGCCGGCGGGGAGCAGAACGCCGACGCGCCGATCCTCGCCGCGATCCGCGGCCGCGATGGCGTCACGTCGGCGCCGCAGACGATCTCCGCGTTCCCCGGATCGACGCCGCGCGTCGTCGTCAACCCGCAGGGCGAGGCCGTCGCCGCCTGGCGGCAGGTCAACCCGACGGCGACCAACCCCGACGGGCCCGAGGTCGCCGCAGCGCTGCGACCCGCGTCCGGGGGCGCATTCGGAGCGCCGGCGAGACTCCACGGCGCGGACGTCGCCGCCGGGTCGCCCTCGCTTGCGGTCGAGTCCTCCGGAACCGTGACGGTCGTCTTCAGCGCCGCGGTCATCGGGCCCGGCGGGTTCTCCGGCCCCGAGGCGATCGCGCGCCATCGTGCACCCGGGCTGACGTTCGGAGCCCCCGACGCCCTGCCCGCCGACTTCAGCGGAGCAGTCGTGTTCGCGGCCGGCGCGCGCGTCAGCGCCGTCAGCGGCGGCAGCGGCGGACGGACCCTGCTCAGCGATCTCGTGGCGTGAGCTCGGGACACCTGCTGCTGGGCGTCGACTGGCTGACGATCGCCCAGGCGTCCGGACCGCGATAAACCCGCCGGGTGCGGCCCGAAGACCAACCGACTCGCACGTGACCGTCCGACCTGCGGGACCTTCGGAGGTGACGGCATGCTCCGCTCCTGCAGGCCCGCCCCGGCTTGCGTCGCGCCCGACGCTGCGACGAGAATGCGCGCACACTCGAGAGGGAGACCGTCATGAGCAGCGTCAGCGTCACGCCCACCGGCACCTGGCACGTCGATCCTTCGCATTCGCGGCTCGGCTTCGCGGTCAAGCACCTGGGCATCTCGACCGTACGCGGCTCGTTCAAGGCGTTCGAGGGCACGCTCGAGGTCGGCGACGACCTCTCGAGCGCCGAGGCACGCGGGACCGCGCAGGTCGCGTCGATCGACACCGGAGAGCCCGACCGCGACGGGCACCTGCTCAACTCGGACTTCTTCGACGGCGAGCAGCATCCGCAGATCGCCTACGAGTCGACGCGCATCGAGTCCGACGGCGCGAACCGGCTCACGGTGACCGGCAACCTGACGATCATGGGCACGACGAACGAGATCGAGCTCGCCGGCGAGCTCGGCGGCATCGAGACGGACCCGTTCGGCAACCAGCGCGTCGGCCTCGAGGTCCACGGCGAGCTGAAGCGCAGCGACTTCGGGATGACGTTCAACATCCCGCTCGACAGCGGAGCGCTCGCGATGTCGGACACCGTCGCGCTGACGATCGACATCTCGGCGATCAAGGCGGCGTAGCGAACGGCGGACGGCTCGCACCCCGATCGCGCCGCGGACCCGCGACGTGAGCGCCACCGCGCCGACGCTGCGCCGCGCCACGCCCGCCGACGGCCGGGCGTGCTTCGCGCTGTTTCGCCACTCGCTGCGCGGGTTCATGCTGCGCACCGGATACCTGCCGCTCGACGCCCCGCAGCCCGACCTCGACGGACTGTGGCCGGGCTACGAGCGGCTCTTCGATCACCTCGCGGCGACCTGCGCGCAGTGGTGGATCGCCGAGGACGCCGACGGGCGCATGCTCGGCTACGCGCGCTCCACGCTGCGCGGCGCCACGCTCGACCTGACGGAGTTCTTCGTGGCCCCGGACGGGCGTACGGCCGGGACGGGCCGCGCGCTGCTCGATCGCGCCTTCGCGCCCGGCGTGGGCGAGCATCGCGCGATCATCGCCACGCTCGACCCGGCCGCGGTCAGCCTGTACCTGCGCTACGGCGTCCGTCACCAGACGACGAGCGTCGGCACCGAGGGCAGACCGCGCCCGGTGCCCGTCCCCGCCGGCTACGAGGTCGTGCCCGCGACGCTCGACGACGTGCTCGCGATCGAGGGCGAGCTGCTCGGGCACGCCCGCCCGCAGGACGTGCGCTTCATGCTCTCCGATCGTCCGGCCGCCGTGCTGCGACGCGACGGTCGCGCGGTCGCCTACGCGTTTGAGGCCAACGCGCACGGCTACGCGGGACCCGTCGCGGCGCTGGACCCCGCCGACATGCCGGCGGCGCTCGCGCACATCGAGGACGCGGCGGCCGCCGCGGGGCTGCAGGAGCTCGGGCTGACGGTGCCGCTGGCCGCGCGGACCGCGGTGGACTGGCTCGTCGGCGAGCGCGGCTTCAGGCTGGACCCGTTCTACTGCCTGCTGCTCGCCGACGGTCCGTGGGCGCGGCTGGACCGCTACCTGCCGTTCAACCCGTGCCTGTTTCTCTGAGGCCGGCGGCCGGGCGCGCGACCGCCGCGCGCGCTACGCCTCGTCGGCCTCCACGAACTCCGCGTACTGCGCGGCGTCCATGAGCGCGTCGACCTCCGCCATGTCGCCCGGCTCGATCCGGACGAGCCATCCCGCGTCGTACGGATCGCTCGTGACGAGCGCGGGCGCGTCGGCAAGGCTCGCGTTGACCGAGTTGATGTGGCCGACGAACGGCATGCGAAGCACCTTCGACGACGTCGCCGAGCTCAGGCGGCCGAGCAGGTCGCCGGGCTTGAACAGCTCGCCCGGGTAGGGCAGCTCGACGAAGCTGGCGGTGCCGAGCCTGCTCGCGGCGACGGCCGTGACGCCCAGCGTCACGAACGTGTCGCGGGCGCGCACCCACTCGTGGCTCTTCGTGTAGCGCACGTCATCCGGATACTCGGCCATCGTCGCGTCCTCCCGCATCGTTTCTGCGCCCGGCGGCGGCTCGGTGCACCGCCGCGGCGCCGGCTCGGCATGCGCCGGGCCCGCCAACCTGCGTGCCGGGAACATAGGCGATGGCGCGCGCGGGCCCGCGCCACAAACCGGCGCATGCCGCCGCCGGGTCCGGGCGCCGGCGTGAGCAAGCGCACACAACTGCCCGTATCGATGTCGCCGCGAGGTGCTCCTGACGGGGACTCCCGAGCGCCACCCGGCGGTCGTCAAGCCAAACCAAAGGACAGACATGCTCCCGAGCAGCTCCCCGAAGCTCGTCGCACAGCACAGGACCGGGCATCAACGCCCGCTGCGCCACCTCGTCGCCGGCCTCGCGACCGTGCTCGCGGCCGCGGCGGTGTCACCCGGCCTCGCCGTGGCAGCGGACCCGCGGCCCAGCGGCAGCGAGGGCGTCGTCCTGCACGAGGCCGAGCTGACCAAGGAGGGGGCCATCCGACACTCCAGCGCGACGGTCAAGGCCGAGACCTTCGACGCGACGGCGACCGAGCCCAAGAAGGACGAGCAGCCCAACGTGCTCACGTTCCCGGGCCGGATCGATCCGCGCCTGCAGGCGATGATCGACTCGGGTGATCCGGACAAGCGCGTGCGCGTGCTCGTCACCTTCGAGGAGGACCAGCAGATCCCGCGCATGCCCGATCCGGTCGTCGAGGAGCCGCGCAGCTCGAAGGCCAACCAGGAGGCGCAGGCCCGCGCCGACGCGATCGTCGAGGAGCTGCGCGCACGGCGCGCCGACGGCTACGACAAGATCGCCGGCGAGCTGAAGGATCTCGAGGCCGAGGTCGCCGAGCGCTTCTGGCTCATCAAGGGCATCGTGGTCGACCTCCCGCTGCGCTCGGTCAAGCGCATCGCCGAGCGCTCGGACGTCCACTACGTCGAGCTCGACGACATGGGCACGAAGCCGCCCGACGCCAACCCGAACAACGACGAGGACGACGCCCGCGCCCTGATCCGCACCGACCCGTACTTCGCCCTCGGCCAGACGACCGGCTGGATCGGCCTGCTCGACACGGGCGTGCGCGCGTCGCACACGCTGTTCAACGCCCCGTCGCACATCGCCTTCCGCGAGGACATGACCGTCCCCGGGATCGGCAACCCCGACGACGACTGCTGGAACCACGGCACCTCGACGGCGGCGATCATCTCCGGCAACGGCAACCTCGGCAACGCGTTTCGTGGCATCACGGCGATCGCGGTCGACAGCTTCAAGGTCTACCCGGCCGGCTGCGGCGGCCTCAGCGGGGCGGCCTCCGTCAGCGGCTTCCAGCGCGCGGTGAACGTCCTTGACCGCGTCATCGTCGCCGAGATGCAGGCCGGCGGCAACGAGGTCTCGGCGATCTCGACCGCGGCGGACAACGCCTTCGACGCCGGCGCCGTCGTCATCGCGGCCAACGGCAACAACGGCTCCGGCGCGAGCACCGTCAACGTGCCGGCCGTGGCGCAGAAGGCGCTCGGGATCGGCGCCGTCGACGTCCAGAGCCTCGCCACCCCGGGCTACCAGAGCCGCGGGCCGGCCGGCGACGGGCGCATCAAGCCCGACATCCAGGCGCCGACGAACGTCGAGACGGCCAGCAGCTCGAACAACACCGCGACGCGCGTCTTCGGCGGCACGAGCGCGGCGACGCCGCATGCCGCGGGCGCGGCCGCCCTCGTGCGCAACTTCCTGCGCGGCGGCACGGGCAGCATCGACCCCGGCCACGTGTACGCCTACATGATCCTCTCGGGGACGCGGGCGTACCCGTTCAACAACACCAACGGCGCGGCGCGGATCAAGCTGCCGGTCAACGGCCACTACTGGCGCGGATCGGTCAACGTCGGCAACGGCCAGGTCATCGACGTCCCGATCGGCGTGCCCGCGACGAACAACCAGCTCAACGCGTCGATCTGGTGGCCCGAGTCGCCGGCGAGCCACAAGGACGTCGACCTCACGCTCGTCGATCCGGGCGGCGTCGAGCGCGACTGGAGCCCGTCGGCCGCCGGCGTGTTCGAGCGCGCGAGCGTCAACGGGCCGATCGCGGGCGGCACGTGGAAGCTGCGCATCCGGGGCTACAACGTTCCCGGCGGGCCGCAGCGCGTCTACTTCGCCGCCACGCACACGACGCCGTAGCCGGGTCGCGCTCGGCTCGATCGCCAGCAGCGCGCCTCGACCCCCGCAGCTCGGGCCCCGGCATCGCCGGGGCCCGAGTCGTCGTCGGCGCCCCTCGCGCCGCGCGAGATCGCGCTCGGGGTCGACGCGGCACAGCGCCGTTGATCCGTGGTGGCGCTGCTCGCGCCGCGCGGCTGGTGGGTCGTCCAGGAACGTTCGACCGGAAACCCGGGATGCCGGCGCCGGCTGGCAAGGACGCAGGACCGAAGGTGGCTCTGCCACAGCGAGCGTCCCAGGACGCCGCCAGGCGGTGACCGGCGCCCGGGGTTCCGGGTGAACGTTTGTGGATGAGCCACTAGGCTGCTCGCACGGGTGGGCGCGTGACGCGATCGCTGCTGAATTCGGTTCCGATGTGGGTGCTCACGCTCGCCGGCGTGGGCGGCGCGGGAGCGCTCGCGGCGCTCGGTCTCGTGCTCGTTCGCACGCGCGTCGCGAACCTCACCCGGCTGGACGTCAACGACGTCGCCGGGATCGCGATCGGCGTGCTCGCCGCGGTGTACGCGATCATCCTCGGCTTCGTCGTCGTGACGCTGTACGAGGACTTCACCGAGGCCCAGGAGAACGTCCAGGCCGAGTCGGGCCACGTCTCCCAGCTCTACGACGACACCCGCGGCATGGCGATCGCCGGCGCCATGCGCTGCGGCCTGCACGAGTACGTCGCCGCGGTGCGCACGCGCGAGTTCACGGCCATGCGGGCGGGCAGGGACTTCGCGCCGCGCGGCAGCGCCAGCGTCGGCATGCTCTACCGGACGCTGCAGGGCTACACGCCGCCGACCGAGAACCGCGTCGCGTTCTACGAGGACGCCGTGCGGCGACTCAACGACATCGTCGCGTCGCGCGTGCAGCGCCGCCACGACGCCTCGGAATCGCTGCCGGCGCCGTTCGCCTACCTGCTCGTCATCGGCGCCTTCCTCATGGTCGGCTCGCTGTACCTGCTGCACGTCCCCAGGCTGCGCGTGCACGTCGCGCTCGTCGTCAGCGTCGCCGTCGTGATGTCGTTCAGCCTCCTGATCGCGGCGGCGCTGGACTACCCGTTCTCCGGCGACATCTCGGTGTCGAGCGAGCCGTTCACGCAGGGCCGCCTCGCCATCCTCGCGGCCAGGCCGTCCGACTGCGGCTGACCGCGCGCGCCGGCCGTCGGCGCGGGCGCAGCGTCGAGCTCGCCCAGGAAGGCGTCCAGCGGCCGCGGCGTTCCCAGGAAGAACCCCTGCCCGTGCGTCACCCCCAGCCGGCGCAGCAGCGCCACGGTCTCGCCGTTGCCGACGTGCTCGGCGATCGTCTGCTTGCCCAGGCCGTCGGCGATGTCGACGACCGCCTGGATGACGAGCCGGTCGGTGCTCGTCGAGCAGCAGTCGCGCACGAACTCCCCGTCGATCTTGAGGATGTCGAAGCGCACGTGCTTGAGGTAGTAGAACGATCCGAAGCCGGCGCCGAAGTCGTCCAGCGCGAAGCAGCAGCCGAGCCTGGCGAGCGCGTCGGAGAACTCGCGCGCCCGGCCGATGTTCGCGATCGCCGCCGTCTCGGTGATCTCGAAGATGACGCGGCTCGGGTCAAGCCCCGTCTCGCGCAGCTCGCGCTCGATCGTGCGCAGCATCTCCGGATCGCCCATCGACGCGCCCGACAGGTTGATCTCGACTCGGGGCCCCGGTGCGGCGGGGCCGCCGTGCGCGGCGACCGCGCGCAGCGTGCGGGCGACGGTCATCGCGTCGATCTGCTGGATCATCCCGAGCCGCTCCGCGGTCGACAGAAACGCGCTGGGCCCGATCAGGTCGCCGTGGCCGTCGCGCATGCGCAGCAGCACCTCGAACTGCGTCATCGCACCGGTCGCGAGCTCGATGATCGGCTGTGCGACGAGCGCGAAGCGATCCTCGTCGATCGCCACCCGGATCCGCTCGGCCCAGGTGATGCGACCCTGCATCCGCGCCTGCGGATGCTCGCCGACCGTGTGCACCGCGTACTGGTTGCGACCCGCCTCCTTGGCGTCGTACATCGCCACGTCGGCGTTGACGAGCACGTCCTCGCCGCGCAGGCCGCCCGCCGCCTCGAACGTCGCGATCCCGATGCTCGCCGTCATCGTGCGCCGCCCCGTCCCCGGGACGGAGATCCGCTCCGCCCGCAGCGCCTCGAGCAGGTCGTCGGCGACGCGCGTGGCGCTGGCGAGGCTCGCCCGCGGCAGCAGCGCGGCGAACTCGTCTCCGCCGAGGCGGGCGAGCACGTCGGACTCACGCAGCCGCCCGGCGAGCAGCGTCGCGACGCGCGCGATGAGCCGGTCGCCGGCCTGGTGGCCCTGCGTGTCGTTGACGTACTTGAAATGGTCGACGTCGAGCAGCAGCAGCGCGCCGTCGGCGCCGTCGGCGCCGTCGGCGCCGTAGCGCCTGACGCGCTCGGCGTGGGCGTCGATCTGCTCGGCGAAGCTCGCCCTGTTGTGCAGCCCGGTCAGCGGGTCGTGTGTGGCGAGGTAGTGCAGGTTGTCCTCGTAGTTGCGCCGATGGGTGATGTCCTGCACCTGCACGAGGTGGCGCCGCGTCGCGCCGCCGTCGGCGTCGATCGTCGTCGCCTGGACCGCGACCCAGATCGGGGCGCCGCCGGCGTGCGCGAAACGCGTCTCGAGCTTGACGGCCGGATCGGCGCCGGAGAGCAGGGCGCTCGCGCCCCCGCGCGCGGCGCCGGGCGCGTCGTCGTGCAGCAGCGCGTCCAGGCGCCGGCCCGCGAGCTGCTCGGCGGCGTGGCCCGTCAGCTCGCACAGCGCGCCGTTGACGCGCACGATCCGCCCGTCCCCGTCGGCGAGCGCCATGCCGATCGGCGACCCGTCGAAGGCCCCGCGGAAGAGCTCCTCGGCGGTCGTCAGGACGGTGAGCGCGCGCTGGCGGTGGGTGATGTCGCGGATGGCGCTTGAGACCATGACGCCCTCGTCGGTCTCGATCGGGCTGAGGCTGATCTCGACGGGGAACTCGCTGCCGTCCTTGCGCAGGCCGAAGAGCTCGTGCCCGCCTCCCATCGGCCGCGCGACCCCCTCGCGCAGGTAGCCCTTGAGGTGATGGCGGTGCGCGGCGCGCAGCCGCCGGGGGATGAGCTCGGAGATGCTCTGGCCGACGAGCTCCTGGCGGCGATAGCCGAACAGCAGCTCGGCCTGGGCGTTGACGAGCGCGATGTGCCCGTGCCCGTCGATGATGACCATCGCGTCCGGGGCCGCCTCGAGCAGCGCGCGGAACCGGCGCTCGGAGCCCCAGAGCAGCTTGTCGCCGCGCATGAGGCGCCGGACGAAGCGGTAGTACGCGGTTCTCGTCCTGTACACGAGCCAGCGCAGGATCTCGCCGGCGGTGATCACCCGCGGCGGCTCCGCGGCCCGATCTCGCCCGCGGCGCGGGACTCGCCCGGCGGGCCGCGCCAGGCGGGCTCCTGCTCGAACTTCAGCAGCAGGTTGCGCTTGCGGAAGTGGCGAAACAGCGGCCCGTAGGTGAAGCGCTGGACGTTGGCCGCCGCGTTGCCCCAGGGATCGGGGTCCATGAACGGCATGTACTTGTCGGGAAAGCCGGGCATCGTGCAGCCGATGCAGATGCCGCCGGCGTTCGGGCAGCCGCCGATGCCGTTGACCCAGCCGCGCTGAGGGACGTTGCAGACCGCCGCCGGGCCCTTGCAGCCGAGCTTGACGAGGCAGCGCGGATCGTTGCCGTAGGTCGTCGCGAACTGGCCCTGCTCGGTGAAGCCCGCCCGGCTGCAGCCCTCGCGCGTCGTGCGGGAGAACAGGCGCTTGGGTCGCAGGCGGTCGTCGAGCTCCGGCGCGGGTCCGAGGCCGCCCACGAACATGACGAGGTCGAGCAGGACCCCGGTCATGTTGTCGGGCTGCGCGGGGCAGCCGGGGACGCAGACGATCCTGACGCCGAGCCGCGAGCTCCAGGACCAGCCGAGGAAGTCGGGCACGCCCATCGCCCCCGTCGGGTTGTTGCGCATCGCCGGGATGCCGCCGTAGGTCGCGCACGTGCCGACCGCGACGACGACGGCGGCCTTCGGCGCGAGGCGGTCGATCCAGTCGTTGACCGTGAGCGGCTGACCGTCGATCGGATCGGTCCCGAAGCCGGTCCAGTGTCCCTCGCCGCTGCGCCGCTCGTCGCCCACCGCGCCCTCGACGACGAGGATGAAGGCGCCGAGCCGGTCCTCCTCGGCGTCGTACCAGGCCTGCATGAAGTCCTCGCCGCACTCGTAGGCGAGGACGGGGTTGTGCATGACGACGCGCGGACTGTCCGGGATGACCCCGCCGAGCAGGTCCTCGAGGCTCGGCGTCGTCGCCGACGTCATCGCGACCGACTCGCCGTCGCAGCCCAGCCCGGCGGTCATCCACAGCACGTGAACGGGCTCCCGGTCGCCGGAGCGACCTGCGCCGTCCTGCTCCAAACCGCTCACACCGGCGCTCCTTTCCCCGGGAAGACGAGGCTGAGGCTTGCCTTCCTCTCCCCTCGTGGCGGGCGCGACCTCGTCTGCACTACATATCGGCGCCATCGAGGCAACGTCGATCGAACCCTCGTCCACGACGAGCGCGTCACGCCCTGGACGCACGGCGCCGGCGAGCGCGGACGGAGTCCCGATAGCCTGCGGTCCCATGGACGCGAAGCGGGCGGCGCACGGGGCGAGCACGACGCTCGGGCTCCTCGCGGGGGCGGCCGTGACGCGCCGCGCATGGCGCTCGCAGCCGGTCCAGCTCGCGCGCATGAGCGGCAGCTCGATCAGCGGCCCCGACGCCGTCGGCTGGGTGACGGACTTCCTCAACGCCGCCTACTACGCGCGCCGTCCCGAGCTGCGCGACGTCGAGGACCTGCGGATCGCCTTCGCGATCCTCACGACGCGCTGGCATCAGCTCGGCCACCGGCGCCTGCGCGCGCCCGACGTGCTCGCGTTTCACCGCGCGTTCTTCCGCGAGCGGATCCTCGACGCCGCCCACACCCCGCGCGGCCGGCTGGACCGCGAGCAGCTGTTCGCCGGCGCCGGGCGCCTCGTCGGACCCTGGTTTCAGGAGGCCTACCGCGACGACGAGCGGCGCGCGCACGGGATCGTCTTTCAGACGCAGGCCGCGCGCGGCGCCTACCGCCCCGAGTACCGGCTGCGCCACGCGAAGCTCGGCGAGCCGACGCCGCCCGAGCGGCCGCGCAACGAGCAGGTCTGGCACACCTACGACCCGGTCGCGATCGCGTCGGCGCCGCGCACGCTGGCGGCGCTGGCGCGCCCCGAGACCTGGCCGGACTACGCCAGCGATCTCGGCCGCTTCACCGCCGTGCGCGGCGGCGGCCTGACCGGGCAGACGTTCGAGATCGAGGTCATCAGCGCCCTGACCCCGCGCACGCCGGCGATCCTGCGCGGCTACGTCAGCGTCAACCGCTTCTTCACCCGCGAGGAGCACGAGCCCGAGCTGGAGCACTACGCGGCCCGCCTCAGCGACCTCATGGTCCGCTTCGGCCGCGACCAGCCGCCCGCCTACCCGCCCGGCTGCACCCCGCTGGCCGCGCTGTGTCTGGACACGCACGCCGGCCACTTCATGGGCCGCGGGCGCAACCGCCTGCTCGTCTACGAGCTCGACGGTCAGGACTACCTGCGCGCGGCCGGCACCTGGGACGACCTGCCGGTCACGCTCGAGCAGGCCTACCGGTCGCAGGGGCGGCGCGCGCAGGAGGCGTTCTGGGGCGACGAGCGCCCGGAGGCGAGCATGCTCACCCAGATCGCGCTGCGCACCGCGGCGCCATGAGCGCCGAGCGCTACGACGCCGTCGTCGTCGGCGCCGGCCCGAACGGGTTGACCGCGGCCGTCACGCTCGCCCGGGCGGGCCGCTCGGTGCTGTGCGTCGAGGCCGCCGGCACGCTCGGCGGCGCCGCCTCGACCGCCGAGCTGACCCTGCCCGGGTTCGCGCACGACGTCTTCTCCGCCGTGCATCCGGCCGGGATCGCGTCGCCGGTCTTCGCCGATCTCGACCTCGGCCGCCACGGCCTGCGCTGGGTGCATCCCGAGCTTGCGATGGCCCACCCGCTGCCGGGCGGGCGCGCCGCCGTGCTCTCGCGCGACCTCGCCTACACCGCCCGGACGCTCGATGGCCTGGCAGCGGGCGACGGCCGGCGCTGGGAGCAGCTCGTCGCGCCCTACCTGGACCGCTTCGGGGCGCTCCGCGCGACGATGCTCGCCGGCTTCCCGCCGGCGGCCGGGCCGGCGCGGCTGCTGCCGGCGCTGAAGCTGCAGGGCATGCTCGACTTCGTGCGGCTGCTGCTGCTCTCCGCCGAGGCGCTCGCGGGCGAGCTCTTCGAGGGCGACGGCGCCGCGTGGCTGTACGGCTCCTCGCTGCACGGCGACGCGCCGCTGGACTCCGCGGGCAGCGCGATCGCGGGCGTCTGGCTGAACGTCCTGGGGCACGCCGTCGGCTGGCCGAGCCCGGCCGGCGGCGCCGGGACGCTCACCGGCGCGCTGGCCGCGCTGCTGCACGAGCGGGGCGGGCGCACGCGCACGAGCGCGGCGGCGACGCGCGTGCTCGCCCAGCGCGGCCGCGTGACCGGCGTCGAGCTCGCGGGCGGCGAGCGGATCGCGGCGCGCACGGTCATCACGACGACCACCCCGCAGGGTCTCGTCGCGCTCGCCGGCGAGGCGCTCGGCGACGCCTACACGCGGCGCGCCGTGCGCTTCCGCTACGGCCCGCAGACGATCAAGCTCGACTGGGCGCTCGACGCGCCGATCCCCTGGGAGAACGAGGACGCCCGGCGTGCCGGCACGGTGCACGTCGGCGGCGACGTCGCCCAGCTGCGCAGCGCGCTGCACGACGTCGCCGGCGGCCGGCTGCCCGCGGCCCCCTTTGTGCTCACCGGCCAGCAGACGATCGCCGACCCGTCGCGTGCCCCGGCCGGCAAGCACACCGCGTGGGGCTACAGCCACACGCCGCCGGGCGTCGACTGGGCGCGCGAGCGCGACGCCTTCGCCGACACGATCGAGCGCCGCATCGAGTCCTTCGCGCCGGGCTTTCGCGAGCGCGTCCTCGCGCGCCACGTCATGACCCCCGACGACCTGCAGGCCCGCAACGCGAGCCTGCCGGGCGGCGACGTCGGCCACGGCAGCTACGCGCTGGACCAGCTCATCTTCCGGCCCGTGCCGTCCCTGAACCCGTACGCCACCCCGCTGCGCGGGCTCTTCATCGGCGGGGCCTCGACGTTCCCCGGCGGCGCCGTGCACGGCGTCAACGGGCATGCCGCGGCGCGCGCGGCCCTGCGCGAGCGCTTCATGCCGCGCCGGCCGCGGCTGCGGCTCACCCACTAGTGGCGGGCGCGCTTGTCGTGCTTGGGCAGCTGGCGGTTGACGATCGCCACGTAGTCCTGCGTCGAGCGCCCCGTCGCCGACGGCGTCACGAACAGCCGCACGACGCCGAACCGCGGATGGCGGATCGCGACCATGCCCTGCCCGATCTGCTGCGAGCGCGGCGCGCGAAAGCGCAGCGCGTAGGCGCGCTGCGAGCCCGCGAGGCGAGCGTCCGGCCCCGCGAGGTCCTCGACGGCGACCAAGCGCGCGCGGACCGCGGGCGCGCCGTCGGGGCGGAACCTGACCGCCGCGCCGACGTGCGGCTCGAAGCGCGCCCGGCGCCAGCCCTTGCGGATCGCGCGGATCCGCGGGCGCACCCGTCCGCGCGCGACCTTCGCCGAGGCGACCGTCGCGCCGTCGAGCAGCGCGAACGCGGCGACCGCGATCGCGCCATGGCGCAGCGCCGACCGCCGTGTCAGCAGGTGCATCGGGCCAACTCCCTCACGCTGTGCGGTCTCCATTCCGGTCGATTGGGCCTGGCGCAATCTACCGCCCCACCCGACCCCGCGTCCACCATCGGCGTCAGGCGCGTTGCCGCGGCGCCGCTCGGCCTCCCGCAGGGCTTCGTGCAGGCCCCGCGCGGCGCCGCGACTATCGTCGCCGGGCGTGGTTGAGACGTCGATGGCCCCAATTCGCAACCGCCGGCGCGGCGGCTTCGCGGGCCTGGCCCTCGCGGTCGCCGCCCTGCTCGCCCCGGCCGCTGCCGGCGCACAGTCCTCCGCCTGCCCGGGCGCGACCCCGGCGTGCCCGTACACGAGCGCCGCGCAGATCGGGCAGCGCGCCGGCGGCGTGCTGCGCTTCCCGCAGACGGTCGCGATCGGTCCCGACGGGTCGGTGTACGTCGCCGACCAGTCCTCGAGCGTCGTGCAGGTCTTCGGCCCCGACGGCGTCTTCCGGCGCGAGATCGGCCGCGCGGGCACGCGTCCCGGCGAGCTGACGTCGGTCGGCGCGATCACCGTCGCCGCCGACAACACGCTGTTCGTCGCCGACGGCAACGACCGCATCCACCGCTTCGACGCGGCGGGCAACCTGATCTCGGCCTTCGGCCGCCGCGGGACGAAGGTCGGCGAGTTTCACTTCGGCAAGGGCGGCGGCAACGACGCCCCGGCCGGCGGCGGGCTGACGACGTCCGGCAACCTGCTGTTCGTCTCCGACAGCCGCAACGACCGCGTCCAGCGCTTCCGCCTGGACGGATCCGGCGCGACGCAGATCAGCGCCCCGGGGCTGCTCGACAACCCGCGCGGCCTCGCGACCCGCGGCCAGCGCCTGCTCATCGCCGACGACCACCACCACCGCCTCGTCGTCATGGACTTCGGCGGGCGCGTGCTGCGCACGGTCGGCAGCGGCCAGGGCGCGGGCGCCAACCAGTTCAGCTTCCCGTTCGGCGTGACGGTCGACCCGCGCGGACGCGTCTTCGTCGCCGACGACATCAACCATCGCGTCCTGCGCTTCGGCCCGCAGCCGGCCTACAAGTACCGGGCCCGCTGGGGCCACTACGGGACCGGCCGGGGCCAGCTCGCGTACCCGCGCGCGATCGCCTCCGACGCCGCCGGCGCGCTCTACGTCACGAACACCGGCAACGACCGCATCGACGTCTTCGACCGCACCGGCCGGCTGCTGCGGTCCTTCGGCCTGTCGGGCCGCGGCTCGAGCCAGTTCAACACCCCGCTCGGGATCACCGCCGACCGCAACGGCTTTCGCGCGGTCGCCGACTCGGTCAACGGCCGCGTGACGCTGCTGAACGCCGACGGCACCGTCGCATCGGTCTGGGGCTCCCCCGCCCCCGGTCCGACGATCCTGCGCCAGCCCGTCGCGGTCGCCTTCGACGCCGCCGGCAACGCGTACGTGCTCGACCAGCGCCGCGCGCGGATCTTCGTCTTCGCCCGCGGGACGGGGCTGCCGGCGCGCACGATCGCCTCGCAGGGCAGCGGTCCGGCGCAGCTGCTGTCGCCGTCGGCGATCGCGATCGACGACCGCGGCATCATCACCGTGGCCGACACCGCCAACCAGCGCATCGCGCACTTCCGGATCGACGGCCTGTACCTCGGATCGTGGACCGGCGCCGGCAAGGTGCGCGGCGTCGCCGTCACGCCGGACGGCTCGCGCACGTACGCCGGCGCGACGAACAACCGGATCACCGTCTACGACGCGCAGGGCGGGGAGATCACGCGCTTCGGCGGCACCGGCCGCACGCTCGGCAAGCTCTCGGCGCCCGCCCAGATCGCGCTGGACGCCGGCGGCAAGCTGTGGGTCGCCGACCGCGGCAACAGCCGCATCCAGCGCTTCGGACCCGACGGCGAGCGGCTGGGCACGTTCGGATCGCGCGGCACCGGGCCCGGCCAGTTCATCAACCCGACCGGCGTCGTCGTCAACTGCGACGGGACGCTGTCGGTCACCGACACGCGCAACCACCGCGTGCAGCAGTTCGTCCTCGCGGCGCCCGAGGCGCCGCCGTGCGTCGCGCTGTCGCCGCTCGGCCATCCGCCGCCGCCGAGGCTGCCGACGCTGCCGCCGCCGCTCGGCCCCGAGCTCGACGTGCGCGTGCTGCGCGCCAAGCGCCTGTTCGAGCTGCGCTCGCTGCCGCTGCGCGTGCGCTGCGACACGCCCTGCCGGGTCGAGGCGACGGCGGCGGTCACCGAGCGGACGAAGCCCCGCAAGCGCAAGCGCGCGGCATCGACGCGCACCCGCACGGTGACCCGCCGGCTGCCCGCCGGCGAGTCGCGCATCGTGCGCCTGCGGCTCTCCAAGGCGCAGGTCAGGCGCATGCGCCGGGCGATGAAGCACCGCCGCGGGCTGACGGTCGCCCTGACGATCGAGGCGACGGCCGACGCCGGCGATCCCACGAGCTACGACAGGCGCTTGACGGCGACCGGATAATGGCGGTCGGCCGCCACGAGGCGGCCGGCCAAGCGGTTGGGGGACGAGATCCGGGGTCGAGTTCTCGGCAGAGGTGCCGATGATGGATCAATGCATTGGTTCGCCGCGAGCGTCATGTTCGCGCTCGCGACGCTGCTCGTCGTGCTTGCCCTCGGCGCCCCCAGCGCGAGCGCGGGCGCGGACGACGTGCTGCTCGTGGGCGATTCGCTGGCCGTGGCGACGCGGCCCTACCTGCTGCGGATGCTGCCCGACCGCAGGATCATGTCGAGCGTCCGCAGCGGCCGCACGACCCCGTGGGGCATGGCCCGGCTGCGCCGCGCGCTCGCCCGCGGGCTGACGCCGAAGGTCGTCGTCATGAGCGTGGGCTCCAACGACGGTCCCAGCGCCACGCGCTTCGCGTCGCGCGTGCGGCGCACCCTGGCGGCGGTGCCCGCGGACACGTGCGTCGTCTGGTCGACGATCATCCGGCCGCGCCGCAAGGGCGCCTACCGCGCCCTCAACCGCGTCCTGCATCTCGTCAAGAGGCGCGACCGCCGGCTCGTCGTCGTCGACTGGGAGCATGCGGTCACCGGTGGCGCGGTCGTCCTGCCCGACGGCCTGCACGCCGACCCGGAGGGCTACCGCTTCCGCGGCGCGATGATCGCCGACGCCATCCAGACCGACTGCGCCGAGCGCGGCCTCGGCTGAGCCGCCGCCCGCGCCGCGCTCACCAGTCGCGGCTGGCGTCCGAGAGCTCGCGCCCCAGCGGCGCCCCGAGCGTCTCGGCGAAGACGCGCGTGAAGTGATGCAGGTCCTTGAAGACGAGCGCCCCGCCGATCACCGGGTAGCAGAGCCGCGCGCTGCACAGCACGTCGCTGAGGTCCACCGCGTGCACCTCGGGGGAGCGCATCCCGCGCGCCGCGACGACCTGCGGATCGCGCGCGAGCGCCGCTGAGCGCGGGACCGCGCAGGCGAGGCCGGGTCGCCTGCGCGCCCCGATCGCACGGTCGATGCAGTCGACGGTGCTGCTCGTGATGCGCGGCGTGTCGCGGATGACGACGATGCGGCGCACCGTGTCGGGCAGCGACCGCCAGGCGTCGCGGAACCCCTCGACCTCGGCCGCGAAGACGGACTGGCCCGGCGCCGCCCGGACCGAGCTGCCGGTGATCGCAGAGACGAAGACCGTGTCGATCTCGGGATGGTCGCGCAGCACGCGCGGCAGGCGCCGCACCCAGCGCACGCACTCCGCGCGCGTCGGCTCGGGGATGACCCGCGCGACGGTCGAGAACGCGCAGCTCGTGCGCGTCATCGACAGCCCGTGCCAGTTGCGCTCGCGGGCGACGACGTCGAGCGCGGCGCGCCAGTGCGACGCGTGGCTGTCGCCGACGAGCGCCACGGTGCGGGCCGCGCGGGCGGGGGTGACGCCGAAGTCGCACACGCTCACCATGTGCTCGGTGCGGAAGTCCTCGCAGGGCGCGTTGCGCTCGTCGGCCGCGGCGACCGGCAGGGGCACGACCTTGCGGCGCAGCTTGCGGCTCTCGCACGGCCTGGCGGGATCGCGCGCCGCCGCGCCGAAGCAGCGCGGGACGTCCGCGGCGACCCTGCTCGACACGCGCTCGGCCTTGCGGATCTGCGCCTCGACGTGCGTCGTGCCACCGGCGAGCACGAGCGCCAGGACCGCGGTCGCGGCGGCGCCCATCGCGAACGTCATCCGCGGCTGGGCGGCCAGCCACTGGCTGCGTCGCACCGGATCCTCGACGAGCACCTTCGTCACCCACGCCAGGGCGACGGTGAGCAGCGGCACGGCCACGCGCAGCTCGACGGTCCCGAGATCTGCGATCGCAAACGGCGCGAAGACGAGCAGCGGCCAGTGCCAGAGGTACGCCGAGTAGGAGACGTCGCCGAGGAACTGCGCCGGGCGCAGCGCCAGCAGGCGCGACGGCGCCCAGCCGGCGGCGGGCATCCCGGCGTACATCACGGCGAGCGCGCCGCCCACCGGCAGCGCCGCCGCCCAGCCGGGGAACGCGGTCGCGGCGCTGTAGGCGACGCCGGCATAGCCGATCGCCGCCAGGCCCGCCCACGACAGCAGGGCGCGCAGCCCGTCGGGCAGCAGCGCGCGCGTCCCGAGCAGCGCCAGCAGGCCGCCGGCGCCGAACTCCCAGGCGCGCGTCGGCGTGACGAAGTAGGCCGCGGCCGGGTTGGCCGCCGTCTCGCTGATCGAGTACCACAGGCTCAGCCCCGTGACGGCGAGCAGCACGCCGGCGATCGCCAGGCGCCGGCGCGAGGCCCAGGTGCCCAGCAGGATCAGCAGCGGCCAGAAGACGTAGAACTGCTCCTCGACGGAGAGCGTCCAGAAGTGCTGCACCGGCGACGCCCGGTTCTCGGCGGCCAGGTAGTCGACGGCGTCGGCCGCGAGCTGCCAGTTCTGCACGTAGGCGGTGCTCGTGCCGATCTCCGTCAAGAACTGCGGCCAGTACAGCTGCGGGACGAGCAGGATGGTGCCGGCCGCGCAGACGAGCAGCGTCAGCAGCGCGGCGGGCAGCAGCCGCCGCGCGCGGCGCGCCCAGAATCCCCACAGCGACACCGTGCCTCTGGCGTCCATCTCGCGCAGCAGCTGCGCGGTGATGAGAAAGCCCGAGATCGCGAAGAAGACGTCGACGCCGACGAAGCCGCCGGGCATGATCTCCGGCCAGACGTGGTAGGCGACGACCGTCAGCACCGCCAGGGCGCGCAGCGCCTGGATCTCGGGGCGCACGCCTGAGCGCTCGCGTCGTCCCATGGCCTCGCTGACTACCCGTCGGGGGCGGTCTCGTTCACGCCGTCTCATGTCGTCCTAACGCGCCGGTCCTCGCGCGGGTTGCGCAGCGGCCTCGATCATCGGGGTCGTGCGCGGCGGGACCTGGCGCGAGAGCACGATGTAGCTCGTGCAGCGGCGGATCGCCGGCGTGCCGGCGAGCCTGTTGACGATGGCCTGCAGATGCTCGGTGTCGCGCGCGACGACGCGGCAGATGAGGTCCTGCGGGCCGGAGATGGCATCGGCCTCGAGCAGTTCGGGAATGGATTGCATGACGGTCTTCGCTGCGGCGAGCTCGCCCTGGGCCAGCTCGATGAGGATAAACGCGCTGATCGCGTAGCCCATCGCGACCGGGTCGACCTCGGGCCCGTGACCCGTGATGACGCCGCGGGCCTCGAGCTTGGCCAGCCGCGCCTGCACGGTGCCGCGCGCGACGCCGAGCTGCCGCGCGATCTCCAGCAGGCCCACGCGGGGCATGCGCCGCAATGTCGAGATGAGCCGCGCGTCGAGCTGATCGATGGTCATCTTGTCCAGTATTCCAGCTGCTCGAAGCGCCCTCCTGGCAGAATTGCCCGGTTGCAGTGGTCAGACTTGCAACCGGCTCCGGAGCGCAGGACCCTGTGCCTACGAGAGAGGAGCCCACGTGTTCGAAGAAGCCCAGCTGTACTCGCCGGTGACGACCGGCGCCACGGGCGAGGTCACCGTCCACCTGCACGACGGCCACCCCGGCGCCGACGACCCGCGCTACCGCCGCCGTCGCAACGAGATCGCGGCCGCGGCGCTGGCCTGGCAGCCCGGCCTGCCCGCCCCGCAGATCGCCTACGCCGAGGAGGAGCAGGAGGTCTGGCGCACGATCCGGCGCGAGCTCGCGCCGCTGCACGAGCGGCTCGCCGTCGGCGAGTACCGCGCCGCGCTGGCCGACCTCGCGCTGCCCGCCGACCGCGTCCCGAACCTCGACGACGTCAGCGCCCGGCTGCGCCCGCTGACCGGCTGGAGCTACGTCCCCGCCGCCGGCCTCGTCGAGCTGCGCGAGTTCTACGGCGCGCTCGCCGAGCGCGTCTTTCATTCCACGCAGTACGTGCGCCACCCGGCGATGCCGCTCTACACGCCCGAGCCCGACATCGTCCACGAGGTCGTCGGCCACGGGCACCTGCTCGCCACGCCGACGTTCGGGGAGCTGCACCGCCGCGCCGGGCTCGCCGCGCGGCGCCTGCGCGACGAGCGCGCCCTGCGCTTCCTGTCGCGCGTCTTCTGGTTCTCGCTGGAGTTCGGCGTCGTCGTCGAGGACGGCGAGCTGCGCGCCTACGGCGCCGGCATCCTGTCGAGCTTCGGCGAGCTGGGCCAGTTCCGCGCCATGCGGCTGCGCGCGCTGGACCTCGCCGAGATGGGCACCGTCGACTACGACATCACCCACTACCAGCCGGTCCTGTACCGCGCCGAGTCCGTCGCCGAGATCGAGCAGATCGTCGGCGGCTTCTTCGACACCTGCACCGACGAATCGATCCAGGAGCTGCGCCATGAGCACGCTGCCGCTTGAGCACCGCGCCGAGCATGACGGGCGCGACGTCATGCCCCTGCACGGCATCGACCACATCGAGCTCTGGGTCGGCAACGCCGCCCAGGCCGCCTACTACTTCCGCCACGCCTTCGGCTTCACCGAGGTCGCCTACGCGGGCCTGGAGACCGGGCTGCGCGACCGCGTCTCGCACGTCCTGCAGCAGGGCCGCATCCGGCTCGTGCTGACGGGGTCGCTGCACGAGCGCACGATGGTCGCCAGACATCACCGCCGCCACGGCGACGGCGTGCGGTGCGTCGCGCTGTCGGTCCCCGACGCGCAGACGGCGTTTCGGGCGGCCGTCGCGCGCGGCGCGCTGGCGGTGCGCGAGCCGTGGGAGCTCAAGGACGCCAAGGGCACGGTCCGCCTCGCCGAGATCGCCGCCTACGGCGACACCGTGCACCGCTTCGTGCAGCGCGCCGACTATGCCGGCGCGTACCTGCCCGGCTACGCCGACGTCGAGCACGACGGCGACCCCTCGCGCCCGGGCCTGCTCGCCGGGATCGACCACGTCGTCGCGAACGTCGAGCTCGGCGAGATGGAGCACTGGGTGCAGTACTACGAGGACGTCTTCGGCATGACCGAGCTCGTCCACTTCTCCGACGAGGACATCTCGACGGAGTACTCGGCGCTCATGTCGAAGGTCGTCACGAGCGGCGACGGCCGCGTGAAGCTGCCGATCAACGAGCCGGCCGAGGGCAAGCGCAGGTCGCAGATCGACGAGTACCTCGAGTTCTACGGCGGCCCCGGCGTGCAGCACATCGCCGTCTCGACGACCGACATCGTCGGCTGCGTCGAGGCGCTGCAGCAGCGCGGCGTGCGCTTCCTGCGCACGCCCGAGTCCTACTACGACGGCGTGGCCGAGCGGATCGGCGAGATCTCCGAGTCCGTCGAGGACCTGCGCCGCCTCGGGATCCTCGTCGACCGCGACGACGAGGGCTACCTGCTGCAGATCTTCACCCGGCCGCTCGGCGACCGGCCCACGATCTTCCTGGAGATCATCGAGCGCCATGGCGCGCGCGGCTTCGGGGAGGGAAACTTCAGGGCGCTGTTCGAGGCCATCGAGCGAGAGCAGGATCTGAGAGGAAACCTCTGATGCGCTACGTGGCGATGGGATCGGTGCCGCCCAAGCGGCACACGCAGGTCCGCGACGAGCAGAGCGGGGCGCTGCTCGTCGAGGAGGTCATGGGCTACGAGGGCTTCTCGGGCAACGAGTCGATCCTCCTGCACCTGCGGTCGCCGTGCGACGTCGCGCGGGTCGGCGCGTTCGAGCCGCTCGTGATCGACGAGTGGGTGCCCGACGCCCACGTGCACCGCCTCACGCACACGGCGGGCCTGGCGCCGCAGGGCGACCCGGTGAGCGGCCGCCGCGTGCTCATGTTCAACGCCGACGTCGAGCTGGCGATCTGCAGGCCCGCCGAGGAGCTCGACGGCTTCTACCGCAACGGCGAGGGCGACGAGGTCGTCTTCGTCCACGAGGGCTCGGGCGCCTTCGAGACGATCTTCGGGACGCTGCCCTACACGCGGCACGACTACGTCGTCATCCCGCGCGGCACGACGTACCGCGTGCGGATGGACGACGGCCCGCAGACGTGGCTGACGTTCCACACCCCGGGCGAGATCGAGACGCCCAACCGCTATCGCAACCGCTACGGCCAGCTGCTCGAGCACGCGCCGTTCTCGCAGCGCGACTTCCATCCGCCGCGCACGCTGCGGACCCACCGCGCGGCGGGCGAGCACGAGCTCGTCGTGCGGGCGCGCGGCGGGCTGCAGCGCTTCGTCCTGGACCACCACCCGTTCGACGTCGTCGGCTGGGACGGCTACGTCTACCCGTACACGTTCGACATCCACGACTTCGAGCCGAAGTCCGGGCGCCTGCACCAGCCGCCGACCGTGCACCAGACCTTCCAGGGGCCGAACTTCGTCATCTGCTCGTTCTGCCCGCGCCAGCTGGACTGGGATCCGCTCGCCGTGCCGATCCCCTACCACCACTCCAACCTGCAGTCCGAGGAGGTCATCTACTACGTCGACGGGCGCTTCGGCTCGCGCGCGGGCGTCGCAGCGGGGGCGCTGACGCTGCACCCCAGCGGCCTGCCCCACGGCCCGCAGCCGGGCCGCGTCGAGGCCTCGCTCGGCACGACCCGCACCGACGAGCTCGCGGTCATGTGCGACACGTTCCGGCCGCTGCGCCTGACGGCGCTCGCGCGCGAGCTCGACGACCCGGCCTACGCGCTGAGCTGGCACGCGGGAGCACGGGCTCCGGCCTGACGCGGCGATCGCGTGCTCCGATCTCAGGCCGGCCGGCGCGAGCGTGACCGTCCGACGGCGCCTTGGTCGCTGCATGACACGCGTCGATGGCCGGTCCGGATGAGCGGGCGCGGCGGTGGGTGAGGCGCTGGCGTGGGGCGCGGTCCGCGTCGGCGGCGGCGCTGCGCAGGTCGCGCTGCGCGACGGGGCCGAGGTGCTCCTCGCCGCCGCCCTCGAGCTGCCCGACGACCCCGACCTGCGCCGCGCCGTGCGCGCCGCGACGCTCAACGCCCTCATCGAGCTCGGCCGCGACGCGTGGCGCGCCGTGCAGTCCGCGGCCGCGCAGGCTCCGCCGGCCGCCCGCGTGCCGCTCGCCGGCGTCACCCCCGTGCTGCCGGTCCGCGTGACCGACTTCGTCGACTTCTACGCCTCGCTGGAGCACGCGGAGAACTTCGGCCGCATCTTCCGCCCGGCTGCCCCGGCGCTGCCCGCCAGCTGGCGCCACATGCCGATCGGCTACCACGGCCGGGCGTCGACGGTCGTCGTGAGCGGCACCGCCGTGCGCCGTCCCAGCGGGCAGGTCGCGCTCGGCGAGCTGGCGCCCACCGCCCGCCTGGACCTCGAGTGCGAGCTCGGGTACGTCTGCGGCCCGTCGGCCGGCGGGCCGATCGCGATCGACCGGGCGGCCGAGCACATCTTCGGCGTCGTGCTCGTCAACGACTGGAGCGCGCGCGACGTGCAGCGCGTCGAGTACGAGCCGCTCGGGCCGTTTCTCGGCAAGTCCTTTCAGACGTCGATCTCGGCCTGGGTCACCCCGCTCGACGCGCTCGGCGGCGCCCGCGTGTCGCCGCGACCCCAGGACCCGGCGCCGGCGCCGTACCTGACCGCCGGCGACCCCTGGCTGCTCGACGTCGACCTCGAGATCGAGCTCGACGGCGAGGTCGTGTCGCGCCCCAGCGCGGCCGCGCTGTACTGGACGCCCGCGCAGATGCTCGCCCACCTGACCGTCAACGGGGCGCGGCTGACCGCCGGCGACCTCTTCGCGACGGGCACGGTCAGCGGGTCGCGGCCCGGCACCGAGGGATCGCTCGCCGAGCGCTTCGGCGGCGAGCGCTGGCTGGCCGACGGCGACGAGGTCGTGCTGCGCGGGCGGGCCGGCGCGATCGAGCTCGCGGAGGTTCGCGGGCGGGTCACCGCAGGCTGAGCTAGGCTCGCGCCGTGGCCGACGACGCGTCCACCCCACGCCCCGCCGCGGAGCCCGCCCCGCCCCGCCCGCCGCACGCCAGCGGCACGCGCCCGAGCCTCACCGTTCCGCAGCTGCTCGCGTTCGTCGCCTTCGGGCTGCTCGCCGCCCTCGCCCTCCTCGCCGAGGACGGGCGGGGCGCCCGGGTGACCGCGCAGGAGCTCGAGCAGATGGGGACGCTGACGATGTTCCTCATCGGCGCGCTGCTGCCCAGCGACGCGCTCATCCGCTACGGGCGCAACATCCTCTTTCGCACCGTCGAGGACCCCGACGCCGCCGCGCAGGCGACGCCCGCGACCACGCTCGCGCAGATGCTCTGCTTCGGCACGTTCGTGATCATGCTGCTGCTCACGCTCCCGCGCGCGGTCAGCCCGGCCGAGTTCGAGCAGATCAACGAGGTCGCCCGCGTGCTCATCGTGGCCCTCCTGCCATCCGACGCCGGGATCCGCTTCGGCCGCGCGCTGTACTTCACGTCGGGCTCGACCCCGCAGCCCGGGGCCGCCGAGCTGCGGCGCATCTGAGCGCCGGCTCGCACTCCCCGCCTGCAAGTACCCTCGGACGCGTGAGCGCCGCCCCCGCGACCGACCAGCCCCTGAGCCGCACGTACGCCGACGACGAGGCGCTGCTCGGCGGCGTCCTCGACGAGGTCATCAGCGCCGTCGAGGGGCCCTCCGCCCTGGCGCTTCACCGCAGCGCGATCGAGCTCGGCGAGCGCTCGCGCAGCGGCGACGCGGCGGCCGCCGACGAGCTCGCGGCGCTCGTGGCGAGCTGCGAGCTCGACGACATCGTGCTGCTCATCCGCATGTTGACGCGCTGGTTTCAGCTCATGAACCTCGCCGAGGACCTCGACCGCGTGCGGCGCATCCGCGCGCTCGACGACGGGCCGGCGCCACGCCGCGGCTCGCTGCACGCCGCCGTCGCGAGGCTGGCCGAGGACGGCACGACCGCCGCCGAGCTGCGCGCGACGCTCGCCGAGGCCGAGGTCCGCCTCGTCCTCACCGCGCATCCCACCGAGGCGCGCCGGCGCACGACGGTCTCCAAGCTCGCGCGCATCTTCGCGCTGCTGCGCGAGCTCGACGAGCGTCGCCCGTCGCGCCTCAGGCAGGAGCAGATCCGCCGTCAGATCGCGGCCGCCGTTCAGGAGATGTGGGGCTCGGACGAGCTGCGCGCGGTCTCCACGACGGTCCTCGACGAGGTCCGGGCCGGGCTCATCTACTTCACGTCGACGCTCGCGGACACCGTTCCGGAGGTCTATCGCGACCTCGAGTCGGCGATCGGCACGACGTTCCCCGCGGTCGACGTGCCCGTCCCGCCGCTGCTGAGCTTCGGCTCGTGGATCGGCGGCGACCGCGACGGCAACCCCAACGTGACGCCGGGCATGACCGCCGCGGCGCTGCGGCTCATGAAGGACACCTGCCTGCGCCACCACGAGGAGCGCGTCGCCGCGCTCGCCGAGCGGGTCACGCTCTCCGGCCGGGTCGCGGGCGAGGCGCCGCCGGTGCGCGCCCTGCTCGACGGGCTCGGCGAGCTGTTTCCCGACGTCGCCGCGACCGCCGGCGAGCGCAACCCCGAGGAGCCCTACCGGCGCCTGTTCAAGCTGCTCAGCGCCCGCGTGCGCGCGACCCGCAAGGGCTGGCCGGGCGGCTACGAGCGCCCCGGCCAGCTGCACGCCGACCTCTGCGTCGCCGAGCGCGCCCTGCGCGAGCAGAACGCGTCGTTCGTCGCCGAGGACGAACTGCGCGACGTCATCCGCCGCGTCGAGGTGTTCGGCTTTCACTTCGCGCTGCTCGACGTGCGCGAGCACTCCGACGTGCACCGCGCCGCGATCGCCGAGATCCTCGCCGAGCTCGGCGTCCAGGCCGGCTACGCCGAGCTGCCCGAGGCGCAGCGCGCCGCGGTCCTCACGCGCGAGATCGCCGACCGGCGACCGCTCATCCCGCTGGACATCACCGGCTTCAGCCCGGCCACCCGGGAGGTCGTCGAGACGTTCCGCACGATCTACGCCCTGCTCACCGGTCCGCATCCGGGCACGATCGGCTCCTACGTCATCTCCAACGCCAACGACCCGAGCGACCTGCTCGAGGTCCTGCTGCTCATGAAGGAGGTCGGCCTCGCGCGCGCCGGCGGCCGCGAGGCGCGCCTGCGCATCGTGCCGCTGTTCGAGTCCGGCGCGGCGCTCGCCGGCTCGCCGGCGACGATCGACGCGCTGCTGCGGACGCCCGTCTATCGCGCCGCCGTCGAGGCCGTCGGCGAGCAGGAGGTGATGGTCGGCTACTCCGATTCCAACAAGGACGTCGGCTACGTCGCCTCGGGCTGGAGCATCTACCGCGCGCAGCTCGACATGGCCGCGGTCATGCGCTCGCACGGCATCGCCTGGCAGTTCTTCCACGGCCGCGGCGGCGCCGTCGGCCGCGGCGGCGGGCCGAGCTACACGGCGATCCGCTCCCAGCCGCCGGGCACCGTCGCCGGGCGCCTGAAGGTCACCGAGCAGGGCGAGATGCTGTCGGCCAAGTTCTCGCTGGCGCCGATCGCGCACCGTGAGCTCGAGCTGACGACGAGCGCCGCGCTCGTCAGCACGCTGGACCGCTCCGCCGACGGCGATCCCGAGCGCCTCGAGCGCTTCGAGGCGGTCGTCTCGCAGATGGCGGAGGTCTCGACGGCCGCCTACCGCGCGCTCGTCTACGACGACCCGGACTTCGCCGGCTTCTTCCACGCCGCGACGCCCGTCCGCGAGGTCTCGCGGCTGCAGCTCGGCTCGCGCCCGGCGAAGCGCCGCAGCTCGACGCGCATCGAGGACTTCCGGGCGATCCCCTGGGTCTTCTCGTGGACGCAGGCGCGCACCGTCCTGCCCGCCTGGTTCGGCCTCGGGACCGCGCTCGAGCACGCCCGCGAACAGCATGGCGTGCAGCTGTTGCGCGAGATGGAGAGCCACTGGCCGTTCTTCGCGGCGCTGATCTCCAACGCCGAGATGGCCTGCGTGAAGGCCGACCTGGACATCGCGCGCCGCTACGCCGCGCTGTGCGAGGACGGCGCCGTCCGCGAGCGCATCTGGGGCACGATCGAGGACGAGTTCCAGCGCACCGTGCGCGAGCTCGGGGCGGTCCGCGACGAGCGGCAGCTGCTCGACCGCGAGCCGATCCTGCAGCGCGCGCTCGCGCGCCGCAACCCGTTCATCGACCCGCTCTCGTTCGTGCAGCTCGAGCTGCTGCGGCGCCTGCGCGCGCCCGGCGGCGACCCCGACGACGCGGCGCTCGTGCGCGCGAGCCTGCTCGCGATCAACGGCATCGCCGGGGGACTGAGGAACACCGGATGACGCGCGTCTACGTCTGCGGGCACCGCAACCCCGACACCGACTCGATCGCCGCCGCGATCGGCTACGCGGAGCTCAAGAACCGCCTCGACGGCGGCGCGAGCGCGTACGTGCCGGTCCGCCTCGGCATCACCAACGCGCAGACCGACTGGCTGCTGCAGCGCAGCGGCGCGCCGCTGCCCGAGTACCTCCCCCACGCCCACCTGCGCGTGCGCGACGTCATGCGCGCGGAGTTCCCGGTCGCCGGCCACGGCGATCCGGTGCGCGCCGTCGGCCTCGCGATGGCGTCGGAGGGCCTCGACCTCGTGCCGATCGTCGACGACGACGGGCTGCTCATGAGCCTGCTCACCGAGCGGGCGCTGGCCCGGCGCTACATCCGCGAGTCGCGCGAGGCCTCGCGCCTGGACGTGCCGACGCCGGTCGGCTCGATCGTCGACGTGCTCGAGGGCGAGCTGCTGGCGGGCGATCGCGACATGACGATCCGCGGGCGCGTCTGGGTGCAGGCGATGCACTCGACGGCCAGCAGCAAGGTCCAGCCGGGCGACGTGGTCGTCATCGGCGACCGGCCCAACGCCACCGAGTCGGCGCTCGCCAACGGCATCGCGCTGCTCGTCCTGAGCAACTCCGCGACGCCGACCGAGCGGGTGCTCGAGCTGGCGGCCCAGGCCGGTACGTGCGTCGCCGTCTCGCCGCTGGACAGCTACGTCACGGGGCGCCTCATCTCGCTCTCCGAGCCCTGCCACGCGCTCGGCGAGAGCGACCCCTTGACCGTCGGCCGCGACGACCTCGTGCGCGACATCGCCGAGCAGATCAAGGACGTGCACTACCGCGCCGCGGTGGCGGTCGATCGCGAGGGCAGGCCGGTCGGCATCGTGACCCGTTCGGACCTGCTCAACCCGGCGCCGCGCCGCGTGCTGCTCGTCGACCACGGCGAGCGCGCCCAGAGCGTGCCGGGCATCGAGGAGGCCGAGATCGTCGAGATCCTCGACCACCACCACATCGGCTCGATCGAGACGAAGCTGCCCGTCACGGCGATCTTCGATCCGGTCGGATCGACGTCGACGCTCGTCGTCGAGCGCTTCCGCCAGGCCGGCGCGGAGCCGGCGGCGCCGACGGCGACGATGCTGCTCGGCGCGATCGTCTCCGACACGGTGCTGCTGACGTCGCCGACGACGACCGAGCGCGACCAGCGGGCGACCTCCTACCTCGAGTGGCTGCTCGGCCTCGACGCGCAGCAGTTCGGCCGTGAGATGTTCGAGCACAGCTCCGACGTCGCCGACGTCGCCGCCGCCGAGCTCGTCTCGCGCGACCTCAAGGAGTACGAGCTCGACAACGGGTGCACGATCAGCGTCGCCCAGATCGAGACGGTCGGCCGCGCCGTGTTCGACCGCTCCGCGGAGCTGCTCGAGGCCGCCGAGGCGCTGCGCTCCAAGCGCGACCACGTCCTGTTCGCGCTCATGCTGACCGACATCCTCGAGCAGCACACGCGGCTGCTCGTGACCGGCAACGCGGCGCTCGCCGAGCGCGCCTTCGACACGGAGCTGCGCGACGGCGCGATCGAGCTGCCCGGCGTCATGAGCCGCAAGAAGCAGGTCGCGCCCGGGTTGCTCGGAGCGGCGAGCGGCGGTTGAACGTCCGTCACACCGCTTGCCGGGGCAGCGAACATGTGATGTGAGGTGGATCGTTAAGTGTCGCTTCTTGGCACATGGCGCTCCAATGCCTGCACCTCACATGACGTGACTCTGCGGCGAGTATCACACTTAAGGGTTGGGATGATTGATAGCTTCGCTGCATGGACTGGCATGCAGTGAATCCAGCACGCTCACAGTTCGGTCCGCTCGCGCCCGGCGAGGCGCCCGCACGCAGCGGCCCGGGGCCGATCGGCGGGCCTGCGCGGGGGATCGTCGACGACGCCCTCGGCGAGCACCTCGGCGACGTCGCCGGCGCGATCCTCGACGGCGACGTCGTGCCGGTCCTCGGCGCGGCCGTCAACCTCTGCGACCGCGCCGCCAGCCAGCCGTGGGAGCAGGGGCGCTCGCTGCCCGACGCCGCCGAGCTCGCGCGGCTGCTCGCCAGGAAGTTCGCCGCCGACGTCTGCGACCCCGATCTCGTGCGGGTCTCGCAGGCCGCCGTCATGCGGCGCGGGGCCGACCCGATGTACACGCAGCTGCGCAGCGTCTTCGTCGGCGACTACGAGCCGACGTCGGCGCACCGCTTCCTCGCGAGCCTGCCCGCCCTGCGCCGGCGGCGCGGGCTGCAGCCCTGCCCGCAGCTCATCGTCACGACGAACCACGACAGCCTGCTCGAGCGAGCCTTCGCGCAGGCCGGCGAACCCTTCGACGTCCTGTACCACCTCGGCGACGGCGGCAGCGGCAAGCGCTCACACGGCAAGCTCATGCACGTCGACGCGCAGGGCACGCGCCGCACCGTGGACACGCCCAACCGGTACGTGGATGCCACGATCGAGGACCGCGCCGTCATCATGAAGATCCACGGTGCCGCCCGCGAGGGTCTCGCCGAGGACGCCTGGGTGATCACCGAGGATCACCACATCGACGATCTGACGCGCACCACGCTCAGCGAGCTCATCCCGGTGAAGCTGCTGGAGAAGCTGCTGGACTGCAACTTTCTCTTCATGGGCTACGGGCTGCGCGACTGGAACGTCCGCGTGATGCTGCACCGCATCTTCACCCAGCGACGCCACGGCCACGACGGGTGGGCGTCCTGGGCGGTGCAGCTGGATCCCGACTCGATCGACAAGGCGCTGTGGAAGAGAAACAACGTCAGCATCCAGCACGCCGATCTCAGGCGCTATGTGACGCAGTTGCAGGAGCGTCTCGAGACCGTCGAGGTCTGGCCCTGACCAGCGGGGCCGTCCGCGCCGAGCGGTCTCCCATCCCCGGGCTGAACTCGTTCTCCGACAGCGACGACGACGCGGCCGTCGTCGCGGGGCGCGACGCGGAGTCCGACCTCGTCGCCGCGAACCTGAGAGCGGCGCGCCTGACGATCCTCTACGGACCCGGCGACGTCGGCAAGAGCTCGCTGCTGCGGGCGGGGGTCGTCCACCGGGTCACCAGCCAGCCGCGCCGCTAACGCTCGGCGCGCGCCGCCCCGCCGACCGTCATCGTCCACGACGAGACGTGCGGCCCCGGGCCGGCGGCGCGCAGCGCGCCGCGATCGTCGATGCCGGCCCCGGTGACGACTTCGTCGATGCCGTGGGCGGCGGCAGGGCGATCATCGCCTGCGGCGCCGGCATCGACAGCGTCCAGCTCGACGCCCGCGACACCGCCGCGGCCGACCGCGAGATCGTCGTCGTGCTGATCGCGCAGGAGCCGCCGATCGCTGGCGAGGTGGAGGGCGACGCGCGCATCAGACGGCCCGGAGCCGGCCGCTTCGAGACGCTGCGCTCCAACACGCCGATCAGGCTCGGCTCCGAGGTCGACGCGTCGCGCCCCGGCGCCGAGGTGACGATCCGCGCCCGCGTCCAGCGCGGCGCGCGGCCGCTGCGCGCGGTGGCGCGCGTCTGGCTCGGCATCGTCAAGGTCGTCGGACCGATCGGCCGCGACCATCGGCTCTCGCTGCGCCTGCCGGCGCGCGCGCGGCCAGTGCCGCGCCGGCGCGCGGTCGGCGCGGGCGGCGACCGTGTCGCGCCGCCAGCGCCGCACGAGCGCGCGGCGGGCGAGGATCAAGAGCAGGGGACGCGTGCGGACGATCAGCGACGACGCCGTCGCAAGCTCGCTGGGCACGGTCTGGGTGATGACCCAGACCTGCGCCGGCACGCTCGTGCGAGTCAGCTCGGGCGTCGTGAGCGTGCGCGATCGCAGGCGCGGCACGGTCGTGCGCGTCACGAGCCGCGCGCCGTACCTCGTCGGGCGTCGCGCGGCCCGCCGCTAGCCGGCCGCCCGCGGACGGCCGAGCCCGCGTATCCTGCCCGGTTCGCCGATGCCCGGACCGCCCGTCAAGATCGCGATCGTCGGCGGCGGCTACGGAGCCAAGGTCGCGCTGCCCGTGCTGCGCTCGCTGCACGAGTTCGCGCCGGTCGCCGTGTGGTCGCGCCGCCCCGAGCGCGCCGCCCAGCTCGCCGACGCGCACGAGCTCGAGCTCGGCAGCTCGGACATCGACGAGGTGCTCGACCATCCCGGACTCGAGGCCGTCCACGTCGCCACCCCGGTGGCCATGCACGCCGAGGTCGCGATCGCGGCGGCGCGGCGCGGCCTGCACGTGCTGTGCGAGAAGCCGCTGGCGGCGACCCTCGACGAGGCGCGCGCGGTGGCCGCCGCGGTCGAGGAGGCCGGCGTCGCCGGCAGCGTGAACTACGGGCGGCGCTTTCAGCAGACCCGCGAGCGCCTGCTGCAGCGCGTGGCCGAGGTGGCCGGTGCCCCGCGCATGGTCTCGATCTCGCTCGTCTTCGACGACCACGCCGAGCCCGACTCGCGACCGTTCACCTGGGTCCAGGACGCGAGCCTCGGCGGTGGGCGCCTGCAGGCCTACGGCGTCCACGACCTCGACCTGCTGCTCGAGGCGTTCGGCGAGGTCGAGGCGATCGCCGCCGCGACGGAGGTGGGGGTCGGCGAGCGCACCGCGCGCGACGGCACGCCGCGGACCGTGACCGCCGAGGACGCCTACGTGATCGTCGCGCGCCTGCGCGGCGGCGGACTGGCCCACGTCAGCCTCACCGCGACGGCCCGCCACAAGCGCGGCGACGTCGTCGAGGTGCTCGGCGCGGAGGGCACCGTGCGCCTGGACGCCGACAAGCGGCTGCACTGGGGCCGCGCCGGCGATCAGCTGCAGGTCGAGGGCCCGCTCGCGGCGGACTCCAAGGAGGCCTACGCCCGCGTCGCGCGCAGCTTCCACGCGGCGATCCGCGACGGCGCCGCGCCGCAGCCCTCGCTGCATGCCGCGCTGCGCGTGCAGGCGCTCGTCGATGCGGTGCATCGCGCCGACCGCGAGCGTCGCTGGGTCCAGCCCGAGCCGGTCTGAGCGTGGCCCGCCGCGTCACGCTCGTGCGCCACGGCCAGACCGAGCGCTCGGCCGTCAGCGCCTACTCGGGCCGGCTCGACGTCGCGCTCACCGACCTCGGTCGCGAGCAGGCCGCCGGGACCGCGCGACGCCTGGCCGGGAGCGGGATCGACGCGGTGATCTGCAGCCCGCTGCGGCGCGCGCGCGACACCGCCCGGGCGATCGCCGCCGCCTGCGGCCTCGAGGCGACGGTCGACGAGCGGCTGACGGAGGTCGACTACGGGCCCTTCGAGGGGCTCGACCGCGAGGCCGCCAGCGAGCGCTTCGGTGCGGCCTTCGAGCGCTGGCGTGAGGACCCCTTCGGCTCCCCCGTCGCGGGCATGGAGCCGCTGCCGGTTGCGCTCGAGCGCGCCCGCGCCGCGACCGCGGACGCGCTGGACGCCCACGACCACCCGTTGCTCGTCGGCCATCAGGGCATCCTGCGGATCGTGCTCGTCGCGCTCGGGGAGATCGATCCCGGCGACTACTTCGCCACCCGGCTGCGAGAGGCCGAGCCGCTTGTCGTGGAGCGCCCGACGATCCGCTGATCGGTCGGCCCGCGCCGGGGGCGCCGGCGCGGGGCGGTGCCGGCGCGATGAGAGAGATCCTGGGCCGGCACGGCGCGACCGTGGCGCGTTTGCCGCGCGGGGCGCGGCATACTCGCCATGGTCTCCATGGTGTCCGGCACGCACCACACAGCTGCAGGCCATCGCGCCGCGCTGGTCGATCGGGAACCGAAGAAGAGGAGGTCGAAGCTGTGAGGATCCACCTAACGAGCGTCCTCGTCGATGACCAGGACAAGGCGCTCGTGTTCTACACCGAGATGCTGGGCTTCGTGAGCAAGACCGACGTCCCCGTCGGCCAAGCGCGCTGGCTGACCGTCGTCTCACCGGATGACCCGGATGGGGCCGAGTTGCTGCTCGAGCCCGACCGCCACCCTGCCGCCAAGCCCTTCAAGCAGGCGCTCTTCGAGGACGGCATTCCGTACACGGCGTTCGCCGTCGACGACGTCACCGCCGAGTACGACCGACTCCGCGCTCTGGGAGTTCGGTTCACGCAGGGGCCGCTGGAGATGCCGCCGGTCACCACCGCCGTGCTCGACGACACGTGCGGCAACCTGATCCAGATCGTGAGCCAGACATAGGTCGCTCCGCGTGACGTGAGCTGCGATCACTCACAGCAGGCCGACCGTCAGCCGAGCGAGGACCCTGTCCACCCTGCGCCCGTGCTCGCGGCCCGGCCCCGATGTGCTCCGCGCCGTCCGCGCCGGCCTCGGCCGTCGACCGGGCGTGCGCGGATGACTAGTCGCGGTCGCGGTCGCCGCCGCCGTCGCGTTCGCCGCCGCCGTCGCGGTCGTGGCGGCGATCCTGGTCGCGGTCGCGGTCGTCGTCGCCGCCACGGTCGCGGTCGCGGTCGCGATCGTCGTCGGACTCGGTCGGCGGCGGGTCCATGGCGTACAGGGCTCTGAAGCCCTCGATGAGCCGGCGCTTCTCTGCGTCTGAGAGCTTCGCGTCCCAGTGGTACGGGGAGAGCCAGTACTTCGTCGGCGGCATCTCCCCTTCGCGGATCTGCTCGACGACCCGTTCGAGCTCCGGCTGCGGTCGATCCCACCCTGAGAGGTTCAGGCTCTTGCGGCCTTCGTCGACGTCGGATTGCACGAGCCATGCAACCGGGGCGATCTGCGAATACCAGAGCCACTCGGTGTCGAAGCTGTGGCAGTCCTGGCAGGCGGAGCGAAACAGCCGTTGCTGCTCGGCGGTCCCGAGCTTGGCCTGCTTGGTCGCCGCCGGACGTGCGTGGTCGCGCCCGTATGGCACGAGCTGGATCGCGAGCAGGACCGCGAGGAGCCCGACGGCGCCCGGCGCCAGCAACCGTCGCAGGCGCCGGCGCGGAGGCGATGGGGAGTCCCGACCCATGAGCTCACCCTCTCACGAGCGTCGGCGCCGCGCAGCCCAGCGCCTCCCGCGACCCATGGCGGCGCCGATCGCCCTGGCACCGGCGGGTGACGAACCGAGCGCGGCTACGCTGTCGTCCGTGCGAAGCGCAATGAACGTCGTGCACGAGGCATGAGCCTCGACGCGGGCCCGGCCGCCCGCGCTACGGGGCGCCTGCGAACGCTCGACGATCTCGGCGACCTCGCCGGCGCCCGCGTCCTCGTCCGCGCCGAGTTCAACGTGCCGCTGGACGCCGGCGGCGAGGTCGCCGACGACACCCGCCTGCGTCTCACGCTGCCGACGATCGTCGCGCTGCGCGAGCGCGGCGCGCGCGTGCTGGTCGTCGCCCATCTCGGTCGGCCACGCGATCGCGAGCCGTCGCTGTCGCTGCGGCCGGTCGCCGCGCGGCTGTCGCAGCTGCTCGGCGAGGACGTCCCGCTCGCGCCCGACCTCGATCACGTCGTGGACGGCGACGTCGTGATGCTCGAGAACATCCGCTTCGAGGGCGGGGAGACCGACAACGATCCGGCGCTCGCGGCACGGCTCGGCGCGCTTGCCGACGCCTACGTCAACGATGCCTTCGGCAGCGCGCATCGCGTCAACGCCTCCACGGTGGGGGTCGCGCACCACGTCGCCGGCTGCGCCGCGGGGCTGCTGTTCGAGCGCGAGATCGCGATGCTGAAGTCGGTCCTGCGGGCACCCGCGCGACCGCTCGTCGCGGTGCTCGGCGGGGCGAAGGTCACCGACAAGATCGGCGTCATCGAGCGCTTTCTCGAGCTCGCCGACAGCGTGCTGATCGGCGGCGCCATGAGCTTTCCGTTTCTCGCCGCCCAGGGGCACGGCATCGGCGATTCGCTGTGCGGGGCCGACGACGTGGCCGTCGCGCGGCGCGTGCTCGCGCACACCAACGGGCGCCTGCACCTGCCGCTCGACGTCGTCGTCGCCGACGGCGTGGCCGCGGAGGCGTCGCACCACGTCGTCGACGCCGCCGGCATCGAGGCGGGCTGGATCGGGCTCGACGTCGGGCCGCGGACGTGCGCCGCCTATGCCGACGTGATCGAGCGCGCCGGAACGGTGTTCTGGAACGGCCCGGTCGGCCTCTTCGAGCTCGCGCCGTTCGCGGCCGGCACGCGCGCCGTCGCCGAGGCGGTCGCGCGCACCGAGGCGACGACGGTCGTCGGAGGCGGCGATCTCGTCGCCGCGCTCAATCGCTTCGGGCTCGCCGACCGCGTGACGCACATCTGCACGGGCGGCGGCGCGGGCCTGGAGTTCATCGAGGGTCGCCTGCTGCCCGCGTATGCGGCGCTGCTGGAGTGACGCACGGTCGGGCGCCCGCGGCTGGGCCTTCCCCGCGCCCGAGCCATTCCCTAGAATCACGACCGAGATTTGTGCCATTGCCGGTTCGCGCGACGAATGGAGACGCAGATGTCCGTGCTCGATGAAGTCCTCTCCGCCAACGACGCCTACGCGTCGGACTTCGGCGACAAGGGAGAGCTGGCGATGCCGCCGGCCCGCCGCTTCGCCATCCTCACGTGCATGGATGCCCGGCTGGACCCCGCGCAGTACGCGGGCCTCGCCGAAGGAGACGCCCACGTCATCCGCAACGCCGGCGGCCGTGCCAGCGACGACGCGATCCGCTCGCTCGTCATCTCCTACAAGCTGCTGGGGACCGCCGAGTGGTTCGTCGTGCACCACACCAACTGCGGCATGGAGTTCTTCACCGACGACGTCATGCGCGAGCTGCTGGCCAGCAGCCTCGAGACCGCGGCGCTCGGCGAGAGCGGCTTCCATGACGTCGGCGAGGGCCCCGGATCGGCGGAGGGCAGGTACATCGATTGGCTGACGATCGCCGACCAGGAGCAGAGCGTGGTCGACGACGTCACCCGCATCCGCACGCACCCGCTCGTCCCGCGCAGCATCCCGGTGTACGGCTACGTCTACGACGTCGCCACCGGCCGTCTCGTCGAGGTGCCGGCCGCGACCGAGGCCGGACGCGCGAACGAGGAGGCGGCCGCCTAGCGGGTCAACCACGAACGGGCGTCCGCGGGCACGACCGCTTGACGTGACCGCGCCGGCCGTGTCTGCTTGACCCGGTGAAGCTCGAGTTCAGGAACCTGGGGCCGTGGATCTTCGGCACCGAGCAGCTCAAGCGGTTCACGCAGGACTCGCCGGTCATGCCGGACGTCTGGCTGCAGTACGGGCGCAAGCCGGACGATCCGATCGACCTCCTGCTCGAGCCGTACGCCGACGCGTCGACCGCCGAGCTGGCGCGGGCCGTGCTCGAGGCCGATCACAGCGCCAAGGACCCCGAGCCGCTGCAGCTCGCCTACAACCAGTCGCACGTCGCGGTGCGGCTGACCTTCGAGGAGCTGCTGCGCAGCGTGCTGCCGCTGTCGCGCTGGTGGCAGCGGCACCTCTGGCCGCCCGACGCCACGTCGGTCGCCGCGGTGCTCGTGGAGCGCCGCGCCGACATCGTCGCGGGCCTCGAGGAGCCGATGCGCGAGCAGGGTCGCAAGCCGACCGAGCGCGGCGAGCTCAGCGGGACGCTGATCTGGTTCGTCGGCCTGATCGGCCGGATCACGTGGGAGGCGGGACGCCCGCCCGGTAGCGATCAGCCCGACCACGAGCCGCCCGACGGGCTGACCTACGACGTGCTCGTCGATCTTGCCGCACGCGCGCTCGGCGAGCTCGAGCGCCTGCCGCCGCCCGGTCGCCCGCTGCTGTGGGGCGTCAACCGCAACCGGCCGGCGCGCCCCGCGCTCTGGCGCTCGCGGACCACGATCAAGGCCGACGCCGCCGCGCTGCTGTTCGACCTGCACTGCAACGACATCTGCTGGGCGGTCATCGACTCCGGCATCGACGCCGCCCACCCCGCGTTCGGCGTGCGCGGCGAGGACGGCGTCCTGACCGACGTCTCGCGCGTGCGCGAGATCTACGACTTCACCCGCCTGCGCGCGATCCTCGCCGGAACCGACGCCGACCGCGACACGCTCGGCGGGGCCGCGGCGAGGCAGCGCAAGGAGATCGAGGCTCGCCTGCGCAGCGGCCGGGCGATCGACTGGGGGCTGCTCGCCGACCAGCTGCACGTCACCGGCGACGCGCGCAGCGCCTACCTGCCCAAGCACGAGCACGGGACGCACGTCGCGGGCATCCTCGGCGCCGACTGGAGGGCCGCGGACTCCGACCCCCCGCGCCGCAACGACGTGCGCGGCATCTGCCCCGACATCTCGATCTACGATTTGCGCGTCTTCACCGACGACGGCGCCGGCGACGAGTTCGCCGTCCTCGCCGCCCTGCAGTTCGTGCGCTGGCTGAACGCCAACGCCCCGGCGCCGGTCGTCCACGGCGTCAACCTCAGCCTGTCGCTCGACCACGAGGTCGGCTCCTACGCGTGCGGGCGCACGCCGGTCTGCGAGGAGTGCGAGCGGCTCATCGGCAGCGGCACGGTCGTCGTCGTCGCGGCCGGCAACGAGGGCCGCGCCTTCGTCTCGATGGCCTCGGGCACGACCGAGGGCTACCGCCAGATGTCGATCACCGACCCCGGCAACGCGGGCGGCGTCATCACCGTCGGCGCGACGCACCGCCACCAGCCCCACACCTACGGCGTCTCGTACTTCTCCAGCCGCGGCCCGACCGGCGACGGGCGCGCGAAGCCCGACCTCGTCGCGCCGGGCGAGAAGATCACCGCACCGGTGCCGGGCGGCGGGCTGAAGAGCCTCGACGGCACGAGCATGGCCGCGCCGCACGTGTCGGGCGCCGCGGCGCTCATCCTCGCCCGCCATCCCGAGCTCATCGGACGGCCCGCCGACATCAAGCGCGTGCTGTGCGACACCGCGACCGATCTGGGCCGCGAGCGCTACTTCCAGGGCAGCGGCGTCGTCGACGCCCTGCGCGCGATCCAATCGATCTAGTGGGTCCTCCAGGAACGTTCGACCGGAAACCCGGGATGCCGGCGCCGGCTGGCAAGGACGCAGGACCGAAGGTGTGGCTCTGCCACATCGAGCGTCCGAGGACGCCGCCAGGCGGTGATCGGCGCCCGGGGTTCCGGGTGAAACGTTTGTGGATGACCCACTAGCTAGGGGGTACGACGACACATGGTCTTCTCGCTGGAAGCCCTGCAGGCCTTTCACGGCGACTGCCTGCTGCTGCACGCCGGAACGGACGACGCGCCGGTGCTCGTGCTGATCGACGGCGGTCCGTCGGGGACGTGGGAGCAGAGCCTGCAGCCGCGGCTGGAGGAGCTGCACGCCCAGCGCGGCGGCGACGCGCTGCAGATCGACTTGGCGATGGTCAGCCACATCGACGACGACCACGTCAACGGGCTGATCGACTTCGCGGGCTTCCTCGTCGAGCAGCGCGACGACTCCAAGCCGCTGAGCTACGCGGTCGCGACGTTGTGGCACAACTCCTTCGACGACATCCTCGGCAACGAGGCCGACGAGGTGAGCGCGGCGGCCGTCGACGTGCTCTCCAAGCCGATCGGCGACACCCGCGCCGACGAGATCCGCTGCGCCGGGCTCGCGGTCGTCGCCAGCGTGAACCAGGGTCGCGCGCTGCGCGACAAGGCCGATCTGCTGGGCTGGGCCGCCAACGACCCGTTCGACGGGCCGGTCGTGCTGCCCGCCGGCGGCGTGCGGTCGATCACGCTCGGGCCGGTCACGCTCACCGTCGTCTGCCCCCACGCCAAGCAGCTGGACAAGCTGCATGCCGCCTGGGACAAATGGCTGGCGCAGCATCCCGAGGAGCAGGACCACGTGCAGACCGCCGCCTACGTCGACAACTCGCCGTACAACCTGTCGAGCATCGTCGTGCTCGCCGAGTGCGAGGGCAGGTCGATGCTGCTGACCGGCGACGCCCGCGGCGATCACGTCCTCGACGGCCTCGACAAGGCGCAGATCGCCAAGGACGGCAGGACGCACGTCGACATCCTCAAGCTCCCCCACCACGGCTCGATCCGCAATCTCGCCGCGGAGTTCTTCGAGCGCGTGACGGCGGCCCACTACGTCATCTCCGCCAACGGCCGCGACGGCAACCCCGAGACCGAGACGCTCGACGCGATCGTCGACAGCCGCTCCGACGACGACTTCGCGATCCACCTCACCAACCGTGCCGGCAAGGACGACCTCGAGGCGCGCCTGACGGGCTTCTTGGAGAGGAAGCGGGCCTCCGGCCGCGGCTACGAGGTGCGCTTCCGCGACGACGACGCGCGCAGCCTGCGGATCGATCTGCTGGCGAGCTGACGATGGGCGCCCACGACGCGCTGCTGGAGCGCTACAAGCCCGCGCTGCGCTACGACTCCAACGAGCAGTTCTTCGCCGACAGCGCGGCGCAGCTGACGCAGATGCCCGGCGTGCGCCTGCGGCGCGCGCCGCAGCGCGGCCTGCCCGACGCCGTCATCGCAAGCGCGGAGCCTCGCGGATCGCAGCCCAGGCTGACGCTCGAGTTCCTCGGCCCCAAGACGTACGCCAACGGCGAGCCGGTCGCGAAGACCGACGTCATCGGCGTGCGCGGCAAGGACTACGCCGCGCAGTACGCGCGGGTGCGCACGGCGCGGCCGGAGCTGAGCAACCGCATCTACGGCCGCGCCGTCGAGGCCGGCGCGCGTCTGTGGCTGCAGTACTGGTGCTGGTACTTCTACAACGACTACCGGATCGCGCTGGGCTTCGGCACGCACGAGGGCGACTGGGAGTCCGTCCAGCTGCGCATGTCGATCGACGGCGACGTGCCCGACGTCGCCGTCTACGCCCAGCACCGTCACGGCGAGAAGCGCGCGTGGGACGACGTCGAGACGCTGCCCGGCCGCGACTCGCCCGTCGTGTACGTCGCGCGCGGCTCGCACGCCGCCTACTTCGAGGCCGGCTACCACGAGACCGAGGCCTTCTACGACATCGCCGACGGCAAGCGCCCGGCGCCCGAGCTCGAGCTCGAGATCATCGGCCACGCGACGCACGCGTGGATGCGGTGGCCGGGGCGCTGGGGGGACACGCAACCGCGTTCGCAGGGCCTGGACCTCGACCAGAGCAGCCCGTCCGGGCCCGGCACGAAGCGCCACTGGCGCAACCCCGACCGCCTGCTCAACGAGGCAAAGCCGTCGAAGCTGAGCCGCCCCGAGTCGGCGCCTGACGTGCGCCTGACGCGCGGCGCGATCAACAGGCTGCGCATCGACTACGACTTCACGAAGCGCAGCGAGCCCGTCAGCGCCCTGCTCGTGACGGTGAACTCGCGCGACGAGAAGAACGTCCCGCCCGCGACAGCGACGTTCGAGAGCCTCACGCAGGATGGCGGCGCGACGATTCAGACCGACATCGCGCTCGATCCGGCGCACCACTACGACCTCTACGCGAGCACGCTGTCCGGCGACCCGCCGCGGCCCTCGGCGTCGCGGCTCACCGAGATCGAGCCCGTCGGCGCGGCCAAGCGCGCGGGGCTCGGGCCGCGGATCGCCCGGATCTTCGGCCGGATGCTGGCCTTCCTGCGCGGCGACCGCCGCTGAGCGGCGGCCGCGCCTACGCGAGCGTGAACCGCACGAGATCGGCCATCGTGAAGTCGCCCTTCTTCGCCGCCGGCAAGATCGGCGTCCAGGTCGGCTTGCGGCTGAGGTAGGACTGCGGATCGCCGTCGAGCAGGCCGACGAGGACCTCCGCGACGATGCGCCCTCCGACGGGGCCGAGGTGCTCGCCCTTGGCGAGCACCTGCGCCTCGCGCAGGACGTAGTACCACAGCGGCGTGGCGCGCGCGAGCGCCTCGCGCTCGGCCTTGGGCAGGGCGATCTTCGCCAGCCCGAGCTGGTCGGGCCTCAGCGGCGTGCGGCCCATCGCCTCGGCGACGTCCTGGCCGGAGGGGAGCCCGAGGGCGCGGCCGCGCTGCAGGTTCAGCCGCGGCAGCGACGGACGCGCGCCGGGCGCGCCCGGCAGCTTGAGCAGCGGCTTGGTGATGTGCGTGTCGATCGCACGGGCCGGCACGGCCCTGGACTTCGCCTCCACGTCGAAGTACAGCCCCCAGTCGATCGTCCAGAACGACAGCAGCCGCCGGAAGCCGCCGAGATGCTGGCGCGGATCGGGCTTGTCGGCGTCGGCGAAGATCGGCACCCCCGTGACCGTCTCGTTGAGGTCGTAGTCCGCGCGCACCATGCTGTGCCCGAAGCGGTAGGCGGCCCCGGAGAACTCGACGGGCATGAACGGGCTGTTGCGCCAGTTGTAGAACTGCGTGTCGATCTTCGACGGCGCGCCGTCCTTCGCCGGCTTGAGGACCGAGTTGGCCATCTGCGCTCCGACGATCCGGCGCAGGAAGTCGTGGACGACGATCCACTGGTAGTGCCAGCGCGTGATCCGCTGCGCCTCGGCGAACAGCTCGGCGCCCGCCAGACGCTGGTTCTTGCGGGTGCGGTCGACGACCTTGTTGTGGAAGCGGATGAACAGCAGCTGCAGCTGGGAGATGATCGTGTTCTCGTCGTTGCGCATGTCGCCGATGAGCGCCCGGCCCTGCTGGTTGCGCGGCAGGTCGGCGCGCTCGAACTCGCCGCTGCCGGTCGGGTTGCGCCCGACGAGCAGCTTCACCCCGCGATTGGAGGGGCTGCTCCACTCATACATGAACGGGTCGTCGTCGGGCCCCGATCCGTACAGGCAGTCGAGGTCGAACCGCGGCGTGCGGAAGTCGACGAGCGCGTCGGGGTCGTTGTCCTTCTGCAGGTCGGAGAGCGGATCGAACGTGATGTCGTGGTCGACGAACTGGCCGAGATACGTGTGGCCGGAGGGGATCTTCGGGTTGTCGCGAGCCGGGTCGGACCCGACCTCCTCCATGAGCTTCACGAGGGCGTCGATGACGGTGTCGTCGGGCTTGAGCGCGTCGAGGTTGCGGAACATGCGCCCGAAGCGGCCCTCGTGCAGCGGCGACTGCGGGACCCCCTGCTGCCCGCGCGGCGTCGCCACGCCGTGGCGCATCGCGCCGTCGGCGGCGCTGGGGGCCGCGATCTCGGCCCCGTCGACCTCGTCCGCGGGCTCCTCGGTGGCCTGCCCGTCGGCGATCTGTGGGTCGTCTGCCATGTCCCCGCCCTCCAACGTCGTGCTTAGCGGATTGCCTGCGCTCTCACCCTATCCCGCTCGACCGCCGCGCGGACAAAACAATGAGTGACATGATCGTTCACTATCCCGGTGGCCTGCATGAGCGCATACGCCGTCGTCGGTCCGACGAAGCGAAAGCCGCGCCGCTTGAGCTCGCGCGCGAGCGCCTTGGACTGCGGCGTGGCCGCCGGCATGTCCTGCAGCGAGCGCGGCGGCGGGCCGGGCGGCGACGGCGCGAAGGAGCGCAGCAGGTCGCCGAGCTGCTCCCCCGCCTCGTGCAGCGCCACGGTCGCCCGCGCGTTGGCGATCGCGGCCTCGATCTTGGCGCGGTTGCGCACGATGGCGGCGTCGGCCATCAGCCGGCGCACGTCCTCGTCGCCGAAGCGGGCCACGCGCTCGGGGTCGAAGTCGCAGAACGCGGCACGGAAGTGCTCGCGCTTGCGCAGGATCGTCAGCCACGACAGGCCCGACTGGAAGGCCTCCAGCGAGAGCCGCTCCAGCCAGCGGTGCTCGCCCTGGACCGGTCGCCCCCACTCCTCGTCGTGGTAGGCGATGTAGAGCGGGTCGGTCGTCGGCCAGCAGCGCGCGCGCTCGCCGTCGCCGGCGTCGATCGTCACGGCGCCCCCTCCTCGCGCTCGCCGTCCGGGCGGCGCTCGTGGCCGGGGCAGCGGGTCACGGGCAGCCGCGGGTAGCGCGCGTAGCGGTCGTCCTCGCGCGAGCGCCGGCACAGCGAGAACGACGAGCCGCGCGTGTTGCGCACGACCTGCTGGTGACGGCAGGTCTCACAGAGTCCGACGGGCGGCCCGGGCATCGGACGGCAGGCTAGTGGGTCATCCCACCAGCCCGATCGTAATGATTGACCAAGCAACTACAATCTCGCCCGATGCGCACCTTCATCCGACTGCTCGGCTTTCTGCGCGACTACAAGCGCGGCGTCTGGCTGTCGGGCATCCTGGCGGCGTTCGCGATGGGCGCGACCGTCGCGATCCCCGCCCTCACCGGCGCCGCGATCAACGCGATCGACGACGGCGACGCCAGGCGCCTGCGGCTCATCGCGCTGCTCATCGCCGCCGCCGGGCTCGTGCGGCTGGGGCTGACGATCGCGCGCCGGCTCATCGCCGGGCGCGTCTCGCTCGGCGTCGAGCTCGATCTGCGCAACCGCGTCTACGACCACCTCCTCGCGCTCGAGCTGGGGTTCTTCGACCGCCAGCAGACCGGCCAGCTCATGTCGCGCGCCACGGTCGACCTGCAGGCCGTGCGCTTCTTCCTCGGCTACGGCCTCGTGCTCATCTCCCAGTCGGCGCTCACGCTGCTCTTCGCGGCGGTCGCGATGATCGTCATCGACCCGCTGCTGGCGCTCGTGTCGCTGTTCCCGCTGCCCTTCGTCGTCTGGATCGCGATGCGCTACGGGCGCCGTGCCCGACCCGCGCTGCAGGAGGTCCAGCAGCGCATCGCCGAGCTGACGGCCGACGTCGAGGAGAACGTCGGCGGGGTGCGGATCGTCAAGGCGTTCGCGCGCGAGGAGCGCCAGCTGACGCGCTTCACCGAGAGCGTCTCGCGCGTGTTCGAGCAGTCGATGATCTCGACGCGGCTGCGCGCCTTCTACAACCCGTTCATCGGCTTCTTGCCGCAGCTCGGGCTCGCGCTGCTGCTGCTCGTCGGCGGTCGCGCGGTCGTCTCCGGACGCATCTCGATCGGCGAGTTCACCGCCTTCTTCACCTACCTGCTCGCGCTGCTCGGGCCGGTGCGCAGCCTCGGGATGCTGCTCGGCATGTCGCAGCGCGCGACGGCGTCGGGCGCGCGGATCTTCGAGCTGCTCGACCGCGCGCCGCGCATCGTCGCGGGCGAGGGCGCGCCGTCGCTGCCGCGGGGCAGCGGCCGCGTCGAGCTGCGCGGCGCGACGCTCGCCTACGAGGACGCGGCCCAGCCGGCGCTCAGCGACGTGAGCCTGACCGTGGCGGCGGGCACGACGCTCGCGCTCGTCGGACCGACCGCCTCGGGCAAGACGTCGCTCGTCGGGCTCGTCTCGCGCCTGTACGACGCCACCGCGGGCGAGGTGCTCGTCGACGGCGTCGACGTGCGCAGCGTCGACCCGCTGGCGCTGCGGCGCGAGATCGCCGTCGTCACCGACGACCCGTTTCTCTTCAGCGCGACCGTGCACGAGAACATCGCCTATGCGCGGCGCGACAGCGCGACCCGCGCGGAGGTCGTCGCCGCCGCCCGCCGCGCGCAGGCACATGACTTCATCCAGGCGCTGCCCGACGGCTACGACACGCGCGTCGGCGAGCGCGGGCTGACCCTGTCGGGCGGCCAGCGCCAGCGCATCGCGATCGCCCGCGCGCTGCTCGCCGACCCGCGGATCCTCGTCCTCGACGACGCGACGTCCTCGGTCGACGCGTCGACCGAGCAGCAGATCAAGCGCGCCCTCGCCGAGGCGATGGCGGGCCGCACGACGTTCGTCATCGCCCACCGCCTCTCGACGATCGCGCTCGCCGACGAGATCGCGGTGCTCGAGGACGGCCGCCTGCTCGACCACGGCACGCACGACGAGCTGCTCGAGCGCTCGGCGTTCTACGCCGAGATCGTCGCCAAGGGCCTGCCCGACCAGGTCTTCCTCACGCGCAAGCCGCGCGAGCGCGAGGTGGCGGGCCTGTGAGACCGACGAGCATGCGGCCGCGGATCTCCTCGGCCGACCTGCGCCGGCGCTGGCGCCAGACCGGCGGTCGCGGGCGCAAGCTGCGCGGGCTCGTCGTGCTGCTCAAGCCCTACCGCGGCCGCGTCGCGGCGATGTTCGTCGCGCTCGTCGCCGCGACCGCCGCCTCGCTGGCCCCGGCGCCGCTGTCGAAGTTCGCGATCGACGACGGGATCAGGCGCGGCGACCTGCGCACGCTCAGCCTCGTCGTCGCGGCATTCCTCGCCGCGGCGCTCGTGTACTGGGCGGCGACGTACGCGCAGACCTACCTCGTCGGCTGGGTCGGGCAGCGCGCGCTGCAGGACCTGCGCCTGCGCATCTTCCGCCACCTGCAGAGCCAGCCGATCGGCTTCTACGAGCGCCGCCAGGCCGGCCAGCTCATCTCGCGCATGACCAACGACGTCCAGGCGCTGGACTCGCTCGTGACCGACAGCGTCGTGACGCTCTTTCAGAGCTCGCTCATGCTCGTCGGGACGATCGCGATCCTCGTCGCGCTCGATCTCGAGCTCGCGCTGATCGTGTTTCTCATCTTCCCGGTCATGGCGGCCGGCTCGGCGCTGTTTCGCGTCGTCTCGGCGGACGCCTACGCCCGCACGCGCGAGACGATCGGCGCGATCACGGCCTACCTGCAGGAGTCGTTGTCGGGCATCCGGATCGTGCACTCGTTCGGCCAGGCGCCCCAGCACCGCCGCCGCTTCGCCGAGCTCAACGACGCCAACCGCGCGGCGAACATGACGACCGTCTACCTCAACGCCGCCTACTTCCCCGCCGTCGAGCTGCTCAGCGCCCTGGCGACCGTCGGGATCCTCTTCATCGGCGGCATGCAGGCGGTCGAGGGCGCCATGACGATCGGCACCCTGGCGGCGTTCTTGTTCGCGATGAACAACTTCTTCGATCCGATCCAGCAGCTCTCCCAGCTCTACACGACCTACCAGCAGGGGATGGCGGCGCTCGACAAGATCTTCGACCTGCTCGACGTCGAGCCCGACCTCGTCGATCCGCCCGACGCCGTCGAGCTGCCCCGTCTGCGCGGCGAGCTCGAGCTGCGCGACGTGTCGTTCTGCTACGCGGCGGGCGGCGAGTCGAAGTGGGCGCTGCGCGAGGTCTCGCTGAAGGTCCCGCCCGGCCAGACGGTCGCGCTCGTCGGCGCGACCGGCGCGGGCAAGTCGACGATCGCCAAGCTCGTCGCGCGCTTCTACGACCCGACGCAGGGCGCCGTGCTCGTCGACGGCCACGACCTGCGCACGGTGCGCCAGGACTCGCTGCGCCGCCAGCTCGGCGTCGTGCCGCAGGAGGGCTTTCTCTTCAGCGGGACGATCGGCGACAACATCTCCTTCGGCCGGCCCGGCGCGAGCGGCGACGAGATCCGCGCGGCGGCGCGCGCCGTCGGCGCCCACGACTTCATCGAGGCCCTCGAGCACGGCTACGAGACGCAGGTCGGCGAGCGCGGCGCGCAGCTGTCCGCCGGCCAGCGCCAGCTCGTCGCCTTCGCGCGGGCGCTCACCGCCGACCCGCGCCTGCTCATCCTCGACGAGGCGACCTCCAACGTCGACCTGCACACCGAGGGGCGCATCGAGGACGGCCTGCGCCGCCTGCTTGCCGGTCGCACCGCGATCGTCATCGCCCATCGCCTGAGCACGATCCGCCAGGCCGGGCGGATCGTCGTGCTCGACGGCGGCCGGATCGTCGAGCAGGGCACCCACGACGAGCTGCTCGACGCCGAGGGCGCCTACTGGCGCCTGTACCGCGACTGGATGGAGCAGGCCGCGGCGTGACGACCGGCGCCTGGGCGAGCTTTTCGTCGCGCCGTCCGAAGCTGCCGGGCAAGGACTCGAACCTTGAATTCCAGGGCCAGAACCTGGCGAGTTGCCGATTACTCCACCCGGCAAGGCAGTGGGCGAGTATAGCCACGGCCGGCGCGCCCGCCGCGGGCGCCGCTACCCGGCCTGCGCCTTCACCCTCCCCTTCGCGGCGGCCTCCCGCAGCGCCGTGAAGTCCGCCGCGTTGCGGTCGGCGTAGCGCTCGGCGAACTCCGCGATCGCACGGTCAAACGCCTCGCCCCGGCCGAGGTACCCGGAGATCGCGATGCGGTCGCCCGCACGCGCATGTGCGCGCGCGAGCGTCCAGCCGCAGAGCCGGCCGTAGGCGGCCAGGCCGGCCGGGCGCAGGACGTCGATGTCGACCGCGCCCTTCCCGTCGGCGAGCTGGCGCACGTAGTACGCGCGGCGGCGCCCGCGCGGGCCGTCGTCGGGTCCGCGGGCGGTCACCCAGCCCAGCAGGATGTCGCTCGCGGTCTGCATGAGCCGCTGGCCCGTGACGACGCGCTCGCCGTGGCTCTCCTCGGCGGGCGTCGACAGATGGCGCTCGAGCACCGACGCGGTCGCCTCCTTGACCTGCAGCATGAGCGGATCACGGCCGTCGCGGCCCAGCAGCAGCACCACCCACGCGCGCAGCCCGACGCTGCCGACGCCGACGACCTTGCGCGCCGCGCTCACGTAGCGGTAGCCGTCGAGCAGCGTGCGGCGGCTCACGGGCAGGGTGTCGCGGTAGCTGCGCAGCAGCTCGCGGACGTTGTGCTCGGCGGCGGCGCGGTCCTCGCCGGCCATGAGATCCTCGACGGGCACGAGCAGCGGCGGCTTGTGCAGGAAGCGCGGCGTCCCGTCGACCGTCTCGGTGAGCTTGCCGAGCGCCTTGACGCTCGTGTTCGAGCGCGCCTGCTCGAGCTCGCGCTCCAGGCGCTTGACCGCCTTGGCGTCCACCCCGTCCTCGAACACGCGCGACAGCGCGTCGACGTCGAGCTTGGCGTACCAGACCTCGAGGTTGCCGCGCCCGGCGAAGGCGTTCATCGACTCGCGGTAGGCGCGCACGGTCCGGCGCACGGCGGAGGCGATCTCGCCGCCGTCGAACTCGCGCTCGCGACCGGCGACGCAGACGCTCGTCGCGAGCCGCTTGACGTCCCACTCCCACGGTCCGGGCAGGGTCTCGTCGAAGTCGTTGATGTCGAAGACCTGCTCGCGCTCCGGCGACAGGAACGCGCCGAAGTTCGACACGTGCGCGTCGCCGCAGAGCTGCACCGTCAGGCCCGACGCCGGGGTGGGCGCGAGGTCGGCGGCCATGATCGCGGCGGCGCCGCGGTAGAACGCGAACGGCGAGCTGAGCATCCCGCCGTAGCGCAGCGCCAGCAGCGCGGGCACGCGGCCCCTGGCCTGCTCGACGAGGATCTCGACGGGATCCGGACGGTCGGCCGCGGGCTGCCAGTCGCCGTGGCTCGAGCGCGGGGCGCGGCCGCGCGCCTGCTTGCCGCCGGCCGCCCGGGCGGCGGGGTCGCGGTGTCGGTCGGTGCTCACCGAGCGACACTACGGCGCCGCGATGCGCCGGCGCAACCGGGATCAGAGCTCGGCGGCGCCCGACTAGCCCGGTCGGCCGTTGGGAGCGAACTGCGCGGTGATGTAGGGCTCCAGGCCCGGGTCGAGCACGACGAGCACCTCGTCGCCCGGGGAGATGATCGTGTCGGCCTTGGGGACGAATCCCGCCTTGCCGCGCGGCAGGACGGAGATGATGAGGCTGCCGGTCGGCAGGTCGATGTCGGCGACCCGGCGGCCGGCGGCGGGGGCCCCGGCGGCGACCTCCACCTCGATGATCTCGAGCTTCTCGTCGGGCAGGTCGAGCAGGTGCACGAGCCCGTGGCCGGGCACCTCGTGCTCGATGAGGTTGAGGATCAGGTCGGTCGCCGAGACGGCGGGCTGGACGCCGAGCAGCTTGAAGTGCTGCAGGTTGCGCGGGTTGTTGCAGCGGGCGATGATGCGCTCGCAGAGGTACTTCTCCTTGGCGACCTGGCAGATGAGGATGTTGTCCTCGTCGTCGCCGGTCACCGCGACGACGAGGTCGGCGCGCTGGATGCCGGCGCGCTCGAGGACCCACAGCTCGGTGCCGTCGCCGTACTGGACGGCGTGCTCGAGCTCCTGCTCGATGCGCAGGTAGGCGCGCCGCTCCTGCTCGACGAGCGTGACCTCCTGCCCGTTGCGGATGAGCTCGCGGGCGAGGTTGAGCCCGACCTTGCCGCCCCCCACGATGATGACGTACATCACGCGGTCTCGACCGCGTCGGCGACCGCCTCTTCGAACATCGCGATGCCCAGCTTGACGGCGCACACGGTGTGCAGGCCCTGCTCGGCGTACCAGTCCGAGCGCGCCGGATCGAGCACGCGGACGATGACGCGCTTGATCCCGAAGCGCTTGCGGGCGATCTGCGCGACGAGGATGTTCGTGTTGTCGCCGCGGGTGGCCGCGATGAAGATGTCGGCCTCCGCGATGCCGGCGGCGAGCAGGGCGTCGATCTCGATCGCGGTGCCGACGGTGAAGCGCCCGCCCGCGTCCTCCCAGGAGGTCGTCTGGCCGGCGTCGAGGCGCTCGTGCGAGAGCGGATCCTCGTCGAGCACGGAGACCGTGTGACCGGCGGCGAGCGAGGACTTGGCGACGGCCGCACCGACCCGGCCGGCCCCGACGACGAGGACCATCATGGTCCGGATGCTAGACCACTGCGGCGCTACGTCGCGGGCTCGTCGTCGCCGTCGCCCGCGGGCGGCGCGGTGAGGATCACGCGGCACGGCGCCTTGCGCACGACGTGCTTGGTCGCCTCCCCGACGAAGTTGTCCAGCGGACCGCCGATGCCGCCCAGCCGGGCTCCGCCGCGGATGCGCGACGGCTCCTCGGCGGCGAGCACGATCACCTCGACGCCGCGCCGCAGCGCCTCGCTGACGATCGCCTCGCCGGCGCGCCGCGCGCGGACGGTCGCGGTCGCGACCTCGACGCCCTCGTACTCCTCGCCGACGGCCTTCGCGCGAGCCAGCGCGGCGCGCGCGGTCTTCAGCTGCGCCTCGGGCAGGCGGGCGTCGAGCGGCAGCGAGAGCGGGACCTCGAAGACCCAGATCGCCTCGATCGTCGCCGCGACCCCCTCCTCCTCCCCCGCCATGCCCTCGGCGGCCGCCAGCCGCCCCGCCGTCTGGATGATGTCGTCGTCGAGCGCCGTCCCGAGGACGGGCACGAGGATCGATCCGTACTCGACGCGCGCGAGCTCCGAGCGCAGCGCGGCCTCGGACACGACGACGCGCTGCAGCAGCGGCATCCCGGCGATCCGCCGGTGCGTGACGTAGATCGCCAGGCCGGCCGTCATCCAGACGAGCCCGACCCAGCGCGCGCCCTCGTGGAACTCCAGCAGGCTCGCCAGGCCGCCGGCCGCCATGACGGCGCCCAGCACGGCGGGCAGCGGGAGGTCGCCGCCGCCGACCCGCACCGACAGCGGGATGCGGTACGGACGCTCGCCGTCGGGCTCGCGGTAGCGCAGCACGCAGATCGACACGTGCGCGATGAGGAACGTGAGCATCGCGCCGACCGCGTAGATGCCCGTCAGCGCCTCGAGGTCGCGCGGCACGACGAGCGCCGTCGCCAGCGCCGCCGCGACGAGGATGACGACGTACGGGGTCCCGTGGCGCGGGTGCAGCCCGCCGAGCACGCCCGGGATCTGGCGGTTGGTCGTCAGCGAGTACGCCAGCCGCGACAGGCCGAGCATCGCCGCGTGGCAGGCGAGCACGAGCGTCACCGTGGCCAGCGCCGCCACCGTGTACCGGAAGACGTCCGACAGCCAGACCGGCTCGAAGAGGTCGACGATCGCGATGACGGGCGCGTCGATCCCCGCGCCGCGCAGCGGGCTGTCACCCGGCGTCGACGGCAGCGCCGCGACGGCGACGAGCGAGATCCCGACGTAGATCACGAGCACCGATGCCGACGCGCTCGCCACGAGCCGCTTGAGCCCGTCGCGGCTGACGCGCACCTCGCCGGCCAGGCCGGCCGCGGACTCGAGGCTCGTGAACGCCACCGTCGAGATCGTCAGCGCGAAGAGGAGGTCCTGCCAGCGCGGCGTCGAGCCGATCTCGATCGACGCGAGCAGCCCGTCGAGGTCGACGACGAGCGCGGCGCCGAAGACGATGACGAGCAGCTGCAGCGCGACGTCGACGAGCACGAGCGCGGCGACCCGCTCGCGCCGCGCGGCCGCGAAGCCGCGGATGTTGCGCGCCGCGACGTAGACGACGATCGCGACGGCGAGCGCGAGCTCCGTCATGCCCTCGCCGAGCGGCGACCAGAAGGCCGCCAGGTAGTTGACCGCCACGTAGGCGGTCACCGCGATGAGGATGAGGAAGTCCAGCAGCACCGCCCAGCCGGCGACGAAGCTCACGAGCTCGTTGAAGGCGTGGCGGGCGAAGACGGTCGCGCCCGCGCGCTCGGGGTGCAGCGACGCGCCCTCGACGTACGTCATCGCCGTCAGCCCGAAGAAGATCGCCGCTCCGAGGAAGACGAGCGGCGTGAGCCCGAGCGCGTTCTCGGCGACGACGCCGAGCGAGAAGTAGATCGCGCTGGCCAGCGACGTCCAGACGATCGCGAACAGCGTCGGCGAGCCGAGCCCGCGGCGGAGCATCAGGGCCCCCGCCATGTGAAGTACAGGCGGCCCGCGCCGGCGAGCACGAACAGGACGCCGAGCACGATGCCGATCGACAGCGGACCGCCGCCGGCGCCGAGCGTGCGCGTGAGCATCGCGATCCCGACGAGGACCATGAGCGCGGAGAGCACGAGCGTCATGGCTCGGTGCACGCGGCGCCCGTCAGGCATCGGACGGCTCGGACTCGATGATGACGCGGCAGGGACGATCGGTCAGCACCGTCTCGACGGTCTTTCCGAAGAGCGTCGTGCCGACGCGCGGCGGCAGCGGCATGACGATCGCGTGCGCGCGCATCTCGCGCGCCTCGTCGACGATGAGACGGCCGGTCTGGCCCGGCCGCACGCGCTCGACATGGCCGCTCACGCGCTGGCCGCACTGCATCCGCGCGCGCTCGATGACGGCGCGCGCGGCGACCTCCTCGTCGGGCAGCTCGGCGTCGATCGGCGAGACCTGGGGGACGGTGATCGTCACGAGGACGTGGATGCCGCGCCGGCGCGGGCCGGCGAGCTTGGCGGCGGTCGCGATCGTCCGGGCCGAGTAGTTGTGCGTGTCGAACGCCACGAGCACGGACTCGTACTCGGCCTCGGTCACCGTCACGGGCCGCGGCTCGGCGATCTGGTGCGTCGACACGAGGTCGAGGTCCTGGCTGCGCCGGAAGAGCACGTAGCCGACCATGCCGAGCACCATCCACGTCACGCCGGCGAAGCCGACCTGCAGGTCGAGCACGCTGACGACGACGAACGACAGGGCCGTGCCGGCGAATCCGAGGATCGCCAGCAGCGGCAGGTCGTGCCCGCCCACCCGGATGCGCCCCGGGCTGCGGTAGGGGCGCCGCTCGTCGGGCGCCGTGACCCGCAGCCGGATGAGCGACAAATGCGCCATCGAGAACGACAGCATCGCGCCGAAGGCGTAGATCTTGCCCAGGAAGTCCGCCTTGCCCGGCAGCAGCGCCACGCAGGCGAAGCCGGAGAAGACGAGGATCCCCACGTACGGGGTGCGGTAGCGGCGGTGCAGCCGGCGCATGACGTCGGGCAGCTGGCGGTACAGGCCCATCGAGTACGTCAGGCGCGAGACGCCGAGCACCCCGGCATTCGTCGCCGCGACGAGGATCGTCACCGCGAGCACGCCCACGTACACGCTGACGGCGCCCTGCAGCGAGCCGAAGTCGATCCCCGAGACGACGCCGACGATCGGGTCGTTGGCGTAGCCGCCCTGCTCGGGACCCACGCCGAGCAGCGTCCGGCACGTCCCGTCGACGCACTGCACCGGCAGCGCGGAGAGCGCGACGAGCGGCAGCGTGAAGTAGATCGCGAAGACGGCGAACATGACGCGGCGGATCGCGCTGGGGATCGTCGTGTCCTGGTCGCGCGCCTCTCCGGCCATGTTCGAGATCGTCTCGATCCCCGTGTACGCGACGGTGCCGATCGGGATCGCGAGCAGGAACTGCGCCAGCGTGGGGGTCTCCCCGAAGAACCGCAGGTTGTCGACGAGCACGCCGGGGTCGAGCACGAGGACGAAGCCCAGCGCCACGATGCCCAGCTGGCTGAGGAAGTCGACGACCGCCAGCACGAGGTTGACGGTCACCGCGTCCTTGACGCCGCGCACGTTGACGAGCGCGAGCAGCGTGACGGCGCCGATCGCGAACGCGACGTCCCACGGGCCCTCCTTGAAGCCGTCCCAGGTGAACCTGCCCGCGTAGTGCGCCGCGAAGAACGCCGAGATCGCGATCGTGATGATGTAGTTGAGCATCTGCGCCCAGGCCGTGAAGAACGACCACAGCTCGTTGAAGGCGCGGCGCGCGAACAGCGACGAGCCGCCCGCCTCGGGGTACATCGCCGTCGCCTCGGCGTACGTCGTGGCGGTGCAGTAGAACAGCGCGCCCGTGATGACGAAGACGAGCGGGGTGAGCCCGGCGGCGAGCGCCGCGACGAGGCCCAGGGCGTAGTAGATCGACGAGCCCACGTTGCCGTAGGCCGTCGAGAACAGCGCGTTGACCCCGAGTACGCGCTGCAGTCCGTGGAGCCGGCGCTCAGCCATCCGCGGCGGCAGTCTACGTCTGCTCGACGAACTCCATCAGCGCCTCGAGCGTGACGTCCCAGCCGAGCGTGTCACCGCCTCCCGGCAGCGGCTCCTGCCAGTCCAGGCCGAACTCGCGCCGGTCGACCGTCGCCGACAGCTCGACGCCGACGCGGTTGTCGGGGCTCAGCAGCCCGGGGCCGGGCAGGCCGATCCTCCCGGTCGCCGTCACCATGCAGGTGTGCCCGTGGATCGACAGGGCGCCGGTGGCCCGCAGCGCCCGGCTCTCGTCGGCCTCGAGCTGCGCCACCTCCCAGCGCACCTCCGGGAAGCGCGCGGCGTCGAGGAACTCGTCGGAGAGCATGCGCGCCCGGATGACCGGGTTGTTGAGGTCCAGCGAGGCGACCGGCACGCTGGCGACGATCGTCGCGGCGCTCGCGTCGAGCGTCGCGTCGATGTCGCGGAAGCCGGCGCGATAGTCGCGCGCGCCGAGATGGCGGACCTTGAAGGTCACCGAGGAGAACGGCGGGTCGGCCCGCCACGTCCCCCCGCCGAGATGGTCCTCGAGGAAGCTCACGGCGGGGGACTGTAGTGGTCGTGGGGCGCCGGACCCGTCGCGGGGTCGCGGCGCCCGCGAGGAGCCCGAGCGGGCCGGCTAGGCGACGAGCGGGATGATCAGGATCGCGACGATGTTCGCGACCTTGATCATCGGGTTGATCGCCGGGCCCGAGGTGTCCTTGTAGGGATCGCCGACGGTGTCGCCGGTGATCGACGCCTCGTGCGCGAGCGTGCCCTTGCCGCCGTGCGCGCCCTCCTCGATGAGCTTCTTGGCGTTGTCCCACGCGCCGCCGCCGGCGGTCATCGAGACGGCCATGAAAAGACCCACGACGATGACGCCGATCAGCATGCCGCCGAGCGCCTCGACGCTGAGCAGGCCGACGATGAGCGTGAACACGATCGGGATCAGCGACGGGACGATCATCTCGCGCTGGGCCGTCTTCGTGACGATGTCGACGCAGCGTGCGTAGTCGGGCTTCTCGGTGTAGTCCATGATGCCCGGCTTCTCCTTGAACTGCCGGCGGACCTCCTCGACGACGGCGCCGCCGGCCCGGCCGACGGCCTCCATCGACAGCGCGGCGAACAGGTAGACCATCATGCCGCCGACGAGCAGGCCGATGAGGACCAGCGGCTGGTCGATCTGGAAGGTGACGAGATCCTTGCCGGCCTCGGTGAGCTCGGCCTCGAGCTCGATCTTGAACCCGGCGAACAGCACGAGCGCGGCGAGCACGGCCGAGCCGATCGCGTAGCCCTTCGTGACGGCCTTCGTCGTGTTGCCGACCGCGTCGAGCGGGTCGGTCACGGCGCGGACCTCCTCGGGCATGTCGGCCATCTCGGCGATGCCGCCGGCGTTGTCGGTGATCGGTCCGAACGCGTCGAGCGCGACGATGAGGCCGCAGAGCCCGAGCTGCGCCATGACCGCGACGCCGATGCCGTAGATGCCGCCCAGCTCGTACGCGCCGTAGATGCCGAGCGCGAGCACGATCGCCGGCAGCGCCGTCGCCTGCATGCCCTGCGAGAGGCCCGAGATGATGTTCGTCGCGTGACCGGTCTGCGAGGCCTCGGCGGTCTTCTTGACCGGGCCGAAGCGCGTCGAGGTGTAGTAGTCGGTGATGAGGAACAGCAGCGCCGTGACGGCGAGGCCGATGAGCGAGCAGAGGTACAGGTTGCCGATGCTCGGGACCGAGATGCTGACGTCGGCCGTGCGGGTGGCGAGGCCGCCCATGATCCACTTCGTCACGGGGTAGAACGCCGCCGCGGCGATGACGCCCGAGAGGATGAGGCCCTGGTAGAGCGCGCGCTCGACGTTGCCCGCCGCCGACTTGACGGCGAACGTCCCGATGATCGAGGCGATGATCGCCACGCCGCCGAGGACGAGCGGGTACAGCGCGACCTGGGTCGCGTTCTCGCCGGCGAACGTCAGGACGCCGAGCAGCATGACCGCGACCGCGGTGACCGCGTAGGTCTCGAAGAGGTCGGCCGCCATGCCGGCGCAGTCGCCGACGTTGTCGCCGACGTTGTCGGCGATGACCGCCGGGTTGCGCGGGTCGTCCTCGGGGATGCCGGCCTCGACCTTGCCGACGAGGTCGGCGCCGACGTCGGCGCCCTTCGTGAAGATGCCGCCGCCGAGCCGGGCGAAGACCGAGATCAGCGAGCCGCCGAAGCCGAGGCCGATGAGCGCGTCGATGGCCTCCTTCTGGGTCTGATCGAAGAAGGAGGTCAGCGCGCCGTAGTAGGAGGCGACGCCGAGCAGGGCGAGCCCGACGACGAGCATGCCGGTGATGGCCCCGCCGCGGAAGGCGACGTCGAGGCCCGGCGAGACGCCGCCGCGCGCCGCCTCGGCGACGCGGCTGTTGGCCCGCACCGAGACGTTCATGCCGATGAAGCCGGCCGCCGCCGAGAGGATGCCGCCGATCGCGAAGCCGACGGCGACGGCGATCGACTGCAGCGGGATCAGGATGACGAACAGGACGACGCCGACCAGCCCGATCGTCGTGTACTGCCGGCGCAGGTACGCCGAAGCGCCCTCCTGGACGGCCTTCGAGATCTCCACCATCCGCTCGTTGCCCGGTGAGAGCGCCAGCAGCGAGCGCGTCGTCAGCGCGCCGTACAGCACGGCCAGGCCCGCGCACAGCAATGCGACGAGTACACCGTGGTCCAGCAGGAAATCACTCAAGGGAACGGCCTCCGTAAGTCTTTGATGCCAAGGGTCCGGCTCACCTGCGGGGCAGGCAACAACGGTCCCCCGACCGCGAGCAACGCGCGCGGATACTACCCGGACGGGGCGACCTCACGTCTGCTGCCCCCCGCTCGCAGGCGCCGGCGGGCCGCCGCCAAGCGGCCGGCGGCGGCCGGTGCAGCCCGGCGGATCGCCGCTCGCCCGGGCTACTGACCGGGAACCCAGAGGCGACCGCTGGCCGCGGCGGACCCCGGCTGGGCGCCCTTGTCGGCTGCGGGCGGCTCGGTCGTCGGGGCGCCCGGGGGCGGCTTGGCGCCCGAGCGCGCGTAGGCCAGCTGCAGCTGGGAGAGCGCGTCGCGAACCTGCTTGGCATCGGGCCCGAGGGCCGGCTCGACGAGCGGCAGCAGCGCCCGCGTCGCGTCGATCGCCTGACGGACCTGCTCGAAGTCGGTCTCCTCGTCCTCGGCCCCGGTGAGGCCGGCTCGGCGCGCCGCGAGGTTCAGCAGCGAGACGACGGTCTGGACGACGACGTCCTCGACGCGGATCTTCGCCAGCTCGGCCTCGTAGGCCGCGCGCAGCTCGTCCTCGCTGAGCTCGTCGGGATCGATCTCGCCCGGCCCGGGGGCGCCTGGGTGCGTGCTCATCGCGTGCCTCCGCGCGCAGGGCGGTGGCCGGCGGGCGTCCGGTGGCGTGCGGTCATGCAGGAACCTCCTGAGCGTAGGTCGTCTTCGTCTCGCGGACCGTCTCAGCGTAGACCTCGCGCAGGTCGCCGCCGTCCAGCAGCGCGGCGCGCTGGCGCTGGGCGCCGGTCGGCCCGTCGAGCGCGACGTCGATGCGCGCCTCCTCGCGGATGGGCGCCGTCCAGGTCCACAGCTGCTCCAGCGCCGCCCGCGCCGGGATCTCGACGCCGCGCCGCAGGTCGATCATGGCGCCGTCCATCCCGTGGCGGATCGCGCGCCACATGTTCTCCTCGACGAGCCGGGGCGGCGGGTCGTCGAACGCGAGGCCCTCGTCGATGTCGCGCAGCGCCTGGCCGACGCACGCGACGACGAGCGCCGCGAGGCCGTCGGACTCGGCGGCCGAGATCTGCGCGTCGCAGATGCGCACCTCGACGGTGCCGAACGACGCGTGCGGGCGGATCGACCACCAGACCTGGGTGTACTCCACGATCGAGCCCGTCGCGATGAGCAGCTCGAGGTACGCCCGAAACGGCGCCCAGCCGCCGAAGGCGTCGGGCACGCCGCAGCGCGGGAAGGACTTCGTGAACGTCTGGCTGCGCGCCGAGTGCAGCAGCGTGTCGCGTCCCTCCAGAAACGGCGAGCTCGCGCTGACGGCGAGCAGGAGCGGCAGGATCGGGCGCAGGCGGTCGCAGGCCAGCACGGCGCGGTCGGTGCCGCGCACGCCGACGTGGACGTGCAGCGAGAACGTGTTGTTGCGCCGCGCGACGTACCCGAGGCCGTCGACGACCCGGCGGTAGTGCTCGGTGTCGATGTTGCGCTGCTCGCGATAGTCCGCCCAGGGATGCGTGCCGGTCGAGCCGAGCGCGACGCCGTGGCGCCCGGCGAGCGCGAACAGCCGGCGGCGGTGCTCGCGCTGGCGCGCGAGCGCGTCGTGCAGGTCCTCGCCGCGGCCGGAGACGATCTCGATCTCCGACGAGATGAGCTCGCCGGTGATCGCCGAGAACAGCTCGGGGTCGTTCGCCGCGGCGTCGTCGCGCAGCTCCTCGAAGCGCGCGACGAGGTCGAGCGTGAGCGGATCGAGGACCGCGAACTCCTCCTCGAGGCCGACCGTGAGATCGGTCGACGTGGAGAAGATCTCCTCCGTCTTGTCGAGGTCGATGGGCATGGGGCGGCGGCGCGCGCGGGCGGGTGCTTCTACGTAAGGTAGAAGTACAGCGCGTAGAGCAGGTCGACCGCCGGCGAGGACGTGTGGACGGTCACCTCCGGCGGCACCTGGAGCAGGGCGTCGGAGTAGTTGAAGATGATCTTCACGCCCGCGTCGACGAGGTCGTCGGCGATCGACTGGGCGGCGACGGTCGGGACGGCGAGCACCCCGACGACGATGTCCTCCTCCTCGACGACCGCGCGCAGCTCGGAGGAGTGGCGCACCTTCGTCGCCCCGACGGACTGGCCGATCTTGCGCTTGTCGGTGTCGAAGATCGCGACGACGCGGAAGCCGTGGTCGGCGAAGATGTCCGACGACGCGATCGCCTGGCCGAGGTGGCCGGCGCCGAAGAGCGCGATGTTGTGCTGGCCCGAGGTGCGCAGGATCTTGCGGATCTGCGACAGCAGCGCGTCGACGTTGTAGCCGACGCCGCGCTTGCCGAACTTCCCGAAGCCCGAGAAGTCGCGCCGGATCTGCGTCGGGTTGACGTGCGTGTAGTCGCTGAGCTCGCGCGAGGAGATCGTCTCCTTGCCCATCTTCTTGGCCTGCGTGAGCACCTGCAGGTAGCGCGACAGCCGAGCCGCGACGCCGAGCGAGAGACGCTCGCCGCCGCCGACCACTCCATCACGCGACGCCGCCGGGTCAACGGACGTGGGAACGCGCTCGCCGGTCGTCATCGATGCCGCACTTTACCCACAAGACCGCGTAGTGCGGCGTCATCCACGAACAGCTCCAAGCGCTCCACGCCATCCAGCGTGACGACGGGGATGCGCTCGAGATAGGCCGCGTGCAGCGCGTCGTCGGTCGTGATGTCGACCTCCTCGAAGGGCGCCCCGACGCGCACGAGCGCGGCTCGCGCGTCGTCGCACAGGTGACATCCGGCCTTGCCGTACAGGACGATCCTCACGCCAGCGCGCGCTCGCCCGACGCGTAGGCGTCGAGCGCGAGGTAGTCGGGAAACGCCAGCGCTTCGGCGTAGCGGGCGGCCGACGCGATCATCGCGGCGTTGTCGGTGCACAGCTCGCGCGGCGGCACGCCCAGCGTGACGCCCAGCTCTTGCAGCCGGCCGCGCAGGGACCCGTTCGCGGCGACGCCGCCGCCGATCGCCAGGCGGTCCAGGCCCGTGCGCTCGAGCGCCTGCCGGCAGCGCGCGACGAGCGCCTCGACGATCGCGTGCTGGTAGGCCGCGGCGAGATCGGGCGCCCGCTCGGCCGCGGCGACCGCGCCGAGGTCGCGCACCCGGTACAGCAGCGACGTCTTGACGCCGGCGAACGAGAAGTCCAGTCCCGCCACGCCGCGCGCGACGGGAAACGCGAACGAGCGCGGGTCGCCGTCGCGCGCCAGGCGCTCGAGCGCCGGCCCGCCGGGAAACGGCAGGCCCAGCAGGCGCGCGCCCTTGTCGAACGCCTCGCCGGCGGCGTCGTCGAGCGTCCGGCCGAGCACCGTGAAGCCGGCGTGGTCCTCGACGAGCGCGAGCAGCGTGTGGCCGCCGCTGGCCAGCAGGCAGACGAACGGCGGCGCCATGATCGGCTCGCCGCCGTCCAGACGCAGGAAGTTGGCGGCGACGTGGCCCTGCAGGTGGTCGACCGGCGCGAGCGGCAGCCCGCGCGCCGCCGCCAGGCCCTTCGCGGTGGCGACGCCCACGAGCAGCGCCCCGACGAGGCCGGGCCCCTGCGTGACGGCGACGAGGCCGACGTCGTCGAGCGTCGCGTCCGCGCGCCGCAGCGCGTCGTCGACCGCCGCGTTGACGAGCTCGAGGTGATGGCGCGACGCGAGCTCGGGCACGACCCCGCCGTAGGCGTCGTGGATGCCCTGCGAGGAGATGACGTTCGAGCGCAGCCGCCCGTCGCCGGCGACCACGGCAGCGCACGTGTCGTCGCAGCTCGTCTCCAGCGCGAGGATCAGGCTCATGCCGGCGAGGCGTTGGGCACGTCGTCGAAGCGGCCTGCCAGCGTCGCGCGGGTGCGCCACATCACGACCGCGTCCTCCCCGTTGTCCTGGTAGTAGCGGCGCCGCCGGCCGGCGGCGCGAAACCCGAAGCGCTCGTACAGCGCGATCGCCGCGCCGTTGGACTCGCGCACCTCCAGCGTGAAGCGCGCGCCGTGCCCGTCGATGCGCCGCAGCAGGTCGGCGAGCATCGCCGTCGCGATGCCCTCGCGCCGGCGACCGGGATCGACCGCCACGTTCATGACGTGCCACACCGTGTCGTAGCGCGAGCAGATGAGGAACCCGAGCATCTGCCCCTCGTGCAGCGCCGTCAGGCAGACGCCGGCCGGCTTGGAGAGCTCGAGCACGAACATCGCCAGCGACCACGGCGTCGGGAACGCGCGCCGCTCGATCGCGATGATCTGCGGTAGGTCCGCATAGGTCAGCCGGCGGATCTCGAGCGGTCCGTTCACGGGGTCCTCTTGCTGGCGGGCACGGCGTCGGGGGGGCGCAGGTAGTCCGGTACGACCAGGTCGCGCGCCGTTCCCGCCGGCGCCTGCAGCCCGAGCCGGCAGATGGCCGCGCCGCTGACGCCGTGCCACGGCGACCCCTCGGCGGGGACGCTGCAGCCGGCGCGTTCAAGATCCTCCCGAAATCGTAGCGCGCCGTCGCCCACCGCCAGCCAGCGTCCGCCCTCCGCGACGAGGCGCTCGGCCAGCGCCCGCGGCGCGAGCGCGGCCGGTTCGAGGACGGGCCTGCGGGCGCGCCAGCCGGCGGCGAACGCCTCGCCGCGGCGCGCGTCGATCACCGCCAGCACGCCGTCCAGCGGCGCGGCGTGCGGCTCGGCTCCGGCGGCGAGCGCGCGCAGGGTCGACACGCCGACGAGCTCGGCGGCGCCCGCCTGCGCGAGCGCCCGCGCGCTCGCGACCCCGATCCGCAGCCCCGTGAACGTGCCCGGACCGAGACCGATCGCGATCCGGTCGACGTCCGAGAAGCGCAGGCCGGCCTGCGCGAGCAGCTCGCCGGCCAGCGCCAGCAGGCGCGCGGCGTGGCCGGGGCGCTCGCCGGGCGCCGGCTCGTGGCGTCGCTCGGCGGCGTCCTGCGGCCGGCCCGCGTGCAGCAGGCCCGCCACGGTCGCCGGCGTCGCGGTGTCGAGCCCGAGGACGATCACGGCGCGACGCGCACGAGGCGGCGATCACCGCCGCGATGCTCCAGGCGCACGCGCGCCGCGACGCGCTGCGGGTCCAGCCCGTGCGGGGCGCCGACCTCCGGCCACTCGACGAACGCGACGCGGTCGGCGGCGAGCTCGTCGGCCAGCAGCGCGGGATCCTCGCCGGCGAGGTCGCCGAGCCGGTAGAGGTCCAGGTGCGAGATCGGCAGCCGCCCGTCGTAGCGGCGCGCGATCGTGAACGTCGGGCTCGTCACCGGGGCCTTCACGCCGAGGGCGCGGCAGGCGCCGCGCACGAACGTCGTCTTCCCCGCCCCCAGCTCACCGGAGACGAGCACGACGTCGCCGGGCCGCAGTCGCTGGGCGAGCCGCGCGGCGATGGCCTCGGTTTCGGCGGGAGCGGCGGTCTCAGTACTCGTCGGCATCGGCGGTGCGAAGCCGAAGACCGAAGCCGAGCAGGGTCAGCGCGAGGCCCGCGAGCGTGAGCAGCCGCGGATCGGAGCCGGTGTTGGGAAGCTGCGTGGGAGCCGCCCGCGGCGGATCGGAGGTCGGATTGGCCGGCGTGAGCGGGACCGGCGGCGTCGTCGACACGCCGGCGTCCGTGTCGGGATATGGCTGCGACTGCGCCTGCGCCGGCGACCCGGAGGCCACGAGCATGGCGGCGCTGGCGATCAGCGCGGCGGCGGCTCGGCGTGGGGTCGGCGACACGCGTTGCACTCTAGTACGAACACCGGCCAGAGCACCAGCCCATGTGCGCTCATATAGCGTCACACGCGTGTTCACCTGCGCTCAGAGCGACCGGCTGGAGGCATGCGCGCGGGTCCTCGATCCGCCGGCACGGGTCGTCATGACGGGGACCGTGCCGCAGGAGGCGCTGTCGGCGATCCACCGGGGCGCACCCGACGGCGTCGAGGTGCTCGTCGCCGAGCCCGACCATGTCGCCCGCGTCGAGGGCTCGATCGACGTGCTGTTCATCGGGCGCGCGGCCCCGTACACGGTCGCCGCGGAGCTCTTCGGCCGCTGGCCCGGCCGCGTCGCGCCGGGCGGGCTGCTCTTCGTCCACGGGGCGTTCGCCTCGCCCGCGCTGACGGCGGCACTGCTGCGGGTCATCGGGTCCTCGCGCGGCTGGCGCTACTACGGGCGCGAGGGAACGCTCGCCGAGTACGTGCGCGCGGACCTCACCCACGGCGAGCGCGTCCTCGACGCGCTCGCGCAGCTCGCCCAGCTGACGTACTTCACGCGGCGCAACCTGCGCCGCCGGCTCGCCCGCCCCACGGCCTGAGCCGGCCCGGCGATCGCCGCCCGCGATCCGGCGCGCGGCGGCCGACGCCGTCGCGCCGGGCCGCGTAACGGATCGGCCCCCGGGGCTACAGTGGATTCATGAAGCACACCCCCATCGCATCGCCCATCCAGAAGACCGACGAGGAGTGGCGCGCCGAGCTGACGCCCGCGCAGTACGAGATCCTGCGCCGGGCCGGCACCGAGCGGGCCTTCACCGGCCGCTTCGTCGACGAGAAGACGCCCGGCACGTACACGTGCGCGGGCTGCGGCGCGGAGCTGTTCTCCTCGCAGACGAAGTTCGACTCCGGCAGCGGCTGGCCGAGCTTCACCGACCCCGCGGTCGCCTCCGCGGTGACGCTGCGCGAGGACAACAGCCTGTTCATGCGCCGCACCGAGGTGCTCTGCAGCCAGTGCGGCGGCCATCTCGGCCACGTCTTCCCCGACGGACCGGGCGACAGCGGCCAGCGCTACTGCATCAACTCCTGCGCCCTGGACCTCAAGCCGCGCGACGCCGGATAGCGAAGACTCGCGCTCGTCGGGAGACTCCTGCGGGTAGCCCGGGTTGGACCCCAAGGCCGGAAGGAGGGCCGATGCAGTATTGGTTCGCAACGTCCACCGAGGAGTTCACGCCCTCGGAGATGCTCGAGCAGGCCAAGGCGGCGGATCGGGTCGGGTTCGACGGACTGGGAACCTCCGACCACTTCGCGCCGTGGTTCCCCGACGGCCAGGCCGCGCAGGCGTGGGTCTACCTCGGGGCGCTCGGGCAGGTCACGCAGAGCATGATCGGCACGGGCGTCACGCCGATCGTGCACCACTACCACCCCGCCCTCGTCGCGCAGGCGTTCATGTCGCTCGAGGAGCTCTACCCGGGCCGCATCTTCCTCGGAGCGGGTTCGGGAGAGTCCGTCAACGAGACGCCGCTCGGGATGGACTGGCCGCCCTACGAGGAGCAGCGCCGCCGCCTCGAGACCGGCCTGGAGGCGATCACGCGGCTGTGGAACGGCGAGACCGTGACGATGGACGCGGGCTGGTTCAGCCTCAAGGACGCCAAGCTGTGGACCCGCGCGCGCACGCGCCCCAAGCTCTACGTCTCCGCGTTCGGCCCGCAGTCGGCGCAGGTCGCCGCGCGCTACGGGGACGGCCTGTGGACGCTCGGCGACCCCGGGCAGGCGCCGGAGATCGTCGACGCCTACCACGAGGCGTGCGGGCGCGAGGGGCGCGAGCCGGGCGAGATCATCTTCCAGGCCGGCTTCGCGTGGGCCGACGACGATCGCGCGGCGATCGAGGGCGCGCGCCACTGGAAGCCGACGCAGCTGCCGGAGGTCTACGTCGACGACATCGCCGACCAGGACGACATGCAGCGCCGCGCCGACGTCGAGATGACCGACGAGCAGTTCGCCCGCGAGGGGTTTCTCATCTCCGCCGATCCCGAGGAGCACGTCGAGCGCATCCGCGAGATGGAGCGCGCCGGCGCCACCGTCATCTGCCTGCAGCTCATCGGCCGCGCGGACCCGTTCGGCTCGATCCGGACCTACGGCGAGCGCGTCCTGCCCGCGCTGCGCGGCGCCGTCCGCGCCTGAGGGGCGCTAGTGGGTCATCCACAAACGTTTGACCCGGAACCCCGGGCGCCGATCACCGCCTGGCGGCGTCCTCGGACGCTCGATGTGGCAGAGCCACACCTTCGGTCCTGCGTCCTTGCCAGCCGGCGCCGGCATCCCGGGTTTCCGGTCGAACGTTCCTGGATGACCCACTAGAACAGGCCGAGCTGGCCCTCGCCGTCGTCGTCGCGATCCTCGCCGGCGGCGGCCCGCCGGTCGGGCGCGTCGTCGGGCGCGGCGTCGGGCGCCTCGCGCTCGTCGGCCGCCGCGGGCGCCTGCTCGCCGGCGGGCGCGGGCGCGGGCGCGGGCTCGGGCTGCTCGGGCAGCGCGAGCTCGAGCAGCCCCGGGAGTCGCGCGAAGTCGGCGCGCAGGGTCTGAAGCAGCGAGCGCGTGTAGAGCGCCGCGGCCGGATGAAACAGCGGGTACAGGCGCACGGCGCGCCCGCCGAGCACGCGGATCTCCGCCTGGCCGTGCAGCCGCGAGATCCCGGTCGGCTCGTTGCGCAGCAGCTTCGTGGCGAAGTTGCCCAGCGTGCAGACCACGCGCGGCTGGATGAGCGCGACCTGGCGCATGAGGTACGGCGAGCAGTTGGAGATCTCCGCCGGCAGCGGATCGCGGTTGCCCGGCGGCCGGCACTTCAGGACGTTGGCGATGAACACGTCCGCGCGGGCGAGGCCGACCTCGCCGAGCAGCTCGCCGAGCAGCTTGCCGGCGGCCCCGACGAACGGGACGCCCTGCTCGTCCTCGCGCGCGCCCGGGGCCTCCCCCACGAACATGAGGTCGGCATCGGCGTTGCCCGCGCCGAAGACGACCTGCGTGCGCGCGCTCGCGAGCTCCGGGCAGCGCGTGCACCCGCGCGCCTCGCGATAGACGGCGGTGAGCTCCGCGCGGCGCTCCTCCTTGCTGGCCACCGCGCGATCGTAGTGCCTGCCCGTCAGCTACCCTGCAGGGACACGACGGCGCGATCCCTCGCGCCATCCGAGCAACGCGACCGGTACCTCGATGGAGGACTGGACCGACACGATGACTTCGCAAGCGCCCTTCACCCCGGCCGCGCAGGCTGCCGTCGCCGCCCGCCCGGCGATCGTCGGCGCCGGCCGCATGGGCCGCGCGCTGGCGACCGCGCTGCGCGCCGCCGGCCGCCCGGTGCAGGGGCCGCTGCGCCGCGGCGAGCAGCCGGCGCCCGACACGGACGCCGTCCTGCTCTGCGTGCCCGATGCGCAGATCCAGCGCGCGGCCGCCGCGCTGGCGGCCCGCCCCGGCCTGCTCGTGGGCCACACGTCGGCGGCGACGACGCTGTCGGCGCTCGGCCCGCACGAGTCCTTCTCGCTGCACCCGCTCATGACGGTGACCGCCGCGGGCGGCTCGTTCGGCGGCGCGACGGCCGCGATCGACGGATCGACCGTCCGCGCCCTCGAGCTCGCGCGCGCGCTGGCCGGCACCCTGGGGATGCGCCCCGTGCACGTCGCCGACGCCGACCGCGCCGCCTATCACGCCGCCGCGTCGATCGCCGCGAACTTCCTCGTCACGCTCGAGGGCATCGCCGAGCGCCTGGCGCTCACCGCCGGCGTCGCACGCCAGCCGCTCGTCGCGCTCGTGCGGGCGAGCGTCGACAACTGGGCGGCGCACGGCGCCGAACGCGCGCTGACCGGGCCGATCGCGCGCGGCGACGAGGCGACCGTCGCGCGCCAGCGCGCGGCCGTCGCCGAGCGCCTGCCGTCCGAGCTCGAGCTCTTCGACGCGCTCGTCGCGTCGACCCGCCGGCTGGCCGCCGCGTCGCTGGTGGCGGCATGACCGCGCCGCGCCGCCCCAGCTGCGCCGCCCGGAGCGGGCGATGAGGACGCTGCGCACCGTCGCAGACCTGCGCGCGGCGCTCGCCGGACCGCGCCGGGCCGGGCGCAGCATCGGCCTCGTGCCCACGATGGGAGCGCTGCACGAGGGCCACCTGTCGCTCATCCGGCGCGCGCGCGGCGCCTGCGACGAGGTCGTCGTGTCGCTGTTCGTCAACCCGGCCCAGTTCGACGACGCCGGCGATCTCGGCGCCTACCCGCGCGACGAGGCCCGCGACGCCCGGCTCGCCGCGCAGGCCGGCGCCGACGTGCTCTTCGCGCCGCCCCGGGACGAGGTCTATCCGGCGGGCTTTGCGACCACGGTCGCCGTCGGCGAGGTCAGCGCGCCGCTCGAGGGCCGCCACCGCGGCGCGGCGCACTTCGCCGGCGTCGCCACCGTCGTCACCAAGCTGCTGAACATGGTCGGGCCCGACGTGGCGTACTTCGGCCAGAAGGACGCCCAGCAGGTCGCGGTCATCCGGCGGCTCGTGCGCGACCTCGACATCCCGGTGCGGATCGAGGTCGGCGCCACGGTGCGCGACGCCGACGGCCTGGCGCTGTCGAGCCGCAACGCGCGCCTGCGCGGCGCGGAGCGCCGCCGCGCCCTCGCGCTGCGCCGCGGCCTGGAGGCCGTCCGCGACCGCGCGGCCGCCGGCGAGCGCGACGCCGTCGCGCTCGCCGCGATCGGCCGCGCCGCGATGTGCGAGCTCGACGTCGCGCCCGAGTACCTCGAGCTCGTGGCGCCCGACACCTTCGCCCCGATCGCCACCGTCGGCGACGAGCCCGTGCTCGTCGCCGTCGCCGCCCAGGTCGGCGGCGTGCGCCTCATCGACAACGACGTCCTCGACGGGAGTGGTTAGACCGACATGCAGCGAACGATGCTCAAGTCCAAGATCCATCGGGCAACGGTCACCGATTGCGATCTGAACTACGTGGGCTCGATCACGATCGACCCCGATCTGCTGGAGGCCGCCGACATCCTCGAGCATGAGCAGGTCCACGTCGTCGACGTCGACAACGGCGCCCGCTTCGAGACGTACACGATCGCCGGCGGGCGCGGCTCGGGGACGATGCAGATCAACGGCGCGGCCGCACGCCTCGTCCACGCCGGCGACACGATCATCGTCATCTCCTACGCGCAGTACGACCGCGCCGAGCTGAGCCGCTACGAGCCGCGCGTCGTCCACGTCGAGGCGCGCACGAACCGCATCCTCGACGTCGACCGCGAGGTCGCGTCGCTGCTGACCGCGTCCGCCAGGCAAGCCTGCTGATGTCCAGCCATCCCAGCCAGATCTCCGCCTCCGCCACGCTGGACCGCGTCGCGCTGACGCTGCCCCGCCTGTCGGAGATGAAGCGGCTCGGCGAGCCGATCGTCATGGTCACCGCGTACGACTTCCCGAGCGCCCGCGCGGCCGAGGCCGCCGGGGTCGACGTCGTGCTCGTCGGCGACTCGGGCGCGATGACCGTGCTGGGCTACCCGTCGACCGTGGCGGTGGCGCTCGACGAGATGCTCATGCTCGCGCGCGCGGTGCGGCGCGGCCTGCGCACCCCGCTGATGGTCGGCGACATGCCGCTGGGCTGCTACGAGATCTCCGACGAGCAGGCGATCGGCAACGCCATCCGCTTCGTCAAGGAGGCCGGCTGCGACGCCGTCAAGCTCGAGGGCGGCGGACCCGCCTCCTGCGCGCGGGCGCGCGCCATCGCGGGCGCCGGGATCCCCGTCATGGGCCACGTCGGCCTGACGCCGCAGACGGCGACGGCGCTCGGCGGCTACCGCGCGCAGGGCCGCAGCGCCGGGGCCGCGGCGCGCGTCGCCGAGCACGCGCTCGCCCTGCAGGACGCGGGCTGCTTCTCGATCGTCTTCGAGGCGATCCCGTCCGAGGTCGCGGCGCTGCTCATGGAGCGCGTCGAGGTCCCGGTCATCGGGATCGGCGCCGGGCCCGCGACCGACGGGCAGGTGCTCGTCTTCCACGACCTGCTGGGCATCCGCGACGGCCTCGGCGCGCGCTTCGTCAAGCGCTACGCCGACCTGCAGGACGAGATGGTGGCCGGCGTCAGCGCGTTCGCCGCCGACGTGCGCACGAGGCGCTATCCCGAGCCTCAGCACGGCTATGCGATCGATCCCGATGAGCTCTCGTCGTTGCGTGACCTGCTGACGTAGAGTCCGCGGGCATGGCCCGCCTCGCAAACGTGTTCGCTCCGAAGGATCGCGTGTTCTTCGACCTGTTCGAGGAGTCGGCGGCAAACGTGCTGCGCGCCGCCGAGCTGCTCGACGAGATGCTGCGCTCCTACCCCGAGCACAACGACCTCGCCCGCTCGATCCTGCTCTGCGAGCAGGAGGGCGACCGGATCACCTACGACATCATCCAGCGCCTGAACTCCACGTTCGTGACGCCGATCGACCGCGAGGACATCCTCGCGCTCGCGTCCGGCCTGGACGACATCGTCGATCTCACCGAGGAGGTCGCCGACTACCTGGGCCTCTACAAGATCGAGGCGCCGATGGAGCAGTCCGAGCGCCTGGCCCACATCCTGAGCGAGGCCTGCCGCCGGATCGCCGAGGCGGTGCCGCGGATGCGCGGCTTCCACGACGTCTCGCACTACACCAACGAGATCCACAAGCTCGAGACCGACGGCGACCGCGTCACCCGCGAGGCCGTCGCGTCGCTGTTCGGCACCGGCATCGACCCGATGGTCGTCATCCGCTGGAAGGACATCTTCGAGCGCCTCGAAGAGGCGATCGACGCCACCGAGCACATCGCGAACGTCATCGCGAACATCGTGGTCAAGAACTCCTGACCTCGTCAGGTCGCGCCCGTGGACAGCGACATCATCCTCGTGATCGTCGTCGCGACGGCACTCGCGTTTGACTTCACCAACGGCTTTCATGACACCGCCAACGCGGTCGCGACGTCGATCTCGACGCGCGCCCTGGCGCCGAAGACGGCGGTCGCGCTGTCGGCGGTCCTGAACTTCGTCGGGGCCTTCATCTCGATCAAGGTCGCCGCGACGGTGGCCAGCGGGATCGTCGACGCCCAGCTCGTCACGACGACCGTCATCTTCGCCGGGCTCATCGGGGCGATCCTCTGGAACCTCGCGACCTGGTACTTCGGGCTCCCGTCGAGCTCGTCGCACGCGCTGATCGGGGGCGTCGTCGGCGCCGCGTTCGCGTCGTCGGGAGCCGACGCGATCCTCGGCCAGGGGCTGCTGGAGAAGGTCATCGTCCCGGCCCTCGTCGCGCCCGTCGTGGCGTTCCTGGCCGCCGGCGCGTGCATCCTCGTGACCTACCGCATGGTCGGGCGCCTGCGGCCCGGGCCGGTCAACCGCGGCTACCGTCTCGGGCAGATCGTCAGCGCGAGCCTGCTGTCGCTCTCGCATGGCACGAACGACGCCCAGAAGACGATGGGCATCATCACGCTCGCCCTCATCGCCAACGGCTCGCTGCAGGGCGCCAGCCCGGACCCGCCGATGTGGGTCATCGTGTCGGCCGCAACGGCGATCGCGCTGGGCACGTACACCGGCGGCTGGCGGATCATCCGCACGATGGGCAGCCGCATCTACAAGATGGATCCGGCGCAGGGCTTCGCCGCGCAGGGCGGCGGGGCGGCCGTACTGCTGACGGCGTCGCATCTGGGCTTCCCGCTGTCGACGACGCACTCGATCACCGGTGCGGTGCTCGGTGCCGGCGCGGCGAAGCGGCTGTCGGCGGTGCGCTGGGGCCTGGCCGGCAACATCGCCGTCGCATGGGTCCTCACGATCCCCGCGGCCGCGGCGGTCGGCGCGCTGACCTACGGCCTCAGCGCGATCTTCGGGTCCGGCGCGCACGGCCCGCTGCTCATCTCCGCCTCGCTGGTCATGCTCATGGGCGCCGTGTTCGGCAGGCGGATCCGCCGCGGTCCCGCGATGACGACCTCCCCGGCCGACGCATGACCGGCGCCGTCGACGTCGATGCGCTGCTCGAGCTCGTCTGGGCCGCGCCGCTCGCCGCCCTCACGGTGACGTTCGCGATGGGGCTCGTCGTCTTCGGCTCGACGCGCGCGGCGGACGCGCACCGCGACGGGCGCTCGGCGCTCGCCGCCCTGCACGTCGCGGTCGCGCTGCTCGGGGCGGCGCTGTTCGCCGCCGCGATCGGCTACGGGCTGTTCATCATGACCTCCAAGTAGCGCGCGGAGGTCGCGCCGCGGACGCGGCGCCGCGCTGCAGGGCGCGTTGCAGGACGACGTAAGCACGCGCGCGGAGGTGCAAACCCCCGGCATCGGAGGCATGGTGGCCTCAACTCGAAGAAGGGGAGCCCATGCGCCCACTGCCACTCAGCGTCCTCGCGGCAGCCGTCGCACTGCTCGCCGCGCCGCCGGCCAGCGCCCACGTCGTCCATACCGTCGCGCCGGGCGACACCCTCTGGTCGATCGCCGCGCAGTCCAACCTCACGACGCGCACCGTCGCCGCCTTCAACGGGCTGCGCGAGGACGCGCACGTCGTCCTCGGCTCGACGATCGGGATCCCCTCGGTCGCCGAGGGGCTCGCGGCGCTGCGCCGGGCGGGGATCGTGCCCCGAGCCGGGACGGCCCCGTCCTCCGCGGCGCCCCCACGTGCGCTGGGCGCCTACGAGGTCAGGCCCGGCGACACGCTGAGCGGCCTCGCGGCCCAGAGCGGCGTCCCGATGGCCCAGATGGCGTACATGAACGGCCTGGACCCCGCGCGGGCGCTGCTCGCCGGGACCGTCATCAAGCTGCCCAGCGGCGCCCCGGCGCCGGCCGGCGCCGCGCGGCCGGCGCCGGCCGCGCGCGTCGTCCCCGCCGCCGACCCGCTGCCGACCGCGGCTCGCCTGGGCGCCGCGGAGATCAGGGCACTGGCGGCCCAGCACGGCGCGCCCGCTTCGCTTGCGGCGGCGATCGCCTGGCAGGAGAGCGGCTTCAACAACGCCGTCGTCTCCTCCGCCAACGCGCGCGGGATCATGCAGGTCATGCCCGGCACGTGGGATTGGGTGAACCGCAACCTCGCCCCCGCACCGCTGGATCCGCAGTCGGCGGCCGACAACGTGCGCGCCGGATCGCTGTATCTCGCCCAGCTCATGCGCGCGACCGGCGGCGACGCGCGCCTGGCGGCCGCGGGCTACTACCAGGGACTCTCGTCGGTGCGCACGCGCGGGATGTTCGAGGACACCAAGCGCTACGTCGAGAACGTCATGGCGCTGCGCGCGCGCTTCGGCGGCTGATCGTCCGGTCAGCCCCGCGCGTCGTCGTCGTAGGTGACGGCGCGCAGCACCTTGGCGGGCGCGCCCGCGGCGATCGAGAAGGCCGGGATGTCCTGGGTGACGACGCTGTTGGCGCCGATGACGCAGCGCTCGCCGATGCTCACCCCGCTCGTGACGACGGCGTTGGCCCCCAGCCAGACGTTGTCGCCCAGCCGCGTCGGCCCCCTGGAGTCGAAGCCCTGCCAGGGCACGGGCCTGTCGGGGTCGTCGAAGCGGTGGTTGGCGTCGCTGACGAAGCAGCCGTTGGCGAGCATGCAGTGCGCTCCGATCTCCACGTGCGCGGCGGCGGCGACCATGACGGCGATGTTGAGAAACGTGCCCTCCCCGATGCGCATCGTCGCGTCGTCGCCGACCGTGAGCCAGACGTCGGGCTCGAAATGCGCCTGCGGGCCGATCTGCAGGCGACCGTCGGCAAGCGCCTCGAGCACGTTGCCGTGCAGCGGCCAGCGCGCGTAGGCCTGGCGGCGCATGAGCTGCCAGTGGATGCGCGCGCGGTTGTGCGGCAGCGCGTTGCGCTCATACCAGCGCCACTTCTGAAGCCAGAGCCGGGCCTGGCGCGCGAGCTCGTCCATCGCCGCCAAGGCTATGGGTTCGCGGTCCGGGCGGACGCGCGCGAGGTTCGAAGCGGCGCGCGGCGTCACGGAGCCGACCGAGCCGCGCTTGGCAAACCGCGCGGAGATCCCCGTGCGCAGCAGGACGCCGGCACGCCGCGCCCCCGTCAGACCCCCGCGGCCACCGTGCGCTTGCGCCCGCGCGTCGCGCTCGGCGCGCCGGGCTGCACGCCGGCCTCGACGAGGAACGCGCCGGTGTAGGACCCCGGCGTCCCGGCGACGTCCTCGGGCGTGCCCGAGGCGATGAGCTGGCCGCCCTCCTCCCCGCCCTCGGGGCCCATGTCGAGGATCCGGTCGGCGGTCTTGATGACGTCGAGGTTGTGCTCGATGACGACGACGCTGTTGCCCTGGTCGACGAGCCGGTGCAGGACCTCGAGCAGGCGCTGCACGTCGGCGAAGTGCAGGCCGGTCGTCGGCTCGTCGAGGATGTAGAGGGTGCTGCCGGTCCCGATCTTCGAGAGCTCCGTGGCGAGCTTGACGCGCTGCGCCTCGCCGCCCGACAGCGTCGTCGCGGGCTGGCCGAGCCGGATGTAGCCCAGGCCGACGGCATCGAGCGTCTCCAGCCGGCGGCGGATCTTCGGGATGTGCTCGAAGAAGCCGACCGCCTCCTCGACGGGCATGTCGAGCACGTCGGCGATCGTCCTGCCCTTGAAGCGCACGTCGAGCGTCTCGCGGTTGTAGCGCTTGCCGTGGCACTGCTCGCAGGGCACGTAGACGTCGGGCAGGAAGTGCATCTCGATCTTGATCTGGCCGTCGCCGCGGCAGACCTCGCAGCGCCCGCCCTTGACGTTGAACGAGAAGCGCCCCGGCTTGTAGCCGCGCGTGCGCGCCTCCTGCGTCTTGGAGAACAGGTCGCGGATGACGTCGAACAGGCCGGTGTACGTGGCCGGGTTGGAGCGCGGCGTGCGGCCGATCGGCGACTGGTCGACCTGGATGATCTTGTCGAGCTGGCCGAGGCCGAGGATCGCCGTGTGCTTGCCGGGGCGCTGGCGCGCGCGGTGCAGCGTGTTGCCGACGGCCTTGAAGAGCACCTCGTTGACGAGCGTCGACTTGCCCGACCCGCTGACGCCCGTGACCGTCGTCAGCACGCCGAGCGGGACCTTGACGTCGATGCCCTTGAGGTTGTGCTCGGCGGCGCCGCGGATCTCGACGTAGCCCGACGGCGTGCGCCGCCGCTGCGGGATCTCGACGACCCGCGTCCGGGCGAGGAACTGTCCGGTCAACGATGCCGCGACCCGTTCGACGTCCGCCGCGGTGCCCTGCGCGACGATCTCGCCGCCGTGCTCGCCGGCGCCCGGCCCGAGGTCGACGAGGTGGTCGGCGGCGCGCATCGTCTGCTCGTCGTGCTCGACGACGATGACCGTGTTGCCGAGGTCGCGCAGCCGCTGCAGCGTCGCGATGAGCTTCGCGTTGTCGCGCTGGTGCAGGCCGATCGACGGCTCGTCGAGGATGTACAGCACGCCGACGAGCGACGAGCCGATCTGCGTCGCCAGGCGGATGCGCTGCGCCTCCCCGCCGCTCAGCGTCGCCGCGGCGCGGTCCATCGACAGGTAGCCGATGCCGACGTTCTCCAGGAAGCGCAGGCGCTCCCCGATCTCGCGCAGGATGAGGCGCGCGATGTGGCGCTCGGTGTCGGTCAGGTCGACCTCGTCAAGCCAGCGCAGCGCGGCGAACACGCTCATGCGCGTGTACTCGTGGATCGCCATGCCGCCGACGAGCACCGCGCGCGACTCCGGCCGCAGCCGCGCGCCGGCGCAGGCCGGGCACGGGCGCACGCTCATGTACTCCTCGATCTTCTCGCGCGAGAACTCCGAGTCCGTCTCGCGGTAGCGCCGCTCGAGGTTGGGGATGATCCCCTCGAAGCGCGTCTGGTAGGAGCGCCGGCGCCCGTAGCGATTGCGGTAGGTGACCTGCACCGGCTCGCCGTTCGTGCCGTAGAGGAAGAGGTCGCGCTCCGCGTCGGGCAGGTCGCGCCAGGACGACTCGACGTCGACGCGGTAGCGCTCGGCGATCGCCTCGGTGATCTGCTCGTAGTAGTTCGAGGAGCTCGAGGCCCATGGTGCGAGCGCGCCCTCGCCGATCGACAGCGACGGGTCCGGCACGATGAGCTCGGGATCGATCTCGCGCTGCGAGCCCAGGCCCGTGCAGCGCTCGCAGGCGCCGTGCGGCGAGTTGAAGGAGAACATCCGCGGCTCGAGCTCGGGCATCGAGGTGCCGCACGCCAGGCACGCGAAGCTCTCGCTGAACGTCAGCACCTCGGGCGCGGCCGCGCCGGCGTCGCCGCGCGGGATGAGCTGGACCTCGACGATGCCGTCGGCCAGCCCGACCGCCGTCTCGATCGAGTCCGCCAAACGCTTGCGCAGGTCGTGGCGCATGACGAGCCGGTCGACGACGACCGAGATGTCGTGCTTGAACTTCTTGTCGAGCTCGATCGGGTCCTCGAGCAGGCGCAGCTCGCCGTCGACCTTCGCGCGCGTGAAGCCGTCGGCCCTGAGCTCCTCGAACTGGCGGCCGTACTCCCCCTTGCGGCCGCGCACGATCGGCGCCATGACCATGAAGCGCGTGCCTTCGGCGAGCTCCATGACCTGGTCGACGATCTGCTCGACGGACTGCCCCTCGATCGGTGCTCCGCAGACGTGGCAGTGCGGGCGACCGACGCGCGACCACAGCAGGCGCAGGTAGTCGTAGATCTCCGTGACGGTCCCCACCGTCGAGCGCGGGTTGCGCGACGTCGTCTTCTGGTCGATCGAGATCGCCGGCGACAGACCCTCGATCGAGTCGACGTCGGGCTTGTCCATCTGACCGAGGAACTGGCGTGCGTAGGCGCTCAGCGACTCGACGTAGCGGCGCTGGCCCTCGGCGTAGATCGTGTCGAACGCCAGCGAGGACTTGCCCGAGCCCGACAGGCCCGTGATGACGACGAGCGCTTCGCGGGGAAGCTCGAGGCTGATGTCCTTGAGGTTGTGCTCGCGCGCACCCGAGACGACGATTCGATCGTGCTTGCCCACCGGTCCATTGTAGGCGGGCGAACAGACGTTCGCAGACGGTGGTGCTGCGATTCCACGGCCCAACCTCCACCAATTGCGCCGCGAGCCGGCGTGGGCTTCAGATCTGGAGTCGTGTCACACATCGCTGCATGGTGAGCCGGTTACGGTCGCGCCGCATCGATCAACGTTGCGGGGGTACGAATGGGGTTCACGACGCCGATCCGACTGGCTGCCACGCTCGCGGTGGCGGCGATCGTCGCCGTGTCCGTCCAGTCGGCGGCGGCGTCCGGAGCCCGGCTGGTCGACCGGACGGTCGGCGGCGCGCTGACCGACGTCCGGCTGTGTCTCGTCACGACCTGCTTCTCGGAGCCGTCGATCAGCAACCTCCGCGTCCAGATCTCCAACGAGGATGCCCGGCTCGACCGGCAGGTCGCGCTGAGCTCCCTGGGCCCGGCGTGCGCAGGCGGCGTCGGCGCCCGGACGAGCGCGTCGACGCCGCGGACCGACGCCTGGCTGACGGTCCTCGTCACGTTCGATCGGACGGACCGCAACGGCGCCGTCGTCGGTGCCGCGCAGCGCATCCGGCACGTCGTCTACGTCGCGCGCCGGCAGCAGGACGCCGCCCTGTTCACGCTCTGCGCGTCGGCTCTGTAGCGCGCGCGATCCACGGTCCGCCGGGGCTCTCGGCGGGCCGCGGTTGTGCGACGATCCGCCCGATGCTCGAGCACTTCGATGAGCGCGCCCGCGCCTGCGTCGCGCTCGCGCAGGACGAGGCGCGGCGCCTCGGACACGAGGAGATCGGCACCGTCCATCTGCTGCTCGGCGTGGCCGGCGTGGCGATCGACCTGCTCGACGTCGCGGTCGAGCCCGTCCGCGCGGCCGTCGTGGCGCTGCACGGCAGCGCCCCCACCTCGCCGCGCGATCCGCTGCCCTTCAGCGCCGAGGCGAAGGGCGCGCTGCAGGGCGCGAACACGCACGCGCTGCGGCTCGGGCAGACGGTGATCGATCCGGCCCACCTGCTGCTCGCGCTGCTGGACGCCGGCGGCGGCGCCGCCCGCGCGCTGCGCGAGGCGGGCGCGACGCCGAGCGAGGTGCGCCAGCGGGCGACCGCCGCGGCGGGCGTTCCCGCCGACGCCCGCCGCGCCTCCCGCCAGGCATCGCCCGATCACCTGCAGAACCTGCGCAACGGCCATCCGCTCGCCGTGACCCTCGGCCGCGACGCGCTGCCGTTCGGCGACATCGGAAGCCCCGCCGTCGACGCCTACCTGCTCAAGCTCATGCTGGCGCGCGACTCCCCGGCCGCGCGCCTGCTGCGCGGGCACGGCGTGGACGAGGCGGCGCTGCGCAGCGAGCTCGGTCCGCCCTCGGGCCGAGCCTGACGCCGGGGCCGCTACCCCTCGACGGTCGCGTAGACCTCGTCGAGCAGCGCCTGGCGGTCGCTGAGGTCGAAGTTGTTGGCGAGGTACTTGTCGGTCTCGTCGCGAGACTGGCCGTTGAGGGCCATGTTCAGCGCGATCAGGCGCGCACCCTCGAGATCCTCGTCGTCGGAGGCCGCGGCGGCGGCGTACGGAGCCGTGCGCTCGCCGGCCTGCGCCTCGTCGGCGGGCTCGTCCTCGCCGAGCGGTACCTCCTCGTCGGAGACGGCGATCACGACCTCGGCCTCCTCGACGATGACGACGTCCTCGACGATCGGCGCGGCCGCCTCGCCGGCCGCCGGGGTCCCGCTGGCCGCCTCGTAGAGCTCGCCCATGTTGCCCGACAGCACCGAGAGGTCGGCGTTCAGGCGGTTGGCGCCCGTGCGCAGCGAGTCGATCAGCGCGCCGAGCTCGCTCTCCATCGCGTCGACGCGCTGGAGCATGAGCGAGGTCGCCTCGTGGACCTTGCCGACGTGCTCCTGGGAGCGCTCGACGGCCTCGTCGCGGATGCGCCGCGCCTCGCGCGCGGCGTCCTGCGCGGACTTCTCGGACTCCTCGCGAGCCTCGCGCTCGATCGCCGCGGCGCTCGCCTCGGCGGCTTCCACGATCGCCTGCACCTGCGCGCTCGCGATGCTGGCCAGCGACTCGCGGCGGGGCGGCGGTGACGCCGACGGCGCCGGCCGGGCCTCCTGCGCGCTCTTCAGCGCCTCGATCTCGCGGGCGATGGCGGCGAGGTGCGCGTCGACGGCCGCCGGGTCATAGCCGCGGCGGCCGAATGGAAAGTCTCTCTTCTCGATGGACTGGCGGTCGAGGGCCAACGGTGCCTCCGTGAGTCTTCGCGGACGGGCTAGCGAGCAAGACCCTAGCGCGGCCGGCGGGGGAGTCCCACCCCGAGCGCCGAGGTCTCGACGAGCCCGTCGCGTTCGAGCCCCGCCAGGACGCGCCGCAGCCGCTCGGGAGCGATCTGCGCGGGCAGTCCGCCGCCCGCGGCGAGCGACGCGACGACCCGGCCGCGGGCCCAGCGGTCGGTGTCCTCGAAGCGCGTGCGGGGCGCGGGCCGATCGACTCCGCCCCGCCGCGGCGGCTCGACGCGCCCGCGCGATCGGCACCACGCCGCGGCCGGACAGCGCTCGCAGCGCGCCGTCCTGGCCGTGCAGATCGTCGCGCCGAGCTCCATCGCCGCCTGGTTCCAGTCCGCGTGGCGCCGGGCGGGCAGCAGCGCGTCCGCGCCCGCCCCGATCCGCCGCGCGAGCCGGCGCACGTTCGTGTCGACGGCCGCGACCCGCTCGCCGAACGCGAACGAGGCGACGGCCGCCGCCGTGTAGGGACCGACCCCCGGCAGCGCCCGCAGGCCCGCGCTGTCGGGTGGCCAGCCGTCGCGAGCGACGATCGCGCAGGCCCGTTGCAGCCGCAGCGCGCGCTGGTTGTAGCCGAGGCCGACCCACTGCGTCAGGACCTCGGCCGGGGCCGCGGCGGCGAGCCGCTCGGCGGTCGGCCAGCGTGCGAGCCAGCGCTCGTAGCGCTCCAGCACCCGCGCGATCTGGGTCTGCTGCGCCATGACCTCCGAGACGAGGATCGCGTACGGATCGCGGGTGCGCCGCCAGGGCAGGTCGCGGCCGTGCTCGTCGTACCAGGCGAGCACCGCCGCCTGGAGCGCGGCGTGGCCGGCGTCGGGCCGATCGGCGCGCCGGCCGGCGGGCGCCGCCTCGCCGGCGAGCGCCGCCTCGCCTGCGGGCGCCGCCTCGCCTGCGAGCGCCGCCCCGCCTGCGAGCGCCGCCCCGCCTGCGGGCGCCGCCCCGCCTGCGGGCGCCGCCTCGCCTGCGGGCGCCGCGCGGTCGCCGCGGTCGCCGCGGACGGCGCCGTCGCCGGGGGGCGAGACGCGGTCGCCGCGGACGGCGCGGTCGCCGGGGGCGGGGCTCAGGCGGGCGCCTCGTTGGCCTGCGCGGCGAGCAGCTCGCGGCGCAGGTCGCGGATCTCGTCGCGCACGCGCGCGGCGTACTCGAAGCGCAGCTCCTCGGCCGCGGCGAGCATCTCCTCCTCGAGCTCGACGACCGTCTGCTCGAGCTCGGAGAGCGACATCGCCTCGGTCTTCGCCGCACGGCGCCGGCGCTTGCCCTTGCCGGGCAGCTTGGACTCCGACTGCAGGAACTCGGCGATGTCGGAGATCCCCTTGACGATCGTCGCCGCCGTGATCCCGTGCTCCTCGTTGTAGGCGAGCTGGATGCTGCGCCGCCGGTCGGTCTCCGACAGCGCGGCGCGCATCGCGTCGGTCTCCTTGTCGGCGTACATGAGCACGGTGCCCTCGATGTTGCGGGCGGCGCGGCCGATCGTCTGGATGAGCGAGGTCTCCCCGCGCAGGAAGCCCTCCTTGTCGGCGTCGAGGATCGCGACGAGCGAGACCTCGGGGAGGTCGAGGCCCTCGCGCAGCAGGTTGACGCCGACGAGCACGTCGTACTCCCCCAGCCGCAGGTCGCGGATGATCTGGATGCGCTCGAGCGTGTCGATCTCGCTGTGCAGGTATCTCACCTTGAAGCCCATCTCGAGCAGGTAGTCGGTGAGGTCCTCGCTCATCTTCTTCGTGAGCGTCGTGACGAGCGTGCGCTCCTGGCGCTCGACGCGCACCCGGATCTCGTTCATGAGGTCGTCGATCTGGTTGCGCGTCTCGCGGACGTCGACGTGCGGATCGACGATGCCGGTCGGGCGCACGATCTGCTGGACGATCCGCCCGGAGTTGGCCTTCTCGTACTTGCCGGGCGTCGCCGACACGAAGACGATCGTCGGCGTGATCGAGAGGAACTCGTCGAACTTCTGGGGGCGGTTGTCGAGCGCGCTCGGCAGCCGGAAGCCGTAGTCGACGAGCGTCTGCTTGCGGCTGCGGTCGCCCTCGAACATGCCGCCGATCTGCGGCACCGTCTGGTGGGACTCGTCGAGGAAGCAGACGAAGTCCTCGGGGAAGTAGTCGATGAGGCAGTACGGGCGGGCCCCCGGCTGGCGCCCGTCGAGGATCCGCGAGTAGTTCTCGATGCCGTTGCAGAAGCCCATCTCGCGCAGCATCTCCATGTCGTACTGCGTGCGCTGGCGCAGACGGTGCGACTCGAGCAGCTTGCCCTCGGCCTCGAGCTCGGCGCAGCGCTCGTTGAGCTCGCGCGCGATCTCCGCGACGGAGCGCTCGATCATGCCCTCCTTGACGTTGTAGTGCGTCGCGGGCCAGACGGCGACGTGCTCGAGATCGTCGGCGATGAGCTCGCCGGTGAGCGGGTCGAAGTGCTGCAGGCGCTCGACCTCGTCGCCGAAGAGCGTCGCGCGGAAGGCGGTCTCCTCGTAGGCGGGGAAGACCTCGAGCGTCTCGCCGCGCACGCGGAACGTGCCGCGGCCCAGGGCGGTGTCGTTGCGCGTGTACTGGATCGACACGAGCTTTCGCAGCAGCTCGTCGCGGTCGATGACGTCGCCCTTGCGCAGCACCTGCATGTTCATCTCATACGTCTCGGGCGACCCGAGGCCGAAGATCGCGCTGACGGAGGCGACGATGATCACGTCGCGGCGCGCGAAGAGCGCGGCCGTCGCGGCGTGCCTGAGGCGGTCGACCTCCTCGTTGATCGCGGAGTCCTTCTCGATGTAGAGGTCGCGCGACGGGACGTACGCCTCGGGCTGGTAGTAGTCGTAGTACGAGACGAAGTACTCCACGGCGTTGTCGGGGAAGAACGTGCGGAACTCGTTGCACAGCTGCGCGGCGAGCGTCTTGTTGTGCGCGAGCACGAGCGTGGGACGCTGCAGATCCTGGATCGCGCCGGCCATCGTCATCGTCTTGCCGGTGCCGGTGGCGCCGAGCAGCGTCGTGAAGCGGTCGCCGTCGCGCACCGCCTCCGAGATCTCCGCGATCGCCTTGGGCTGGTCGGCCGCGGGAGTGAACATGCTGTCGAGCCTGAACTCTGGCACCGCCGGCCCACGATAGCGGCGCCGCCGGGCGACAATTCGGCGCGCGCCTGGCACGTTTGCAGCGCGGGGCGCGGCAACGGCGCCACGCGCGGGGGCGGCGCCCGCGGCGGAGCACCTGGCATTGCAGCACCGGGCGCGGCAAACGACGACACGCGCCACGCGACTCCGGCGCCCGCGGCGGAGCGCCTGGCACGTTTGCAGCACCGGGCGCGGCAACGACGCCACGCACGTCGCGCGACCCCGGCGCCGGCGGAGCGCCTGGCACGTTTGCAGCGCGGGGCGCGGCAACGACGCACACGCGCGAGGCGCGACGCAGGCGCCGGCGGGGGAGCACCTGGCACGTATGCCGCGCCGGGCGCGGCAAGCGACGGCACGTAGCGCGCGACTCCGGCGCCCGCGGCGGAGCGCCTGGCACGTTTGCAGCGCCGGGCGCGGCAACGGCGCCACGCGCCACGCGCGACCCCGGCGCCGCCGCGGCGGAGCGCCTGGCACGTTTGCAGCGCCGGGCGCGGCAACGGCGCCACGCGCCACGCGCGACCCCGGCGCCCGCGGCGGAGCGCCTGGCACGTTTGCAGCGCCGGGCGCGGCAACGGCGCCACACGCGCGAGGCGCGACGCAGGCGCCGGAGGGGGAGCGCCTGGCACGTATGCCGCGCGGGGCACAGCGACGGCGCGAGGCGCGACTCCGGCGCCCGCGGCGGAGCGCCTGGCACGTTTGCAGCGCCGGGCGCGGCAACGGCGCCACGCGCGTCGCGCGACGCAGGCGCCCGCGGCGGAGCGCCTGGCACGTTTGCAGCGCCGGGCGCGGCAACGGCGCCACGCGCGTACGCGCGACCCCGGCGCCCGCGGCGGAGCGCCTGGCACGTTTGCAGCGCCGGGCGCAGCGACGGCGCCACACGCGACGCGCGACCCCGGCGCCCGCCGCCGAGCGCCTGGCACGCTTGCAGCGCGGGGCCCGCGCTGGCACGTTTGCAGCGCCGGGCGCGGCAACGACGCCACGCGCGACGCACTACGCGCGACCCAGGCGCCCGCGGCGGAGCGCCAGGCACGCTTGCAGCGTCGGGCGGGCTGGCACGTTTGCAGCGCCGGGCGCAGCGACGGCGCCACACTGGACGCGCGACGCAGGCGCCCGCCGCCGAGCGCCTGGCACGTTTGCAGCGCGGGGCGCAGCAAAGGCGCCATCCGCCGGCAACGGCAGCCGGATCGCGAGGGCGTCACTCCCGATCGCCCTCCACGCGGGGGGCGAATCTGGGGGGCCCGGCGCCTATGCAGTGATGTGAGCGGCAGATTCGCGATCGCCGGCGAGCTGGCGGGACGGCAGCACGGGCGCGTGACGTGGCGCCAGCTCGTGGCCGCCGGCGTCGATCGGCACACGATCCAGCGCTGGCTGCGCGACGGCCGGCTGCGCCCGCTGCATCGCGGCGTCTACGCGGTCGGTCACCTCGCGAGGTCGGTGCAGGCCGACTACATGGCGGCGGTCCTGGCCTGCGGTGACGGCGCGGTGCTGAGCCACGGCCCGGCCGCCCACCTGCTGCGGCTCACGCGCGGGTCCGCACCGCCGCCGGAAGTCACGGTCACGACCGGCGCCGGCCGCGGGCGCCGCGGCATCGTGGTCCATCGGGTCGCCGCGCTGGACGCGCGCGACGTGACGAGCTTCTCCGGGATCGCCATCGCCGGCGTGCCGCGCGCGCTGCTCGACATCGCGCCTGGCCTCGGACCCGCCGAGCTCTCGCGCGCGTGCCACGAAGCGTGGATCCACCACGGTACGACGCCCGCGGACATCGAGCGCTGCATCGCCCGCAATCCGCACCGGCCCGCAATCGCCAAGCTGCGGCGCGCCGCGGGATCGGACGTCACGCTCAGCGCGCTCGAGGGTGGCTTCCTGAAGCTTCTCGCCGAGCACCGGCTGCCGCGGCCGCGCACGAACCTCATCCGCGCAGGCGACCGCGTGGACTGCCACTGGCCGCAGCTCGGGCTCACCGTCGAGCTGCTCAGCTTCCGCTATCACGGCACGCGCCATGCGTTCGAGCGGGACGTCGCGCGGCGCCGGCGGTCCAACCACCTCGCCTACTCCTATGGCGACGTCTTCGAGCGCGGGGCCGCGACGGCCGCCGAGCTGCGCGGCCACCTGACCTGAGCGCGTGCCGTCTACCACCCGCGCGCCTCGCGCGGTCGCCCCCCACCCGCGCGCCTCGCGCGGTCGCCCCCCACCCACGCGCCTCGCGCGGTCGCCCCCCACCCGCGCGCCTCGCGCGGTCGCCCCCCACCCGCGCGCCTCGCGCGGTCGCCCCCCACCCGCGCGCCTCGCGCGGTCGCCCCCCACCCGCGCGCCTCGCGCGGTCGCCCCCCACCCACGCGCCTCGCGCGGTCGCCCCCCAGCCGGCGCCTCGCGCGGTCGCCGCCTCCCACCCGCGCGCCTCGCGCACGCCCACGGCCCCGCCCACGCCCGCGGCGCCGACCGCCTCCTACTCGCGCGACCCGCTCACCCGGCTCGACCCCCGCGCGTAGAGGACGTATGCGACGAGCCCGAGCCCCATCCAGATCCCGAACCGCAGCCAGGTGTCCGCCGGCAGCGTCACGGCGAGGTAGGCGCAGCCGGCGATCGCGAGCACCGGCACGACCGGGACGAGCGGGGTGCGGAACGGGCGCTTGCGATCGGGGTCCGCCGAGCGCAGGTACAGCACGCCGGCGGCGACGAGCATGAAGGCGAACAACGTCCCGATGTTCACGAGCTCGGCAAGCGTGCCGAGCGGGACGAAGCCGGCGAGCGCGGCGACGGCGACCATCGTGATCACCGTGATCCTGTGCGGCGTGCCGAACCGGCCGTGCGTGCGCCCGAGGCGCTCGGGCAGCAGGCGGTCGCGCGACATCGCGAACGCCACGCGCGACTGGCCGAGCATGAGCAGCATCACCGTCTTCAAGGTGGCCGCGAGCGCGCCGACGTAGACGATCGCGGCGACCCAGTCCTTGTTCAGACCCTTGAACGCGTCGGCGATCGGCGCGTCTCCGGCGAGCTGCTCGAACGGCGCCATCCCCGTCAGCACGCCGGAGACCCCGACGTAGAGCAGCGTCACGATCGCCAGCGAGCCGAGGATCCCGATCGGCATCGAGCGCTGCGGGTTCTTCGTCTCCTCCGCGGTCGTCGCCACGATGTCGAAGCCGATGTACGCGAAGAAGACGAGCGCCGCACCACCGACGACGCCCGACCATCCGAACGGGAAGTAGGGCTCCCAGTTGCCGCCGTCCACCGAGGCGCCGCCGACGACGAGCACGAGCGCGAGGACGAGCAGCGTCGCCCCCACGAAGATCGCCGTCGCCCGCGCCGTCATCGCGATGCCGCGCACGAGCAGGTAGCCGACGAGCAGCACGATCGCGATCCCGAACACGTTGACGACGCCGCCGGCGCCCGGCGGGGCGGTGATCGCGTCGGGCAGCGTCACCCCGGCCACCTGCCCCAGCAGCGCGTTGAGGTACCCGGCGAATCCGACGGCGACCGCCGCCGCGCCGATCGTGAACTCGAGCACGAGATCCCAGCCGATCACGAACGCGATGAGCTGACCGAGCGTCGCGTAGGTGTACGTGTATGCGCTCCCGGCCGCCGGCACCATCGCGGCGAGCTCGGCGTAGCACAGCGCGGCGAGCGCGCAGACGATGCCGGCGATCGCGAACGACACCGTCACCGCGGGGCCGGCCTTCGTCGCGGCGGCCTGCCCGGTGAGGACGAAGATCCCCGCGCCGACCATCGCGCCGACGCCGAACACGACGACGTCGAACGTGCTGAGGCTGCGGCGCAGCTTGTGGGACTCGAGCTCGGTCGAGTCGAGCGTCTCCTCGATCGTCTTGCGCGGACCGAGGATCGACGCGGACCTGGCGGCGACGTCCATGGCGCCCCGGTACCCCGGCACGGGGGCGGTCAAGCCAACCGGCGGACCGGCGCCGCGCTACAGGCCCAGCTCGCGCGGATACTTCTCGCGGTAGCTCGCGCGGGCGTCGAGCACCTTGCCGACGTACTCGCGCGTCTCCGCGAACGGGATCTGATCGATGAGGAACGCCCGCTCGGCGATGCTCGCCTCCGTGATCCAGCGGTCGACGTTGCCCTCCCCGCCGTTGTATGCCGCGAGCGCGAGCACGGTGTTCTCGCCGTAGCGCCGGAGCAGGTAGCGCAGGTAGTAGGCGCCGTAGGAGATGTTGATCTGCGGCGTGGCGAGGTCGCCCTGCTCGAACTGGGTGCCGCCCGACAGGTGGGCGATGTAGCGCGCGGTCTGCGGCGTGATCTGCATGAGCCCGCGCGCGCCCGCGTGCGAGGTCTGGTCGCGAAAGCGCGACTCGGTGTAGATGACCGCCGCCAGCAGCGACGGATCGAGCTTCTTCTCGTCGGCCTGCTGGCGGATGATGTCCTCGTGCGCGAGCGGCAGGGTGAGCTCGCGGACGACGTCCGGCAGGCGCGGCAGCACGACCGCCGCCAGCAGCGCGGCGAGCACCGCGGCGCCGAGCGTCAGCGTGACGCGGCGGCGCCGCCGGCGGCGCAGCGGCGCCACCCGCGAGCCGCGCTTGGAGCGCGCCCGGACGGAGACCGTGCGTGTGCTCATGAGCCGCTCAACAGCGCCAGCAGGTCGGACAGCTCGCGCTCGAGCTCGTCGACCGTGCCGCTGTTGGAGACCGTGTGGGTGGCGCGGCGCGCCTTCTCCTCCTGGGGCAGCTGCCGCGCGGCGCGCTCGTCGACGCCGACGTGCCCGCGAGCGGCCGCGCGCGCGGCGCGGACGACCTCGTCGGCGACGACCGCGACGGTCGCGTCGTAGATCGCCTCCATGCCGGCCTCGAACAGCAGCGGGGTCTCGACGACGGCGGCGCGCGGCGCCGGCTCGCGCGCGGCGACCTCCTCGCGCCAGGCCGCGACCCGCGCCGCGACGCGCGGCCAGACCGCGGCCTCCAGCCAGGCCCGCTCCTGCGGGGCGGCGAACGCGCGGGCGGCGACGGCGGCGCGGTCCACGACGCCCCCGGGCGCGACGTCGTCGCCCCAGCGGGCGACGACCGCGTCTCGCAGGTCAGCGGAGGCGTACAGCTCGTGCACGACGGCGTCCGTCGACAGGGTTGCCGCACCGAGCCGCTCGAGCAGCTCCAGCGCGGTCGACTTGCCCGATCCCAGTGCTCCGGTCAGGCCGACGAACGGGACGCGCGCCAACGGGCCGGCGTCAGGACGCGGCGGGGTCGTCCGCGTCGGGCTGCACCGCCTCGGCCCTCACCGCGGCGGGCTCGGGCTCCGCCGCGACCGGCTCGTCGGCGGCGACCGCCTCGGGCTGCACCGCGACCGGCTCGTCGGCAGCGACCACCTCGGGCTCGCCGGCGACCGCCTCGGGCTGCACCGCGACCGCCTCGGGCTCCACCGCGACCGGCTCGGGCTCCACCGCGACCGGCTCGTCGGCCGGGACCGCCTCGGGCTCGCCGGCGACCGCCTCGGGCTCCACCGCGACCGGCTCGCCGGCCCCGGCCTCGGGCTCGCCGGCCCCGGCCCCGGCCGGGGCGCCCGCGAAGACGTCCTCGCTGAGCCCGAGCTCGGGGACGTGGTCCAGGTCGCCGGCGCCCGCGTGCTCGTCAGGCGACGCGAGCTCCTCGGGCGGCAGCACCTTGGGCTCCAGCACCTGGCCCTCGACGCGCTTGACGCTCAGCGACAGGCGGCGGCGCTCGGAGTCGATCTCGAGGATCTTGACCTTGACGTCGTCGCCCGGCGCGACGATCTCGCGCGGGTTCTCGACGTGGTGCGGCGCCAGCTCGGAGATGTGCACGAGACCCTCGACGCCGTCGAGGATCTCGACGAACGCACCGAACGTGACGACCTTCGTGACCGTGCCCTCGAGCTCGTCGCCGACGTTGTACGTGTCCACGACGCGCTGCCACGGATCCTCCTGCGTCTGCTTGAGACCCAGGGAGATGCGCTGGCGCTCGCGATCGATGTCGAGCACCTTGACGGCAACCGTGTCGCCGATCGAGAGGATCTCGCTCGGGTGGTTGACGTGCGACCAGGACAGCTCGGAGATGTGGATGAGGCCGTCGATGCCGTTGAGGTCCACGAACGCGCCGAAGTCGACGATGTTCGAGATCTGACCCTCGACGATGAGGCCCGGCTGCAGGCGATCGAGGATCTCCTGGCGCTGCTCCTTGCGCTCCTCCTCGAGGACCGCGCGACGCGACAGGACGACGTTGTTGCGCGAGCGGTTGAGCTCGATGACCTTGCACTCGATCTTCGTCGCGAGGTACTCGTCGAGGTTCGGCACGCGGCGGATGTCGACGAGCGAGGCGGGCAGGAAGCCGCGCACCCCGAGGTCGATGATGAGGCCGCCCTTGACCACCTCGATGACGGTGCCCTCGACGGGCTCGCCGGACTCCGCCGCAGCCTCGATGCGCCGCCACGCCTTCTCGAAGCGGGCGCGCTTCTTGGACATGATCAGGCGGCCGTCCTGATCCTCCTTCGTGAGGACGAGGGCGTCGACCTCCTCGCCCATCTCGACCTCGTCGTGCGGGTCGACGGCCTTGCGGATGGACAGCTCGTTGGAGGGGATGACCCCCTCGCTCTTGTAGCCGATGTCGACGAGAACCTCGTCGTTGTCGATCCGGACGACGATGCCGGTGACGACCTCGCCCTCCTCGAAGATCGTGAACGTCGCGTCGTAGTTGGGGACGATCTGCCCGTCGATCTCGAGCAGCAGGCCGTCGGACCCTTCGACGACCTTCGCTTCTGAACCTGCGTCGGTGACAGTTGACATGTGGAGGGGAGGTTAGCGCCCCTAGAATCCCCCCGCATGCCGATTCGAGCCACGAAGCGGGGAGACGCGCGGACGCCCCTGCACGGAGATTGGGACGTCGTCGTCTGCGGCGCGAGCTTCGCCGGGCTGACGGTCGCCCGCGAGCTGGCGCGCACCGATGCCCGCGTGCTCATGGTCGACCGCTACGAGATCGGCGAGCGCCAGACGAGCGCCTGCGCCGCGCCGACGACCTGGCTGGAGCGCATGGGCCTCATCGACGCCGTGCAGCAGACCTTCGACGAGCTCGTCGTCCACATCCCCGGACGCACGCTGCGCTGGCCGCTTCCGTTCACGTTCTCGACGTTCGACTACCGCCGCGTCTGCGCGCTGCTGCGCGCGGGCTCGCAGGACGCCGTGCCGTTCGAGACGGCGAAGGTCGAGGGCCGCACGGGCTTCACGGTGCACACCGACCGCGGCGACCTGCACGCCCCGCTCGTCGTCGACGGGCTGGGCTGGCGGCGGATCCTCGGCGCGGGTGACAACGTGCAGCCGCCCGACGCGCGCCTGTCGCGCGGCCTGGAGATCCACCCGCACGCGGCCGGCGACGACCTCGAGCTGTGGATCGACCCGAAGTACGTCAGGCGCGGCTACTCGTGGTCGTTTCCCGCCGACGGCGAGCTGCGCGTCGGCGTCGGCTCGTTCGACCCGCGCGACCACGTCAAGGAGCCCACGCTGCAGCTCGCCTGCGACGTCGGCGTGCCGGCCGAGCGCTGGCAGGGCAACTGGATCCCGCATGAGCTGCGCCCCGCCGTCGAGGACGGGGTCTTCTTCGTCGGCGACTCCGCCGGGCACTGCCTGCCGACGACCGCCGAGGGCATCCGCCCGGCCTTCTACTTCGGCCTCGCGCTCGGCCGCGAGCTCGTGGACGTCGTCGAGGGGCGCCAGACGCGCGAGCAGGCGCTGCGCCGCTACGGCGCGTTCAACGACGACCACCTCTGGCAGTACCGCTGGATGCTGCGCGTGCAGAACTGGGTCGGGCGGATCACGCCGACGCGGCTGCTGTCGCCGGCGATCCGCGCGATGAGCCCCCCGGGACTCGTCAAGTGGTCGTTCAGCCACTACCGCGACATCTGCGATCCGGACTTCGTGCGCGCGGACGACGGGCCGACCGTCGCGCCGCGGCGCGCCGTCGCCGCCTGAGCGCCTACGGGCGGCGCACGACGCGCAGCCGCGCGACCATCCCGCGCTCGGCGTGGTCGCCGAGCGTGCAGACGACCCGGTACAGGCCCCGCCTGCGCAGCGTCACGCGCAGCCGGGCGCGCGCGCCGGGCGCAACGATGGCGCTCGTCGCGCGCACCGTCGACGACGTCCCGGGCCCGACGATCCGCAGGTCGTGCGGGTCCTCGCCGAGGTTCTCCATGTCAAACCGCAGGCGCCCGGGCCGCACGCGGCTGCGGTACAGCGCGATCCGGTGCTCGCGCAGCCCGACGCCCACCGCCGTCGCGCGCAGCGCGGACGGGCGGGCATCCGCCGCCCTGTCGGCTGACGGCAGGCCCGCCGGTCCGACCGCGCCCGCCGCCACGCTCGCGGGCAGGGCGACGAGCGCCGCGAGCGCGCTGCGCCGTGCGAGCCGCCTCACCGCACGAGCCCGATCCGCCCCAGCGAGCCGGCGTTGGGCAGCACGGCGCCCGCGTCGGTCCCGAGCCACTGCTCGACGAGGCTGGCGTAGACGGTGCGGAAGTCGAGCGTGACCCGCAGGTTGTCGTGCTCGTCGAAGCTGCGCAGCGAGGGGTACTCGCTGAGCACCCCGCTGCGCGCGCGGGTGCCCTGGACCCACGCCAGCCCGCCGGCGCCGTGGTCGGTGCCCGACGCGTTGTCGTGCGGCCGGCGGCCGAACTCCGACCAGACGAAGGTCAGGACGCGGTCGGCGATCCCGCGCTCCTCGAGGTCGGCCTGGAAGGCGCCGAGCGCCTGGCTGATCTGCGGCAGCGTCCGGTTCAGCGCGTCGCGCTGGTCGTCGTGCGTATCGAAGTCGCCCGGGGCGTCGATCGTCGCGACGCGCGTCCCCAGCGGCGCGGCGATGAGCCCCGCCAGCGTGCGCAGGCGCTCGCCGAAGCGGCTGTCGGACGGGTAGGCGACGCGCGCGGCGAGCGGATCGACCCCGTCCTTCTCGGCGTACGGCTCGAGCCGGTCGCCGACCTGCTGGGCGAGCAGCGCTGCGCGCCGGGCGGCCCGCATCCCGGGCCCGCCGCCGGAGGCGCCGGCGAGCTTGGTCCACGTCCTCATCGTCTCGTCGAACGGCTCGCCCCAGGTGCCGCGGATCCAGAGCTTCGCGTCGCTGGGCGAGGTCGCCGAGGAGACCGGGGCGGCGCGCGAGCGCATGACCGGCGAGAGCTCGTACCCGAGCGACAGGCCCTGCAGCGGGTTGTCGCGATTGCCGTTCTCATCCAGCCAGCGGCCCAGCCAGCCGGGCGATGGCTTGTCGACGATGAGGCCCGTCTGCCAGAAGTGGCGCGAGTGGAAGTGCGAGAGGTTCGGGTCGGGATAGTCGATGCCGGGCAAGAAGCCGAGCTTGCCCGCGTCGTAGAGGCCCTTGATCCCGCCGCCGGCGCCCTGGGTCAGCGACGGGTGGATGCCCATCGCGCTGGCGCGCAGCGGGGCGGGCTCGGCGACGCGGATGTTCGCGTGCAGGTCGGCGTAGGCGCCGTAGTCGTGCAGCGGCACGAGCGTGTCGAGCAGGTCCAACCCACCCGGCAGGAAGACGGTCACGAGCACGGGCGCGTCCGGCGCCGCGGCCGCGTCGGCGCCAGCGGCCTCGAGCGCGCGCGAGATGGGCAGCGCGCTGGCGGCGTAGAGCGACAGCCCCGCGCCGACGCCCCAGCCGATGACGTCGCGCCGCGTGAGCCGCGATGCGCCGCACAAGCGCCGCCGGGTCGCCTCCGGCGCCGCGCGGAAGTCGTCGCAGCCGCTCGCGCCCGGCTGGCGCCCGCCGAGCATCAGCGCACGCTCCCGCGTGCCGCCGGGTGGCGCCGTCGCGCGGTCGCCATCAGTGGACCTGGGCGTCCGGGCCGGTGAGCAGCAGATGGCGCAGCGCGCGCTGGCACATGTCGGCGCTCTGCTGGCGGCGGCGGTCGGGCGCCTCGGCGAGCAGGCGGGTCGCGAGCGCGAGCAGCCGCGCGTCGGTCGCCCTCGAGGTCCAGGGCCGGCCGACCGCGGCACGCGCGCGGGCGACCGCCCGGCGCGGCGTGTCGCCGGCGGGCATCGCGCCGTCGGCCACCAGGCGGCGACCCTGCAACAGCGAGTTGCCGACGTCGAAGCGCACGTGCATCGAGTTCGACGACAGCCACGCCGGGCCCGACTCCCAGCCCGCGACCGACGGCGGGCGGAACGGCAGCTGACCCATGCCGTCGAGCAGCCACACCCAGTCGCGCCGCGTGACCCCCTCGCCGCAGGCGCGCAGCGCGCCCGCGACGTAGACGACCGGCGACTTGACCATGTCGGGCGCGTCGAGCTCGCGGTACAGCGCCGGGTGGGAGAGGATCTCCCGCACCACCGGCGCGATGCGGTGACGCTCGTGGCGGTACAGGCGCGCCAGGCGCGTGCGCGTCGACGGCGCGATCGGCGTCCCCACGAAGTAGTCCCACAGCTTGGTGACGAGAAACGGCGCGTGGCGCGGGTGGCCGATGCAGAGATCGAGCACGTCGCGGTAGTCGTGAGCCCCGCCGGCGCCGAAGATGCGCTTGCGCGACGCGTCGTGGCGCGCGCGGTCATAGACGACGGCGACGGTCCCGTCGTCGCGCCGCTTGGAGCCAAACCCCGTCAGCGCCCGCGCGGCCTCGCGGATGTCGCGCTCGGTGTAGCCGCTGCCGAGCGTGAAGAGCTCCATGAGCTCGCGCGCGTAGTTCTCGTTGGGGTCCTCCTTCGAGGAGTCCGCGAGCGAGAGGAACAGGAGCATCGCCGGGTCCTTGGTGACGTCGGTCAGCAGCCGCCGGAAGCTGCCGAGGGCGTTGCGGCGCAGCATCGCGTTCTGGGCGAGCATGAGCGGCCGGTCCTGGTCTGCGGTCGCGAAGTGGTCGTGCCAGAACAGCGTCATCTTCTCGTTGAGCGGTCGCTTCGCGCGAACCATCCGGTCAAGCCACCAGAGCACGTCGTGGCCGTACTCGTTGACCGGATCCAGCGCGCGGCCGTCGACGGCCGGGCGCGGCAGGCGCGGGCGCGGCGGCCCCTCGCCGCCGCGCAGCAGCCAGTCGACCGTCTCGTGCCGGCTGCGGCGCGCCCAGTAGGCGGCCTCGGCCGCGGTCGCGCCGAAGCCCGCGCGCCAGAACAGGCGCCTGACATGGGCACGCGTCCAGCCTGCGCGGCGACGACCGCCGTTTCGTCCTGTGGCCATGTCTCATCCGTCCCGGAGGCGGCGCCTCGCGCCGGATCGTAGCCGCGCCGCGCGGCGTCGCTGGACGGACGCTCGACCGGCCGGCGCGGCGCCCGTCCTATTCGCGCACGACGAGGAACGTCCCGAGCCCGAGCAGGACGACGCCGAGCAGCTTCAGCGCGCTGACCGGGTCGCGCTGCACGCCCAGCCAGCCGTAGTGGTCGGCGAGCACCGACATCGCGAGCTGGCCGGTGATCGTCGCGGCGACGACGCCGCCCGCGCCGAGCGAGCGGACGGTCACGAGCACCGTCGTGACGTAGATGACCCCGAGCAGCCCGCCGGTCAGGTAGTACCACGACAGATGGCGGGCCTCGGCGACCGAGCCCAGGCCGCCCTTCACGAGCCCGGCGACGAGCGCCAGCGCCAGGGTCCCGATCGTGAACGAGACGAACGCCGCCTGGAACGTGCCGACCTGCTTGCCGAGCATCGAGTTGATCGGCGCCTGCAGCGCGACGAAGCCGCCCGCGATCGCGGTGATGCCGACCGCGAGGCCGCGGTCCACTACTTCGCCTCCATCCAGGTCGGCCCGACGCCGACGTCGACGGCGAGCGGCGGGTCGTGCTCCCAGACGGCGCACATCTCGCGGCGGACGAGCTCGCGGACGCCCCGCACCTCGTCCGCCGGCCCCTCGAAGAGCAGCTCGTCGTGGACGGTGAGGATCGGGCGCACCGGCGAGTCGCGCAGCGCCGCGTCGACGCGCACGAGCGCGAGCTTCATGACGTCGGCCGCCGTGCCCTGGATGACGGTGTTGACCGCGAGGCGCTCGCCGAGCGTGCGGACCTGCCAGTTGCGCGCCTTCAGCTCCGGGATCTGGCGCCGGCGGCCCCACAGCGTCGTGACGTGGCCCTGCTCGGTGGCCCGCGCGATCGTCGCCTCGATGAACGCGCGCACCGCGGGGAAGCGCTCGAGGTACGTGTCGATGATCTCCTTGGCCTCCGCGCGCGGGATGCCGAGCCGGTCGGCGAGGCCGAAGTCCGACAGCCCGTAGACGATCCCGTAGTTGACCATCTTCGCCTTCGAGCGCTGGCCGAGGTCGAGCTCCTCGGGCGCGGTCTGAAAGACCTTCGCGGCGGTCGCCGTGTGGACGTCCTCGCCGCGCACGAAGATCTCCTTGAGCACCGGCTCGTCGGCGATGTGCGCGAGCACGCGCAGCTCGATCTGCGAGTAGTCGGCGCTCAGCAGGGCGTTGCCCGCGGCGGCGTCGAAGCAGCCGCGGATCTCGCGACCGAGCGCGGTGCGGATCGGGACGTTCTGCATGTTCGGGTTCGTGGACGCCAGGCGGCCGGTCGTGGCGGCCGCCTGCAACAGCGTCGTGTGGATCCGCGACCGTGCGTCGACGAGCTGCGGGAGCACGCTGAAGTACGTCTTGTCGAGCTGGTTGAGCTCGCGCCAGCGCTCGACGAGCGGGATGATCTCGTGCTCGGAGCGGATCGCCTGCAGGACGCGCGCGTCGGTCGAGAAGCCTGTCTTGCCGCGCCGCTTCTTCGACAGCCCGAGCTTGACGAAGAGCACCTCCCCGAGCTGCTGCGGCGAGCCGATGACGAACTCCGTGCCCGCCAGCTCGTAGATCTCGAGCTCCAGCGCGCGCACCTCCTCGCGCACGCGCCCCGTGATCTCCTTCAGGCGCTCGGTGTTCAGGCGCACCCCGGCGAGCTCCATGCGCCGCAGGACCGCGACGAGCGGAAGCTCGATCTCGCGCATGACCGTGACGAGGTCGCGGGCGACGATCTGCTCGCGCTGCCAGGCCGACAGCTCGCCGACGAGCAGCGCCTCGGCGGCGAGCTCGTCCTCGACGCCGGGCGCGCCGAGGCCGCGCTCCTCGAGCAGCTCGCGCAGCGGGTAGCCGCGCCGCGCCGGCTCGAGCAGGTAGGCGCCGAGCAGCGCGTCGTGGACGAGGTTCGCCGGGACGACGCCGAGCGCCTTGGCGTCGTAGGCGACGACAGGCCGCTCGCCGGCGGCCGCGACGAGCTGCGCCGGATCGTCGATCGCGCCGGTCAGCACCTCGCCGCCGGCGGCGACGGCGAAGCGCCAGGAGCCGTCGACGGCGAGCAGCTCGCCCTCGGGGACCGCGGGCGCGCGCACCACGAGCACGAGCTCGTCGCCCCGCAGGGAGGCGATGTCGGCGAGCCGTCCGGCCCGCACGCGCGCGGCGCTCACCTCGGTCGACGCCTGCGGCGCGGGCGCGGCCCGCTCCTCGCCGAGGTACTCCTCCAGGCGGCGCAGCGGGTCGCGCAGCTCGAACTCGCGGAAGACCTCGCGCAGCTTCGAGCGGTCCGGCGCCTGCGCGGCGGCGGCGACGACGTCGAGGTCGACGTCGAGGTCGCGCCGCATCGTCGCGAGCACCTTGGAGATCCGCGCGTCCTCGGCGTGGTTGACGAGGTTCTCCTTGCGCTTGGCGCCGCTGATCTCGTCGACCGAGCCGAGCACGCCCTCGAGGTCGCCGAAGCGCTGCAGCAGCTGGGCGGCGGTCTTGTCGCCGATCCCGGGGACGCCCGGGATGTTGTCGCTCGTGTCGCCCTTCAGGCCATAGAAGTCGGGGATCAGCTCGGGCGGGATGCCGTAGCGCTCGACGACCGCAGCGTGGTCGTAGAGCTTGGTCTCGGTGATGCCGCGCGAGGTCGCCATGACCGCGACGAGGCCCTCCGGATCGATGAGCTGGAACGCGTCGCGGTCGCCGGTGACGATGACGACCGGGATCGACTGCTCGCGGGCGCGCTCGGCGAGCGTCGCGATGACGTCGTCGGCCTCGAACCCCTCGACGCGGGTGTTCGCGTAGCCGAACGCCTCGACGAGCGGCTCGAAGTGCGGCCACTGCTCCTTGAGCAGGTCGGGCCGCGTCGAGCGCCCCGCCTTGTACTCGCCGTAGACCTCCCTGCGCCCGCTGGAGCCGGCGTCCCAGACGACGATCGTCGGCTTCGTGCCGTGCTCGGTGAGGATCTTCACGAGCATCGAGGCGAAGCCGAAGATCGCGTTCGTCGGAACGCCCGTCGACGTCGCGATCGACTCCGGCAGCGCGAAGAACGCCCGGTAGACGAGCGAGTTGCCGTCGATCAGGTAGAGCTCGTCCGGGCGTCCGGGCATCGCCCGCGCACTCTACGCACACCTGCGCGCCCGACCGCAGCGCCGCGTACCATGGTCAGCCGGGAGGAGCAGTCGACGACGCAAGGACGCGCCCAATGAGCCTGATCTACACCTGCAACTTCTGCGGCGAGACGATCGCAGCCGACGATCCCTACGTGACGCTGAACGCAAACGGCGAGCGCGCGGCGGACTTCTGGCGAACCGGCTGGATCGGCCACTACCACGCCGATCCGGCGCTCGGCTGCTGGAGCCGGCTGCTGCAGGCCGTGCGCTCCTGCGACGCCCCGCGCCTGGACGAGATCCCGACGGCGTCGCACCAGGCGATCACCGCGCGCCGGCGCAGGCACAAGCGGCCCGACGGCGACGAGGGCGCCGCGCCCGCCTGAGCCGCCGCCCGCCTGCGCCCGGGGCACGGCGACGGCCGCCCGCGGCCGGGGGCCCTATGCTCGGACGATGCGGGTCACCGTCACAGGCGCGACCGGACGGATCGGACGCCACCTCGTGCAGGCGCTGAAGGACCGCGGCGACGAGGTCACGGTCCTGTCGCGCGACCCCGACCGCGCGAGCGAGCAGCTCGGCGTCGAGGCGTTCGCGTGGAGCCTCAAGGACGAGGCGGCGCCATCCAACGCGCTGGCGGGCCGCGACGCGGTCGTCCACCTCGCCGGCGAGGACGTCGGCCAGCGCTGGAACGACGACGTCAAGGCCGAGATCCTCGACAGCCGCGAGAAGGGCACGCGCAACATCGTGCACAGCATCTTCGACACCAAGCCGCGGCCCAGGGCGCTCATCTGCGCCTCGGCGTCGGGCTACTACGGCGCGCGCAAGGACGAGCCGGTCGACGAGAGCGTCGGCCCCGGGAGCGACTGGCTGGCGCAGGTCGTCGCGCGCTGGGAGCGCCAGGCGGAGACCGCGAAGATCGGCACGCGGACGGTCATGGTGCGCACCGGGATCGTCCTGGACGCCGGCGGCGGCGCCCTGGCGAAGATGCTGCCGCCGTTCAAGGCCGGCATCGGCGGGCCGATCGGCAGCGGCAAGCAGTACATGCCCTGGATCCATCTCGACGACCTCGTCGGCATCTACCTCGCGCTCGTCGACAGCGAGACCTTCCAGGGTCCGATCAACGCCGCCGCTCCCGAGCCGGTCACGAACAAGGCGTTCGCCAAGTCGCTGGGCCGCGCGCTCAACCGGCCCGCCGTCGCGCCGGTTCCGGGCTTCACGATCAAGCTCATGTACGGCGAGATGAGCCAGATCGTGCTCACCGGGGTTCGCATGATCCCCGGGCGGGTCGCCGAGCTGGGCTACGCGTTCCAGCACCCCGATCTCGACGAGGCGCTGCGCGACACGCTCGCGGACTGACGCCGCGCCTACGCCTTGGATCGGCGCTGCGCCTTGCGCCGGCCCCAATCGGAGGTGGGCTTGGAGGGGATGACGATCCAGATCGGGATCGCCACGAAGGACAGCAGCAGCCCGCACGCCAGCCCGACCCGCTCGCCGTAGCCCTTCTTGCCCGACAGGTAGCTGGCGATGATCGCCGACAGCAGCCAGAGGTAGAGCAGGTACAGGGCGGTCACGCCGATGACGGAGAGGACGATCATCCGCCGAGGTACGCCTTCTGGACGTCGGGGTTCGTGCGCAGCGTCGCCGAGTCGTCGCTCATGACGACGGCGCCGGTCTCCAGCACGTAGGCGCGCTGGGAGACCGCCAGGCCGTAGTTGGCGTTCTGCTCGACGAGCAGGATCGTCGTGCCCTGGCGGTTGATCTCGGCGATCGTGTCGTAGATGCGCTCGACGAGGATCGGCGCGATGCCCATCGACGGCTCGTCGAGCAGCAGCAGCCGGGGCCGCGCCATCAGCGCGCGGCCGATCGCGAGCATCTGCTGCTCGCCGCCGGACATCGTGCCCGCCTTCTGGCGCTCGCGCTCCTGCAGCCGCGGGAAGAGCTCGAAGACGCGCGTCATGTCGTCGCCGATCTCCTTGTCGCGGCGCAGGTAGGCGCCCATGTCGAGGTTCTCGCGCACGGTCATCCGCGAGAAGCAGCGCCGGCCCTCCGGCGACTGCGAGATGCCGAGCTTGACGATCTCCGCCGGCGCCGTGCGGGTGATGTTCTCGCCCTCGAAGACGATGTCGCCGGTCCGCGGCGGCGTCAGCCCGGAGATCGATCGCAGCGTCGTGGACTTGCCGGCGCCGTTGGAGCCGATCAGCGTCACGCACTCGCCCTCCTCGACGGTCAGCGACACGCCCTTGAGCGCCTCGATGTTGCCGTAGAACGTCCGGATCTCCCTGACCTCGAGCATCGTCATTCCTCGACGCCGTCCTGCGTGCGCTGGCGCTCGGCCTCCTGCTTGCCGAGGTAGGCCTCGACGACCTTCGGGTCGGTGCGGACGCTCAGCGGCTCGCCCTCGCAGATCTTCTCGCCGTGATCGAGGACCGTGACGTACTCCGAGACGCCCATGACGACCTTCATGTCGTGCTCGATGAGCAGGATCGACAGGCCGAGGTCGTCGCGCAGGCGCTCCATGAAGCGCGTGAGCTCGTCGGACTCCTGCGGGTTCATGCCGGCCGTCGGCTCGTCGAGCAGCAGCAGCTTGGGATCGGATGCCAGCGCGCGCGCGATCTCGACGCGGCGCTGGTCGCCGTAGGAGAGGTTCGTCGCCATCTGCTCGTGCAGCGCCGGGCGCAGGCCGACGTACTCGAGCGTCTCGGCGGCCTTCTCGCGGACGCGCTGCTCCTCGCGGCGAACCCTCGGCGGGCGCAGGATCGACCCGAACAGCCCCGCCTTCATGCGTGCGTGCTGGCCGACGACGACGTTCTCGAGCGCCGTCATCGTGCCGAACAGGCGGATGTTCTGGAAGGTCCGCGCGACGCCGAGCGCCATGATCTTGTCGGGCCGGCCGCCGGTGATGTCCTTGCCGTCGAAGGTCACCTTGCCGAGCGTCGGCTTGTAGAGGCCCGTGAGGATGTTGAAGAACGTCGTCTTGCCGGCCCCGTTGGGCCCGATCAGCGAGACGATCGACCGCGGCGGGATCGAGAACGTGACGTCGCCGACCGCCGTCAGGCCGCCGAACTGCTTCGTCACGCCGTCGGCGGACAGGATCGTGTCGCCGCCGGGGCTCACGGGACCCTCGCCGCGTAGGCGCCGTCGTCGCCGGGCATGTGCTCGATGTGCTCCTCGAGCTCGATCTGCCGTCGGCGCTCGGGCAGCAGCCCCTCGGGTCTGAGCACCATCATGATGACGAGCAGAAAGCCGAAGATCCCGAACGAGAGCTCGGTGAGGTCGAAGTCCAGCCCGATCTTCGCCGGCACCCCGTTGAGCACGTCGGGGATGAGGCGGTTGTTGATGAACGACAGCGCGATCGCACCGATGACGACGCCCCAGATCGAGCCCAGGCCGCCGAGGATCACCATCGCGAGCACGAAGATCGAGAACGCGAACTGGAACTGGTCGGCGTTGACGGTGTTCAGATAGGAGCCCAGGAACGCTCCCGAGACGCCGCCGAACGCCGCCCCCGTGCCGTAGGCGAACAGCTTGGTCTTGACCGCGGGCACGCCCATGCTGATCGCGGCGACCTCGTCCTCGCGCAGGGCGATCCAGGCGCGCCCGATCCGCGAGTCGCGCAGGCGGAAGTTCACGAACAGCGCGATGAGGACCATCGCGAACGCCACCCAGTACCAGGGTCTGAGGTTCAGCGACGTGAACGGGTCCAGGAACGGCAGGTCGATCTTGTCGACGGGCGTGATCCCCTGGCGGCCGTTGGTGAGCTTCGTGCCGAGGAACGTGATCTCGTCGCCGTTGATCGCGATGCGGCCGACGATCTCGCCGAAGGCCAGCGTCACGATCGCGATGTAGTCGCCGCGCAGGCGCAGCGTCGGCAGGCCGATGAGCATGCCGGCGATCGTCGTCGCGACGATCGCCAGCACGACGATGATCAGGAAGTTCAGATGGATGCCGGGCAGCTGCGCGGCGACGCCGGTGACGAGCACGTGGATGCCTTCGCCGCCGTTGGCCTCGATGTGAAACAGCGAGCCGAAGTAGCCCATCGTGTACGCGCCGATCGCGAAGAACGCGACGTAGCCGAGGTCCAGCAGGCCGGCGAAGCCGACGATGATGTTCAGGCCCAGCGCCATGACGATGTAGGCCAGCGCGAGCGTCGCGTCCTCGATGAAGCCGCCGCCGCCGGAGACGAAGAACGGCAGCAGCGCGGCGGCCAGGATCGCCGCGCAGGCGATCGCGATCTGCGCGGTGCGCGGCGGCGTCGGTGCGCTCAGGCGCCTGTGCGAGGCGGTCGCGGCGCCCATCTCAGCCGGCCTCTCGCGTCTGCTCCCCGAGCAGCCCGGACGGCTTGAAGACCATGATCAGGACGAGGTAGGCGAAGACGATCGCGGGCGTCCACTGGCTGCCGATCCGGTTGTCCGAGGTCTGCTGGATGACGCCGATGATCAGCCCCCCGAGCACGGCGCCGCGGATGTTGCCGATCCCGCCCATGACCGCCGCCGTGAACGCGATGAGGCCGGCGGTGAAGCCCTGGAAGTACCAGATCGTCGTCTGGTACAGCGCGTAGATGAGGCCGGCGGCGCCCGCCAGCATGCCGCCGATGAGGAAGGTCGCCGAGATCGTCGTGTCGACGTTGATGCCCATCAGCCGCGCCGCGTCCGGGTCCTGCGCCGTCGCGCGCATCGCCTTGCCCAGCCGGCTGTGCGAGATGAAGGTCGTCATCGCGAGCACGAGCGGGATCGTCACGACGATCGCCAGCGCGTCGCCGTGCGTGATGCTGATGCCGGCGATCGCGATGAGCTGCGTCTGGGACTCGATGAGGTTGACGATCCCCTGCTGCGAGCCGCCGCGCCACAACAGGCCGACGTTCTGCAGGATGAAGGAGAAGCCGACCGCGGTGATCAGCGGCGCCAGCTTGGGCGCGTTGCGCAGCGGGCGGTACGCGACCCGCTCGATCATGACGTTGAGCAGGCCCGACGCGACCATCGCCACGACGAGCGTCGCGAGCAGGCCCACGACGAGCCCGACGAGGCCGGTCGCCGCGGTCAGGCCGATCGTGCCGAAGAAGCCGGCGGCGACGAACGAGCCGAGCATGAACACGTCGCCGTGGGCGAAGTTGATGAGCTCGACGATGCCGTAGACGAGCGTGTAGCCGATCGCCACGAGCGCCCAGATCGAGCCGTTGGAGAGGCCGTCGAGGAGGTTGTTGCCGATCCTCGACAGGTCGCCCTCGGTGCGCAGGTCGTGGATGCCGAACGCCACCGGCATGATCAGCAGGACGCCGATCAGACCGTACTTCGAGAGAAAGCCGCGCACGGCACGAGCGGGAGCGGAGCTTGGGATGCTGGCGGCGGCCATCGTCGTCTCGGTCGTGGATCCGTCCTCGGGCGGCGGGGGCGGAGCCGCGGCTCCGCCCCCGGTCGCTCGGAGCCTGGTGCTAGCTGGCTGCCTTGACCGTCTTGTCGAACTTCAAGCCGCCGTCGGCGATCGAGTACACGCCGTAGTCCGTCAGCGTCGTGTCCCCGTTCTCGTCGATCGAGTACGTGCCGAGCACGCTCGAGCGGTCCTTCGTGGCGTACAGCGCCGTGACGACGTCCTCGCGCTTGCCGGTGCCCGAGCGCTCGATCGCGTCGAGCGCGAGGCGCATCGCCTCGTAGCCGTAGATCGCGTACGGGTCGGGGTTCTTGCTGCCGTACTCCTTCTCGAAGGCGGCGAAGAACGCCTTGCCCTCGGGCGGGTAGCTGGCCGGGTCGAGCGTCGCGACGGTGACCTTGACCTTCGCGGCGACCTTCTTCGGAATGCCGCCCTTCGCCGGGTCGGCGAAGCCGGACTCGGCGACGCCGTCGGGGCCGTAGAGCTTCGCGTCGGGCAGCGCCGCCTCGAAGTCCTTGAAGATCTGGACCGCGTTGTTGGACGTGATGCCGCTGAACACGAAGCAGTCCGCGCCCTGCGTCCTGGCGCGCGACGCGATCGAGCGGTAGTTGGCCGCCTTCGTGTCGATGCCGTCGTTGAACAGGATGTTCAGCGTCTGCGCCTTGGCGGCCAGCTGGATGTTGCGCGCCAGGCCCGCTCCGTAGACCTCCTTGTCGTTGGCCATCGCGACCTTCTTGCAGCCGTCCTCCTTCATGACGGTCGCGAGCGCGGCGCCCTGGATCGTGTCCTTGGGGACGATGCGCACGTAGTTGCGATAGCCCGACGGGTAGTACTTCGCGGGCTCGCCCTTGTCGGCGCCCGGATCGTCGGAGGTCAGGCCCACCGCCGTGTTGGCCGGCGAGATCTGCGGCACCTTGGCGTCGCTGAGGATCGGGATCGAGACCGCGCTCGCTCCGGAGTTGAACTCGCCGATGTAGGCGGCGGTGCTCGAGTCCTGGGCCGCCTTGCGAGCGTTCTGGGAGACGGCCTCCGGCGTCCAGCTGCCGGCCTGCGCCTGGGAGTCGTCGAGCGACTGGTACTTGACCGTGAACGTGCCGGCCTTGTTGCCCGCCTCCTTGATGGCGAGCTTGATGCCGTTGACCATGGCGGTCGTCTGCGGTCGCGAGGCTCCCTGCAGCGGAAGGCTGGAGTAGACCGTCAGCGTCCCGCCGCCGGCCGTGGTCGCGCCGGAACCGTTGGACTTCTCGTCGTCACCGCAGGCGGCGATCCCGATCGCCGCAAGGGCGACGCCGCAGCTGAGCGTGACAATTCGGTTTGGTTTCAAAGCCGTCCTCCTGAGGGCTGGTCATGTAGGCGTGGCGATCGTACACCCGTTCACATCGCCGCGGTCGGCCTGCAACGCGTTCGCCGTTCGCGGCATCAGTTGCGCACTTCGAGGACCTTGTCGAGCGCGAGCGCGCCGGCGCGGATCCGGTTGCCGGCGTAGGTCGACAGCGTCGGGTCGCCGAAGCGGTCGATCGAGTACGTGCCGAGCACGGACGCGCGGTTGCGAATGGCCATGAACCGCTCGATGACGACGGCGCGCTTGTTGCCCTCCAGGCCCGACGAGCCGATCGCGTGCAGGACGGCGCTCGCCGCCTCGAACGCCTGCAGCGCCTCCGGCGCGGGGTAGCGGCCGAACGCCCGCCGGAAGCCGTCGCGGAAGGCGCGCGCGCTCTCGGGCAGCAACCGGACCGGGAGCGCGGTGGTCGTGATCCGCGCCCGGCGCTTGGCGCTGCGCGACAGGTCGTCGAGGAACGCCTGGTCGGCGACGGCCGCCGGGCCGAAGAGGAGCATGCTCTCCGGGCTGGCCGCCGCGACCGCGTTGAAGATGCGGGCCGCGCCCGTGTCCGTCGTGCCGGCGAACAGGAACGCGTCGGCGCCCGTGTTCGCGACCTTCCCGGCGGCGCCCGACAGGTCGCCCTTCGACGCGTCGATCAGGCCGGCGTCGCTGACCGCGATCCCCTGGCGCGCGGCCGCCCGCTCGATCTCGTCGGCGAGCCCGCCGCCGTAGATCCGGCGGTCGGCGAGCAGCGCGAGGCTGCCCACGCCCGACTCCTTCATGTAGCCGACGAGCGCCGATGCCTGGACGTGGTCGGGCGGGACGACGCGGGCGAACGTCCGCTCGCCCGACGGGTAGAAGCGCTCCGGCTCGCCCTGCCGGCGGCTGGAGCGCGTGAGCCCGTCGTACGTGCTCGACGGGCTGACCTGCAGCAGGTGCCCCTCGTTCGTGATCGGCAGCGACAGCGCGGTGGCGGCGGAGTCGCGCTCGCCGATGTAGGCGATCGCGTTGGCGTCGCGAACGGTCTGGCGCGCGTTGGCGAGCACCTTGTCGGTGGTCCAGGTCCCGGCCTCGCGCGTGGCCGAGTCCAGCGACACGTAGGTGATCGTGAACGGGCCGGCCATCCCGTCAGCCTGCTGAAGCGCGAGCTTGATCGCGTTGACCATGTCGCGCGAGCGCGAGCGGTCGGGCCCCTGCAGCGGCAGGCTGGAGTACAGCGTCAGCGTGTCGCTGCCCTGCGGGACGGCCTTCTCCTCCTGGCCGCCGCAGCCCGACGCGACGCCGCAGAGCAGGAGCGCGCCGAGGACGCAGGCAACGGCCGCGCGACGCCCGCCGGACACGCGCGCGGTTACTCCCGGCTGGGCAGGTACGGGACGAGCATCTTCGCGGTCGCGCCGAAGGTCACGACGACCGTCGTGACGAGAAACGCGTCGAGCGACTGCCAGCCGATCGCCCACAGGACGATCCAGGCGACGAGGCCGGCCGTGGTGGCGAGGACGAGACCCATGTGGGGCCGCAGCCTAACCGATGAGCCCGGCGGCCAGCTGCGCAACGACGGCGCCGACCGCAGCGGCCGGGTCGCCCGCCTCGCCGGCGGCGCGCACGAGCCGGCTGCCGACGATGACGCCGTCGGCGCCCGCCGCGACCGCCTCGGCGGCCTGCTCCGCGGTCGAGATCCCGAAGCCCAGCGCGACCGGGAGCGTCGTGCTCGCCTTCACGCGGTCCACGAGCGCGCGGCGGTCCTGGCCGGGCCCGGCGCGCTCCCCGGTCGTCCCGACCACCGACACGGCGTAGACGAAGCCGCGGGCGTGCTCGCCGATCGCCGCCAGCCGCTCGTCGGTCGTCGTCGGCGCGGCGAGCGGGACGAGCGCGATGCCGGCCTCGTCGCACGCCGCGCGTACCTCGCCGGCCTCGTGCAGCGGCAGGTCGGGCACGATGAGCCCGCTGATCGAGGCGTCGCGCAGGCGCTGCGCGAACGCCTGCGGGCCGCGCGCGAGCACGATGTTGACGTAGCACATGAGCACGACCGGCAGGCGCCGCGCCAGCGCCGTGCCGACCTCGAGCACGCCGTCGAGCGTCGCCCCGGCCGCGAGCGCGGCGGTCCCGGCGGCGTGGATGACCGGCCCGTCGGCGAGCGGGTCGGAGTACGGCACGCCCAGCTCGACGAGATCGGCCCCGTTGGCGGCGCAGGCCTCGCCGATGCGCAGCGACGTCGCCGTGTCGGGGAAGCCGCCCATGAGGTAGGGCATGAGCGCCGGCCGGCGCCCGCACAGCGCGAACGCCGCCGCGATCCGGTCCACCCCGGTCTGCGCCACGGCGGGCACGCGGTCGCGCGCGGGCTTACCCATCGGCGGCGATGACCTCGGCGAGATCCTTGTCGCCCCGGCCCGAGAGGCAGACGAGGTCCAGCTGCGAGCCGCCGCCGTCCTCGTGCAGCGCGTAGTGCAGCGCGTGCGCGGTCTCAAGCGCCGGGATGATGCCCTCCAGCCGCGTGACGAGGCGAAACGCCCGCAGCGCGTCGGCGTCCTCGACCGCGACGTAGCGCGCGCGGCCCGAGTCGCGCAGGTAGGCGTGCTCGGGGCCGGAGCCGGGGTAGTCCAGGCCGGCCGAGATCGAGTGCGCCTCGGTGACCTGGCCGTCGTCGTCCTGCATGATCGCCGACAGCGAGCCGTGCAGGACCCCGGCGCGGCCGCCGACGGTCAGCGGGGCGCCGTGGCGCCCGCCGGCCAGCCCCTCGCCGGCCGCCTCGACGCCGATCAGCGCGACCTGCGCGTCGGCGACGAACGGCGTGAAGACGCCGATCGAGTTCGAGCCGCCGCCGACGCAGGCGATGACGCGGTCGGGCAGGCGGCCCGCGCGCTCCAGCAGCGAGGCGCGGGCCTCGTCGCCGATCACGCGCTGCAGGTCGCGCACGAGCGCCGGGTAGGGCGCCGGGCCGACGGCCGAGCCGATGATGTAGTGCGTCGTGGCGACCGATGCGACCCAGTCGCGGATCGCCTCGCTGACGGCCTCCTTCAACGTGCGTGCCCCGGCCTCGACGCTGACGACGTCGGCGCCGAGCAGCCGCATCCGCTGGACGTTCGGCGCCTGGCGGCGGATGTCCTCGGCGCCCATGTAGACGACGCACTCGAGGTCCAGCAGCGCGCACGCGGTCGCGCTCGCGACGCCGTGCTGGCCGGCGCCGGTCTCGGCGATGATCCGCTCCTTGCCCATCCGCTTGGCCAGCAGCGCCTGGCCGAGCGCGTTGTTGAGCTTGTGCGAGCCGGTGTGCATGAGGTCCTCGCGCTTGAGCCAGATCTCGCGGCCGGCCCGCTCGGAGAGGCGCTCGGCGAGGTACAGCGGCGTCGGGCGGCCGGCGAAGTCGCGCAGCAGCCCGCCGAGCTGCGCGCGGTAGCCGGGATCGTCGCGCGCCGCGACCCAGGCCTGCTCGACCTCGACGAGCGCGGGCATCAGCGTCTCGGGGACGTACTGGCCGCCGTAGGGCCCGAAGCGATGCTCGACGCCGGACTCGACGATCGGCGTGCGGTCAGTCATCGGCGCGCGCGGAGCTCATCCAGGCAGGCTAACGCGCGTCGACCGCGGGGTGCTCGCAGATCGCCCCCGACGCCCCGGGGACCGGCTCGGCGGGGCCGCGGACGGCCTCGCGGAAGGCCAGCAGCTTGGCGGGGTCCTTGACGCCCGGCGCCAGCTCCGTTCCGCTTGCGACGTCGACGGCGAACGGCTCGGTCGCGGCGATCGCCGCGGCGACGTTGTCCGCCGTCAGGCCGCCGCCGAGGATGATCGGCGCGCCGAGCTGCGCGCCGCGCACGAGCTCCCAGTCGATCGTCCGCCCCGTCCCTCCGGGCACGCCCTCGACATGCGCGTCGAGCAGCAGGAAGTCGGTGTGGAAGGCGGCCGCGGCCTGCAGCGTGGCGCGCGACTGGACGCGCACCGCCTTGACGATCTTCGCACCGGTGCGGCGGGCGACCTCGCCGCAGAAGACCGGGCCCTCGTCGCCGTGCAGCTGCACGACGTCGAGCGGGGTCGCCTGGACGATCGCGTCGATCTCCTCCAGGCGGGCGTTGACGAAGACCCCGACGAGGTGCACGGTGCGCCGCAGCGCGGCGCCGATGAGCTGCGCCTCGGCCGGGTCGCAGCGACGCGGCGAGCCCGGCCAGAAGATCATCCCCAGCGCCCAGGCGCCCGCTTGCGCCGCGTGGTGGGCGTCCTGCAGGCTCGTGATCCCGCAGTGCTTGATCCGCGTCGGCATGGCGCTCATCGTAGAGCCGCCCGCCGGCGCGGCCGGCGCCCGAGCTCAGAACGTCGGGCGGCGCCCGAGCTCGACCTTCACCGTGCGCCGCGTCGCGCCGCGCAGGATCTCGATGCGCAGCTCGTCGCCGGGCCGGCGGCCGTCGACGAGCGCGCTGACGTCGTCGGCTCCGGCCACCTCGCGGCCGTCGATCGCCGTGATGACGTCGCCGCCCGCGCGGATCGACTGGCCGGCGACGTCGACCACCCGGCTGCCGCCGCGCAGTCCGGCCCGCTCGGCGGGGCTGCCCGGCGAGACGGTCTCCACGAGCGCCCCGCCGGACGTCCCGAGGTCCAGCGCGTCCAGCGTGCCGTCGACGCTGCGCGTCGTCACGCCGAGGTACGCGCGCTGCACGGCGCCGTCGCGGCGCAGCTGAGGGATGACGTCCTTCGCCGTGTCGATCGGCACCGCGAAGCCGATGCCGACGTTGCCGCCGCCCCCGCCGGTCTGGATCTGCGAGTTGACGCCGATGACCTTGCCGTAGGCGTCGATCAGCGGTCCGCCGGAGTTGCCGGGGTTGATCGCGGCGTCGGTCTGGATGACGTTGTCGATCGTGAAGCCGGGCTGCAGCGAGGGGATCGAGCGCTGCAGGGCCGAGACGACGCCCGTCGTCAGCGTGCGGTCCAGGCCGAACGGGTTGCCGATCGCGACGGTCGGGTCGCCGACCTGGACGTGCTTGGAGGAGCCCAGCTCGAGCGGCCGCAGATCGAGGCCGTCGGGGTCGACGAGCAGCAGCGCGAGGTCGGTCGACGGGTCGGCGCCGGCGAGCTTGGCCCGTGCGGTCGTGCTGTCGCCGAAGCGCACGGTGACGCGCGACGCGCCCGCCACGACGTGGGCGTTCGTGACGATCGAGCCGTTCTCGCCGATGACGAAGCCCGACCCGGTCGCCTGCCCGCGCTGCTCGGGGGCGAACGGCGACGCGCCCTGGACGACGTCGGCGGTGATGAAGACGACGCCCGGCGCATCGCGCTTGTAGATCTCGCGCGGCGTGAGCGCATCCTGCTTGGGGTTGGCGATCGCGCCCGCGCCGGCGACGACGGTCCTCGTCTGCGCGCCGCCGCCCACGCCGGTGAGCAGCAGGACCGCGCCGACCACCGTCCCGCCGATCAGCGCGGCGACGAAGTGCGAGAAGCGGCTCACCGGGCCGGCCGGCGCCGCGCGGGGGCGCCGGTCACCGCGCTGGTCCGTCGCCCTCGGCGCCGACCCCGGTCAGCCCGCGGACGGCGACCTCGGGATCGTCGGCGCGCATGAGCGTCTCGCCGATCAGCACCCCGTCGACGCCGACGCGCTCGAGCTCGTCGAGCTGCTGGCGGGAGTGAAAGCCCGACTCGGAGACGACGGTCTTGCCCGCCGGGATGTCGGCGAGCAGCTCGAACGTGCGCTGGACGTCGACGCTGAAGTCCGCCAGGTCGCGGTTGTTGATCCCGATGACGTCGGCGTCGAGGACCCCGAGCGCGCACGCCAGCTCGTCCTCGTCGTGGACCTCGACGAGCACGTCGAGGTCCAGCGCGCGCGCCTCGGCGTGCAGCTCCGCGAGCTCGCCGGCGTCGAGCGCGGCGACGATGAGCAGGATCGCGTCGGCGCCGGCGGCGGCCGACTCGTAGAGCTGGTAGCGGTCGACGATGAAGTCCTTGCGCAGGATCGGCAGCGCCGATGCCGCGCGCGCCGCGCGCAGGTCGTCGAGCGACCCGCCGAAGTGCGGGCCCTCGGTGAGGATCGAGAGCGCGGCCGCGCCGCCGCGCTCGTAGGCGAGCACGACGTCGGCGACGGTCGCGCCCTCGCGGATCGTGCCCGCCGACGGCGAGCGGCGCTTGTGCTCGGCGATCACCGAGACGCCGGGCAGGGTGAGCGCCTCGGAGAACGGGCGGTCGTCGCCGCGGCGGGCGAGCGCGGACTCGAGCTCGGCCAGCGGGATCTCCTCGCGCCGGCGGCGCACGGCGTGGCGCGTGTCGGCGACGATCCGGTCGAGCACGTTCACGCCGGCGCGCCGCCCTCGGCGAGCTGGCCCGTGCGCAGCACGAGCGCGTCGAGCGTGCGCTGCGCTGCACCGTCGTCGATCGCGGCCTGCGCGGCGGCGACGCCGGCGGCGATGTCGTCCGCGCGGCCGGCCGCGTAGATCGCGGCACCGGCGTTCAGCACCGCGAGATCGCGGCGCGGCCCCGGGCGCCCGGCGAAGATCTCGCGCACGATCGCCGCGTTGTCCTGCGGTGAGCCGCCGGCGACGGCGTCGGGATCGGCCGCCGTCGACAGCCCGCAGTCCTCCGGGCGCACGGTGTAGGTCCTCAGGTCGGCGCCGTCGACCTCGACGACGGTGGTGGGGGCCGAGATGCTCATCTCGTCGAGCGCGTCCTGCGAGGATACGACCAACGCCCGCTCGACGCCGAGCAGCGCGAGCGCTCCGGCCATCGTCTCCAGGAAGCCCGGGTCCGAGACGCCGATCAGCTGGCGCCGCGCGCAGGCGGGGTTCGTCAGCGGCCCGAGGAAGTTGAAGATCGTGCGCACCGCGAGCTCCTTGCGCACGGGAACGACGAAGCGCGTGGCCTGGTGGTGCAGCGGGGCGAACATGAAGCCGAAGCCGAGCTCGTCGATGCACGCGCCGACCGCGGCGGGCATCAGGTCGATGCGCACCCCGAGCGCCTCGAGCACGTCGGCCGAGCCCGAGCGCCCGGTCGCCGAGCGGTTGCCGTGCTTGGCGACCGCGCAGCCGGCGCCGGCGGCGATCAGCGCGGCCGTCGTCGACACGTTGAAGGTCGAGCGCCCGCCGCCCGTGCCGGCGGTGTCGACGAGCTCGTCGCGCGTCGTCGTGACCGGCGTCGCCAGCGAGCGCATCGTCCGCGCCAGGCCGGCGAGCTCCTCGACGGTCTCGCCCTTCGTGCGCAGGCCGATGAGCAGGCCGGCGATCTGCGCCTCGGAGGCGTCGCCGGCCATGATGACCTCGAGCACGGCGGCCGCTTCGTCGACCGTGAGGTTGGCGCCGGAGGCGACGGCGTCGATCGCCTTCGTGAGGACCGGATCTGGCACTGCGGCCGCAGCCTACTTCTCGGGCGGGAGCTCGGCGACCTTGGGCCGCCGTCCGGCGGGCGTGATCGGGGCCAGCAGGCGCAGCTGCTCGACGATGCGGACCGCGAGATCGGCCGGCAGCTCGCCGGGCCGCAGGCCGTCGGCCGGCGCCAGGAAGCGGACCGTCACGCGCGGGCGCCTGGGAAAGCGCGGGATGTCGGTCGTGCCGCTCACGGCGACGGGCACGATGACGGCCTCCGGCACCGCGGCGGCGATCCGGCCCAGCCCGCTGCGCGGGCGCAGCTTGCGGCCGAGGCTGCGCGTGCCCTCGGGGAAGATGCCGATGCAGGCGCCGCCGCGCAGCTCGGCGATCGCCGGGTCCAGGGCGCCGGCGTCGCCGCTGCCGCGCAGGATCGGGATCTGGCCCATCCCGTCGAGCACCCTGCGCAGGCCCTTGACCTTCCACAGCGAGGACTTCGCCAGCGCGCGGATCTGGCGGCGCTTCATGGCCGCGATCCCGATCGCGATCGGATCCCAGTAGGAGTCGTGGTTGCCGACGATGAGCAGCGGCCCGTGCGCGGGCACGTGCTCGATGCCCTCGACCTCCAGCCGGCCCCAGAGGCGCACGATCGGCTTGCAGATGCCCAGCGCGAAGCGGTAGGCGCGGGTCAGCGGCTCGCGATCGTCCATGTCCGGGGCGATTGTAGGTTCGCCGGCCCGCGAAGGCGCCCCGGGGCGCTCGCCGCGGGACCCGGCGGCGCTGCGGTCAGCCGCCGTTGCGCACGCGGTCGCGCACGAGCGCGTCGAGCTGGGCGCCGGTCAGGACCGCGATCGAGCCGGCGTAGAGGTACAGCAGCGACACGACGACCGTGGCCAGCGCGCCGAAGATCGACCCGTAGCTCGCGATCGCGCTGACGTACCAGGCGAGCGCGAGCGAGGTGCCGATCCAGGCGACGACGACGACGAGCGAGCCGAACCCGACCCACTGCGCGTGCTGGCGCTCGGCCGGCGCGTGCGCCACGAGCAGCGCGATGACCCCGAACAGCAGCGCGAGCGCCACCGGCCAGCGCAGCCAGGCGATCGCGCCGCTGTCGATGCCGAGCGCGCGCAGGGCGTGGTCGCCGAGCAGCGCGCACGCCGTCGCGGCGAGCAGGAGCACGGCGACCGCGGCGCCGAGCAGCAGCGAGACCCGCATGCGCTCGGCGAACGTGCGCTCGCAGTCGCTGTCGTAGATGCGGTCAAAGACGTCCATGATCGTGCGCGTCGTCGAGGAGATCTTCCAGACCGCCAGGGCCATGCCGGCGGTGATCCAGAACAGCTGCTGCTGCTCGAGCACCGTGCGCACGGTGTCGTCGACGAGCGCGAACGCGTGCGGGGACATCGCGTCGCGGGCGGCCGGCGCCCACACGCTCGTCCACTGCTCGTCGAGGCCGAGGCCGCTGAGCAGGCCGAGCCCGAGCAGCGTGAGCGGGATGATCGCGAAGAGGACCTGGAACGCGATCGCGCCCGCGAACGTGAGCAGGTCGTGCTCGCGGTAGCCGCGCGTGACCTCCCCGACGGCCTCGCGCAGGGTCATGGCGCGCAGCTCCTCGGCGATGCGGTGCAGGCGACGCATTGGGGCGGTGCCTACCCGCCGGGCGCCCCGGGCAGCGGCGGCGGCGTGGGGCGTGTGGCGTGCGGCGTGTGGCGTGCGGCGTGTGGCGTGCGCCGCCCGGTCGGCCCGCCGGCCGGTCAGCCGCGCAGGAAGTTGCCCAGCAGCCGCTTGCCCTCGTCGGTGAGGACCGACTCGGGGTGAAACTGGACGCCCTCGGCGGGCAGCTCGCGGTGGCGGATGCCCATGACCACGCCGTCTCCCCGCGCGGAGACCTCGAAGGCGTCCGGCAGCCGGTCGGGGTCGACGACGAGCGAGTGGTAGCGCCCGACGGTCAGCCGCTCGGGCAGCCCGGCGAAGATCGTGCGCCCGTCGTGCGCGATCTCGCTCGTCTTGCCGTGGATCGGCTCGCCGCGGATGACGAAGCCGCCGAACGCCTGCGCGAGCGACTGGTGGCCCAGGCAGACGCCGAGCGTCGGGATGCCGGCCTCCGGGAAGCGCCGCATCGCCTCCAGCGAGATGCCGGCCTCGTTGGGCGTGCACGGGCCGGGCGAGACGACGACGCGGTCGGGCCCGCGCTCGAGCAGCTCGTCGACCGTGGCGCGGTCGTTGCGCACGACGTGCAGCTGCGCCCCCAGCTCCCCGAGGTACTGGACGAGGTTGTAGGTGAACGAGTCGTAGTTGTCGATCACGAGGACGCGCGTCGCTCGCGGGCTCACGGCGTGGCCCCGAGCGGCCGGATCCTCGCTGCGGTGTCCGCCCACGTCACGCGCTACGGCCAGTCCGGTTGCAGCGAGGCCAGCTCGACCGCGCGCAGGACGGCGCGCGCCTTGGCCTCGGACTCGGCGAACTCGTAGGCCGGCACGGCGTCGGCGACGGTGCCGCCGCCGGCCTGCACGTGGGCGCGGCCGTCCTTCATGACGACCGTGCGGATGTGGATCGCCGTGTCGAGGTCGCCGCTGTAGGAGAGGTAGCCGATCGCGCCGCCGTAGCCCCCGCGCTTGACCGGCTCGAGCTCGTCGATGATCTGCATCGCGCGCACCTTCGGGGCGCCCGAGAGCGTGCCGGCGGGCAGCACGGAGCGCAGCGCGTCCATCGCCGTGACGCCCTCGCGCAGCGTGCCCGAGACGTTGGAGACGATGTGCATGACGTGCGAGTACGTCTCGATCGCCATGAAGCGGTCGACGCAGACCGAGCCGTACTCGCAGACGCGGCCGAGGTCGTTGCGGCCGAGGTCGACGAGCATGACGTGCTCGGCGCGCTCCTTCTCGTCGGCCAGCAGCTCCTCGGCGATCCGCTCGTCGTCGGCGAGCGTCGCCCCGCGCGGGCGCGTGCCGGCGACCGGCCGCGTCGCGACGTGACGGCCGGAGACGGTCAGCACCGGCTCGGGCGAGGCGCCCGCCACCTGGAAGTCCAGGAAGTCCAGGAAGTACATGTAGGGGCTCGGGTTGACGACCCGCAGCCCGCGATAGACCGAGAACGGATCGATCTGCAGGTCCGCCGACCAGCGCTGCGACGGCACGACCTGGAAGGCGTCGCCGGCGTGGACGTACTCGACGATCCGCGCGACGTTGGCCTCGAACTGCTCGCGCGTCATGTTCGAGGAGAAGACCGGGCGCGGCCGTGCGGGTGTCGCCTCCGGTCGCGGGACCGGGCCGGCGAGCAGGTCGCGCGCCTTGCGGATCGTGGCGACCGCGTCGGCGTAGGACGCCTCGAGGTCGGCGTCGTCGTCGGCGTAGACGTTGACGAGCACGCTGATCGTGTGCTTGAGGTGGTCGAAGACGAGGAGCACGTCGGAGAGCATGAGCGCCATGTCGGGCAGCCCGACGGGGTCCGGGTTGGGCTCGGCGAGCGGCTCGACCGTGCGCACGAGGTCGTAGCCGAAGTAGCCGACGGCGCCCCCCGCGAACGGCGGCATGTCGGGCCACGGCGCCTGGCGGTGGCGGGCGACCTCGGCCGCGGCGTGGGCGTAGGGATCGGCGGGCTCGTCGCCGAGCGACCAGCGCACGACCCGCCGCGGGCGCACGCCGATGAAGCTGTAGCGCCCGACCTGCTGGCCGCGCTCGGCGGACTCCAGCAAGAAGGACGGGTTCTGCGGCGCGCGACCGCGCAGCTTCAAAAAGGCGGAGACCGGCGTCTCGGTGTCGTCGATGAAGCTGTGGCGCAGCGCGATGAGGTTGTACGCGCGCGCCAGCTCGCGGACCTCGTCGAGCGACGGCTCGACGCTGACGGCGCCGCCCGCGCCGGTGTCAGCGGCGACGGCCATTGAGCACGGTCTGCGCGTCGGCGAGCGAGCGCTCGCGACCGCGCAGCAGCACGGCGAGGTGGTAGAGGACGTCGGCGCTCTCCTCGTCGACGCGCTCGTCGGACTCCTCGCGCGCGGCGCGGGTGACCTCCTCGGCCTCCTCGCGCACCTTCTCCCCCGCGAGCGCCGGGTCGTCGAGCAGCGTGACGGTGTAGGAGCCCTCCGGGCGTTCGGCGGCGCGCTGGGCCAGCGTGCGCTCGAGCGCGGGCAGCGCCTCGTGCGGCGCCGGCGGCGCGAGCTCGCCGTGATGAAAGCACGTGCGCTCGCCCGTGTGGCAGGCCGGGCCGGCGGGCTCGACGAGCGCCAGCAGCGCGTCGCCGTCGCAGTCCAGGCGCAGCGCGCGGACGGCCTGGGTGTTGCCGCTCGTGGCGCCCTTGTGCCACTGCTCGGCGCGCGACCGGCTGTAGAGATGCAGCTCGCCGCTCTCGCGCGTGCGGCGCACCGCCTCGGCGTTGGCGTAGGCGAGCGTCAGCACCTCGCCGCTGCGCCAGTCCTGCACGATGACGGGCACGAGACCCTGGGCGTCATAGGCGATCTGCATCGTGCTGGCAGTCTAGGCGCGGGCGGGCTGCGGACACGCCCCGGCGCTCGCTGCGAGCGCGGCGCCAGGCCCGAGCCTGCTCGAGCGCCTCGGGCGGCCCAGGCCCGACGGCCGCCTCGGGCGGCGGTGGCGCGGCGCGGCGCGGCGCGGCGCCCGGGGCGCGGCGCGGCGCGGCGCGGGCGGCGCGGCGAGGGCGGCGGTGACCGCGCGGCGCGCCCGCTGCGCCCCACGGACGCCGCATGGCACGCTTGCAGCCCCCCGCGCGGCAAACACGCCACGCGCCCGGCACCACAGCGACCGCGTGGCAGGTTTGCAGCGCCCCGCGCGGCAACGACGCCACGCGCCCGCACCACGGCGACCCCATGGCAGGTTTGCAGCGCCCCGCGCGGCAAACACGCCACGCGCCCGCACCACAGCGACCCCATGGCAGGTTTGCAGCGCCCCGCGCGGCAAACACGCCACGCGCCGCCACCACAGCGACCCCATGGCAGGTTTGCAGCGCCCCGCGCGGCAAACACGCCACGCGCCGCGGCAAGGAAGGCGGTGACCGCGCCCGCGCCCGCACCCGCACCGGCACAACGGACGCCCCATTGCAGGCTCGCAGCCCCCGCGCGGCAACCACGCCACGCGCCCGCACCACAGCGACCCATGGCAGGTTTGCAGCGCCCCGCGCGGCAACCACGCCACGCGCCCGCACCACGGACCCCCCGCGGCACGCTTGCAGCGCCCCGCGCGGCAACCACGCCACGCGCCCGCACCACGGACCCCCCGCGGCACGCTTGCAGCGCCCCGCGCGGCAACCACGCCACGCGCCCACACCACGGACCCCCCACGGCACGCTTGCAGCGCCCCGCGCGGCAACCACGCCACGCGCCCACACCACAGACCCCCCACGGCACGCTTGCAGCGCCCCGCGCGGCAACCACGCCACGCGCCCACACCACAGCGACCCCCTGGCAGGTTTGCAGCGCCCCGCGCGGCAAGCACGCCACGCGCTCCCCCGCACCACAGCAACCCCCCACGGCACGCTCGCAGCCCCCGCGCGGCAACCACGCCACGCGCTCCCCCGCGCACCACAGCAACCCCCGCGACACGCTCGCAGCCCCCCCCGCGGCAACCACGCCACGCCCCCCCAACCCAGCGACCCCCCGCGGCACGCTCGCAGCGCCCCGCGCGGCAACTACGCCGCGCGCCTACCGCAGCTCGTCGGCGCTCGCGCCCGATGCGAGCATCGAGCGCGCGAGCTCGAGGTCGTCGGGCCGGTCGACCGCGAGCCCGGCGACGACCCTGCCGCCGCTCACGTAGAAGACGCTGAACGATCCCGTGCCGGGGTCGCCGCGGACGATCTCCTCGTCCCACTCGGCGGCCGGGCCGACGTACTCGAGGGTCGCCCAGTCGGCGAGGTCCGACCAGAAGTACGGCACCTCGGCGTAGGGCTCCTCGCTGCCGAGCATGACCTGCGCGACGTGGCGCCCCTGAGCGGCCGCGACCTCCTCGTGCTCGATCCGCAGCCTCCGACCATGCACGACGCTGTCGTACTCGCACATGTCGCCCGCCGCGAAGATCCCCTCGGCCGACGTGCGCAGGCAGCGGTCGCACGCGACGCCGCCCGACTCGCCGAGCTGCAGGCCGGCCTTGCGGGCGAGCATGACGTCCGGGTTCGCCCCGACGCCGACGACGACGAGCTGCGTCTGCACGCGGCGCCCGTCGCCGGTCACGACGGCCTCGACGCGCCCCTCCTCGCCCTCCCCGGCGAACTCGACGACGTCGGCCCGCGCGACGATCTCGATCCCGTGGCCGGTGAGCAGGTCGCGCACGAAGCGGCCGGCGACCGGGCCGAAGCCGCGCTCCATCGGCAGCTCCTCCTGGCAGACCATCGTCACCTGCTTGCCGAGCAGCGCCATCGAGGCGGCGACCTCCGTCGCGATGTACGAGCCCCCGACGACGGTCACGCGCTCGATGCCCGCGGCCTCGCCGCGCAGCTTGTCGGCGTTGCCGTAGGCGCGCAGGTAGTGCAGGCCGTCGCGCATGCCGCCCTCGACCTGCAGGCGCCGGATGCCCGCCCCCGTCGCCAGCAGCGCGCGATCGAAGCCGACGAGCTGGCGCCCGACCTTGGCGACGCGCTCCCCGGCGTCGAGGCTCATGACCGGCGTGCGCAGCAGCAGCTCGACGTCGTGCTCGGCCCACCAGTCCTCGGGGTGGACGAGCCCCGCCTCGCGATCCTCGCTGCCGCGCAGGTAGCCCTTCGTCAGCGGCGGGCGGTGATAGGGCGCATCCATCTCGCGCGTCACGAGCAGGATCGAGCCGTCGAAGCCGCCGGCCCGCAGCTCGGCGGCCGCGCCGGCTCCGGCGATGCCGCCGCCGATGATGAGGATGTCCGCGGAGCGATCGGTCACGAGCCGGCTGGACTCTAGTGGCGAGCTGGTCGCGCGTCGCGGCGGAGGCCGTCGCAGGCTCGACCGCACGCACGCCCGGCGGCGCGAACGAGAGCGCGGCCTACTCGATGCCCAGCCGGTCGAGCAGGCCGTCGTCGCCGCGCCAGCCGCGGCGCACCCGCACCGACAGGTCCAGGTGCACGCGTGCCTCGAGCTCGCGCTCGAGCTCGCGCCGCGCGGCCGTCCCGATCGCCTTGATCATCCTGCCCTGCGCCCCGATGAGGATCCCCTTCTGCGAGTCGGCCTCGACCCAGGCGAGCGCCCGCACGCGGACGAGCCCGTCCTCGCGCGGCGCGTCGACGTCCTCGACGATGACCTCGACGGCGTGCGGGATCTCCTGAAACGTGCGCCGCAGGATCTGCTCGCGGATGAGCTCGGCGAGCAGCAACGACTCGGCCTGGTCGGAGTGGGCGCCCGCCGCGAAGTAGTGCGGGCTCGGCGGGAGCAGCCCGACGACGTGCTCGACGAGCGCCTCGACGCCCGTGCCCTTGCGCGCCGAGATCGGGAAGACGTCGTCGGAGACGGCGAGGTCGGCGGCGGCCTGCAGCGCGGCGACGACGTGCGCACGGTCGAGCCGGTCGACCTTGTTGACGGCGACGACGACCGGCAGCCCGGCGCGCGCGAGCGCGCCCGCGATGAAGCGGTCGCCCGGCCCCACGCCCTGCTCGGCGTTGAGCAGCAGCAGCGCGGCGTCGGCGTCGCCGAACTCGCGCTCGACGCGGGTCTGCATCCGCTGCGTGAGCGCGTCGCGCGGGCGCTGCACGCCGGGCAGGTCGACGAGCACGAGCTGCGCGTCGCCGCGCATCGCGATCCCGCGGATCGCGCGGCGGGTCGTCTGCGGCTTGTCGGAGACGATCGCGACCTTCTGGCCGACGATCGCGTTGACGAGCGTCGACTTGCCGACGTTCGGCCGGCCGGCGAGCGCGACGAACCCGGCGCGCGTGGCGCCCTCGGTCACGGGGCGCCGTGGGGCGAGACCCAGGACATGATCTCGCGCTGGACGGCGAGCATCTCGCCGTCGTCGATCTCGTGATCCATGCCGGTCAGGTGCAGCGCGCCGTGGATGATCGCCTCGCGCAGGTCGGCGGTGTGCTCGGCGCAGATGACGATGTCGCCGAGCTCGCGCGGCCCGGCGACCGGCTCGGCGCCGTCGATCGGAAACGAGAGGACGTCGGTCGGGCCCCGCTTCGCGCGATGCTCGACGTTGAGCTCGGCGATCCGCTCGGCGCTGACGAACTCCAGCGCGACGTGGCCGCCGTCGATGCCCGCCGACCCCAGCGCGAACGACAGCAGCCGCTCGATCTCCTCGAGCGGCAGCTCGTGGGCCGTCAGCCCGAGGACGTCGATCTCGAGGGCGTCGCTCAAGCGCGGCGGCGGTCCGCTGGCCGCAGCTCCGACGTCTGGCCCTCGGCGTGCACCGCGTACGCCTCGACGATCCGCTGGACGAGCCGGTGGCGCACGACGTCCTCGCCGCCGAAGCGCACGAACTCGATGTCCTCGATGCCCTGCAGGATGTCGCCGATGACGACGAGCCCCGAGCCCTCGTTGCGCGGCAGGTCGATCTGCGTGACGTCGCCGGTGACGACCATCTTCGAGTTGAAGCCCAGCCGCGTGAGGATCATCTTCATCTGCTCGGGCGTCGTGTTCTGCGCCTCGTCGAGGATGATGAAGCTGTCGTTCAGCGTGCGGCCGCGCATGAACGCCAGCGGGGCCACCTCGATCTGACCGCGCTCGAGGTAGGTCGCGACCTTCTCGGCGTCGAGCATGTCGTGCAGCGCGTCGAACAGCGGCCGCAGGTAGGGGTCGATCTTCGCCATGAGGTCGCCGGGCAGGAAGCCCAGGCGCTCGCCGGCCTCGACCGCCGGCCGCGTGAGGATGATCCGGTTGACCTCGCGGCGGCTCAGCGCCGCCGCCGCGAGGGCGACGGCGAGGAAGGTCTTGCCGGTGCCCGCCGGCCCGATCCCGAACGTGACGGTGTTGCGCCGGATCGAGTCGACGTAGCGCTTCTGGTTGACGGTCTTCGGGGCGACCTGCTTGGAGCGGTGGCGCCAGACGACGTCCTCGAGGATCTCGGCCGGCGAGCGCTGCTGGTCCAGCGCGCCGGTGACCGCGGCGATCGTGCCCGGCGCGATGTCGTGGCCCTGCTCGATGAGCTCGGCGAGCTCGCGCACGACGACGGCCGCGGCCTCGACGGCGGGCTCCTCGCCGTCGAGCGTGACGACGTTGCCGCGCAGGTACAGATCGCAGGCGACGTGTCCCTCGAGCGCGCGCAGCACGGCGTCGCCGCTGCCGGCAAGCTCGGTGGCGGCCTGGTTGGACAGCTCGAGCTGGCGGCGCATCAGCGCGTCAGCGCCTCGCGCACGAGCGCCGAGACGCGCTTGCCGTCCGCGCGCCCGCCGGCGGCCCCCATCGCCGCCTTCATGACCTGGCCCATCTCCCGCGGCGACTGGGCGCCGGTCTCGGCGACCGCCGCGGCGACGATCGCGCGCAGCTCGTCCTCCGAGAGCTGGGCCGGCAGGTAGGCCTCGATCATCCGCGCCTCGGCCTCCTCGCCGTCGGCGAGCTCGTCGCGGCCGGCGTCGCGAAAGGCGGCGGCCGATTCGATCCGGCGCTTGCGCTCGCGCCGCAGCACGGCGAGCTCGTCGTCGCTGCCCTCCTTGGCGGCCTTCTGCAGCTCGCTGAGCACGAGCCGCAGCGCGCCGACGCGGTCCTTCTCGCCGGCGCGCAGCGCGGCGGCGACGTCCTGCTTGACGGTGTCGACCAGCGTCATCTGACAGGCAGCATAGATCCCCGGGCCGGCGACTCCAGCCGATCGCTGCGCGGTCAGGCCGGGCCGGTCGCCCTCGCCGCCGGCCGCGCGGGCGAGCCCGCGCCGTCCGCGCCGTCCGCGCCGGCCGGCGCCCCCGCGCCCGCCCGCTCGGCGCTGGCGGTGCGGCGCCGCAGCTCGCGGGCGAAGCGGCTCAGCAGCAGCGCCGCGGTCGCCGCCAGCCCGGCGAGCAGGCCGATCCAGACGCCCTCCGGCCCGCCGCCGAGCGTGTGGCCGAGCACGAGCGCCAGCGGCAGCCCGACGGCCCAGTAGCCGACGAGCGTGGCCCGCAGGCCGGCCTTCGTGTCGTCCAGGCCGCGCAGCAGGCCGACGCCGACGTTCTGGGCGCAGTCGGCGAACTGCAGCACCGCGGCGACGAGCAGCAGGTTCGCCGCCAGCGCCGCCGCGGCGCGGTCGCCGGCGTCGGCGGCGTCGAAGAACGGCGCGAGCAGCAGGCCCCGGCCGGCGACGTAGGCCAGGCCCGCGAGCGCCATGACCGCGGCGCCGCCGGCGAGCGCCGTGCGCGCCGTGCGCGCCGCCGCGCCGAGCCGGCCGAGGGCGACCTCGCGGCTGACGAGGATCGATGCCGCGTGGGAGATGCCGACCGTCACCTGAAAGACGATGTAGACGAGCTGGTTGACGACCGTGTGGGCCGCGAGCGCCGCGGCGCCGAAGCCGCCCATCACGAGCGCGACGACCGAGAAGAAGGCCGCCTCCGAGCCGTAGGTCAGCGCGATCGGCGTGCCGAGCCCGAGCAGCCCGCGCACCGTCGCCGGGCGCGCGCGCCACGCGCGCAGGCAGAGGGCGGGGGCGAGCAGGCGGTCGCGCCGTACGGCGGCGAGCAGCAGCGCGAACATCAGCAGGTGCACGAACGTGCTCGCAAGGCCGATCCCGACGAGCTCCAGGCGCGGGAAGATCCACGCGCCGTATCCGAGCGCGGCGTTCAGCAGCGCGTTGGCCGCGACGGCGACGAGCGTGATCGGCACGAGCGACAGCGGCCGCCGCATGCCGACGGTGTACTGGCGCAGCGCCTGAAACCACAGGCAGGGAACGAGCCCCGGCGCGAGCGCGAGCAGCATCGGCTGGACGTCGTCGACGACCGCGCGCTGCTGACCGAGCGCGCTCAGCGCCTGCCCGATGCCGAGCATCGCAAGCGCGCCGACGAGGCCGGCGCCGGTCGCCACGAGCAGGCTCGCGCGCAGGAGGTCGCGCGTCGCGTCCGGATCGCCGCCGTCGCGCGCCGCCTCGCCGCGGGCGGCCTCGGCGGCGATCCGGTTGCCGGCCGCCGTCAGCAGTCCGACGCCCATCGTGCGCAGCTGGTTGAACAGCACGAGCGCCAGCCCGCCGGCCGCGAGCTTCGCCGTGCCGAGCGCGCCGATCATGACGATGTCGACGGTGCTCAGCGCGACCTGCGCGAGCTGCGTCAGGGCGATCGGGGCGGCCAGCGCGGCGAGCGCCCAGCGCGCCGGGACGACCGTCCCGCCCCGACGCGCCAGGCGTCTCACGCGTCCGCGACGTCGTCGAGCAGCGCTCCGACCTCGGCCTCGGCATGCGCGTCGAGCAGCTCGCGCTCGGCCATCCAGGCGTCGTCGAAGACGCTGTCGAGGTACTTCTCGCCGGCGTCGCAGACGAGCGCGACGAGCGTCGAGGACGGCGGCGCGCCGCGCAGCTCGTGCAGCGCGGCGTACAGCACGCCGCCCGCCGAGCCGCCGACGAGCACCCCGGTGCGCCGCGCGAGCACGCGCGCGGTGGCGAACGCCGCGCGGTCGGAGACCTTGCGGCCGGCATCGATGAGCGCGTAGTCGACGAGCGCGCCGAGCGCTGCGCCCGGCGGCGTGCCCGTGCCGGACTGGTGGTACGAGCCGCCCGGCCCGCCGAAGGCGATCGAGCCGACCGGTTCGACGCCGATGACGGCAAGCCGCGGACGGCCGGCCCGCAGGACCCGCGCCGTGCCGCACAGCGAGCCGCCGGTGCCGACCGCGCCGATCAGCACGTCGGGCCCGCCGGGCAGCGCGCGCAGCAGCTCGTCGGCCAGCCCGGCATAGCCGGCCGCGTTGCTGGGGTTGTTGTGCTGCTCGGTGAAGACCGCGTTGTCCGACGCGGCCGCGAGCTGCTCGGCGAGCTCCTCGCGCGCCGCCGTCGCGAGGTTCTCGTCGCCGTCGTCGGTCACGTAGACGAGCTCTGCCCCGAGCGCGGTCATCGCGCGCAGCTTGTCACGGCAGGCGTGACGGTCGACGACGGCCGTGAACGCGTAGCCGCGCTCCGCGGCGAGCACCGCGAGCGCGACCCCGGTGTTGCCCGACGTCGACTCGACGATCCGCCCGCCGGGTCGCAGCGCGCCGCTGCGTTCGGCGTCGAGCACCATCTGGCGGGCCATCCGGGCCTTCGCGCTGCCGGTCGGGTTCATCGACTCGAGCTTGAGCAGCAGCCGGGCCCCCTGCCGACCGCGGCACAGCTCGAGCAGCGGCGTGGCGCCGATGAGGTCCGACATCCGCCGCGCGACCGGCGCCGCCGCGGCCGCGGGCTGCTCGCGCGACGGACGGGTGGCGACGCTCATGCGCTTCTCCCCTCGCGCCCCGGGTGCTCGTCGAAGCGCCAGCGCGCCGCGCCGGGCCCGCGCTCGACGACGATCTTCGGCGGCAGCGCCAGGTCGTGGAAGGAGGACTCGTTGGAGTCCATCTGGTAGCCGGCGGTGTTGACGTAGACGAGCAGGTCGCCCGCCCGCGGGCGGGCCGGCAGCCGAACCTTGCGCCAGCTCAGCATGTCGGACTCCAGGCAGCTGGCGCCGCCCACGCAGGCCGCGAAGGGTCCTGCGGCTGCGCCGGGCGCGCGCGGCCGGCGGGTCAGCAGCACGGGGTCGGGCAGAAACTCGCTGGCGAACCACTGCTCGGAGAGGCTCAGGCTCGTCGCGTCGACCGCGACGATGCCGTACTCGCGCGCCTTGACGCCGCGCACGCCCACGACGGTGCAGCCGCCCTGGTCCAGCAGCGCCCGGCCCGGCTCGCAGAGCAGCTGCACGCCGGCGGCGCGCAGCAGCGCCTGAAGCGGCTGCGCCGCCCCGCTCGGCACGGCCTCGAGCACGGCGCGCAGCATCTCGGCCCCGGCCAGCGGCGAGTGGTAGGGGTAGTAGCGCGCGAAGCCCCGGCCGCCGTGGAACTGCTCGTCCGCCAGCCGGTCGGCGAAGCTCGACCAGTCCTCGCCGTCGACGTAGTCCACGGCGAAGCCGCCGCCGATGTCGATGACGTTCGCGCCCATCCCCAGCGACCGCGCGCGCTCGCACCAGTCCAGCAGGCGCGCCGCGAGGTCGGCCCGCGGGGTCGCCTCGTAGCCGGTCAGGTGGAAGCTGAAGCCCTCGAGTCGGATCGACGCCGTGCGCTCGGCGCAGCGCCGCAGCGCCGCGCCCAGCTCTTCGTCGCCGAGGCCGAAGCGGCTGGCCGTCGCGGGCGCCAGGCAGCGCAGCAGGATCCGCGCCGGCCCCAGGCGCGCGGCGAGCGCGGCGACCGCCTCGAGCTCGTCGAGCGCGTCGACGGTGAGCAGGCTTCCGTGCAGGATCGCCAGCCGCGTGAGCTCGGCCGACTTCGCCGGGCCCGTGACGACGAGCGCCTCGCCGCGGACCCCGCCCGCCAGCGCGCCGGTCAGCTCGCCCGGGCTGGCGACGTCGACGCCGATGCCGAGCTCGGCGCAGCGGCGCACCCAGCAGGACGCCTTGTTGGCCTTCTTGGCGTACACGACGCGTCCGCCGACCCCCGCTCGGCGCAGGACCCCGGCGAAGGCCCCGGCGGCGGCGTCGAAGCACTCCGGGAAGACGAGGTGGTAGGGGCCGCCGACGCCGTCGGCGAGCTCGAACAGCAGTTCGCGCTCGTCGGCGAGCAGTCCCCGCGCGGGGTCGCGCAGGGTCGCCGGCAGCGGCGGGGCGCCATCCGCCGCGCGCCCGGGTCGCTCGGTCAGCTCCATAGCTCGACCACCTGCCCGACGCCGCGTCGCTCGGCCAGCTCGGCGAGCCGGTGGCCGAGCGCGATGTCCGTCACGACGAGGCCGCTGTTGTAGGCGAAGATCCGCTGCGCCGGACCGCGCCGGCCGCAGGCGCGGCCCGCGAGGATCGCCGGCAGCTCGGCGTCGACGCTGCGCAGCCGCCCGTCGGCGTCGGCCATGTCGGTCCCGGTGACGGCCATCTGGGCGGCGCTCGTCGCGATGACGCGATCGGCCTCGCCGAGCGTCGACGGGGCCAGGCCGTGGCCGACGAGGATGCACAGCGCCCCGCGCCGCAGCCAGGAAGCCTCGATCGCCGCCGCCGTGGCCGGTCCGGCCGCCGCGATGACGACGTCGGCCTCGGCCGCCGCCGCCCGCAGGTCGCCGGCGACCTCGACGGTGCGCTCGGGGTGGTGCGCGGCCAGCAGCGCCGCGACGGCCTCCAGGCCGGCGGGATGCGAGCCGTGCACGAGCAGGCGCTCGAGCTCGGGCATCGTCGCCAGCAGGAAGGGCAGCGCGTTGCGTCCCTGCGTGCCGGTTCCGACGACGAGCGCGGTCCGGCTGCCGGGCGGCGCGCACGCGCGCGCCAGCAGCGCCGACACCGCCGGCGTGCGCAGGGCGCCGATCCGCCCGCAGTCCAGCAGCGCGACCGGCCGGCCGGTGCGGTCGTCGTAGAGCTGCAGCGAGGTGAAGTACGACTGCCGGTCGCGGTCCCCGGCCGGCCCGTGCTTGTAGGACGTCTTGAAGCCGACGAGATCGCGCGCCCCGTCGCGGCCCAGCATCGAGTAGGAGATCGAGCGGCCGTCGTGCGCGGTCGACTTGAGCTTGCGCGGGTTGGCCGACGTCCCGGCCGCCAGCGCCAGGTACGCCTGCTCGACGATCTCGACCACCTCCGCCGGTCCGATCTCCAGGACGGCGAGGTCGCGCGTGCTGAGGATCCGCAGGCCGCGCTCGGCGAGCGCGCTCATGACGTCGCGCAGAGGTCGACGCAGTGCTGGCCGTAGCCGTGCTCGTGCGCCTCGGCCGGTGGTCGCGCGCGGTCGTCGAGGCGGACCGAGACGCGCTTGAGCCAGCGGTCGGTTCCGTCGTAGCGGGCGCGAAACGGCTCGCGGCCGTGGACGGCGACGTCGTTGTCGATGACGAGGACGTCGCCGGCCTGCAGCGTCACCCCGACCGCGACGCGCTCCAGCTCGCTGCCGAGCCGGTCGTAGGCGGCCCGGAAGGCCGGGTCGGCACCCTCGAGCGGGGTGTAGGCCGGGTCGTAGCGCACGTGCAGGCCGTCGCGGCCGTCCCACAGCGTCGCCACGGCGGGCGCCGGCGCGTCGCATCCGTCCTGATCGCCGTAGGAGTCGTCGGGCAGGATCGGCAGCGTCGGACGCGCGAGCCGCGCGACGTCGTCGCGAGCGAGCACGGCGTGCCGCACGCTCGCCGCTCGCGTCGGGACGGCGTCGGGGTTGCGCACGCAGGCGAGCAGCATGAGGTGCGCGCGGTCGGGGTGAAACGCGTCCTCGGTGTGGGCGCTGAGCTCGACCGTGCTGCTGGCGCCGGTCTGCTCGAGCTCGTGGCCGCGCGTCGGCACGATGTTGTGCACGAGCCGCCCCGCCTGCTGGTTCTCCCAGCCGAACGGACGGCCGAGCGCCGCGGCGAGCACGAGCAGCAGCGCGTCCCAGACGGCGGTCGCACCCGGTCCGGCCTGCGACCAGCTCGCGGGCGTCGGCCCGGGCGGCTGCTCCCACGGCCCCAGCCCGCGCAGGACGAGCACGCCCGCGTCGCCGGTCGGCCGGCACGCGGCGGCGAGCGCCGGATCGAGCCCGGCCGCGCAGCGCCGCGCCTCCTCGGCGGCCGGCCCGTCGTGCTCGCGGCCGACGAATGCGGCGACCTGCTGCGCCGCGCGTGCGACGTCGTGCTCCATTGGCCCAGCGATCCTGCGCAGATCCACCATGCCCTACCCTCCCGTATTAGGGTCCCCAAACTTTGGCCACCCTAACACGAGATCGCGCAGTTTGTTAGGGTGCCCTAACTTCGAGCCTCGGGAGGGCGCCAATGTCGGATGGGCAGCGAATCGATCGGCGACGGCTGCTGGCGCGTGCCGGCCTCGCGGCACTCGGCGCCGGCGGGCTGACGGCGCTGGCGGGATGCGGCGGCGAGGCGGGCCCCGCGCGTGCCGGGTCGGGCGGCGCGGGCGCGACGCCGCGCCGCGGCGGCACGCTGCGCGTCGGCGCGCTGGGCAAGCGCTCGTCGCTGGAGCGCGATCCGCACCAGACGCTCGCCAACGAGAGCGACTTCCTCATCGCCAGCCTCGTCTACGAGGCGCTCACCGTCCCCGGCGAGCAGATCGTCAGCCCCCGCGCCGCGAGCTCGTGGCAGGCCAGCGCCGACCTGCGCCGGCTCGACCTGCGGCTCGCCGACGGGGCCCGCTTCCACGACGGGCGGCCGGTCACCGCCGACGACGTCGTGTGGTCGCTGCGGCGCCTGCGCGCCACGAAGGCCGGCGCCAGCCGGCTGCCCGGCATCCGACCCGAGGCGATCCGCAAGACGTCCGCGCGCAGCGTCTCGCTGACGAGCGACATCCCCAACGCCGACCTGCCGCTGCTGCTGCGCCTGAACACGTTCGTCCTGCCGGCCGGGACGAGCGACCCCGCCGCGGCGCCCGGCTCGGGACCGTTCGAGCTCGTCTCCTACCGCGACGGCGACGCCGTGCTGCGCCGCAACGACCGCTGGCACGGCGGCACGGTGCTGCTCGACGCCATCCACGTCACGCTCTTCGAGGAGGCGTCGGCGATGACCGAGGCCGTGCTCGGCGGCCAGATCGACGTGGCCTCCAACGCCGGGCCGGTGGCCGCGCGGCTGGCGCGGGGGCGCGCCGGCATCGAGCTCGTCCGGCGCCGCAACGACCTGGCGATGCCGATCGTCATGCGGATCGCCGACGGTCCCTTCGCCGACGTCCGCGTGCGCCGCGCGGTGCGGCTGGCGGTCGACCGCCCGGCGATGGTCGCCGGCGCGCTCAGCGGCTTTGGCAGCGTCGCCAACGACGTGCTCGGCGTGGGCGATCCCGCCTACGCGACCGACCTCCCCCAGCGCGAGCGCGACCTCGACGAGGCCCGGCGGCTGCTGGCGGCGGCGCGCTTTGACACCAAGCGCGCGTACGAGCTCTTCACGACGCCGGAGGTCCCCGGCCTCGCCGAGTCGCGCCGTGCTCTTCGCGACGCAGATGCGGGACGCCGGCCTGCGCCTGGACGTCGTCCGGCAGGACAGCGCCGCGTTCTACGACAGCAGTTGGCTGCGGGCGCCGCTGTACACGACCTACTGGGGCACGAACGACTCCGTCGGGTTCTTCCTCGGCAAGACGATGCGCTCCGACGCGAACTGGAACGAGACGGCGTGGCGCAGCGGCCGGCTCGACGCGCTGTACGCCGAGTCGGTCGGCGCCCGCCGCGCGCGGGAGCGCCGCGACGCGCTGCGCGAGGCGCAGCGGCTGCAGTACGAGCAGGGCGGCTACGTCGTCTGGGGGATGGCCGACGGCATCGACCTGGCCGCTCCGGCCGTGCGCGACCTGCCGACGCTGCCCGGCTACGGCCGCGTGTTCCTCGAGCGAACCTGGCTGGCGGCGTGAGCGCTGCCCGCGACGCGGCGCGGGTGCTCGCGCAGACGACGCTGCGCGTCGCCGGCGTCGTCGTCGTCGTGGCCGCGCTCGTCTTCGTGCTCGCCGACCTGCTGCCGGGCGACGCCACGACCGGGCTCGTCGAGCGCGGCACGCCGCCGGCCCAGGTCGCCGCCCTGCGCGCCCAGCTCGGGCTCGACGAGCCGCGCCTGCGGCGCCTCGGCGAGCGCCTCGCCGGCCTGGCGCGCGGCGACCTCGGCACGACCGCCCGCGGTCGACCGGTCCGCGACGCCGTCGCCGAGCCCCTGCGGCGCACGCTCGTGCTCGGCGGGCTGGCGCTCGCGGTCGTCGCGCTCGTCGGGATCGGCGCGGGCACGCTCGCCGCCTGGCGCGCCGGCCGGCCGGTCGACCGCATCACGAGCGTCGCGGCGACCGGGCTGCTGTGCCTGCCGGAGTTCGTCGTCCTGACGGTCCTGACGATCGTGCTCGCCGGCTGGCTGCACTGGGCGCCCGCGGTCATCGTGCCGGGACCGGACGGCTCGATCGCCGCGCCGATGCTCCTGCTGCCCGTCCTCGGGCTCGCGCTGCCGAGCGCGGCCTGGACGCAGCGCGTCGTGCGCGGCGCGGTCTCCGACGCGATGACGCTGGCGCATGTCGAGGCCGCCGTGCTCGACGGGCTCGCGCCCGCGCGCGTGCTGACGCGCCACGTGCTGCCGATCGCGCTGCCCGCGATCGCCGCCTCGCTGGCGGCCACCTGCGCGACGCTGTTCGGCGGCGCGGTCGTCGTCGAGTCGTTCGTCAACCTGCCGGGGCTCGGCAGCGTGCTCGCGCAGGGCGTCGCCGCGCGCGACGTCACGCTCGTGACCGGCGTCATCGTCGTCGTGGCGTGCATCATCGTCTGCGCCTTCGCCGCGGCCGACGTCGTCCGCCGCACCCTGCCCGGAGGTCCGCCGCGATGAGCCGGCGGCCGCCGCTGCGCACGACCGTGCTCGCGCTGCTCGTCGTCGGCGCGATCGTCGTCGCCGGCGGACCGCTGCTGGCGCCGCACGACGCGCAGACCGTCGTCGGCGGGCCGTACGCGACGGCGGGCGGGCCGCTGGGGACCGACGTGCTCGGGCGCGACGTGCTCAGCCGGCTGCTGCTCGGCGGCGGCGAGCTGCTGCTGACCGCGGGCCTCGGAGCGCTCGGCGGCATGGCGGTCGGCACGCTGCTCGGGCTCGTCGCCGCGGTCCGCGGGCAGCGGCTCGGCGGGGCGGTCGAGCGCTCCGTCGAGATCGCGCTCGTGCTGCCCTCCGTCCTCGTGCTGATCCTCGTCGGCACCGCGGTGCGCGATCCGGCGCCGCTGCTCGTCGCCGCGATCATCGCGGTGCTCGCGACGCCCTGGGTGGCGCGCGTCGTCGTCGCCGCCGCGACGCCCGTCGTGCGGTCGGGCTACGTCGAGCACGCGCTGGCGGCCGGCGAGCCGACGTGGTGGATCGTGACCCGCGAGATCGCGCCGAACATGCGCGCCACGCTGCTGGCGCTGCTGGGGCTGCGCTTCGTCGAGGCGGTGCTGCTCGTCTCGGCCGCGGCGGTGCTGTACGTCGGACCGCAGCCGCCGGAGGCCAACTGGGCGCTCATGGTGCGCGAGAACGCGCAGGGGCTGCTGCTCAACCCGTGGGCGACGCTCGCGCCGAGCCTCGCGATCGGCGCCGTGGCGATCGCGGTCACGGTCGCCTGCGACCGCCACGGCGACCCGCGAGCGGTCACGTGACGCGCCCCGTGGTCGTCCGCGGGCTGACCGTCTGCGCCGCCGGCACGGGCGTGCTGGCGGATCTGGACCTCGAGCTGGCGGCGGGCGAGGTCGTCGCGCTGACCGGTGCCTCGGGCAGCGGCAAGAGCACGCTGCTGCGCGGGCTCGCCGGTCAGATCGCGCCGGGCCTGCGGCGGACCGCGGGCAGCGTCACGGTGCTGGGCGTCGACCCCTTCGCGCTCGATCCGGTCGCGCTGCGCCGGCTGCGGCGCCACGAGCTCGCCTTCAGCGGCCAGGATCCGATGCGGACGCTGCAGCCCCACCACCGCGTGCGGACGATCCTCGGCGAGCTCGCGCCGCCGCGCGCGACGCGATCGGCGCGCGACCCGCGGCTGGAGGCGCTCGAGCTCGTGGGCATGCCCGACCCGGCGGCGATGCTCGAGCGCCGCACCTGGGAGCTGTCGGGCGGCCAGGTGCGTCGGGTGGCGCTCGCCCGCGCGCTGATCCGCCGCCCGCGCCTGCTGCTGCTCGACGAGCCGACGGCGGGCCTCGACCCGCGCGCCGCGCGCGCCCTGCTGGCGATCCTGCCGCGCCTGGCGGCCGACCACGCCATCACGGTCCTGCTGGCGACGCATGCCCAGGAGCAGGCACGTGCGATCGCCGACCGCGTGCTCGCGCTCGACGGCGGCCGGCTCACCGCCGCGCTCGCCGGCCCGCGCGGGGCGCGGCCCGCGCCGCTGGAGCACCGCGCGACCGCGGCGCCGCTGCTTCAGGCGCGCGACGTCCGCGTGCGCGCGGGACGCCGCCGGCGCTCGGTCGAGGTCGTCGCGGGCGTCAGCCTGACCGTGCGTGCGGGCCACGTCGTGGCGCTCGTCGGACCGTCGGGCTCGGGCAAGACGAGCCTGCTGCGCCACCTCGCCGGCCTCGCCGAGGGATCGGGCACGGTGACGCTCGACGGCCGGCTGCTGGCCGCGCGCATGGGCGAGCGCAGCCGCGCCGAGCTGCGCGCCGTGCAGTACGTCCCGCAGGATCCGCTCGGCGCGCTGAACCCGTCGCGGACGGTCGCCGACGCGCTCGTGCGCCCGCTGCGGCGCAGCGGCAGGATCGACGGCGCCGCGGCGCGCGCCGCGGCGGCCCGGCTGCTGGCCGACGTCGAGCTCGACGCGTCGCTCCTGGCGCGCCTGCCGGCGGCGCTCTCCGGCGGGCAGCGCCAGCGCGTCTCGCTGGCCCGCGCGCTGGCCTGGGAGCCGCGCGTCCTGCTGTGCGACGAGATCACCTCCGCGCTCGACGGGCCGACCGGCGAGGCGATCCTCGCGGTCCTGCGCCGGATCGGCCGGCGCCGCGGGCTCGGCGTCGTGCTCGTCACCCACGACCACGAGCAGGCGCAGCGCTTCGCAGACCACGCGGTCATGCTCGCCGACGGGCGCGTGACGTCGGCGGGACGGCCCGCGGAGGCGCTGGCGGCGCTCCTGCCGGCACCGGTCGCGGCCGCGCGCGGCTGAGCCCGCGGCGGCGCGGCCGCGCCCGCGGCCCGTCGGCCGGCGGGCTCGGCGGCCGCGCCGGGCACCGCCGCCCGCGGCGCCGTCAGCCGGTGTTCTCGGCGGCCGCGCCGGGCACCGAGGCGCCGGCGCCGTTGGCGCCCGGGTGGCGCTCGGCGGCGGCCGTCGCGCCGAGCGACCGGGGCTCGCCGAGCCGGCCGAGCTCGGCGGTGTCGCGGCCGAACAGCAGGCCGATGTTCCAGTCGACGAGCAGCCGAGCGCGGCGCCCGACGCCGGGCATCATCGCCAGGTGGTAGGCGCGGGCGAGCATCCAGGCGGGCGTCCCGCTCCACGTGATCGGACCGGTCGTCGCGACCGCCTTGCGCCGGCCCATGTCGACGAAGACGCCCTTGGTCTTGTACGTGAAGCGCTTGGCGCGGCCGCCGCCGCCGAGCGCTTGCGCGACGTTGCGGCCGACGACGCGGCCCTGGCGGATCGCGTGCTGGGCCGTCGGCGGGCACGGCATGCCCTTGCGCGCCGGGTCGGGCACCGCGGCGCAGTCGCCGATCGCCCAGACGTTGTCGACGCCCTTGACCTGCAGCCGGCCGTCGGTGTCGATCCGGCCGCGCTCGTCGAGCGGCAGGCCGAACTCGGCGAGCACCGGGTGCGCCTTGACGCCGGCGGTCCAGACGAGCGTCCGCGTCGGCACGACCTCGCCGTCGCTCAGCGTGGCGTGGTCCTCGGCCACCGCGTCGAGCGTCGTGCTCGTGCGGATCTCGATCCCGCGGGCGCGCAGCTCGCGGACGGCGAAGTCGGCGAGCTTGGGCCCGATCTCGGGCATGACGCGCTCGCTGGCCTCGACGAGGATCCAGCGCATGCCGGTCACGCGGCAGCGCGGATAGAGGTCCATGACGTCGGCGGCGAAGTCCTGCAGCTCGGCGAGCCCCTCCAGGCCCGCGTAGCCGGCGCCGACGAAGACGTACGTGAGGTACTCGCGGCGCGCGTCGCCGTCCTCGAGCGTCTCGGCGATCTCGAGCGTGCGGATCACGTGGTTGCGCAGGGCGATCGCCTCGGGCAGCGACTTCAGCGCCATGCCGTGCTCGGCGAGGCCGGGGATCGGCAGCGTGCGGCTGACCGAGCCGAGCGCGACGACGAGCTGGTCGTAGCGCAGGTCCTCCTGCTTGCCGTCCAGCGAGCGGACGTGCAGCAGGCCGCGCGGCGGCGACGCGCCGGTGATCGTCGCCAGGCGCAGGTGAATCGAGGCGTCCAGCTCCTCGCGCAGCGGGACGACGACGTGACGCGGCTCGAGCGTCCCGGCCGCCGCGCCCGGCAGCAGCGGCGTGTAGAGCATGAAGTTGTCCTCGGTGACGAGCCGCACCCGCGCGCTGTGCGGCGCGAGCACGCGCGCGAGCGTCCGCGCGGCATAGAAGCCGCCGAAGCCGCCGCCCGCGATGAGCACGTCCCAGGCCATCTCCCCGTCGAGGGTATCGGCGACCATCGCGCCGGCCGCCGATCAGGGCAGCCGGCGCTCGATCTCGCCCAGGCGCACCGCGATCTCCTCGAGACGATCGTCCGTCGCGCGCGTCGTCCGCGAGCCGATGATGCGCTCCGCCGCCGCGCCCGTGATCAGCGCGACGAAGCCGATCCCGACGAGCATGACGACGGCCGCGATGGCCCGGCCCGCCGGCGTCTGCGGGCTGATGTCGCCGTAGCCGACGGTCGTGACCGTCGTCAGCGCCCACCAGAACCCGTCCCAGGCCGACAGCTGCTGGCCCTTCTCGGCCGCGACGAACGCGGCGCCGCCGACGAGCACGATGCTCAGCGACACGACCGCCGCGTCGCGGATCCCCTCCAGCGACAGCAGCCGCCGCACGAGCGGCGCCGCCCGCAGCAGGCGCAGCAGCCGCAGCAGGCGCAGCACGCGCGCGGCCTGCAGGCTGGCCGGCAGAAACGGCGGCGTCAGGATCACGATCGCCAGCTCCAGCGGATGGTCGCGCAGCCAGCGCCGGCGGTCGGGCACGACGCGGAGCATCACGACGATCTCGGCGAGAAACGCGGTCCAGACGCCCCAGTTCAGCGCCGTCGCCAGCGTGTCCCACGGCTCGCCGACCGCGGACTCCTCGATCGCGATGAGCGGGATGACGAGCAGCGCCGCCACGAGCAGCGGGGCCTCGAAGCGCGCCTGGATGCGGCGGGAGCGGTCGTCCACGTCCCGTGCTTCGACGCGGTCGCGCCGCGTCCTGGGGCGGGTCGGTCCAGCTCGCCCGAGAACGTCCGCGCGGCTAGCCCGAGAGCGTCCGAGCCGCTAGCGCGAGAGCGTCAGCGCGGCCCACTCGCCGCGCTCGCCGCGGGCGCGCTCGCGCAGTCCGTGGCGGTCGGCGAACGCGGCGGCGATCGCGTCGGCCTCGGCGCGCAGCAGGCCGCCGACGACGAGCGCGCGCGGCGGCTCGCCGGCGAAGCCGGCCTCCGCGATGTGCGCGAGCAGGGGGCGCAGCAGGTTCGCCGTCACCGTCGGCGCGGCCGGCGCGGGCAGCCCGCCGTGGCGCAGGTCGAGCTCGCGGGCGTCGAGCGCCACGCCGTTGGCCGCGGCGTTCTCGCGGGCGGCGACGACGGCCTCGCGCTCGTGGTCAAACCCCGCGACGGGGCCCCAGCCGAGCTTCGCGGCCGCGATCGCCAGCACGCCCGAGCCGCAGCCGAGATCGACGAGCGCACCGCCCGGCGCGAGCTCGAGCAGCGCCTCCAGGCACAGCCGCGTCGTGTCGTGCGCGCCGGTCCCGAAGGCCTGGTTGGGGTCGATGACGACGTCGAGCAGCCCGGCGCCGCGATCGGGCGCCGCGGTCCACGGCGGGCGCACGTGGAGGCGGCCGCCGATCGTCACCGGCTGGTGGAACTCGCGCCAGCGCTCGGCCCAGTCGTCGGCGACCTCGCTCGACGTGACGTCGACGAGCGCGCCGCCGGCGGCGGCGCGCAGCGCCGGCAGGGTCGGCAGCTCGCCGGGCGCGCCGTAGATCGCGTACTCGACGCTGTCGCCGCGGTCGACCTCCTCGACGCCGGCGGGCGCGAGCTCCAGCAGCTCGGCGAGGGCGATCTCGGCGTCGGCGCGCGCGACGCGGATCGCCAGGCGGATCACCGCGCGCTCACCCGTGCAGGACGCGCTTGAGCTTGGCGAACATCGACTCCTCGGACTTCGTGTTCGCGTCGGTCATCGTCTCGGCCAGGCGGCGCATGAGCTGCCTCTGCTCCTCGTTGAGCTGGCGCGGGATGACGACGTTGACGATGACGCGCAGGTCGCCGCGGCGGCCGGGGCGGCGCAGCAGCGGCATCCCGCGCCCGCGCAGCTCGTAGGTCTCGCCGGGCTGCGTGCCGGGGCGGATGTGGACGTCCTCGCTGCCGTCGAGCGTCGGCACCTCGAGCTTGGCGCCGAGCGCCGCCACCGGCGCGGGCACGTCGAGCACCGTGACGAGGTCGTTGCCGTCGCGGATGAAGCGCTCGTGCTGCTTGAGCGCGACGTGCACGTAGAGGTCGCCCGGCGGGCCGCCCGCGTCGCCGGCATGGCCGCGCCCGGTGACGCGGATGCGCTGGCCCTCGGCGATGCCGGCCGGGATGTCGACGCTGACGGCGTGCGTGAGCACCTCGCGGCCACGGCCGTCGCAGCGCGTGCAGCGCTTCTCGGCCACCTTGCCGTCGCCGCCGCAGACGTCGCAGGAGACCGTCCGGGCGACCTGCCCGAACGGCGTGCGGCTGACGGCCTGGAGCACGCCGTTGCCGCCGCAGCGCCCGCAGGTCTTGATCGGGGTGCCGGGCTCGGCGCCGTTGCCGCGGCAGCGCTCGCAGCGGTCGACGACCTCGTAGCGCACGTCGACGGGCGTCCCCGCGACGGCCTGCTCGAGGTCGATCTCGACGGACACCTGGACGTCCCCGCCCGAGCGCGGACCGCTGCCGCCGAAGCCGCCGCCGCCGAAGCCGCCGCCGCCGAAGAACGCGTCGAAGAGGTCCGAGATCGAGCCGAAGCCCTCGAAGTTGGGGCTCTGGCCGCCGCGCCGCAGGCCGTCGTGGCCGTAGCGGTCATAGACCTGGCGGCGCTCGGCGTCGGAGAGGATCTCGTAGGCCTCGGCGGCCTCCTTGAACTTCTCCTCGGCCTGCGGGTCGTGGTTGTTGACGTCGGGATGCAGCTCGCGGGCGAGCTTGCGAAACGCCTTCTTGATGTCGGCCTCGTCGGCGGTTCGGCCGACGCCGAGCACCTCGTAGCAGTCGCGCTTGGTCACGCGTCGTACACGTCTTCGACGAAGCGGGACAGCTGGGCGGCGGCCTCGCGCACGACGCCGATCGTCATCGCGTAGTCCATCGCCACCGGACCGATCAGCGAGACGGTGCCCAGCGGGCGCAGCGGCAGGCCGTAGCCGGCCGCCACCAGCGCCAGCGAGCGCAGCGCCGGGACCTTGTTCTCGGCCCCGATGCGCACGACGATGTCGCGCTCGTCAAGCGCCATGCGCAGCATCTCCAGCAGCGTCACGCGCCCCTCGAGCATCTCCATGAGCGCGTTGATCTGCGCGACGTCCTGAAAGGCGTTCTCCGACAGCAGCCGCGACGCGCCGTCGACGTACAGCGAGTCCTCGGCGGTGGCGGCGAGGTTCGTGAAGGCCGGCTTGAGCCGGTCCAGGAAGGTGCGCTCGGTCGGCGAGAGCGCCGGCTCGGCGAGCCGGGCGTGCAGCTTGCGAGCGCCGAGGTCGACGCCGGCGAGCTGCTCGTTGAGGAACTCGACCGACCAGGCGACGAGCCCGCCGTCGACCGGCGCGTCGAACGCCAGGACGCGCTTGGAGACGCCGCCGGTCGAGGTGATGATCACGATCATGATGATCTGCGGCTGCAGCGCGAGCACCTCGACGCGGCGGATCGTCGCGGTCGACAGCGGCGGCGCGGAGACGACGGCGAGCAGGTTCGTGATCTCCGACAGGGTCTCGGTCGTCGCGCGCATCGCCGCGTCGACCTCGCGGCGCGTGAGCTCCAGCGCGACGGTGGTGCGCGAGCGCGTCGCCGGCAGCAGGCGATCGACGAAGTAGCGGTAGCCGGAGTCCGTCGGGACGCGACCGGCCGACGTGTGCGGGTGGGCGAGCAGCCCGAGCTCCTCGAGCTGGGCGAGCTCGTGGCGGATCGTCGACGGCCCCGCCTCGAGCTCGGGGTCCGCGGCCAGCGCGCGCGACGGCACCGGCTGGACGGTCGACTGGTAGGTCAGCACGACCTTGCGCAGGATCAGCTCTTGGCGCGGGGTCAGCACGGCCTCGATTGTACGAACGGTGCCCGCCGGCCCCGCGGCGGGTGCGATCGCCGCGCGCCGCGGGCGTGCCGTACGACCACGCCGGGCGCCGCCGCGCAACCCAGCTGGGGTTGCGCGATCCGCCGATCGCCTCTATGTTCGAAGCTGCGAGGATGACTGGTCTGTCTCGCATCCCGCGCGGGAGGACCACTCGGGATCGCAGACCGATCGAGGACGCGACGACAAGCGCCGGGCAGAGGCACGTCCGGGCCCGTGGCGGCCTGCGTGAGCCAACAGCGAGGAGAGACGTATGTCAGGGTATGACCCTAGGTCTGATACGGGCATTCCGACGGAGCCGGTGGGTTCGCTTCCACGTCCGGCGAAGTTGCAGGCGGCGTATGCGGAGTACGACGCGGGGACGATCTCCAAGGAGGATCTGGAGGCGTTGCAGGATGCGGCGGCGAAGGACTCGATCGAGCGTCAGGAGGCGGCGGGGCAGCCGATCAACTCCGATGGCGAGCAGCGCTGGTCGTCGTTTGCGACCTATCCGATCGCCGATACGTTGGCGGGCACGGGTTTGGCGCCCAACCTCGGTCCGGGCGGCCAGTTCTTTGCGATCTTCGCCGACGGTCACGGTCGTCAGCTGCCCAAGCTGACCGGTGGGCCGCTGAAGTACAACCACTACGCGGCCGACACGCTGGCCAAGTCGATCGGCTATGCGAACAAGCCGATGAAGCAGGCCGTGATCGCGCCGTCGATGCTGGCGTTGCTGTATCCGTTGAAGGATCCGGTCGCGGGCTACTCGCGCGAGGAGTTCGAGGAGGACATCGTTCAGGAGTGCGTGACCGATATCCGCAAGGCGTTTGAGGCCGGCGCCGCGCGCGTCTCGATCGATTTCACCGAGGGTCGCCTGGCGACGCGTGAGGATCCGCGCAACCCGTGGACCGGTGCCGGGCTGTTGCCGCACTTCATCGAGCTCAACAACCGTGTGCTGGCCAACTTCTCTGACGAGGAGCGCCAGAGCATCGGCATCCATACCTGCCCGGGCGGCGATCGCGACTCGGTGCATTCGGCCGACGTGCCCTACAACAACCTGTTGCCCGAGATGTTCAAGATCAACGCCGGCTACTTCCTCATCCAGCTGGCGTCCGAGCGCGACAAGGACAGCGTCTACGAGTCGATCGGGCAGCACAGCCGCGAGGACCAGATGTGCTACATCGGCGTCACGGTCACGCAGTCACCGCGGCCCGAGAGCGCGCAGGAGATCTGCGACGCGATCGTGCGCGCGGCGGACTTCATCCCCAAGGAGCGTTTGGGCACGACCGACGACTGCGGCTTCTCGCCGTTCTCGATCGACGAGAAGCCCAACCACGGCACACCGGACTACGCCCGCGAGATCGCATTTCAGAAGATCGCCAACCGCGTCGAAGGCACCCGCATGGCCGCCGAGAAGCTCGGCGTCAACTAACCCCAGACCCACCGCAGCTCCAGCAGTCAGTCAACGGCCCGCCCTCCGGCGGGCCGTTGGCGTTCGTGCTGACGGCCGTCGTCTCGCAGGCGCAGCTCGGCCTCGCCGTTGCGGATGATCCGCTTGCCGTCCTGCTCGCAGCCGCAGTCGACGACGGCGATGGCGTCGCGCACCGCGCTCACCGTGCCGGTGACGCGCAGCTCGTGCTCGGGCAGCCCCATCCCCCGGAACTGGACCTTGAGGCGCTTGAGCGACTGCGGGCCACCGCCGGCGTCGGTGAGCGCCCGCGCGACCTGGGCCATCGTGTACAGGCCGTGCAGGATGCGGCCGGGCAGGCCGACCTGCTTGGCGAACTGCTCGTCGATGTGGATCGGGTTGAAGTCGCCCGAGGCGCCCGCGTAGCGGACGGTCAGGTAGGCGTCGGGGGTGACGGCGAGCGGCTCGATCTCGTCGCCGGGCTGCATCACGATCCCCGCACGACGTTTGACCAGACGGCCGTGCAGACCGTCTCCCCGCGCTGGTTGACCGACTGCGAGCCGAACGTGTAGAAGCCGTTGCCGGCGCGCTCGCTGACGTCGGCGAGCGAGACCGTCGTCGCGATCTCGTCGCCGGCGACGACGACCGGTCCCCACTCGAACTGTTGGCCGGAGTGCACGAGGCGCGCGAAGTCGATCCCGATCTCGTCGTCGAAGAGCGCCGGCAGGACCGCCGGAAAGGCGTAGACGACGACGAACATCGGCGGCGCGACGACGTCCTCGTAGCCCGCGGCGCGGGCGGCCGCGACGTCGAAGTACAGCGCGCTGCGCTCACCCACCGCCCGGGCGTACTCGCGCACCTTCTCGCGGCCGACCGCGTAGGAGACCGGTGGATAGGCCTTGCCGATGACGTCCGTGTTGACGGCCACGAGCGCGGAGTTCTAGCACGGCGCGCACGGCCCGCACGGGCGCGTACGGGCGCGGCTGCGCGTCAGACGATCGTCGCGACCGTGCCGCCGTCGGCCGACCAGGCGGCCCCGGTGACCGTCGAGGCCTGCGACGAGCAGAGAAACACGATGACGGCCGCGATCTCCTCGGGCTCGGCGAAGCGCCCGAGCGGGACCTTCGACGCCTGCGCCGCCAGCGCCTCGTCGCGCGTGATCGCGCGCGACGCGGCGGCCTGGTCGGCGAGCCCGCCCGGATCGGTCCACAGCGGCGACGACACCGCGCCCGGCGCGACGGCGTTGACAAGCACCCCGTCGGCGGCGTGGCGGTCGGCGAAGACGCGCGACAGCGACAGCTGCGCCGCCTTCGTCACGGCGTAGGCGGGGTTCGTGAGCGACGGGCGCTTGCCGGCCGACGAGCAGACGTTGACGATCCGCCCGCCGCCCGCCGCGGCCATCAGCGGCGCCGCGGCGCGCATGAGCCGCATCGGCCCCATGACGTGCAGCTCCCACTGCGACTGCCAATCCTCGTCGCTGAGCTCCTCCAGCGAGCGCACGAAGCTCGTGCCGGCGTTGTTGACGAGCACGTCGATCGCGCCGAGGCGCCGCACGCAGGTCGCGACGATGCGCTCGCCGTCGGCGGGAAGGGTGACGTCGGCGGCGAGCACGGCGGCGCCCAGCTCCTCGCCGGCGCGCTCGAGCTGCTGCTCGTCGCGCGCGACGAGCAGCACCCGCGCGCCCTCGGCGGCGAGCATCCGCGCCGTCGCCAGGCCGATGCCGCGCGTCGCGCCGGTCACGACGCAGGCCTTGTCCCGCAGTCCGAGGTCCATCGGCGCGCTCAGCTCCGCGCCCGCTTGAGCTGCATGAGGATCTCCAGGAAGCGCTCGGGATCGGGCTCGTCGGCGCCGCCGACCGACGGCCGCAGCGCGCCGTCGAGCTGCGCCGCCAGCCGCGCGCGGGCGCCGGCGGCCAGGCCCTCGCGGCGCTCGAGGAAGGCCCGGACGGTCGCCAGGTCGTCGGGTGCCACGGCGCTGACGTCCCAGCGGGCGCCGCTCGCCGCATCGGCGGCGACGGGCGCCGGGGCGGGCGCGGCGGCGCGCCGGCGCGGGCGGTCGGCGGCGCGCCGGTCGCGGATGACGACCGTGTCGGCGGCGAGGTCGCCGGGGCGCTGGTTGCGGCGTGTCGCGACGATGCAGACGATCGTCGGAAGGTAGCTCAGCGCCAGCCCGTCGACGAGGCGCAGCACGTTGCGGATCATGCTCGCCGTGGCGTCGACGGGGCGTCCGCTCGCGCGCACGACGCGCAGCCCGCCCATCCGCTTGCCCGGCGTGCGGCCGCCGGCGAGCGTCTCGAAGCCGACGTCGTAGAGCAGCATCGCGAGGCCGGCCGCCGGGACGAGCACGAGCACCCCGTCGAGGCCGAGCGCGGCCACGAGGACGAGCATGAGCACGCCGACGAGCAGCCCCTTGAGCAGCAGGTCGGTGCCGCCGCAGATCGCGCGCGACCCCAGGCCGGCGAGCGTGAGCTCGAGGTGCACCCCTTCCGGCGTCGGGATGGTGATGCGATCCTCGTACCGCACGCCATGAAGGTAGACCGATTCATCCGGGAGCGCGAGGACGACTGGCTGGCGCTCGACGAGCTGCTGCGATCCGCCGCGCGCGGGCGGCGGGCGCGGCGCAGCGCCGCCGACGTGCTGCGGATCGGCGCGCTCTACCGCGGTGCCGCGGCGGACCTCGCGGTCGTGCGACGCGAGTTCCCCGACGACCCCGTCGTCGTCGGCCACCTCGAGTCGCTCGTCGGGCGCGCGCGCCACGCGGTCTACGCCGAGCGGTCGCGACGCGGGTCGCTGCGGACGTTCTTCGCCCGCACGTACTGGGTGCGCGTGCGCGAGCGTCCGGGGACGCTCGTGCTCGCGGTCGCGCTGCTGCTCGTGCCCGCGCTGCTGGCCGGCGCCTGGGCGCTGGACGACACGGGCGCCGCCGTCGGCATCGTTCCCGGGGCGCTGCGCGGCGCCGTGGCGCCCGCCGGCGACGCCGGCATGACGGCCAGCCAGGCGGCCGCCTTCTCGGGCACGGTCATGGCGAACAACATCCAGGTCACGTTTTTGAGCTTCGCCGCGGGGATCGCCTTCGGGCTGGGGACGGCGCTCGTGCTCGTCTACAACGGGGCGGTCCTCGGCGCCGTCGCGGGCGGCGCGATCGCCAACGGCAACGGCGCGACGTTCGCCGAGTTCGTCATCGCGCACGGGATCATCGAGCTCTCCTGCATCGTCGTCGCGGCGTCGGCCGGGATGCGCGTCGGCTACGCGCTCGTTGCGCCCGGGCCGCGGACGCGCTCGGTCGCGCTGGCCCGGGAGGCGCGCAGCTGCATCGCGATCGTGCTCGGCACGCTGCCGTGGGTGGTGCTCGCCGGGATCATCGAGGGCTTCGTCACGCGGGCCGGCTTCGGCCTCGCCGAGGGGATCGTGCTCGGCGTGGCGGTCGGCGCGGTCTACTGGACGCTCGTGCTCGTCCGCGGCCGGCCGGCCGCGGGCGGCGCCGCGCTCACAGCCGAGCCCGCGCCTTCGCGCTGACGTACGCGCCGACGCAGGCGCGCCCGAGCCCGGCCGGCGGCGCCTCGAGCACGCGCGCCCCGGCGGCGCGCACCTGCGCCGCCGCACGCTCGCGCGCGGCGAGCACGTCGAGCGCCGCCGCCGAGCGGAACACGTCGAGCGCGCGGGCGGGCGGCGTGCGCAGCATCGCGTCGAGATCGGGGTCCAGGACGCCGGCGACGACGACCTCGTGGCGGCGGGCGAGCAGCGGGACCGAGCGCACGAGCGAGCGCGCCGCGACCTCCTCGATGAGGTCGGTGAAGACGATGACGAGCGCCCGCTTGCCGGCGGCGACGCCCGCGAACGCGAGCTCGTAGTCGGCGTCGCGCGCCGCGGGCTGCAGGTCGAAGACCGCCCGCACGAGCGCCTCTCCCCCGCGCCGCCGCGGCGCGACGCGGCGCAGCACGGTCTCCTCGAAGGCCACGAGCCCGCAGCGGTCGCCGAGCTCGTCGGCGACGAGGCCGACCGCCGTCGCCGCGTCGACGGCGGCGTCCAGCCGCGTCATCGCGCCGCTCAGCGGGGCGGCCATGAGGCGCCCGCAGTCCAGCACGCAGATGACGTCGCGGTCCTGCTCGACGCGGTACTGGTTGCTCATCGGGCGCCCCACCCGGGCCGTCGCGGTCCAGTTGACCTGGCGCAGGTCGTCGTCGGGCAGGTAGTCGCGGATCGACTCGAACTCCGTGCCGAGCCCGAGCGGTCCGCGCGCGCGGCGCCCGCTCTCGCGCAAGCTGCCCGAGCGCACGGCGTGCGCGAGCGCGCGCGCCGCCGGGAGGTCCGGATAGACGAGCAGCTCCGCGTCCTCGCCCGCACGGTGATCCCAGGTCGCGAGGCCCAGCGGCCCCGCGACGCGGATCGCGGCCGGCGGCAGCGTCCAGCGGCCGCGGCGCTGCGCGACGAGGCGCGCCCGCAGCCGCTCGCCGGCCTCCGGCGGGTCCAGGGCGACGTGCGACGGCGTCGTCTGGCGCACGCGCACCGCGCGACCGCCGGCGCCGGGCACGTCGACCGAGAGCTCGGCGCCGACGCCGCGGGCGACGAGCGCGGGCGCGCGGCGCAGCGCCTGCGGCGGCCGGCGCGCCGCGATCGCGTCGGCCAGTACGGCCCCGGCGAGCGCCACCGCCAGCAGGCCCGCGACGGCGGGCCCCACCACGAGCGCGAGGAGCGCCACGGCGCCCAGGCAGGCCGCCGAGCGCGGCGAGGGGCTCACGGGCGGGCGCCCCGGCCGCGGCTCGTCGAGGGCTGGCGGCGCACGGCGGGCGTGCCCGTCAGCGCGGGACGCGCACGGAGTCCAGCACCGTGCGGATCGCGTCCATCGCGTCGTAGCGCTCGAGCTCGGCCTCCGGGCGCAGCAGCAGCCGGTGGCGCATGACCGGTCCGGCGAGCGCGGCGACGTCGTCGGGCGTGACGAACGTCCGGCCCGACAGCGCTGCGGCGGCCTTCGCGGCGACGAGCAGGTGCACCGCGGCGCGCGGGCTGGCGCCCAGCATGACGCTCGGCAGCTCGCGCGTGCGGCGCACCACCTCGACGAGGTACTCCGCGACGTCGCCGGCGATGCTCACCGAGTCGACCGTCGATCGCGCGGCGCGCAGGTCGGCGGCGCCCGCGACGACCGCGATGTCGTCGAGCGACACCGGTCTCAGGCCGCGGCGCCTGAGCCCGAGCATCCGCAGCTCGCCCGCGGCGTCGGGGTAGCCGACCTGCACCTTCATGAGGAAGCGGTCCAGCTGCGCCTCCGGCAGCGGATAGGTGCCCTCGTACTCGATCGGGTTCTGCGTGGCGACGACGAGGAACGGGTCGGGCAGCGGGCGGCTGGCGCCGCCGGCGGACACCTGGCCCTCCTGCATCGCCTCCAGCAGCGCCGCCTGCGTCTTGGGCGGCGTGCGGTTGATCTCGTCGGCCAGCAGGAGGTTCGTGAACACCGGGCCGGGCCGGAACGCGAGCTCGCCGCCGATCAGCGTCGTCGTCCCCGTGAGATCCGAGGGCAGCATGTCGGGCGTGAACTGCACGCGCCGGTGATCGAGGCCGAGGGCGCGCGAGACCGCGCTTGCCAGCAGGGTCTTCGCGACGCCGGGCGGCCCCTCGAGCAGGACATGACCGCCGACCGACAGGCCGGTCACGATCCCGCGCAGGACCTCCTCCTGGCCGACCACGACCTTGCCGACCTCCTGCGCCAGGCGTTCGTAGAGATGCCTCATCGTCGTCCTCTCGCCAGCGCGCGCCCGAGCGCGAATGGATCGCTCGCGCCGCCGGCCTCGGTGAGCGCGGCGGCCTCGTCCTCCTCGAAGCCCAGGCGCAGCGCCGCCTCGCGCACCTCGCCGTCGGGCGCGCCGGATGCCAGCGCGGCACGCCGTACGACCTGCCCGCGGGCCGCGGCCCGCACCGCTGCGAGCGCCGCGTCGGGATCGGCGCAGCGGCGCAGCCCGCGCGCGAGCGCGTCGACGTGCTCTCGGCGCGCGGGCGCCGGCTCGTCGCCGGCGGGCTCGGGCGGCCCGAGGCGGCGCGCCCGCGCCAGCAGCGCGAGCAGCGCCGCGGCCGCCGCGATGCCGAGCGCCCAGCGCCAGCGCGCGGGCAGCGCCGCGAGCCCGCTCCGCGGGCCGTAGCCGTGGACGGACTCGACGAACGTCACGGTCCGGCGGCCGGGACCGGCCAGCGCGAGCCCGAGCGCCGCGTTGTCGTCGCGCGCCAGCAGCCGGTTGTGCAGCGGCGCCGCGTCGGCGAGCAGCAGCGCGCGGCCGGCGCCGCTCTCGGCGACCGCGAGCAGGGCGGGCGCGACGCCGAGGGCGGCCAGCGTGCCGCGCAGGCGCCGAAAGCCGCCGGCACCGGCGCTGCGGATCGTGCGCAGCGATCTCGTCTCGGCGATCGGGGCCGACGGCCGGGCGAGCGTCGGCCCGCGCGACGCCCAGGTCGGTGCACGGGCCACGATCCCGCGCCCGGCGTTCGGCCCGCCGACCACGAGCCGGCCGCCGTCTCGGACAAAGCGGCGCAGGGCGGCGCGCGCGGCCGCGTCGAGCGGCGGCGCGTCGAGCACGACGACGGTCTGGCGCGGGCTCAGCCGCGCGCCGCCCAGCGGCGCGCGCCGGTAGCGCACGTCGTGGCCGGCGCGGCGCAGCAGCTCGGCGTAGGCCGCCGCTCCGAGCGGCTGGGTCGCGTAGGCCGACCCCGCGGCACCGCCGGGATCGGGGCGCAGCGTCGACAGGATGAGCGCGAGGACGTTCAGCGCGACGAACAGCGCGACGAGGCCGGCGATCGCGCGCGCGCCCGCGCGCGCCGGGACGAGCCGCCTCATCGCGTGCCGACCTCGTCGGCGACGAGCGGCCAGCCCTCGCGCGCGCGGCGCAGGTCCTCGGGCTGCGCCGGCCGGCCGCCGTAGGCGACCGCCTCGAACCCGTCGACGAGCGTGGCGAGCGTCGGGGACGGGACCGCGTCGAGCAGCTCGCGGTTGGTCAGCGCGGGCCGCAGGTCGAGCAGGTCACGGCTGTCGAGCTCGACGAGGCCGGCGCGAAACCGCAGGCGCAGCGCCTCGTCGAGATCGCCCTGGCGCTCGGCGCGCGAGGCCTCCTTGCGCAGCCGCGCCGCGCTGGCACGGTCCTCGGGGCCGGCCTCACCGGCACCGGCGGCCTGCCCGCGCGCGCCGACGCGGCGCGCCCCCGCCCGGCCGGCGAACAGCGACGCCAGCGCCAGCACGCCGGTCGCCAGCAGCGCCCAGAGCGCCGGCTCGCCGCCCGGCAGCCGGCCTGCGAGCCAGGCGAACGCCGACCGCAGCGGCGGGCCGAGCGAGCTCAGCGCCGCGCCGATGCGCTCGCGCACGGCGCGCAACGGCGCGGGGACGCCGCCCGCCGTGAAGCGACGTGCGTCGAGGATGTCGCTCGCCGCGCCGCGGGCCGCCCGCGGCGACGCGGCCGCCGTCGGCCCGTCCGCCGGCTGGGCGAGCACGCGCAGCCGGGCCAGCACGTCGGCGCGCGTTCCGCGCAGCGCGGTGGAAAGCGGCACGGGCCGACCGTCGACGACGTCGATCGCCCGCAGCCGGCCCAGCGCCGCCGGATCGCGCAGCGCCGCGCCGGCCAGCATGCGCACCTCCGCGGTCGTCGCCTGCGCCGCCCCGGCGGCCGCGGGCCAGGTCGCGCAGGCCAGCGCGCAGAGTCCCGCCGCGAGCGCGCGTCTCACCCGTGCGGGACCCCCGGCAGCCGCGGCCCGTCGGGCGGCGGGTCCTCGCGCCGGCGCGGCGGCGGCGCGCCTGCGTCCTCCGCGTCCGGCGCGCGCCAGCCGGGCGGCGGCGGCGTGCCGGCGCCGCCGGGCTCGCCGGCCGGCGGCCGATCGGCCGGCGGCACGATCGCGTGCGACGGGACGGTCGCCCCGACGCCGCGCGCGAGCAGCTCGAGGTCGAAGCCCTCCTTGCGCACGCGCAGATCGAAGTAGACGACCGCGAGGATCGCCGCCTGCAGCGGCGTGCTGACGGCGAGTCCGACGGTGCCGGCGAGGCCGCTGAGCACGAGCACGACGAGGTCGTTGTCCGATCCGGCCACGATCCCGATGAGAAAGACGGCCTGCACGAGCGTCGAGATGACCGCCGCGAGGATGAAGCCCACGGCGATGACGGCGAACGTCCTCCACCACCGCTCGCGCACGAGGGCGAACGAGCGCCCGAGCGCGGCCGGGCCGCGCAGCCCCTCGACGAGCAGCACCGGCGCGGCGAACGCCCACGCGACGTACAGCCAGATGCCGGGGACGACGAACGCCATCGTGGCGATCACGACGCCCCCGAGGTACAGCAGCGTGATGAGCAGCAGCGACGGCGCGCGGCGCAGCGCGTAGCCGAGCGAGCCGCGCCAGTCGGTCTCCTCGCCGAGGTAGGCCTGCGCGATCGCGCGAAAGCACGCGGCGGTCGCCAGCAGGACGGCGCAGACCTGCAGCACCGAGGAGATCGCAAGCCCGCCGAGGTACTGGTTGAGCTCGCGCAGCGTCTCCTCGGCCGACAGCGACGAGCCCGACCCGGAGCCCCCGCCGGCGGAGGAGACCGTGTAGTCGGCGTTGACGATCGTGCTGACGATCTGCACCGGCACGATGACGACGAGGACGGCCTTGAGCAGCGTGCGCCAGTGCGCGAGGCAGATCTTGATCGAGACGTCGAGGATCTCGCCCAGCGACAGCGGCCGCAGCCGCGGGCGGTTCTCCTCTGCGGTGCTCACGCGCGTCAGTCTGTCGGGTGACCGCTGGCCGGCACCACGGGGTAGCTGCTGACCGGCACCACGACGGCGCCCGCGAACTTGTCGTGCCACGTCTGCTTCTCGCGATCCCACAGCATCCAGAAGTAGCCGAGCAGCACGACGATCGCCGACGCGATCCGGCCGATGTAGCGGATGAAGCCGCGCACGTAGCCGATCGACCCGCCGCCGGCGAGGTCGACGACGCGGATCCCGAGCGCCCTCTTGCCGAGCGTCTGACCGGTCGGCCCGCCCTCGAGCGCCGTGAAGTAGGCGATCGCCGCGAGCAGCGACACGAGGTTGCCCAGCTGCTGGTTGAGAAGCGCGAACGGCAGCGCGACGAGGAACAGGATGACGCCGTCGAGGAAGGCCGCGGCGAAGCGCGTCCAGAACCCGGCGCGCGCGCCCGACGGTCCCGTCGTCGTCGCCGGATCCTCGCCGAACGGGTCCGGCTGCTCTGTCGCTGTCATGTGGGGACGCTCCGATTGGTCGCTCGGCTCAGCGCGATGCAACGTACATCTTCTGCGCCACCATGACGAACATGCGCTCCCACACCGTCTACCGCACGTTCACCACGCCGCAGCGCCGCGAGTTCGTCCGCATCACCGACGACGTCGAGGCGGCCGTCCTGCAATCCGGCGTGCAGGAGGGCATGGTGCTCGTGTCGGCCATGCACATCACCGCCGGCGTCTGGGTCAACGACGACGAGCCCGGCATCCTCGAGGACGCGCTGGAGTGGCTCGACAAGCTCGCCCCGCCGTCCTGGCGCGCGCCGGCCAACGAGGTGGCGGCCGAGCTGTCGCCCGAGCCCGGCGACTACCGCCACCACCGCGGCGGCGAGGACAACGGCGACGCGCACCTCAAGAACCTGCTCGTCCACCACCAGGTCGTCCTGCCGATCACCGCCGGCCGCCTGGACCTCGGGCCGTGGCAGGCGGTCTTCTACTGCGAGTTCGACGGCGGGCGCCCGAAGCGGCTCGTCATCAAGGTGCTCGGCGAATGACGCGCGCCGCGCCCGCGCCCGATCAGCCGCCCCGGCGCACCTTCCAGACCTCCTCGCACGGCCACCGCCGGGCCCACGCCAGCGACGCCTGCCCATAGCGCGTCGTGGAGCCGTCGGGCGGGCGCAGCTCGAGCAGCTCCTCGATCTCGAAGCCGCTGGCGCGCAGCAGCGCGATGAGCTCGCCGTGCGGGAGGTGAAACTCGACGCTGTCGTCGTCTGACCACTCGAAGCGGTGCATCCCGAAGTACGGGCGCAGCAGGCGATCGCCCGCCTCCTGGTCCGCGGCGTCGGGGACGCAGAGCATGTGCAGCGGCGCGTTGACGAGGAAGCGCAGCTGCCCGCCGGGTCGCAGCAGCCGGGCGGCCTCGGGGATCCACCGGTAGGGGTCGCACCAGATGCTCGCGCCGTACTCGGAGATCGCGACGTCGAAGCTCGCGTCGGGGTACGGGACCTGCTCGGCGTTGCCGTGCAGCAGCGCGAACGGCACGCCGAACTGCGCCTGGAGGGCGCGTGCGCTGTCCAGCTGCGCCCGCGAGTTGTCGATGCCGACGGCGCGCGCACCGCGCCGCGCCAGCCAGGCGCACACGTAGGCCGTCCCGCAGCCCAGCTCGATCGCGTCGCGGCCGGCGAGATCGCCGGGCAGCATCCCGACCTGCGCCTCGGGCACCTCCCAGACGCCCCACGAGGGCTCGGCCGCGGACCACTGCTCGCGGCCCGCGGCGGCGTAGCGCGCCGCCCAGCGGTCCCAGCTGTCGCGGTTGCGCCGGACGTGATCGGGCGGCTCGCTCATCGGCGCCGGCGCGGGTCGCGGACGACGAGCTCGACGTTGCGGTCGCTCGCGCGCCCCTCGGCGCCGGCCTCGACGCCGACCTGCGGGTCGTTGAACGACAGCTCGCGGGCGATCGCCGCCAGCAGCTCGGGGCCGAACGAGGTCGCGCGCGTGCCCGAGCGCGGCGTCACGAGCGTCGCGCCGTGGTCGACGAGCGTCCCGAAGATCGACAGCGTGCCGTCGCGGTTGTCCATCACCTCGAGCAGCCGCGACTGGATCGGCCAGTCGATCTCCGACGCGGTCTCGATGCCCCAGAAGCCGCCGCCGGGCCGCGTGCGGGCAAACGCCGTGATGCGGTTCTCGTGCGTGTGGCCGGCGACGTAGGCGATGACGCGCGGGTTGGCGAGCAGCAGGTCGCGCAGGTCGGCGCCGAGGCGCAGCGGTCGCGAGTCGCGCGGGTCGCGGTCGCAGCCGGGCCCGAAGACGGCGCGCAGCGCGCAGTCGCCGGCGTTCTCGTCGGGGGCGGGGTTCGTCAGGCTGGCGATCGGGTGATGACCGAAGAGCACGATGACCTCGTTGCGGCGCGCGGCGGCCTTCAGCTCGCGCCGCAGCCAGCGAAACTGGGCGTCGTCGATGTTGCCGTCGGAGTTGATCCGGTCGCCCTCGGCGACGGTGTTCAGCGCGATCAGCCGCACGCCGCGCCGCGGGCTGAAGGCGTAGTGCGACGCCTGCCCGCGCGAGGCCCGCAGCTCGTCGCCGTCCACCAGGGCGAACCCGTGCGCGTCGGCCTGCCGGCCCGTCGCGTGCAGCGCCTTGTACGTCGGGCGGTCGGCGAAGCCGCGCGCGGGGTCCGGCGGGACGACGACGCTGCGGCCGGGCGACGTGAGGGCGGCCTGCAGGCCCGACGCACCCGTCGCGCCGAGCGGCTTGACGCAGCCGCGCGCGAGGTCGTCGAGCGCCTGCAGGGCGTGCAGGTTGCCCTGCACCGTGGCGTCGTGGTTGCCGAAGGCGACGTAGCTGGGCCGCTTCAGGCCCGCCGCCTGAAACGGGACCTGGGCGCGATCCATGAGCCCCGGGTAGCGCGGGAACGCGGCGAACGCGCCCGACGGCCGGTCGGGATCGTAGAAGCGCCCGGACTCGAGCACGTCGTCGTCGTCCTGCACGCCGGTGTAGCGCGCGGCCTCGCCGGGCGGCACCGTCGCCACGGCGCAGGGCGCGCCTTCGACGCCCGAGTTGGGGTCCAGGCGGCCGCCCTCGAGCAGCCGCACGACCCACTGCGTCTCGTTGATCTGCTGGTTGTCGGCCGAGTCGCCGGTGGTGATCGCCAGCGCCAGGCGCGCGAAGCGGTTGCGGCGGTTGCGGATCGGGCTGCGGTCGAAGCGGTTGACCTGGCGCACGACCTGGTCGACGGTGAAGGGCTCCAGCGCCTCCTGCGGGCGCCAGGCCGAGGTGAACTCGGTGTTGCCGGCGTCGAGCAGCTCGGCGCGGGCGGGCGACTCCTCGTCGGCGAGCTGGAAGTCCGACAGCTGGGCGAAGTACAGCAGCGAGCGGCGGCGCTTGTGGCGCCCGCGGCGCGGCCGCGTGCCGAGGTCGTCGCGGATGACGCGCGTCCAGCCGCCGCGCAGCCGCAGGCCCGAGTACGGCGCGCGCGCGTCGCCGCCGATCGTCGCGTACGAGGTCGTGGTGGGCTGCAGCGACTGGGCCGCGGCGGTGCCGGCTGCGCCGAGCCCCGCGAGCACGGCGGCGATGCAGGCGCTGCGCAGCACGCGCTCACCGTACACCCGGCGGTCACGCCCGACCACGGCGGGCCGTACGGCGTCAGTCGCCGAGCTCGAGCACCGCGAGGAAGGCCTCCTGCGGCACCTCGATGCGGCCGACCTTCTTCATGCGCTTCTTGCCCTCCTTCTGCTTCTCGAGCAGCTTGCGCTTGCGCGAGATGTCGCCGCCGTAGCAGCCGGCGATGACGTCCTTGCGGTAGGCCTTGACGGTCTCGCGCGCCACGATGGCGGCGCCGATCGCGGCCTGGATCGGCACGTCGTACTGCTGGCGCGGGATCTTCGCCTTGAGCTTCTCGGTCAGCGTGCGGCCGACCTCGTAGGCCTTGTCGCGGTGCACGACCATCGAGAGCGCGTCGACCTGCTCGCCGCCGAGCAGCAGGTCGAGCTTGACCATGTTCGAGGCCTGCATGCCCTTCAGCTCGTAGTCCAGCGACGCGTAGCCGCGCGTGCGCGACTTCAGCGCGTCGAAGAAGTCGATGACGATCTCCGCCAGCGGCAGGTCGTAGTGCAGCTGGACGCGCTCGGCGGACAGGTAGTGCATGCCCCGGTGCGTGCCGCGGCGCTCCTGGCAGAGCTCCATGATCGGTCCGATGTACTCCTTCGGCGTGAGGATCGACGCCTCGATCATCGGCTCGCGGATCTCGGCGATGCGGCCGGGGTCGGGGAAGTCCGACGGGATGTGGACCTCGGTGTCGGTGCCGTCGCTGAGCGTCACCTCGAAGCGGACCGAGGGCATCGTCGCCATGAGCTCGATGTCGTACTCGCGCTCGAGGCGCTCGCGCACGATGTCCATGTGCAGCAGCCCGAGGAAGCCGCAGCGAAAGCCGAACCCGAGCGCCTCGGACACCTCGGGCTCCCAGGACAGCGCGGCGTCGTTGAGCGTGAGCTTCTCCAGCGCGTCGCGCAGGTCGGGGTACTCGTCGGAGTCGATCGGAAACAGGCCGCAGAAGACGACCGGCTGCACGTCGCGGTAGCCGGGCAGCGGCTGCAGGTCGGGGTTGCGCGCCCAGCCGTCCTTCGTCGTCAGGGTGTCGCCGACGGCGAGCGCCGAGACCTCCTTGATCCCGGTGATGAGAAAGCCCACCTCCCCCGCGCTGAGCTCGGGGCAGGCGACCATCGCCGGCGTGAAGAAGCCGATGTCGTCGATGTCGGCGACCGTGTCGCCGGCCATCGAGCGGATGACGTCGCCCTTGCGCAGCGTCCCGTCGACGACGCGGATGTACGCGATGACGCCGCGGTACTGGTCGAACTCCGAGTCGAAGATGAGCGCGCGCGGCGGCGCGGCGGGGTCGCCCGACGGCGCCGGCACCTTCGCGACGAGCTCCTCGAGCACGTCGACGACGCCGTCGCCGGTCTTGCCGGAGATCCGCAGGATGTCGTCGGCCGGCTCGCCGAGCAGGTCGGCGACCTCCTCGGCGACGCGCTCGGGCTCGGCGCCCGGCAGGTCGAGCTTGTTGAGCACCGGGATGAGCTCGAGGCCGCCCTCGACGGCGAGGTACGTGTTGGCGACGGTCTGCGCCTCGACGCCCTGCGAGGCGTCGACGACGAGCAGCGCCCCCTCGCAGGCGGCCAGCGAGCGGCTGACCTCGTAGGTGAAGTCGACGTGGCCGGGCGTGTCGATGAGGTGCAGCTGGTAGGTCTCGCCGTCGCGCGCCTCGTAGAGCACGCGCACGGCCTGCGCCTTGATCGTGATCCCGCGCTCGCGCTCAAGGTCCATCGAGTCGAGCACCTGCGCGCGCATCGAGCGCGCGTCGACGGTCTTCGTCATCTCCAGGATGCGGTCGGCGAGCGTCGACTTGCCGTGGTCGATGTGCGCGATGATCGAGAAGTTGCGGATGTGGGCCTGGTCTGCCACGCGCTACAGGGTAGGGCGTGCAGGCCGGCGCGCCGCCGCGCCGCCGCTCACTCCTCGGCGTCGCGGCGGGCCTCCTGCGCGCGCTGCTCGGCCTCGAGCCGCGCGGCGCGCGCCTCGCTCGCCTCCGCGTCGGCCTCGCGCGCGCGCCGTGCCGCCTCCCGCTCCTCCTCGGCGCGCCGGTGCGCCTCCGCCTCGAGCGCGTCGGCCTTCGCCTGCGCCTCCGCCAGCGCCTTGAGCCGCGCCTCGCGGGCGCCCCAGCCCTCGAGCTCTTCGGGCTTGAGGTCGCGCAGGCGCTCGTCGCCGGCAGCGAGCTCGGCGAGCCGGTCGCCGTCGATCCCCTCCCCATCGGTCGCGACGACCTGCTCGGCGGCCGCCGCGACCCGCAGGCTCTCGCGCGTGACCGTCGCGCCGCCCAGCGTCACGACATGGTGCTTGCGCCCAGCCAGGCCGCTGCGGATGCCGGCGACGAGCGGCTCGTCGCCGTGGAAGTAGACGTCCTCGAGCTTGCCGAGCTTCTCGCCGGCGCTGTCGAGCACGTCGGCGCCGATCCAGGTCTGCAGCTCCCGCGCCTCCAAGGTCATCTCGACGGTCCTTTCATGCTCACGTGCAGCCCTGTCCGCGGGTGCGGAGGCCGCGTGTGAACCTCACTATGGAGCATGACCGGCGTCGTTTCGAGGGCGATCGCGCCGACGCGGCGCGCCCGGACCCGCGGCAGCGGGTCGGCGACCTCGACCTGCGCGTAGTGGGTCATCCACAAACGTTTCACCCGGAACCCCGGGCGCCGATCACCGCCTGGCGGCGTCCTCGGACGCTCGATGTGGCAGAGCCACACCTTCGGTCCTGCGTCCTTGCCAGCCGGCGCCGGCATCCCGGGTTTCCGGTCGAACGTTCCTGGAGGACCCACTAGCGCCGCGCGCGCCCCACCCGCGCGGCGACGAGATCGCGGATCTGGCGGGCCTCGTCGACTCGCAGCGCGAGCACGGCGGCGCCGTAGACGGCGATCCCCGCGACGAGCCCGCCGACGACGGAGAGAAGCTGGGCCGGCAGCGAGCGTCCGAGCGCGCCGTCGAGCGTGTGCCAGAGCAGGTAGGCGACGGCGGCCAGCGCCAGCGAGGCGAGCAGCATCCGCAGGACCGCGCGCAGCGTCCGCGCGCCCTCGAGCCGCCCGCCCAGCTCGCGGCGCAGGTAGAAGGCCTGCCCCGCCGCCATCGCCGCGCTCGCGAAGGCCGTCGCGACGACGATGCCGGCGATCCCGAACGGGCCGACGAGCGCGAAGGCCACGACGAGGTTGACGATCAGCGACATCGCGCCGAGCCCGGTCGGCAGCCACGGCCGCTGCAAGGAGAAGAACGTCCTCGTCAGCAGCAGGTTGACGCCCGCGAACGGCAGGCTGAAGGAGAACCAGAACAGCGCCTCGGCGACGACCCTCGTCGAGTCGGGCCCGAACGCGCCGCGCTCGTAGACCAGGCGCGTGATCGGCTCCGCGAGCACGAGCGTGCACGCGGCCGCGGGGATCAGCAGCAGGAAGATCTGCCGCGTCCCCGTGCCGGTGAGCCCGCGCAGCCCGTCGGTGTCGCGGCGGCTGGCCAGCCGCGCGAGCGCCGGGAACAGGACCGTCACGACCGCGACGCTGAACATCCCCTGCGGCAGCATGTAGATGCGAAACGCCGCGTCGATCGCGCGCGGCGCGGCCTCGGAGACCTTCGAGCCGAGCGCCGAGTTGATGAACAGGTTGAAGTTGATGAGGCCGAGGCTCAGCGTGATCGGAACCATCAGCACGAGCACCTGGCGCACGCGCGGATCGCGCAACGAGAGCAGGCGGAAGTCGAACGCGAACTCCAGCCGCTTGAGCACCGGCAGGCACATCGCCAGCTGGACGGCGGTGCCGGCCAGCACGCCGATCGCGTAGGCGTAGAGCTGGTCCGGGCCCTCGAACAGCGGCCGCGTCAGGACGAGCACGGCGATGATCACGACGTTCCAGACCAGCGGCGCGAGCGCCGGGATCGTGAAGTGGTCGTAGGCGTTGAGGATCCCGACGAGCAGCCCGTTGAGGCCGAGCAGCAGCACGATCGGGAAGAGCACCTGCGAGAGGCCGACGACGAGCGCGTCGAGCTGCGGGGTGAACTCCTTGCCGGTCAGCGGCGGCATGAGGACCGGCGCCACGAGGACGAAGAAGACGCAGACGGCGGTCAGCGCCGCGACGATGAGCACGACGAACGTCGACGCCAGGCGGTACGCATCGCGGCGCCTGCCCTGCTCGAGCAGCTCGGTGAAGACGGGCACGAACGCCGCGCTCAGGGCCGCGTCGGCGACGAGGCTGCGCACGAGGTTCGGCACCTGGAAGGCGAACGTGAACGCCGAGAAGGCGCCGCTCGTGCCGAAGAAGCTCGAGGCCACGACCTCGCGGATCAGCCCGGCGATCCGCGACAGCCCGGTGAGGAACGAGAAGATCGCCGTATTGCGGGCGATCCGCCCGGTCTTTGGCACCACTTCGGCTGCCATGGAGTGCGCTACTCTAGGGACCGCCGCGGTTCTGACCCGCGGCGCTTTCACGCCATGGCCAACATTCACTCACAGAAGAAGCGGATCCTGCGCTCCGAGCGCGAGCGTCTGGAGAACCGCCACTACACCTCGGCCGTGCGGACGTACTTCCGCCGCCTCGAGGCCGCCGTCGCGGCCGGCGACGACACGCTCGCCGAGGCCGAGCATCGCGAGCTCGTCAGCCTGATCGACAAGTCGGTCAAGCGCGGCGCGATCCATCGCAACACCGGCGCGCGCAAGAAGTCCCGCGCGTCGCGCGTGCGCCGCGGCGCACCCGACGCCTGAGCCTGGCCTGCGCGGCATCGCCGCGCCGCCTCGCAGCACCCGTCCGGCGCCGGTCTCCGCGCGCGCGGACCTGATGGTGCGACGGTCCGCAATTGCCTCGCGTGGTCAGCTCGCGTAGCCTCGGGTGGGCGAGCGTAGCCACCACGAGGAAGGGACACCCGTGTACCGAGCCACAGCGCGACGACCGGCGACCGCGCCCGCGAAGGCGCCTCGCCAGACCCCGATCGCCGCCGTGCCGGGATCGGTCGCCGCTCCCGCGGGTGCGCCGATCGACGCCCGAGCCGATGCGCATGCTCCCCTGGCGCGCATGCTGCGCACGGCCGTCCTGCAGCGCGACGGCCCACGCCGGCGAGGCTTTCAGGAGCAGCGTCAGGACGCGACGGGCGGCGCGCGGCTCGGATCTGACCGGCGCGAGCGCGTGGCTCCCGGCGCCGCTCGCCGCATGCGGCGCGATCGCGCGCTGTTCGACGTCGGGCCGCTCGTGCACGAGCTCGACGTGCTCTACCGGGAGCTCGGCATGTACGGCGACGAGGCGCTGGCGGAGAACCGCAGGAAGGTGCGCTTCAAGGCGGTCGCCTCGCTGGCGATGGCCGGCGCCGACATCGGCACCGCCGGCGCATCGGGCGTCGTGACCGTGCCGATGGGCGTCATGCTCGAGCTGATCCAGACCGAGGACCACGCGGCGTCCGAGCTCGTCAGCACGCCGTTTCGGTCAGCGCAGGAGGCCCGCGCCGGCACGGCCGCCCAAGCGCCCGCGGCCGCCGGCGGCATGAGCGGCTGGGAGCGGGCCGGCTGGGCCGCCAAGGGCATCGACATCGGCCTCAAGGCGGTCGAGCTGCCCGCGCACGTCCCCGGAGCGTCGAAGTCGCTCGGCGTCGTCAAGAACCTCGTGACGCTCTACAAGAGCGGCCGGCCGTTCACGCTCGACGAGGGCAACCGCGAATACGTTCGCCTGGCGATGCGCGACCTCGACCGCCTGCGCGGGAAGCTCGCGGCCAAGGAACGCCAGCTGCGCGGGCTGCGAGACCGCCGCGTCGCCGGCGTCGTCGACTACCTGCGCTTCGAGCTCCCGGTCGTCGACGAGCTGCTGAAGGATCTCCGCGGCCTCGTCGCCGCGTCGATGCCCGCGCTGGAGAAGGCCGCCGCCGAGGTCCCGGCCGCCCCCGCGGCCGGCCACCGCAGGCGCAACGCGGTCTACTTCCACCCCGCGCCGCAGACGCGACCGCGCCGCTAGCAGGCGCGGCTCAGCCGGCCCGCTCGGCGCTGCGCAGCCCGCCGCGCGCCCACAGCAGCGCGAGCGCGAGCATCGCCGCCAGGCACGCCGCCGAGATGCCGACCTTCGTCGGTTCTCCCGCGACGAAGCCGCGCGCGGCCTCGAGGAACGCCGTCGCCGGGTTCAAGCGCGCGACGTCGTGCACCCAGCCCGCGACGAGGTTCAGCGGCACGTAGACCGGCGCGAGGAACAGCAGGATGAAGACCGGCATCTGCATGACGGGGCCGGCCTGCATCGTGCGCATGCGCATCGCGATGCCGGCCGCCCACAGCGTCGCCGTCGCGCTGACGGCCAGCCCGAGCAGCATGAGCCCGGCGAGATCGGCGACCGAGCCGAAGACGTTCATCCCGCTGACGAGCCCCGCGACGAACACGACCGTCAGCACGAACGCCGCGCGCACCATCGCGGAGATCATGTAGCCCAGGACGATCCCGCTGCGGTGCGGCGCCGCGAGCAGCATGCGCCGCGCGAAGCCGCGCTCGAAGTCGGCGGCGATCGCAAAGCCGGTGAAGACGCCGCCGAACGCCGCGGCCTGCATGCTCACGAACGCGAACTGAAACGCCGTGTAGCCGGGCGCGTAGTCAAACGAGGGCGCGTCCTGGACGGCCGACAGCCCGCCCGCGAACGCGATGAAGAAGAACAGCGGAAACAGCACGCTGGGCAGCAGCAGCGCCGGGTTCGTGAAGGCGTTGTGGAGGCTGCGCCAGGCCACGGCGAGCGCCACCGAGCGCGTGCGCACGAGCGCGCTCATCGGGCAACCTCGACGACCTTCTCGCAACCCGGGATCGGCACGGGACGTCTCACGTGCGCACCAGCCGGGTGCGCAGCGCGCGAGCGCTGAGCCCGAGGAAGACGACGACCGCCGCGATGGCGATCGCGAAGGCCTGCGCGAGCGCCTGGCCGTCCCAGCCGGCGATCACGAGGCTGCGCAGCCCTTCGACCATGTACGAGACCGGGTTGTACGTCGCGATCGTGGCGAACCACTGCTGCTGGATGAGATCGCGCGGAAAGAACGCCGAGCTGAGGAAGAGCAGCACGAAGAACAGCGGGAAGAAGCCCTGCACCGCCTCGCCGCTGCCGGCGCGCAGCGCGACGAAGGTGCCAAAGCAGGCGAACGCGAAGGAGATCGTGATCGCCAGCAGGATGAGGACGAGCGCGCCGGCGGCGCCCGCGGCGATCCCGGCCCCGAAGAGCAGCCCGACCGCGAGGTACAGGACCGCGCTGATGACGCCCATGAACAGCGCCCCGCCGAGCTGGCCGGCGAGCAGGGCGGCGCCGGACATCGGCGTCATCGCGAGGCGGTCGAGAAACCCGCCCTCGATGTCGCGCGCGAGGTCCTGGCCGCCGTTGAGCGCCGCGAACAGGGCGCCCTGCATGAACGGGATCGCGAGCGCGAAGTCCAGGTAGCTCGATGCCGGGAAGCCCGGCACCTTCGTCGCGGCGTCCAGCCCCGATGCGTTGACGCCGAGCAGGACGAGCGGAAACAGGATCGGGAAGACGAGCTGGGCGGGGTTTCGCAGGATGCGCCGCACCGCGCGGCCGGCGAGCAGGCCGATCTGCGCGGGCGTCGAGCTGTGCACGATCGCGGTCACGCGCGCTCCCGCGCTCGCCGCCGGCGGAGGCGGTCGCTCGCCATCCTCGCCGCCTACGCCGGCACGCGCTCGTCGGGCGCGGGCGCCGGCGGCGCGCCCTGACCGGCGCCCTCGAGGCTGCGTCCGGTCTTGGCGAGGAAGACGTCGTCGAGCGTCGGCTCGTGCAGGGCGAGGTTGGCGACCGCGATGCTCGCCGCGTCGAGCGCGCGCACGATGTCGGCGAGCTGGTCGGCGCCGGAGCGCAGTCGCACGGCGATCGAGCCGGCCTGGCGGGCGGGCGCGGGCTCGCCGAACGGCGCCAGCGCCGCGCTCGCGGCGCGACAGTCGCCGGCGTCGCGCGGCACGAGCTCGACGGTCGGCTTGGCGACCTGCGCCTTCAGCTGCGCCGGGGTCCCCTCCGCGACGATCGTGCCGCGATCGATGATGCCGACGCGGTCGGCGAGCACGTCGGCCTCCTCGAGATACTGGGTCGTCAAGAAGACCGTCGTGCCCTCCTCGCGGGCGAGGCGCTCGACCTCCTCCCAGAGCGACGTGCGCGACTGCACGTCCAGGCCCGTCGTCGGCTCGTCGAGGAAGAGGATGCGCGGGCCGTGCAGCAGCGCGAGCGCGAGGTCCAGGCGCCGCTTCATCCCGCCGGAGTACGTCGAGGACCGCCGGTCGGCGGCGTCGGCCAGCCCGACGCGCGCCAGCAGCTCGTCGCCGCGCGGCCCGCGCTGCGAGCGCGGGATGCCCTGCAGGCCGCCCTGCAGGCGCATGTGCTCGCGACCGGTGAGCATCGGGTCCAGCGCGACCTCCTGCAGCGCGACGCCGATCGCGGCGCGCACCTGCGCCCCCTCGGAGGCGACGTCGTGGCCGGCGACCGTCGCCCGCCCGGCCGTGGGCGGCAGCAGCGTGGTGAGGACCTTCACCGTCGTCGACTTGCCGGCGCCGTTGGGACCCAGGAAGCCGTAGATCTCGCCGGCGCCGACGTGCAGGTCGATGCCGTCAACGGCCCGCACGCCGCCCTTGAACTCACGGACGAGGCCGTGCACTTCGATCGCGCGCGCTTCGCTCATCGGCGCATCCTACGTGCGATTCGTTGAGGCCGTCAACCATTTGCTGGATCTATTATCCTGTCCTTCAATGGCTTCGATGGTCAACGACGTCGCCGCGGCCCGCGAGGCCTGGAAGCTCATGGGCCAGATCTTCGGCGACCTGCGCCCGCGCATGCTCGAGGCGGCCGGCGAGCTCGGCTTGACGCTGCCACAGCTCTTCGCGCTGCGCGCACTCGAGCCCGGCCGCCCGATGCCGATGCGCGCGCTCGCCGCGCACCTGCGCTGCGACAGCTCGAACGTGACCGGGCTCATCGACGGTCTCGAGTCGCGCGGACTCGTCGAGCGCCGGCCCTCCGACGAGGACCGGCGCGTGCGGATGCTCGCCGTCACCGAGGACGGCGAGCGCGTCCGCGCGCGCGTCGCCGAGCTCATGGGCGCGGTGCCGCCACCGCTGGCGTCCCTGAGCGCGGCCGACCAGCGCACGTTGCGCGACATCCTGCGCCGCGCCCTGGGCTGACGCCTGCCTGCGGCGCGTTCGGTTCGTCGCCCGCCCGCCCCGTCGGGACCGCTCAGCCGGCCAGCAGCACGAGCGCAGCCGCGGCGCCGAGCGCGCCGGCGCAGATGCGCGTCGTGCGCTGCGGCTTGAGCAGGAGCTTCTGGGCCGAGACGATCGCCGTCAGGCCGGCCATCCAGAACAGGTGGCCGGACGTGACGAGCGCCATGAAGAGCATGAGCGCCCAGCACGACGCCACGCACGATCCGCCGTTGACCAGGCCGAAGCGCACGAGGCTCAGCGCGGCCCGCGGCCCGGTCGGCGCCAGCGGCACACTGCGGTGACAGCCGCGCAGCGCCCTGAGCTTCAGCGGCGTCAGCTCGTAGCCCGCCGCGACGAGCAGGAGCGCCGCGAGGACGGGGGCGGTCGGCGCCGGCAGGAGGCTCGCGACGGCCAGCACCACCGCACCGAACGCGACCCAGAGGCCGAGGTAGACCGCGACGAACCCGCCCACCGCCCGGCCCCGGCGCCACGCAAGGCTGTTGCGCGCGACGTGACGCGCCGCCGCCGTGGCGGCCGGGAGCATCATCGCGACGCACATGACCGCCCACAGCGCGAGCGCCGTGGACAGGGCGGGGGCGCCGTGCAGCGCGTGCGCCATCGTCGCGAGCAGCGCCCAGGCGGCGCCGACCGCGGCGTCGACGGCGAGCGTCGGCTGCCGGCGCAGCCGCGCCCGCGCCAGCGCGAGCGCCGGCGCGGGCCGCACGCCCGCCGGGACGGCAGCCGGCGTGGCCATCAGCCGTAGAACACGCTCACCCTGCCGATCGTCACCGGCGGCTCGTCCTCCTCGGGCTCGATCGTCGCCAGCTCGTTCTCGGCGTCGGCGGAGATGAGCCTGATCGGCCGCAGCGTCACGTGCATGCCCGCCTCGTCCCAATGGCCGCGCTCGGCCAGGCGCTGGGCGAGCTCGGTGATGTCGAGCGTCACCTTCAGGCCGTGACCCTCCTCGTCGCCCTTGGGCCTCTGCGCCCGCTCGATGCCGAAGAACGAGACGTTGCCCGCGTGGTGCTCGGCGACGAGGTCGGCGGGGGCGTCGTCGGGCAGGTTGACGTAGACGCCGTAGACCGAGCCGGGGTTCTCGTCGGCTCGGATGTCCTCGACGTTGAGGTAGATGCGGCGCTCGGTGGCGAGCTCGAGCGTGTCCTCGCTCGCGCGGGCGTCGATCGTGACCGGCACCTTCTCCGTCGAGCCGGTGAGCTGGACGGGATGCTCGGACGCTCCGACCATCTCGGCCTCGTCCTCGGGTTCCCCGGGCGGCGGTGCGGCGGTCACGGCAAGCTCCTCGGTACGCGTCGGCGAGGTGTCGTAGGTATAGCCCAGCGCGGCGATGTCCGTCACGTCGCCGCACGTGTGCGAGACCGGGTCGCCGGCGGCGTCGAAGAAGTCAAACGACGTGCCGGCCCAGGCGGCATCGGTGGGATCGGCGTGCGCCCCGGTGCTGGACCACTCGTCCCACAGGCGGTCGATGTTGCCGTGATGCAGCCAGAAGATCGGATCGAGGGCCGCCATGTCCGGGTCGGCCATCCATCCGCCACGTCCTCCGACCGCGACGTGGATGTCGTTGTGCGGCGTCTGCTCGAGGCGCCCCGTGCGGCCCTCGAACTGCGGTCCGGACGGCGCCGTGCCGCCGCCGAACTGCGGCGAGCCGACGAACTCCGGCCGGCTCAGCGCGAGCGCGGCCGTCGTCACCGCGGGCGGGATCTGCGCACCGGCGTTGATGCCCGGGGCGCGCTCGGCGACGAACAGCGGGTTGGGCTGGCCGTCGACCGTCGCCGCGCGGAAGGCTTCCGGCAGCCGCGCGTGCTCGCCGTCGAGCCCGTAGTTCCAGTACGGCAGCGCCCAGTCCGCGGGCCCGCCGACCTCGACGACCGCCGCCCGCACGATCTCCTCGAAGTGCAGCAGGTACATGCGGTGCCAGGAGACGAAGAACCAGGAGCCGTGCTTGCAGGCGTTGGCTCCCGGCGGCGGCGATGCGGCGTGGGTGCCGTGGATCGCGGCCTGGTAGGCCCAGCTCGTGGGGTCGCCGTCGGGGCGCTGCTGCATGTGCGCGATCGCCCGTGCGTACCAGCCGACCGTGTCGTCGGAGGCGGAGACCTCGCGACGGACGAAGAGCTGCGCGCCGGGCTCGGGTACGGGGACCTCGCCGCCGGGCTGCTCGCCGCCGCCGGGGACCTCGCCGCCACCCGTCGGCTCGCCGGGGACTCCTCGCCGGGCTGCTCGCCGGGGACCTCGCCGCCACCCGTCGGCTCGCCGGGGACCTCGCCGGGCTGCTCGCCGGGGACCTCGCCGCCACCCGTCGGCTCGCCGGGGACCTCGCCGGGCTGCTCGCCGGGGACCTCGCCGCCACCCGTCGGCTCGCCGGGGACCTCGCCGGGCTGCTCGCCGCCGGGGACCTCGCCGCCACCCGTCGGCTCGCCGGGGACCTCACCGGGCTGCTCGCCGGGGACCTCGCCGCCACCCGTCGGCTCGCCGGGGACCTCGCCGTCAGGCACTTCGTCGGGCTCGTTGCGCCCCGGGGGCGCGTAGCTGAGCTTGTCGTCCATCGTCATCGCTCCATCCCTCGTGCTCGCCGGTCGTGCCGGCGCGCGCGTTCGTGTGTCGTCGTATGACCGCGGCTGCGCGGCCGCGTAGCGCATCGCCGCGGCGCCCCCGGCTGCGCCGGACCGCGCGCCGGACCGGCCGCTCGGCGACGGCCCCGAGGAGCAGCCCGCTGCACTCGGCCCGCACGCTGTCGTCGATCCGGGCGGGCCTTCCGCCGGGTCTGCCGCCGGCGGGCCGGCGGGCCTGTGGGATGACGATGCGCGGCCAAGGGGGGTGCGGCTCCGTCGCGTGCACGACCGAACCTAAACCCGGCACCGGCCGGCGAGTGTGCCGTGGGGCACACAACGCCCTCCAACATCCGTCGAGCGCCAGGCCCGACGACCGCGGTCGCTACGCGGCGATCCTCGCGATCGTCCGGATCGCCTCGGTCTCGTCGCTCAGCTCGCTGGCGCCGTGCGACGCCAGCTCGAGGTCGGCGAGCGCCTCGAGCGCGCGACCGAGGCGGTCGGAGTCCGAGCGGCGGGCCTCGGCGATGCGCCGGTCCAGCGCCCACGGGCTGCCCTTCAGGCCGGCCTTGATCTGGGCCGGGTTCTCACCGGCCTCCAGCCGCCGGGCGATCGCGTGGACGTCGCGCACGCGCCGCGCGAGCAGTCCGACGAGCCTGCCGACCGACTCGCCCTGCGCGGCGAGCTGCAGGTAGGCGCGCGTCGCCGCCGGGCCGTCGGCCGCGACGAGCGCGTCGACGAGGCCCCACACCTGGTGCTCGGCGGACTGCGCCGCGACCTCCTCGACGTCCTCGACGCCGATCCGCGCGCCGTCGCCGAGCTCGAGCGCGAGCTTCTCGAGCTCGCGCAGGAGGCGCTGCTGACGCTCGCCGACGTGGGCCACGAGCGCCTGGGCGCCGTCGCGGTCGATCGCGACGCCGAGCCGGGCGGCCTGGTCCTGCAGCCATCGCGGCAGCTCCTTGGCCTTCATCGCGCGCTCGGCGGCGACGACGCCCCCGGCCTTCTCGACGGCCTTGACGAGCAGCGCGCTGACCTTGGCGCGGCCCTCCTCGCGAGCGAAGAAGGCGATCGTCGTCTCCTCGTCGATGCTCGCCAGCGCGGGCAGCACGTGGGTCTTGACGTCGGCGTCCTTCCAGCGCTCGACGCCGTCGACGATGAGGAAGCGACGCCCGATCGCGAAGGTCATCGCCGCGAGCGCGCCGGCGACGACGTCGGGAGCCGAGCTGTCGCCCTGGAACGTCTCGACGCCGCTCGATCCCGACGCGCGGTCGGCGAGCGCGCGCAGCGCGGCGCGGCGCTCGCCGATCCGGCCGTGGTCGTCGCCGTGGATGAGGTAGGCGGGCTTGAACGCGGGCATCGCGGCCGAGGGTAGTGGGCGAGATGGTCAGATCGGCGATCGCGGCGCGCGCGTCAGCCCGCCTCGTCTCGCTCGCCCCGGACGCGCATCCGCCCGCCGCTCACCGTGACGCGTACCGTGCCGTCGCGGTCGGTCCGGCGGATGACGGGCACCGACGCGCGCAGCGCCGCGAGCGTCGCCGGGGTCGGGTGCCCGTACGTGTTGTGCGCGCCGACCTCGATGACCGCCGCCTGCGGGCGCAGGCGGGCGAGCAGGGCCGCCAGTCCCGGGTCGTCGCTGCCGTGGTGGGAGACCTTGAGGACCTCCACGACCGGCAGGTCCAGGCGCCCCAGCACGTCGGACTCGGCGTCGGCGGTGAGCAGGAGGTCGAAGGCACCGTCGCGGACGTGCAGCACGGTCGCGCGATCGTTGGGCTCCGAGCCGGCCGGCGCCGCGGGCTCGCGGCGCGGCCAGAGGACCCGCAGCTCGATCGGGCCGGCTCGCAGCACCTGGCCCGCATCGCTCGCCAGGCGCCTGACGCGATGCTCGGCGGCGAGCCGCGGCACCGCTCCGCCGGACGTGGCCTCCTCGCCGTCGAGCACGAGCCCGACGGGGACCGCGCGCAGCGCCTCGGCGGTCGCGCCGTCGTGGTCGAGGGCGTTGTGCGTCAGCGCGAGCACGTCGAGCCGGCGCACGCCCGCGGCACGCAGGAGCCCGCGCAGCCGGCCGGCGGGCGGCCCGGTGTCGACGAGGACGGCGGCCGCGCCGTGCTGGATCAGCGTCGCATCGCCCTGACCGACGTCGAGAAAGGAGATCGTCAGCTCGTCGGGCGCGGCCGCCGGCCGAGCGCGGTGGGCAAGCACCGCGCCCGTCGCGACCGCCGCGACGAGCAGCACCGCCGCCGCCGCGCGCCGGGCGCGGTGCGGCAGGCGCGCGTACGCCAGCCCGCCGGCGGCGAGCGCGAGATAGATCGCCGCGACGCCGACCGCTCCCGGGGAGCCGACGGCCACCTCGGCGAGCGGCAGCCGCGCGGCGGCCGAGGCCAGCCACGTCACGTAGGCAAGCGGCAGCGCGGCCACGGCCGCGACGGGCACGGCGAGCGCCGAGGCGACCTGGCCGAGCGCCGCCGCGACCGTGCCGAGCCACATGATCGGCGCGACCGCGGGCGCGGCGAGCAGGTTCGCCGGCAGCGAGACGAGCGACAGGCGCTCGAAGTGCAGCGCGATCAGCGGCGCCGTGCCGATCGTCGCGGCCGCGGTGACCGCGAGCACCTCCGCCAGCGGAGCCGGGACCCGCGCCCGCCGCAGGCGCGAACGCAGCGGCCCGACGAGGGCGAGCATCGCCAGCACCGCGGCGAAGCTCAGCTGCCAGCCGGCGTCCTGCGCCGCGCGCGGATTGCAGACGAGCGTCAGCACGGCGGCGAGCAGCAGCGCGTACCAGCGCGACGCGGGTCGCCCGGCGATCGCGGCCACGAGCCCCGCGCCGCCCATCACGGCGGCCCGCTGGATCGACGGTCCACCTCCCGCGAGCGGCACGTACGCGGCGACGAGCACGAGCGCGGCGACGAGCCGCGCCGTCAGGCCGAGCCCCAGCGCCGCGCCGACGGCGAGGACGAGCACGGCGAGCAGCAGCACGTTGGCGCCGCTCGCGGCGACGAGGTGCGCGAGCCCGGTCGCTCGAAACTCGTCGCGCAGGTCCTCGCCGAGGGCGAAGTCCTGACCGAGCACCATCCCGCGGGCCAGGCCGCCCTGCTCGCGCGGGACGCCGCCCGTCAGCGCTCGCTCGCTGCGGGCCCGCACGCCGTCGAGCGCTCCCAGCAGGCCGCCACGCCGCTCGCCGGTCGCGCCGATCGCCGAGGCCAGCAGCAGCGCATGCGCGCCGCGGACGCGCTCGTGGGCTTCGCGCGACGGCAGCGGCGCGAGCCGTCCCCGGATCGTCAGGACCGCGCCCGGCGAGGCCGCCGCGGGCCAGCGCACCCGAGCCGGCGACCTGACGAGCACGCGCTCGCCGGCCACCCGCGCCGCGGCGACCCTCGCGCCGAACGCGCGCACGCGCGGGTGCTCGAGCAGCGTGGCCGGCGTGCTCACGTCGCCGAGCACGAGCGCGCTGCGGTCCAGCGCGGCGAGGCGCGCGTCGGCGAGCGCCGCCCCCGCGAGCAGGGCGGCGAGCGCCCCGAGCACGAGCCGCGCATCGGCGATGCAGACGAGCGCGGCCGCGCAGCCGCCCGCGACGGCTGCGGGCGACAGCGGGCCGGCCAGCAGCCCGCAGGCCAGCGCGGCGAGAATCGTGTGCCGCGGGTGCGCGTCGAGCGCCGCGCGCAGGCGGGCGCCGGCCGCCCGGCGGTGCCCCGCCACCGCCCGACGACGGAGCCGGCCGGCGGGCGTCGCGTCACACCGTGACCAGCGCGGTCAGCGTCGCGAGGCGCTTGACGCCGATCCCGGGCACCTCCCCGAGCTCCTCGACGCGAGCGAAGCCGCCGTGCGCGCTGCGGTAGTCGAGGATCCGCTGCGCGAGTCCGGGCCCGATCCCGTCGAGCGTGTCGAGCTGCTCGAGCGTCGCCGTGTTGAGGTTGATCGGCGCGCGCGGCGCGCCCGGCGCGCCCGTCGCCGCCGCACCGGCGGCCGCTACGCCGCCCGCGCGCGGCGCCGCCGCGGCGCCGGCGCGGGCCGCGCGCTCGGGGACGAGCACCTGGCGGCCGTCCTCGAGCCGCGCCGCGAGGTTGACCGCCGTCAGGTCCGCGCGGGCGCGCGGTCCCCCGGCGCGGCGCAGGGCATCGTCCACGCGCGCGCCCGCGCCGAGCCGGTAGACGCCGGGACGGCGAACCGCCCCCGCGACGTGCACCGTCACCCGCCCGCCCGCCGCCCGCCCGACGACCACCCCCGCGCCCGCCCCGTCGGGGGCCGGCGAGGGCCCGGCCGCGCCCCCTGCGAGCGCGCGCGACGGCGGCGCGTCGCCGCCCGCGCCCGCGGAGGCCTGCGAGTGGACGTAGCGCGCCCCCAGCAGGCAGATCGCGAGCCCGAGCACGAGCAGCACGGCGATGCGCGGGCGGTCGAGGTCGGGCACGGATCGAAGCTACGGGCCGGCCCGTGCCAGCGGACGCGCGAATCGCGACGATTCAGCCGCCGAGCGCCAGCGCGACCGCCTCGCCCGCGTTCGCGGCCGGCACGATCCCGTCGATCTCCCACGTCCCCAGGCCGACCACGAGCTTGCCGGCCCGCAGTGCCAGCGCGATCTCCGAGAGCGTCCCGTACTCCCCCGCGATCGCGATGACCGCGTCCGCGCCGCCCACCACGAGCGCGTTGCGCAGCTCCCCCAGCCCGGTCGCGACGGCGACCGCGACGTACGCGTTGGCCGCGCTGCGATCAGCCCCCGGGAGGATGCCCAGCGTCGTCGCGCCCGCCTCGGCGGCACCGCGACAGGCCGCCTCCATCACGCCGCCCAGCCCGCCCGTCACGACGACCGCACCACGCCGCGCGAGCAGCGATCCGACCTCGGCGGCGAGCGCCAGCACCTCCGGCGCGGCGGCGCCGCCCGCTCCGACGACCGCGACGTACGGCGCAGCGGGGGTCGCCATCGGCGCCTACGCCGCGCGGACGACCACGTTGACGAGCTTGCCCGGCACGACGATCTCCTTGACGACCTCGTTGCCGTCGACGTACTGGCGCACGCGGTCGGACTCGCGCGCGAGCGCGACGAGCTCGTCGCGCGACGCGTCCGAACGGGCCTCGACGCGGTCGCGCACCTTGCCGTTGACCTGCAGGACGAGCTCGAACGTCGGCGACTGCAGGTACGCGGCGTCGGCGGCCGGCCACGGCTGCTCCCACACGCGCTCGCCGGTCAGCAGGTGGTAGGCGTCGCTGGCCACGTGCGGCGCGAACGGGAAGATCAGCGACGCCGCGCTCGCCACCGCGAAGCGCACCGCGCCGGGTCCGGCCGCGCCGCGCTTGGCCGGCGTGACCTCGTTGAGCAGCTCCATCACCGCCGCGATCGCGGTGTTGAAGCTGAAGCGCTCGCCCATGTCGCTCGTGACCTTGTCGATCGCCCAGTGCGCCTTGCGCAGCAGGCGCAGCTCGTCGGCGTTCAGGTCGTCGGGGACCGGATCGTCGGGCAGCTCGTCGGCGGCCTCGGCGGCCGTCCGCCAGAGCCGGCCCAGGAAGCGGTGCATGCCCTCCGCCCCGCTGTCGGACCAGTCGGCGTCCTGGTCGGGTGGGCCGATGAAGAGCACGTACGCGCGCGCGGTGTCGGCGCCGAAGCGCTCGACGATCGCCGTCGGCGACACGACGTTGCCGCGGTTCTTGGACATCTTCTCGCCGTCGCGCAGGATCATCCCCTGCGTGAAGAGCGCGGCGAACGGCTCCTGGATCTCCTCGGGCAGGTGGCCGAGGTCGGCCAGCGCCTTCGTGAAGAAGCGCGCATAGAGCAGGTGCAGGATGGCGTGCTCGACGCCGCCGATGTACTGGTCGACGGGCATCCACTGCGCGACGACGGCCGGGTCCCAGGCGGCCTCGTCGTTGTTGGCGTCGCAGTAGCGCAGGAAGTACCACGAGGAGTCGACGAACGTGTCCATCGTGTCCGTCTCGCGCTCGGCCGGACCGCCGCACGCGGGACAGGCGACATGCACCCAGTCCTCGGCGGCCGCCAGCGGCGAGCGGCCGCGCGGCTTGTAGTCCTCGACGTCGGGCAGCAGGACCGGGAGGTCCGCCTCGGGCACCGCCACCATCCCGCAGGCCGGGCAGTGGATGATCGGGATCGGCGTGCCCCAGTAGCGCTGGCGCGAGATGAGCCAGTCGCGCAGGCGGTAGTTGACCGACGCATGGCCCTTGCCCTCGCCGTCCAGCCAGCGCACGATCGCCGCCAGCGCCGCGCGGTTGTGCAGCCCGTCGAACTCGGGCGCCGAGTCGACGAGCGGTCCGTCGCCCGCGTAGGGCAGCTCGCCGTCGGGGTCGGCGGGGTCCTCGATCACGCGGCGCACCGGCAGCCCGTAGGTCCGGGCGAACTGGAAGTCGCGCTCGTCGTGGCCGGGGACCGCCATGATCGCGCCCGTGCCGTACTCCATGAGCACGTAGTCGGCGACGTACATCGGCAGCTGCTCGCCGTTGACCGGGTTGACGACGGTGCGCCCGAGCGGGACGCCGGTCTTCGCCTTGTCGACGTCGCCGCGCAGGGCCTTGTCGGCGGTCAGCGCCGCGTTGACGTAGTCGCGCACGTCGTCCTCGTGCTCGGTGCCCTCGGCGAGGCGCAGCACGTCGGGGTGCTCGGGCGCCATGACGAAGAACGTCGCGCCGAACAGCGTGTCCGGGCGCGTCGTGAAGACCGGGTAGTCGACGCCGAGGGCCTCGTTGCGAAAGACGACCTCGGCCCCCTCGCTGCGACCGATCCAGTTGCGCTGCATCGTCTTGATGTGGTCCGGCCAGCGGATCGTGTCGAGGTCGGCGAGCAGCCGGTCGGCGTAGTCGGTGATGCGAAAGAACCACTGGCGCAGCTGGCGCACCTCGACGAGCGCGCCGGAACGCTCGCCGCGGCCGTCGACGACCTGCTCGTTGGCGAGCACGGTCTCCTCGACGGGATCCCAGTTGACCGCGGCCTCCCTGCGGTAGGCCAGGCCGCGCTTGAACAGCTCGAGGAAGATCCACTGCGTCCAGCGGTACACGCGCGGCTCGTGGGTGCCGAACTCCCGCGTCCAGTCGATCGACAGGCCCCAGCGGCGAAACTGGCTCTGGAACTCCTCGATCGCGGCCTGCGTCGAGTCGCGCGGGTGCTGGCCGGTCTTGATCGCGTGGTTCTCGGCCGGCAGGCCGAACGCGTCGTAGCCCATCGGGTTGAGCACCATGCGCCCGCTGCGCCGGTGAACGTGCGCCACGGCGTCGCCGACCGCGTAGACCTTCAGATGCCCGATGTGCGGCTGGCCGCTCGGGTAGGGCAGCATGACGAGCACGTAGGACGCCGGGCGCCCGTCGGCGCTGCCGTTGGCGACCTCCCAGGTGCCCTCGTCGGCCCACAGCGCCTGCCAGCGCGGCTCGATCTCGGCGGGGTCGTAGCGGCGCTCGGTCATCGCCGGCTGAGGATAGAAGCCGGGGCCGCCGCGCGGCGCGGGCGGCCCCGCGCGCTGCGATGACCGGCGCGCCACCCCCCGATGGCGCGCCGGTCGCGAGAGTATGCCGGTCGACGGCCCGGACGGCCAATCGGTCCGCACGGCGGTTGTCGGAGGGTCGCGGCGCCGCGCGCTGCGAGCGCCCTACCGCACCTCGCTGCGCCGGCTTTTGCGCTCGTTGAAGTCGATGACGAGCGGCACGCCGTCCATCCCGAAGCGCGCGCGCATCCGGTTCTCGATGTAGTAGGCGTAGTCGCGCGTGACGCGCTGGCGGCTGTTGACCTGGATCGCGAAGCGCGGCGGGCGCTCGCCGATCTGCGCGGCATACAGCAGCTTGAGGCGGTGGCCCTGCTTGGCCGGCGGCTGGCGCGCCTGGACCGCCTCGCCGATGAAGCGGTTGAGCTCCGGCGTCGGGATGCGGCCGGTCAGGCGGTCGCCGAGCGCGACGACCTCGCCGAGCAGCCGCTGGACGTGGCGCCCGGTCAGCGCGCTCGCGGTGAGCACCTTCGGGCGCAGGCGCAGCTTCTTGGCGACCTTCGCGCGCTCGTGGTCGAGATCGGCCTCGGTCATCTCGGCGGCGTCCCACTTGTTGAGCACGATCGCGGTCGCGCAGCTGGCCCCCATCGCCAGCTCGGCGACGCGCATGTCCTGCGCGGTGACGCCGTCGCGCGCGTCGCAGACGACGAGCGCGACGTCGGCGCGCTCGGCGGCGCGCTGGGAGCGCAGCGTCGTGTAGTACTCGACGTTGTCGGAGACCTTGGACTGGCGGCGCATCCCGGCGGTGTCGACGACGATGAGCTTGCGCCCGTCGAACTGCAGCGGCAGGTCGATCGCGTCGCGCGTCGTGCCCGCGACGTCGGAGACGATGACCCGCTCGGTGCCCAGGAAGCGGTTGACGAGCGAGGACTTGCCGACGTTGGGGCGCCCGATGACCGCCAGGCGGATCAGCCCCTCCGCGGGCTCCTCGTCGTCCTCGGGCAGCAGCTCGACGAGCCGGTCGAGCAAATCGCCCGTGCCGAGGCCCTGGGCGGCGGAGACCGCCATCGGCTCGCCGAAGCCGAGCCGGTGCGCCTCGACCGCCAGCGGCGTGTCGCGCACGCTGTCGATCTTGTTGGCCGCGACGACGACGGGGATCCTCGAGCGGCGCAGGAGGTCGGCGAGCTCGTCGTCGCCGGGCCGCAGCCCGGCCTTGGCGTCGAAGACGAAGAGCGCGACCTGGGCGTCGGCGAGCGCCGCGCGGGCCTGGTCGCGGATCGAGCCCGAGATCGGGTCGGGGTCCTCCCGGTCCATCCCGCCGGTGTCGACCAGCGTGAAGCGCCGGCCGTTCCACTCGGTCGCGATCTCCTTGCGGTCGCGGGTGATCCCGGGGCGCTCGTGGACGACCGCCTCGCGCGAGTTCGTCAGGCGGTTGACGAGCGAGGACTTGCCGACGTTCGGATAGCCGACGACCGCGACCTTCATCGCACGGCCTTCGCGAGGTCGACGATGCGCTGCGTGACCTCGCCGATCGACAGGCCGGTCGTGTCGAGTTGCGTCGCGTCGCCGGCGGCCTGCAGCGGCGAGTGCGCGCGCGTGGCATCGCGCTCGTCGCGCAGCACCTGCTCGCGCAGCACCTGCCCGGCGTCGGCGCCGAGCTGCGCGGCGCGCCGGCGCGCGCGCTCCTGCGGCGACGCGGTGAGAAAGACCTTCAGCTCGGCGTCGGGCGCGACGACCGTGCCGATGTCGCGTCCCTCGGCGACGTAGTCGCCCGTCTGGATGATCGCGCGCTGCAGCTCGACGAGGCGCTCGCGCACCTGCGGCCGGGCGGCGACCTGCGAGGCGAGCTCGCTGACCTGCGGCGCGCGGATCGCCGCGCTGACGTCCTCGCCGTCGAGCGTGACGGTCGCGCCGAGCTCGATCGAGCAGCCCAGCGGGTCGTCGTGGCCGCGCAGCTCGGCGAGCGCGACGCAGCGATACATCGCGCCGCTGTCGAGATACGTGAAGCCGAGCGCGTCCGCGACGGCGCGGGCGATGGTCGACTTGCCGGCGCCCGCGGGCCCGTCGATCGCGATCAGCATCGCCCTGAGGATAGGCGCGTGGCGGCCGCGCTCCGCGGAGGGGCATGCGCCGGGCGCTGAGCGGGTACCGGCCAGGCCATGGAGATCTTCCTCGTCGTGCTGCTCGTCGCCGCCGTCGCCGGCGCCGCCGCGCTGGTGCTCCGAGACCGCGGCCGGGGCGCCGGCGGCCTGCGCCGCGCGGGCGGGCGCGGGCGCCCGCACGGCGGGTTCGCGCGCCGCCGCGGACGGGCGCAGGCCGATCCGCTGGCCGCCGCGATCGCCGATCACAGCCGGGCGCTGGACCCGCAGGACGTCGCCGAGCAGGAGGCGCGCCTGCGCGCGCAGGCCAACCGCGTCGCCGCCGCCGCGCACGAGCGCCACGCGCGCACGGGCGGGGAGGCCGCGGACGGGACCGGGCACCTGGAGGCCGACGCGCACCGGCGGGCCGCGGCGCAGCACGAGCGCATGGCCGCCTCGCTCGACGGCGGCGCAGTGCACGGAGGGCCGCAGCCGGCGTACGACCCGTCGCTCGACGGCCTGGCGGCCGACCCCGGCGACGACCCGTACCGCCGCCCGCCCGCCTGAGCGCTCAGGCCAGCCGCGCCAGGTCGGCCTCGAAGCCCGGATAGGACACGGCGGCCGCCTCCATCCCGTGCACCTCGACGCCCTCGCGCGACGCGAGGCCGGCGATCGCGCCGAGCATCGCCATGCGGTGATCGCCGCGCGCGTCGATCGCGCCACCGCGCAGCCCGCCGGTCCCGGCCACGGCGAAGCCGTCCGGCGTGGCCTCGATCGTCGCGCCGAGCCCGCGCAGGCCGTCGACGACGCCCGCGATGCGGTCCGATTCCTTGACGCGCAGCTCCTGCGCGCCGCGCACGATCGTCTCGCCCTCGGCGAAGCAGCCCAGCAGCGCGACGAGCGGCAGCTCGTCGATCGCCAGCGGGACCTCGGCGGGCTCGACGACCGTCCCGCGCAGCGCGCACGCGCGCACGTCGACGTCGCAGACCGGCTCGGAGGTCGCGACGACGTCGCCTGGCTGCTCGAGCTCGCCGAGCGCGATCGCGCCCATCCGCTCGAGGATCCGCAGAAACCCCGTGCGCGTCCAGTTGACGCCGACGTCGCGCACGAGCAGCCGCGAGCGCTTCACGAGGATCCCGGCCGCGATGATGAACGCCGCCGACGAGATGTCGCCGGGCACGGCGACGCTGTGCGCCTCGAGCTCGCCGACGCTGCGGACGCTGACCGTCGGCCCGTCGCGCCGGACGTCGACCCCGGCGCCGGCGAGCATCCGCTCGGTGTGGTCGCGGCTCGCCGCCGGCTCGACGACGCTCGTCGTGCCGTCGGCTCCGAGGCCCGCCAGCAGCACGCAGGACTTCACCTGTGCGCTCGCGACCGGCAGCTCGTACGTGATCGCCCGCAGCCGCGCGCCGTGGACGACGAAGGGCGCGAAGCGCTCGCCGGTCGCGTCGATCCGCGCGCCCATGAGCCGCAGCGGCTCGGCGATGCGGTCGATCGGCCGGCGGCGGATCGAGCTGTCGCCGTCGAGCGCGAACGCGCGCCCGTCCTGCGCGGCGAGCCAGCCGGGCAGCAGGCGCATGAGCGTGCCGGCGTTGCCGACGTCGATCGGTGCGGCGGGCTCGCGCGCCCCGCGCAGGCCGCGGCCGCCGACGACGACGACGTCGCCGCGCTGCTCGACGAGCGCGCCGACCGCGCGCAGGGCGCCCAGCGTGGAGGTCGTGTCGTCGGCGCGCAGGTAGTTGGAGATGTGCACGGGCGCGGCCGACATCGCCCCGAGCAGCGCGGCGCGGTGCGAGATCGACTTGTCGGGCGCGGCGACGACCTCGCCGCGCAGCCGCTGCGCGGGCGCGAAGCGCACCGTCGTCATGCGGGCCGCTCGCCGCCGGCGCCCTCGACCGCGTCGGCGCCGTAGCCGAGCTCGGCGACGAGCGCGATCGCCGCCTCGGCGTCGCCGGCGGCGACCCAGAGGCCGACGACGCCGGTGCGGTTGTCGGCCTCGGGAGCAAGCGACATGTCGCTGATGTTGATCCCGGCGCGACCGAGCGCCAGCGCGATCCGCGCGACGACGCCGGGCTGGTTGGGTACGGCGGCGCGGATCTCGCGGACCGCGCCGGCGCCGCCGGCGAGGCCGACCTCAAGCAGCGCGTGGCGCTGGCCGGCGGCGAGCTGCTGCCACGCCTCGAGCCCGGCGCGGTCGCCGTCGAGCAGCGCCCGGACGTCGACGAGCCGGCGCACGAGGTCGTCGATCTGCGCGCCGAGCGCGGCGCGGTTGGCGGTGTAGATCTGCGCCCAGAGGCCGGGGTTGGCGCCGGCGACGCGGGTTGCGTCGCGGAAGCTCGGCCCGGTCGCCGGCAGCGTGTCGCCGCCGAGCGCCTCTGTCGCCTGGGCCACGAGCAGGTTGGCGACGACGTGCGGCAGGTGCGAGACCGCGGCCATCAGGCGGTCGTGGTCGTCGGGCGCGATCGCGGTCGGCACGGCGCCGAGCCCGGCGACGAAGCGCGCCAGGCGCTCGTAGAGCACGCCGGGCGTGCCCTCGCGCGGCGTCAGGTACCAGGTCGCGCCGTCGAAGAGGTCCTCGCGCGCGTGCGCGACGCCCGTCGACTCGGCCCCGGCGAGCGGGTGGCCGCCGATGAAGCTCTCGTGCGCGACCGCCGCGACGAGCGCGCCCTTCGTCGAGCCCACGTCGGTGACGACCGCGCCGGGCAGCGCGGCGCACAGCGCGCCGGCGGTCGCCGCCAGCGCGTCGACCGCGACGCCGGCGATCGCGACGTCGGCCGATCCGAAGTCGGCGATGCTCGACACCGCCTCGTCGATCGCGCCGCGCTCAAGGGCCAGCCGCAGCGCGGCGGGGCTGCGATTCCAGCCCACGACGTGCGCCCCGAGCCGCTGCCGGGCGGCCATGCCGATCGATCCGCCGATGAGCCCGACGCCGGCGAGCGCGATCCTCATGGCGCGCGGCTCACGCCGCCGCGCGGCGGGCCCGCACCGACGCGGCGAGCCCGTCGAGCACCTCGACGGTCGACGCCCAGTCCATGCAGGCGTCCGTGATCGACTGCCCGTACGTGAGCGCGGCGCCGCCGCCGACGTCCTGGCGCCCGGCGACGAGGAACGACTCGAGCATGACGCCGACGATCGCACGTTCGCCGGCCGCGATCTGCGCGCCGACCTCGGCGGCGACGGCGGGCTGGCGCTCGTGGTCCTTGGCGCTGTTGTCGTGCGAGGCGTCGATGACGAGGCGCTCGGCGAGGCCGGCGGCGCGCAGCTTCTCCAGCGCGCCGGCGACGCTCTCGGGGCCGTGGTTGGGCCGGCCCCCGCCGCCGCCGCGCAGGATGACGTGACCGTCCGGGTTGCCGGTCGTGTGCATGATCGCCGGCGTCCCGTTGACGTCGACGCCGGCGAAGGAGTGCCGCGCCGCGGCGGCGCGGACGGCGTCGACGGCGACCTGCACGTTGCCGTCCGTGCGGTTCTTGAAGCCGACCGGCATCGACAGCCCCGATCCGAGCTGGCGGTGGATCTGGCTCTCGGTCGTGCGCGCGCCGATCGCCGCCCACGACACGGCGTCGGAGATGTACTGCGGCGTGATCGGGTCCAGGAACTCGCAGCCGACCGGCAGGCCGAGGCGCAGCACCTCCAGCAGCAGCTCGCGCGCGGTGCGCACGCCGGCGTCGACGTCGCCCGAGCCGTCGAGGTGCGGATCGTTGATGAGCCCCTTCCAGCCGGTCGTCGTGCGCGGCTTCTCGAAGTAGACGCGCATGGCGACGCAGAGCTCGTCGCCGTGGCGGGCGGCCTGCTCGGCGAGCCTGCGCGCGTACTCCAGCGCGGCGTCGGGATCGTGCACGCTGCACGGGCCGACGACGACGAGCAGGCGGTCGTCCGCGCGGTCGAGGATCGCCGCGACGACGTCGCGGCCGCGCAGGACGACGTCGGCGAGCTCGGGCTCGAGCGGCAGGCGCTCGAGCAGCGCCGAGGGCGGCGTCAGCGCCGAGACGTGCGCGATGCGCAGGTCGCGGACGTTCGTGGTCGGCTCGGAGCGCGCGCCCGCCATCGTCACGCCGCCGCCGCGATCCGCTTGCCGGCGATCGCCGCCACCTGCTCGACCTTCGCGGCGAAGCCGGCGAACGCGTCGCAGCGCAGCGCCTGGGGCCCGTCGCAGATCGCCTCGTCGGGCTCGGGGTGCACCTCGACCATGATGCCGTCCGCGCCCGCCGCGGCCGCCGCCAGCGCGAGCGGCTGCACGAGATCGCGGCGCCCGGCGGCATGGCTGGGATCGACGATGACCGGCAGGTGGGTGAGCTGCTTGAGCAGCGCGACCGCGGCGAGGTCCAGCGTGAAGCGGTACGCCGTCTCGAACGTCCGGATCCCGCGCTCGCAGAGGATGACGCCCGCGTTGCCCTCCTTGAGGACGTACTCGGCGGCCATCAGCAGCTCCTCGATCGTGCTCGACAGGCCGCGCTTGATGATCGCCGGGCGGCCGGCCCGGCCGACCTCGGTGAGCAGCGCGTAGTTCTGCATGTTGCGCGCGCCGATCTGGATGACGTCGGCGACCTGCAGCACGGCATCGAGATCGCGGACGTCCATGAGCTCGGTGACGACCGGCAGCCCGGTCTGCTCCTTGCACTCGGCAAGGATCCGCAGCCCGGCCTCGCCGAGGCCGTGAAAGGAGTACGGGCTCGTCCGCGGCTTGTAGGCGCCGCCGCGCAGCAGGCCCGCGCCGGCGTCCTTCACCGCGTGCGCGATCTCGAGCGTCTGCTCGAGCGTCTCGACGGTGCACGGGCCCGCGACGAGCGCGAAGTGCTCGCCGCCGATGCGTCGCCCGCCGATGTCCAGCACGCTCGGCGCGCCCCGGCGGCCCTCGCTCGAGGCGAGCTTGTACGGCGCGAGGATCTGCTGATCCGCTGGAGCCGTCTTCATCACGATCGTCACAGTCTTTCGGTCCTTTCGAGCAACACGATGGAACGCCTGGTGCGGGTCCTGCGGGCGCTCGGCGAAAGGGCGGTGGAAGAGGGTGCGGTGAGCCGAGCGCCTAGATAAATCGCCAGGCGAGATACCGACGCGCGAACGTGAAGGTGGTGCGTGCGCTGTCGGCGGACCGGATCATCGAGCTGGCAGCTTAGAGGACTTCGCCGAGTGCGTCGAGGAAGCGGGCGTTCTGCTGCGGCGTGCCGTAGGTGACCCTCAGCGCACCGCCGCGCCCCAGCGCCGTCCCCGCGCGCACGAGCACCCCCCGCTCGGCGAGCCCCTTCACGACGGCCGCCTCGTCGGCGTCGCCGGGCAGGTCAAACCAGCAGAAGTTCGCCTGCGACGCGGCGGGCTCGATCCCGAGCGCGCTCAGGCCGGCCTCGACCTCGACGCGCGCGACGACCGCCCGCTCGACGCGCTCGGCGACGGCGTCCTGGTGCTTGAGCGCCTCGATCGCGGCCGCCTGCGCGGCGGCGTTGCAGAAGAACGGCTGGCGGACCTGGTCGACGGCGCGCGGGAAGTCCTCCGAGCCGCACAGCGCGAAGCCGACGCGCAGCCCGCAGAGGCCGTAGACCTTCGAGAACGTCCGCAGCAGCACGAGGTTCGGATGGCCGTCGAGCAGGTCCAGCGTCCAATCCGGGTCGTCGAGCAGATTGAACTCGCAGTACGCCTCGTCGACGACGAGCGCGACGTGGCGCGGCACCCGCTCGACGAACGCCGCGATCGCGGCGAACGGCAGCGCCGTCGAGGTCGGGTTGTTCGGGTTGCAGACGATGACCAGGCGCGTCGCGGCGGTGATCTCGGCCGCCATCGCATCCAGGTCGTGACAGTCGTCGTCGTCGAGCGCCACCCTGATCGCGCGCGCGCCCGAGGCCGCCGCGAGGTGCGGATAGACGCTGAACGACGGCCACGCGTACACGAGCTCGGCGCCCGGCTCGAGCAGCGCCTCGCCGGCCGCGAGCAGGATGTCGCAGGACCCGTTGCCGATCGCGATCCTGCCGGCCGGCACGCCGTAGCGGCCGCTCAGCGCGCGCTTGAGGACCGCGTTGGACGGGTCCGGGTAGCGGTTGACCCCCGCCAGCGCGCGCTGGGCGGCCCGCACGACCGCCGCCAGCGGCGGATCGGGCGACTCGTTGGAGGCGAGCATCGCGACGTCGTCGGGCAGCGCGTAGCCGTCGGCGACCGGATAGGACGGGATGCGGCGGATGCGCTGCGAGAACTCGATCGCCATGGCGGGATTGTGGCGCACCCGCCCCGCGCGGTCGGCTCGGGCGCGACGGGCGCCGCGCGCCGCCGCCGAGCCGGCGGTGCTCAGCGGCGCCCGCGCAGCGCGCCGGCGGCAGGTACGAGCAGGCTGCCGGCGCCCGCGTACGCGCCGAGCACGACCAGCGGCCCGCCGATCGCGTTGGCGTCGAAGTAGGCGACGTTGCGCAGCCCCTCGACGATCGCGCGGCCCGGCAGTACCCCGCCGATCGCGCGCCAGACGTCGGGCAGCAGCTCGGGAGCGGAGGTGCCGCCCGACGCCCCCAGCACGCCGACGAGCGCGAAGGCGCCGATCGGCACCACGAGCCCGAGCACGCCGCCGAGCATGCCGGTCAGCAGCGTCGTGACGGTCGCGATGCCGAGGACCCCGAGCGCGAGCACGCCGGCGGTGGCCAGGACGTGCTCGTCGAAGACGCCGTAGGAGGCCGCGACGCCCGCGAGCGCCAGCCCGGTGACGATCGCGAAGCCGAGCACGACCGCGACCCGCGTGAGGGCGGCCGTCAGGCCTCGCCTGATGCTCGGGGCGCGCAGCTCCACGAGCCAGGCGCCGACGACGGCGCCGAGCGCGACGATCAGCGCGAGCATGTACTCCGTCACGGCGGCGCTGTTGTCGGCCGGCAGCGGCCGGGCGTCGACGACCGCGGAGTCGACGCCGCGCCGGCGATCGATGTCGGCGAACGTCCGCTGCAGGATGCCGGCGACCGTCGGGCTCGCGGCGGAGGCGACGATGACGCGGCCGCTGCTGCGCAGCGGCGCATACGCGCCGTAGACCTCGCGCTCGGCGATCAGCGCCCGCGCCGCCGCGCCGCTCGGGGCGCGCGTGACCGCGAACTCGGGGCTTGCGTCGAGCTGGCCGGCGACGCCTTCGACGAGCGGCCCGCTCCCGACGACGGCGATCGGCAGCGCGTGCGGCCGCGGAGCGTGAAACAGCCCGACGAGAAACAGCGCGACCAGCGCCTGCAGGACGACGATGGCGACGAGGACGGCGGCGGCGCGCATGTCACCGCACCGCGGCGCGCCACGAGGCGCGGCGCCGGTTGCGCGGGTTCGGACGCCGGCGATCGTCATCGCCCGCTGCTCTGCGAGGCGCGGTTGCGCTTGGCCATGCTCGCGCGGTTGCGCTTGGCCTTGCTCGAGCGGTTGCGCTTGGCCTTGCTCGAGCTGTTGCGCTTGGCCACGCTCGAGCGGCTGCGCTTGGCCTTGCTCGAGCGGCTGCGCTTGGCGCCGCTGCGCCTGACGGTGGCGCCCGAGGCGGCGGCCGAGCCTGCGCTCGAGCTCGGGGCCGCCGGCACCGCACTGCCCTGCGCGACCTGGAAGGACCCGACCGAGAACGTGACGTGGCTGCCGTAGCCCGGCTTCACGGCCAGGGTCGGGCCGGCGCACAGGGGATCTCCGTAGGTCAGCACGGTCACCGACGAGGCGTTGACGATGACGTGGGCGCCGGGAGGCAGCAGCTTGCAGCCGGGGGTCGGCTCGTGCTGCACGAGCCGCTGGACCTCGCTGCTGTAGACGATGATCGGCCCCTTGCCGTCGCCCTCGACAGGACCGCCGCCGATCTGCACCCCGGCCTGCAGCCCGCCCGGACCGGTGACGGTGCCTCCCGCAAGCCCCGCGATCGCCGGCGAGCCCGAGACCAGCACTCCCGCGAGCACGCCGACGGCGAGCACCGCTGTGCCTGCAAACACCCCACGCGCTCGCCGCGCGCAGCCACGCGCACCACCGTCGAACGTCATTCGCTTTCCCCCTGGGTCCTCGTGGAACGTCTCTGCGGTGCACCACCTTAACACACACCAGGCCCGACTCCGACGGTTCTGCGCCAGGTTTCATGTAGTGTTGGCGCGGGCCTCCACGCGTGGTTCTTGACCACCTTCAGGAGCGTCGTCACTTCATTCTTTAGTGTGATAAACCCGACCGGATCACGGGCGACCGACAGCACGGACCGAGCGCCATCGTCAGCCACTTATGCGGCGTTTTGAAAGCCCGTCGCGAGTGTTGTAGAACGGGGGTGGGAGCTCGACGCCAGGTTCACAGGGGGGAGTGCGACGGGTGGTTGCGTGGTGCGCGGCGGCTGACGCCCAGGCCGGAATGCAAACGAGGGGTGCCAGGCAGATCGACGTCGGGGCCCCATGCTCCGCACGCTGATCGTCGGCCTCGGCCGGTCCGGTCGCGGACTTCACCTGCCGGTGCTCCGGCGCGCCCGCGCGAGCGCGTCGACGCGCGCTCTGTTCTGCGCCGCGCCGATCGTCGCCGTCGATCCGCGCACCAGCATCGATGCGCCGGCCGGCACGCTGCTCGCGCGGTCGCTCGACGCGGCGCGAGAGCTCATGGATCCCGCGACGACCGTCGCGCACCTGTGCACGCCACCGGCGACGCGCCCGGAGCTGCTCGACGAGCTCGGGCGCCGCGGCATCCGCCGCGTCATCGTCGAGAAGCCGCTGGCGCTCGACTGCCGCGGCCTGGCGCGCGTCGAGCTCGCCCGCAAGCGCTGGAGCCTGCAGCTGGTGGTCGTTGCGCCGTGGCTCGCAAGCGAGCTGACGGCGCGCATCCTGGACGTCCTGCAGGCACAGACGATCGGGTCGTTGCGAGCCGTCTACGTCGTCCAGCGCAAGCCGCGCTTCGCGCGTTCGCTGGCGACCGCCGACCATCCGAGCGCGTTCGACGTCGAGCTGCCGCACTCCGTCGCGGTCGCGCTTGCGCTCGCCGGTTCGGCCCGGGTCGTCGAGGCCGCCGCGACCGACCTGACTTACGAGGGCGTCGTCAAGCGGGCGATGGGCGGCGCCGCGCTGACGCTTGAGCACGACAACGGCGTGCGCACCGAGCTGCGCAGCGACATCTGCGCGATGGTGCGGGAGCGACGGATCACGCTCGAGGGAGAGCGCGGGACGATCGTCGGCCACTACCCGTCGAGCGCCGACGACGACACCGCGCGGCTGACGACGACGGTCGGTCTCGACGTCGCTCGCAGCGTCTTTCGCGACGACGCGCTGACGCGCTTCATCGTCGGCGCGTACGCGGGCTTCGCGACCGGCGTGCCCGACGAACGCCAGCTCGCCCTGCACGCGGAGACCGTGCGGCTGCTGGATGCCGCCAAGCGCGCCTGCGAGCGATCGGCGCGCACGGTCGACCAGAAGAGCAGCCGGGAGCAGCTCCGTGCCAGCTGAGCTCGCGGCGGGCACGCGACCGGAGCGGGCGCCGGGCACCCCCCGAGTCGCCTTCGCCGGCATCGGCGACGAGGCGGGCGACACGCTCGACGAGCAGCTGCGCGCGCTCGAGCAGCTCGGCTGGAGCACGATCGAGCTGCGCACGCTCGACGGCTGCGCGCTGGCCGCGCTCGACGAGCGTTCGTTCGCGCGGGTCGCCGACGAGCTCGGCGGCCGCGACGTCGAGGTCGTGGCCGTGGCGTCGCAGCTCGGCGGCTGGGATCGCCCGATCACGCGCGACGTCGCCCACGACGTCGCCGAGCTGACCGTCCTCGCCGACCGCTGCCAGCGCCTCGGAACGCGCCTCGTGCGCGTCATGTCGTTTCTCGACGGGGGCCTGGACGAGGACGCCTGGGGACGGCGAGCGATCGCCCGCCTCGGCGAGCTCGCTCGTCGGGCGCAGGACGCCGGACTCGTGCTCGTCCACGAGAACTGCACGGGCTGGGCCGCGCGCAGCGCCGAGCGGATGCTGCGCATGCTCGACGAAGTCGCGAGCCCGGGGCTCGGCCTGCTGTTCGACACCGGCAACGGGATCGAGTACGGCTACGACGCGGTCGATCTGCTCGAGCCGATCGCCGAGCGCGTCGAGCACGTCCACGTCAAGGACGCCGTCGCAACGCCCGCGGGCGCGCGCTACGTCGCGCCCGGCAGCGGCGACGTCGACGTCGCCGGCTGCCTGACGCGGCTGCTCGCCGCGGGCTACGCGGGCGCCTGGTCGCTCGAGCCCCACGTCGACCTGCGTCCGCACGAGGGTGCCGGGGCGACGTGCGACGTCGCCCCGCGCGGCGACCGCTTCGTCGCCTGCGGGCGCGCGCTCGAGCGGCTCGTCGACGACGCCGTCCTGCCCGCGGCGCCGGCGTGGCGACGCCAGCCGGGTTCCATCGTCGGTGGTCGCGGCGCGTGACCGCACCGGCGACGCAGGGCCGCGAGCCGATCCACGTCTCGGCGCGGCTGCATCCCGCCGACGTCGAGCTGCTGCTCGAGCTGCTGAGGACGCCGACGGTCGCCCCCCTCGAGCTCGGGGACGGCGACGCGCCGCCGCAGCTGTGGGACGCCCAGCGTGCGTACGCGCAGGCCTCCGAGGCGGTCGGAATGGCGACGGTCTGGCACGGTGCCGCGCAGGCCCGCGACGTCGATCGCGACGACGTTCCGCTGCGCGTGCGCGAGGCCGCCGGCGCCGATCCCCGCTTCCTCGCCGAGCAGCCGAGCCTCGTCCTGCGTCTGGGCGAGCCGCTGGCGCAGATCGACACCGTCATGTTCAACGTCCATCTCGACACCGTCGCGGGCGCGCCGGCGGTCGCCTTCGACGGCACCCGCATCCACGGCCGCGGCGCGGTCGACGCCAAGGGCCCCGCGGTCGCGCTGCTGGCCGGCATCCGCGCGGCCGCCGCCGCTGATCCCTCGATCGGCCGCGACGTCTCGGTGCTCGTGCAGGCCGTCGCCGGCGAGGAGGGCGGGGCGATGGGGACGATCGGGACGCGCCCGCTCGTCGAGCGCGGCCTCGTCGGTCGGCTCAACGTGTTCTGCGAGCCGACCCGGTTGCGCTACCTGCCGCGCGCGACCGCGTCGATGACCGCGCGCGTCCGCGTCGACGGCGACGACGCCAGCGACGACCGGCCCCAGCGCGGCCACAACGCCACCGTCCTGCTCGGCTATCTCGCCCAGCACCTCGCACTGACGCTCGCGGACGGACGGACGGGCGAGCGCGTCTGCGTCGCCGGGCTGCACACGGGCCGGCTGCACAACCGCGTCTATGGCCGGGGCGAGCTGCTCGTGAATCTCTCCTACGGCGAGCGGGCGCGGGCGCGGGCGCTCTCCGAGGCATTCGAGCGCCGGCTCGAGGACGCGATCGCCTCCTTCGCCGGGCGCTTCGCGGCGCACCCCACGCTCGCGCGGACGGCCCGCGACGCGGCCGCGGTGACGCGCGTCGACTGGCTCAAGCGCGACCTGCCGGCGCTCGACAACGACGATCGGTGGTGCGAGGAGCTGCTGCACCGCGCCGGCATCGAGCGCTGGCCCGACGCCGAGGACCCGTTCACCTGCGACGCCATCTGGATGGCCGACGTCGCCGGCGCATTCACCGTCGTCCTCGGACCCGGCGACCTCGCCGCCAACGGCGCGCACGCCGACGACGAGCACGTCGACCTCGCCGACCTCGAGGCGTTCGCGCGCGCCGTCGCCGGCACGCTGATCGCCTTCTCGCGCGCTCGCGCCGACGCGGTGCGGGACGGGCGATGACCAGCGGCGTGCGCTCGCGGCGCGCGGTGATCATCGCGCACGAGACGCTGCTGTCGTTCGCCGCCGCCGTCTTTGCGGCCCGCGGACTTGCGCCCCGGCGCGCGGCGGTGGCGGCCGAGGCGCTGTGCTACGGCGACGCGGCCGGCATGACGTCGCACGGGCTCGTCAACCTCACGCGCCTGTACCTGCCGCTGCTCGACAGCGGGCGCGCGGACCCGCGCGCCGAGCCCCGCGAGCTCGCCGACAGCGGTGCCGCGCTGCTCCTGGACGCCGACCGCGCGCTGGGCCTGTGGACCGCGAGCGAGGCGATGCGCGAAGCCGCCCGCCGCGCCGGCGTGCACGGGGTGGGCCTCGTCTCCACGCGCAACGCGACCCACATCGGCTGCGCCGGTCATCACGCGCTGCTCGCCGCCGCGCAGGGCATGATCGGACTCGTCGCCTGCAACTGCGGCGCGCAGCGGATCGCGCGACCGCCGGGCGGCACGCGCGCGATGCTCGGGACCAACCCGCTGGCCGTCGCCGCGCCCGCCGGCGCGCAGCACCCCTTCGTCGTGGACATGAGCACGACGGCCGTACCGACCGGGCGCATCCGTCAGGCCGCGCGCGCGGGCGAGCCGATCCCCCTGGGCTGGCTCGCCGACGACGCCGGCGACGCCGTCGACGACCCCGCGGCCTTCGACCGCGGCGAGGCGCACCTGCAGTGGCTCGGCGCCGGGCCGGGCGGCGGCGCGTTCAAGGGCTTCGGGCTCGGGCTCGCCGTCGAGCTGCTCGCCGGGGTGCTCGCGGGGTCGGCGCTCGGACCGGTTGGCGCCGCGCTCGCCGGCGACGGCCGCCCGGGCGGCCTCGACGACGACATCGGCGTGCTCGCGCTGGCGATCGCGCCGGCGGCGCTGCGCCCCGACGGCGGGGCCGCGCGCGACGCGGAGAGTCTGTTCGAGGCGCTGCTGGCATGCCCGTCGAGCGATTCCCGCGCGCCCGTGCGCTACCCCGGCTGGCACGAGGGCGAGCGGCTGCGCAGGGCCCGCCGCGACGGCGTCGCGATCACCCCCGCGCTCCATCGCGAGCTGCTCGGCGTCGCCCGCGACCACGACGTCGAGCTCGCGGCGCCGCTTGCGCAGATCGGCGAGGAGGACCGATGACGACGGCACGCGCGCACGGCCCCGTGCACGATCCCGCGCACGACCCGGGTCACGACCCCGCGCACGACCCGGGTCACGACCCCGCCCACGCGGGGCGCCCTGCGCTGAGCGTCGGGCTCGTCGGCCTCGGGGCGATCGCGCGCTACTACCTGGCTGCGCTGCGCGACGCGCCGTCGGCGCGCCTGGCTGCCGTCTGCGACGTCGACGCGGCGGCGCTGGCGCCGTTTCGCGACCGCGTGCCGTGCCACGTCGATCACCGCTCGATGCTGGCCGCGGGGGGCCTCGACGCGGTGGTCGTGACCACCCCGAACGACGTCCACGCGGCGATCTGCGATGACGTGCTCGTCGCCGGCCTGCCCGTCTGCGTCGAGAAGCCGCTGGCGACGCGATTGGCCGACGGCGAGCGTGTCGTCGCCCGCGCCCGCGCGCTCGGGCTGCCCTTGATGACGGCCTTTCACCGTCGCTACAACGCCAACGTCCGAGCGCTCGCGGGTCGGATCGCGGGCCGAGCGCCGGTCGCGTCGCTGACCGTCCGCTATCTCGAGCGCATCGAGGATCACATCGGTGCGCAGCGGTGGTACCTGGACCCCGAACGCTGCGGCGGCGGCTGTGTCGCCGACAACGGGCCCAACGCGCTCGATCTGGCCACGCTGTTCCTCGGACCGCTGCGCCTGACCGGCGCCGCGATCGCCCGCGACGAGCACGGCATCGACCGCCGCGCCGAGCTGCTCGTCGCGGGCGCCTCGGGCGCGCGGGGACGGATCGAGCTCGACTGGTCGCATCGCGGCGAGCGCAAGGACGTCGAGCTGCGCCTGGCCGACGGGACGGTCGAGCGCTGCGACATGCTCGCCGGCCATCGCGCGTTCAAGGGCTCGCTGTGGCACGAGTACCGCGCGATCGTCGAGCGCTTCGCCGCGCTCGCCCGTGGTGACCGCGAGCACGACGACGGCGGGCTCACCGCGCTGGCGCTCGTCGCTGCCGCCTACGGCGCCGAGCGGCTCGTCACGGGGCGGGAGTGATGCGCGAAGACGGCCCCAAGCGCGCGCTCAGCGCCACGCTCGTCAAGGTGCTCCTGCACCACCGCTCCGACCGGGGGATGACGCTCGAGCCACATCGCAGCCGCTGCGTGCGGCGCGGCGAGGTGCACGAGCTCGTCACCACCGACCACTCGGACGCCGGCCCCGGCGACAGGATCGACCGCGTCGCGTTCATCGGCTTCGCGGAGTTCGGCTGCGGCGGCGTGCTCGACCGCGGCGACACGGTCTCGATCGAGGGTCGCGTCATCGGCCGCGTGCTCGGCTTCGACGCCTGTCACTGGCCCAACCATCTCAACGTGCTGATTGCCGTCGAGCGGCCCGTCAGCGGCCTGGACCTCGCCCTCACTCCGGAGCTCGAGGTCCGCTTCGCGGCCGGCGGAGCGCCGGCGACGTAACGCCGCGCCTCACCGTTCGACGGCCGGCGCGACGCCGCGGTCGCGCCGACGGGCGGGGCCCGGGGCGGCGCCGCGGTCGCGCCCACGGCCGGGGCGGCGCCGCGGTCGCGCCGACGGCCGGCGCCCGGCCCGGGGCGGGCCGAACGCCGGCGCCGGCGGCGAAGGTCGACCGAACTGCAGCCTCAGCCGCCGAGCAGCGCGACGTCGAGCGTGCCGGCGTGGTAGTCGCGAACGGCGTTGACGAGCTCGTCGATGCTGAGGTACCCGTTGCCGTTCGTGTCGATCTGCTGGAAGGCGTCCTCGCCCTCGGAGGGGTCGACGCCGATCGCCGCCATCCAGCCCTTGAACTCCTCGGGACTGACCTGGTTGTCGCCGTTCTTGTCCAGCAGGGCCACGATCGCCTGGATCGTCGGGCGCACGACGTTCGCGAAGCCCGCATTGCCCGCGTCGAGCACCTCGGCCTGGACGACGGCCTTGAACTGATCGAGCGACAGCGCGCCGTCCGCGCCGACGCCGGCCTTCTCGGCGAGGTAGTCCCACATGCCCAGGTAGGCGTCCATCACGGCCTTGCCCTTCGGCGAGGTGGAGGAGGCGTCGAGGTTCGACAGGATCTCCTCGGCCTCGGCCCTGTAGTCGGACTTGTCGACGTCGCCGTCACCATCGTTGTCCCACAGCTGGAAGCGACGCTCAAGGCGTTCTTCTTGGACGGTTGCCACGTTGGTCCCCCTGTGTTCGGGCGGTTGTCAGAGACACGCCTCGTCGCACGCCAGAATCGCCGTCCGCGTTGGATCGCGGCGGCTCGGGTAACAGGTACGAGGTACGCGAGTGGGCGCGTCGATTAACGTACCCCCTCCACGTCGGCCCATGCAGCCCGCGTCACGAAGAATTGACAACCTGTTCACGCAGAGTCAGTCCCGGTCACTACTAGATTGCAGTTTCATGTGACACCTGGAGCGTGTCTATCGATGCACACTGATTCAGAGAGTTCGGCGTTCACGGCTGCGCCCGCGGTAGCCCAGTCCGCGCGCACCGGCCAGGGCCGGAGCCCCACCACCGCGGACGACCACGGGTACGTGTTCGACAACGCCAGCGCGCACGCGGTGCAGCAGCACCGCTGCCTGGCGCGAATGCTCGACGAGCCGACGACGCGGCACCTGCTGCGGACCGGGATCGGCGAGGGCTGGGACTGCCTCGAGGTCGGCGCGGGCGGCGGCAGCGTCGCCCACTGGCTGGCGGAGCGGGTCGGCCCGGCGGGCAGGGTGCTCGCGACCGATGTCGATCCGCAGCACATCGCCCCCGCCCCGGGTCTGACGATCGCGCGCCACGACATCGTGCGCGATCCCCTGCCCGAGGCGGCGTTCGACCTCGTCCACGCGCGCCTCGTGCTCCTGCACCTGCCCGAGCGTGAGCTCGTACTCGGCCGCCTGCTGCGGGCGCTGCGGCCCGGCGGCTGGCTCCAGCTCGACGAGTTCGACATCTCCTACGGACCCGGCCTGCTCATGCCCGACGACGATGCGGCGACGCTGTTCGACGCGTTCTTGGCCTGCAAGGCGAGGATGTTCGACCGCGCGGGCGCCGACGGGGCGTGGGGCCAGCACGCGGCGCGGGCGATGCGCGCCGCCGGCTTCGTCGACGTCGAGCCCTCCGCGGAGCTGCAGATCTGGCAAGCCGGCTGCGGCGGAGCCGAGCTGCTCGTCCACCACACCCGCCACCTGCGCGACCAGCTCCTGGCGCAGGGCATGACCGACGCGCAGCTCGCGGGCGTCCGCACGCTGCTGCGCGACCCGACGTTTCGCGCGACCTCCTGCCCGATCTACTTCGTGCACGGACGCCGCGCCGAGCGCTGATCGGCGCGCGCGGCGAGCGCCGACAGGGTCCGTCGGCACGCCTTGCCGGTCGCCCCGAGCGGCAGCTCGTCGAGCACGAGCAGGGCATCGGGGAGCTTGCCCCGCTCGAGTCCGCGCTCCTCGGCGAGAAACGCGTCGAGCTCGTCGAGCGCGAGCTCGGGAGCATCGCCGCTCAGCACGACGCAGGCGCACAGGCGCTCGCCGAGGTCGTCGTCCTCGATCCCGACGCAGGCGGCGTCGACGACCGCCGGATGGGCGAGCAGCTGCGACTCGACCTCGGCGAGGCTGACGTTCAGTCCGCCGCGCACCACGATCTGGCGCGTGCGCCCGACGAGGCGCAGGGCCCCGTCGGCGCCGAGCACGCCGCGATCGCCCGCTCGCACCCAGCCGCCGGGCGCGCGCTGGGCGAGGTCGAGCTCGGGGGCGTTGACGTGGCACAGCGGGGTCATCGGGCCGCGCGCCCAGATCTCGCCGGCGGTCCCGGCCGGCGCCGGTCGGCCGCGCTCGTCGACGACGCGGATCGCGGCGACGCGCGGATCCGGCCGGCCGACGATGCCGCTCGGGCGCGGACCTCGCCACGCCGCCGTGTGGCAGTTGACGCCGTCGGCGGCACCGTAGACCTCGATCACCGTGCAGCGCAGGTCTCGCTCGCATGCCGAGCGGGTCGCTGCGTCGAGCGCCGCGCCGCTGGCGACGACGGCGCGCAGCGAGGCGACGTCGCCGCGCGAGGGGCGCGGTCGCGCAACGATCCGGCGCAGCATCGTCGGAACAGCGAAGACGTGCGTCGGGCGGTGGCGCGCGATCGACCGCAGCGCCGCGTCGGGCGCGAAGCGATCGAGCAGGACGAGCGTCCCGCCGAGCCGGGCGATCGTCACGTAGGTGCCCAGCGAGCCCATCGACGAGGCCAGCGGGACGAGCACGAGGGCGCGCATCGGCGCGGCCCCGAGCGCCAGCGCACGGACGTAGTTGGCGCGCCCCCCGGCGATCGCGTTGTGCGAGTAGGCGACCATCTTCGGCTCGGCCTCCGAGCCCGACGAGACGAGGATCCGGACCGGCGCCTCGGGGTCGATCCGGACCGGCGCCTCGGGGTCGAAACGGACCGGCGCCGGGCGCGGCGCCGCAAGCTGGCCCGCGAGCGCCGCGTCGAGTGACGTGCAGCCCGCTGCCGCGCCGCCGGCGACGAAGAGCGTCTCGAGCTGGGGCAGGCGCGCCCGCCGCGCGGCGAGGGTCGCGGCGAGCGCCTCGCCGCCGGCGCTGTGAGCGACGATCGCGGCGCTCGCGCGTGAGCGCCGCAGCAGGCTCAGCGCCTCGCGCCCGCCCCGACCGCAGGGGATCGGCAGCGCAACCCCTCCGAGCGCGGCGACGCCGAGCTCGGCCACGACCGCGCGCCGGTCGTTGGGCAGCTGGATCGCGACGATGTCGCGGTCGCCGAGGCCGGTGCCGCGCAGGACCGCCGCGACCTGCAGGGCGGCGCGCTCGAGCGCCGCGTAGGGCAGCTCGCCCGCCTCGTCGACGACGGCGGCGCGTCGCGGGTGGCGCCGCGCCGCCTCGCAGAACAGGTCGAAGACGTCGCGATCGGGGCATGCGCCCTCCCGCACCCAGCGGCGTCGCAGTTCGGGCGCGACGAGGTCGCGCAGGACGATGCCGCGCGTGGACGTCCAGACGCCGGCCGCGGGCGCGTGCTCGGCGCCGCCGGCGCCCGCGTCCACTGCCTCAGGGTCGTTCATCGCCCAGCTCCCACGGCGCCGCCACGAGGGCGCAGGCTCCCGTGTCGAGCGCGCCGGCGAATGCGGGCTCGGCGGCGAGCGCCGCGAGGTCGGTGCACACGCGTGCGCCGCCCAGGCCGGCCGCCGCGAGCCGCTCGAGCGCGGCCTCGGTCGTCGCCTGGCCGAGCGCGGCGCGGATCGCCGCCGCCTCGTCGCCGGGCGCGCCCGGCGCAGCGCGCAGCGCATGGCCGACGCGGGCCGGCCGGGCGACGGCGCGCGACGGCAGCACGAGCCAGCCGTCGGCTGTGCGCAGCGGGGCGTGCAGCGCGCTCGACGCGCCCGGCGGCCCCGCGTCGAGCGCGACGGCCGCCGCCGACAGCAGCGAGGACTCGACGCGGCGGCCGCGACCGTCGTCGAGCGTCGCGAGCAACCCGGCGAGCACGCCTTCGGCGCAGACGAGCCCGCCCAGGACATCGGTCAACGTCATCAGCGACGTGGCGGCGGGCGCGCGCAGCGCCGCGGCGAGCCCGCTGAACGCCTGCACGACGAAGTCGGTGCCGATCGCGGGGCCGGCCCCCAGCCTGGGACCCCAGGCCGATGCCTGCGCGTAGACGAGGCTCGGCCGCACCGCGGCGAGCTCGGCCGCGTCGAGCCCGAGCTCGGCGGCCTTCCCCGGCGCCCAGTTGTGGACGAATGCGTCGGCGCCCGCGACGAGCTCGCGCACGGTCGCCCTGCCCGCCGCCGTGCGGATGTCGACCTCGACGCGCTGCTTGGCGTGGTTGAGCGCCTGGAAGCGAGCCGAGACGCCGCCGGCCATCGGCGGCGCACCGCGCAGCGGATCGCCGCCGGGCGCCTCGACGTGCACGACCCGCGCGCCAAGCAGGCTCAGCACGTGCCCGGCCAGCGGGCCCTGCACCCGGCGGGCGGCCTCGATGACGACGATGCCGTCAAGCGGCCCGGCCGCGCGGTCGCGGACGCCGGGCGGCGCGGTGAAACGAGCTCCCCGCGCACGCGCCCCGCCCCACGTCGCGGTACCGTCGGCCACATTACGGGCGTCGGTCGCCGCGCGCGGCGGGTGGCCGGCGGCGAGGACGTCGATCGTCCACGGCGCGCCGCCCGACACGCCGGCCGCGCGGCGGTGGTCGCGTCCCGTCCGGGCATCGGCGAGCGCCACGAGCCCGATGCCGGCCGGGGCGGCGAGCGACGCCAGCTCGGCGAGCCGGTGCCGTCCGGCGGCGGCGGCGAGCGCGCCGTCGAGCGGGCAGGTGGCGGTCGCGAAGCGCTGCTCGAACGAGCGCCAGCCGCGACGAGCGGCGCCCTCGTCGGCACCGGCAGCGCGCCAGAACGCCATCCAGGCGCTCGGGTCGAACGTCTCGAGCTCGAAGGCGAGGCCGTCGCGAGCGACGAACGGCGGGCCGCCGGGCAGCAGCCGCTCGACGTGCTCGCGATCGTCGCAGGTCGCTGCCGCGAGGTACTGCGAGACCGCCAGCAGGGCCGCCTGAGCGCCCGAGGTGTGCACCGTCCGGACCGGCAGGCCGCGCCGCCGGCCGACGAGCGCTGCGAGCGCGCCGATCGCCAGCAACAGCCCGGCGGCGGTCGAGACGTAGTCCAGCGCGAGCGCCTCGGGATCGCCGCGGCGCCGTCCGTGGACGTGCATGACGCCGCAGGCCGCCTGCGCGGTCAGCTCGTCCTCGACGCCCACCGCCGGGTCGAGCGGTCCGCTCCAGTCGACGACGCAGGCGACCTCGCCCGCGACCCCGCCGGGATCGCTCACCAGCAGCGAGACCCCGGGCCGGGTGGCGTCGCGCGCGCCGCCGGCACCGTCGCGGACGCTGCAGCCACACGCGCGTAGATGGCGCGCCGCGACCGCGGCCGCGCGCTCGGGACCCTCCGGGGAGAGCGCTGCGGGCACGCTGGGCGCGACCGTCACGAGCGCGGCCGCCGGATGCTCAGCGCGCGGGCTGCGCGCCGGAGGCGATGCCGAGCCGGTTCCATGCGTTGATCGCGATGATCGTGCACAGCAGCTGGGCGAGCTCGTCCTGCTCGAAGACGGTCGCGGCGCCCGCGTAGACGTCGTCGGCCAGCTCGCGCCCGGCGATCATGGTGAGCGCCTCCGTCAGCGCCAGCGCCGCGCGCTCGCGGTCGCTGTAGAACGGGGCCGCCCGCCAGGCCGCGAGCGTGTCGATGCGCGCGCCGTCGACGCCGGCCTCGCGGGCCTCGCGCACGTGCATGTCGAGGCAGAACGCGCAGCCGTTGACCTGCGAGGCGCGGACCTTGACGAGTGCGGCGAGGACCGGCTCCAGGCCGGCCTCGGCCGCCGCGCTGAGGGCGACGAGCGCCCGGTAGACCTCGGGCGCGGCCCGGGGCAGGCTCACGCGCTCGTGCGCGGCCGGCGTCGTTGCGCTGTCGGTCATCTCGTCGCCTCCTCGTCGTCGTTGCCCGCGCCGCGCTGCGGCGCGGCCTCGTCGTCACCCGTCGCAGCGACGCTCACGTCCACCGTCCGGTCCCGGCGCTCGCGGCGATGCCGGCGAGCTGCGCGCGCAGGCGCCAGCGCTGGACCTTCCCCGTTCCGGTCCGGGGCACCTCGTCCCAGGTCATGACGACCGGCTCGTCGAGCGCCGGCAGGTCCGCGACGGCCACGCGCCAGGCGTTCTCGTCGACCATCTCCCCGTCCGCCGTAACGAGCACGGGCACGAGCCGTCCGTCGCGCTCACCGAGGATGACGCACTCCAGGACGTCGTCGAGGCGGTCGTCGATGACGTCCTCGAGCTCGAGGCAGCTTGCGCGCCCGACGCCGTCGATCTCGCGGTCGACGAAGACGACGCTGCCCCGGCGCGTGATCCGCCCCAGGTCGCCGGTGTTGAACCAGGTGCCGTCGAGCTTGGCGGCGAAGCGCTCGGGCTCGCCGACGTAGCCGAGGCAGCGGGCCCGGGTGCGCGCGAGGATCACCCCGCAGCGACCGCGCGGCAGCGGGAGCAGCGTCTGCGGATCGACGACGCGCAGCCGCGTCTTGATCGGCGTCGGCATCCCGTGATCGCGCGTCGTCGGGCTGCGCTCGCCGCGCGCGGCGAGCGCCTTGCGCGTGAACAGCCGAAACGCGAGCGGGCCCGTCTCGCTCTGGCCCCAGCCGTGCATGAAGACGACGCGCGGCTCGCGCGAGGCCGACAGGAACGCCCGCAGCGCCGGTGGATGGATCGCGTCGTACGTGCTCACGTACAGGCGGACGCTCCCGAACGGGTTCGCCGCCGAGCCCGCGAGCGCCGTCCAGCGCACGAACGTCGAGGGCAGCCCCTCGAGGATCGTCGGCGGATGGCCGGCCAGCAGGCTCGCAGCGCGGTCCGGGGCATGGTCGGAGACGATCACGATCTCGCGCGGCGCCATCGTCGCCGCGACCGCCGTCCAGCAGAACGTGCGCCCATGCGAGAAGGCGCTCGCGCTCGCGACGACGTCGGTCGGTCGGCAGCCGAAGAACGGATAGCGACGCGCCTCGAACTCCGCGAGCCGCCGGATGATCGTCGCCGTCGAGTGCACGACGAGCTTCGGCACGCCCGTCGTGCCCGACGTCGCGCACACGATCAGCGGCGCGTCGTCGGCGCGCGAGCGCGGGGACGGCGCGGGCGCGCCGCGCAGCTCGTCGAGGCTCAGCGCCGCCGGCGCCGGGCCGTCGACCGTCAGGATCGTGCCGGCGACGGCTGCCAGGTCGACGCCGGCCTCGCGCGCGGCGGCGAGCACCGAGGTCGTGGTGACGGTCACGGCGGGGCGCAGACGACCGAGCAGGATCTCCTGCGAGGCCGGCGGCAGGTCGCTGCGGAGCTTCGCCGGCACGGCGCCCGCGCGGATCGCCGCGTAGGCGAGCAGGTCGCTGTCCCAGTGGTTGTCCTTGACGATCGCGACGCTGTCGCCGGGACCGGCGCCGGCCGCGGCCAGCCATCCGGCGGCTTCGCCGACGATCCCAGCGACGGTTGCGAGCGCGAGCGTCGTCCCCGACTCGGGGGCGATGTCCAGCGGCCGGTCGAGCGAGACGACGGTGCTCGCGCCGCGCTGCACGGCGTCGTCGAACAGCGTCCAGGGGTTGATCTGGCTCATGGCGCCAGCTCCCGGTCAGGCACCCCGGCAGCGCCGCGGTCGCTCGCGCGCGTCCTGCCAGCGTCGGGCGAGCCGCCACCGTGCAGCGAGCCACCGCGGGCGAGCACGCGCTCGACCGCGAGCTCGGCCGCGCGCACGGCCGCCTCGCTGTTGGGACGGACCATCAGCCAGTCGCCGGCGTACTCGACCGCGCGCGGCGGCCGGCGCACGAAGTCCGCCCGCGCCCGCAGCGCCGCCGGCGTCGCCTCCGGAAGCCCGTGCCGGAAGCGGTGCACCCAGGTGCGTTCGATCGCCCCGCGTAGGCCGGGCAGCAGCAGCTCGGCCTCGGCGCCGACGCGCCGCACGATCTCCGCGTCGGAGGCGTCGAGCAGCTCGCGGGTCGCCGCCGGGTGCGTCAGCAGCGAGATCAGCCCGCGACCGCGCGGGGCGCGACCCGGTGCCTTGTTGTGGTCGATCGTCACGACCGACAGGACCGGGTTCTGGACCGCGGGAACGAGCACGACGTACGCGCGCCGGTGGCTGGCGAACGTCAGCGGCTCGCGCAGCGCGAGGCTGACGCGCAGCATCGGGCCGAAGCTCGACGCCTCGACGAACGCGCGCTCGTCGCCCGGCATCCCCGGGTGCAGCGCCGCGGCCGCCGGCGCCGGCACGCAGAGCACCACGGCCCGTGCGTCCCACGCGCCGGCGCTCGTGAGCAGGCGTGCTCCGCCGGTCGTCTGCACGACCTCCTCGACGCGCACGCCGGTGCGCACGTCGAGGCCCTCGGCGAGCCGCCGCGCGAGCGTGTCCATCCCGTCGCGGTACGTCCGCCAGGCGCGCGTGCTGCGCGTCGCGAGCAGCAGGCTGACGAGCGGCGCCGCCGCCGAGCGCTCGGGGTCCCAGCCGAACATCGCGCCAACGAGCGGCTCGAACATGTACTCGCGCAGCTCGCGGCCGTAGCGGTCGGCGAGCTGCGCGACGGTCGTCGTCGCAAGCGGGGTGCGCTCCGGATGGTCGGGGTCATAGGCACGCGCGCGCGGCGCGACCGATGCGTTGAAGCGCACGACGCCGAGCCGAGCGCGCGCCGTCAGGCCCGCCCCGGTGAGCAGCCCGAGCGGGCGACCGACGTTCGGGTGCACCCGCCCGTCGCGCCACAGCGAGACCGCGCTGGGCACGCGTGGCAGCTCGTGCTCGCCGATGCCGAGCCGGCCGAGCAGCCGCCAGGTCGCCGGATAGCCATGGGTGGCGATCATCTCGGCGCCGGTGTCGACGACGAAGCCGTCCTCGCGCAGCGTGGCCATCCGGCCACCGACGCTCGCGGCCTCCTCGAGCACCGCGACGTCGCGCCCGGCGCGGTTGAGCGCGTGCGCGACCGCCAGCCCCGCGGGACCGGCGCCGACGACGACGACGTCGAGCTCCGGGGAGGGGCCCATCGCTACGCCGTCGCCTGCTGGGCGACGTTGACGGCGATCAGCACGACGACGGCGAGGCGGTGCGTCTTGATGCCCAACCGGCGGGCGCGCAGGATGTCGCCGCGCCGCATGCCCGTGTCGAACTGGTACGCGCGCATGGCGATGACGGGCGCCATCGCAAGCACGAACCACCAGGGGGCGATGCCGAGCAGTGACGCGCCGACGATGACGACGGTCTCGGCCGCCGACACCGAAGCGATGAAGTTCCTGTTGCCGCGCGGCGAGCAGCTCGTCGCCATCGTCCGGCGGTTGACCTTCGCGTCCCCGGCGACGTCGTTCGTGTTCGAGTACACCCCGAACAGCAGCGGCCCGAGCCCGAAGATCAGCGCCTGGACGACGACGAAGCCGCCGGCCGTGCCGGAGACGAGCCCCCAGGGTCCCAGCAGCCAGCCGAACGCGACCCCGGCGAGGACGACCTCGCCCCAGCCGTGGTAGGAGAGCTTCGCGCCATAGGAGTACTGGATGAACGCCGCGCCGCTGACGATCACGAGCGCGACGGCCCACAGCGGCCTGTGCGGTGCGACCGCGATCGCCGCCAGCGTCGCGGCGATCGCGCCGACGGTGGCGATCCAGCCGAAGCGCAGCGCCTCGACCTCGGTCAGCGCACCGGTCAGCAGCGGCTTGCGGGCGAGCCGGCGGGCGGGGGCGTCGGAACCGTAGTTGGCGGCGTCGCTGCCGTCGCGATAGCCCGTGACGTCGTCGAAGGAGACGGTCGCCGCGACGACGAGCAGCTCGGAGACGAAGAAGATCGCGAGCGTCGCGAGGATCGCCACGTCGAGGCGCTCGGCGGCGGGCACGAGCGCGAGCGCGACGAGCAGCCCGAGGTAGTAGTCCCAGATGTCGAGCTTCGCCAGCCGCACGTAGGCGCGCAGCTTTGCCCGTGAGACCGGCGTCGCGCGATGCGCGGCGCGCGGCTGCATCTCAGTGCTCAAGGAGGACCTCCCTCGTCATCGTGGCGGCTGCGTCGCAGACAGCGTCGGCGACGTACTCGACCTGCTCGTCGGTCAGCTGCGGATAGATCGGGATCGAGAGCGTCCGCCGGCTGGCGCTCTCGGCGTTCGGCCAGCGCACCCCCACCGGGGCGTACGCGGCGAAGGCCGGCTGGCGGGGCAGCGGACGGGGGTAGTAGACGTGGCTTGCGACGCCGCGCGCCTGCAGCCGCCGCCGCAGCTCGTCGCGGTCGTCGGCCAGCAGCGAGTAGACGTACTGGCAGCGCCCGTTGCGCCCCGCGGGCGGGGCGAGCACGCCGCGGTCGACGAGCGGCGCGAAGCGCCCGGTGTAGTACGCGGCGATCCGCGCGCGGCGCTCGAGCCGGTCGGCGAGCCCCGGCAGGCGGTGCAGCTGGAACGCCGCAAGGATCTCGTCGAAGCGGCTGTTCGTGCCGATCCGGTGATGCAGGAAGCGCTGCCGGCCGTCCTGGCCGTGGTTGCGCAGCATCCGCGCCGCGCGCGCGATCTCGTCGTCGCGGGTGACGACGACGCCGCCTTCGCCGGCGGTCCCGAACGACTTGACCTGCACGAACGAGAAGACGCCGGCGTCGCCCCAGAGCCCCGCGGGGCGCCCGTCGAGCACGGCGCCCTGGGCGACGGCCGAGTCCTCCACGAGCTGCAGCCCGCGGCGGTCGGCGAGCGTCCGGATCGCCGGCATGTCGGCCATCGTCGAGAAGATGTGCGCCGGCATCAGCGCCCGCGTGCGCGGCCCGATCGCGCGCTCCATCTGCGCGGGATCGACGACGAGCGTGCGCGCGTCGATGTCCGCGAACACCGGCGTCGCACCGGCGTTGATGACCGTGCTCGCAATCGGCGCGCAGCCGAACGCCGGTACGACGACCTCGTCGCCCGGTCCGATCTCGAGCGCGCCGAGCACGAGCGAGAGCGCGCTCGTCCCGCTCGAGCAGGCGACGACGTGCGCGCCCCCCAGGGTCTCGGCCAGGGCCTGCTCGAAGCGCGCGCACTGCTCGCCGAGGATGAAGCGCTGCGCCGGACCGGTCGCGACGGCGCGGACGATCTCCAGCAGCGCGTCGCGATCCTCCGCGAAGTGGTCGGACGCAAAGAACGGGATCAGCATCGCCGCTGCGCGTAGAAGTCGCGGATGAGCGAACAGACGCGGTCGACGTCGTCGAGCGACAGATCGGGGTACAGCGGCAGCGCGAGCGCGTGCCGGCAGGCGCGCTCGGCGTTGGGGAAGTCGCCCGCGCGATGGCCGAGGTCGGCGAAGCACGGCTGCAGGTGCAGCGGGCGCGGGTAGTAGACCTCGGTCTGCACGCCGCGTGCGGCGAGGTGGTCGACGAGCTCGTCGCGCTCCTGCAGCTCGACGACGTAGACGTAGTGCACGGGGTTCGTCGCCGCCCTGCGCGCCACGACGGTCGGCAGCGCGAGCACGCCGGGAACGCCGCGCAGGCGCTCGTCGTAGGCGGCGGCGAGCTGCGCGCGCCGGGCGATGTCCTCGTGCAGCGTCGCCAGCCGCGTCAGCAGGACGGCCGCCTGGAGGTCGTCCATCTTGCTGTTGACGCCGACGAGCTCGGTCGCGTTGGCGATGGCGTCATAGTCGTCGACGGTCGCACCGCCGCGGCCGTGGATGCGAAGCGCCGCAGCGGCCTCGGCGACCTGTGCGTCGTCGGTGAGGATCGCGCCCGCGTCGCCGAGCGCGCCGAGCGTCTTGGAGGGAAAGAACGAGAGCACCCCGCCGGCGCCGAGCAGGCCCGCATGGACGCCGTTCCAGCGCATGCCGATCGCCTCCGCGCTGTCCTCCACGACGGTCAGCTCGCGGTCGGCGGCGATCTCGAGGATCGCGTCCATGTCGGCCATCTGGCAGAAGAGGTGGACGGGCATGACGAAGCGCGTGCGCGGCGTGATCGCCGCGAGCAGCGAGTCGGGATCGAGCGCATACGTGACCGGGTCGACGTCGGCGAACGCCGGGCGCCCGCCCGCCAGCACGACCGATGACGCCGAAGCGACGAAGCTGAAGGCGGGGACCACGACCTCGTCGCCGGCCTGCAGCCCGCAGGCGCGCAGCAGCAGCACGAGCGCGTCGGTGCCGGAGTTGACCGCCACGACATGACGCGCGCCGGTCCACTCGGCGAGCGCGCGCTCGAGCTCGGCGACCTTCGGCCCGTGCGACAGCTTGCCGGCGTCGAGCAGCTCGAGCAGGTGCTCGCGCAGGCGCGGCCACTGCACCTCGAAGGAGGCCGCCTGGCTGAAGAACGCAAGCGGCGGTACCTCGTCGGCGAGCGCACTCACGATATACCGAAAGCCTGAGTTGCCACCGACCCGAACCCCCCACTTCGAGTACACGATTTCACCCACCGGTCGCTACCACCCTACCGCAGGCGCCGCGCGCCCCGTGACTCCAGGATCACGTTGCCAGCACCAGGAAACCGAGCAACGTCACACTATACTGGTGACTATCAACACCGCGGTCAGAGGACTTCGCCGAGTGCGTCGAGGAAGCGGGCGTTCTGCTGCGGCGTGCCGTAGGTGACCCTCAGCGCACCGCCGCGCCCCAGCGCCGTCCCCGCGCGCACGAGCACCCCCCGCTCGGCGAGCCCCTTCACGACGGCCGCCTCGTCGGCGTCGCCGGGCAGGTCAAACCAGCAGAAGTTCGCCTGCGACGCGGCGGGCTCGATCCCGAGCGCGCTCAGGCCGGCCTCGACCTCGACGCGCGCGACGACCGCCCGCTCGACGCGCTCGGCGACGGCGTCCTGGTGCTTGAGCGCCTCGATCGCGGCCGCCTGCGCGGCGGCGTTGCAGAAGAACGGCTGGCGGACCTGGTCGACGGCGCGCGGGAAGTCCTCCGAGCCGCACAGCGCGAAGCCGACGCGCAGCCCGCAGAGGCCGTAGACCTTCGAGAACGTCCGCAGCAGCACGAGGTTCGGATGGCCGTCGAGCAGGTCCAGCGTCCAATCCGGGTCGTCGAGCAGATTGAACTCGCAGTACGCCTCGTCGACGACGAGCGCGACGTGGCGCGGCACCCGCTCGACGAACGCCGCGATCGCGGCGAACGGCAGCGCCGTCGAGGTCGGGTTGTTCGGGTTGCAGACGATGACCAGGCGCGTCGCGGCGGTGATCTCGGCCGCCATCGCATCCAGGTCGTGACAGTCGTCGTCGTCGAGCGCCACCCTGATCGCGCGCGCGCCCGAGGCCGCCGCGAGGTGCGGATAGACGCTGAACGACGGCCACGCGTACACGAGCTCGGCGCCCGGCTCGAGCAGCGCCTCGCCGGCCGCGAGCAGGATGTCGCAGGACCCGTTGCCGATCGCGATCCTGCCGGCCGGCACGCCGTAGCGGCCGCTCAGCGCGCGCTTGAGGACCGCGTTGGACGGGTCCGGGTAGCGGTTGACCCCCGCCAGCGCGCGCTGGGCGGCCCGCACGACCGCCGCCAGCGGCGGATCGGGCGACTCGTTGGAGGCGAGCATCGCGACGTCGTCGGGCAGCGCGTAGCCGTCGGCGACCGGATAGGACGGGATGCGGCGGATGCGCTGCGAGAACTCGATCGCCATGGCGGGATTGTGGCGCACCCGCCCCGCGCGGTCGGCTCGGGCGCGACGGGCGCCGCGCGCCGCCGCCGAGCCGGCGGTGCTCAGCGGCGCCCGCGCAGCGCGCCGGCGGCAGGTACGAGCAGGCTGCCGGCGCCCGCGTACGCGCCGAGCACGACCAGCGGCCCGCCGATCGCGTTGGCGTCGAAGTAGGCGACGTTGCGCAGCCCCTCGACGATCGCGCGGCCCGGCAGTACCCCGCCGATCGCGCGCCAGACGTCGGGCAGCAGCTCGGGAGCGGAGGTGCCGCCCGACGCCCCCAGCACGCCGACGAGCGCGAAGGCGCCGATCGGCACCACGAGCCCGAGCACGCCGCCGAGCATGCCGGTCAGCAGCGTCGTGACGGTCGCGATGCCGAGGACCCCGAGCGCGAGCACGCCGGCGGTGGCCAGGACGTGCTCGTCGAAGACGCCGTAGGAGGCCGCGACGCCCGCGAGCGCCAGCCCGGTGACGATCGCGAAGCCGAGCACGACCGCGACCCGCGTGAGGGCGGCCGTCAGGCCTCGCCTGATGCTCGGGGCGCGCAGCTCCACGAGCCAGGCGCCGACGACGGCGCCGAGCGCGACGATCAGCGCGAGCATGTACTCCGTCACGGCGGCGCTGTTGTCGGCCGGCAGCGGCCGGGCGTCGACGACCGCGGAGTCGACGCCGCGCCGGCGATCGATGTCGGCGAACGTCCGCTGCAGGATGCCGGCGACCGTCGGGCTCGCGGCGGAGGCGACGATGACGCGGCCGCTGCTGCGCAGCGGCGCATACGCGCCGTAGACCTCGCGCTCGGCGATCAGCGCCCGCGCCGCCGCGCCGCTCGGGGCGCGCGTGACCGCGAACTCGGGGCTTGCGTCGAGCTGGCCGGCGACGCCTTCGACGAGCGGCCCGCTCCCGACGACGGCGATCGGCAGCGCGTGCGGCCGCGGAGCGTGAAACAGCCCGACGAGAAACAGCGCGACCAGCGCCTGCAGGACGACGATGGCGACGAGGACGGCGGCGGCGCGCATGTCACGCACCGCGCGGCGCGCGACGAGGCGCACCGTTCGCTGGACCGGTCCGGACGCCGGCCGTCATCGCGTTCTCCGCGCTGCGGCGCGGCCGCACCAACGTGTCATCGCTTCCCTCGTGAACCTCGTGTCCGCCAACGTCTCTTGAGCTGAGCCGGACGCTAACACATGAAACCGCGCCCCGGCGTTGGCGCTCCGTGCGGCTCGTTGCCGCGAATCAGTGACAGGCACGGCACGCCTCGTGAACTGACTTCAGGTGCGTCATCACACCATTGCCTGGTGTCGACATGGTCCGCAGCGTCCCAACAAGCAGCGCGCGGCGCGCGCCCGCCCGGGCCGTGGACCCGCCGGGAGGGCAGCGGCGGCACGCGCGTCGAGCGCGGAGCACGCGCCACCGGGAAGCGTGCAGCGGGGTGCGGGCCACATGTACGATCACGCCGCTACATCACCGGGGGGTCACACTATGTTTCTGTATCACGCGGTGCCGACCTCGGCGTTGAGGCGGCGCGCGACCGGCCGCGTCGGCAGGGCGCACCGATGGGCCTGTGCCGCGCTGAGCGCGGTCGCGTTCATGTGCGCCGCAGCACCCCTCGCAGCGGCGCAGGCACCCGCTCTCCCGGTCAGCACCGTCGTGCGCGTGGTGCCGGCACCCGGTAGCGACGGACCGACGCCGACCGGGCGGCTGGTGGTGAGCATCGACGGCGTGCCGGTCGCGTCCGTGCCGTTGACGCAGGGCCGGGCGCCGCTGCTGCTCGGCGAGTTCGCGACCGCCGGCCGCACGGTGAGCGTGCGCTACTCGGGCGACGGCACGTACGACCCCAGCGGCGGTGTGACCGTGCGGGTGCCCAGCGGCGACGGCGTGACGATCGGGGTGCGGCCGCTGGACAGGCTGGCCCCGACCGTGACGATCCGCACGCCGGCGGCCGGGGCCGTCTACGAGGTCGGAGACCGCGTCCTCGCCGACTACGCCTGCCAGGACACGGGCGACGGCGCCAGCGGCGTGACCCGCTGCGATGCGAGCGTGCCCAGCGGCGAGCCGCTGGACACGAGCGCTGCGGGCGAGCGCACCTTCGACGTGCGCGCCGAGGACGCCGCCGGCAACGCCAGCGCGGAGGCGGTGCCCTACACGGTCCTGCCGCCGCTGGAGACCGCCACGCCGGCGACCGGTCCGCTGCCGGCCGGGGCCGGATCCCCCGACGACGGGCCCTCGGCACCCGCAGGCGCCACTCCGCCTCCCGGGCCGCCCGGGCCTCCCGGCACCGCGCCGGCGGGCGCCGGCGGGCTGGCCGGCGGGCTGGCCGGCGGAGCACTGGCCAGCGGCGCGCAGCAGCCGCTCGCCGCCGCGTCGCCGGCGTCGCGATCGAGCGCGACGCCGGCCCCGAGTGCGGCGCCCCCGGCAGCCCGGGAGGCGACGGCGGCCTCGACCGCCGGCGCGCAGGCCTACGACCCCCGCTCCGAGCCCGGCACGGTGGTCGGCGTCATGGTCGCCGCCTTCACGCTCATGCAGCTCGGCGCGCGCCGCGGCGGGCTCGCGGCGGCGGGCGCGGCGGCGCTGCTCGTCGCGGGTCGGGGGCGGCGCCGGCGCAGAAGCCCGCGCCGCTCGTCGAGCTCCGACGACGACGGCGTCGAGTACGAGGGGGTCGACGTCGAGCAGCTCGAGGCCGGGCCCGAGGAGGTCAAGCTCGGCGACCGCTCGCGGAGCTGGCGCATCCCGGGCACGCCGTTCGTCGACGCGCTGAGCGCCGGGCTGCCGGTCGCGCTCGCGGTGCGCTCGCCGCTGCTGGCACGGGTGACCGCCGACGGCTCGTACCTGCGCGCCATGCTCGGCGCCGCATCGCTGCTGCCCCTCAGCGCCGGCCTCGTGCTCGGCATCGCGGCGGTCAACGACACGGGCGGCGCGGCGCTGCCGCCCGCGCTGGCGCTGACGATCGCGATCGCGGTGCTCGGGATCATCGACGCGGCGGCGGGCTTCGCCGCCGTGCTCGCGTTCGTGATCGGCGTCGCGCTGCACGGTGGCCTGGACTCGGCGACGAGCCTGCGCATCATGCTCGGGCTCGGCGGACTCTGGTTCGCCGTCCCGATCATCGCGGGCGCCGCGCGGCCGCTGCGCCGGCCGCCGGCCGCCTGGCTGGAGGAGACGTGGGACCGCGCCGCGGACTTCGTCATCGGCTCGCTGATCGGCGCCTGGGCCGTCCAGCAGATGGTGCTCGCGCTGCCCGCTCTCGCCCGGCGCGAGCTGCCGATCGCCGAGCACGCGAACGCCGTCGCCGTCGCCGTCCTCCTCGCGCTCGTGCTGCGCCTCGCCGGGGAGACGCTCGCCGCGCACCACTATCCCGGACGCCTCGCGGCCGCGACGCCGGCCGAGCTTCCCGAGCAGTCGCGGGCGCACCGCTTCGGCGCGATCCTGCTGCGCACCGCGCTCTTCGTCTTCGTGGCGATCCTCGTCATGGACGCGGGCTGGCAGCTCTGGGTCGCGGCGGGCCTCTTCGCCGTGCCCCAGGCGCTGGCGGTCGTCGAGGACCGGCTGCCGAACTCGCCGCGCGTCTTCCGCGTCGTCCCGAAGGGCCTCGTCGAGCTCGTGCTGATGCTGCTCGTCACGGCCGGCCTCGGCGCGCTGCTGCTGCACGCGCTGGACGCGGATGCGCCGACGTTCTTCGCCACGACCCTCGTCATCCTCGCCCTCCCGGGCTTCGTCATGTCGATGCTCGGCCTCTTCGGCAGAGACGGGGTGCAGCGCGAGGTCTCCTGGCCGGCGCGCTTCGGCGGAGTCGGGCTGCTCGGTCTCGGCGTCGTCCTCGTGCTGAGCGGGGTGGGGTGACGGCCACCGGCCGCTACGCCGCGGGCGCCGCTTCCTGCGCGATGCGGTACCCCCCGTAGGCCACGAGGAGGCCGGCGAGGACGCCGCTGTAGGCGCCGTAGCCCAGGTAGGCGGTCTCGCGGACGAGCTTGGCGACGAGCACGACCGCGACGAAGACGCCCGCGACGAGCTGCAACTGCGCTGAGACCGGCGGCAGGCTCGGCAGGCGCGCGCGCAGCAGCGTCGCGACGACGATCTGGGCGACCATCGCGAGCGCGAGCACGAGCGCGACGACCCCATAGCCCGCGTTGGGTGACTGCACGGCGGTGCGCGTCGGGTCGGCGACGATGTTCAGGCCCGTGAGGTCGACGCTGTGCCACGGCAGCACGAGCAGGTCCACCGCCAGCAGCACGCCGGCGACGACGACGATCCGCTCGCCCTGCGACGGGCTCACTGCGCGCCCTGGAGATCCTGGCGCAGCTTGCGCGCCTCGCCCAGGTAGACGTGGCGCGCGACGTGCGCGTCGGGCGCGTAGTAGTGCATGAGCACGCGGATGACGCGCGGCAGCGAGCCCGGCACCGGCACCTCGCGAGCGCACAGCAGCGGGACCTGCGAGAAGCCCATGTTGCGCGCGGCGACGGCGGGAAACTCGGCGTCGAGGTCGTCGGTCAGCGTGAAGATGCAGCTGACGACGTCGCTGGGGTGAAGGTCGTTGAGCTTGAGGATCTCGCGCAGCAGCCACTCGGTCGCCCCGAGAATCGCCTGGGCGTCGTTGCGGTCCACCGACGAGGCCCCGCGCAGGGCGAAGAGCCGCATAGGGCCGCGATGCTAGACGCTCCGGACGGTCGCGCAGCGGCTCACCCCTGCGGCCCGGCGCGCCGCAGCGCCTCGACCTCGCCGGCCTTCAGCCGCCGGTGCGCGCCCTCCGCCAGGCCGTCGAGCCGCAGCGGTCCGAAGCGCACGCGCTGCAGCGTCCGCACGCGGTGGCCGACGGCCTCGCACATCCGCCGGATCTGGTGGTTGCGGCCCTCGTGGATCGTCAGCTCGAGCACGCCCGCCTTCAGCTGGCGCACCTTGGCCGGGGCGGTGCGCCCGTCGTCGAGGTCGACGCCCTCGCGCAGGACGCGCAGCGCGCGCTCCGGGACCGGGGCCGGGTGCACGGTCGCGCGGTAGATGCGCGCGACCTCGAAGGACGGGTGGGTCAGGCGCTGGGCGAGGTCGCCGTCGTTGGTGACGATGATGAGCCCGGTGCTGTCGGCGTCCAGGCGACCGACCGGGTACAGGCGCGCGCCGCGGCTGGGGACCATGTCGACGACGGTCCGCCGGCCGTAGGCGTCCGCCGCGGTGGACAGCACGCCGAGCGGCTTGTGCAGGATGAAGACCATCCGCTCCTCGGGACCCTGCAGGAAGCGTCCGTCGACCGCGACGCCGCTGTCGGCGTCGACGTCGCGCGCCGGATCGGTGACCGTCGCACCTCCGACCGTCACGCGTCCGGCGCGGACGATCTCCTCGGCGGCCCGGCGCGATGCGACGCCGGCATGGGCGAGGAACTTGGCGAGTCGCATCCATACGATGGTGGCAGGTGGTCGCCAACCCCTTCTTCCCGGAGATGACGCACTTCGCGCTGCCGCTGCACGCGACCCGCGACGAGCTCGTCGAGCTGGCATCCGGCTGGGCCGCCGAGCACGAGCTGCACGTCTCGATCGAGCGCTTCCATCCCGACTACCTCGTGGCGGCCGTCCCCGCCGGCGGCGACCTCCAGGCGGCGATCGCGCAGTTCGAGCCGGTGCGGCGCATCGGCCTGCGCCGCGCGCCGTTTCAGATCGTCGCGATCAACCAGACCCAGCACGTCGAGATGAACCCGGGCACGGTCGTCGCCGTGCTCGAGCCGGTCAGCGAGGACGGCCTGCGCTCGACGGCGCTGACGGCGCGGATGGGCGACCTCGAGCTGCTGCGCTGGTGGGTCGCGCTCGTGCGCGAGGCCGCCGAGCGCATGCATCGCGGCGCGTGGGCGGTCGACCCCGTGGGCGGCGGGCGTACGTACATGGCAGACCACTGGCACACGGTGGGCGCGCACGAGCTGGCCGCCGCCGGCGTCTCGATGCTCGCCGCGAAGGGCACCGCCGTCTTTGAGTTCGAGGACCTGGCCTGAAGCCGGCGGCCGCACCCCGGCGCGGTCGCCCGGCGCCCGCGTCGCAGCGGGGCCCGCGACCCTCGCGGCTAGGCTCAAGCGATGGACCTGCAGCTGCTCGAGCGCACGCTCGCCGACGCCGGCGAGCCCGCCTTCCGCGCCCGGCAGGTCTGGGAGTGGGCCGCGCGCGGCGCCGCCGGCTACGAGGCGATGACGAACCTGCCGGCGCGGCTGCGCGCCCGGCTGGCGGCGCAGCTGCCCTACTCGACGCTCGAGCTCGTCGACGAGGCGCAGGCCCGCGACGGCACCGTGAAGTCGCTGTTTCACACGGCCGACGGCCGCGCCGTCGAGGCGGTCCTCATGCGCTACCGCGACGGGCGCCGCTCGCTGTGTCTGTCCTCGCAGTCGGGCTGCCCGCTGACGTGCACGTTCTGCGCGACCGGGGCGATGAAGTTCGGCCGCAACCTCACGGCCTCGGAGATCGTCGACCAGGCGCTGCACTTTCGCCGCATCGAGGCCGTCGACCATGCGGTCTTCATGGGCATGGGAGAGCCGATGATGAACCTCGACAACGTCCTGGAGGCATGCCGGCGCCTGCCCGCCGTCGGCATCACGCACCGGCGCACCGCGGTCTCCACGGTCGGCTGGATCCCGGGCATCGACGCGCTCGCGCAGACCGACATGCCGATCCGCCTCGCGCTGTCGCTGCACGCCGCCGATCCCGAGCTGCGCACGCAGATCATGCCGGTCAACGAGCGCTACCCGCTCGCCGACGTGCTCGCTGCCTGCCGGCGCTTGCACGCGGCCAAGCGGCGCCTCGTGTTCGTCGAGTACGTGATGCTCGCGGGCGTCAACGACCGTCCCGACCAGGCCGTCGCGCTCGCGAAGCTGCTTGACCGCAAGGTCTTCAAGGTCAACCTCATCCCGTACAACCCGACGGGCTCCTACGACGGCTCGGCGCCGGACACGATCGCCGCCTTTCACGCGGTGCTCGAGGAGCACGGCGTGCGGTGCACCGTGCGCCTGACCCGCGGGCGCGACATCGCCGCGGCCTGCGGCCAGCTCGCGGCGGTGGGCGGCGCCGGCGGCGCCATCGCGCACGGCACCGCGCCGGCGTAGGCGGCGCGCGGCCGCACGCGCAGTCCGTGCGGGCCCGCCTGGATCGCCTGCGCGACGAAGTCGGCGACCCGGGCGAGAGCGCGGCGCGAGGTCGCAGCGCGACGGGTCAGCCGGGCGGCGGCGCCTCGCCCGCGCGCTGCTCGCCCGCGCGCAGCAGCCGGTCGCGCAGGTCGGCCTCCTCCTCCGGCGACGGGTCCCACTCGGCGACGCTCGGCAGCGCCTTGAGCGAGTCCAGGCCGAACAGGCGCAGAAACAGATCCGTCGTGCGGTACAGCACCGCGCCGAACGGCGAGCGGCCGGCCTGCTCGATGAAGCCGCGCTCCTCGAGCGTCGACGCCGCCGACTCGGCGGCCACCCCGCGGATGCGGGTGATCTCCGGTCGCGAGACCGGCTGCAGGTAGGCGACGATCGCGAGCGTCTCGGCCTGCGCCGGCGTCAGCGACGGCGTGCGCGGCTTGGCCAGCAGGCGCCGCGCGGCCTCCTCGGCGACGGGATCGGTCGCCAGCGCGATGCCGCCCGCGACCCGTTTGAGCTGCAGTCCGCGCGCGCCCGGGGCGTACTCGCGGTCAAGCTCGGCGAGCGCGGCGGCGACCTCGTCGGGCTCGCAGGCGGTCGCCTCGACGAGCTCGGCGACCGTGATCGCGTCCGGCGACAGGAACAGCAGCGCCTCGACGATGCGCGCGAGCTCTGTCATCGCCGCGCCCGCGGGCCGGCGCGGCACGAGCGCGGCCTCACGCGCTCAGCGCGGCGCCGACGCGCGGCTCCCGGCCGGCCGGCAGGATCGCGATGTCGCCGAACGGCTCGGGCTGCGTCCACGTCGCCTCGCCCTGCTTGTAGAGCTCCAGCAGCGCGAACAGCGTGACCGCGACCGTCACGCGGTCGGCGCCGCGAACCGCCTCGTCGAACGTCGTCGCACCGCGCAGCAGCAGCGCGCGCAGGTGCGCGAGCCGGTCGGCGGTCGTGACGTGCGGGACCGTGATGTGGCCGAACGCGAGCTGCTGGGGCATGCGCAGCAGGCCGCCGAGCGCGCGGCCCAGCCGGCGCGGGTCGTACACGGCGCCGGCCTCGGCGAGGTTCTTGCGGCGCAGCCACGGCGGCAGCGGCGCGCAGCGGTAGCGCACGCCCGCCTCGCCCGCCAGGCGCGCCGCGAGGTGCTCGGCCGCGCGCCGGTAGCGCTGCGCCTCGAGCATCCGCGCCAGCAGCTCCTCGGCCGCCTCGCCGGGCTCCAGCTCGGACAGGTCGTCGTCCTCGCGCGGCAGCATGAGCCGCGACTTGAGCTCCAGCAGTGCGGCGATGAGGACGAGGAACTCTGTCGCGACCTCGAGGTCGAGCTCGCCGCGCGACGCGAGGTGGTCGAGGTACGCGATGACGATCTCCGCCAGCTGGACCTCGAGCAGATCGATCTCCTCGCGCAGGATGAGCGTCAACAGCAGGTCAAACGGCCCCGAGAAGACCTCGAGGTCAAGCTGCAGCGTCGCGGCGTTCATGTAGCGCAGGCTAACGCCAGCCGCTGACGGAGCGCCGTGTCGGCCCTGTGCGCCGCTAGACCGCGATGGTCAGCGAGATGCCGAACAGCAGAAGCAGCATGACCAGGATCCCGAGGATGTCGAGTCCGTCCAGGCTGCCGCGTTCGTCTGTGAAGAGGTTCATGGGCGCGATCGTACACAGACCAAGGGCGATCAGCGTTGCGGTCCGACGCCCATCGCGGCCCGCACGTCGCGCACGGTCGCCGAGGCGATTTCGCGCGCCTTCGCGGCCCCCGCGGCGAGCACCGCCTCGAGCGCGTCGGGGTCGGCCCGCAGCTCGCGGTAGCGGGCCTGCAGCGGCTGCAGCTCGGCCACGACGGCCTCGCCGACGGCGGCCTTGAGCTCGCCGTAGCCGCGCGCTCCGGCGAGCTGCTGCTCGACCGCCGACGGAGCGCAGGCGCGCATCGCGGCGAGGATCTCGATGAGGTTCGTGACGCCCGGCTTGTCCTCTGCGCAGCGCAGGACGGGCGGGTCGTCGGAGTCGGTCACCGCGCGCTTGAACTTGCGCCGGATCGTCGCGGGATCGTCGAGCAGGTGGATCGTCCCCTGCTCGTTGCCGCCGCTCGTCGACATCTTGCGCTCGGGCTCCTGCAGGTCGCGCACGCGCGCCCCGACGGGGGGGATCCGGTGCTCGGGGACGACGAGCGTCCCCTCGCCGAAGCGCGCGTTGAAGCGCTCGGCGATGTTGCGCATGAGCTCGAGGTGCTCGCGCTGGTCCTCGCCGACCGGCACCTCGTGGGCGCGGTAGGCGAGCACGTCGGCCGCCTGCAGGACGGGATACAGCAGCAGTCCCGCCGAGACGAGCTCGCGCTGCGCGCCGGACTTGTCGCGAAACTGGTGCATGCGGTTCAGCTCGCCGAGGGCCGTGACCGCCGTCAGCAGCCAGCACAGCTCGCTGTGCTCGTGCACGTCGCCCTGGCGAAAGAGGATGCAGCGCTCGGGATCCAGCCCCGCCGCGAGCAGGATCGCCGTCGTGTCGTGCACCCGCTCGCGCAGCTCGGCCGGGTCATAGGCGACGGTCGTCGCGTGCAGGTCGACGATGCAGTAGATCGCCGGGGCGCCGCGCTCCTGGCCGGCGACGTACTGCATGATCGCGCCGATGTGGTTGCCGAGGTGCTTGCGCCCGGTCGGCTGGATGCCGCTGAAGATGACGGGGGCCACGGCGGCTGAGGGTACTCAGGCGCCGGGGCCGCCGGTGTGCGGGCCGCGCCGCGCTGCGCAGCCCGCCTCGCTCAGCCGGTGGCGGCCTTGAGCAGGTTCAGCCGGCCATGGCCCGTGTAGGGGTCGCGGCCCGCGGCGCCGATGTCGTCGACGGCCGCGTCGAGCTTCTGGCGCCAGAGGGTCGGCGTTCCGGCGCGGTAGCGGCCGGCGATCACGGCGGCCACGCCGGCCGCATGCGGCGTCGCCATCGAGGTGCCCGACAGCACCTTGTAGGCGCCGTCGCTCCACGCCGAGAGGATGTTCACGCCGGGCGCGGCGACCTCGACGTCGGCGTTGTGCGTCGAGAACGCGGCCGGCTGGTCGCGGTTGTCGGTGGCGCCGACGGACACGACGTTGTCGTAGTACGCCGGGTAGTTCGGCGTCGTGTCGCCGCCGTTGCCGGCCGCCGCGACGACGAGCGCGGTCCTGCTGGCGGCGTCGACCGCCTCGCGCATCGTCTGCGAGTCGGCGGTGGCGCTCAGCGACAGCGAGATCACCCTGGCGCCGGCCCCGACGAGGTAGCTCATGCAGTTCGCGATGCCCGCGACCGAGCCCGACCCGGAGGAGTCAAGCGCCTTGCAGATCGCAAGCGGGGAGGTGTAGGCGACGCCGACGATCGCGCCGCCGCCGCGCAGACCCGCCGCGGTGCCCGCGACGTGGGTGCCGTGGCCGTTGTCGTCGTCGCAGCGGCCCTGAGCGACGGTCGGGTCCCCGCCCAGCGAGAACAGCAGCAGGTTCAGCCCGAACGACCTCACTCCGGCGCAGTTGACGACCTTGCCCGCCAGATCCGGGTGGCTCGCGCGGACGCCGGTGTCCACGATGCCGACCTTCATGCCGCTGACGGCGTCCGAGCCGGTACCGAGGCGCGCCGCCGCCCAGCCCTCGGGGGCGTCGATGTCGGCGTCGGCGAGGCCGCCCGCCTGGCCGAAGTTGTCCAGCCCGTAGAGCTCCCTGAAGGCGGCGTCGGCCGGGACGTCGCGCTCGGCCGTCGCGCGGAAGATGTAGTTCGGCTCGGCGTACAGCACCGCCGCGGAGGCGCTCAGGCGCCGCGCGACCAGCGCGGGATCGCCGTCGACCGAGACGACGCGGGCGGCGACGCCCGCCACCGTGCCGAGCGTCCTGACCACGCCGGCGCGCGCCGCGGCGGCCAGCCGCTCGCTGCCCGAGGCGCCGTCGCGGTACTTCACGATGACCGTCGACGGGTCGTATTCGGCGGTGGCCGCGTTCGCCACCGATGTCCAAGCCAGGCCCGCCACGACTGCCGTGAGGCCGATTGCGACTGCGCGCATCATGCATGCTCCCCTGTTGTCCGAGCGGCGACCATACGCGCGCGGCGCCCTCAGGGCAAGACTGAACCGTCGCGTTCGGTTGCCCGAGCCCCCGCTGGCCGGCGTCACCCACGCGCGTCCGGCCGCGTTCGGGCGGCGAGCCGGCGGCGCCGTCAGAGCGCCTGGCGCACCCGCGGGCGCTTCGCCGCGCCCGCCTCGTCGAGCCGGCGCACCGGCGTCGTGTGCGGCGCGGTGCGCGCGAGCTGCGGGTCCTGCGCCGCCTCGCGCACGATCGCCGCGACCGCGTCGGCGAAGGCGTCGAGCGTCTCGCGCGTCTCGGTCTCGGTCGGCTCGACGAGCAGCGCCTCCTCGACGACGAGCGGGAAGTACACCGTCGGCGGGTGGAAGCCGTGGTCGAGCAGGCGCTTGGCGAGATCGAGCGTCCTGATGCCGAGCTCCCGCTTCAGCGGCGCGCCGGACAGGACGAACTCGTGCATGCAGCGCTCGCCGAACGCGAGCGGCAGGTGCTCGCCGACCGTCTCGCGCAGCCGGGCGAGCAGGTAGTTGGCGTTCAGCACGGAGACCTCGGAGACGTCCTTGAGGCCCTCGGCGCCGAGCGACCGGATGTAGGCGTACGTGCGCACGAAGACGCCGTAGTTGCCCTGGAACCCGCGCAGCCGACCGATCGACTTCGGGCGGTCGTCGTCGAGGTCGAAGATCGCCGGGCCCGGCGGGCCGCCGTTCTTGGCGGGCGCGCGGCGGACGACCTGCGGGCGCGGCAGGTAGGGCTCGATGCGCTCGGACACCGCGATCGGGCCGGCCCCCGGCCCGCCGCCGCCGTGCGGCTGGGTGAACGTCTTGTGCAGGTTGAAGTGCACGATGTCAAAGCCCATGTCGCCGGGCCGCGTGTAGCCCATCACGGCGTTGAGGTTCGCGCCGTCGTAGTACAGCGTCGCGCCGACGCCGTGCACGATCTCGGCGATCTCCTGAATGTTCGGATCGAAGATGCCCAGCGTGCTCGGGTTGGTCAGCATGAGGCAGGCGACGTCCTCGGAGGCCTTCGCGCGCAGATCCTCGACGTCGACGCCGCCGTCGGCGTCCAGCGCGACCTTGACGACCTCGTAGCCGGCCATCGTCACCGTCGCCGGGTTCGTGCCGTGGGCGGAGTCGGGCGTCAGCACCTTCGTGCGGTGATCGCCGCGGTCGGCGTGGTAGGCGCGCGTCAGCAGCACGCCCGCGAGCTCTCCGTGCGAGCCGGCCGACGGCTGCAGCGAGACGTGCGGCAGGCCGGCGATCTCGGCGAGCGCGCCCTGCAGCTCGTACATGAGCTCCAGCGCGCCCTGCGCGCGGCGGGGGTCCTGCAGCGGGTGCAGGCGCGCGTGGCCGGGCAGCGCCGCGACGCGCTCGTGCAGCCGCGGGTTGTGCTTCATCGTGCACGAGCCCAGCGGGTAGAAGCCCGAGTCGAGGTCGAAGTTGCGCTTGGAGAGGTTGACGTAGTGGCGCACGATCTCGGGCTCGGAGACCTGCGGCAGCCGCGGCGGCTCGGCGCGGCGCGACGCCTCGGGGATGAGCCCCTCGACGTGCGGCACGTCGAGCTCGGGCGCCCGGAACGCGCGCCGCCCGTCGGCGCCCTTCTCGAAGATCGTCGTCGCGCGCTCGCGCTGCTGGGCGGTCTGGGAGGTCATGAGCCCACCTGCGCGCCGGTCGCGGCGCGCTCGGCGGCGACGGCGGCGCCGAGCACCGCGACGAGGCGGTCGATGTCCGCGCGCGAGCGCTGCTCGGTGATCGCGACGAGCAGGCCGTCGCCGTGCTCCTCGTACGTGCGGCCCAGCGCGTAGCCGGCGTTGACGCCGTCGGCCGCGCAGCGGTCGAGCACGCGGGTGACGCCGTCGGCGCCGCCGACGTCGAGCGCCAGCGCGAACTCGCGCACGACCGGCCGGTCGTGCAGCTTGCGGATTGCGTCGAGCTCGGCGAGCGCCTCGCGGGCGTAGTGGGTGCGCTGCAGCATGAGCTCGCCGAGCTCGACGATCCCGCGCCGCCCGAGCCAGCTGAGATAGACGACCCCGCCGAGCGCGTTGAGCGCCTGCGAGGTGCAGATGTTCGACGTGGCCTTCTCGCGGCGGATGTGCTGCTCGCGCGTCTGCAGCGTCAGCACGAAGCCGCGGCGGCCGTCGACGTCGGTCGTCTCGCCGGCGATCCGCCCCGGCATCGAGCGGATGTGCTGCTCGGTGGCGGCGAAGAAGCCGAACGAGGGGCCGCCGAAGTCCAGCCGGTTGCCGAGCGTCTGGCCCTCGCCGACGCAGAGGTCGGCGCCCTGGTTGCCGGGCGCCTCGAGCACGCCGAGCGTCAGCGGGTCGGCGGCGCAGATCATGAGCGCGCCGTGCTCGTGCGCGGCGGCGGCGAGCGGGCCGAGGTCCTCGATCGCGCCGAGGAAGTTCGGCTGCTGGACGATGACGGCGCTGACGTCGTCGGCGAGCGCCGCGCGCAGCGCGGCGAGGTCCGTGACGGCGTCGTCGAGGCCGACCTCCCGCACGTCCGTGCCGTAGCCGACGGCGAGCGTGTCGAGCGTCGCGCGGCTGTGCGGGTGCACGCCGCGGCTGACGAGCACGCGGGGGCGCTTGTTGGAGAGCTTGGCGAGGTAGGCGGCGGCGCCGACGGCGCTGGGCCCCTCGTAGAGCGACGCGTTGGAGACCGGCAGCCCGGTGAGCTCGCTGATCGCCGTCTGGTACTCGAACATGACCTGCAGGCCGCCCTGGCTGACCTCGGGCTGGTAGGGCGTGTACGGCGTCAGGAACTCCGAGCGCGACATGAGCATGTCGACGATCGCCGGCACGTAGTGGTCGTACATGCCCGCGCCGAGGAACGTGATCTCGTCCTCCGCCGACACGTTGCGCTCGGCGAGCCGGCGCAGCTCGGCGTAGACGGCCTGCTCGGGCTGCCCCGGCGGCAGGTCGATCGGGCGCCTGAGGCGCACGCCCTCCGGGATGGCCTCGAAGAGCTCCTCGATCGAGCCGACGCCGATCGCGTCGAGCATCGCCGCCAGGTCGCCGGCGGTGAGCGCGGTGTAGCCCGCCATCGCTACAGCTGTTCCATGTACGTCTCGCGGCCCATCAATCCATCGGCCTCCCCCGGATCGGCGAGCTTGACGCGCACCATCCAGCCCTCGCCGTAGGGATCGTCGTTGATCGCCTCGGGCGTGTCGGCGAGCGCGGCGTTCACCTCGACGATCTCGCCGGTCAGCGGCGCGACGACGTCCGAGACCGCCTTGACGGACTCGACCTCGGCGTAGAACTCGCCCGCCGTCACGGACGTGCCGACCTCGGGCGGGTCGAAGAACACGACCTCGCCGAGCGCGTCCTGCGCGAACCAGGTGATCCCGAAGACCGCGTGGTCGCCCTCGACGCGCGCCCAGTCGTGATCGGGGTGGTAGAGCAGGTCATCGGGATAGCTGGCGTCAGCCATCGCTCTCCTTGGTGTAGAGGGGCTTGCTGCAGACGACCGCGCGGCGCAGCTTGCCGCGCACGTCGATCTCGAAGGCCTCGCCGACCGTCGCGCCGGCGCGCGGAAGGTAGGCCAGGCCGATGCCGACGCCGAGGCTCGGCGACATCGTGCCGCTCGTCACCTCGCCGCCGCCGACGACCGGGTTGCCCTGCCGGGCGATGCCGGGCCCGTCGATCTTGAAGGCGGCGAGCTTCTGCTCGGTGCCCTGCGCGCGGGCGCTGCGCACCGCCTCGGCGCCGACGAAGCCCGTGTCCTCCTTGCAGGCCCAGCCCAGCGCGGCCTCGATCGGGTTGCGGTCGGCCGACATGTCGTTGCCGTAGAGGTGAAAGCAGGCCTCGAGGCGCAGCGTGTCGCGCGCCGCCAGGCCGCAGGGAACCGCGCCGCGGCGCAGCAGCTCGTCCCAGACGGCGCGCGCGTCGGCCGGATCCAGCAGCAGCTCGACGCCGTCCTCGCCGGTGTAGCCCGTCCCGCAGACGAGCGCGTCGCGGCCGTGGATGACGCGCGCCATCGCCTGCATGCGCTCCGGCAGCGGGCTGTCGGCGAGCGCCTGCACGCGCTCGCGCGCGAGCGGCCCCTGGACGGCGAGCATCGCGTAGGCATCGGCCGCATCGGTGAGCTCGACGTCGAACTCGCCGGCGTGCGCCTGCAGCCAGGCGACGTCCGCGACGTGGTTGGACGCGTTGGTGACCGTCAGGAAGCGCTGCGGCTCCAGGCGGTAGGTGAACAGGTCGTCGAGGATCCCGCCCTCCTCGTTGCACATGACCGCGTACTGCGCGCCGCCGACGCCGATCTTCGAGACGTCGTTGGAGTACATGCGCTGCAAGAACGCCTCGGCGTCGGGCCCGCGGACCTCGACCTCGCCCATGTGCGAGACGTCGAAGACGCCGACGGCGCTGCGGACCGCCTCGTGCTCGTGGCGGACGCCGTGCGCGTACTGGACCGCCATCTCCCAGCCGCCGAAGGGCACGAGCTTGGCCCCGGCTTCGACGTGCGCCTCGTACAGGGGGGTGCGCTTGAGCGACGGCGTGGTCATCGCAACGAGGCTATCGGAGGCGCGGGCGCGGCCCGGGGGGCGCAGACGCCGGCGGTCGTCCCGCCGCCGTGGGGTGTCCGGGCGACTACAGTTGGCGTCATGGACGCCTTCGGCGCTCCCTCGCCTCCCCGACCCGCAGCCGGCTGGTACCCCGATCCGGGCGGCTCGGCGAGCCACCGCTACTGGGACGGCTCGCGCTGGACCGACGCGCTGTCGTCGGCGATCGCGCCGGGCGCGCCGACGAACGCGCGCGACGACGCGCGCAGCTGGGCGCTCGCGGCCCACCTCTCGGCGCTGCTGAGCCTCGTCATCGGCTTTCCCTTCGTCGGGCCGCTCGTCATCTACCTCGTCAAGCGCGACGATCCGTTCGTGCGCGGGCACGCCGCCGAGGCGCTGAACTTCAACCTCTCGGTCATCCTCTACGGCATCGTTCTCGCGGTCGTGACGATCGCCCTGCTGTTCTTCATCGTCGGGCTGCTGCTGATCCCGCTCTTCGTCGTGCTGGGGCTCGCCTGGATCGTGCTCGTCTGCGTCGCCGCCGCCAAGGCCGGCCAGGGCGCCGAGTACCGCTACCCGCTGACGATCCGCTTCGTCCGGTAGCCGCGCTCGGCGCGGCGCGCCGAGCGCGACCCGCGCGCGTGCGGTCGCCGCGCCGCTCGCGGACCGACCGCGCTCAAGGCGCGTGACGCGCCCGTCGATAGCTCACCCATGGCAACGATCGCGATGGCCGTCCTGGCCGCGTCCGTAGCGGCCGGCTACTTCACGATCGCGGCGCTCGTCGCGCCGCGCATGAGCATGCCGAGCGCGGGCTCGCGAACGGTGCTCGTGCTGCGCACGGCGGCGATCGGCTTCTTCGTCGGCTGCGGGATGACGCACGTGCACATCCTGGCGCACATCCTGGGATTCGGCACCCCGCGCGCGGTCGAGACGCACGAGCTCGTCTTCCACGCCATGCAGGCGATCGGCGCCTGGCTGTTCATCGCCGGCGCACTGCTGCGCTTCGAGCTGCAGGTCGTTCCCGCCGAGCGCCGCATCGACCTCGAGGCGGCCGTCGCCGAGCAGCGCGAGCTGGCCGACCACGCGCGCCTGCTCGCCCGCCGCGACGAGCTGACCGGGCTCGCCCGCCGCTGGCGCTTCGACGAGGAGCTCGAGCGCCAGGTCGGGCTGGCGCGCGAGCGGGGAACCTCCGGCGCGCTCGTCCTCCTCGACATCGACGACTTCAAGACCGTCAACGACACCTACGGCCATCAGGTCGGCGACGCCGTGCTGCAGCGCGTCGCGGGCCAGCTGACCAGGGGCCTGCGCGAGGCCGACCTCGCCGCCCGGATCGGCGGCGACGAGTTCGCGATCATCCTGCCCGATGCGACGCTGCAGCAGGGCGCGGCCGTCGCCGAGCGCATCATGGCCTCGCTGCGCGGGCCCTGGGACGACGCCGCGCCGGACGTCTCGATCAGCGCGGGCATCGCCGCGATCGACGGCGCCCGCCCGACGGCCGACATCGTCCGACGCGCCGACAGGGCGCTGTACGGCTCCAAGCACGCCGGCGGGAACTGCTACATCGTCGACGAGCCGGCGCCGGCGCCGGCCCGGGTCGGCTGACCGCCGGGCGCCGGCCCGGCCGCCTCAGCGCAGGAAGGGCGGGATCTCGATCTCGTCGTCGGGAATCTCCAGCGACGAGCGCTGGCGGTCCCCGAGGCGCGGTCCGCGATCGCGGGCGACCGCGCGGTCGCGCGTCTCCTCGCGCACCGTGCGCGGCCGCGCGCGGCCATGGTCGAAGCCGGTCGCGATGACGGTCACGCGGACCTCGTCGCCCTGCGTCTCGTCGATGACGGCGCCGAAGATGATGTTCGCGTTGGCGGCCGCGGCCTCGCGCACGATCTCGGCCGCCTCGTTGACCTCGAACAGGCCGAGGTCCTTGCCGCCGGTCATGTTCAGCAGGATTCCCGTCGCGCCCTCGACGTCCTCCTCGATGAGCGGGCTGGAGATCGCGATGCGGGCCGCGTCGGCGGCGCGGTTCTCGCCGCTGGAGGTGCCGATGCCCATGAGCGCCGAGCCGGCGTCGGCCATGATCGTGCGCACGTCGGCGAAGTCGAGGTTGATGAGGCCGGGGATCGTGATGAGGTCGGTGATGCCCTGCACGCCCTGGCGCAGGACGTTGTCGGCCTCGCGGAAGGCGTCGAGCATCGTGGTGCGGCGCTCGACGACGGCGAGCAGCTTCTCGTTGGGGATGACGATGAGCGTGTCGACGACCTCGCGCAGGCGCTCGATGCCCTCCTCGGCCTGACGGGTGCGCTGGCTGCCCTCGAACTCGAACGGCTTCGTCACGACGCCGACGGTGAGCGCGCCGATCTCGTTCTTGGCGATCTCGGCGATGACCGGGGCCGCACCCGTGCCGGTGCCGCCGCCCTCGCCGGCGGTGACGAAGACCATGTCGGCGCCCTTGAGCGCCTCCTTGATGTCGTCGCGCGACTCGGCGGCAGCTCCGAAGCCGATGTCGGGGTTCGCGCCGGCCCCCAGGCCCTTCGTCAGATCGTGGCCGATGTTGAGCTTGATGTCGGCGTCCGTCATCTGCAGCGCCTGGGCGTCGGTGTTGGCCGAGATGAACTCGACGCCGCGCAGCCCAGCGTCGACCATGCGGTTGACCGCATTGGTACCGCCGCCGCCGACACCGACGACTTTGATGACCGCGAGATAGCTGCTGCTGGATTCCATGAGGACGCGTCCGACCCTTGAGTTAGCGTTGAGAGATTTGGCTCCCCGGCCTGGCGCTGCGGAAACCACAGTAAGCACGGGCTTGAACAGATGTCAACGCGAAGACTCTCCGCGCAAGAATGTTTGCAGATCGCGCGACTCTCGACCTTAGCAGGAGATTTCCGGTTTTCGTACCCTAAGGCTAGAGTCGAGCCTGAGGTTCTGGCGCACGGGGTTGGAGGCCGCCGGCGACGGGCCGCTCCGGGACGCGTACGTCGATGTAGGAGGCCCCCCGCGACGTCGCGTGCGCCAGGACCTGCGCTGCGGCATCCCACTTGGCGTCCAGCCGATCGCCGCGACCGAAGAGCAGCTTCGGACCGCTGCGCATCGTCGCGGTCAGGCCGCGCGGCCCGCGATACACGCGCGCGACGCGCTCGCGCAGCGCACGCGGCGCGGCGCCGAGGACGAGCACCGACTCGCGCGCGGGCCCCGCGCCGAGACGCTCTGCGCCGGGCGGCGTGCGGACGCCCACGACCGCCAGCCCGCGCGTCGTGGCGCCGCGCAGGATCGTCCCGTCGGCGGCGACCGCCGTCATGGCGCCGCCGGTCGAGCGCAGCGCCGCGACCGGCTCGTAGGCGTTGACCGTGATGCGAAGCCGGTGCGGGAAGTCGGTCTCGGTGCGCAGGCTGCGCACGACCGGGTAGGCGGACACCGAGCGCCGCAGGGCGTCCTCGCGCACGTGCAGCGTCGTCATGCCCTGCGCCTCGGCCGTCAGCGCGCGAGTGATCTCGGCGGCCTGCCCGCCGGAGACCCCGCTCACGCTGACGTGCTGCACGGCGACGAGCGAGCTGCTGCGAAGCCAGAGGGCGAAGGCGCCGGCCACGACGAGCAGCACGGCGAGGCCGAGGGCCACGCGCGTCGGGCGGCGGGGGGACGAGGCCATCGCCGGGGTGTTCGCCGCCGCGGCGACGGACCCTTCCCCTAGGGTCCCCGACATGTCCACCCCGCGGCTGTCGGACCTGACGACCCTGCGCCTCGGCGGCGCGCCCGCGCGCATGACGACCGCCGAGGACGAGCGGACGCTGCTCGACGCGGTGCGCACGGCGGACGCGGCGGCCGAGCCCGTGCTCGTGCTGGCGGGCGGCAGCAACGTCGTGGTCGCCGACGAGGGCTTCGCGGGCACGGTCGTGCGCGTCGCGACGCGCGGCGTGCAGACCTTCGACATGAGCGACGGGCGCCTGCGGCTCGACGTCAGCGCCGGCGAGAGCTGGGACGGCCTCGTGGCCGCCTGCGTCGAGCAGGGCCTCTCGGGGGTCGAGGCGCTCTCGGGGATCCCGGGGAGCGTCGGCGCCACGCCGATCCAGAACGTCGGCGCCTACGGACAGGAGGTCGCCGACGTCCTCGTCAACGTCCGCGCGCTGGATCGCACGACGGGCGAGCTGCACGACCTCGACGCCGAGGCGTGCATGTTCGACTACCGCTCGAGCGTGTTCAAGCGCGATCCGGGCCGCTGGCTCGTCGTCGGCGTGAGCTTCGCGCTCGAGCGCACGTCGCTGTCCGAGCCCGTCCGCTACGCCGAGCTCGCCGCCCGGCTCGGGATCGCCGAGCGCGGGCGCGCGCAGCTGCGCGACGTCCGCGCGGCCGTGCTCGAGCTGCGGCGCCGGAAGGGCATGGTGCTGGACCCCGCCGACCCCGACACCGCGAGCGCCGGCTCGTTCTTCACGAACCCGATCCTGCGCACGCGCGAGTTCGACGCGTTCGTGCGCCGCGCCGCCGAGCTGCTCGGCCCCGATGTGCGCCCGCCGGCGTGGCCCGTCGCCGAGCGCTGGGTCAAGACGTCCGCCGCCTGGCTCATCGAGCGCACGGGCTACTCGCGCGGGCACGGCAACCCGGCGGGCATCGCGATCTCCTCCAAGCACACGCTCGCGCTCTGCAACCGCGGCGGCGGCACGACGGCCGAGCTCGTCGCGCTCGCGCGCGAGATCGCGGAGGCCGTCCACGACGCGTTCGGCGTCGAGCTCGTGCCCGAGCCGGTCTTCGTCGGCCACGCGTGGTGAGGCGGGTCGGCCGGCGCGCCGCCAGCCGCGTGCCGCAGGCGGGCGGCGCGCTCACGTCGCGACGAGTCGCCGCCCGAGCGCGTCGACGTCGCCGGCGCCGAGGACGAGGCACAGGTCGCCGCGGCGCAGGGTCGCGCGCAGCAGCCGCTCGGCGGCGTCGAAGTCGGGCGCCCACAGCACCGCGCGGCCCCGCCCTGCGTCGGCCGCGTGCTCGGCGACGAGGCGCCCGCTCACGCCCGGGAAGTCCTCGGCGCGCTCGCGCGCCGGATAGACGTCGAGCACCGCGGCCACGTCGGCCTGCGCGAGCGCCGCGCCGAACTCCCGGGCGAGCAGCTGCGTGCGCGAGAACAGATGCGGCTGAAAGACCGCCACGACGCGCCGGCGGCCGAGCGTCCGGGCGGCCGCGATCGTCGCGCGCAGCTCGGTCGGGTGGTGCGCGTAGTCGTCGACGACGAGCACCCCGCCGGCCGTCTCGCCGAGCCGCTCGAAGCGCCGCCCGGCGCCGCGGAAGTCGGCCAGCGTCCGCGCCAGCTGCGTGCGCGGCGCGCCCGCGATGACGCATGCCGTCAGCGCGGCCGCGGCGTTGGCGACGTTGTGCGCGCCGGGCACGGCGAGCCGCACCGGCTGCCCGGCCCACACGAAGCGCGACCCCGCGGCGCTCAGCTCGATCTCGGAGGCGCCGAAGAACGCGCACTCGACGAGCCCGACGCGATCGAGGAAGGCCTCGGACTCGGGGACGTCGGCGAGGACGCGCCGCAGCGAGTTGCGCAGAAACGCGCCGAAGGCCGCCTCCAGCTCGGCGTGCGAGGCATACGTCGTGTGGTGGTCGAGCTCGATGTTCGTGACGACGCCGATCTCCGGCGACAGCTCCAAGAACGAGCGGTCGGACTCGTCGGCCTCGACGACGAGCCACTCCCCCTCGCCGTAGGCCGCGTTCGTGGCGAGCCCGGGCTCGCCGGGCGGGCGCAGCTCCCCGCCGATGACGAACGTCGGCTCCCAGCCGAGCGCCAGCAGCGCGTGGGCGGTCATCGACGCGGTCGTCGTCTTGCCGTGCGTGCCGGAGATCGCGATCGTGCGCCGCAGGCGGCTCAGCTCGCCCAGCAGCGCGCCGCGATGGATCTCGCGCAGGCCGCGCTCGCCGGCGATCGCCCGCTCGGGGTTCGCCGCGCCGACCGCGGTCGAGACGACGAGCTCGACGTCGCCGCCGGCCGGCACGTTCGCGGCGTCGTGTCCCACGCGAGCGTCGATCCCGGCCGCGCGGACGCGCTCGAGGTAGGGCGAGCTCGCCTGATCGGAGCCGGTCACCGCCGCGCCCAGCGCGTCGGCGACGAGCGCCAGGCCGCTCATCCCGGCGCCGCCGATGCCGACGAAGTGCAGCCGCCGTCCGCGCCACGCGCTCACCGCGCGAGCGCCCCGATCGCGGCGAGGAGCTCGTCGGCGACGGCCTGCGCGGCGCCGGGCCGCGCCAGCGAGCCGGCGGCGGCGGCCATCGACCGGCGCCGCGACGGGTCGCCGAGCAGCGCTCCGACCTCCGCTCCGAGGCGGGCGGCGGTCAGCTCGCCGTCGGGGATGACGATCGCCGCCCCGGCGTCCGCCATCCAGCGCGCGTTGGAGGTCTGGTGGTCGGCGCTGGCGTGCGGGTAGGGCACGAGGACGGCGGGCCGGCCCGCCGCGGCGATCTCGAAGATCGAGCCGCCGGCGCGGGCCACGCACAGGTCGCACGCCGCGAGCGCCTCGCCGAAGCCGTCGATGTACGGGCGCAGGTCGTAGTGATCGCCGCCGACGCGCCGCGCGAGCGCGTCGTAGTCGCGGCTGCCGGCCGCGTGCAGGACCCGAAACGGCGCGCTCGCGAAGGCCTCGATCGCGGCCTCGTTGATCGTGCGCGCCCCGAGCGAGCCGCCGAAGACGAGCACGCACTGCTCGCCGCGCCGCAGCGCGAAGCGCGCCCGCGCCGCGTCGACGTCGCGCGCCGGCGGCGGGACGGGACGTCCGGTCACCGCGTAGCGCGGCCCGTCGCGACCGGCGATCGGGAACGCCAGGCAGACGCGGCGCGCACGCGGCGCGAGCAGGCGGTTCGTGATCCCGAGGTGGCTGTCGGCCTCGGTGAGGACGAGCGGGATGCGGCGCGCGAGCGCCGCGAGGCCGACCGGACCTGACACGTAGCCGCCGCCGCCGAGCACCGCGGCGGGGCGCAGCTCGCAGAGGATCCGGTTGGCGGCGGCGACCGCGGCGGCGGCGCGCAGCGCCGCGCGCGCGGCGCGCAGCGGGTTCGTGCGGCTCAGCCCCTCGACGCCGATCGTGCGCAGCTCGTAGCCGGCGGCCGGGACGAGCTCGGCCTCCGCGCGCTCGCCGCCGACGAAGACGACGTCAGCGCCCGCCGCGGCCAGCCGCTCGGCCACCGCCAGCGCCGGTACGACGTGGCCGGCCGTCCCGCCGGCCGCGATCAGCACTCTCAGCACCGCGTGATCCTCGCGCATCGACCCGGCGACCGGCGGGCTCGGCCAGCACGGCGAGGTGCGTCGTGCCGCGCGAGGCGATGTTCAGCAGCAGGCCCATCGTCGCGAGCACGACGAGCAGCGAGCTCGAGCCCGACGAGATGAAGGGCAGCGGGACCCCCGTCAGCGGGGCGAGGCCGAGCACCGCGAAGACGTTGAGCATCGCCTGGCAGAGGATCAGCGCGGTGAGCCCGGCGGCGAGCAGCTGGGCATAGCGCGTCGTCGCGGCCTTCGCCGTGTGCAGGCCGGCGTAGGCGATGAGCCCGTAGAGGAACAGCAGGCCGCAGATGCCGGCGATCCCGATCTCCTCGCCGATGACGGCGAGGATGAAGTCCGTGTGGGCCTCGGGGAGGTAGAAGACCTTCTGGACGGACTCGCCGAGCCCGACGCCGAAGAACCCGCCCGAGCCGACCGCGATCTGGCCCTGGACGGACTGAAAGCCGACCGATTCGGCGTGTGCCCAGGGGTTGACGAACGCCGTCAGCCGCGCGGCGCGGTAGGGCTCGACGACGATGAACGCCATCACGAGCACGGCGCCGATCGCCCCGATCGTCCCCAGCAGGCGCAGCGGGACGCCCGCGACGAACATGAGCGCGCCGAGCGTGAAGGCGATGACGAGCGCCGTGCCGAGGTCGGGCTGCGTGGCGACGAGCGCCAGCGCGGCGCCGCCGACGACCAGCAGCGGACCGCTGACCCCGTGGATCGTCTTCAGCCGCCCCGGCGTCGTCGCGAGCAGGCCGGCCCCGTACAGGACGAGCGCGAGCTTCATGAGCTCGGACGGCTGGAACTGCAGCGGCCCCGCGCCCAGCCAGCGCTGCGCGCCGTTGACCTCGACGCCGATGCCCGGCACCTTGACGGCGATCAGCAGCGCGAACGACGCCCCGAGCAGCACGGGCGTCAGGCGCGGCAGCCACTCCAGGCCGCCGCGCGCGAGCACCTGCATGACGACGAGCCCGATGCTGCCGAAGACGACGTACTTGACGAGGTAGTTGGCGCCCTCGCCCTGACCCTCGAGCAGGCTGCGTGCCGACGAGGCGCTGTAGACCATGACCGCCCCGGCGGCGAGCAGGCAGAGCGTCGCCGTGAGGAGGATGTTGTACTCGACGGGCTTGGGGCTGCGGCGCGACCGGCGCGCGGGGGGATCGGAGCTCGGCCGGGGGGCGTGGGCCATCGGCTGCGGGCTTCGACGCGGCGGGAACGATTCCTATCGCGGCCCGGCGCCGGGATGCCATGATCCGGGCATGGCGGTCCTGCTCGGCCTCGCACCCGGCTCGTGGGCGTTGCTCGGCTTCATCGTGTTCCTGCTCGTCGCGATCGTGCTCGGCTACTACACGCGCAGCGGCAGCGCGATCAACCAGCACCCCTACCACGACCGCGAGGGCGACGCCCCCGGGGCCGAGATCCCCAGCACGATCGGCCGCGACGTCGCCCGCCGCGACTACTCGCGCGGCACCCGCTGAGCCCGCGGCGCCCGCTGCGCCGCGACTCGGTCGCCGGACGGGGCCCGTCCGCTGCACCAGCTCCGTCGACTCTCGCACAAATGATCCCGGTATGCCGCCTGAGTTTGTCCATAGTCTTGACAAATCATCGTGCGAGATGTCACAGTCCCCCCATGGCACCCGCGCGATCAGGCTCGCTTGAGTCCCTTCGCGAGCACAACCGCCGCCAGCTGCTCGACAACCTGCGCCTGCACGGCAGCGCCAGCCGCGCCGACCTCGCCCGACACACCGGGCTGTCGCGCTCGACGGTGTCCACGCTCGTGGCCGGCCTGCTGGCGGGCGGCATCGTCGTCGAGCACGAGGGCGACGCGCGCGCCGGCCAGCAGGGCCGCCCGCCGACGCTGCTGCGCCTGGACAGCTCGGCGGGGCTGATCCTCGGCATCAACTTCGGTCACGACGACGTGCACGTGGCGATCGCCGACCTCTCGCGGACGATCCTCGCCGAGCGGATCCGCGCGCTCGACGTCGACCGGTCGGCCGCCGCCGCGCTCGACGCGGCCGTCGAGCTCACCGACGGCGCGATCGCGGCCGCGGGGATCGACCGCGCCCGCGTGCTCGGCGCCGGGGTCGGGCTCTCGGGTCCGATCGACGTCGAGGCCGGTGCGGTCCACGCCGGCAAGATCCTGCCCGGCTGGGTCGGCGTCAGGCCCGCCGAGGAGCTCGCCGGCCGGCTCGGGATGGCGGTCCATCTCGACAACGACGCGAACCTCGGCGCGCTCGCGGAGGTCACGCTCGGCGCCGGGATCGGCGCGCGCGACGCGCTGTATCTCATGGTCTCCGGCGGGATCGGCGCCGGGCTCATCCTCGGCGGCGAGCTGTACCGCGGCAGCGGCGGCACCGCCGGCGAGCTCGGCCACGTGCTCGTCGACGAGAACGGGCCGATCTGCCGCTGCGGCAACCGCGGCTGCCTGGAGACGATGGCCGGCGGGCGCGCGATCACCGACCTGCTGCGCCCGGGCCACGGCGACGACCTCACGCTCGAGCAGGTCGTCGCGCTCGCCGGCGGCGGCGACTCCGGCGCGCGCCGCGCGATCGGCGACGCCGGGCGCGTCCTCGGCCGCTCCGTGGCGGCGATCGTCAACGCCTTCAACCCCGAGCTCGTCATCGTCGGCGGCGCCGTCAGCGCCGCCGGCGACGTCCTGCTCGACCCCCTTCGAGACGCGGTCCATCGCTACGCCATCCCATCGGCGGCGCGGGACGTTCGCATCATCCGCGGCCTGCTGGGCGACCGTGCCGAGGTGCTCGGCGCGCTCGAGCTCGCGGCGCGGCAGTCAGACGTCGCCGGTCAGGCGGCGCTCATCCCGTCGAGATGACCACCAGAGGAACGAGGCAGCACATGAGGATCCCGGGAGGAACACGTCGTACGGTCAGGCCGCTCACGCTCACGGCCGCGGTGGCGGCGCTTGCGTTCGTCGGCGCCGGCTGCGGCGACGACGGCACGACGGACACCGGCGGGGGTTCGGGCGCCAAGACCGGCAAGGTCGCGGTCCTGCTGCCGGACTCGAAGTCCTCGGTGCGCTGGGAGTCCGTCGACCGGCCGTTTCTGGCGGAGGCCTTCAAGGAGGCCGGCGTCGAGGCGTCGATCTCCAACGCCGAGGGCGACAAGTCCGCCCAGCAGCAGCAGGCCGAGCAGGCGATCACGAACGGCGCGACGGTGCTGCTGCTCGTCAACCTCGACTCAGGCAGCGGCGCGGCGATCGCCGCCAACGCCAAGTCGCAGGACGTCAAGGTCATCGACTACGACCGCCTGACGCTCAAGGGCGACTCGGACTACTACGTCTCCTTCGACAACGAGGCGGTCGGCAAGCTGCAGGGCGAGGGTCTCGTCTCCTGCCTGGAGGGCAAGACAACGCCGCGCGTCGCCGTGCTCAACGGCTCGCCGACGGACAACAACGCGACCCTCTTCAAGCAGGGCTACGACTCGGTCATCAACCCCAAGTTCGAGTCCGGCGAGTGGGTCGAGGTCGCCGATCAGTCCGTGCCCGACTGGGACAACCAGAAGGCGCTGACGATCTTCGAGCAGATGCTGCAGAAGTCCGCCAACAAGATCGACGGCGTCGTGGCCGCCAACGACGGCCTCGGCAACGCGGCGATCTCCGCGCTCAAGCAGCGCAAGCTCAAGCAGATCCCCGTCACGGGTCAGGACGCCACCGTGCAGGGCATCCAGAACATCGTCAACGGCGATCAGTGCATGACCGTCTACAAGGCCATCAAGAAGGAGGCCGACGCGGCCGCCGCGCTGGCGATCTCGCTCGCCAAGGGCGAGACGCCGACCGGCGTCACGCGCTCGGTCAACAACGAGAACCGCGACGTCCCGGCCGTGCTGCTCGAGCCGGTCGCCGTCACGAAGGACAACATCAAGGAGTACATCGGCGAGCCCGACTTCCCCAAGCAGAGCGAGATCTGCGCGGGCAAGCTCGCCGCCAAGTGCGAGGCGGCCGGGCTGTCATGACCACGACCACCGAGGCCGGGGGATCGCGCGAGCGGTCCTCCGGCACGGTGCCGCTGCTGGAGCTCAAGGGAGTCTCCAAGCGGTTCGGCGCCGTCCAGGCACTGCACGAGGTCGACTTCGACCTCACGGTCGGCGAGGTCACCGCGCTCGTCGGCGACAACGGGGCCGGCAAGTCCGTGACGATCAAGTGCATCGCGGGCATCCACCCGATCGACGGCGGCCAGATCCTCTGGGAGGGCGAGCCGGTCTCGATCCACGGGCCCAAGGACGCCGCGGCGCTGGGAATCGAGGTCGTCTACCAGGACCTCGCCCTCGCCGACAACCTCGACGTCGTGCAGAACATGTACCTCGGCCGCGAGGAGATCACGCCGCTGAAGGCGCTCGACGAGACGAAGATGGAGCGGCGCTGCAGCGAGACGCTCAGCTCGCTGTCGGTGACGACGATCCGCTCGGTGCGCCAGACGGTCGCGGGGCTGTCCGGCGGGCAGCGCCAGTCGATCGCGGTCGCCAAGGCGGTCATGTGGAACTCGCGCCTGGTCATCCTCGACGAGCCGACGGCGGCGCTCGGCGTCGCCCAGACGCGGCAGGTGCTCGACCTCGTCAAGCGCCTTGCCGACCAGGGCCTGGCGGTGATGCTCGTCTCGCACAACCTGCACGACATCTTCGAGGTCGCCGACCGCATCACGGTCCTGCGCCTCGGCCAGGACGTCGCGCGCTTCACGACGAAGGACACGACCCAGCGCGAGGTCGTCGAGGCGATCACCGCCGGCACGCTGTCGACGGTTCCCGGCCAGGAGGGGGAGATCAGCTCATGAGCGCCATCACGCCACCGCTCCCCACGCCGGCGGCGGCGCCGCGCGCGACGCTCGGCGCCTACGCCAGGCGGTGGACGGACAACGTCAAGGGCGGCGAGCTCGGCAGCCTGCCGATCATCCTCGGGCTGCTCGTCATCGGCGTCGTCTTCCAGCTCCAGAACGACCGCTTCCTGACCTCCGGCAACATGGTCAACCTCATGGTCCAGGGCGCGGCCTTCGCGCTCGTGGCGATGGGCATCGTCTTCGTCCTGCTGCTCGGCGAGATCGACCTGTCGGTCGGCTACGTCAGCGGCGTGGCGGGCGTGCTGACCGCGCTGCTGCTGCTGCCCGACGGCTCGCAGGTCCCGACGTGGCTGGCGATCCTCGCCGCGCTCGGCGCCGGCGTCGCGATCGGCACGCTGCACGGGATCATCATCACGAAGATCGGCATCCCGTCGTTCGTCGTGACGCTCGCCGGCCTGCTGGGCTGGAACGGCGTCGTGCTGCTGCTGATCGGCAGCCGCGGCACGGTCGTCCTGCAGGACGACTTCGTCATCGGCTTCGCCAACGACTTCGTGCCCGAGGCGACCGCCTGGGTGCTCGTGCTGCTGACCGTCGGCGCCTATGGCGCGGTGCAGATCTGGGGCCTGCGCAAGCGCGCCGCGGCCGGGTTGTCCAACGACCCCTCGCTCATCGTCGGCCTGCGGATCGGCGGCCTGCTCCTGGCCCTGGGCTTCGTCGTCTGGGTCGTCAACCAGAACCGCGGCCTGCCGTACGTCGCGGTGCTCGTCGGCGTGCTGCTCGTGTTCTGGACCTACGTGCTGCGGCGCACGCGCTTCGGCCGCCACGTCTACGCCGTCGGCGGCAACGCCGAGGCCGCGCGGCGGGCCGGCATCAACGTCGACCGGATCCGCATCATGTGCTTCGCGATCTGCTCGCTCATGGCGGCCGTCGGCGGCATCGTGCTCGCCTCGCGGCTGCGCTCGGTCGACACGAACGCCGGCGGCGGCGAGATCCTGCTGTACTCGATCGCCGCGGCGGTCATCGGCGGCACCTCGCTGTTCGGCGGGCGCGGGCACATCAAGGCCGCGCTGCTCGGCGCGCTCGTCATCGCCGGGATCGCCAACGGCCTCGGCCTGCTCGGCCTCAGCTCGGGCACGAAGTTCGTCGTGACCGGCTGCGTGCTGCTGCTCGCCGTCGCCGTCGACTCCGTCTCCCGCCGCGGGCGCGAGCACTCCGGAAGGGCATGACGATGGCCACGGAGGGCCTGGCGGGCAAGGTCGCGCTCGTCACCGGCGCGAGCCGCGGCATCGGCGCCGCGGTCGCGCGCCGGCTCGCCGAGGCGGGCGTCGCGCTCGGGCTCGGCTCGCGCAGCGGCGACGACCTCGGGATCGCGGGGGCCGTGGCAGCGGCCACCGACGTCCGCGACCCGGCGGCGGTCGACGCGCTCGTCGCGGCGACGGTCCAGGCGCACGGGCGCCTGGACATCGTCGTCGCGAACGCCGGCGTCGGCGCGTACGGCCCGTTCCTCGAGCTCGAGCCCGAGCAGCTCGAGCTCATGGTCGACGTCAACCTCAAGGGCGTCATGTACACCGCGCGCGCGGCGCTGGCGCATCTCGTGGCCGGCGGCGGCGGCGACTTCATCTCGCTCGCGTCGGTCGCGGGCGTCAACGCGTTTCCGGGCGAGGCGGTCTACAACGCCTCGAAGTTCGGCCAGGTCGGCTTCGTGCGGGCGCTCGACATCGAGCTGCGCGAGCACGGCGTGCGCTGCTCGTCGATCTGCCCGGGCGGGGTCGCGACGGACTTCGCGATCGGCACCGGGCGGACGGCGGGCATGCCCGAGCTCGACGCGATGATGAGCCCCGACGACGTCGCGGAGGTCGTCATGTTCGCGCTCACGCGGCCGCGCTCGCTGCGGCTCATGACGACGACGTTCCGGCCGATGAGCGAGGGCTCGTGGGGCTAGCGTGGGGCATCCTGTCGACGGCGCGCATCGGCGCGCGGCTCATCCACGCCGCGCGTGACAGCGACGAGGCCGAGATCGTCGCCGTCGCCAGCCGCAGCGCGCGGAGCGCGCGTGCGTTCGCGGACGCGCACGGCGTCCCGCGCGCGCACGGCTCCTACGAGGCGCTGCTCGACGACCCCGAGGTCGAGGCGGTCTACGTCCCGCTGCCCAACGCGCTGCACGTCGACTGGACGGTGCGTGCGCTGCGGGCCGGCAAGCACGTGCTCTGCGAGAAGCCGATGGACCGCCGGCCGGCCGAGGTGGCCCGCGCCTTTCACGCCGCCGAGGCGGCCGGGCTCGTGCTCAGCGAGGCGTTCATGTGGCGCCACAACCCGCAGACCGTGCGCCTGCGCGCGCTGCTGGACGAGGGCGCGATCGGCGAGCTGCGCCTCGTGCGCGCGAGCTTCTCGTTCGCGCTGCTCGCCGACGTCGACGTGCGGCTCGATCCGGCGCTGCACGGCGGGGCGCTGATGGACGTCGGCTGCTACTGCGTCAGCGCGGCGCGGCTCGTCGCCGGCGCCGAGCCCGTCGCCGCGTCGGCGCACGTCGTGCGCGGGCCGACGGGCGTCGACCTGCGCCTGAGCGGGCTGCTGCGCTTCCCCGGCGACGTCCTGGCGACGATCGACTGCGGCCTGGACCTGGCCGGCCGCAGCGAGCTCGAGGTCGCCGGCTCGGCGGGACGGATCGTGCTCGCCGACCCGTGGCACTGCGGCGCGCCGCGGATCGTGCTCGAGCGCGGCGACGAGCGCGAGGTCGTCGAGCCGGCGCCCGCCGACAGCTACCGCCTCGAGCTCGAGGACATCGCGGCCGCCGCCCGCGGCGAGCGCGCGCCGCTGCTCGGGCGCGACGACGCCGTCGGCCAGGCCCGGACGATCGAGGCGCTGTACCGCTCGGCCGGCACCGGTGCGACGGTGGCGCTCGCATGAGCGATCCGCTGCGGGTCGCGATCGCGGGCTACGGGCTGGCCGGCGAGGTCTTCCACGCCCCGCTCGTGGCGGCGACCGACGGGCTGCGGGTCGTCGCGGTGACGACGTCCGACGAGGCGCGCGCCGCGCGGGCGCGCAGCGCCCACCGCGGGGTCGATGTCGCGCCCGACGCGGGGGCGCTGCTGGCGAGCGGGCGCGCCGTCGACCTGCTCGTCGTCGCGACGCCCAACCGCTCGCACGTCGAGATCGCCCGCGCGGCGCTCGCGCGCCGGATCGCCGTCGTGATCGACAAGCCGCTGGCGGCCGACGCCGCGGCGGCCGCCGCGCTCGTCGCGGACTTCGCGGCGGCCGGCGTGCCGTTCACGGTCTTTCAGAACCGCCGCTGGGACGGCGACTTCCTCACCGTCCGCGCGATCGCCGAGGCCGGGGAGCTGGGCGAGCTCACGCGCTTTGAGTCGCGCTACGAGCGCTTCCGACCGCAGGTCGCAAGCGGCGCCTGGCGCGAGCGGCCCGACCCGGCCGAGGGCGGCGGCCTGCTGCTCGACCTCGGCGCGCACCTCGTCGACCAGGCGCTCACGCTGCTCGGCCCCGCCTCGCGCGTCTACGCCGAGCTCGACGCCCGCCGTCCGGGCGCCCGCGTCGACGACGACGTGTTCGTCGCGCTCGAGCATCGCGGCGGCGTGCGCTCGCACCTGTGGATGAGCGCGATCGCGCCGACCGGCGGTCGCTCGCTGCGCCTCGGCGGCACCCGCGGCGGCGTGCACACCCCGGGCCTGGACCCGCAGGAGGACCAGCTCGCGGCCGGTCTGCGGCCGGGCGACGCCGGCTGGGGCGCAAGCGCGCCGGGGCGGATCGTCGACGCCGGCGGCGCGCGCGAGCTGGCGGTCCGGGCCGGCGCCTACGAGCGCTTCTACGCCGGGGTGCGCGACGCGCTGCGCGACGGCGGCGAGATGCCCGTCGACCCTCGCGACAGCGTCGCCGCGCTGCGCGTCATCGAGGCGGCGCGGCGCAGCGCCCGGACCGCCGCCGTCATCGACATGAGCGAGGAGCACCGACCGTGAAGACGAGCCTTGGCATCTGGGCGATGGGACCGATGGTCACGCGCTTCAACCCCGCGGGCTACAAGCCCGAGCTGGCGAAGCGCAGCACCGCCGAGCACGTCGAGACGGCGGTCGCCGGACTCGAGGGCCTCATCGACGACTACGAGTTCCACTACCCGCAGGAGCTCTGCGACGACAACCTCGACGACGTCCGCGGCGCCCTCGCCGGCCACGGCATCTACGCGATCGCCAGCGGCATGCACCTCGACAACCGCTTCGCGCGCGGCGGGCTGTCCTCGCCCGACGACGCGACCCGCGCCGCGGCGGTCGGCCTGACGCTCGAGTGCGCGGACTTCGCCGGCCGGCTCGGCGCGCCGCTCATCATCTGGCCGGGGATCGAGGGTTACAACTACCCGTTCCAGACGCCTTACGCCGAGAGCTGGGCGCGGCTCGTCGACGGCATCGGCCAGGCCGCCTCGCGGCTCGCCGAGCACGACCAGATCCTCCTGCTCGAGCACAAGAACTCCGAGCCGGCGATGAAGATCCACATGGGCAACGTCGGGATGACGCTGCACGTCATCCACACGCTGCGCGCCCGCGGGATCGACAACGTCAAGGTCAACATGGACTGGCAGCACCTCATCATGAACGGCGAGAACCTCGCCGAGTACGCGGCGCTGCTCGCCGCCGAGGGCCTGCTCGGCCACCAGCACGGCAACTCCGGCTGGGGCACGTTCGACGACGACAACATGGTCGGCGCGACGGCGTTCATGGAGACGCTCGAGCTCGCCGTCGAGCTGCGCCGGGCCGGCTACGGCGCGGGCGGCGAGCGCCTGGGCTTCGACCTGTACCCGTACACCGAGGACGCCGTCGGGGTCGTGCGGCGCAGCGTGCTGCAGTGGCGCTTCATCGACGCGGCGGCGGGCCGGATCGACGACGCGGCGCTGCGCGAGGCCCAGCGGGCCAAGGACGCGATCCGCGCCTACGAGCTCGTGTACGCCGCGCTCGGAGCGTAGGCGCGGTGGGCGCGCCGCGAGCCGACCGCGCGACGACGGCCGCCGAGCGCCGGCCGTGAGCCTGCTCGCCGGGCTCGACGTCGGCACGTCGTCGGTCAAGGGCCTGCTCGTCGACCCCGCCGGCGGAGCGGTCCTCGCGCGCGCCGAGGTCGAGCATCCGCTGGCGACGCCGCGGCCGGGCTGGGCCGAGCAGGACCCCGAGGACTGGTGGCGCGGCGCCGAGGCCGTCCTCGCGCAGCTGCGCCGCGCGGGCCCGATCGCCGGCATCGGCCTGAGCGGGCAGATGCACGGCCTCGTCGCGCTCGACGCGCGGGAGCGCGTGCTGCGCCCGGCGATCCTCTGGAACGACGGGCGCACCGGCGCCGAGTGCGCCGAGATCGAGCGGCGCATCGGCCTCGAGGGGCTCGTCGCGCGGACGGGCAACCGCGCGCTGACGGGCTTCACCGCGCCGAAGCTGCTGTGGCTCGCGCGCCACGAGCCCGACGTCGAGGCGCGCATCGCGCACGTCCTGCTGCCGAAGGACTACGTCCGGCTGCGCCTCTGCGGCGAGCACGCGACCGACGTCGCCGACGCGTCGGGCACCCTGCTGTTCGACGTCGCGCGGCGCTGCTGGAGCGAGGAGGTCGTCGCCGCGCTCGACGTCGACCCGGCGTGGCTGCCGCGCGCGCTCGAGTCGCCGGCCGTCAGCGGCGAGACGCGCGACGCGATCCCGGTCGCGGCCGGCGCCGGCGACCAGGCGGCGGGCGCGGTCGGCGTCGGCGTCGACCGGCCGGGCCCGGCGTCGGTCGTGCTCGGCACGTCGGGCGTCGTCTTCGCCGCGTCCGAGGCGTACGCCGCCGATCCGCGCGGGCGCGTGCACGCCTTCTGCCACGCCGTGCCGGGCGCCTGGCACGCCATGGGCGTCATGCTCTGCGCCGCGGGCTCGCTGCGCTGGCTGCGCGACGCCGTCGCGCCCGGCGGCGACTTCGCCGGGCTCGTCGCCGAGGCCGAGCGCTGGGAGCCGGGCGCCGAGGGGCTGACGTTCCTGCCCTACCTCGCCGGCGAGCGCACGCCGCATGCCGATCCGGACGCGCGCGGCGCGTTCGCGGGCCTGTCGCTGCGCCACGACCGCGGCGCGCTCGTGCGCGCGGTGCTCGAGGGCGTCGCCTTCGGCCTGCGCGACGGCCTCGATCTCGTCGCCGGGCTGGCGGGCCGCCCGGCGCTCGGGCGCGTGAGCGGCGGCGGCGCGCGCAGCCGCCTGTGGCTTGAGATCCTCGCCTCGGTGCTCGAGCTGCCGCTGCAGCGCGTGGCGGTCGACGAGGGCGCGTCGTTCGGCGCCGCGCTGCTCGGCGGCGTCGCGGCGGGCGTCTTCGCCGACGTCCACGAGGCGGTCGCGGCCTGCGTGCGCCCCGGCGAGATCGTCGAGCCGGTCGCCGGGTGGATCGAGCCCTACCGCGCCGCGCGCGAGCGCTTCGCCGCCCTGTACCCCGCCCTGCACCCGCGCCCGTGACGGCGGTCCGGCTCTGCGACCTCGACGGCGTGCTCGTCGATATCGGCGTGGCGATCGAACGCGTCTACCGGACGTGGGCGCGGCGCCACGGCCTCGACGGCGAGCGGGTCGTCGCGGTCGCCCGGGCCCGCCCCTCGCGGGAGGTCGTGCGCGCCGGCGCGCCTGCGCTCGACGCGATGCGCCGCAGCGCGCTGATCGCGGCCGCGCCCGCGGCCGACCAGGAGGGCGTCGGGGTGCGGGCCGTCGCCGCGCGGCTGCTCGGCGGGCCGTCGCCGGTGGCGCCCGCGCCGCGCGGCTGCGCGACGGGCGGTCGCCGGCGGGCGCGTGCGCCGCGCCGCCGCTATCCTCGCCGACCGTGGCCACCGAGAGCACCGATCCGATCCGCGACCTGCTGGCCGGCCTGCCGCCGGCGATGTTCCTCGGCAACCCGTCGGACACGGTCGCGATCTGGGAGAGCAAGATCGTCGATGCCGGCGCCGACCCCGAGGTCGTCCTCGCGTGGGTGCGCGAGCACGGGGGCTACCCCGACAAGAGCTACTCGGTCGTCAACCGCAAGGGCTTCAACCTGCGCGACCAGGTCGGCAGCAAGCGCTTCTTCGTCGTCCCGCAGGACGCGCTGGCGTAGCCGGCGCCGCCGGGCGCCGCGCTATCCGGCGAGCGCCTTGAAGGCCCGCCCGCGCGCCTCGAAGTCCGCGAACTGATCGAAGCTCGCGCAGGCCGGCGACAGCAGCACGACGTCGCCGGCCCGTGCCGCGGCGCGAGCGCGCGCCACCGCCGTCTCGAGGTCGCCGCAGCGCTCCCCCCCGACCTCGCGCTCGATCCGCTCGGCGTCCTCGCCGATGAGGTAGACGCGGTGCGCGCGCCCGCGCAGCGCGGCGAACGACTGGCCCTTGCCGCGGCCACCGAGGATGAGGTGCACCCGCGTGCCGGGCGCGAAGCTCGCGAGCGCCACGAGCGTCGAGGCGACGTTCGTCGCCTTGGAGTCGTTGACGTAGAGCACGCCGTCGCTCCGCGCGGCCTCCTCGAGGCGGTGCTCGACGCCGGCGAACGAGCGCAGCGCCGCGCGGACGGCGGCGGGCGCGATCCCGCGCGCGAGCGCGAGCGCGGCGGCGGCCGCCGCGTTGGCGCGGTTGTGCGCCCCGCGCAGGCGGATCTCGTCGTGGGCGACGAGCGGCTCGCCGTCCCACCACAGCTGCCCGGCGCGGTCGTCGAGCTCGCCGCCGGGCCCGAACGACACCCGCCGCGCGCGGCCGCCGACGTCGCCGATCGGCAGGCCGTGCGGGAGGACCGCGACGTCGCCGTCGCCCTGCCGCGCGAAGACCCGCAGCTTCGCGGCGCGGTAGTCCTCGAACGTGCCGTGGCGATCGAGGTGGTCGGGCTCGACGTTGAGCAGCGCGGCGCCCTCGGGCGCGAACGCCAGCGTGTCCTCGAGCTGAAACGAGCTTGCCTCGCAGACGACGACCGCGCCGCGCTCCAGCGCGCCGGCGAGCCCGCTCACCGCGGTCCCGACGTTGCCGGCGACGGCGACCGCCAGCCCCGCCTCGCGGTGGATGTGGCCGAGCAGCTCGACGGTCGTCGTCTTGCCGTTCGTGCCGGTGACCGCGAGGAAGTCGTTGGGCAGCAGCCGCCAGCCGAGCTCGAGCTCGCCGAGCACCGGGATCCCGCGCGCCCGCGCCCGCGCGATCACCGGCGCCTCGCGCGGCACGCCCGGCGACTTGACGACGGCGCGCGCGGCCGCGAGCTGCGCGAGCCCGTCGGTCCGCACGTGCGCCTCGATGCCCTCCGGCAGCGCCGCCGGCGTTTCGCGGTCGACGGCGACGACCCGCTCGCCGCGCGCGATCAGCGCCTGCGCGGCCGCGATCCCCGACCGCGCGAGCCCGACGACGAGCCACGGGCCCGGCGGCAGCGGCGGGCGCGGTATGGCGACGCGATCCTGACTTCGTCTCGGATGAGTCACGAGGGGGAACGCGTTAGCGTGGCCTGCTCGGCGGCTCACGCGGCCGCGTGGCCGATGCTGGTTCGAGGGCTGCAGGAGTCACGGCCAGGGCATCATGACCCGCTGTACCGTATCCCGGGTGCTCACGCGCATCGAGATCGACGGCTTCAAGACCTTTCGCGGTTTCGACATGGAGTTGCAGCCGTTCAACGTCATTGCGGGAGCCAACGCCAGCGGAAAGTCCAATCTCTTCGATGCCATTCAGCTCCTGGCGCGGCTTGCAGAGTCCGATCTCCGTACGGCGGCGAGCAGCCTCCGCGGCGAACCGCATGAGCTCTTTCACCGCGCGCCGGATGGTTCGTCCGCGAACCAGATGGCGCTGGCAGTGGAGGTGCTTGTGGAGCCATCCGTCCGCGATCCATGGGGGCAAGTCCATTCGCTCATCCAGACCCGGATGCGGTACGAGGTCACCCTTGAGCGCCGGGTCGAACGCGGGCTCGAGAGGCTCTACGTCATTCACGAGCGGGCGACTCCGATCCGTGTATCAAAGGATCACTGGGCCGCGCCATTCAAGCATCCACGCGATCGCCTCATCTTCCCGCGTCTCAAGTATGGACGGAGGAATGACTTACTCGAGACCAAGCACGAAGGCGGCGATCGACTCTTTCGGATCGGCCAAGACGGCAATGCGGGTCGCAAACGACCCGCGGTCGCAGCTGAAGCCACCGTGCTTTCCTCAATCACGTCCGCTGAGTTTCGCCACCTATACGCGTTGCGCGAGGAGTTGCGGTCGTGGCGATTCCTTCAACTCGACCCCGCTCGATTGCGTGTTGCGGTCGACCAACATGCTCCTGAACGCCTTGAGCCGAGCGGCTGGAATCTGGCTGCGGTGCTCGCGCGAATTCGAGCAGAGACCTCGGCTGACGACGACGCCCAAGGTCTCCTCACGGAGCTATCGGCCGATCTCGCGCACTTGGTGCCGGGTATCCTCAGCGTCAAGATCCGGGAGGACGAGGCTGAGCGCCAGTGGCAGATTCTGATCGAGACCCGCGCGGCCGGCGAGTACAGCAGCCGCGTGGCCTCAGATGGCACGCTGCGGCTGCTGGCCTTGCTTACCGCGCTCAGTGACCCGCGCTTTGGCGGCGTCATTTGTTTCGAAGAGCCGGAGAACGGTGTTCATCCCGGTCGCATCAAGCCGCTCATGGAACAGTTGAGGACCCTCGTCGCCGGAGACCCTGACGACGAATCCGGCGGAGCCCCACTTCTGCAGCTCCTGATTACGACGCACTCCCCGGTGGTGGTCGCTTGTTTGCGCTCCGGCGAAGGTACCTTTTTCGAGTCGGCCACTTCATTGGAGGGTAACGGTCACGAAGGCGACGTCGTGACACGAGCGCGCCTCGTTCGACCCGAGATTCACGGCACGCTTGATCCCAGCGACGTCGGCCACCTCGTTACGCACGGAGAAGTCGCTGCGTATCTCGCCACGGTCGACACCGAGTGACCTATCGCTACCTTGGGCTCGCCCTCTACGCGGAGGGTCCCACCGACCATCGCTTTCTAGACGAGATCCTTCGGCGTGCGGTGGAGTATCACCTAGCGGATCGGGGCCACGCGGTGGATCTCAGCGCGATGCAGCGCCTCCCGATACGGCGTGCGCAACCGTCACGCGCCGCCCGAATATCGGGAGCCGCGGAGGATCTCCAGGGCGCCTTCCACTTGCTGTTCATCCACGCGGATGGGGCGGGGGATCCCAAGCGGGCCAAGATGGAGCGCGTTGACCCAGCAATCGAGGATCTGCGAGCTCGACTCGGAGATTCCGGTCGCGCCTTCGTCGGCGTCATCCCCGTTCGCGAAACGGAGGCCTGGGCGCTCGCCGACGCGGACTGCTTGCGGCGGTCGCTCGGGACAACGCGTGACGCCAACGAACTCGGAGCGCCCCTGCCAGAACAACTCGAGAGCTTGCCCGACCCCAAGGCTACGTTCGCTGCTGTCGTGAGAGCGGCCCGTCCCGGCCGGAGGGGTCGGCGCCGACCGTCGCCCAGCTCATTTCTCGATCTCATAGGCCAGCAGGCGCGGATCACTGAGCTGCGGCGACTGAGCGCCTTCAGCACGATGCTTCTTGATCTCGATGCAGCGTTGACCCGCCTCGGATTCACTCCGTAGCAGCGACTGGCTCGAACCGCGGTCGGCCCGGCTGGGCTGCACGGCCCCCTACGCAACGGACGCCTGGTAGAGCGTGAAGCCGATCGCGCTGCAGATCGCGGCGATGATCCAGAAGCGCAGGATGATCTTCGTCTCCGACCATCCGAGCAGCTCGAAGTGGTGGTGGATCGGCGCCATCAGCAGGGGCCGCTTGCGGAACGTCTGAAACGAGAACACCTGGATCATCACGCTGAGCGCCTCGACGACGAAGATGCCGCCGAGCAGGATGAGCAGCATCTCGGTCTTCGTCATGACCGCGAGCCCGGCGATCGCCCCGCCGAGCGCGAGCGAGCCGGTGTCGCCCATGAAGATCGTCGCCGGGAAGGCGTTGAACCACAGAAAGCCCACGCACGCGCCGACGACGCAGGCCGACAGCAGCGCGAGGTCGTGCTGGCCGGTCGTGATGAACGTGATCCCGATGTAGGCCAGCGCGACGATCGCCGCGCAGCCGGCGGCCAGGCCGTCGAGGCCGTCGGTCAGGTTCACCGCGCTCGTCGTGCCCGCGACGACGACGTAGATCATCAGCAGGTAGGGGATCCCGAACAGGAAGCCGAGGTCGATCTGGTAGTCGATGAAGCGCATCCGCAGCGTCTCCGGCAGCCCGGCCTGCCGCGTGGCGATCCACCACAGCCCGACCGAGACGAGGATCGTGACGCCGAGCTTCATCCGCGCGCTGAGTCCGAGCGAGCGCCGGCGCACGATCTTCGTGTAGTCGTCGGCGAAGCCCAGCAGCGCGCAGCCCATCGCGGCGCCGAACACGCCGACCGCCCGCCAGTCGTACTCCGACAGGATCAGGAACGGGATCGCGATCGCCGTGACGATGATGATCCCGCCCATCGTCGGCGTGCCCGCCTTGACGTGGTGCTTGGCCGGGCCCTCCTCGCGGATGAACTGGCCGAACTCGCGCTGCTGCAAGAACGCGATGAACCGCGGCGACAGGAAGATGCAGATGAGCAGCGCCGCCGTGCCGGCGATGAGGACCTCGCCCACGGCCGCTACTCCGCCGCCGCTCGCAGGCGCCGGGCGACGACCTCGAGGCCGACGCCCCGCGAGCCCTTGACGAGCACCGTGTCGCCGGGCGCGACGAGCTCCTGCGCCAGGCGCGCCGCCTGCCCGGCGTCGCCGACGGCATGCAGCTCGCCGCCGAACCCGTCGGCCATGCATGCGGCGAGCGGACCGACGGTCACGAGCACGTCGACCCCGCACTCGGCGGCGTAGCGGCCGATCTCGGCGTGGAACTCGCGCTCGCGCGGGCCGAGCTCGAGCATGTCGCCGAGCACCGCCACGCGCCGCCGCGATGCGGGCGCCGCTTCGGCGAGGTCGTCCAGGGCTGCGCGCATCGACATCGGGTTGGCGTTGTAGCAGTCGTCGATGACGAGCACGGCGCCGGGCAGCTCGATCCGCTCGCCGCGCAGCGCGCTGAGGCGCACCTCGATCGCGCCGCCGGGCCGCGCGCCGAGCGCATGCGCGGCGGCGAGCGCCGCCATCGCGTTCAGGCGCATGTGACGTGAGGTGAACGGCAGCTCTAGCCCCTCGGGCAGCTCGGCGACGTCGCCCCCGGGGCCGAACGTGATCGTCTGCAGATCGTCGCGCAGGTGCGCGTCGAGCAGCGGCTCGTCGGACGGCAGGACCGCGATCGCCCCGGGACGCAGGTCGACGAGCAGCTCGGCCTTCGCCGCCGCGATCGCCTCCAGCGAGCCGAGCTGCTCGAGGTGCACGGGCCCGACGTTGACGATCACGCCGACGTCCGGCTCGGCGATCGCCGCCAGCTCGGCGATCTGCCCGGCCCCGCGCATCGCCATCTCGAGCACGAGCACCTCGCTGCCGGCGGGCGCGGCGAGGATCGACAGCGGCAGGCCGATCTCGGTGTTGTGGTTCTCCGGGCTGGCGACGACGCGGCGCCCCTGCTGGGCGAGCATCGCCGCGAGGATGTCCTTCGTCGACGTCTTGCCGGTCGAGCCGGTGATCCCGACGACCTGCGCTCCGAGCGCCCGCCGCCACGACCGCGCGAGCGCCTGCAGCCCGGCGAGCGGGTCGTCGCTGGCCAGCAGCACGCCGGGCCGCGCCGACCGGGCCGCGCGCGCGTGCTCGGGTGCGACGAGCGCGCCCCAGGCGCCGGCGTCGAGCGCCGCCCCCGTGAAGCGGCCGCCGTCGTCGCCGCTGCCCCGCAGGCCGACGAACAGGTCTCCGGGCCGGACCTCGCGGGAGTCGATCGTCACGCGCAGCGGCCCGGGCGGGCCGTCGTCGGGCCGCGGCACGGTGCGCTCGAGGCGCACCCCGGCGGCGTCGGCGACGACCTCAGGCGACCAGTCGCGCACGGAGCGCCTCCCGAGCGACGGTCACGTCGTCGAAGGGCAGCTTGCGGCCGTCCTCGAACTCCTGACCCTGCTCGTGGCCCTTGCCGGCGATGACCACGACGTCGCCGGCGCGGGCGAGGCCGACGGCGCGCTTTATCGCCGCGTGGCGATCGACGATCGCCTCGGTCGCCGAGCGATCGCCGATCCCCGTGAGGATCTCGTCGACGATCGCCGCCGGATGCTCCGAGCGGGGGTTGTCCGAGGTGACGATCGTCAGGTCCGCGAGCCGCGCGCTGATCGCCCCCATCTGCGGGCGCTTTCCGCGGTCGCGGTCGCCGCCGCAGCCGAACACGCACAGCAGCCGGCGCTCGGCGAGGGGGCGCGCCGCCGCGAGCACGTTCTGCAGCGAGTCGGGCGTGTGGGCGTAGTCGACGAGCACGGCGAAGTCCTGGCCCTCGTCGACGGGCTCGAAGCGGCCCGGGACGCGGCCGGCCGCGGGCAGCGCGGCGACGATCGTCGCGTCGTCGACCCCGAGCGCGCGGACGGCCGCGACGGCGCCGAGCACGTTGGAGACGTTGAAGCGCCCCGGCAGCGGCGAGCGCAGCTCGAGGTCTGCGGCGACGAACGTCGAGCCCGCGAAGCCGCTGGCGATCCGCGTCGCGCGCAGGTCGGCGTCCTCGGCGTCGATGCCGACGGTGACGAGCGTCGCCCGGGCGCCGCGCAGCTCGCTCGCCAGGCGGCGGCCGTAGGGATCGTCGACGTTGACGACCGCGACGCCCGGCCGGCCGTCGGTGAACAGCCGGCGCTTGGCGGTGAAGTAGTCCTCCATCGTCGGGTGAAAGTCCAGGTGGTCCTGCGTGAGGTTGGTGAAGATCGCGGCCGCCCAGTGGATGGCGTCCGCCCGCCCGAGCGCGAGCGCGTGGCTTGAGACCTCCATGACGCAGTGCGTGTCGGCGCCGTCGCGCATCGCCGCGAAGGTCTGCTGCAGGTCGATCGCCTCCGGGGTCGTGCGCGTGACCTCGTGCTCGCTGCCGGCGACGACCGAGGTGACGGTGCCGAGCAGGCCCGTCTGCTCGCCGGCCGCCTCCAGCAGGGCGCGGACGAGGAAGGCGGTCGTCGTCTTGCCGTTGGTCCCCGTGACGCCGACGGTGCGCAGCTGCGCCGTCGGGTCGCCGTGCAGCCGGGCCGCGGCGGGCGCCATCGCGGCGCGCACGTCGCGCACGAGGAGCTCCGGCACGCCGAGCCCGAGCGGGTGGTCGACGACGAGCGCCACCGCCCCGCGCGCGACGGCGTCGGCGGCGAAGTCGTGGCCGTCGCGGGTGAAGCCGCGGACGCAGAAGAAGACGCTGCCCGGTGTGACGCGGCGGTTGTCGTAGGCCAGCGAGGTGACGTCTGCGGGCGGCAGATCCGCCGCGGCGTCACCGAACAGCTCGCGCAGCGTCATGCGCTCAGTCCGTCCGCGAGCTGATCGTCTCCAGGCAGGTGAACCGCCGCGCGGGCGGCGTGCGCACGGCGGCGGCCGGCCGCACGGCCGTGCGCGGAGCGTCGGGCTGGCTCGCTGGCGCCATCGGGTCAGGATAGTTGCGCGCCGCCGGGGCGGCGCATCATCCCGAGGGCGCGATGCCCAGGTACGGCAGCGCGAAGCGCATGATCTCGCGAAACGCCGGCGCCGCGACCTCCGAGCCGTAGATCTCGCCCTGCGGCTCGTCGACCATGACCGTGACGAGCAGCCTGGGCCTGCGGGCGGGAGCGAAGCCGACGAACGAGCCGATGAAGCGCGTCTTGGAGTACTCCCCCGTCTTGGGGTCGACCTTGTTCGCCGTGCCGGTCTTGCCCGCGAGCGTGTAGCCGGGGATCGCGACCGCGCTCGCGGTGCCGCCGGCCTCGACGACGCCCTCGAGCATCGTGCGCACCTGCGCGGCCGTCGCGCGCGACAGGACGCGCCGCCCACGGGGGACGGGGGTGGGCCTGCCGTCGACCTCGGCGACGATGCGCGGCTCGCGCATCACCCCTCCGTTGGCGATCGCGGCATAGCCGGTCGCCAGCTGCAGCGGCGTCACCGACTCGCCCTGACCGATCGGGAGGTTGCCCATCGAGGAGCCCGAGTAGCGGTCCAGCGTGAGCACCTGGCCGGACTGCTCGCCGGGCAGCTCGATGCCCGTCTCGCGGCCGAAGCCGAAGCGCCGCACCCAGCGATCGAAGCGCTCGGCGCCGAGCCGCTGGCCGATGCGCACCGTGCCGACGTTGCTGGACTGCGCCAGGATCTGCGCCGTCGAGAGGTCGACGGCGCCGCGCTCGTGGGCCTCCTTGATGACGCGGTCGGCGACCTGGATCGTCGGCGGCAGGTGAAAGACGTCGGTCGGCGTGACGACCTTCTCCTCGAGCGCGGCGGCGACCGTGAACGCCTTGAACGTCGATCCCGGCTCGTAGTTGAAGCCGACGGCCCGGTTCTTGGCGGCGTATGCCGGCGCCCCCGAGCTGTCGTTGGCGTCCACGCGCGGCCAGTTGGCCAGCGCGAGGACCGTGTTGGAGTACGGATCCATGACGAGCGCCGTCGCGCCCTTGGGCCGCCACGTCATGCCCACCTGCGCGAGGACGTCCTCGACCCTGCCCTGCAGCTCCGCGTCGAGCGTCAGGCGCAGGTCCTTGCCGGGGCGCGCGCGCTCGGTCTCCTGCAGGACGATCGGCTGGCCGAGCGCGCCCTTGACGATGCGGCGCTTGCCGTCGCGCCCGCGCAGCAGCGCGTCGCGCGCGTACTCCAGGCCGGCGAGCCCGCCGCCGTCGGTGCCGACCCATCCGAGCACCTGCGACGCCATCCACTCGCGCGGGTACTCGCGGCGCGTGCTCGGGATGAACTGCAGGCCGGCGATCTTGAGCTTCTTGATCTTCGAGGAGCGGGTCGCGGCGAGGTTGCGCGCGAGGTAGACGAAGCCCGACCTCTGCGAGAGCTTGTCGAGCACGTCGGTCTCGCCGACGCCGAGCAGGGGCGCCAGCCGGCGCGCGACGCTCAGCGGCCGCTTGACGAGGTACGGGGTGGCGGCGACGTCCTCGGCGGGCTCGGAGACCGCCAGCTGGATGCCCTTGCGGTCGGTGATCGCTCCGCGCCGCGCGGGGACCGTGAGCTGCTCGACCTGCTGCGTGCTGGCGACCGCCTGCAGCGAGGGTCCGCGGATCGCGCCGAGCCACGTCGTACGGGCGGCCGCGAGGGCGAAGAGGACCAGCAGGATCGCGAACAGCAGCCCGATCCGCCGCTCGGGGAGCCCGACTATGGGACCGTCACCCCGCCGGACGGGGTCGCGGCGGGCGCCGCCGTCGCGCCGGGCGCGGGCACGCCCGCACCGTTGGCCGCGCCGGCGGCGGGCGCGCCCGCGCCGTTGGGCGCGCCGGCGGCGGGCGCCGCGCCGGCGGCGGGCGGCGCCGGCACGGCGGCCGGCTGCGCCGCGGCCTGAGTGGTGGCGTCCGGCGTGGCGGCGCCGCCGGGCGCCGCCGGCGTCGAGACCGAGCCCGCCGGCCCGGCCTGCGCGGCGTCCGGCGCGGTCATCCGGCTCGCGGCGCGGCGCCCGTCGGCGCCCTTGGACCCGGCGCGCAGGTACGTGACGTCGCCGGGCTCGGGCATGACGAAGCCGCGCGCGGCGGCGAGCGACTGGATGCGCTCGCCCGAGCTGAGCCGCGAGACCTCGGCGCGCAGCGCCGCGTTGGTGCGCTCGAGCGTCGCGGCCGACTGCACGGCGTTGCCGATGCCCGAGTTGAGCTTGAGCAGCGAGACCTGCATCGCGACGATCCCGATGAGCGCGAAGGCGACGATCATGACCCACGCGCGGCTGCGCACGAGGCGGTCCATCGTGCGGCTGGCGGAGACGTCGAGCGTCGCCTCCGCGACGCGCAGGGCGATCGACGCGCCGCCGGCGGCGAGCCGCAGCGGCGGACGCGCCTGGCGCGGCGCCCGGCGCACGGGACGTGCGCGACGCGGCGCGAGCGGGCCGCGGGGGAGCGCCGCCGGGCGCGCGGCGAGCGCGGCGCCGGGAATCGCCGCCGGGCGCGCGGCGAGCGCGGCGCCGGGGATCGCCGCCGGGCGCGCGGCGAGCGCGGCGTGCGAGAGCGCCGCCACGCGTCCGTCGCCGGCGGGGGTCGCGGGCCGCAGCGGCCCGGAGACGCGCCGCGCGATCGCGGGTCGCGTCGAACGTGCCGCGCGGCGGTCATGCTGGTCGCCGGTGCGTGCTGCTGCGGATCGGCTCATCCCTGGTCCTCCCTGAGCTTGGATGCGACGCGCAGCCTGGCCGAGCGCGCGCGCGGGTTGGCCGCGACCTCGCCCGCGGTCGGGGCGATCGCCCGGCGGCTGACGAGCTCGGCCTCGGGCTCGCGGCCGCAGCCGCAGACCGGCAGGTCCGGCGGGCAGATGCAGCCCTGCGCGCGCGCGGCGAGAAAGCGCTTGACGCGCCGGTCCTCGAGCGAGTGAAACGAGATCGCGGCAAGGCGCCCGCCGACGCGCAGGGTCCGCCACGCGAGCGGCAGCGCGGCGTCGAGCTGGCCGAGCTCGTCGTTGACCGCGATCCGCAGCGCCTGGAAGACGCGCTTGGCCGGGTGGCCGGCGGCGAAGCGGGCGGGCGCGGGGACGGCTGCGCTGACGATGTCCACGAGCGCGATCGTCGACGCGATCGGCTCGCGCTGGCGCGCCCGCACGATCGCGCGGGCGATCGGACGCGCGTAGCGCTCCTCGCCGAGCTCGCGGAAGATCGACTCGAGGTGACGCGACTCGGACTCGTTGACAAGCGCGTAGGCGGAGCGCGCGAGGTCGGGGTCCATGCGCATGTCCAGCGGCGCGTCGTAGGCGTAGGAGAAGCCGCGCTGCCACGTGTCGACCTGCATCGACGACATGCCGAGGTCCATGAGGACGATGTCGGCGTGGACCTCCTCGCAGATCAGCTGCTGCAGGCCCTCGACGAACGACGCGCGGATGAAGCGCGTCGCGCAGGTCAGCTCGCCCGCGAGCTCGGCGAAGCGCTCGGCGGCCACCGGGTCGCGGTCGATCGCGATGAGCCGGCCGGCGGCGCCGATCCGACCCGCGAGCAGGCGAGCGTGCCCGCCCGCGCCGAACGTGCAGTCCACGACCGTCTGACCGGGCCGCGGGTCCAGCAGCTCGATCGCCTCGCCGGCGAGGACCGGCACGTGCGGGATGGTCATGTCAAGCAGTGTTGCCAAGGGATGAGGTGATGTCGTCGACGTCGGAGGCGAGGGCGTCGTTGTAGGTCGCCCAGGTGCTGCGGTCCCAGATCTCGAGCGCGTCGCCGGCACCGGTCACGACGACGTCCTTCGCCAGGCCCGCGTGCTCGAGCAGGAACGCCGGCACCATGACCCGGCCGGCGGAGTCCAGCTCGGTGTCCAGCGCGTTGGCGGCGAAGAAGCGCTTGAGCTTCTGGGCGTCCTTGGAGAGCGGGTGCAGGCCCTGCAGCGCCGCGGCGGCGTACTCGTCGTAGGCGGCCGGCGTCCAGACCGCGACGCAGCGCTCCAGGCCCTTGGCGAGGACGACCCCGCCGGCGAGCTCGGCGCGGAAGCGGGCGGGAACGGTGAGGCGGTTCTTCGCATCGAGCGTGTAGTCGAAGGTTCCGCGGAAGGAGGCCATTGCCAGGGTGCGTGTGTGAAGAGCGTCGGAGCCGGAGTGGAGGGGTGGGAGGAGCCCCTCCACTCCGGCTCGCTGCGGGCAAGCTATCCCACTCCTTCCCACGAAGCAACTCGTTTTGCACGCTTTCTCCCACCAGCCCACACAACGCCCGTCCGCGCCGCCAGAAAACCGCCTCTGTGCAGGTACTTCATGGTGCCGGGGCCGGCGAACGGGATCCGGCCGATTCCGACCAACCGCTTGCAGACGCCTCAAACGGGCGCGTTCTTGCAGTCCCGGCAGGATTCCGCCGGTCGATGTGCTTGGCGGTGGGGGGTCGTGGGGGGTGTGCCGGCCGGAGCCCGCGACGCCCGTGTCAGCCGGAGCCCGCGACGCCCTGGACGAGCACGGCGCCCACCAGCAGCATCACCGCCGGCACGAGGATCAGCGCGACGACGAGCTGGATCTTCGGCGCGGCCCTGGCGGCGCGGTCGCGCAGGCGCCTCGCCTGCTCGGCGCGTGCCTCGGTGGCGAGCGCGGCGAGCGTCGGCGCGAGCGCGGCGCCGTGCAGGTCGGCTCGCGCCACCGCCGCGGCCAGCGTCGCGACCCCCGGCGACGGGCAGCGCGAGACGAGCGTGCGCAGCGCCTCCGCGCGCGAGACGCCGAGCTGGATCCGGGCGGCCGCGCCGTCGAGCTCGCCGGCGAGGATGCCGCTCATGCGCCGCCCGACCTCCCCCATCGCCCGGCCGACCGGCAGCCCCGCCGCGATCGCGACGCGCAGCAGATCCAGCACGTCGGCGAGCTCGTCGGCGATCCGGGCGCCACGCCGCCGCGCCAGCCGGCGCAGCGCGACGTCGGGTGCGAAGAACCCCGCGGCCGGCCCGGCGAGCAGCGCGACCACGCCGAGTCGCCCGGGCAGCGCCGACGCGACGGGCGCCGCCGCCAGCAGCGCGCCGAGGGCGAACGCGCCCTTCAGGGCGAGCACGTCGCCGGCGGACAGATCGAGGGGCGCGCCCGCGGCGGCGATCCGGGCCACGAGGTCGCCCGGCGCCGTGCGCGGGCGCAGGCGTCGCCCGAGCCGCGCCAGCAGGACGGTCATGCCGGCGAGATGCCCGGCGGCGCTGGCGGCGCCGCGCTGCCCGCGCTGAACATCACCCGCGCTGGCGCCGCCACGCTGCCCGCGGGCGCTCGCGGGCCCGCCGCGGCCCGTCGACGCGGTCGTCGTCGAGTCGACCCCGATCCGGTCCGTGAAGAACCAGCCGACGATCGCCGCGGCGGCACAGACCCCGGCGCACATCGCCAGCACGATCGCCGGCGTCACGCGAGCACCTCCAGCCGCGCGATGCGCCGCACGCACAGCAGGGCGATCACCTGCAGCATGAGCGCGAGCGCGAGCATCAGCGCCGTGATCGGAGACGACGCGAGCCCGAGGACGAGCCCGGGCCGGCCGAGCTCGCCGAGCGCGAGCGCCACGACGGGTAGAGCGGTCACGAGCGTGGCGGTGAAGCGCGCCTGTGCGGTCGCCGACCGCGCGTCGCCGACGACCCGCGCACGGTCCTCCAGCGAGCCCGCCAGGTCGCGCAGGAGCGCGGCGAGGTCGCCGCCCGCGTCGCGCTGCAGCAGCACGGCCGCGACGAGCGTGTCGAGCGCGCGCGCCGACCCGTGGCCGCGGCGGGCGAGCGCGCGCAGCGCCTCGTCGGTCCGCTCGCCGAGCTCGAGGGCGACCGCGGTGGCCCGCAGCTCGTCGCCGGCCGGTCCGGCGAGGCCGCCGCTGCGGGCCGCGGCGACAAGCGCGCCGCGCACCGAGTGCCCGCCCGCGAGCGCGTCCGCGAGCGCCCGCGCGATCGCCGGGACACCGTCGGCGAGGGCCGCGCCCCGGCGCCGGCGCCGCACGCGCAGACCGGCGCGCGCCAGCCAGGGCGCGCCGGCGCCGAGCGCCAGCCCGATCCACGGCCCGGCCAGCAGCCAGCCCGCGGCGAGCAGGCACAGCGCGGCGACGAACACGAGCCGCACGCGCTCCGGGCTCGTCGGCTCGCGGCCCGAGCGCAGCACCTCGAGCGCCGGCGCCAGCCACTGCCCGGCCGCTCGCGCCAGGCGCTGCTCGCCGGCGACGGCGATCGCCTCCCAGGCCGCGAGCACCCCGAGCGCGCCGGCCACGCCCGCCAGCAGGACGGGCAGGCTCACCGCGCCCGCGCCCCTTCGAGCCGCGCGGCGAGACCGTCTCCGGGCGGCGCGCGCCAGGTCGGACGGCCGTCGCGCAGCGCGTACAGCTCGCGTGTCGCCGCGCCGCCGGCGACCCGCAGCACCTCGCTGACGGCGACGACGCAGCGTTCACCGCCGGGCATCCGGGCCTGGTGCACGACGAGATCGACGGCGCCCGCGACCTGCTCGCGGATCGCCTCGTGCGGCAGGCCGAGGCCGGCCATGAGAGCGAGCGTCTCGACGCGCCGCAGCGCCTCCTCGGGCGAGCCGGCGTGGACGGTCGACAGCGACCCGTCGTGACCGCTGGACATCGCGCTGAGCATGTCGAGCGCCTCGGCGCCGCGCACCTCCCCCACGACGATCCGATCCGGGCGCATGCGCAGCGCGTTGCGCACGAGGCGGCGCACGGTCACCTCGCCGCGCCCCTCCAGCGACGCCGGCCGCGCCTCGAGGCGCACGACGTGGGCGTGGCGCAGGCGCAGCTCGGCGGCGTCCTCGACGGTCACGATCCGCTCGCCGTCGGGGATGAACTCGGTGAGCGCGTTGAGCGTCGTCGTCTTGCCCGACCCGGTGGAGCCGCTGATGAGCACGTTGCAGCGCGCGTGGACGGCGCGCTGCAGCAGGTCGTGCAGCTCCGCCGCCCAGGTGCCGTTGGCGACGAGGTCGGCGGGAGCGAAGCCGCGCGGCCGGAAGCGGCGGATCGTGAGGATCGAGCCGTCGAGCGCCAGCGGCGCGACGATCACGTTCACGCGCGAGCCGTCGGGCAGGCGCGCGTCGCACAGCGGCTCGGCCTCGTCGACGCGCCGTCCCAGCGGCGCGAGGACGCGCTCGATCGCGTGGCGCAGCTCGGCCTCCCCGCTGAAGCGCGCGGCGGTCGGCTCGATCCTCCCGCCGCGCTCGACCCAGATCTGCCCCGGGCCGTTGACCATGATCTCGTCGACGGTCGGATCGCCGAGCAGCGGCTCGAGCGGCCCGAGCCCGAACGAGCGCTCCGCCACGCGCGCGACGAGCCGCGCGCGGGCGTCGTCGTCGAGCAGGCCCGCCTCGCGCTCGACGAGGCCGCGGATGCGCTCATGCAGGTCGCCCCGCATCCCCTCGCGGCCCGCCTCGGCGAGCAGCCGCGCGCGCAGCGTGCCCGCCAGCGCGTCGAGCGCGTCGTCACGGGCGCGATCGGAGTCCATGTCCCGATGCGGGCCCGCAGGTGCGGGCGCGCAGGCGGCGGGCGCGCCCCCGCCGCCGGCCGATCGCGTGCTCACCGGACGATCGCGTCGCCACGTCATGGGAGGTCCGAAGTCATCCGCAGGCCGGCGCGGCCGCGGCGCCGGTCGCCGTCGGCACGCGGCAGCAGCCGCAGCTCGCGAGCGAAGTCCTGCGCCGCGGCGAGGTAGACGGCCTGGCGCAGCGTGACGCGCAGCGACGCGGCGACACGCGAGCCCGGTGCGCCCTTGCCGGCCTGGCCCTGCTCGGCGGGCAGCGGCGACGCGGCGAGCACCTCGACGTCCTCGAGCGCGAGCACCGCGGCGGCGCCGCGCTCGGCGGCCGGCTCCGGGCTCACGAGGACGTCGACGCGTGCGCCCGGCACGACGAGCTGCGCGGATGCGAGCGCGACGACCTCGGCGACGCGCTCGCCGCGACGCACGGGCGCGCCGATCGGACGGGCGCCGTCAGCGCCGATCATCGCCGCGACGAGGTCGGACCGCGCGGGGACGTCGACCGCGGCCCGCTGGCCGACGAGCTCCTGCGGGTCGGCGGCCGCTCCGGCCGGCGCGAAGCGGCGCGGCACGCGGCGGATCGCCAGGGCCGTCTCGCGCACGCGCTGGCCCGCCGCGATCGGGGCGCGGGCGACGACGACGTCCACGAGCCCGCCGACGCGGCGCTGCAGCGCCGCCTCGCGACCCGCGACGTCGAAGGCCGCCAGCCCGCCGAGCAGGAGCGCCAGCCCGCCGAGCACGAGGGCCCGGCGCCGGCGGCTCATGGGCCGCGCCGCGCGAGCGGAAGCTCGAGGCCGATCCGCGTGCCGCGCGACGCCGGCGCGGCCACGAGCCGTCCGCGATGGCGCTCGGCGATCTGCGACGCGATCGCAAGCCCTCGTCCGCGACGTCCGCGCCCGCCCCTGGCGCGGGCGGTGAGCTCGGCGAGCCCGAGCGGCAGGCCGGGCCCCTCGTCGACGACCTCGATCCGGACGCCGCGCGAGCCGGCCGCCCGCGTGCCGATCTCGATCCGGCCCGGCCCGTGCTCGAGCGCGTTGGCGATGAGGTTCGACACCGCCTGCGCGAGGCGCAGGCGATCGCCGACGACGACCGCGCCCGGCAGGACGCTGCCGAGCTCGACGACGCTGTCGAACGCGCCGGCCACCGCCTCCCAGCTGAACAGCTGCTCCTCGACGAGCTCGTCGACGTCGACGAGCTCCTCGCGCTCGGGCATGCGCCGCCCGTTGCGCGCCGCGGCGAAGTCGTCGAGCGCGAGCCCGGCGCGCCGCAGCTCGTGATCGAGCGCCGCGATGCGCTCCGGCGGCGCCTCGCAGCGGCGCTCCATCGTGGCGAGGCTCAAGCGGGCCGCCGTGAGCGGCCCGCGCAGCTCGTGACAGGCGCGGGCGACGAGCTCGCGCCGGCGGCGCAGCTCGAGCGCGGCGAGGCCGGCCAGGACGAGGGCCGCCGTCGCCAGCGCCCAGGGGAGGAGGCTCGTGAGCATGTACTCCCCCTAGGCCCCGGGGGCACGAAGTTCGCCCCCCTCACGCACTCAACAGCTCGCGCTGCCGGGAGACCGTGGCCGGCGCGTCCAGCAGCCGGTATCCGACGCCCCAGACGTTCACGACCCAGCGCTCGCCCCGCACGGCGAGCTTGTGGCGCAGCCGGCAGGCGTGCGAGTCCAGCGTGCGCGTCGTCCCGCGGCTGCGGTAGCCCCAGATCGTGCGCAGCAGCTCGTCCTTGGTGAAGACGCGCGTGGGCTCGGCGGCGAGCGTGCGCAGCAGCGCGAACTCCTTCTGGGACAGCACGATCCGCTCGCCGTGCAGGCGCACCTCGCGCGACGGCCCGTCGACCTCCAGCGGGCCCGCGCGCAGGCGCCCCTGCGCGGGGCGCCGGTCGGCGCGGCGCAGCAGCGCGGCGATCCGGCCGCGCAGCTCCGGGTAGGAGAACGGCTTGCAGAGGTAGTCGTCGGCGCCCCGGTCAAAGCCGCGCACGCGGTCAAGCTCGGTCGCGCGGCCGCTGATCACGAGCAGCGGGAGGTCGGGGTCGATCGCGCTCGTGACGCCGTCGGCCCCGCGCACGCGGCGCAGCAGCTCCAGGCCGCTGGCGTCGGGCAGCCCGACGTCGACGAGCGCGAGATCGGGGAACTTGCGCTCGATCAGGCTCAGCCCGACCGCGGCGCAGTCGGCGACGAGCACGTCGTAGCCGTCGGCGGAGAGGTTGTCGGCGAGGAACGTGCGCGTGGCGTCGTCGTCCTCGATGACGAGAATCGTGGAGCAGTCGTCGTGGGTCATGCTCGACCAAGGCTGCGGGCGGCGCAGATTCGCCCCCCCGGACACCGTTTGGGTGCAACTTCGCGTGCATCCGCGCCCGCGGGAAGGAGTCGCGCCTAGGATGCCGACGCGTCATGGACGAGACACAACGACGCGGCAACTATGACTCGGGGGAGGACTTCGTTCTCGAGTATGGCGAGCTGCGCTTCACCTTCAACGAGCGCGACTTCGGCGAGCGCTGCGAGCAGGCCGCGCTGAAGCTCGGGTTCGTCCACGGCAGGCTCGGCGAGAACGAGCTCGACGACCTCGTCAACCTCGCCGTCAACGGCGAGATCCAGGCGCCGGCGTCGGCCCTCGGCGAGCACGTCAACGACTGCTGGCCGGAGCTCTGCGGACCGTCGGACCGCTCGCTCGTGCATTGGCTGCGGCGCCTCGTCTTCCGCTCGGCGTGGCTGGATCAGCGCGTCAAGGAGGGCGAGCTCGACATCGCCTTCTGCGCCGCCACGCAGACCTTCGGCTACATCCAGCCCGATCGCGACGGCGAGCCGATCGAGCTGTCCCCCGAGCCCTCCTGGGGCCGGGTCGCGTACGTGCCGCGCTGACGCGCCCGTCCGGTCGCTGCGCGACGATGTCGGCCCGATGCGCACCCGCTCGGTCCAACCCGGCGACATCGTGCTCGTCAACAAGCTCGGTCGCGTCTTTCATGCGACGGTGCGCGGCGTCGCCGCGGGCGGCGGCTTCGACGTCGCGCCGATCGAGCGCGGGATCACCTACCGCCACGTCAAGGCGGTCGAGATCCGCGAGCACTGGGCCCGCAGCGGCGCGCGCCGCGAGGGTCGCCCGCCGTCGGGTCAGATGGGCTTCGAGGACCTCGGCGCGTAGCCGCGCGGTCGGTCCCGCCAGGCGAAACTGCGTGCGCTCACTCGGGCACGGGGCCGCCCGGTGGGCGCCGATCGCGCGCTCCGACGCGCCCGTCGCGCGCCGACTCCGCCACTAGCCGATCGCCGTCAGGCGCGCCTCGGCGATCGCCTCGGCGCCCTTGTCGCCGACGAGCAGCTCGGGACGGATCGTCCCGCTGGCCAGCAGGTCGAGCGCCGGGATCCGTCCGCTGGCGGTGAGGGCGGCGTCGAGCGCGATGACCGTCGTCTCGCCGCCGAGCGGCGCCCCGGCCGTCGCGACGACCGTCAGCGACCCGCCGTCGACGATGTTGCGCGCGGCCGCGAGCACGCGCCGGCACAGCGGCGCCGGCAGCTGCTCGAGGGTGTCGATGAGGACGACCGCGTGACCGCCGCGGGCGGCGACCCGGCGGCCGGTCTCGATGACGCGCTCGACCGCCTGGCCGTGGGTGTCGGGCGCGGTGCCCAGGCCGAGCTCGACGACGGGCTCGACGGACGCCGACCTCCACTCGCCGATCTCCTCGGGACGCACGCCGGCGAGCACGACGCTGCACTCGAGCTCCTCCTGGGCGCCGAGGACGAGCGCGAGGCGGCGCAGCGCCTCGGTCTTGCCCGCGCGCGGGCCGCCGACGATCGTGACGCGCGAGCCGCGACCGAAGGGCGTCAGCCACTGGATCGCCTTCAGCGTGGGGTCGTCGTCGCCGAGCGCCATGCGCTCCGTGGCCCAGGAGCAGGGCAGGTCGTCGTACTTCGTGCCCTCGGCGACCTCGTCGGCCGCGCGGCCGTTGATCGTGTCGACGCGGATGAGCGACGGGTAGCGCTCGGAGCGGCGCGGCGCGCGCACCGGTCCGGCGACCTCGTCGCCCGACACGAGCTCGCAGCGGCGCACCTGCGCGGCGGAGATGTAGACGTCGTCGTCGGACGGCTCGGGCGGGGAGATCCGCACGAAGCCCGAGCCGTTGGGCAGCAGCTCGACGGTCCCGGTCGCCGAGCGCTCGTCGCCCGAGGGGCCGTCGCCGTCACGGTCGCGGTCGCGGTCGCGGTCGCGGCTCCTGCCGCGTCCTGCGCGCGCGGACCGCGGCGCCGGTGCCGCGTCGGCATCCGAGCCGGCGGCCGAGGGGCCTTCGTCCTCGCCGACCTCGATGTCGTCCTGATCGCGGTCGCGCGCGCGGCTGCGCCCGCGGCCGCCGCGGCGCGAGCGGCGCGCCGGCTTCTCGTCGGCCTCGGCCTGCGCCCCGTCCTGCGCGTCGGCGGCGGGCTCGGCCTCGGGCTCGGGCTCGTCGCCGCCGCCCTGGCGCTCGATGATCGCGGCGACGAGATCGGCCTTGCGCAGGCGGCGGTAGCCGTCGAGGCCGAGCTCCCCCGAGATCTCGTGCAGGTCGGCGAGCGAGCTTGACTCCAGAGCGGAGCGTGAGATGACGGACATGTGGTCCCTCCTGTGATCGTCGGTAGGCGTCCGGGCCGCGTTGGGCAGCGGCCGGCGACTCGTGTGCACCAGACGTTATCGCGCGTGACGGATCGCGTCGCCGAGCGCGAGGCCGGGATCGACCGCGGTCTCGCCGCGCAGCGCAGCTCGCACGGCGAGGAAGTCGGCCGCCGCCGCGACGTCGTGGACGCGCAGGATCCGTGCCCCGGCGTCGACCCCGTGGCCGATCGCGGCGAGCGTCCCCGCGAGCCGCTCGCGCGGTCCGCGGCCCGTCAGCGCGCCGACGAAGTCCTTGCGCGACACGGCCAGCAGCAGCGGACGCCCGAGCCCGTGCAGCTCCTCCAGCCGGCCCAGCAGCGCGATCGTCTGCGCCGGCGTCTTGGCGAAGTCGGGACCCGGATCGAGGATGAGCTGCTCGTCGGCGACGCCGCGGCGGCGCGCGACCTCGATCCGCTCGGCCAGGAAGTCGCGGACGTCCGCCACGACGTCGTCGTACAGGCCCGGGTCCTGCAGGCGCTCCTTGGGGGCCGCCCGCGTGTGCATGAGCACGAGCGCGGCGCCGGTCCGCGCGCAGACGTCGGCCAGCGCGGGATCGCGCAGCCCGCTGACGTCGTTGACGATCACCGCGCCGGCGCCGATCGCCGCCTCGGCGACCGCCGGCTTGTACGTGTCGACCGACACGGTCGCGCCGAGCTCCTCGACGAGCCGGCGCACGAGCGGCACGACGCGCTCGATCTCCTCCCGCGCCGGCACCGCGGGGCGCAGCGTGATCTGGGACTCGCCGCCGACGTCGATGATGTCCGCGCCGGCCGCGAGCAGCTCGCGGGCGCGCGCGACGCGCGCCCCGAGGTCGGGATAGGCGCCGGCGTCCGAGAACGAGTCCGGCGACGCGTTGACGATGCCCATGAGCCACGGCCGCTCGCCGAGCGCGAGCGTGCGGCCCGCGGCGGCGACGGTGTGGCGACGGGTCACGTGATGCGCACGGAGCGACGCTCGGTGCGCTCGTTGCCGGCCTTGTCGGTCACGATGACCTCCAGCGGGTACGTGCCCTTGCGGCGGTAGCGATGCGTCGCGCGCACGCGCTGGCGCCCGCGGGCGCCCTTCGTGCGGTCGCCCCACGAGACGACGATCCGCTGGACGCCCGCCGCGCGGTGCCCGCGCAGGTTGGGATCGCGAGCGCGGACGGACAGCGTGACGACGCGCTTGGTTCGCTTGTAGCCCACGCTGATGCGGGGACGCACGTCGTCGACGCGCAGCAGGCGCGTGCGCGAGCGCTTCGTCTGCCCGCGGATGTCGACCGCCGTCACCTGCCAGCGGTGCGTCGGACCCTTCAGCGGCGTCGTGAGCTGAAAGCGCCGGTCGGTCGTCTGCCCGACGACCGCGCCGTTGACGCTGACGACGTAGCGCACGGCCCCCCAGAGGTCAAACGACGACGACCAGCTCAGCCGCGGCAGCGGGTTCTTGCAGCAGCGCTGCGACGTGTAGCCCGACAGATGGCCCGGACGGCGATCGAGGTATCCCGCGACGACCCGCCGGTCGGCCGCGCCGCCCTGCAGCCACGCGAGGACCGTGCCGCTCGCGCGGTCGGTCGCCACGTCGAAGCCCGCCTCGGAGGCGACGGGCCCGAGCTCCGGCCGCGAGAGCACGACCTGCTGGCCCAGGCGCGTCTCCTCGACGAGCTGCGCGCCGACGTACGGTGCCCCGCCCGCCGAGCCGAGCACGGCGCCGATCACGCCGCGGTCGTTCTCCGAGAACGCCGGGACGACGACGCGCGGCGACGCCGTGCTCGGACCGAAGACGAGCGTCCCGGGCCCGAACCGGTCGTGCTCCAGGATCGCGGCCATCGGGTGCCCGCTGAGGGCGGCCGCCGTCGACGCGATGCCCACGCCGCGGCCGTTGAGGTCGATCCGCGGCGCGCCGACGGGCTCGCCGACCGGTGCGTCGACGGCCACCGGCGCGTCGAACGCGGTGCCGCGCTGGCGCCGCGCGAGGATCCGCGAGCCGCCGTCGGCGAACGTCTGGCGAAAGACGACCCAGGCGTAGCTCGAGTCGTCCTCGGCGTCGACCTCGGGCAGGTCCGAGCGCACCGGCACGCGGCCGTCGAAGCTCGCCGGCGTGAGGTCCTGCGGCGCGTTGGAGAGCTTGTCGCCGAACATCTTGCGCGCGAAGACGCGGTCCGCCTCGCCCCACGTCACGACGCCGATGCCGTCGGCCGAGATCGCCACGCGCGAGCGCCCGTCGCCGACGCCGGCCGCGTTGGCCGGGTCGATGTCGGCGGGTTGGGCGAGCGTGGTCCAGGCGTCGACCTTGCGGTCCAGCCGCGCGACGCGGACGTCGCCGTCGGAGGTGAACGTCGCGTAGCCGCGCTTGTTGATCGAGAGGTCGACGGAGGGATCGGATCCGACCCCCAGCGCGACCGGCGCCGTCCAGCCCGCGCCCTGCGGCTTCACGACGCCGTAGACGACGCCCCCGCTGACGAAGACGACCGCCAGGCGGCCGCCGTCCGCGGCCGCGACGACCGGCTGCGACGCGGCCCCGGGAAGGACCCCGTCGACGCGCTCGACCGGCAGGAAGGCGCCGTTGACAAAGCGCGCCACGAACGCCCGGTCGACGCCGTCGACGCTGCGCACGTACGTCAGCGCGCCGCTGCCGTCGCGCGCGAGGTCGACGTCGCCGAGCGCGCGGATATCGGGATTCGGCCCGTCGACCGCGTCGCCGGCGAAGAAGGCGGCATGGGCCGGCGCCGCGGCGAGCGCGGCGAGCAGCAGCAGCGTGGACGTGGAGAGCAGGAAGTGACGCATCGAGGCTGTTGAACCGGTCGGGAGGCGCAAAGTTACGCGCTGCCGACGACACCTTCGGCGCGGGCCTCCGCAGCCCACGCCGCGAGCTCCGCGCGGCGGCGCGCCTCGTCCCATCCGCACTCGCGCGCGAGCGTCGCGCCGACGCGCTGCGCGACGGGCCCGTCGGCCCTGAGCTCGCGCCCGGCCAGCAGCGCCAGCCGGGTACGGCGAAGCAGCACGTCGCCGAGCGTGCGAGCCTGCTCGCGGCGCACCGCGAAGGCGACCTCGGCGAGCAGGTCGGGCAGCTCGGCGACGATCGGCGCGGCGAGCTCGGGACGCTCGCGCGCGACGGCGAGCACGTCGTGCGCCGCGTGGCCGTAGCGGCCGGCGAGCGCCGCGTAGGACGCGGCGGGCACGCCGTCGACCTTGGGCAGCTCGCAGACGTCGACCGGGGCACCGAGCGGGATCTCGTGGGTGCGGCACGGCGCGTCGCGGGCCTCGCGCTCGACGAGCCGGTCGACGGCCATCTTCGCCATCCGCCGCCACGTCGTCAGCTTGCCGCCGGTGATCGTCACCATGCCGCTCGACGTCTCGTACAGCTCCGCCTTGCGGGAGATGTCGACGGACTTCTTCGGATCGCCGGTCGCGATCAGCGGCCGCACCCCGGCGTACGCGCCCGTCAGGTCGGCGGCCCGCAGCGCGGTGGCGAAGTACGCGTTCGTGGCGTCGAGCAGGTACTCGACGTCGTCGTCGGACGGCTCGATGTGGTGGTCGTCGAGGTCGCCGTCGTAGTCGTTGTCGGTCGTGCCCAGCAGCGTGCGGCCCAGCCACGGCAGGGCGAAGATCGAGCGCCCGCCGCCGGCCGGCACGATCGCGCCGCCGCCGACGAGCGGCAGGTCCTCGTGGCGCAGCGTGATGTGCGTCCCGCGGCTCGGGCTGATGCGCGGGACCTCGGCCTCGTCGTGCAGCTCCTGGGGGCGCAGCCGGTCGGCCCACACGCCGGTCGCGTTGACGACGTTCGTCGCGCGGACGGTGAACTCGTCGCCGCCGCCGAGGTCGCGAACCCGGACGCCGGCCGCCCGCCCGGCGCCGTCGCGCACGAGCTCGGGCACGTCGAGGCGGTTCGCGCAGACCGCGCCGAAGCGCTCGGCCTCGCCCAGCACGGTCAGCACGAGGCGCGCGTCGTCGGTCTGGCAGTCGTAGAAGAGGTAGCCGGAGGTCGGCTCGCGGGGCGCGAGCGCCGGGACGAGCTCGAGCACCTCCTCGCCGGAGATGACGCGGTGGCGCTCGGGGCTCCACTCGGCGAAGTCGCCGGTCAGGTCGGTCGCCGAGCGCCCGCGACGCGCTCGCGGCAGCCGCGCGCGGCCGCGCAGGCGCTCGACGGACATGACGTCGTAGAGGTTCAGGCCGACGCCGATGAGCCGGTCGGGACGGGCGCCCTCGAACGCCGCGACGACGAGCGGCAGCGGATGGACGAGGTGCGGCGCGAGCGCGACCATGAGCTGGCGCTCGAGCAGCGCCTCGCGCACGAGGCCGAGATCGAAGTTCTGCAGGTAGCGCAGGCCGCCGTGGACGAGCTTGGACGAGCGGCTGGAGGTGCCGGCCGCGAAGTCCGCGCGCTCGACGAGCGCGACGCTGTAGCCGCGGGCCGCGGCATCCAGCGCGACGCCGGCGCCGGTGATCCCGCCCCCGACGACGACGACGTCGAAATGCTCGTGGGCGAGGGCGAGCAGGGCGTCGGCGCGCGCGATCATCCGTTTTGAGTCTCTCACGCGCTCAAGTTGCGGGGCTCGCGTGCCGAAACGGCCGTATGCCCCCCATCCGTTCGCGGCGCTCGGCAGCGCTGCTCTCGATCGGAGCCCTCGGCGCCTGTGGCGCCGTCTCAGCGGCTCCGGCGCAGGCCCAGCTCGCTGGCCTGCCGACGCCAGGGACGGTCGTCACGCAGGTCCAGAACACCGTCGCCGGCCTGCCGCTCCCCGGCGCGACCGGCGCGCAGGCGGGCAGCGTGCTCGCCCTCCTGCCGCCGCTCGGCACGATCGTCACGCAGACGGGAGCCACGCTCGGCGGGCTTGTGCCGGGGGTCGGCGGCGTCGTGACGGGCGCCACGGGCTCGGTCGGCGGCATCGTGGATGCCATCCAGGGCACCGTCACCGGCGCCCTCGACGAGTCGCTGAGCGGCGTGATCGGCGGCGGCGGCGGCGCCCTCGCCCCCGACGTCCTGCTCACGCTGCTGGGAACGCTCGTCGCGAACAGCAGCGCGGCACCGGGCACGCCCGGCGTCGGCGGCCCCGCCGCGGGCGGCCCGATCGTCCTCGCCGGCGGCTCGATCGGACCGGGCGGCGCGATCCTCGACGCGAGCGCCCCGCGGCCGACGGTCACCGTCGTCTCCAAGCTGCGCCAGATCGCGAAGACCGGCAAGCTGCGGCTCAAGATCCGCTCCAACGAGCCGGGGATCGTCGCGCTCGCCGCCAACGTCCGCCCCGGGACGGCCGTGCGCAAGAAGGGCGCCGCGCCGCGCAAGCACTCGCGCAAGCTCGTGAAGATCCCGCAGATCGTGCTCGGCTACCGCCGCGCCGGCACGCTCGCCGTCACCGTGCGCCTGTCGCGCTCGGCGCAGCGCACGCTGGGGCGCTCGCGCAACGCCCGGATGTCGGTCGCCACGATCGCCGTCGACCTGTTTCGCAACCAGGACTCCGACCGCGACAAGCTGAAGATCAAGCGCTAGTGAGCCATCCACAAACGTTCACCCGGAACCCCGGGCGCCGATCACCGCCTGGCGGCGTCCTCGGACGCTCGATGTGGCAGAGCCACACCTTCGGTCCTGCGTCCTTGCCAGCCGGCGCCGGCATCCCGGGTTTCCGGTCGAACGTTCCTGGATGACCCACTAGCCGCGTGTTCCGCGGTCCGCGCAGAAGCGCGGACCACGGAGCGCGGAACCAGCCAGCCGCCCGGGGCGCGGCGACCGGCGCGAACGCCTACAGCGCGCCGAGCTCCGACGTGATCTCGGCGACGCTGGCCTTCGCGTCGCCGAAGAGCATCTGCGTCCGGTCGCCGTAGAAGAGCGGGTTCTCGATGCCCGCGAAGCCCGACGCCATCGAGCGCTTCAGCACGATGATCTGCTTGGACTCGTCGACGTTGAGGATCGGCATGCCGTAGATCGGCGAGTCGGGCTTCATCCGCGCGTCGGGGTTCGTGACGTCGTTGGCGCCGATCACGAGCGAGACGTCGGTGCGGCCGAACTCGGGGTTGATGTCGTCCATCTCCTTGAGCTGGTCGTAGGGCACGTCGGCCTCGGCGAGCAGCACGTTCATGTGCCCGGGCATGCGGCCCGCGACCGGGTGGATCGCGTACTTGACCTCGATGTTCTTCTTCTCGAGCGCCTTGGCCATCTCGCGCACGGCGTGCTGGGCCTGCGCGACCGCCATGCCGTAGCCGGGCACGACGACGACCTGGCGCGCGTAGGCGAGCAGGATCGCGACGTCGGCGGCGCTCGTCGAGCGCACCGTGCCGCCGGTCTCGCCGCCGCCGCCCTCGACGGCCGGGGCCTCGCCGCCGAACCCGCCGAGCAGCACCGAGCCGATCGAGCGGTTCATCGCCTTCGCCATCTGGTCGGTGAGGATCGTGCCCGAGGCGCCGACGATCATGCCGGCGACGATGAGCGCGTAGTTGTTCAGGGCGATGCCGGCCGCCGCGGCGCTGAGCCCGGTGAAGGCGTTCAGCGTCGAGATGACGACGGGCATGTCGGCGCCGCCGATCGGCAGGACGGCGAGATTGCCGAGGATCGCCGCCGCCACGAGGATGATGAGAAAGACGCCCTCGCTCGTCGATCCGAGCAGGATCGCGACGCCCGCGCCGATCGCGGTCGCCAGCAGGGCGAGGTTGACGTACAGGCCGCCCGGGATCTTCACGGGGCTGCCGGAGATGAGGCCCTGCAGCTTGCCGAAGGCGATGTTCGAGCCCCAGAACGAGATCGAGCCGATGATCGCCGCCAGGACGAGCGGGATGCCGACCGCGAGGTCCGCGCCGAGGTCGCCCCCGGCGCCGCGGAACTCGCCCCAGGCGATGAGCGCGACCGCGCCGCCGCCGACGCCGTTGAAGAGCGCGACCATCTGCGGCATCGCGGTCATCTTCACGTTGCGGGCGCTCGGGACGCCGACGATCGTGCCGATGACGAGGCCGACGGCGATGAGCGCGAAGTCGGCGCCGTCGAGCGCCGGCTCCAGCAGCGTCGCGAGGACGGCGATGAGCATGCCGGCGGCGGCGATCTTGTTGCCCTGGACGGCGGTCGTCGGGCTCGTGAGCTTCGCCAGGCCCGTGATGAACATGCCGAACGCCACGACGTAGGCCGCCGTGATGAAGTCGGGCTCCTGGAAGAAGGCGGTGGCGGCCGTCACCGGTCGGCGTCCTCAGCGACCGGCTCGGGCTTCTTCTTGAACATGCTCAGCATGCGGTCGGTCACGAGGAAGCCGCCGACGACGTTGATCGTGCCGAAGACGATCGCGATGACGAGCAGCAGCCGGCTCAGGAAGCCGTCGGCATGGCCGATCGCGACGAGGCCGCCGAGCAGCACGATGCCGTGGATCGCGTTCGTGCCGGACATGAGCGGCGTGTGCAGCGTGTTGGGCACCTTCGAGATGACCTGAAAGCCGACGAAGGCGGCGAGCACGAGGATCGCCAGGCTCGTCAGCACGGTGCTCGACGTGGTCGACCCGGCGGCTTCGGAGGCGACGATCGTGACGGTCGCGACGCCCATCAGGCCTGCTGCTCCGCGGCGGCGTCGACGGTCTTCTTCGCGCCGGCGTGGACGATCTCGCCGTCGCGGGTGATGCACGCCCCGGCGATGATCTCGTCGTCGAAGTCGAGGTTCAGCGCGCCGTCCTCGCCGACGAGCAGCTCCAGCAGCGACTGCACGTTGCGCGAGTACAGCGACGAGGCGTGCTCGGCCATCGTCGCCGGCAGATTCAGCGGCGAGACGATCGTGACGTCGTGCTTGACGACGACCTCGCCGGGCTCGGTCAGCTCGCAGTTGCCGCCGGTCTCCCCCGCGAGGTCGACGATGACGCTGCCGGCCTTCATCTTCTCGACGCTCTCGGCGGTCACGAGCCGCGGCGCCGGGCGGCCGGGCACGAGCGCGGTCGTGATGACGACGTCGAAGGTCGCGATCTTGTCGGTGAGCTCCTGCTGCTGGGCCTTCTTCTCGTCGTCGGTCAGCTCGCGGGCGTAGCCGCCCTCGCCCTCGGCGCCCTTGCCGGCCTCGAGCTCGAGGAAGGCCGCGCCGAGCGACTGGACCTGCTCGGCGACCGCGGCGCGGACGTCGTAGCCGGTGACCTGGGCGCCGAGCCGGCGGGCGGTGGCGATCGCCTGCAGGCCGGCGACGCCGGCGCCGAGCACGAGCACCTTCGCCGGCGGGACGGTCCCCGCGGCGGTCATCATCATCGGCAGGAAGCGGCCGAGGTGGTTCGTCGCGACGAGCACCGACTTGTAGCCCGAGACGTTGGACTGCGAGGAGAGCGCGTCCATCGACTGCGCGCGCGAGATCCGCGGGATCGCCTCCATCGCAAACGAGGTGGCGTTGGCGTCGGCGAGCGCCTGCGACGTCCTGGGGTTCGACAGCGGGCCGAGGAAGCCGATCAGGACCGTGCTCTCGCCGAGCCGGCCGATCTCCTCGTCGGACGGCGGCGCGACCTTGACGACGACGTCGGCCGTCCAGACGTCGTCGCAGATCGTGGCGCCCGCATCCTCGAAGACGGCGTCGGCCAGCATCGAGCCCTCGCCCGCGCCGGACTCGATCAGCACCTCGAAGTCCTTCGCAACGAGCTTGCGAACGACCTCGGGCACGAGCGCGACTCGCGTCTCGCCCGCCGCGGATTCCTTGGGGACCCCGACCTTCATGCGGCGGAGAACATACCTGACCGATCAGTCAACGCACGGCGCGGTCCCACGGGCGCAGCCTCGCGGCGCTCCGATCGGCGCGGCCGGCGCCGCGCCCGCGGGACGTCGATCACAGCGGCAGCGGTGCCCGCGCGAGCGCGGTGAGGGCCTGCGCGGTGGTCCAGACCGGCGTCTGGGAGCTCGTCCGGGAGTAGCGGATCGCGCCGTCGGATCCCTGCAGGGAGCGGATGTACGCCAGCGGCGAGCGCGCGCCGCGCCGGTGCAGGCGCGCGGGATCGCGCCGCGCCGCGACGAGCGCCTGCACCGCCCAGGCCGTCGACTGCGAGTTGGAGCGCCCGCCCGGCGTCAGCGGCAGGCCGCCGTCGGGGTTCTGCTGGCGCGCCAGGAACGCGGCCGCGCGCCGGGCGGCCTTGCTCGAGCGCTTGCCGGCCGCCACGAGCGCCTGCAGCGCGGCGGCGCTGTCGTCGATGCCGCTGCGACCGCCCTTGCCGGCGAAGTTGAAGCCCCCGTCGCGGTTGCCCTGGCCGGCGAGCCAGCGCGCGGCCTTCTGGACGGTGGCGTCGCGCCGCGGCCGCCCGGCTGCGCGGAGCGCGAGCACCGCGAACGCGGTCTGGTTGACGAGGCCGGCGAACGAGCCGTTGCGGCGGCGCTTGCGCACGAGCTCGGAAGCGAGGTTGCGCCCGCCGACGGAGCGCACCGAGCGGCGCGCCGCGCGCAGCGCGAGGATCGTGCGCTCGATGTCGCCCGTGCTGCGCACGCGGCCGATCCTGCGCACGATGTAGTCGACCGGCGAGCGCCCGCCGCGCCGGACGCGCCTGGGGTCGCGGCCGGCGGCGACGAGGCCGAGCACCGCCCAGCTCGTGTGCAGCTGCGTCGAGGAGCGGCCCCGGTCCGGACCGAAGCCGCCGTCGCCGTTCTGCACTCCCGTCAGGTAGGAGATCGCCCGCGTCTGCGAGCGGTCGGCGGCCCGCGCGTCGGCGGCCCAGCCCGCCAGCGCGCACGCCGTCGCGAGCGCCGCGAGCAGCGCGATCGGGCCCGTCGGGACCGGCAGGGGCTTCCAGGTGACCTGCATCCGGTCACGGTAGCGACGCAGCGCGCGCACGAGCAGCGGACCGAAGGCCAGACAGAAGACGACGTTGCCGATCGCGTGGCCGACGTTGAACGGCAGGCCGCGGCCGGCGAGCACGAGGTACTCGGCGAGGCTGTGCTGACCGGCGTAGAGCACCCACAGGTGCAGGTCGAGGATCGCCCCGTACGCCAGGCCGGCGACGGCGCAGGCCGCCGCCAGGCTCCAGCGGCCGAGCTCGCGGCCGAACACGCGCGCCAGGAGCGCCCCGAACACGCCGACACCGCCCCAGGCGGCCATCTGCCACGGCGTGAACGGCCCCTGGCCGAAGAAGAGGTTGGACGCGAGCGCCGCGACGGCGCCGACGACGTAGCCCGGCGCGCCGCCGAGCACGTAGCCCGCGAGCAGGACGATGTCGGTCGTCGGCTTGACGCTCGGCAGCGGCGCGAACGCGACGCGCCCGAGCGCCGCGAGCGCGGCGAGCGTCGCGACGAGCGCGAGGGTCTTCGCGGTCGGCCGCGCGCTCTCATACCAGGCGAAGCCGGCCGCGAGCCCGAGCGCGAGCAGCGCGAACGAGGCCAGCTGCCAGCTCATGGCCGCGCCTCCACGACGAGCCGGCGGCGCAGGCGCTCGGCGCCGTCCTCGGGCAGCAGCGCGCCGTCGACGATCCGCGCCGTCTCGGTCGAGAAGTACCAGCCGCCGGTGAGCAGCTCGGCGACCGGTCCGTCGGCGATGACGCGCCCGCCGGCGAGCAGCACGACGCGGTCGGCGAACGTCGCGGCGAACTCGGGATCGTGGGTGGCGACGAGGACGGCGCTGCCGGCCGTGGCCGCCGCGCGCAGGTCCGACGCGAGGTCGCCCTTGGCGGCGCGGTCCATGCCGCGCGTCGGCTCGTCGAGGCACAGCGCGGCCGGCGGCGCGCCGTCGGCGGCGGCGCCGGACACGATCGCCAGCGCCAGGCGCTGGCGCTCGCCGCCGGAGAGGTCGCGCGGGTGGCGGTCGGCGAGCGCGTCGAGGCCGGCCCGCTCGAGCGCCCGCGCGGTGAGCTCGTCGCCGACGCGCTCGGCAAGCAGGTAGTCGCCGGGGTTCTGCAGCAGCAGCGCGATCCGCCCGCCGGTCTCGACGCACCCCCGCGTCGGCGCGAGCAGCCCGTTGGCGTGGCGCAGCAGCGTCGACTTGCCGGCGCCGTTGCGTCCCATGAGCGCGACGCGCTCGCCGGCGGCGACCGCGAGGTCGATCCCGCGCAGGACCGCCCGGCCGCCCCTGTGCTCGTGCCAGAGCCCGCGGAAGGCGAGCGCCGGCGGCGGGCCCGGCTCACGGCCGCGGCGGGCGGCGAGCCGGCCTGCGAGCCCGCGCCGCGCCGGCGCGCCGTCGGCCGCCGCGACGGCCTGCGGCGCGGGTGGCGCGCCCGCCTCGTCGAGCAGCCCGTGGCCGCGCAGCACCGCGCGCGCCTCCTTGACCCCGCTCGGCGGCGGACGCAGCCCGGCGCGGGCGAAGAGCCGCGCGCCCGGGGTGGCGAGCGCGGGCGCGCGCTCGAGCGCCCATTCGAGAAACCCGCGCGGCGTCGCGTCGCAGGCCAGCGCGCCGTCCTCGAAGGCGAGCACGCGATCGGCTGCGCCCAGACAGCGCTCGAGGCGGTGCTCGACGAGCACGATCGTCGTCCCCCACTCCTCGTTGAGGCGGCGCAGCAGCCAGACGAGCTCGTCGCCGGCGACCGGGTCCAGCTGCGAGGTCGGCTCGTCGAGCAGCACGAGGCGCGGGCGGCCCGCCAGCGCGGCGCCGAGCGCGACGCGCTGCAGCTCGCCGCCGGACAGCTCGTGCGTGGGCCGCTCGAGCAGCTCGGCGATCCCGAGCGCGAGCGCCGCCTCCTCGACGGCGCGGGCGACCGCCGACGGGCCGTGGCCGCGATTCTCCAGCGGGAGCGCGAGCTCGGCGCCCACGGTCGACAGCACGACCTGCGACTCGGGGTCCTGCAGCAGCGTGCCGACGATCGGCGCCAGCGCCGCGGGTCCGTGCTCGCGCGTGTCGAGGCCGCCGACGACGACGCGCCCGCCGAACTCGCCGCCGTGGAAGTGCGGGACGAGCCCGCAGGCGGCGCGCACGAAGGTCGACTTCCCGGAGGCCGACAGCCCGGCGGCCACGACGAACTCGCCGGCCCCGATGTCGAGCGTGACCTCGCGTAGCGCGGCGCGGCCGGCGTGCGGGTAGCGGTAGGTGACGCCCTCCAAGCGCAGGACGCTCAGCGCAGCACCCCCCGGCGGTCGGCGAACGGAGCCAGCGCCACGACGACGATGGCGCCCGCCAGCAGCCACTCGCCCGTCCCGACCGGCACGAGCGTCCGCGGATAGGCCTGAAACGAGGCCACGCCGAGCAGGCGCGCGCCCGCGGCGAGCGCGACGAGGCCGAGGGCGGCCGCCGCGACCGCCAGGTCGTGGCGCGACCACGGCTCGCGCGGACGCGCGCCGCGCGGCAGGCGCCGCGCCGGGCCCGCATAGCCGCGCAGCTCGAGCGTGGCGGCGACGTCGAGCGCGCGGTCCAGCGCGCCGGTCGTGACGGCGCGGACGATCTGCAGGCGCTCGCTCGCGCTCGGCTTCGGCGCGGCGTCCGGCCGGCAGCGGCGCGCGTCGGACAGGCGCCGCGCGTCGCGGCCCAGGACCGGCAGCAGCCGCACGGCGAGCGCCGCCGTCAGCGCCGAGCGCGCCGACAGGCGGCGCAGCCGCGCGAGCAGCTCGTCGGGGTCGACGGTCGCCGCGACGAGCGCCCCGCCGGCGAGCACGACGAGCAGCGCGCGCAGCCCGAGGATCGCGCCGAAGACGAGGCTCTCGCGGGTGACGTCGATCTGGCCGAGCGGGCCGAGGCTGCCCAGCCGCAGGACGACGTCGAGCCCCTCGCGCGTGACGAGCGGGTTGACGAGCGCGATCGCCAGCGCGAACGGCAGGCCGAACAGCGCGCCGCGCACAAGCGACCGGCGCGCTCCGGCGAGCAGGCCCGCGGCGACGATCGCGACCGCGAGCGCCGCGAGGGCCAGCGGATGCTCGAAGGCGAGCACGGCGGTCACGAGGGCGCAGGCGTAGGCCGCCGCGACAGGCGCCCGGGCGGCCTGCAGCGCGCTGCCCGTCGGCGCCCGCCGGCTCACCCCGGCCCGCCCCGGTCGACGTAGGGCACCCGGACGGGCAGGTCGTCGCTGACGGCCAGCGCGAAGCGGTCGCGCAGGACGGACTCGTCGAAGGCGCGCGCCGCGCTCGCGACGCCCGCCGCGTCGGTGCCCGTCACGTACCACAGCGGCTGGCGCTCGGGCTCGCGCGTGGCGGCGACGAGGCCCGTCCCGGCGCCGAGCGTGCGCGCGACCCGCCCGCGCGGGTCGAGCACCCGCAGGCGCTTGGCGGAGGCGTCGAAGCGCGCGAAGACCCCGCTGGACTTCGGGCCGGCGTCGATGCTGTCGGCCTCGATGTCGCGTCCGCGCAGCGCCGTCCACGGACCGACGAGCACGCGCAGGGTGTTGTCCGCCGCGCTGCGGCTCAGGACGCTGCGCCCGGCGACGACGCCGATCGAGACGAGCTTGCGGGCGACCAGCGCGCACTCCGCGGCGCTCGGGTCGGCGCACTCGACGCGCACCGGGAGCCGGCGGCCGCTCTCGCCGCCGTGCAAGAACGGCTCGGGGAAGGAGCCGACGACGGCCGCGACGTCGGGCGTGAAGCCCCAGTCGTGGTGATCCCACCAGACGCGGTCGCCGCCGCGCACCCGCACGGCGCCGCCGCCCTTCTCGGAGAGGATCCCGTTGACGTAGAGAAACCAGTCCACCGGCCGACCGCCGCGCCGGCCGCCCGCGATGCCGTCGACCGACTGCACGAAGTCGCCGCCGAAGCGCGTGCCGACCGTCGCGTTGCGCTGCAGCACGCGCATGACGGTGTCCGCGCCGCGCACCTCCGCGCCCGGCCGGTCGAGGACCTGGGCGGCTCCGAAGTCGCGCGTGACCGTCAGGCTCACCTTGCCGCCCGGGCTCTCCCCCGGCCCGACGCCGCAGCCGGCGAGCACGAGCGCGAGGCCCGGGCCGAGCGCCGCCGCGACGCGGCGCCTAGCGCACATGGAACACGATCCGGTTGGCGCCGCGACGGCGCCGGTCGTCGCGGTTGTAGGCCTTGTCGATGACGTTGACGTCGAGCACGTAGCGCCCGCGCGGAAGCCGGCCGGGCAGGAGGTAGTCGACCTGCTCGCGGTCGCCGATCGCGAACCACGAGCCGTGCCGCGCCCCGCAGCGCGCGCGCCGGAAGCGCTCGAAGCGACCGCTGAAGTACGAGCACCGCGGGCCGACGCGCCGCGTCAGGCGCAGCTTGACCATGAGCAGCCCGGACGGGTCGCTGTCGATCCTCGCCGTGAGCCGGCGCGGCCCCTTGCCGCGGGCGAAGCGCTGCTGCTCGCCGATCGCGGTGATCGTCGCGCCGGGCGCGGTGCGGTCGCGGGTGCCGCAGCGCCCGTCGCGGCCGCTCGTCGCGCACGGCGGCCCGGCCGCGAGCGGCGCTGCGAGCGAGCTGCCGCAGGCGCCGTCGCCGCCGGTCGTCGCGCAGAGCGCCTCGGTCGCCGAGCGCGCGCGGTTGGCCTTCGTCGCGCGCAGGGCGGCCGGGCCGGCCGCGCCGATCGTCACCGTCGCGCTGCCGGCGGCGTTCGTCGTCGCCGCAGCGACGCCGCCGCTCACCGTCGCCCGTGCGGCGGGGGCGGGCGTTCCGTCGGCGGCGTACTCGACGACGCTCACCGTGAACGGGGCGCCCGGCGTCACCGTCGCGGGCGCGCGGAGCTCGAGCGCCAGGACGGGCTCGTTGGAGCAGGCGAACGTCGCCGGATCGAACTCGCAGCGATCGACGAAGATGAGCACCGCGTCGCCTTCCTGCAGCTCCGACGTCGTGCCGCAGACGCCCTCGCTCGCCGCCCTGTTGTTGATCCAGATGGCGAAGTAGTCGGGCGCCGGGAAGACGTGCTCCTCGCCGCGGATCCGCTCGACGCTGTAGCCGAACGCGTCGTTCCAGGTGCCGCCCCAGTCGCCCCCGGTCGCGAGCTCGAGCGCGCCGGCCACGCTCGTGCCGCTGCACGCGTGCGCGGGCTGGCCGTCCTTGCTGACCGGTGCCGTCGTCGTGCGCAGCGCGGTGCGCGGCACGAGGGTGGCATCCGCCCCCTCGACGCGGACGCTGACGTGCGCCGGCGCGGCGAACGCCGTGGCGGGGATGAGCGCGGCGAGAACTCCGATGAGCACCGCCGAGGGACCTAGGGACACGAAGCCACCCCTTCCGCGAGGGCGTAATGAGCTTGTCGGCCGGAGGCAGGTCTCCTGGCTTCCGGGCCGGCCTCCCGCGCCTTCCCGGGCTCGGATCGAGCTCAGTGGCTGCGCCCCCGGGTGCGAGGCGCGTGCGGCGGCATCCCCCCGGTCACAGTGGCGGGTCCGCGCCGGAATCGCACCGGCTTCCCTTCACCACCGACCAAATGAACGGCGCCAGTGTAGCGTTGGCGAGCGTATGGCGGTCAACCTCACGCGCATCTACACGAAGCTCGGCGACGGCGGTGAGACGCATCTCGGCGACATGAGCCGCGTCCCGAAGACCCACCCCCGGATCGAGGCCTACGGCGACGTCGACGAGCTCAACGCGCAGATCGGGGTCGCGCTGGCGACCGGCGGCCTGCCGCAGCCGTACGCGACCTGGCTGCGCCGCGTGCAGAACGACCTCTTCGACGTCGGCGCGGACCTCTCGGTGCCGGCCGACGCCGGCGAGACGAAGCAGGGCGCGCGGCTGCGCGTGACCGCCGGTCAGACGACGTGGCTGGAGGGCGCCTGCGACGAGGTCAACGCGACGCTCGAGCCGCTGCGGTCGTTCATCCTGCCCGGCGGGACGGCCGCCGCCGCCCAGCTGCACGTCTGCCGCACCGTCTGCCGGCGCGCCGAGCGCCGCACGCTGCTCGTCGACGACGCCAACCCGGAGGTCGTGCGCTACCTCAACCGCCTTTCGGACCTGCTGTTCATCCTCAGCCGCGGCGCCAACGACGGCGACGAGCCGCTCTGGCAGCCCGGCGGGGAGCGCGGCTGATGGACGGCGAGGAGATCCGGCGGCTGCTCGCATCCGTCGCCGTGCCGGCGGACATGCCGATCCCCGTCCCGCCGAACATGTCGGCGATCCCGGCGGCGGACGTGCACGACGCCGGCGGCGACCCGGCCGAGGTCGAGGCGTGGGTGCGCGGCGTGCTCGGCTGGCCCAAGCGCGTGCCGCCGATGTTCGCGCCGCCCGACGCCACCGAGCGCGACCTCATGTACTACATCGTCCCCGACCGCGAGCTCGAAGAGGGCCGCGCGCCCGCGGTGTCGCTCGGCGGCGCCGACCTCATCGCGTTCGTGCCGACGAGGGACATGGGCAAGGCGCGCGCGTTCTACGAGACGACGCTCGGCCTGCCGCGCGAGGGCGAGAGCCCGGTCGCCTGCGCGTTTCGCGCCAACGGCGTGCTGCTGCGCGTCATCCTCGTCGAGCAGCTGACCCCGTTTCCGTTCACGCTGCTGGGCTGGAGCGTCTCGGACATCGCCGCGACGGTCGCCGGACTGACCGCCGCCGGCGTCGTCTTCGAGCGCTTCGAGGGCGTCGAGCAGGATGAGCTCGGCGTCTGGCGCTCGCCCGGCGGGGCGCGGGTGGCGTGGTTCAAGGATCCCGACGCCAACACGCTGTCGCTGACGCAGTTCTGAGGCCCTCGCCGGCGCGGACCGACGTCCGACCCACCGGGTTCAGCCGATCCCCGGCGAGCCGGCGGTCCCTCAAAGGCCCCTGCCTGATGGTCCTGCGTCGTCGCCCCTGATTCCCTCAGGGGGCCGCCGCTCGTTGGAATCTGCAGGCTGATCCGGTGTGACCCAGTCTGTCAGCGCAATTGCCGATAAGTCAAGCCTTCACAGCAATATTTCGGGTACACGTCATGTGACGCATATGTACCCAACCTACTGGAGTTATTCGTCGGGCGCGGGCAGCGGCGTTGGCGCTCCCCGCGCCCCGGGGAGCTTCCTCACGAGGCCGCCTCTGCCGTATCGGCGTTGACGTAGGCGCCCTGCCGGCGCACGAGGTCGTTGTCGGCCTGGCGCAGTCTCAGCGTGCGGCCGGGGTTCTGCGGAGCCGGTCGGATCGGGCCCGAGAGGTCGACCCTGTCGCCGACGGCCGGGACGAACGACGACCCCTCCTCGGTCTCGCCGACATCGCCGCCGTACTCGACGTACACGCGATCGGACTGCGAGGTCCCGACCCAGAACCCGTCGTCGTCGACGACCGACTGCACCACGACGCCGGTGCACTGCGCGTCGTCGCCGACGAAGCCGGACAGGTCGTCGGGAACCGGCAGCAGCGGCTCGCCGCTCGCCAGCGTGCAGTCGCTCGAGCTCGGCGCGGTCGTCCGGGCCTGCGAGGACACCGCGGGAGAATCGGCGCGATCGGTGCCCGTGTCCTGCAACGCGATGATGATCGGGATTCCGAACATCACGAAGGCCGCAACGGCCATCAGCAGGATCGCCGGCGAACGGTTGGTCATGTGAGACTCCTTCCGTGAACAGAGGTGGATGCGTGACTGGCGCCTGACCCCGCTGACTACGCCGAACGGGAGGGTGCCCGCTCCCGCGACGCCGTTAACGTCGCCGACCGCAGGCTCGGAGCAGGTCGCGGCGGGCGGCCCCGGCGCGCGGGGGAGGCGCGGCGCGCCGGACGGACTAGACTGCCGCCGCGATGGCCTTCGACGACGACTCCATCCGCCGCCTGCTCGCCGGGATCCCGTCGCAGCCGTTCATCTGGGTGCCGAAGGGCAACGTGGCGATCATGTCCGACAAGGTCGTCGAGGCGGGCGGCGACCTCGACGCCGTCCACGCCTGGGTGCTCTCCGTCGGCGGCGACGAGGACCGCACGCTGCCGGTCGTCTCGACCCGCCGCGGGACCACCGCCGTGCCCAAGCCGGTCGGCCGGCGCTACTTCATCGTGCCGACGGCCGCGCTGGCGCCGGGCGACGAAGCCGCGTAGAGCGCACCGGGCCGTCAGCCGGCGAGCGTCCCACCGAAGACCTGCCAGGCCAGCGCGCTCTTGGCGACGAGGCTGAGCACGAGGTAGACGCGCTCGGCGTGCAGCGGGTCGCCCCAGCGGCCGTTGGCGCGCACCTGCAGCAGCTGGTTGACCGCGAAGCTGTTGAACAGCACAAACAGCGAGACGAAGATCCCGAAGACGAACCCCGGCACGCTGCCCGTCTCGGACTGGGCGACGGCGAGCTGCACGCCGATGGCGACCCAGGGCACCGCGCCGGCGACGCAGCCGTAGGCAAACGGGCGCCAGTCGACCGGCTCGCCCGGCCGGTTCGTCGTCTCCATGAGCGCGCCGAAGAGGATCATCGCCGCGTTGACGCCGAACAGCGCGATGAGCGCGGACGCTTCGGCGATCCCGCTGAGCATCGCGATCAGCACGATCATCAGCGACGCGCTGACGGAGTACTCCCACCAGCGCGCGAGGTTGACCCCGCGCAGCAGGCCGCGCTCGTACCAGGCCCGGGCGGGTCCGGCGACGAGCGCGTGGTCGACTGCGGCGAGCAGCAAGAACACGGCGACGAGCGGGGCCACCGGCAGCTCGAAGAGCAGCGTGCCGCCGCGCGCCGCCGCGCTGCCCGGCGGGCCCTCGAGGAAGCTCGTGCGGACCGGCAGCGCGGCGCCGTTGGCGAGCGCCAGCACCGCCACGGCCTGCGCGGCGTGAGCGACGGCGATCCAGCGGTTGAAGGTCCGCAGGCCGCGCAGCGCGGCCTCGTCGCCGCCGCCGTCCCTCGCGTCGGCCGCCGCGGCGCTCATCGCTTCGTCGATGTGTCCGGCTGTGAGGTCATGCCGCCCCGCGCAGCATGCCACAGCGTTCGAACAGGCCGCCACCGTCACCCTCGCAACGCAGCCGACGCCCGGCGCTCGGATAATCGGCGGGCGTGACTTCGACCTCCCCAGCCGACGGCTCGAAGGGTGCCCGCGTCCTGCTGATCGGCGACGACGAGCTGTCCGACGTCACGCATCGTGCCCTGCGCGGCGCCGGCGCGATCGTGACGAACCTGCGTGACCAGAGCGATCCGGCGATCCGCACGGCGCTGCGACGCACGATCGACACGGTCGTCGTGATCTCCAGGGACGACCACGTCTCGCTTCGCAGCGCGCTCGTCGTCGAGGGGATCCGTCCCGGCATCCCGCTCGTCGTCACCGTCTTTGACCGCGACGGGCGGCCGCCGCGCTGGGCTCCGACGCGCGCGAGGCGTTTCTGCACGAGCGCACGGTGTACCTCGTCGGCCCCGGCGGCGAGATCGAGCCGTTCGGCCCCGGCGGCGGGGAGCCGGACGGTTAGAACAGCAGCAGCGTCCACTCCTCGTTGCAGGCAACGTTGCCGACCGTCATCGAGTGAACGCTGATCGTGTCGGCGTCGACGTGCCTGAGCTGGTGCACGCAGACGTCGCTCTGGCCCCCGGCGTTGTCGGCGACCCCCGCGCTGACGATCCCCCGCAGACCGGCGATCGGGAACGGCAGATCGATCGTGTCGACGCCGTCGAGGTCGCTGACCACCGAGAAGGCGCCGCCGTTGATCGTGTTCGTCACGTGCGTCACGGCGCCGTCGTCGAACACGAAGCCGGCCTTCACGGCCTGCGTCGAGGAGGCGAAGCTCGCGGCGTCGCGCCCGTCGAGCCGGTCGGCGTCGGCGGCCTGCTCGGTCCTGCCGAGGAACGCCGCGGAGTCCTTGCCGTCAAGCGTGTCGGCGTCCAGGCCCGCCTGCGCGCGGGCGGCCGCGATGATCTGCGCGGCGTGCAGGTCGTCGACGCGGTCGGCGTTCAGCCCCGTCGCCGTGCCCGTGGCGTTCGTCGTGAACGGCCGGCGGGTCGGGCCGCCGGCGCCGGCGGAGATCGTCCCGACGACGCGGCCGTCGTTCGTGTTGAACTCGAACGCCCGGCCCGTCGACAGGTTGCTGGCGCGGTAGCAGGGCTTGCTCGTCGGCGCGGCCGACGCACGGCAGCCGTTCACGAAGCCGCCACCGGTCTTGGAGAGGTTGGACATCCGCATCACGAACCCGCCCTTGTCTCTGGCGGTCGTGTTGATGTCGCCGATGATCTCCGTCTCCTTCGCCGTCGTGCCGTTGCGCTTCCCCTGAGCGAGCAGGTCGCCGGACTGCGCGGCGGCGAGCGGCGAGAGCCCGATCACGAGCAGGCTCGCCGCGGCGACGACGGCTCGTACACGCGGGACGCCGGCGCAGGTCCGTCGTCGGCCCTTCCCTGCATCCGCCATGCGCTCGACCTCCCCGTCGCTCGGTTGCGTCGGCGGACCCTAGCGGTGTCGCCGTCGGCTTGACGCGAGGGGCGCGCGTGCTTCGCGCCGGGCCGCATGCGCATGGGCCGACCACGGGCGAGCGCCCGGGAGCCCGCCCGCCGCGCTCCGTGCAACCGCGCGCCAAGCGGTGGACGGCATGACGAGCTCGTCGACGACCGGCGACCCCGTTGGCGCCTGTGCCGCTCCCCGCGCGGCAAACGAGCCATCGTGGCCGGCACGCCACGACCGCTCGCCTCACGTCACCTCACCTCATGGTTCGTTTGCAGCGCCCCGCGCGGCAAACGAGCCATCGTGGCCGGCACGCCACGACCGCTCGCCTCGCCTCGCCTCGCCTCGCCTCGTGGTTCGTTTGCAGCGCCACCCGCGGCAAACGAACCGCCGACCGCGTGCTCGCGCGTCGCCCGGTCGTTACGCGCTGGCCGCGCCCGCCGGCGACGACGGTGCGGCCGGCTCGGCGGCGACCGGCTCCCCGATCCGGACCGGCCGCTCGATCAGGTGCGGCTTGGGCTCGGGTCCGTCGGGCGCGAACCATGGCTCCCCGGCGGGGGCGTCGGGGCGCAGCTTCCATCTGCGCCCGACGCGCTCGATGCCGATCGGATAGAGCGTCAGCGACCCGTCCGGTCCGATGTGGAAGCGCAGGAAGTGCTTCTGGTGCTCGTGGTGCAGCGGCGCGTACGCCTCGGTGTTGTGCAGGCCGATGTATCCGGTGGCCCACAGGTAGCCCGCCATTCCCATCATGCCGCTGACGGCGCCCAGCAGCCACACGAGGAACAGGAAGAGGCTCAGCGACGTCGCGCCGTCGGCCCCGAACGCCGTCGACAGATACGACGAGAGCATCAGGACGCCCGACACGCTCGCCACCTGCAGCGACGAGTGCGCCAGCCCGAGCATGATGCGACCGACGCCGCGCAGGTCGTGCGCGAAGCGGACCATGGCGACCAGCGACGCCAGCACGAGCAGGCTGAGCAGGAACGCCGTCGGGCTCTCCCACATCGCGGTGATGAGGTCGACGACGCCGAGCGAGACGTGGCGGTCGTCGAGGTGCAGCCCGAGCATGAACACGAGCAGGACCTGCACGGTGCCGAACACGGCCGCGAGCGGGATGTTGTAGGCCGGCATCAGCCAGATCCGCTTGCGCAGCCGCTTCGACAGCGCCGCCGACGGATACGTACAGGCCTTGCCGTACGAGGCGGGGCCCGCGGTCCCCAGGTGGTCGACGTGCTCGGGCAGGTTGTGGGTGGGGTGCAGGAAGGCGCCTCCGCCGCCGGACTCGATGTGCTGGCGCGGGCCGTCGGTCTCCTCGTAGCGCGAGTAGTAGTGCTTGCCGCTCTTGAGATAGAGCGCCAGGCGGGCGCCGCGCGGCTCGATGATCTCGCGCTCGAGGTACGCGATGTCCCGGTCGGAGTGCACCTCGGAGTCCTTGCGGCCGCTGTCGACCTCCTTGGACATGCACAGGATCACGCGGTCGCCGGTCTGCATCCAGTCGGCGGCGACGTCGGCGAAGTAGCGCAGCTGGACCTCGTCGAGGCACGTGCCGAACTGGATGTCGACGCCCCACACCCACCAGCCGTTGGGCAGCTTGACGGCGAAGTAGCTGCGGCGCTGGCGCGTGCGCCAACCGCCGATCCAGCGGTCGCGGCAGAAGATGCTCGTGAAGTTGACGAGCCCGTCGTACCAGTCGTGGCTGCCCGGGACGGCGACGAGCTCGGGAGGCTGCGCGGGGGCGCACGGCAGCGCCGACCGGTACGGGCCGAGCATCCTGTTCTCGTACTCGACGGCCTTCGGCACGGGGTACACCGCGTCGCCGCCGAAGACGAGGATCCGACCGCGCCGCGTGGCGTGCTCCTCGCCGTCTCGCTCGAGCGTGAGCTCGTCGGTCGCCAGCAGCCGGGCGACGGTGTACGTCGAGTTCCAGCCGTCGCCGAGGTCGGCGACGTAGTCCAGCCACAGCTCTTGACCCTGGGAGCGATCGATGACCTCGGCCGGCTCGCGCACCTGCGCCTCGCGGCTGTCGGCGTACGAGCTGAACATGCCCGACAGCGCCACCCGGACCGCCGTGTCGATCAGCTGGTGGGGATCGAACCAGCGCACCATCGGCCGGCGGACGAAGCCGAGCTCGGACGGGTGCGACGGGCGCGGCGGACACGGCGGTGGTCGGTCTTCGGCGCCGGCGGGGGGAGCGGCCATGGTCACATCCTCGCAGTGACAGCGCCGATCTGGTCGCGGGCGGCGGCCGCGGGCGCCGACATGGCGCAGCGGGCTGCTTCGGAGATGCGGATAGGCGCCCGCAGAGCGTGTACGACACCCGGCGCGTTGGGTGCGTTGGGCGCTCGGCCTTCATCGCCACGGCGATCGCCGAGCACGGCCGCTACGAGCAGCTCGCCGTGCTGTTGTCGGAGATGGCCGCGCAAGCCGGACCCCCGACCGAGGAAGACCGCAGGTGGGCCCGCGAGACACTCGGACTGACCTGAGTGGCCGGCGTCACGCTCGACACCGGCGCGTTGATCGCGATCGAACGCGGCGATCCGCGCCTCCAAGCGTTGCTCGACGAAGCACATGCCGCATGTGCCGAGCTTGCGGTGCCGGCCGGCGTTGTCGCGCAGGCCTGGCGCGGGGGGACTCGCCAGGCCCGCCTGGCGCGGCTTCTCAGGCTCGCCACGGTCACCGTCGTGCCCCTCGACGAGCCGCAGGCCCGTGCCGCCGCCGTCCTCTGCGAGCGGGCGAGCAGCGTCGACGTCGTCGACGCATCGGTTGTGATCTGCGCGCGCCACCGCGATCACGCCGTGCTCAGCAGCGACCCTGAAGACCTCGCAGCCCTCGACCCGGCGCTGCGTATCGTCGTGCTGTAGCGCGCGCCGGGCCAGCCCGGCGTTCCGCGTCATCGCCGGCTCGCGTCTGAACGCGCTCCGCAGCCGCACGCAGTACAGCTGGCCCCTCCGTGGCGATCTTGCCTATCCGCCGAGCTCAACCCCGACTTCAGGGTTCGAACATGCTCCCGGGTAAGCGACCTCGTCATCCGGGTGCTCGCAGGCGCGGATCGCGTGCTCAGCCCCACGACGTTCACCGCCGAACCGGAGCTTGTCCACACAGATAGCTCGGTCGTCGATCCGCGATGCGCGCCTCAGCACGGCGTCGCCCGAGCCCGCAGCTCCTCCTCGCCAGGCTACGACCCAGGCCGGCATACGTTGCTGCTCGCAGAGGTTCGATATGCGGCTACTACCTCAAGTTCACGCCAGGCCCTCGTCGTCCTCGACGAGCTCGGGATCGGTCGTTATCGCGAAAACCACCAGCGTGAAACACGCCAGAGCGAAGATCGGCAGGGGCTCGCCCGCGATTCTCGCGATGATGTACAGGGCGCCGCATGCCCCGCTGAGGTGATAGAGGATCATCCGCACGCCTCGGCGATCTGGTCGAGCCCCAAGACGTTGCCGAGAACGCCATAGAGCACCTTGAGCCTCGCGCGCTTGCCCTTGGCCGTGAACGTCCGCTTAGCGATCTTCCAGACGCCCCCGGCCTTGCGGAGCTTCGTGATCCAGAGCGCGTTGCCCGTGACGAACACTCCGATCGTAACGGCGCAGCGGCCGATCTTGCGAATGGTGCTGAGGATGCCGTACTGCACGATGACGGCCTGCGAGCCAGCAGCCACCTGCGTGCCTCCGGCCTTTTCCTGCGTGGCGTGGGCCTGCGTCGGCAGCAGCAGGGCTGCTGCGAGAACGCCGGCCACGAGGATCGTTCTTGCGGCCATGCCTACTTCCTGACGCTCGGATGGCTGGCCTTTACCCGCTCGGAACTGGTCGAATCGGACCGTTGGCGTTCATGTCGGCATGGGATGCGCCAGCAGAGGGGGTCGAGCCCGTCACGCTACTGCGCTCGCGGTTTCGAACGCGCTCCGCGAGATCGGAGGCAATACAGATGGCGGGAGCATGTTCGAACCCTGAAGTCGGCGTTGAGCTTCGGCGCATGGCCAAGGTCGCAGCGGCGATCCAACGCAGCAGCGAGTCTCCACCATCCGTATTCCCGGACCCCGCGAAGCCACGACCCGGACGGGTCTACGAGATCGTGGTGGCCGTGCTCGCGCACGCCAGTCAACCGCTGCGGCCTCAAGAGGTAGTCCACCAGGCCGAGCGACTCCATGGGCGCCCCGTCGCCGCATCCTCCATCCGGAACTGCATGCGCGAGACCGCCAACCGGGCCGATAGCGCGATCGAGCGACTCGGCTATGGGCGCTATCGACTACGTCCGTAGCGCAGCTCGACCGGCACCGAGTTCGATCCGCGCGCGACCTGAGATCCGGGAGGCACGGCACAGCGGTTTCGAGGCCACCGCTCGGGGGATCGCGGGCCGAAGGATGCTCGCAATCGACGGCTGGGCCGTCTTGGCAACGCCGTAGGATCGGAGCGTGGCACCGCGAACCCTGGCATACATCACGCCGGAGGTTCTGCTCTGGGCGCGGGAGTCCGCGGGCTATTCGTCGGAAGACGCGGCGGCATCGATCAACTTGAGCTGGTCCGAGCTTGAGGCGGTGGAGAACGGCTACGACCTCCTGACGCTCCGCCAAGCCGAGAAGCTCGCGAAGCTCTACGGGCGACCACTCGCGACGCTGTTTCTTTCGGAGCCGCCGGCCGAAGAGCCGCAGGACACCCAGTTTCGGCGACTCCCAGGCGCGCCAACGCCACCTTGGCCAGCCGCGATGCAACTCCTCGCGCGGCGCATTCGTGAACGGCAGGATGCCGCGATCGAGTTGTACGAAGCACTGGACGAGGCGCCGCCATGGACCAGCACGGCGACGGATTTCATCGCTCGTGACCGCACATCACTCGCTCGTGTGGCACGGCAAGTCCTCGGCATCGGACGGGACGAGCAAGCGAGATGGGCCGAAAAGTACGCGCCCCTGCGAGCATGGACGGACGCCGTGGAGGGGCAGGGGATCCTGGTGATGCAGGACGGCTCGATGCCAGTCGCCGATATGCGCGGATTCGCATCGATTGACGCCGCGGTGCCAGTCGTCGTGGCGAATACGAAGGACGATCCGCGGGCGCGTGCCTTCACGATCATGCACGAGTTCGGGCACCTCGTTCTCGTCGCCAATGGCGTCCCTCCAGATCGCCACACGGAACGGTGGTGCAACGAGTTTGCCGGCGAAGTGCTGATGCCCTCGGACTGGCTGGCCGAGGCATACCACGAAGCTGCGGCACCATCGTTGTTGGGGAGGGTCGAGCAGGTCGCGCGAACGTTCAGCGTGACGCCGCTCGCAGCCGCTGTTCGCTTGCGAGCCACGGGCCTGGTCGATGAGCGAGTCGGCGACGACGTCATCGATGACATCCGGGCTCGCAGCCAGGAGGCGGTGCGACCTCCAAGCGGTGGCGGGGACTACTACCTCAACCAGATCGCCGGGCTCGGGCCCCGCTTCATCCAGTTGGTGTTCTCCGCGCTGGATGGTCAGGCCGTCACGTACTCCGTCGCGTCGACGCTTCTCGCGGGCGTGAAGGTCAACCACTTCGAGAAGCTCCGAGACCAACTCGGACGTCGGGCCTGAGCATGCTCGTCTTCGACACGAGCGCATACTTGAACGGACGCCGCGATCACTACCCACCGACGACGTTCCCGAGCGTGTGGGATCTCGTCGCCACCGCAATGGCGGACGGCCGAATCATTGCCCCGCGGGCGGTCTACCTCGAGCTTGTGGCCAAGGACGACGAGGTCACCGCCTGGTGCAAACAACAGCCGCCGAGCGTCTTCGTGGACCCGATCGAGGCGGTTCAGCGCAGAGTGGGCGCCGTGTACGCGCGGTTTGCCAACCCAGGACGGCGGGACGGCGCGGACCCGTTTGTCATCGCCGAAGCACAGCACCGCGGGTTCACGGTCGTGACCTACGAAGGCCGCAGCTTCAGCGGCGTTCCGACGCGCCACTGGGATCGTACGATGCCCGCCATCTGCAGGCATTTCGACGTTCCGTGCTGCACGCTTCCCGAGGCTCTCACCATGCTCGGCGCTTCGTTCTGAATCGGATCGGTCCGTCACAGGGCACGGGGCTCTCGGGTGGACGAGCCCAGGCCCGCGGGAGATCTCGCAGCAGATCCCGCGCACCGAAGCCGGCACAGTGGCAACTCATGGGGATCGGCTCCGAGATATGCGCCACAGGTCCAGCCCACTCCCGACAGACGCCAGCGCTCATCCGCCACCAGCGCTCCCGGCGGCGATAGGAATCCCGACTGCACCGAAGACGATCGCCGCGACCGCAAGGCTGACCGCGACGACAAGCTTCGTCACGAATACCCTTCTCGCCAGTTGGAGATCTTTGCAGTTTTCGCGGAGGAGCAGAGAGCGCTCAGTACCTCGATGTTGACAAGGGCATCAGCATGCCCCGACGGGACGGATTTCACTCGACTGCATCGCGTTGCCTCTCGCGCGCACACCGGACCGCCCTAGCGGACCGAACAGTGAGACTTGAGCAAGCAATCGGAGTCGTCGATTAACAGACCAAACGGCCCGATCGAGGGCCAGGGCACGTTGCCTGAAACAGGAGGAACGCCGCCAACGATCGCGCGGCCTGAGTTCGACCCAGCGCGTCGCCGGCTATCACTTGCCTGAGCTGTGCGGCGGGTCCCACCACTGCCCTCTGGTGTTGAGCCGAAGCTCTCACTTACCGGCTGAGCATGGTCCCTGTGCGAAAAGCAACGAGCAGGATGCCGTGAGCGTAGCACGTCCGGCGGTGGCGGCTCGAAGGCGCCTCCACGGGGACGCAACGCTTCGGACTCGAGCGCTCCACTACCCAGCCGATGCACAGGGCACGAGACACACGGTCGTAGCGCCTCCGGGTGGCAATACCGCTACGGGGATTCGAACCCCGGTTTCCGCCGTGAGAGGGCGGCGTCCTAGTCCCCTAGACGATAGCGGCGCGGAACGGGGGTCACGGTAGCAAAGGCGACCGGGCGCTCAGCGGCGGTGCGGGCGCACGAGCCGGACCGCGCCGGCCCCGGTCGCGCCGTGGATCGTCGATACTCTTGGCCGCGCCTGCGGATGTGGCGGAATTGGTAGACGCGCGGCGTTCAGGTCGCCGTGAGTGCAAGCTCGTGGAGGTTCGAGTCCTCTCATCCGCATCCCGAGACCTCCGTGACGGCGTGCGTCGCGGAGGTCTCGTTCGTGGCGGGCATCGGCGACCGGCGGTCCCCGCCCGGGGACCGCGTCCTCCGCGACGGCGCCTTGACCCCCCGTTGGCGATCGTCTTCGTCCGGTCGGTCACCTCGATGACGACCTTCTGCCGTCGATCTGCGTCGTGGCCAGCGCGTGCTCGACGTAGCCCGACGGCAACTGGGCCTGGATCGAGCGTGACCGGCTGCCTCCGCGTCCCGCGCCGGCACTACGAGAACGGCGGCGATCTCATCTGGCTCGGATCGCTCTCCTGCCGCCGACTGAGACGAGATCGCGACGAACGCCGGATGAGAGCGCTCAGCGGCGCTGCACGAACAGCGCCTGGGCGCAGACGCCGAACGGCCCCGTCTCGTCGTGCAACACGCCCGTCGAGAGGCCGACGCCGGACGCGTCCGAGGTCGTGCGGGCGTCGACGCCGATCCACTCGCCGGCGGGCTCGCGGTGCAGGTGCACGGTCAGCTCGGTGTTGACGAACAGCCACTCGTCGAACGGCAGGATCCAGCTCAGCCCGTTGGCGAAGTCCGCGGCCGCGACGGTCCGCACGAGCGGCGACGGCGCCTCACCGGGCAGCAGCTCGCCGCGCAGCCGGATCCAGGCCGCCACGGCGCCCGAGCCGGCCTCGCCGCGCACGCGCCGGATCTCGGTCGCGTCGGGGTAGAACATCGCGTGGTCGTGGGGCACGAGCATCGGCTGCGGGTCGCCGTCGGCCGGTGGCGGCAGCGGCGCCGGCGTTCCAGGCGGGCTCGCGCCGGCCTGCGGCACGTCGTCGCGCCGTAGCCGGACCGCCCGCCCGAGGCAGACCGTGCGCCCGCCGGCGGCGAGTCCTCCCTCGACGACCTGGAAGCGGCGGCCGGGCTTCGCCAGCGACGTGGAGACCTCGACGGGGCCGACCGGCACCCCGCTGAGAAACTCGATCGTCAGCCGCGCGACGACGAGCTCGGCGCCCGGCTCGTGCGACTCGATCCAATGGGCGAGCAGCGCCGACGGCGCGCCGCCGTGCATCTCACGCTCGTCCCACGGGCCGCGCGTGCTCGGCGACGCCAGGAAGGCGCCGCCGTCGTGCTGAAACAGCGCTCGAGGGCGGGCTGGTGCACCGGTCTCGGCCATCGCCGGGCACCCTACCCCCGCAGCGGTCGGGCTACCTGCCGCGACCGCGGCTGCGCGGGCGCGCCGAGGCGACCGGGCGGCCGGAGCCCGAGCGCGAGCCCGCTGCCTCCGCGCGCTCCCGGCGCCCGGGGCGCTGCTGCGGGCGACCGCCGCCACCGCCGCCGCGCTGGTGGCTGCGGCCACCGCCGTGCGTGGAGGTCGTCAGCCCGCTGAGCGAGAACTCGGCGTGCAGGCCGAGGTCGCTGGCGATCCGGCTCATGTCCCTGGCCTGGTCGCCGAGCACGAACGTCACGCCGATGCCGGCGCGGCCCGCGCGGCCGGTGCGGCCGATGCGGTGCACGTAGCCGTCGCGATCCTCGGGGGCGTCGTAGTTGATGACGTGCGTCACGTCGCGGACGTCGATGCCGCGCGCGGCGACGTCGGTGGCCACGAGCGTGTCGACCTCGCCGCGCTCGAAGCGCGCGAGCGCCTTCTCGCGCTGGCTCTGCGACTTGTCGCCGTGCATCGCGACGGCCGTGACGTAGTTGTCCTTCAGGCGCTTGACGAGGCGATCGGCGCCGCGCTTGGTGCGCACGAAGACGATCGTCAGGCCGCGCTCCTCGTCCTTGAGCTCCTGCACGAGCGTGTCGACCTTGGCCTCGTGGTCGACCCTGACGAACCGGTGGATCGTCTCGGCCTTGTGGTCGACGGCCGGGACGTGCTCGTGGCGGCGCGCATCGCTCGTGTAGGCGTCGGCGATCGTGCCGGCCGCGCCCTCGAGCGTCGCGGAGAAGAAGAGCGTCTGGCGGCTGTTCGGCGTCTGCGCGACGATCCGGTCCACCGCCGGGCGAAAGCCCATGTCGAGCATGCGGTCGGCCTCGTCGAGGACGAGGATGCGGATGTGCTGCAGCGACACGGCGCGGCGCTGGAGGAGATCCTCCAGGCGGCCCGGGGTCGCGACGAGGATCTGGGCCCTGCGCGCCTGCTGGATCTGGCGCTGGATGCCGGCGCCGCCGTAGACGGCCGCGACGGAGAGCGCGCGGGCGTGGGCGAGGTCCCTGATGTCGTCGACGATCTGGAGCGCGAGCTCGCGCGTCGGGGCGAGGATGAGGGCGCTCGGGCGACGGTCGGTCGCGTTGAGGCGCTCGACCATCGGCACGCCGAAGGCGAGCGTCTTGCCCGAGCCGGTCGGCGACTTGGCGAGCACGTCGTGGCCGGCGAGGACGTCGGGGACGACGAGCGACTGGATGGCGAACGGGGTCGTGACGCCGCGTACAGCGAGCGCATCGACCACCACAGCGGACACGCCGAGATCGGCGAAGGTCTGCGAAGACATATGAAGACTGCTCCTAGCGAGCGGTCGCGAGCATGCGACCGCACAACGATTCGGGAGATTCGACTGGCCCGAACCGCGCAATGGAGCGCACTCAGAGACAAGAACCTCAAGGACAGCGGCGCTGCCCGTGGCCATCACGGTAGCAACCAGGGTCCGCGCAGCCGCCATGATGACGTCCGTGTCCGCGCCGCCGCCCCCGCTCTCGGTCCGCCTGGGAGGCGTCAGCTCGTCCCCCGTGCGCGACATCCTCGAGCTCACCCAGCGCGACGAGGTCATCTCGTTCGCCGGCGGCCTGCCCGCGCCCGAGCTCTTCCCGGCGGAGCTGCTCGCCGATGCGTTCGCGCGCACGCTCGCGCCGACCGGCGCCGCCCGGGCGCTGCAGTACTCCTCGACCGAGGGCGACCCCGCCCTGCGCGCGCTGCTCGCCGAGCGCTTCACCGCGCGCGGTCTCGCCAGCGCGCCCGACGAGCTGCTCGTCACGACCGGCTCGCAGCAGGCGATCGGCCTGCTCGCCGCCGTGCTGCTCGATCCCGGCGACGCCGTCCTCGTCGAGGATCCGTCCTATCTGGCCGCCCTGCAGAGCTTCGGCTTCGCCGGCGCGCGGCTCGTCGCGGTGCCGTGCGACGAGGACGGCCTCGACCCCGAGACGCTGCCCGCGCTCATCGCCCAGCACGCGCCGAAGTTCCTCTACGTCATCCCGACGTTCCAGAACCCGACCGGCCGGACGCTGCCGGCGCCGCGGCGCGCGCGGGTCGCCGAGATCGCCGCCGAGCACGGTCTGTGGATCGCCGAGGACGACCCCTACGGCGAGCTGCGCTACGACGGCGAGCCGCTGGCGCCGATCGGCGCGCAGCCCGGGGCCGCCGACCGCACGATCACGATCTCCTCGCTGTCGAAGGTGCTCGCGCCGGGACTGCGCCTGGGCTGGCTGCGCGCGCCGGAGGCGATCCTGCGCCCGCTCACCGTGGCCAAGCAGGCCGCCGACCTGCACACGTCGACGGTCGACCAGCTCGCCGCCCGCGCGGCGCTGCAGGCCGCCGACCTCGACGAGCACATCGCCGGCCTGCGGGCGCAGTACGGGCGCCGGCGCGACGCCATGCTCGCCGGCCTCGCCGACGCGCTGCCCGCGGGCTCGACGTTCAACCGGCCCGCCGGCGGCATGTTCGTCTGGGCGCGCCTGCCGGCCGGCCGGGACGCCGCGGCGCTCCTGCGCGCGGCGCTCGAGCACGACGTCGCGTTCGTCCCCGGCGCCCCCTTCTACGCCGGCACGCCCGACGAGCGCACGCTGCGGCTGTCGTTCACGACGCATCCTGCGGCGGAGATCGCGGAGGGGCTCGCGCGGCTGGCGCGGGCGAGCGCGGCATGAGCCAGCCGCGCGACGTCGCGATCCGCGGCGAGACGATCCGCCTCGGCCAGCTGCTGAAGCTGGCCGGCGTCGCGGACTCCGGCGGCGAGGCGCGCGAGCTCGTGCAGGAGGGCGCGGTGCTCGTCAACGGCGAGACCGAGCTGCGCCGCGGGCGCCAGCTGCGCGCCGGCGACGTCGTCGAGACGGGCGGAGAGCGGGTACGCGTCAGCTTATGAGCCACCCCGCAGGCGGCCCCGTAGACGGCCCCATGCAGCGGATCGGGGAGGAAGCCGCACGCCTGTTTCGCCGGCTCTCGGGGCAGGACCCCGACGAGCCGGTGAGCTCCTACGTCGTCGCGCTGTACTCGCTGCTGTTCCTCGTCGCGTTCGCGCTCTTCGACCTCTGGGTGACGAACACGCCGATCTGAAGGGCTGGCATCATCGTCGTGCCCATGGCGCGCAACTTCGTCGAGAACGCCGGCGACGGCGGCGAGCCGGTCGCCGGGCGGATGACCGCCGTCGTACAGCACGACGGCGAGCGCGACGAGGTGGCCGTCGAGGAGCCGCTGGAGATTCGCGTCGACGGGGTCGCGCTGTCGATCACGATGCGCACGCCCGGCAACGACGAGGAGCTCGCGCTCGGATTCCTCTTCGGCGAGGGGCTGATCGACGGCGCGCCGCGCGCTGCCGGACCCGGCGACGACCTCGCGGCGAACGCCGTCGACGTGCGCGGGCCGCTGACGCGCGCGCCCGGCACGCGGCGCTTCTACACGACGTCGTCGTGCGGGGTCTGCGGCAAGGGCGCGCTCGAGGAGGTGGCGGTGCACGCCGCGCGCCTGCCGGACGGGCCGCGCGTCGACCGCGACCTGCTCGCGGGGCTGCCGGGACGCTTGCGCCAGCCGGCGTTCAGGCGCACCGGAGGGATGCACGCGACCGGCCTGTTCACGCCCGGCGGCGAGCTGCTGCTCGTCCGCGAGGACGTCGGGCGCCACAACGCGATGGACAAGATCGTCGGCCGCGCGCTGCTCGACGGGCTCCTGCCGCTGCACGGATGCGTGCTCTGCGTGAGCGGCCGGCTGTCCTTCGAGCTCGTGCAGAAGGCGGCGGTCGCCGGGGCGCCGATCCTCGTCGGCGTCGGCGCCCCGACGTCGCTGGCGGTGTCGCTTGCGATCGACCGTGACATGACGCTCGCCGGCTTCGCCCGCGGCGAGCGCGTCAACGTCTACAGCGGCGCGCAGCGAATCGGGTAGCGCCGGCGCGGACGGCGCGCTCCCCCACACGCCGCCGGCCGCGCCCGGCGTCCGGGTCAGGTGAGCGCCAGCCGCTCCCCCGGCTTCAGGATCGCGACCCGCACGTCAGGCGCGACCCGCGCGGCCTCGCGCGCGAAGTCCAGCGGCGGCTGAGTCAGCAGGCGGTGGCCCGAGCGGCCCCGGTGCAGGGCAAACAGCGTGCCCCAGTGGATCGGGATCGCGATCCGCGGACGCAGCAGCGCGAGCGCCCGGGCGGCGCCGGGCGGATCGAGGTGGCCCGGTCCGAGCCTCGTGCCGTAGCCCCAGACGGGCAGCAGCGCCACCGCGAGCGGCGCGAGGCGCGCCATCGCGTCGAAGCTGTCGGTGTCGCCCGCGAAGTAGAGGTCGTCGTCGACGACGTAGCCGAGCGCCGGGATGCGTCGCGCGCCGCGGGTGGCCCGGTGCACCGCGGGCGTGGCCGTGACCGTCACGTCGCCGATCCGCGTCGACTCGCCGGCGTCGAGCTCGTGCACCTCGCCGCCGCCGCGCAGGTACCGCCCCGCCCCGCGCGGCACGACGACCGCGACATCCGGCGCCAGCAGGCGCAGGCTCGGGAGGTCGAGGTGGTCGCGGTGGACGTGCGAGATCAGCACCGCGTCGATCCGCTCGAGCTGCGCTCGCTCGACGGGCGCCGCGCGCCGCGTGAGATGCGCGAGGCGGTGGCGCAGGACCGGGTCGGTCAGCAGCCGCGCGCCGCGAACCTCGAGCAGCGCCGTCGAGTGACCGATCCAGGTGACGGCACGCGTCACAGGGGCGCGCCCTCCCCGTCAGCTGCCGCCTCCCCGCCGGCGCCGAGCAGCCGGGCCCGCAAGCGCCGGCCCGGAAGCCCGAGCTCGTCGGACGAGAGATTGCCGATCACGCGGTAGCGGTCGTACAGCGTCACGATCAGGCTGATGAGCAGCAGGAAGTAGAGCGTGTTCTCCAGCTGGACCGGCTCGCCGCCACGGTCGCCCGACAGCAGCAGCAGGCCGACGAGGATCGCGGCGTTGAGCCCCAGCATCGAGCCGAACTGGATCGCCGTCGACGCGAACCGCGAGCCGCGTCGCACGCGCCACAGGCTCAGCCCCGAGTTGACGACGACGACCAGCCCCACGCCGAACGCGAGCTCGAGACCGCTCGCCCTGACCCCGGAGAGGATCTGGCTGAAGATCACCGCGACCATCGCGACGAGCAGCACCTTCTCGAGCACGGCGACGCTGACGATCGCCCGCGCATCGACGCGCGGCACGACCGCTGCTGGCCTGGGGCGATCGATGTACGCATCGACGTCGACGCGTGGCGCCCACTGGCGCGGCGGCAGGTGGCGCGGCAGCAGCCGCGCCGCGACGAGCCCCAGCGCGACGAGCGCACCGGCGACGGTCGGCGCGACCCAGTCGTGCTCGGCGACGATGTCCGAGACGTCGAGCTGCGCGATGTGCACCCAGAACTCCTGCGGCAGCTTGATGACGATCCAGATCGTGGCGGCGGCCACGATCAGCTGCGCGCGGCGCAGCCGCGACGGGTTCCAGAACAGGCGCACCGCCTCGTAGAAGATGAAGAAGTACTCGAACGTGTTCGGAAAGACGATCAGCAGCGACCGCACGCCCGTGAGCTCGAACGCGACGACGCCGACGAGCCGGTAGTAGAAGAGCCAGCGCGCGACCGCGAGCGCGGCCGGGTCCAGCCAGTTGCGCAGCACCGACGTGTAGGCGATGGTCAGGTAGTAGACGTCCAGCGCCTTGTCGTAGCTCTGGTAGTTGTCGAGCACGCTCGTCGCGCCGGCCGCCTGCAGCACGGTCTGGTCGGCGGCGTCGATGACGAGCGCCGCAAGGATCGCCGGCAGCGGGTAGCGCGGGATCGCCAGCGGAACGAGCAGCCGGACGAGCAGCACGACGACGAAGACGACGTCTGGTCCCACGTCGGTCCCCCGGCGCTAGCTCGTCATCCGGGAACGTTCGGGATCACACGGTTGTGGACGATCCGCTATGGCAGCTCGACGAGGGGGCCGTCGAGCTGGGCGTCGAGCCCTCGCTCGCGCGCGATGAGCTCGAGCATGATCGCCGTGTCGGCGATCGCCACGCCGGTCAGATGGTCCTCGCGGGCGGCGAAGTCCGCCTGGATCGCCTCGACCGCGGCCGCGTAGGCGCCGGCGTCGCCGTCGGCCAGCGCGCGCAGGGCGGCCGCGGTGCGCGCGAAGGCGCCCTCGCGCGGCTGCATGACGTCGGCCAGTGCGGCGACGGCGCCGTCGTCGTCGACGAGGAGCGCCGCGACGGCGAGCGCATAGGACGCGACCGGCGAGCCGGCGGCATCGGGATCGCTCGCGAGCGCCGCGCGCACCTCCTCGGCCTCCGGACCGGGCTCGCCGCGCAGCACCGCCGCCTTGAGCAGGCCCACGAGCCTGCCGTAGCTGCGCGGCGGCGCGAGCGCCCACGACGCGCGGTAGCCCTCGACGGCCTGCGCGTAGAGCGACCGCGCCTGCCCGGACTGACCGGCGAGCAGCGCGGCGTGGGCCTCGCCCTCGGCTGCGATCGCCGCCAGCATGAGGTCGCGATGTTCACCGTCCTGCATGGTCGAGCGAGCTTACGCCCTGCCGGGAGGGTCGTCACGCCGGGTCGACGCGGCCGATGCATCACCATGTCCGTCGAGCCATGAACGACGATCACATCCGCCGGCGCGGCGGCGCCCGAGCCGCGCCCGGCTCAGAGGGTCGGCCCGGCCCCGCCCCGGCGCCCGCCCCCGCTCACGCGCCCGCCCCCGCCCCGGCGCCGACTGCTCAGCCCGATCCGATCATGCGCTGGCTCGTCATCGCGACGCTCGTGCTCGTCGCTGCCTGCGTCGTGCTCATCGCGGTCGGCGGCCCGACGCTCGTGATCGCGTCCGGCATCGTCGCCGGCGGGACCGCGTTCGTGCTCCTCCTGGCGATCGCGTTCTACGCGGTCGGGCGCAGCGAGGACCGCGAGCGCGCCGACCGCGAGGCGCGCGCACGCGCCCGCGCGGCTGACCGCGGCCCCTGAGTTTCGCGCTCGCCTCACCCCGACCCGGCCGCGACGTGACGCCGTCGCGGCCGAGAATCTGTTAGGTATCCCTAAGCAGACGCCGTTAGGGAGTCCTAATGCATAGGAGGATGTGTGGCCGCGACGTTCGTACGCAGGCTCGCCGGGACCTTGCGACGGCGACCCGCGCCCACGCGCGGCCACCTCGCCCTTGCGGTGGCGCTGCTCTGCTCGACGGGCGTCGCGGTCGCCGCCTGCGCGGGGTCGGGCGCCGACGGGCAGGCCGGCGCAACGACCCGGACGTACTACATCGCCGCCGACGAGGTCGCCTGGGACTACGCGCCGCAGCAGCGCGACATGACGACCGGCAGGCCGTTCGGCGAACACGCCGACGTCTTCGTCCGCCGGGGCCGCGATCGGATCGGCCACGTCTACCTGAAGTCCGTCTTTCGCGGCTACAGCGACGCGACCTTTCGCCGGCGCACAGCGCTGCCCGAGCGCTGGCGGCACCTCGGTCTCATGGGCCCGCCGATCCAAGCCGAGGTCGGCGAAACGATCCGCGTCGTCTTCAAGAACAACACGCGACTGCCAGCGAGCATGCATCCGCACGGCGTCTTCTATGCCAAGGACTCCGAGGGCGCCCCATACAACGACGGGACGCAGGGCGCCGACAAGGCGGACGATCGCGTGGCGCCGGGCGGCGAGCACACGTACACGTGGCAGGTCCGCGAGCGGTCGGGACCCGGTCCGGGCGACGGCAGCTCGGTCGGCTGGATGTACCACGGGCACGTCGGCGAGGTCGCCGACACGTACGCCGGGCTCATGGGCCCGCTCATCGTGACGCGCAAGGGCGATGCCCGTCCCGACGGATCTCCGAAGGACGTCGACCGCGAGATCTTCAGCCTCTTCATGGTCGTCGACGAGAACCAGAGCCCGTACCTGAGGCGCAACATCCGCCGCTACGCGCGCAGCCCGACATCGGTCGACGTCGACGACGAGGCCTTCCAGGAGAGCAACCTCATGCACGCGATCAACGGGTACGTCTACGGCGACGGGCCCATGATCAACCTGCGCAAGGACGAGAACGTGCGCTGGTACGCGATGTCGATGGGCACCGAGGTCGACCTCCACACGCCGCACTGGCACGGCAACACCCTCACCACCCACATGGGTCAGCGCACGGACGTCGTCTCGTTGCTGCCGGCCGAGATGGCGATGGCCGACATGCAGCCCGACGCGCGCGGCTACTGGCTCTTTCACTGCCACGTGAGCGACCACATCAGCGCGGGGATGAGCACGCGCTACCGGGTGCGATAGGCCGCCCTTCGCGGTGAGCGCAACGACTACGCTCGGTGCGCGATGGCCGAGGGCGAGAACCTGCGAGAGCTCGTCGCCGCGTCGCTCGCGGCGCAGGACCCGACGGGCTGGTTCGAGCCGCTCTACGCCGCCGCCGAGGCGGGGCAGGGCCAGATCCCATGGGATCGCGGTGAGCCGCATCCGCTGCTCGTCGCCTGGGCGGATGCCCGCGGGCGCGACGCAGGCGGGCGGCGCGCGCTCGTCGTCGGCTGCGGCCTGGGCGCCGACGCCGAGTTCGTCGCCGGCCTCGGCTACGAGACCACGGCCTTCGACATCTCGCCCAGCGCGGTGCGCGCCGCCCGCGAGCGCGCGCCGGACTCCGCGGTCCACTACCTGGCCGCCGACCTGCTCCACCCGCCGGCGGGATGGCGCGGCGCCTTCGACTTCGTGCTGGAGAGCCTGACGGTCCAGTCGCTGCCCGACCCGCCGCGCGCGGACGCGATCGCGCGGGTCGCCGGGATGGTCGCTCCAGCGGGGACGCTGCTCGTGATCGCCAGCGCGAGGGACGAGAGCGCCGGTTCGGTCGACGGGCCGCCGTGGCCGCTGACGCGACGTGAGGTCGAGAGCTTCGCCGGTGACGAGCTGGTCGTGGAGCGGATCGACGAGCTCGGCGGGCCCGGGCACGAGACGCCGCACAGGTGGCGGGCGCAGCTGCGCAGGCCGGACCGGCGCGACTGCTCGAACGCGTCCGGCACGCCTCGCCGCCCGGACCCTCCCGGCCGGCGGGGATAGCCTGAGGTCATGGCCACCGAGCCCGAAGCCTCGCAGGCACAGAGCCTCTACGAGGCCGTCGGCGGCGAGCCGACGTTTCAGCGGATCGTCGCTCGCTTCTACGAGCTCGTCGAGCGCGACGAGATCCTGCGTCCGCTGTATCCCGAAGCGGATCTCGGGCCGGCCGAACAGCGCCTGCGCCTCTACCTCGTCGAGCATTGGGGAGGCCCTGCGGCGTACACGCAGCTGCGCGGCCCGTCGCGTCTGGCCGCGCGCCACATGCCGTTTCGGATCGCGCAGACGCACCGGGACGCCTGGTTGCGGGCGATGCGCACCGCGCTCGACGAGGCCGGCCTCGAGCGCCGGCACGGCGATCGCATCTGGGGCCACCTGGAGACCGTGGCGGGGAACCTGACGACCCACGCCACACCGTCGACGCTCCGGTTGCGCTGACGCTCAAAGGTGCGGGTCTGCGTCGATCCCGGAGAAAATCCCCTACAGATCCCGTCCCGTGGTAGCTTCGCACCGGTTTCAGGAGTACGGGGACCGGCGCCGTCACGGCCTGCGCGGTCACGTGGCGCGCATGTCTCGAACACACCACAGGAGAAGGTCTGCCGCATGACGACGTGTCGGTGCAGTTGGTGCTGCCCTGCTCACAGTACCGCCGCATGACACCGTGACATACATGGCCCCCGCGGACACGACCATACGCCGCGGAACACAAAAATCAATGGGGTGAAGTCCAGCGAGCGCGAGTGCACCGTTCAGACCGGCATGGCCGCTCCCGTCCCCGCATCGACCTACCACCGCCGTTTCATCAAACCCCCATCGGAGGAGCGCATGACGTCCAGAGCACGCAGGCTCGTAGTTTCGACCACCGGATTGGCGGCGGTGCTGACCGCCGCGGTCTCTGTCTCATGGGTGGGTGCCACCATCCCGACCGGGAGCACCGACTGCAAGTCGGTCGCGCTGAACAGAGCAGGCCACGCCGAGCTGGCCGCGAGCACGAAGACGACGGGGGCCCAGCCGGTCTCCGGCGACGTCGACGCCTCGTCGGCGTTGACGGTCTGCTGGGACCTCAAGCCGTATGCGTCTGCCGAGACGAGCGCGACGAGCTCGCCCGACACCGTGACCGTGACCGTGACCCCGTCGCCCACGGGGGCGCAGGACAGCACCAAGGTGTGCGCCGCGTTGAAGGTGGCGGTCACCGCGCAGGCGGGCGCGAAGGGCACCGTGACGGCAAGCGTCTCGGGCAGCGCTTCGGGCTCGGCGAGCGGCGGGTCGGCAGGGAGCGCCTCGGATTCCCGCGGCGCGGGGCTCGAGGTCCAGCAGCCAGTCGACTCCGGGTCGCACCCGATCGACGAAGAGGTCATCGTGAAGGCCTGCGTGAGCACGTCGGGCGACGTCACCGTCTCCTAGCCGATCGCGCGTGTTGCAGTCGCGTGGGCCCGGCGCTCGCCGGGCCCACGTCGACCTTCTGGCCGTTTCTCTGAGCCGCAAGAATCGCGAATAGCAGGAGTTTCGTCGTTCTCGGTTCGTTCGGGTTGCCCGAGATTCGGACCCCCAATTCGATCCCGAGCATATGTTCGGGTCGGTCCGGGCTGGTGCGTAGCGTGACTCCGGTGGACCGTTACACCCTCGAGTTCTACGCCGATGCGGCGGGCGGCCGGCCGATCCTGCGGTGGCTACCCGAGGAGCTGACGCCGACACAGCGCCGAGCGATCGGCGTCGCGCTGCGCGAGATCCTCGAGATCCTGCGGTCGCTGGGCAAGCCCGCTCGCGACGAGCCGCAGAGCGAGCGCATCCTGTTGCGCGTGTTCTGTTGTGCGCACGGCGACCGGTTGGCCTTCGTGAGCGATCCGATTCCTGCGTTCGTGGATTCGTTGGAGCGCCGTTCAGGGTCTCCGGCAGCCACACCGTGGCGCTTGTCGACCCGCTTCCAACGTCGCTTCTCCCCACGACGCCGGAGGTGATCCCGATCTCTGGCTTGGGGAGGGACTCGCGAGGCGTTGGACCTCGACTTCCACGACCTCGCGTAGCCCCCAACGCCGCCTCTGGTGGTCTCCTCGATCCCCAGCAGTCATCGGGAGATCGAGCAGGCGCGTCGGCTTCGGGCTCTTCGCGCGGTTCGCGCCACTGCCGGCGTGGCGCTCGCGGGACATCTTCGGCCAGGCGAACGGCACGCGGACGAGCACGAGCTGCTCAATCGCCTCGACCGACTCTCGGCGGCGCGCACGCCGATGTCGATGGACCGCGTCATCGGCTGCATCGCCATCACGCAACCGGTCTTCTTCACACCGGATTGGATCGCGGCACCGACCGACTGGGCTCGCAGCATCGTCTCGGGCCGCGGCTACGACCTCACGAGCTCGCGGCGTATAGCCACCACATGACCGAATGGACAACGGACCGTTGCGTACGACCGGCAACGCTAGACGGCGCGGTGGACAATCGCGGACGAGCTTCTTGTCCGCGGCGGTGGCCTGCTCAGGCCAGCGCCAGCTTGAGCTGGTCGCGCTGCAGGTCGACGACCTGCGGGACGGTCACGTGGATGTCGCCGCGATCGAGCAGGAGCTTCGCGTTGACGAGCGTGATCCCGATGATGCGACCGTCGTCGTGTAGTGCACGGCGTGCCCTTCGGGCGTGCCGTACGTCTGCACCGACGGCCGGGGATCTCCGCCGGAGAGGTAGAGGCCGTCGGCGTCGCGATCGTAGTCGACGCGGTCGAACGTCGTGTCCCCGATGATGATCGTGTGGTCGCTCATGGCTCAGGCGGGATCGTTGGTCTGCGCAAACGCGGTGATGATCTGTTCGAGGTCGATGACGACTCTCATCCGGCGCTCCGGCCCGCCGCGGCGGAACATCCGCTCGCGCCCTACGGCGATGTCCGGTTCACGGTGGTCCGGCTGGGACACAGTTTGCAGGATCGTGTCCAGGTGATCCCCTCTCTGTCAACGTCCGGCGGGACGCTCACCATCGAGGAATCAGTGACCTTGAGGGCGAGAACGGAGAACGCCGGACATGTTGCAGACGAGCACGAATGGAGTTGGGCCCGGGCTTGAGGCTGCCGCCGGCCGCCAAGACGAGCGAGCCGTAGGCGAGCTGGGATTCGTGGCTGGAGGGCGCGCGGCGCCGGCGGGGGTCGCTGATCCGGAGATGGTCGGTCAGGCCAAGCGGCGGACGTTCACCTCGAAGTACACGGTGGAAACTCGCCGGGCTGCTTCGGCGCGCTCACCGATGCCCTGGCCGAGGAGCTGCACTTCACGCCGCAGCCAGAGGTTCTCGCCGCCTGCCGCACGGAAGCCTTGATCGAAGCCCAGCTGCTCGCGCCGGGGTCGGTAGCACCGGCCCGCGGGAGCTCGACGGTTCCTGCGAGGACAGATCCGTGCGCTACGTCGACTGCGAGATCATCGCCGTCTACTGGTAGCGCGCTCCTCGTCGAGCCGGCTACGCGACCCAACGAGCGTCGGCCAGCTCGTCCTTGTACGTCCCGGTGGCGAGGAAGGTCCGCAGCCGCCGGCCTTCGGCGAGCGGGCGGACCTTCGCCGTCGCCTCGCCTGGCGTTTTGGCCTCCGTCGCGAAGACCTGGCGGTACCCCGGCTCGTCGGGCGCGCGCTCGGGGTCGGTCGCGAACACGAGATAGCCGCGTCGAGCGGCGCGCCGCTCGTTCGCCGCCTCAAGCCGATCGCGCTCTTCTTCGAGCTCCTGCGCCCACGCGGCGAGGTCGATCTGCGTGCCTTGGTCTGTCGTGGTCGAGCGAGCCATCGGGGGTCATCCTGACAGTACCCCCAGACGGTTCCGAGCTTGACCCGAGCTGGCGTTTCGTTGCACTCCCGTGACGCTCAGGCCGCAAACTCGGCCCTACCCCGGCGCGATCCCGCTCGCGTCGAGGAATCGGCGCAGCCCCTCGACGGTCTCCCCGTCGAACGTGTCGAAGAGCTTCTGCGGGACCTTCTCGTAGGCCCAGTCGCGGCCCGACAGACGGGCCGCGTCCTGGCACCAGCGGCGCGCGCGGCGGTCCTTCAGCGCGACGTCGAGGTCTTCCTGGCCTTTGGTCTCGACGACCAGGCACGAGTCGTCGCTGAGGCGCATGACGAAGTCGGGGTAGTAGTAGCGCAGCGCTCCGGCGGCCGAGATGTACTCCAGCGCGAACCGCGTGTTCATCGTGAGCTTGGCCCAGGCCGTAACGTCCTCAGCGCGATCGAGGAAGCGCGCGAACCGCGCTTCCAGGGAGCTATCGACCGGCGTGAGGTTGAAGACGGTGCGCTCCCCGGCGACGGTTTCGCGAGACCACGGAAACGGCGCGGTCTCCGACACGCGCAGCGCGCTTTCCTCGATCGTCGGCTCGCGCTCGGTGATGGACAGCGCCCGAATCGCATCGCGGAAAGCGCCCACAACGAGCGCCTGAGCGTCGTTCTCAGCGAGCCGGCGCAGGATGACCTTGTCGTCGAGCTCGACAGGTCGCTCGAAGACCCTGCTCTCGAGGTAGTTGCGGACCATCGGTGCGAGCGTGGCGAACGCGCCGGAGAGGCGGTCGATCCCGCTCGCCTTGGCGACGCTGCGCGTGTAGTACGTGATAGCGCCGGACGGGTCCTCGGCGTAGGGGACGTGGAACTCGTACTCCTCGATCACGCCCTTGTCGATCAGGTGGACGCCGCGGTACTTGACGTACTCGTCGGGCTGGACATCGGGCACCGCGAGCTGGTGCTTTGGGTCCGGGACATCCGCCGGATGCAGCTTGTTGAGCGGGCTGTCGGAGCGCGCGAGCGCCCGCGTCAGTTGCGGGATGACGATGTCGTACTTGAGCTTGGCCTCGTCCGGAAAGATCGTGACGGCGCCCGGCTCGATCTTGTCGACGTCTTCGCGCTCAACCACGAGCCCGCCGTCGAGCTCGGTGTTCCAGAGGTTGCGGAACGCCTCGTGCTCGATGACCACGACGCGCTCGTCGAATCCTGATCCTGGTGGCGTCATCCGCCGCAGGCCCCGGCCGAGCGCCTGCTCGGGCAGGATCTTGTTGGCGGCGCTGAGGGGGCGCAATGTGACGATCACGCAAACATTGCGCACGTCCCAGCCTTCGCGAAGCATCAGGACGCTGACGATGCAGCGGATTCGGCTGTCCGGGGCGTCGACGTCGCGCGCGGCGCGACGCGCCAGATCCAGGTCGTCCTTGGTGATCTCACCGGAGCGATTGGTGTGGATGACCAGTAGCTGCTCGCCGGCGAAGTCCGGGAGCTGGCGCAGGTAGTCGCCGGCCTCGTCGGCGGCGAGAGTGTTCTCGCACATGACGAAGAGGACCGGCCGCTTGCCGGATGGCGACAGCTTCTCTTGGAACTTGCGCCAACGCCCGACGGCAACGTCGAGCCACGGGCGATTGCGCTGGAACGACGTGGCCCCCAGCTCCACCTTCGCGCCTGACACCTCGCCGATGACGGGTGTCTTGACGATCCCGTCGGCCACGGCCTGTGCGAGCGGGTAGTCGACGACGACGTGGCGGAAGACGCCGCCCTTCTCATACTTCGGCGTCGCGGAGTAGTCAAGCTGCGAGACCACGCCCGCTTCCGGATCGTCGGGCGCCCGCGCGCGTAGCTCGTCGTGGATGCGCTCGATCGTCTTATTCCATTGCAGCTTTTCGTCGTGGACGTGGTGCGCCTCGTCGTTGAGCACCATCACGCGGCGGCGGTCGGCGATCCGCTGGAACAGCGCGTCGGCAGGCGACGTGTCGAGCTCGCGCTTGACGCGGGGGCCGAGCATCGCCTCGACGGGATTGGGTGCCGCCGCCTTCTTGCCCCGCGTCAAGGCCGACTTGTCGATCTGGTGGATGTTGGTGAGGTACAGGACTCCGCGGGCGGTAACAGGGGCGGGGTCGTCCTGCAGCAGCACGGCGAGCTCGAAGTCGTGTGTCCACTCCGGCGGGACGAGCGGGTCGCGACGGAACGTCGCCGCGTCGCCGAAGTCACTCTTCAACCGCTCGAAAACGATGAGGTTCGGGGCGATGACGAGAAACGACGTTGCCATCGGCGAGTCGTCCTCGTAGAGCGCGTGGAAGTAGGACCACACGACACACAAGCTCATCGCCATCGTCTTGCCCGAGCCCGTCGCCATCTTGATCGCGAGCCGTTGGCGCTTGGGTTCGCCCGGCTGGATCGTCATGCCGTGCTCGGCGTACTCGATGAGGTCCTTGAGCCCGCGTACGCGCTCGATCTCGGTGAGGTAGATGACGGTCTCGACGGCCTCTCGCTGGCAGAAGTAGAAGCGGAACGGCCGCCCATCGTCGAAGCGATGCTCGTCGGCGAACCAGAAGCCCAGCAGCCGGCGCGAGGTCGCCGACGCGCCCTTGTACCCCTGCGCGCGCCACGCATCGACGCGCGCCCGCACCCCGTTGACGGCGTACGTGCCCCCACTGGGCTTCCGCCGGTCCGGGACGCCGTACGGGTCGCCTGGCGGAGGTGCCGGTACCTCGGCGGTCACTTGATTCGGACCTCCGCGAGCTTCGTCGTGTCGTTGCCGAAGATGTCGATGATCTTCACGACGATGGAGTAGCGGCCCGGTCCCGAGTATTCGTGCCAGCCACTCTGCGTGAGCAGTGCCGGCGTCTCGCGCGTCCGGTAGGCCTGCCACTGGTTGTGGAAGACCTCGTCGCTGTAGTCGAAGTCGACGGACCAGTAGTCGATGAGGTCGGCCCACGATTCGATCCGCTCGCGGACCTTCGGCGGGATCAGCTCCTCGCTCGGTATCGCGAAGTCCTTCAGCACAACGCACACCTCGTGGCCTTGCCGCCGAACGTCCAGATCCACGTGCGCGAGCTCGAAGAAGCGCACCGCTTCCGCTTCGGTGACCTGGCGCTCCATGACCTCTCGCGGGATTTGGCGCGGGCGCACGTCGAGCCCACGCCGGCGCGCCCGCTCTGTGATCGTGTCGTGCAGGCCCATCTCCCATTCCCAGCCGAGGATGTCGCAGGACTCGACGCCGTTGTCGGCCATCTCGTCCATGACGTCCTCGGTCTCGTCGATGGTCACCGGCGCGTCGGTGGCGCCAACGTGCACCATGCGACCGGCCTTGCGCCCGTGGAGGTGCGCAAAACCGCCGACGGGGTCCGCTCGATAGAAGGTGAGGATCGTGTCGAGGTATGCGCGAAGCGCACCGTTGCCGGACTCGACCTGCCAGCGCTGCCGCTCGTACGCCCCGAGGTTCCTGATCTCGAACGGCCTGCAGTCCGGGACGTTCAGAAGCCGCTTGCGGGTCGTATGGATCGCAAAGCGGCCGAGGTCGCAGCCGAGCCATCGCCGACCGCTCCTCTCCGCGACCACAAGGGAGGTACCGGACCCGCAGAACAAGTCAGCCACGAGGTCGCCCTCGTTGCTCGACGTCTTGACAATCCGATCCACAAGCGTCTCTGGCTTCTGCGTCGGGTAGCCGAGGCGCTCCAACGCTCGCGCATTGATCGGGTCGAGATCCGTCCAGACGTCCTGAAGTGGAACCCCGGGCATCTCATCCAGGTAGCGCTTGTACTCCGGCACGCCATCCGGCTTGTCCGGGAACCGGATTCGCCCCTCGGCGTGCATCTGATCCAGCTTCTCTCGCGAGTACGCCCAATAGCGACCCTTGTACGGCTTGCGCCCGTGCCATTCGAAGCTCGTGTCTCCGCCGGGCTTCGCCGCGGTCAGATCCCCCAGCCTGTATCGGCGGCCGGTTTCCTCGTCGACGAATCGATACTTCAAGTCGATGTAGGCCTGGTCGTACGGGACGTAGATCGTGTTCCAAATCCACTCGTCGCTCTTCGTGTAGAACAGGATCACGTCGTGGATACCGCCATGCAGGGCGCGGCCCTGTTTGGTGTCGCTGTGTGCCGTGGTTCGCTTCCAGATGATCTCGCTGCGGAAGTTGGCTGAACCGAAGATCTCGTCGCAGACGAGCTTCAGGTAGTGGCTGACGTTCGGCGCGCAATGCAGATAGAGCGATCCGTCGGCCGCCAGCAACTCATGGATCAGGACGAGGCGCTCGTACACCATCGAGAGATAGGACTCCCGCCCTCTGCCCCACGTATCGCGATACGCGTGCTCCTCGAGCACGGAAGGGAACTTGTCGACCGAGGTATCGCCGACCGTCACGCGGTGCGAGAAGTCGGCACCCGTGTCAAATGGTGGATCGATGTAGACGAGCTTGACCGCGCCGGCGTACTCCGCCAGCAGGCTGCTCATCACGAGCCTGTTGTCCCCCCAGATCAGCTGATTTCGCGCACTTGTCGGATCGGCCGCCGACGAGAATAGGCCCCCGGTGTCCCGCTCCCTCGTCGCCCGCGACTCGTTGATCGTCTCGACGGTCTGGAATGGCAGCGCGAGGCGCTCGACCTGCGTCGGTTTTCCTTCCCACTCCAGGCGTACTGCCAAGACCTCTCGACTCCTCGATCGCGCGACTACGTGCCCCGAAGGAGGCTAACGACGCGGTCGGCGGTGGCCCCGAGAGAGCTTCTCCACCGAGGTCATGGGAAGAATTGGACCCCAAATGGACCCCGTCAGCGCCCGTTGCACCAACTTAGGAAGCAGAAAAGGCCCGCAAAACGGCCTTTTCTCGCATCGGGGAGACAGGATTTGAACCTGCGACCGCCCGGCCCCCAGCCGGGTGCGCTACCAGACTGCGCCACTCCCCGTGGCCTTTCAGCAGAGCGGGCGACGGGAATCGAACCCGCCCTAGAAGCTTGGAAGGCTTCTGTGCAGCCACAACACTTCGCCCGCACGCCCGACTAGCTGCGCAGGATACCGCCCCCGCTAGGCGCCGCGGCGCTGCTCGATCGCAACGACGCCGTCCTCCCGCGTCAGCGCGGGCGGCGGCCACGGGCCCCACCAGTCGTCGGCGCCTCCGTCGAGCGTGATCGTGCTGCCGCTCAGCACGCGGCGAGTGCGGCGAGCCAGCCGAACTCGCGCGGCTCGCCGAGGCGGTCGAGCGGGACGGAGCGCGCGGCGCCGGCGGTCAGCTCGGGGGGTACTTGCGCAGCGACTGGGCGTCAAAGCGCCCCAGGGCGAGCGCGGCGGCGCTGATCTCGTCGTCTGCCCAGCGCTCGGCCCAGTCGCGTGTCATCGCTTCGACGGCGGCGCGGGCGGCGCCGCTGTGGGCCATCGCGGGAAAGCCCTGGATCAGGATGTCCCCGCAGACCCAGGTGCCGCGGTCCGAGCTGCGCGACGGCAGCTTCGAGCACCTCCTCGCGCCGGCCGGCGATCACGACGTCGGCGCCGCACCGGACCGCGGGCGCAGGGACTCGCGCAGCAGGCGCTGCGGGCTGGGCGGACGGTGACGGCGCCCCGGGGCATCGCGCGACCGCGCGTGCGTGATCAGCGGCTCGGTGCGGGCGAGCCGCGCCTGCTGCACCCATGCGTCGAGGTCCGCGCGCTGATCGGCGAAGCGCAACGCATCCCATGGCAGCGAGCGGCGCTGGTAGCGCAGCTTCAGCCCGCACAGCCGCTCGTCCTCGAACGCCGAGCCTTCTGGTCTGCGATCCCGATCTTCGCCATGAGCGGGCCGGTGACCGGCGTGAGCTTCGCGCCTGCGTTGGCGAGCCCGGCGACCACGAGCAGGCTGCACAGCAGCGCGGCCGCGCACTCCGGGCGCCGCGACCAGAGGACGGCGAACGATCATCCCGCGGTACCCCGAGCATCCATGCGGCGCGAAGCCTCATCGCCACGAGCGTCGCACGGCGAGCCGGTCAGGCCTTCGGGCCGACATGCTCGTCGAGCAGCGCGACGGCCTCGCGGCGGGCCACCGAGATGTGGAACCGCCCCCACGGCCTCCAGTCCACGCCGAGCCGGTCGAGGGCGTCCGTGAACAGCGTGCGGATGTCGTCCGAGCGGTTGGAGAACTGGTAGCGCGGATACTCGTAGTCGCGCCCCTTCGTGCGAACGCGGTTCACGCCGCGCCAGCCGTCGGAGTGGATGAGACCGCGGGCCAGCCGGCCGGGATGCTCGCGGACGATCTCCAGCTGCCACGGCTCGAGCACGATCGGCCGGTCATGCTTGCGCCCGGGGCCGTGCTGCGGGAAGAGGCAGCGCCATGCGCGGGTGTAGGAGGTGAGCAGGACGCACTCCTTGCCCGGCGGGCTGTACCGGCTCACCGTCCCGCCGCCGCGCACCGCGAGCATCGCCCCGGCCACCTCCTCGATGATCGCCGGATATGCGAGATCCAGGGCGATCCGCAGTGACGTCGTCCGGCTCACCCGGCCAAGGCAGCCGTCTCCGAGATACACGCCGAGCAGGTAGGCGTACTCGCTCGACAGCGCCTCGTGGCGCCCGCGCCGGCCGCAGGACGCGCACCGGGCCTGCGGGACACCGCCGGCGAGCAGCGCCCTCGCATCGGTGGGGACGTCGCCGCGGCACCATCGAGAGACCGTCGACCGTGGCAGCCCGAGATGCGCGGCGATGGCGCCGACGCTGTGCCCGCGCCGGCGCATCATGACGGCGTCGATCGTGGTCTCGGGTGGATGCGGAACACCGCGCGGCACGAACACACGTTCGCACCTGCGGCGGACGCGATGACGGGGGACCCAGGAATCGAACCTGGCGTTGCGGTTTTGGAGACCGCCGTGTTCCCGATACACCAGTCCCCCGAGGCTGCGCATTGTAGATGCGACAGCACCGCTCCCTACCATCGCAGCATGGCCCGGCCAGCCGATGCGCCGCCCGCATGGCCGCTCCCCGCCACGCTGCGCCTCGGAGCCGTCCACCTCACGGTCTCCCGACTCGACGGCTCGATCGCCTTCTACGAGCGCTCGCTCGGGCTGCGCGTGCACGACAGCGACGGGAACGTCGCCGCGCTCGGGGTCGGCGGCGAGGACCTGCTCGTGCTCGTCGAGCAGGCCGGGGCCGCGCCCGGCGGCCGTCATGCGGGGCTCTACCACTACGCGCTGCTGTATCCGTCGCGCGCCGAGCTCGCCCGCGCGGTGCGGCGCCTGGCGAGCAGCCGGACGCGGATCGAGGGCGCCGCGGACCACGGCGTGTCCGAGGCGATCTACCTGCGCGATCCCGACGACAACGGGATCGAGCTCTACGCCGACCGGCCGCGCGACGCCTGGCCGGCGCCGCGCGTCCCCGGCGACCGGGTGCAGATGGACACGCTCGCCCTCGACATCGACGACCTCATGGGCGAGATCGGCGACGAGCCGGCGGCACCCGAGGCCGGTGCGGGCATCGTCGTCGGACACCTGCACCTGCACGTCGGCGACGTCGGCCTCGCCCTCGAGCTCTACCGCGACGTGCTCGGCTTCGAGGTCATGGTCGACCTCGGCAGCGCGGCGTTCGTGTCGGCCGGCGGCTACCACCACCACCTCGGGTTCAACGTCTGGCTCGGGCCCGACGTCAAGCCGCTGCCGCCGAACACCGCCGGCCTGCGGCAGTGGACGGTCGTCCTGGGGTCCCCGCAGCAGATCGCCGACGTGCGCGCGCGCGTCGACGCCGCGGGCCTCGCGGCGCAGACGGCCGCCGGCGGCTTCCTCGTGCGCGATCGGTGGCAGACCGCCGTCGTCTTCGCGCTCGGCTGACGGCGCACGTCACGCCGCGCGGGATGCGCCCGGGGACGGCGCCGCGCCCGGGGGCGGGGCGCCGCCGGGCGCCGGGCGCCGGCGCCGGGACGCTAGGCCAGGTGCGTCGCCAGCTCGACGGGCTCGCGCACGCAGTACACGCCGGGGCACTGCGCGTCGGCGAGCCGCTTGAGCTGCTCGAGCGTCTCCCGCGGCGCGTCGGCGTCGACCTCGAGGTGCCAGTCGATTCGCTCCACGGGCGGCGTCTCGGACACCCCGAGCGCGCGCGTCATGTCGACCTCCGCGTCGACGCGGGCACGCAGTCCGCGGATCTGCACCCCCCGCTTGGCGGCCTCCTGCGCGTACGTCATCGCATAGCACGCCAGCCCGCCCCAGAAGCAGTACGCCAGCGGGTTGGGTGCCGCTCCCGTGCCGCCCATCGGCGGCGGGAAGTCGGCCTGGAACGTGACGGGATCGCCGCTCGGCACGGGGATCGTGGCGACGAACTGCGGGCCTGCGTCGACCTGCCACTCGCCGTCGAAGCTCACCTGCTGCTTCATCGCACCGGCGTCGGCGCGCGCCTTCTCGATCGTCTCGCTGAGGGCCTCGACGTTGACGTTGTGCATGCTGGACCTCCGGGGTCGGGAGCGGATCAGGACGTGCCCGGCGGACCGCCGAGCAGGGCTGCGCTGACGAGCAGATAGGCGGCGACCGCGACGACGAGCCCGGCGAACGCGCGCCCGAGCGTGCGCTGCGGCACGCGGGCGCTCAGCCGCGCGCCGGCGAGCGCGCCCGCGACGCACGCGGCGGCCATGACGAGCGTGAGGTCGAGCTCCAGCGAGCGGCCCGCCGCGAGGTGGACGACGACCCCGAGGATCGACGTCGTCGTGATGATCGCCAGCGAGGTGCCGATCGCGCTGCGCATCGAGAACGCCAGCGCGACGGCGAGCGTCGGGACGATGATGAACCCGCCGCCGACGCCGAAGAAGCCGGTGAGGAAGCCGACGAGCAGGCCGGCCCCGACGTCGCGGCCGACGCGCAGCTGCGGGCAGGCGTGCCCGGACCCGTCGTCGTCCGGCGCGCCGTCGGAGGCCTTGCGCCAGGTCGCCGCCGCGGCGGCGAGCATGACGACCGCGAACCCCGCGATCAGCGCCGACCCGCCCACGACGTTGCCGAGCGCCGTGCCGCCGACGACGCCGGGCAGGGCCGCCAGCGTGAAGACGCCCGCGTGGCGCCAGCACACCCGGCCCTCGAGCGCGTGGCCGTAGCCGCCCGCGATCGCCGCCGCCGTGACGACGACGAGCGACGTCGTGGTCGCGGTCTCGACGTCGGTGCTCAGCACGTAGACGAGCACCGGCACGGCGAGCACCGAGCCGCCCCCGCCGAGCATGCCGACCGCGATGCCGATGGCCACGCCGAACGGGATGGCCAGCAGCAGCACGTCCATGTCAGACCTCGCTGGCGCGCGGCTCGTCGACCGGCCAGCCCTCGCGCCGCCACAGCGGCACGCCGCCGTCGACGACGTGGATCACGTCGGAAGCGCCGAAGCGCTGCAGCAGGCTCGCCGCGACCGCCGAGCGCTGCCCCGAGCCGCAGATGACCGCGACCGGGCGGTCGGGATCGATCCCGTCCGGGACGTCGTCGATGTCGTGGTAGGGCTCGTGCACGGAGCCGGGGATGTGGCCGGCGTCCCACTCGTCCTGCTCGCGGACGTCGAGCACCTGGAGGGCGTCGCGGTCCTCGTCCCAGCGCTCGTGCAGCTGCGGGACCGTCATCCGCTGCACCCGATCGACGTCGAGCTTGTCCTCGCGCCAGGAGGTCATCCCGCCCGCGAGATAGCCGCCGATGTTGCGCAGGCCGACGGCGCCGGCGAGCGCCGCCGCCTCGAAGGCGTCCTCGTCGTCGCGGCCGACGAGCACGAGCGGTTGCTCGGGCGTGGCGAGCCAGGCGAGCTTGGAGCCGAATCCGGCCCGCCGCGAGGTGATGCAGACCGCGCCGGGGACGTGCGCCTCGTCGAACTGCAGCTCGGTGCGCAGGTCGACGACGAGCGCGCCGTCGGCCTGGGCCTGCTGGACCTGGCGCGGGTTGAGCGGATGCGTCTCGACGCTCTCCATGACGAGCGGGCCGCGGTTGAGCCCGACGATGTTCTCGAAGTTCGGCGGCTGCGGCCCGAGCGCCGACGTCGTGCGGCGCACGAACTCCTCGACGTCCTCGACGCGCAGCAGCTCCTGGTGGGCGCGCTCGAAGCCGATCGTCGTCGCGACCTTCATGTCCATGCCGGGCCCGCCGCACAGCGAGCCGCCCAGGTGGCCGGGCCAGACCTCGCAGGTCGCGGGCAGCGCGAGCAGCGTCTCGCGCAGCGACGCGTAGATCCCGCGCGCGCCCTGCTCCTTGTCGACGGCGAGGTCGGGGCGGGCGATGTCGCCGACGAACAGGCTGTCGCCGGTGAGCACGGCCCATGGCTCCTCGCCGCGACCGGTCTCGACGAGCGCGAAGGCGGTGTGCTCGGGACGGTGGCCGGGCGTGTGCAGCGCGCGCACGCGCAGCGTGCCGAGCTCGAGCTCCCAGCCGTCGTCGAACGGCTCGTGCTCGTAGCCGGCCTCGGCGAGGCGGTGGATGTGGATCGTCGCGCCGGTCGCGGCGACGAGCCGCCCGTGGCCGGAGACGTGGTCGGCGTGGTTGTGGGTCTCGAGGATGTGCTCGATGCGCACGCCGAGGTAGCGGGCGAGGCGCAGGTACTCGTCGATGTCGAGCTTGGGATCGACGACCGCGGCGACGCCGGCGTGCTCGTCGCCGATCAGGTAGGACGCGCAGCCGAGGTCGTCGTGGGTGAGCTGGCGAAAGATCATGTGCGTTTCTCCGTGTCGAGTCCGTGGCGTTCCCAGGCGATCATCCCGCCGTCGACGTTGGCGGCCCGAAGACCCGCCTTGCGCGCGGCGGCGGCGGCCATCGCCGAACGGCGGCCGCTGCGGCAGACGAACGCCAGCGGGCGGTCGGCGGGCAGCTCCGCGAGCCGGCCCTTCAGCTCGCCGAGCGGGATGTGCAGCGAGCCGGGCGGATGGCCGTCGGCGCGCTCGTCGGGCTCGCGGACGTCGACGAGCAGCAGCTCGCCGGCGGCGGCGCGCGCCTGCGCGTCGGCGACGTCGATCGCGGGCTGCTTGCGCGGTCGCAGCAGCATCAGGCGTGCCCGAAGCGGACGTCGGGAAGCAGCCGCCCCAGCGGCTTGGGCAGCCACCAGGCGGCCTCGCCGAGCAGGCGCAGCATGACCGGCACGAGCAGCAGCCGCACGAGCGCGGCGTCGAGCAGCACCGCGACGCCGAGGATGATGCCCATCTCCTTCGGCGGCAGCGGACCGCTGAGCGCGAACGTGAAGAACACCGCGACCATGACGGCCGCCGCGGCGAAGATGACGCGCCCCGAGTGGGCGACGCCGCCGATCATCGCCTCGCGGGCGTCGGCGCCGCGATCGCGGTGCTCTTTCGCCGAGGCGAGCAGGAAGACCGTGTAGTCCATCGAGATCGCGAAGATCATCGCGAAGAAGAAGACCGGCCCCCAGGCGTCGAGAAAGCCCTGCGACTCGAAGCCGAGCAGGCCCGCGAGGTGACCCTCCTGGAAGATGAGCTGCGCGACGCCGAACGCGGCGCCGGTGGCGAGCAGGTTCGTCAGCACCCCGACGGCGGCGATGATCGGCGCCCGCAGGGCGACGAGCAGCAGCAGGAAGCCGAGCCCGAGCACGACGCCGATCACGAGCAGCGTCTTGGCGGCGAGCGCGACCTCGAGGTCGTGGTTCTCGGCCACCGCGCCGCCGATCAGGGCCGACGCCGGCAGCCGCTCGCGCAGGCGGTCGACCGTGGCGCCGACAGCCGGATCGGAGGGGTCGGCGTGCGGGATCGCCTGGAGCAGCGCCAGGCCGTCGGCGCCGGGCATCGGCGCCATGACGCGCGCGATCCCGCGGTCGTGCGAGACGCCGGGCGCGATCTGTTGGGCGACGGCCGCCGGGGCGACGATCTGCAGGGCGCCGGGGGCGCCGGCGCCGAAGGCGGCCTGCACCTGCTCATAGCCCTGGCGCGAGCCGTCCTGCTCGGGCACGACCTTGATCGAGGGCATGCCCGTCTTGAGGTCGAGGACCGGGATCGAGAGCCCGACGAGCAGCACCACCGCGACGGCGCCGTAGCCGTAGGGCCGGCGCCACAGGCGCTTGGCCCACGCCGCGAAGCGCGGCGAGCGGTGCTGGCCGGCGCGCACCCAGGGCAGCGCGAGGCTGTTGACCTTCGGGCCGAGCTTGACGAGCACGGACGGCAGCAGCGTCAGCGTCGCGGCGAGGATGAAGACGACCGAGAGCATGATCCCGAGCGCCATCGAGCGGAAGGCGGGGCTCGGGACGAGCATCACCGCGCTGAGCGAGATGAGCACGGTCAGCCCGCTGAAGAGCACCGCCTTGCCGGCGGTGTCCATCGTCTCCGCGACGGCCTCGTGGGCGCTGAGCCGCGTGCCGAAGAAGGCGCCGCGGAAGCGCATGACGATGAACAGCGCGTAGTCGATGCCGAGCGCGAGCGCGAACATGAGCGCGAAGTTCATCGCCCAGATCGAGATGTCGAGCAGCTGCGTGCCGACGTACAGCGAGCCCGCCGCGGCGACGAGCCCGAGGATCGTGAGCATGAGCGGCAGGCCCGCCGCCACGAGCGACCCGAACGCGAGCACGAGGATGGCGAGCGTCACCGGCCACGAGATGAGCTCTGACTTCAGCATCGCCGTCTTGTTGGCCTCGTTGAAGTCAGACCACATGCCCGACGCTCCGGTCAGGCTGACGTCGACGCCGCTCGTGCCCAGCGCGTCCAGACGGGGCTTGAGGTCGTCGGCGACGCGCACCATCTCGTTGGGATCGCCCTTCGCGCCGGCCTGCACGACGGCGGTGTGGCCGTCGCGCGAGATCGACCGACCCGGCTGCGGGGCGACGACGGAGGCGACGCGCGCATCGCCGGACAGGATCTCCTGCGCGTCGGTGACGGCGGCGAGGAACTCGGGGTCCGCGAAGGTCTTGTCGGGCGCATGGACGACGACCTGCAGCGCCGAGCTCGAGAGGCCCTGGAAGCTTCGGTCCACGAGCTCGCGCGCCTTGACGGACTCCGACCCCGTCGCCTCCCAGCCGGCGCCCGAGAGGGCGTGCTCGACGCGCGGCGCGAGCGCGCCGAGGCCGACGGCGACGACGACCCAGACGAGCGCGACCGCGCGACCGTGCGAGGCGGTGAAGCGGCCGAGCCGGCCGACCGGGCCCAGGCGGCTCATCGATCCTCGCCGCCCAGGATGTCGCCGAGCTCGCCGATCCGCAGGCGCATCCCGCCGCAGACGATCTCGCACAGCTCGAAGACGCTCTCGTCGGCGATCGCGTACGACGACCGGGTGCCCTCCTTCGTGCGGCTCACCATGCCGGCCCCGAGCAGCACGCCCAGGTGCTTGGAAACGTTCTGCTGCGAGGCGCCCGTGGCGTCCTGCAGCTCGCGGACGGTCGCCTCGCCATCGCGCAGGCGGTCGAGGAGCCTGACGCGCATCGGCTCGCCGAGGCAGCGGAAGTAGCGCGCGATGAGCTCGACGAGCGCATCGGGAAGCGGGTGTGGGATCGCGTGGGCATCGGACACCTCGACGACGCTAGCACAACTCCACGGTTGTGAAGTTGTCTCGGCGGTCAAGGACGTGCGTACCCGCTCGGGCCCCGGGCGAACACGCGCTTTCGTCCGCCCGGGGGCGGACGAGCGTCGCGCGGCCGAGGTCCCATGCGGGCGGAGGGACTTGAACCCCCATGGCTTGCGCCACCGGCACCTAAAGCCGGCGTGTCTACCGATTCCACCACGCCCGCGCGTGCTGCCGGCTGGGCGTGATTGTATGTTGGCCGTGGTGGCCGACGGGGACGTGATCATCGAGCATCCCAATCGGGACAAGCCGGCGTCGCAGGCGACCCGCGCGATCGTCGTCGCGCTGCTGCTCGTGAGCACGCTCGTCTTCGCGGTCGCGACCGTCGGTGGCTGGGAGAAGATCCAGGGCGCCAAGCCGGTCCACGTCGCCTACGTCGTGATCTACCTGCTCCTCGCGGTCTTCATCGCGCGCTGGCGCAGCGGGCTGCTGCCCGTCGCCGCGTCGTTTGCGATCATCCTGCTCATCTTCTGTGCGATCAGCGGGCCGCAGTGGTTCGCCCGCGACGAGCCCGGCTTCACGTCGCCGCTGCTCGCCGAGTCGATCGTCGGAACGCTGACGCTCGTGCTCGTCCCCCTGCAGATCCTGCTCATCGCCGTCGCGGCGCGCGGCTTCGCGCAGAAGTGGAGCGTCGAGGTCGAGCGCAACGTCGGCGGCGCGCCCGCCTACGTCCCCCAGTCGCGCTGAGCCTACAATCGGGCCCGCGCCCGGGTGCTGGAACTGGAATACAGGATCGGCTCAAAACCGATTGCCCGTGAGGGATTGTGGGTTCGAATCCCACCCCGGGTATGCGCCGCGGCCGCGCGCGCGGCGGGCTACTCGACGATCGCCGTCAGCGCGCCGACGAGCCCGGGCGGCGCCATGACGACCCCGTCGGGGGCGGCGCCGCGCTCGGCCAGGGCGACGACCTCCAGGCCCGCGGCCCTGCCCAGCACGAGGCCCGCGGCGACGTCCCATAGCTTCACGCCGCGCTCGTAGAACGCGTCGTAGCGTCCGGCGGCGGTCCACGCGAGGTCGAGCGCCGCGCTGCCCATCCGACGTACGTCGCGCACCTGCGGCAGCAGGCGGGCGACGACCTCGGCCTGCAGCCGGCGCACGTCGGCGTCGTAGGCGAAGCCCGTGCCGACGAGCGCCGTGTCGAGCTCGGCGCGCCGGGACCCCGCCACCGCGACCCCGTTGAGCGTCGGGCGCCCGGCGCCGCGCTCGGCGGCGAAGAGCTCGTCGCGCAGGGGGTCGAAGACGACGCCGGCAAGCCCGCCCTCGTCGTCGTGCACGGCGACGCTGACGCACCACTGGGGCACGCCGAAGAGGAAGTTGACCGTGCCGTCGAGCGGGTCGACGATCCAGCGCAGCCCGGCGCCCTGCTGCGTCTCTCCGCCCTCCTCGCCGAGGATCGCGTCGCCGGGCCGCGCCGCCGTGATGATCTCGCGGATCGCCCGCTCGGCGGCGAGGTCGGCCTCCGAGACGAGGTCGGTGTGGGTCGACTTGGAGGCCGTCGCGCGCTCGCCGCCGGCCTCGAAGCGCTCGCGCAGCAGCTCGCCGGCCGCCCGCGCGGCCCGCTCGGCGATCGCGCGCAGCTCGGCGGAGCTCAAGAGACGGGCGGGCGCGAGCCGGCCCAGGGCCGCGCGGCCTCGAGCTCGTGTGCGAGCGAGAACAGCGTCGCGTCGGACCGCGGGCGGCCGACGAGCTGCACCGACAGCGGCAGGCCGTGCGGGTCCAAGCCGACCGGCACCGCCGCCGCCGGGTTGCCGAGGTGGTTCCAGATGCCGTTGAACGGCACCCAGCGCAGCACGCCGCTCAGGGTGTACGACGCGCCGCGACCCTCGTAGCGCCCGATCTGCAGCGGCGCCTTGGCCAGCGTCGGGCCCAGCACGACGTCGACGTCGTCGAAGATCGCGTTGACGCGCACGGCGTCGGCGGCCTCGTTGCGGCGCGCGCGCGCCGCCGCCGCGCCGAGCCGGCGGCCCAGCCGGGCCAGCGCGCGCGTGCGCCGTTCGAGGCGCTCGGGATGCGCGACGGCCTGCGCTTCGCGGTCGATCGCGGCGAGATAGCGGGCGAGCACGTTCAGGCCGACCGGACCGATCGGCGGCTCGCGCTCGACGACCTCGTGGCCGAGCGAGCGCAGCAGCTCGGCGGTCGACTCGGCGGCGGCGCGCCAGCCGGCGTCCAGCCGCGCGGTGCTGCCGGCCGGGATCGCCGTCGAGAGCGCGATCCGCAGGCGCGGGGGCGGCGTGCGGGCGGCCTCGACGTACGGCTTGCCGGTCACGACCTCGTACAGCAGCGCCGAGTCGGCGACGGAGCGCGTCAAGAAGCCGTAGACGGTGAGATCGTCGAAGGGCTGCACGGCCGGCGCCGTCGTCACGAGCCCGCGCGAGGTCTTCATCCCGAACAGGCCGCAGCAGGCGGCCGGGATGCGGATCGAGCCCCCGCCGTCGGTCGCCGTCGCCGCGGGCACGAGCGCGGCCGCGACGGCGGCCCCGGATCCACCGCTCGAGCCGCCGGGCGTGCGCTGGGGATCCCACGGGTTGCGCGTGATGCCGCCGGCGACGGTCTCGGTGAACGGCCACGCGGCGATCTCCGGCGTGCGCGTGATCCCGATCACGATCGCCCCGGCCGCGCGCAGCCTGGCGACGAGCTCGGCGTCCTCGGGCTCGGGCTCGCCGAACGCGTTGGAGCCGCAGACCTTCGGCGTCCCGGCGACCGGCGTGTCGTCCTTGACGGCGATCGGCACGCCGCGCAGCGGGCGCTCGTCGCCGGCGCCGGTCGGGCCGGCGGCGCGGTCGGCCTCGAGCAGCGCCCGCTCGGCGAACACGTCGCGAAACGTGTTCAGCGTCGGGTCGAGCTCGGCGATCCGCGCCAGCGAGGTCTCCACGAGCTCGCGCGGCGTGACCGTGCCGTCGCGCACGAGCGCGGCCTGCGCGGCGACTCCGGCGAAGGCGAGCTCGCGGCGCTCGGTGGCGGTCGGAGAGCCCATGCGCTGCCTAGGGTAGTGAGCCGGCCGGTCCGGCCCTCCCGGGTCGCCGCGACCGCGGGCGCTCGTGGTCATCCAGAGCGTTCGTGGACGACCCACTAGGTTGGGCGCGATGAGCCTCGTCCTTGTCGAGGATCGCGATGCGGTCCGACATCTCGTGCTGAACCGCCCGCAGAAGCGCAACGCGATGAACGCCGCGCTCGTCGGCGAGCTCGGCCGGCTGCTGCACGACGCGGCGCGCGACGACGCCGTGCGCATCGTCGTCATCCGCGGCGAGGGCGCGATGTTCTGCGCGGGCATGGACACCGCCGACCTCGGGTCGCTCGCGGCAGATCCGGGCCGCCTGAGCGACATGCGCCGGGCGATCCTCGAGATCTGGAACCTCTGCGAGGAGATGCCCAAGCCGACGATCGCGCAGATCCACGGGGCCTGCCTCGGCGGGGCGTGCGAGCTCGTCATGGCCTGCGACCTGCGCGTCATGGCGACCGACGCCGTCATCGGGCTGCTCGAGACCCGGATCGGGCTCATCCCCGACGTCGGCGGCTGCTCGCGCCTGCCCGCGCTCGTCGGCCTCGGGCGCGCGAAGGAGCTCATCATGACCTCCAAGCTCGTCGACGGCACCGAGGCCGAGCGCATCGGGCTCGTCAACCGGGTCGCGCCGGCCGCCGAGCTCGACGCCGCCACCGCGCAGCTCACGGCCGAGCTGCTGGCCTGCGCGCCGATCGCGGTCGGCCTCGCCAAGAGCGTGCTGAACGCCGCCGCCCACCCGGCGCTCGACGCCACGCTCGAGCACGAGCTCGCCGCGCAGGCGGCGTGCACGGTGAGCGCCGACTTCCGCGAGGGCGCCCAGGCCTTCGCCGAGCGCCGCACGCCGCGCTTCACCGGACGCTGAACGCACCCGGCGATGTGCGGATGTCGCGCCCCGGGGCGGATATCCTCGCTCGTGCCTTGCCCGAGCCGGTCTCCATCATCGGCGCCTCCGGCGCGCTCGGCTTCGGCCTGGCCCTCCGACTCGCCCACGCCGGCTGTGCCGTCACGATCGGCAGCCGCGACGCCGCGCGCGCCGAGCAGGCCGCCGTCCGCGTCCGCGACGCCGTCCCCGGCAGCCTCGTCGCGGGCTTCGCCAACGAGGTCGCCGCCGCGCGCAACGAGCTCGTGATCCTGTCGGTGCCGTTTCGCAACCAGTCAGAGACGCTGCACAACCTGCGCGAGGTGCTGCGCGCCGGCCAGCTGCTCGTCGATGCGACGGTGCCGCTCGCCGCCGCCGTCGGCGGGCGCGCGACGCGGACCCTCGGGGTTCCGCAGGGCTCGGCGGCCCAGCAGGCGCAGGAGATGGCGCCCGCCGGCGTGACCGTGCTCAGCGCCCTGCACACCGTCAGCGCGGCCGCCCTGCGCGACCTCGACGCCGCGCTCGACGAGGACGTCCTCGTCTGCGGCGACAGGCGCGCGGACAAGCGCCGCGTGGCCGGGCTGCTCGACGCGATCGGCGGGCTGCGCTGCGTGGACTGCGGCCGCCTGGAGATGGCCAGGGTCACCGAGTCGATGACCGCCCTGATGATCTCGATCAACGCCCGCTACAAGACGCACGCCGGGGTGCGGATCACCGGTCTGCCCGCCGAGCTGTGGCCGGCGTGAGCGCGCCCGTCGTCGTGCTCGCCGGCGGCAGCGGCGGAGCGAAGCTCGCACGGGGGATGCTCGACGTCGCCCGCGACCGGCTGACCGTCATCGCCAACACCGCCGACGACATCGCGATCCACGGCGCGTACGTGAGCCCCGACCCCGATCTCGTGACGTTCTGGCTCGCCGATCGCATCGACGAGCGCGGCTGGGGCCTGCGCGGCGACACGTTCGCCGTCATGGACGCGCTGCGCGAGCTCGGCGCCGACGTCTGGTTCTCGCTGGGCGACTACGACCTCGCGATCGGCATCGAGCGCGCGCGACGCATCTCCGAGGGCGCCCGCCTCACCGAGACGCTCGCCGGCCTCGCGCGCACGCTCGGCGTGCAGGCGCGCGTGCTGCCGATGACCGACGAGCCGGTCCGCACGTGGGTCCTGGCCCGCGGGCGCTGGCTGGCGTTTCAGGAGTTCATGATCCGCGATCGCGGCGACGGCCCCGTGCAGGACATGCAGCTGCGCGGAATCGAGGCCGCGCTGCCCACGCCCGAGGTCGTCGAAGCGATCGCCGCCGCGTGCGCGATCATCATCGGTCCATCCAACCCGGTCATCTCGATCGGTCCGATCCTCGCCGTGCCGCAGATGCGCCAAGCCCTCCTCGACAGCCCCGCCCCGATCGTCGCCGTGTCGCCGATCGTCGGCGGCCGCGTGCTCAAGGGCCCGACCGCCGAGTTCATGCGCTGGGCCGGCCACGAGGCCAGCGGCGCGGGGATCGCCGCGTGCTACGCGGGCCTCATCGACGGCCTCGTCGCCGACGAGCCGGTCGAGGGCATCCCGGTCCTGCAGACCGATCTGCTCATGGACGACGCCGCCGGTCGCCGGCGGCTCGCGGCCGAGACGCTGCGCTTCGCCGAGGGGCTCGCCACCTGATGGCCGCACCGCGCCTGCGCACGTTCGCCGTCCTGCCCGTCAAGCGCTTCGCCGTCGCGAAGGCGCGCCTCGGCGACGAGCTGTCGGGCGGCACGCGCCGCGCGCTCGCCGAGTCGATGGTCACCGACGTGCTCATGGCCCTGCGCCGCACGAAGGCGATCGACGAGGTGCTCGTCGTCACGTCCGAGCCGACGGCCGAGGCGATCGGCAACGGCTACGGCGCGACCGTGCTCGCCGACACCGAGGAGGAGGGCCAGAGCGCGGCCGCGCTGATCGGGATCGAGTACGCGATCGAGCGCGGCGCCGAGCGCGTCGTGCTCGTGCCCGGCGACTGCCCGGCGCTCGACCAGGCCGAGCTCGGCGAGCTGCTCGCGCGGCCGGTCGCCGGCAGGTCGGTGACGCTGGTCCCCGACCGCCACGGCACGGGCACCAACGCGCTCGTGCTCGTCCCGCCGGACGTCATCGAGCCGTCCTTCGGCGAGGACAGCCGCGCCCGCCACGAGCGGGCGGCCGCGGCGGCCGGAGTCCCCTGCGCGATCGAGCAGCTGCCGACGCTGCTCATCGACGTCGACACCGGCGAGGACCTCGTCGCGCTGCGCCAGCTGCTCGCCGACCATCGCGGCGGCGCCGCCCACACGCGCGGCATGCTGAGCCGCATCGCCGGCTGGGAGCGCCCGCCCGCCCCCGAGTCGTGATCGTCGCCGCCGCGCTGCCCGGGATCCCCGAGGTGCGCCACGGCGACGACCTCGCCGCGCTGCTCGTCGCCTCCGCGCGGCGGCTCGCCGACGGCGACGTCATCGTCGTCTCGCACAAGGTGATCTCCAAGGCGGAGGGCCGGACCGTCTCGCTGGCAGCGGTGCAGCCGAGCGAGCGCGCGACCGAGCTCGCCGCCGAGCACGGCAAGGACGCGCGCCTCGTCGAGGTCATCCTGCGCGAGAGCACCGAGATCGTGCGCTCGCGGCCGGGCGTGCTGATCTGCCGGACGGCGCACGGCTTCGTCTGCGCCAACGCGGGCGTCGACGCGTCCAACGCCCCCGCAGGCGACGACGAGGTCGTGCTGCTGCCGCGGGACCCCGACGCCTCCGCGCGCGTGCTGCGACGCCGCCTGCGCGCGCAGACCGGCGTCGCGCCGGCGATCGTCATCGCCGACTCCTTCGGACGGGCGTGGCGCGTCGGACAGTGCGATGTCGCGATCGGCCTCGCCGGCCTGGCGGCCGTCGACGACTGGCGCGGGCGCCGCGACGGCGCCGGCCGGGTCCTGCAGGCGACCGTCATCGCCGTCGCCGACGAGGCGGCGGCCGCGGCCGACCTCGCGCGCGGCAAGGACACCCGCGAGCCCGCCGTGCTCGTCCGCGGCCTCGAGCGCCACGTCAGCGACGCCGACGGTCCCGGCGCGGCGCAGCTCGTGCGAGCGCGCGACGAGGACCTCTTCGCCTAGGAGCGAGCGAGGGCGCGGCCTACGAGCACTTCGCGCTCGAGAACTCCTGGCTCTTGGGGCCCTTCTGGCAGCGGCGCGAGTGCACGTCGGCGGTCACGACCCACGCGCCGGTGCGGCGCTCGAGCGTCATGCCGTGACGGATGTCGCGCGTCGACGGGTCGCTGAGGCTGAAGACCGTCAGCGTGGCCGTCGCCTCGGTGGCCGAGGTCTGGCACGCGCTGATCGTCAGGCGGCCCGCGTTGCCGGTCCTGCCCGTCGACGGCAGTTCGACGGGCCCGGCGTGCGCGCGTACCGCGAGCAGCAGGTCGCGGTCGGGCGGGAGCTTGCAGTTCGTCGTCGCGCCGGAGCCGCAGCCGGCGGCCAGCGCAGCCAGCAGGCACACACAGAGAAGGACGGTTGGTCTCATGGGTCGGGAACTATGCCGGGCCGGCGCGAAGCTCGTATCGCTCAGCCGGCTCCCCCGGCTCGAAGTCCGCAGCGCCCCGGGGGCGTCAGCCGACGCGATCGACGCGATAGGCGCGGTCGCCGCCCGGCGTGGCGACCGTCACGGTGTCGCCCGCGCGGGCCCCGACGAGCGCCTGAGCGACCGGCGACTCGAACGACAGGCGGCCGCCCTTGAGGTCGGCCTCGGTCGGACCGACGAGCGTGAACGCCATCTCGCGGCCCGACGCGACGTCGACGACCCCCACGCTCGACCCGAAGCCGACGACGTCCGGATCGCCGTCGCCCTCGACGACGCGGGCGGCCCGCAGGCGCTCGTTGAGACGCTTGATCTTCGTCTCCAGGTGCGCCTGGTCCTCCTTGGCGATGTGGTACTCGGCGTTCTCCTTGAGATCTCCGAGCTCGCGGGCCGCCTTGATGCGCTCGGCCATGTCGGCGCGGCCGCCGCTCTCGAGCTGCTCGATCTCCGCGCGCAGCGCGGCGAGGCCCTCGGCGGTGATCTGCTCCGGTTCGCGCATCCGAGCAGGGTACCGATGCCCGGAGCGCCGGTCGCCGTGTCCGGCGAGGCGGCGGGCGGGCGCCGGCTACGCCGCGGCGGCGCGCAGCGGGTGCCGGCGGCGGATCTCGTACAGCGTCGTGCGCTCGGCCGCCGGGCGGCCCGCGCGGTGCGCTGCGGCGACGAGGTCGGCGGGATCGAGCCGGACGCCGTGGTAGCTGCCGGCCAGGCGGCTGATGTTCTCCTCCATGAGCGTGCCGCCGAGATCGTTGACGCCCCAGCGCAGCGCCTCGGTGGCCGCCTCCAGGCCCATCTTCACCCAGCTGGCCTGCAGGTTGCGGATGCTGTGCCCGAGCGCCAGGCGGAAGGCGGCGGTGTGCTTGAGGTTCTCCTCGGGCGAGATCTCCGCCACCCCGTGCGTGCGGCCCAGCAGCGTGTGAAACGGGATGAAGCTCAGCGGCACGAACTCCGTGAAGCCGCCCGTGCGCTCCTGCAGCTCGCGCACGACGCGCATGTGCTCGGCGAGCTCCCACGGCTCCTCGATGTGGCCGAACATGACGGTGACCGTCGAGCGCAGCCCGGCGCGGTGCGCGGCCTCGATGATCTGCACCCAGCGCCCCACGGGGAGCTTGTTGGGGCTGATGCGCTCGCGCACGCCGTCGTGCAGGACCTCGGCGGCCGTGCCCGGCGTGGAGTCCAGCCCGGCGGCGCGCAGCCGCTCGAACACCGCGCGCGGCTCCAGGCCGCTCTGGTCGCACATGTGCGCGACCTCCATCGCCGAGTAGGCGTGCAGGTGCAGCTGCGGGGCGACCTCCTTGGCCAGGCGCAGCCAGCCCTCGTAGTCCTCGATCGCCCAGTCGGGATGGATCCCGGACTGCATGCAGATCTCCGTCGCGCCGAACCGGACCGCCTCCTCGATGCGGTGCACGAAGTCGGCGCGCTCGATCTCGTAGGCGTCCGGCGAGCGGCGGCCCTGGCCGAAGCCGCAGAACGCGCAGCCGACGATGCAGACGTTCGAGACGTTGACGTTGCGGTTGACGACGAACGTCACCGTCTCCCCCGCCAGCTGCGCGCGCAGCTCGTCGGCCGCCTGGCGCATGTCCTCGACGACCTCGGCGCGCGTCTCGGCGAACAGCGCGGTCAGCTCGTCCGGGCTCAGCCGCAGGCCCTCGCGGCCGCGGACGATCGCGCGCCCGGCGAGGTCCGGGCGCAGCGGGCGCGGCGGCTCGGTGCGCCCGCTGCCACGCCGCGGGATGAAGCTCCAAAAGCGCGTCTTGACGACGTCGAGCACGCCCTGCGCCAGCCAGTCGGGCCCGATGTACCGGGGGTAGACGCACAGCCGCTCGGTGAGCGCGACGCCGTCGGCGGCCAGCCGCTTGCGGACCTCGTGCGGCGACGGGAACGGATGCTCGGGCGAGATGTGGTCGCCGTTGGCGCTCAGCCCGCCGAGGTCGGTCGCGCCGGCGCGCACGAGCTCGGGCCACCAGTCGGCGAGGTTCGGCGGCACCTGGACGCCGACGTCCGGCATGAGCCGCCGGCACTCGGCGATCAGCCGCTTCATGTCCTGGATGCCGACCGGCGTGGCCCACGCCGGCAGCTCGCGGTGCGGCGCGTCGCCGATCCCGGTGCTCCAGCGCCGCCGCGCGGCGGCGTCGGCGATCTGCGCCGGCTCGCGGCCGTAGTAGCTGTCGTGCGGGACGAAGTTCTGCAGGATGACCTCCTGCAGGTGGCCGTGCTCGGCGTGCAGGGCGGCGAGCGCCTCGAGCGCGGCGACGCGCTCGTCCTCGCCCTCGCCGATGCCGACGAGGATGCCGCTCGTGAACGGGACGCGCAGCTCGCCGGCGGCGCGGATCGTCTCCAGGCGCCGCGCCGGGTGCTTCGTCGGCGATCCCTGGTGGGCGACGAGGCCGGGGTTGACGGACTCGAGCATGAGCCCCTGCGAGGCGGTCACCTCGCGCAGCCGCGCGAGGTCGGCGCGCGGCAGGACGCCGAGGTTCGTGTGCGGCAGCAGCCCGCGCTCGAGCGCCTGCTCGCAGGTCCACACGACGTAGGCGACGAAGTCCTCGTGCCCGAGGTCCGCCAGGCGCCGGCGCACCCCGGCGTCGACCTCGGGACGCTCGCCGGTCAGCACGAGCAGCTCCTTGACGTTGCGCCGCGCGGCGCCGTCGAGCAGCGCGAGCACCTCGTCGGGCGCGTGCAGGTGGGTGCGGTGCGTCGCGAACGCGCAGTACTTGCAGTAGCAGCGGCAGGTCCGCGACAGCGAGAGCGTCAGGTTGCGGCTGAATGTGACGCGCCGGCGCACCCACGGGAGTCTAGGCAGCGGCCGCCTCAGCCCAGCGTGTCGACGGGCCGTCCGGACCGGCCCCCGCGGAGGATCACCGCGTCGTACGTGAACGCCGCCGCGAGCGCGCCGGCGATCGGCCCGGCGACGTAGCCGAGCAGGAACGTGCCGCCGCCGCCGAACTCGCCCGAGATGAGCGCCGGACCGAAGGCGCGCGCCGGGTTGAAGCTGCCGCCGGTCATCGGCCCCAGCGCGAACACCGCGAGGCCGAGCGTCGCGCCGATGACGAGCGCAGCCCACCCGCCCGCGCCGCGCGGGTCGACCGCGACGCCCATGATCGCCCACATGAGCGCGAACGTCCCGAGCGCCTCGCCGAGGAAGGCGGCGCCCGCCTCGCCGTCGAGGAAGTTCTCGGCCGGCGCGGGCGCGCCGTAGTTGGCGGCGCCGGCGCTGCCGTCGACGATCATGAGCTTCACGAAGAGCACGGCGAGCACGGCGCCGGCGACCTGCACGAGCACGTAGATGGCGGCGTCGACGGGATGGATCTTGCGCAGGGAGGCGAGCGCGATCGTGACCGCCGGGTTGACGTGCGCCCCAGAGGTCCCCCCGATCGTCGCGACGATCATCATGAGCGCGAACGCGTGCACGAGCCCGACGACCGCCACGTCGGTGTAGCCCAACCCGCCGTCGGAGTTCACGGTGACCGCCAGCGCGATGAACGCGACGAGCAAGAACGTCCCGATCAGCTCTGCCACGTAGGCCGACGTCTCACGGCGTTGCATGCGACCTCCAGTCCGCGGGCTGGCCATCGTATCCTCGGCGCCAGATGCTCCTCGCCCGGCTCTCGGCGGTCCTGCTCACCGCCCTGCTCGCGCTCGCCGGCTGCGCCTCCAACGACAGCGCGCTGGCGCCGAACTCCGACGCGACGCTGCTGCTGGACTTCCAGCCCAACGCCGTCCACACCGGCATCTACACGGCCGTCGCGCGCGGCTACGACCGCGCGCTCGGCGTCGACCTGCGCGTCCAGGTGCCCGGCGACGCGACGGACGCCGTCAAGCTGCTCGTCTCGGGCCGGGCGGACCTCGCCGTGCTCGACATCCACGACCTCGCGCTGGCCCGCGAGGCGGGCCGCGACCTCGTCGGCGTCATGGCGCTCGTGCAGACGCCGCTGGCCGCGGTGTTCGCCCAGCCGCGGATCCGCTCGCCGCGCGGCCTTGAGGGCGAGCGCGTCGGCGTGACCGGGTTGCCGAGCGACGAGGCCGTGCTGCGCTCGATCGTGGCCGGAGCCGGTGGCGACCCCGGCGCGGTGCGCCCCACGACGATCGGCTTCACCGCGGTGCGCAGCCTGCTGACCGACGCCGTGGCGGGAGCGACGGGGTTCTGGAACGTCGAGGGCGTCGCGCTGCGCGCGCTGCGCCCGCAGATCCGCGAGTTCCGCGTCGAGGACTACGGGGCGCCGACCTACCCCGAGCTCGTCCTGGCCGTGACGCGCGCGACGCTGCGCGACCGCCCGGCGCTCGTGCGCGCGAGCGTCGCCGCGCTGGCGCGCGGCTACGAGGAGGTGCTGGTCGACCCCGAGAACGGGGTCAGCGCGCTCGTCGAGGCCGTCGACGGCCTCGACCGCGCGCTCCTGCAGCGCCAGCTCGACGCCGTGTCGCCGTCGTTCACCGTCGGCGCACCGGGCTTCGGCGCGCTCAACCCCGTGCGGCTGCGCGCGTGGGCGCGCTGGGAACGGCGCTTTGGCATCACGCAGCGCACCCCGGACGTCGCGCTCGCGTTCGACGGGCGCTACGTGCCGGCGCCCGGCCGCGACTGACGCCCGGCGCCGCGCCGCGACGCCAGCGCAGGCGCGGCGGTCCAGCAGCCGGTCGAGCCGGTCGATCTGCACGGCGTCGAACCCGGTCTTGCAGAGGATGACGTCGGCGGCGGCGGCGACCGCGTTGATCGCGTCGTTGCCCGGCCCGCCGACCAGGCGGTCGGCAGCCGGCCCGCCGTTGATCGCGTCCCTGCCGCCGGACCCGCCGTGGGGCGAACCGAGGACCGGGTGGCGCATTTGCAGCGCTGGAAGCGTCAAACGCGCCAGTGGGCCCCAGCCGTGGGGCGAACCGGGGACCGGGTGGCGCGTTTGCAGCGCTGGAAGCGTCAAACGCGCCAGTGGGCCCAGCCGTGGGGCGAACCGAGGACCGGGTGGCGCGTTTGCAGCGCTGGAAGCGTCAAACGCGCCAGTGGGCTGGCCGACGTGGGCCGGCGCCGCGCCGGCGTGGACCGGCGCCGCGCCGGCGCGAGCTCGGGCGCCGCGCCGACGCGAGCGCGGGCGGCGCGCGGGCGCCCCTCGCGTGTCGCTCAGCGCCGGCTGCGCAGCACGCGCCGGTCGTCGGGGAGGCGCTTGGTGGAGCGGGCCGCGTCGAGGTGCTCGAGCAGCGCCTCGGCGTACTTGCGCGACATCGCGAGCTCGTCGCGCGGCGGTGCTGATCAGCGCCACGAGGAGCGCCGCGATGACCACGATGGCGCTGCGGTGCGCCATCCCTGGTCGAACCCCACGGCGATCGCCCGGCGCGGTGGGCTCAGGCGCCGCCGGCGCGGGACGTGGCCAGCAGGCGGTCGCCCCCCGCGGTGGTCTCAGTCGCCGGCGCCGGACGTGGCCAGCAGCCGCCCACCGCGCGGGCTCAGGCGCCGCCGGCGCCGGACGTGGCCAGCAGCAGTCGCCCGGCGCGGGGCTGGCCGCAGGCGGTCGCCCCCGCGGTGGGCTCAGGCGCTCCCGCCGCCCGGCGCGGCCAGCAGGCGGTCGGCCAGCGCCGCGCCCTCGCGGGCCATGCGCGAGCGCGGCACGACGAGCTCGACGCCCGCCGCGAGCGCCGCGGCCCGGCTGTCGACGTCGGCATGCAGATAGAACGCGAGCGTCGGCGCGCCGCCGCCCGCCAGGGCGAGCCGTCGCGCGGCGTCCTCGCAGAGATCGAGCACCACGAGGTCGGCGCCGGCGAGCTGCTCGGGCGTCGCGTCCGCGCCGACGACCTCGACCTGATGGCCCGCCGCGGCGAGCATTCCCCGCACCTTGGAGCCGAACAGCAGGTCGGGCAGCAGCGCGACGACGCGCGCCACGGCTACTGCGCCCTGATGCGCTTGAACTCCTCGCGCACGGACTGCGGCCGGCCCCACATCTGGCGTACCTCGACGCGGCCCGAGCGCAGCTCGCGCAGCGCGAGCTCGCCCTCGATCCCGGCGTTGTCGAGCAGCGTCAGCGCGCCGTGCACCGTCGGTGCCGCGGCCGCGTGGCCGAAGCGGTGCGCGACGAGCAGGCGCCAGTGCCAGTCATGGCGCGAGTAGGGCTGCGCGTTGCACGTCACGAGGTAGGTCGCCGCGTCGATGTAGCGCTGCTCGTCCGCGATCCGCAGGTCGAGCTCCATGTCGGTCCAGTCGTCGGGCAGCGAGTCGACGATCTGCTGGAAGGTGTCCGCAAGCGCCATCGCCTTCGCAATCTAGATGATCGATTGGCATGTCGGCGCCCGCCTGCCGGCAGGCCCGCCCCGGGGGCTATGCTCGACCCATGGCGACGCTGACCGAGGACCTCGCCAGCGAGTACCGGACGCTGACCGACGGGTGCGGCCTCATCGACCGCTCCGAACGCGGCAAGCTCGCGCTGACGGGCACCGAGCGCAAGTCCTTCCTCGCCGGCCAGGTGACGAACGACATCGAGGGCCTGGCGGGCGGGCGCGGCTGCTATGCGGCCTTTTTGACCCACAAGGGCAAGATGCTCGGCGACCTGCGCGTGCTCGCCGCCGAGGACGAGGGCGCCGAGCCCGAGCTGCTGCTCGACACCGAGCGCATGACGCTGCAGGCGCTCTTCGACATGGTGCGCCGCTTCAAGATCGGCTTCGACGTCGAGCTGCACAAGCGCACGGTCCAGCGCGGCCTGCTGTCGCTCGCCGGACCGCGGGCGCGAGCGGTCGCCGGCGCCGAGGACCTGCCCGCCGAGGAGCACGCGCATCGCGCGGGCGAGATCGCCGGCCGCGCGGTGCGGCTGATCGTCACCGACGCGGGCGTCGACGTGCTCTGCGAGGCCGAGGCGACCGACGCCGTGCGCGCCGCGCTGCTCGCCGCCGGCGCGGCGCTCGTCTCCGAGGACGCGCTGGAGATCGTGCGCGTCGAGCGCGGCCGCCCGCGCTACGGCCACGAGCTCGACGACACCACGATCCCCCAGGAGGCCGGGCTCAACGAGCGTGCCGTGAGCTTCACGAAGGGCTGCTACGTCGGCCAGGAGACGGTCGCGCGGCTCTTCTACCGCGGCAAGCCCAACCGCCACCTGCGCGGCCTGCGGCTCTCCGAGCCGGTCGCAGCGGGCGCCGAGCTGCAGCTCGGCGAGCGGACCGTCGGCCGGGTCGCGAGCGCGGTCCTCTCCCCCGTCCACGGGCCGATCGCGCTGGCGCTCGTGCGCCGCGAGGCGTCGCCCGGCGACACCGTCGCGGTCGACGGCGGCGCGACGGCGCAGGTCGTGCAGCTGCCGTTTGGCTGACCGACCGCCCGGCCGCGGGCGCCCGCCGGCCGCCCGGGAGCTCGACCCCCGGGCGACCGCGCAGGCCGTGGCGCTCAGCGCTCGCCCAGGACCTGGAAGGAGCGCATCTCGCCGCGCATGCGGCGCGCGGCGTAGCCCGTGAACAGCGTGTACGAGTGCACGGTGCCGCGGCGCGCGGCGATGCCCGCGAGCTGGCTCGGCGTCAGCGCCCGGTTGATGCTCCAGCGGCCGTTGCGGATGGCGCCCGAGGCGCTGACGACCTTCACGTCGCAGCCCACCTGGTACTCGAGCTGCACCCGCACGACGCCGCGCGCGAGCCGGCTGATCGTGCCCGCCGCCCGCAGCCGACCGGCGACGATCCGCGGCCGCGTCGGGCGCAGGCGGGCCTTGCGCGCAGCGGCCCGCAGCCGCACCGTCTGGGCGCGCGTGTCGGCGTCGCCGGGGTAGGAGAGCGTCAGGATCCCGGTCCCGAGCCGCGCCTGCGCGCTCGTGAGGACCAGCCTGCCGCCGATCCGACCGCGCACGATCGGCACGCGGTACGTCGTGGTCCGGCCCGCGGAGAAGTACGACGCGGCGGCGCTGCCCGACGTGCGTGCGGAGATCGTCGCGAACAGGTCCAGCAGGCGTCCGCGGGTGGCCGAGCGCAGCAGCGACATCTTCGCCGTGCTCTTCACGTCGCAGGGGTTGCCGGAGGCGGCGTTGCCGACGGCCGTGGCGAGACCGGCCTGATCCTTGGCCGACACGAACGTGCCGCCGGTGACGCGGGCGATGCACTGCAGCTCGGTCTCGGCCGTGCCGGTCGTCTGGAAGCCGACCGTGTGCATCTTGAAGTTCACCCCCGACGTCTGCGCGAGCTGCCGGGCGACGGGACACGGGTCGCCGCAGGTCGACTGTCCGTCGGAGACGAGCACGATCGTGCGCTGGCCGGTCGGCGGCAGGGCCGCCACCGCGGCGCGCAGCGCCTCGGGCGTCGGCGTCGTCCCGCGGGCAGTGAGCGACTGCACCGCGGCCGCGAAGGCGGTCGGGTCAAGCGGGCCGAGCGCGACGCGCTGCTCGCCGCCGTCGCTGCAGGCGCCGCCGAAGGAGCGCAGGCCGACGAACGCGCCCTGCGGCACGGCGCCGCTGGCGCTGATCAGCGCCGACTTCGCGTCGGCGAGACGCTGGCCGGCCATCGAGCCGGACGTGTCGACGACGAACATGACCGACGAGCTGGCCTGCGCCTGGGCGCCCGAGACGGCCAGCCCGGCCGCAAGCGCGAGCAGCAGCGCGGCGCCGAGCCGCACGAGTCGTGTGATGCCCGGACCGGGCGCCGTCCTGCAGGTTGCCGTCATCGATGTCCGCTCCTTGGAGTTCGGGTGCGTGGGGCCGCGCGACCCCTCGGCCCAACGCCTACCACGGGCCGCGCGCGCTCGTGTGTGAGCCCGCGCACCCAACGACGACAGCGATGCTCCGTCTTATGGCCGAATGTCAGATGAATGACCGCGCCGCGTCAGCGGCCGACCGGGTGCGCGGTCACGGCCCCGGCCGCGAAGCGCCGCAGCCGCGCGCGGTCGACGCCGTCCCGGAGCTCCAGCGCCGGCGGCTCGTGGCGCGCCAGCCAGGTCTGCACGATGCGCGCCTCGGCGGCCGCGTCACCGGCGAGCTGCGGTACGCCCCGGCCGGCGAGCGCGAGCGCCGCCACGGTGCGTGGGTGCAGGTCGTCGCCGGTCGCGAACGAGCCCCAGTCGCGGAGCGCTCCGCCGACGAGCCAGAAGGCGTCGAAGCGCGGCCCGCCGCGGGGGTGCCCGGCGACCACGAGCCGTGGCGTCGCGTGCGTGGCCACCAGGGCGCCGCCGAGCGCGGCGACGAGCGACGCGATCCGCTCGCGGCGCCGGCGCAGCCAGGCCGCGCGCTCGAAGCGCTGCTCGCGCGCGGCCGCCCGCATCTGCCCGTCGATGTGCGCGAGCAGCGCGGCGCCGCCGTCGCCGTCGCCGTCGAAGAGCGCGAGCGCGTCGTCGAGCTTGCGACGGTAGAGGTTGGGGTCGAGGTCGTTGAGGCAGGGCGACATGCAGCGGCCCATCTGCCCGTAGGCCGACGGCCAGGGCCGCAGGCGCAGCGCCCGCCCGCAGTGGCGCAGGCCGAACAGCGAGTCCAGCTGCTCCTTGAGCTCGACCGCGGCCGCGCGGCTGCGCAGCGGCCCGATCGTGACCGCGCGACCGGTGGCCGGCTCGCGTGCGACCTCGAGCACGGGGTAGGCGATGTCCAGCCTGCAGCGCAGGTACACGTACGGGTCGTCGTGCTTGTGGACGACGTTGCCCGGCGGGCGCAGCTCGCGGATGAGGCGATGCTCGAGCACGAGCGCCCCGAGCTCCGAGCTCGTCGTGCGGTGGTCGACGAGCGCGGCCTGCGCGGTCCAGCCCTCCGCCGCGGCCGACGCCGCGAAGTGCGCGCGCGCCCGCGTGCGCAGCGCGATCGACTTGCCGACGTAGAGCACCTGCCCCGCGGCGTTGCGGAAGATGTAGACGCCCGGCTCGTGCGGCAGCGACCGGAAGTCGATCGTCGTCGGGCGCAGCCGCTTCGCCGCACCGCCCGCGACCGTGCGCCGCGCGCGAGGAGCACGCGGGCGGCGCGCCGGGTGCAGCAGCTCGAGCGCCTCGCCGACCGTCGCGGCGTGCGCGCACAGCCGCCCGAACAGCGCGCAGAAGACGCGCGCGCACGTCTCGGCGTCGGCGAGCGCGCGATGCGTCGTGTGCACGTCGATCCCGAGCGCGTCGGCGAGCGCGGCGAGGCGGCGCTGGCGCACGAGCGGCGCGAAGCGCCGGGCGAGCGCGACGGTGCACAGCACCGGCGGATCGGGCCAGGGCAGGGCTGCGCGCTCGAACGCCTGGCGCAGGACGCGACGGTCGAACGCCGCGTTGTGCGCGACGAGGACCCGCGCCGGAGGCATGCCGAGGAGGTCGGCGAGGTCCGGCAGCACGGCGTCGGCGGCGGGGGCCTCGTCGACCATCTCCTGCGTGATCTGGGTGAAGCGCTGGATCGCCCGCGACAGCGCGGCCGCCCCGCCGACGAGCGTCTCCCAGCGGTCGTGCAGCTCGCCGCCGCCGACGAGGACCGCGCCGACCTCGGTGAGCTCGCATGCGTCGCCGGCACGGCCGTTGGTCTCGGTGTCGACCACGAGGAACTCGGCGGTGGCGAGCGGCTGGTCGAGCAGGTCCACCCCGGTACCGTGACGCGCCCGCCCGACGGCATGCACGTTGCGTTGCATCGCCTCGAAGCGACGGCGACCGGCCACCGCAGTAGCCTGCGCCGATACACGCACACGCCGACCCGGGAGCGAGATGACGACCTTCGCGACGCCGAACGCCGAGCGCCTCCTGGCCGACCTCGACGCTCGGACGCGGGTCGCCTGGACGACGTACCGCGACGAGCTGGCCGGCCTCGAGGACCGCGCCTACGACGCGGCCGAGAGCGCGGCGTGGGAGCAGCTGCAGTCCACGCTGGAGGAGATCGAGACCGTTCGCGCCGAGCTCGCGTCAGCCGTCGGCGACTGACCGCCACGCGCCGGCTGCAGCGCACCGAAGGCGACCAGGATGTGTTTCATCGGCTGGTGGACACCCTGGCGGCGATGACCCGGACGCCATCGACCGCGGTCGGGATCGTGCTCGCCATGGCGTTCGCCATGACCGGCTGCGGCGAGGATCGCTACGCCAACCGCGAGCGACCGCCGACGAAGATCGTGCTCAGCGCGGTCATCACGCCGACGGGCGTGACCGTCTCGCCGGCGCGGACCGGCGCCGGGACGATCGAGCTCATCGTGAGCAACCTGACGTCGAGGTCCGAGCGACTCACGCTGTCGAGCACGACGCTCGGACCCGGCGCGGCGCCGCTCGAGCAGCGCACCGGCCCGATCAACCCCGGCGACACCGCGTCGCTGACCGCGGACCTCGCGACCGGGACCTACCGCCTCGCCGCCCGCTCGCGCTCCGTCGCCGCGGCGACCCTGCGCGTCGGGCCCGCGCGTCCGAGCTCCTCGGACCGTCTGTTGCAGCCGTAGCGCCGGCCCGTCGCGCTTGCGAGAATCCGCCCGATGCGCCGGGTTCGGATCGTCCTCACGGTGCTCGCGGCGGTCGCGCCCGCGATCGCGGTCGTGCTGCTGGCGACCGGCGGATCGAGCGCCGCTCCCACGAAGTCGCAGGCCTTCTTCAAGAAGACGCTGCTCGCCGACACGAGGACGACGGCGGCGATCAGGACCCTGCTGCGCAGGGGCGGCGGGATCGTCGCGCCGGCCATCACGTTCTCGGACCTCACGGGCGACGGACGCTCGGACGCGATCGTCCTCGTCGACACGCGCGGCGTCGCGGGCGCCGTCGCGCTGTACGTCTTCAGCACCGACGGGCGCGCCGAGGACAGCGACCTGCGCGCGGTCTACCGCTCGCAGCGCCTGTACCGCGCGACGGTGCAGGTCGCCGACGACGCCACGCTCGTCCTGCGCACGCCGCGCTACACGGAGGGCGACGACGTCTGCTGCCCGGCGAAGGTCGTCGTGCGCGAGTACGGCTGGAGCACGAGCGCCAAGAAGCTGCGCCGGCGGGGTTCGAGGGAGGTTGCGGGGCCGACGGAGCGCTGAGCGCGCCCGGCGCTCCGCGAGCGACCGGACAAGGACGCCCGGCAGCGTGCGCGTGTCCGACGCCCGGCAAGATGCGGGTCCGACCTCCGGGAAGATGCGCGCGCGTGCAATACTTGCGTACATGCACGCATCTTCTTCGCCCGTCGCTCCCCTCGCCGGCGACGCGGCGCCCGCCGCGCCCGGTGAGCTCGCCGCCCAGCTGCTGGCGCTCTGGCGCGCCGTCATCGTCACGGCCGGCGTCGGCGCCTACACGATCTTCGAGGAGCTCGACCTCACGCTCACGCAGGTCAAGGCGCTCTGCGCGCTCTCCGACACCGAGCTGACCGTCAAGGACCTGGCCGAGCGCCTCGGGCTCTCGCTGCCCGGCACGAGCCGCGCGATCGACGCGCTCGTCGACCGCGCGCTCGTCGATCGGCGCGAGGATCCCGGCGACCGCCGCCAGAAGCTCCTGCTGACGACCGGCGCGGGCCGCGCGGCGCTGCAGCGCCTCGACGAGGCGCGCCTCGCCGGCATCGAGCAGTTCACGGCCACCCTCCCGGAGGACCAGCGCGCGCGGCTCTCGGCCGCCCTGACCCCCGTCGTCGCAGGACTGAACGAGCGCAAGCGCGCATGACCGACCGGATGCGCCTCAACGACGCCAACCGCCGCTGGTGGACGCTCGCGGCGATGTGCTTCGCGCTGTTCATGGTCATGCTCGACAACACCGTCGTCAACGTCGCCCTGCCGTCGATCCAGCGCGACCTGCAGACGTCGCTGGCGGGCCTGGAGTGGACGATCAACGCCTACACGCTCGCCTTCGGCGTGCTGCTCGTCACCGGCGGGCGGCTCGGCGACATCTTCGGCCGGCGCCGGATCTTCCTCGCCGGCGTCGTGCTCTTCGCCGCCTCGTCGGCGTTCATCGGCTTCTCGCAGACCTCGACGTGGCTCATCGGCGGCCGCGCGGTCCAGGGCGTCGGCGCGGCGCTCATGATGCCCGCGACGCTCTCGATCATCACGAACGCCTTCCCGCCGCACGAGCGCGGCAAGGCGATCGGCACGTGGGCCGGCGTGTCGGCGCTCGCGCTCGCGATCGGTCCGGTCGTCGGCGGCCTGCTCGTCGAGCACGTCTCCTGGCAGTCGATCTTCTTCATCAACCTGCCGGTCGCCGCGGGCGCGGTCGCCGTGACGCTGTTCGCCACGCAGGAGTCGCGCGACACGACGGTCCTGCCGAAGGTCGACCTCGCCGGCATCGTGGCGATCACGGTCGGCCTGACCGCGCTGACGCTCGCGCTCATCGAGTCCCACAGCTGGGGCTGGAGCTCGGCCGGCGTCCTCGGGCTCTTCGCGCTCGCCGCCGCCGGGCTGGGCGCGTTTGCGATCGTCGAGCGTCGCGTGCAGGTGCCCATGGTCGACTTCGGCTTCTTTGGGTCCAACACGTTTCTCGCCTCGAACATCGTCGCCTTCATCGTCTCCTTCGCGATGCTCGCGATGTTCTTCTTCCTCACGCTCTACATGCAGAACGTCCTGGGCTACTCGCCGCTGCAGGCCGGCATCCGCTTCCTGCCGACGACGCTCATGGTCGTCCTGATCGCCCCGGTCGCCGGCCGCCTGACCGACCGGATCGGCCCGCGGCCGCTCATGACGGCGGGCCTGGCGCTCGTGGCCGTCTCGCTGCTGTGGCAGTCCTTTCTGTCGGCGACCAGCGGCTACGGCTTCCTCGTGCCCGGCTTCGTGCTCATGGGCGTCGGCATCTCGCTCGTCATGTCGCCGATGAGCACCGCGGCGATGAACGCCGTCGAGCAGTCCAAGGCCGGGGTCGCCTCGGGCATCCTCTCGATGAGCCGGATGATCGGCGGCACGCTCGGCATCGCCGTGCTCGGCACGTTCATCGGCGCCGCGACGTCGCAGGCGCAGTTCGTCTCCTCGCTCGGTCAGGGGCTGCTGATCGGCGCGATCATCGCCGCCGCGGGCGCCGTCGTGGCGTGGACGCTCGTCTCGCCCGAGCTCGCCGGCGGCCAGCAGCGCCAGGCCCCGCCCGCCGGCGAGGCCGTCGCGCCGCCCGTCCAACCGGCGCGCGAACCCGCCGCCGCGTAGGATTGCCGGCCACGAAGAGCAAGCGAACGAGGAGTACCAGCGACCGATGGCCGTCGATCTCAGCCAAGTCTCACACGTCGAAGCCGAACCGGGCGAGCTGCCCGACACCATGACGGCATGGGTCATCCGCCGCGAGCGCGAGGGCGAACCCAAGGACGCCTTCCAGATCGAGGAGATCGAGGTGCCCGAGCCGGCCGCGTTCGAGGTCGTCGTGCGCGTCATGGCGGCCGGCGTGAACTTCAACAACGTGTGGGCGTCGCTCGGCAAGCCGGTCTCGGTCTTCGACTCGCACCCCGACGAGGACCACCACATCGGCGGCTCGGATGCGTCGGGCACGGTCTGGAAGGTCGGCCCCGGCGTGACCCGCTGGAAGGTCGGCGACGAGGTCGTCATCCACTGCAACCAGGCCTCCTACGAGGACGTCGAGGTCCACGGCCTCGACCCGCTCGCCGCGCCCAGTCAGAAGATCTGGGGCTACGAGACGACGTGGGGGTCGTTCGCGCAGTTCTGCAAGGTCCAGGCCCAGCAGCTGCTCGCCAAGCCCGAGCACCTCTCGTGGGAGGAGGCCGCCTCCTACGGGCTGACGTACTTCACCGCCTACCGCATGCTCATGGACCAGTGCGAGCTGCAGGCCGGCCACAAGGTCCTCATCTGGGGCGCCGCCGGCGGCCTCGGCGTGTTCGCCACCCAGCTGTGCGCGCTGACCGGCGCCGACGCGGTCGGCGTCGTCTCCTCCGACGAGAAGGGCGAGCTCGTCAGGCAGCTCGGAGCGGTCGACTTCATCAACCGCAACGAGTTCGCCGGGATGATGCGCAAGGGCGGCGAGTCGCCCGAGGAGGAGAAGGCGCGCTTCAAGGAGATGCGCCGCTTCGACAAGCGCGTACGAGAGCTGCTCGGCGGCGACAAGCCCGACATCGTCTTCGAGCACGTCGGCAAGGCGACGTTCCCGACCAGCGTGTACGTCGTCAGGCCGTTCGGCAAGGTCGTCATCTGCGGCGCGACGTCGGGCTACCAGCTGGACTTCGACGTGCGCTACCTGTGGATGCGCCAGAAGCAGATCATCGGCTCGCACTTCGCCAACGCCTTTCAGGCGACGAAGGCCAACGACCTCATCCGCGAGTCGAAGATCCGCCCCGTCCTGTGGAAGACCATGCCCTTCGAGGGCGTCGCCGAGGCCCACCAGCTCATGTACGAGAACAGCCACTCGGGCAAGATCGCGATCCTCGTCGGGGCGACCGAGACCGGTCAGGGCAAGACCGCCGAGGGACCGGGCGCCATCACGGCCGAGGTCGGCAGCTGATGGCAGGCGGCGTCGTCCACCTGCCGTTCTACGCGACCGGCTTCCGGGGCGACGACCTCGAGGCCGCGATCAGCGAGATCGCGCAGGTCTCGACGCGCTACGGCGCCACCCGCTACGAGGTCTTCCGCTCGCGCGACGACCGCTACAGGTTCCTGCTCGCGGTCGACTTCGACGAGAAGCCCGACTGGGAGGCGTTCTGGTTCGGCCCGGAGTTCACCGAGATGCGGGCCGCCTGCAGCGGCTGGTACCAGGTGCCGCTGCTCTACGTCTGGCAGGACCTCGTCATCCGGCGGGAAGTTCACGAGCCCGCCGCGGTGGCCCGAGCGAAGGCCTGACGGGGGCCGCGCGCAGCGCGTAGCGCGAGGGGCGCTGCGCGACGGCCGGGTTCTCGATGCGCCCGATGCGGTCGACGAGCGCCAGCCACTGCGCCGGGCGCAGCCCGAGCGCGTGCACGCCGTCGGCGGTCGCGCCGCCCGGCCGCGGCCGGAAGCCGACGTGGATGTGGTCGGCGTGGTCGGTCATCGCGAGCGTGTTGGGGACGCCCGGGTAGCTCATGAGGCTGATGATCTGGTCGGGCGCCATCGTGCCCTGCAGCGTCAGCAGGCGCCGCACGGTCGCGTCGGCGATCGTGTCCTGGCCCTGGTTGCCGTTGATCGGGATGCCGTTGACCTTCACGATGTCGACCGCGTTGCCCGACGCGTGCTGCGAGACGCTGCCGTTGCCGGCGTGGCTGGCGTGCCCGCAGCGCAGTGACGAGACCGTCGGGCGCAGCTCGCTTGCGGCGAGCACGGCGAGCACCGCGAGCACGCGGCGGTCGACGAGGCCCGCCGCGACGTCGCGACGGCCGCACGGATAGATCTCGATCCGCGGGTCGGCGAGCACGCGCCGCGCGAGCACGTCCTTGCTCATGAGCAGGATCTGTCCGACGGACGCCGCGCCGCGCCCGGCGCCGCGCGCGCGGTGGATCGCCGTCGTCTCCAGCAGCCGCCAGCCCTCCAGGAACGGCTCGGGGTCGACGCGCGGGACGTCCGCCCCGGGCGGGCGGATCTCGAAGAGCACGTGCGGCGCGCCGCGCACGCGCGTCGTCCCGATCCGGCCCAGGATCGCGCCGGCGATGACGCGGCGGCCCGGATACAGGCGCCGCAGCTCGAGCTCGCCGCGCTCGAGGCCGACCTCGCCGGCGAAGTAGGAGCGCAGGTCGGCCGCGGCCGGCAGCGCGAACGTGGCGTCGAGGATCTGCCGGCGCCCGCCCGAGCGCAGCGAGCGCGGGCGCGCCGGATTGGCGAAGAGGCGCTCCTTGGCGGCGGTCGCGGCGGTCGCGGCCTCGGCCTCGGGCGCCCGGCCCGGCGGGGTCGCCAGCGCGCGGTTGCTGCCCGCGCTCGCCGGCTGGCTGGGCGCCGGGTCGGCAAGCGGCGTCGCGAGCGGCTCGGCGACCGCGGGGGCGGGGCCGGCGCGCTCCTTGGGGACGAGCACGCTGCGCCTCACCGTGGCGAGATGCCCGTACGTGTACGTGTTGGCGTAGGCGTCGCGCAGCATGACGTAGCGGCCCAGGCGCGGGCTGCGCCCGACGCGCACGATCTCGCCGTCCTGCACCGCCACGACCGGCGTCCCGGCGGGCGCGAGGATCCGCAGCCCGCGGCGCGGGCCGGCGCCCGGCGCGCGGCGCCCGTAGCTCAGCGCGCCCGCGACCGGCAGGCGACCCTGGGCGAGCCCCGTGAGCGAGCCGACGAGGTCGGACGGCATGCCGGCGATGAGCTGCGCGCGCGAGAGCACCGCGCGGACGTACCAGCCGGCGTGGTTGTAGGCGAAGATCGCCCGGCGCAGGTCCGACGCGGCGCCCGCCGCCCTGAGGTAGCGCGCCGCCGCGAAGATCGCGTCGACGGGGTTCATCGGGTCCTTGCGCCCGTCCTCGTTGGCGTCGACCCCGTAGGCCGTCCAGCTCGCCGGCATGAACTGCATCCACCCGAGCGCGCCTGCCGAGGACACGCCGAGGTTGCGTCCGTAGTCGGTCTCGACGTCGTTGATCGCCGCCAGCACCTCCCACGGGATGCCGTACTCGATGCCGGCCGCCTGGTAGATCGGCAGCAGGAACGGGGGGATCGCGAAGCGGCCGATGAAGAAGCTCGGGATCTCCGCGGGACGCGTCGCGGGATCCAGCGGGTTGCCGAGCCCGTCCTCGGCGCCGACCGCGCCGTCCGCCGGCGCGCCGTCCGGTGCGCGGCGCTCGCCGGCTTGGCGCCCGGGCGTCGTGCGCGGCCGCGGTGGCCGTGGACGCTCCTGCGGCGGCTCGGGCGCAAGCTCCAGCTTGGAGACGGGGCTGTTGAGGAAGTCCAGCGGGCCGTTGACGGGCGGCGTGAACGGAATGCCGGGGCCCGGTCCGACCGCCGCCCCCGGCGCGGGCGGCGCGGCGGGCTGCGGCGCGGCCGGCGCGGCGGGCTGCGGCGCGGGCGGTGCGGCGGGCTGCGGCGCGGGCGGCGCGGCGGGCTGCGGCGCGGGCGTCGCGGGGCGGGCGCGGGCGTCGTCGTCGCCGGGCCGGGCGTCGTCGCGGTCGTCGCGGTCGTCGCCGGAGGCGTCGTGATCGGCGCGGCCGCGGCCGGCCTCGCCGGGGCGTGCTGCGGCGTCGCCGCCGCGCCGGCGGGACTGCCGAGCACGCCGGCGCCGAGCGCGGCGATCACGGCGATCCTCGGGGCGACGCGAGCGCTGCTCATGGCGTTGTCTGGGCCTCCATGGGGGTCCTCGCATCGCATCTCGGGCCGGGGACCATCCCCGGCCGGCCGCGGACGCTACCGGACTTCACGGCGCACCAACGGGCACGCGCCGCCTCTCACCCTCGACTGCAGGCTGAGCGCGGCCGGCCGGCGCCGCGCGCTGTCTACGCTGTCGGGATGCATCCAGCAGGACACCGCGGCCTGCGCGAGCTCTACGCCATGGCGCGCCGGCTGCGCAACCACTGGCGAGCGCTCTCCCGCCGCCTGCGGGCCGGCAGCCCCGATCCGGCCGCGCTGCTGAGCGACGGCTCGGACCTCGCCCGCACGCTGCTGGACGAGCTCACCGGCATGACCGCGGCCCGCAGCCTCTTCGGCAGGCCGCTGGCGCAGGGCCTCGGAGCGCAGCTGGCCTCCGTGCGCAGCACGCTGCTGGACCCCGCGCTCGAGGTCAACCAGGCGCTGCGCCTCGCGATCCTCGACGTCGTGCACGTCGTCTCGCTGCTGGACTTCCTGGCACGGGTCGCGGCCCACGACGGCGACGGCGAGCTGCAGGCGTTCCTCGAGGATTGGGCGACCCGGATGCGCGCCCAGGAGGAGGCGGTCCGCGCGGCCGCCGCCGGCCTCGGAGACCAACCGGACCGCGCGATCGAGCCATGCACGCCCGGGCTCGCCGGCAGGGTGGGCCACGCGGGCGCCAACGCGATGGGCACGCTCGGCGAGTGGGTCGACCGGCGCTCGAACCGCTGAGGCCGGCCTACCGGCACAGCGCGTAGACGGTGCCGACCGCGGTCTCGCCGCGGGCGGTGCGGCGGGTGTCGACGCTGGCCATGACGAGGACCGAGCGCTTGCGCACGACGACGCGATCGAGCACGCTGACGGCGATCGCGCCCGAGGAGGCTCCCGTGCGCCAGCGCCGGCGCTTGGGGCACGTCATGCGCAGCGCCGCCGAGGCGACCTCGCCGCCGCGGGTGATGCGGACCACCCGCGCGACGGCGACGTCGCCGTCGGGCAGCGGCCGGCCGGCGCGTGCCTCGGCGACCCCGGGAAAGTCGACGGGGCTGATCTCGGGCGCGGCGATGAGCACGCGCGGCGACACGGCGATGGTCGTGTCGGCCCCGTCGGTGGCGGCCGACGCGACGGTCGCCGTGGCGAGTGCGGCGACGAGCAGGACCGGCCCGCTGCGGCGCGTGAGCATGGACGGCATGACGACTCCTTGCATGGCTTGCGATTCCCGCTTGCCATGCTGCGCCCGCCGGCGCCCGACCGTCAGGCCCCCTGGGTGGCCGACCGCCACACCTCGGTCGCCCGCGAGCCTATGCGGCGGAGCTGCGCTCGTCCTGGCGGTCGATGTCCTCGCGCAGGGTGCGCAGCGCCTGGCGGATGATCCGCGAGACCTGCATCTGCGAGACGCCGACGCGCGTGGCGATCTCGGTCTGCGTGAGATCCTCGGCGAAGCGCAGCCGCAGCACCTCGCGATCGCGCTCGGACAGGATGCTGAACGCGTCGTCGAGCAGGACGCGCATCTCGGCCCGCCCGATCTCCGGGTCGCGGGCGCCGATCGAGTCGGCCAGCGTCATGTCCTCGCCGGTCGGCTCGTCGAGCGACCGCGTGCGCCGCGCCTCCTGGCTCTGGATCGTGATGAGCACCTCCTCGAAGGGCCTGTCGACGGCGTCGGCGAGCTCCTGGACGGTGGGTGAGCGCCCGAGCTTGACCGTCAGGTCGTCGCGCGCCTTGGCGACCTCGATCTGCAGCTCCTGCATGCCGCGCGGCACCCGCATCGCCCAGGTCTTGTCGCGGAAGTGGCGCTTGATCTCGCCGAGCACGGTCGGCGTCGCGTACGACGAGAAGCGCACCTCGCGCGAGAGGTCGAAGCCCTCGATCGCCTTCATGATCCCGACGCAGGCGACCTGCACGAGGTCGTCGATCGGCTCGCCCCGACCGCTGTAGCGGCCGGCCAGCGCCCGCGCGAGCGGCACCATCTCCTCGGCCAGCGCGTCGCGCGCCCGCACGTCGCCGCGCTCGTGATAGGCGCGCAGCAGCGTGCGCTCGCGCACGGCGCGATCGGCGTTGATGCTCCCCGCGTCGCTCACTCTCCTCACAGCGTCGCACACGCCCGCCGGCCGGCGCGTCCGCTCGGCGGTCAGCCCTGCTCGAGCGGGGCCATCGTCAGGCCCGCCGAGCCGAGCTGGTCCCAGTACAGCTCGGCCGCCTCGAGATGTCCGCTCCACACGATCGCCAGGCCGCTGCGGTGGATCGTGTCGGCGATCCGGTAGCCGCGGTCGACGCTCATGCCGGGGATGTAGCGCGCCAGGGTGTGCGCGACGTGGTCGAACGTGTTGTGGTGGTCGTTGCGCACGATGACCCGCCAGTGTCCGCCCAGCCCGCTGCCCGGTCCCCCGGTGCGAGGCTTCTCGATCGTCTGACTCATCGACGCCCCAGGATACGAAGGCTCAGCTCGCCGCGCCAGTCTCGCGTAGGCGGCTGACATAGCGGTCGATGCCCAGCCACTGGTCCTCGGGCGGCATCGCCTGCGCGAACGCGTCGCGGTCGGGTCCGTCCAGCTCGGCGTCCAGGCGCGCGCGCAGCTCGTCGGCATAGCCCTGGCGATCGGTGCGCGCGGCGAGCTCGCTGAGCTGCACGAGCGCCTCGCGCAGGCGGTCGAGGTGCTCGGCCACGTCGGCGTAGTCGCCGAAGTGCGTGATCGCGAGCGTCTGCGGCTCCCAGGCCTCGATCGCGTCGATCGAGGCCTGCCAGGCGACGAGGTCGAAGTCCGGCGGCGGGGTCGGCGCCAGCAGCAGCCCGCCCGCCGGCAGGCGCACCCCCGCGGTGTCGCCGGGGAAGACCCAGCCGCTGTCGCGGTGGCGGTAGGAGACGTGGTGCGACGCGTGTCCGGGGGTGTAGGCGACGTCCCAGCCGTCCTGCGACTCGCCCCCGCGCAGCACCCGCAGGTTGGCGACGGGGACCGGCACGACCTCGCCCCACAGCCGGTCGAAGTCCTCGCCGTAGAGGCGCTTGGCGGATGCGACGAGCCGCGTCGGGTCGGCGAGGTGGCGCGCGCCGCGCTCGTGGACCCAGACCTCGAGCTCGGGCATGTCGCGCACGAGCGCACCCGCCGCGCCCGCGTGGTCGAAGTGGATGTGCGTCAGCAGCAGGGCGCGCGGCTGCTCGTCGCCGAGCGCCTCCAGGAGCGTCTGCACGCTCGACTGCGGGCCGGGGTCGACGATCACGTCGTCGACCTGCCAGGCGCAGATGACGTGCTCGCGGCCCTGGTGGCAGACGTCGATGGCGCGCATCGCCGTTCACGCTACCCGCTGGCGGCGCGCCCGCTGCCCGGTGGCGGCGCGCCCGCTGCCGGGTGGCGCGGGATCACGCGCGCGTGGCGGAGGTGCACCACGCGCGCTGTGAACCGGTCGCGCTACGCCTCGCCGCCGGTGTCGGGGGCGACCGGCGCGTCGGCGTCGGTCTTCGCGGTCGGGTCGTCGGCGCCCGCCTCGTCGGTGGCGCCGCCCTCCTCGGGCATGTCGCCCTCGTCGGCGACGATCGCGGACACGTCGAGCGCGCCGCTGTCCTCGGCCGCGTCGGCCTGCGCCTGGGCTGCCTCGACCTTCTCCGGATCGAGCGCGTCGACGCCGACGGGGATCTCGCTCTCGGCGCTCTCGCCCTGGCCGGGGTCCGGCGGCGCGTAGCCGGTGCCCTCGGGCTCGACGCCCGCACCCGCCATCGCGTCCGGCTGGCCGACCTGTGTCGTCCCTTCATCCGCCATGCAATCACCTCTCGGAGTCGTCGTATGCGTGGCACGTACCCGTTCTCGGGCGCCGCATTCCCGCGCCGCGCCGGTACGATCCCGAGCCCATGAGCACCCCCGACCCCCACCGCCTCCCAGAGCGCGACCGGCCGTGGATGATGCGCACCTACGCGGGTCATTCGACGGCGAGGAAGTCCAACGAGCTGTACCGGTCCAATCTCGCCAAGGGCCAGACCGGCCTGTCGGTCGCGTTCGACCTGCCCACCCAGACGGGGTATGACTCCGATCACGAGCTCGCCCGCGGCGAGGTCGGCAAGGTCGGCGTCCCGATCGCCCACCGCGGCGCGATGGCCGAGCTGATGGACGGCATCCCGCTGGAGACGATGAACACGTCGATGACGATCAACGCGACCGCGGCCTGGCTGCTGGCGCTCTACGTCGTGGCGGCCGAGGAGCAGGGCGTCGACCAGCGCGTGCTGCAGGGCACGACGCAGAACGACATCATCAAGGAGTTCCTCGCGCGGGGGACCTACGCCTTCCCACCGGGGCCCTCGATGCGGCTCATCGCCGACATGGTCGCCTACACGGTGACCGAGGTGCCGCGCTGGAACCCGATCAACATCTGCTCCTATCACCTGCAGGAGGCCGGGGCGACGCCGGTCCAGGAGATCGCCTATGCGCTCTCCAACGCGATCGCGGTGCTCGACGCGGTCCGCGAGCGCGTCGACGAGGAGCTCATGGGCACGGTCTTCTCGCGCATCTCGTTCTTCGTCAACGCGGGGCTGCGCTTCATCGAGGAGCACGCCAAGCTGCGCGCGATGGCGCAGCTGTGGGAGCAGATCGGCCGCGACCGCTACGGCGTGCAGGACGACAAGCAGCTGCGCTTCCGCTACGGCGTGCAGGTCAACTCGCTCGGGCTGACCGAGTCCCAGCCCGAGAACAACGTCCAGCGCATCGTGCTCGAGGCGCTCGGCGTCACGCTCGGGCGCAACGCCCGCGCGCGGGCGATCCAGCTGCCCGCCTGGAACGAGGCGCTCGGGCTTCCGCGCCCCTGGGACCAGCAGTGGTCGCTGCGCATCCAGCAGGTGCTCGCCTACGAGACCGACCTGCTCGAGTACCCCGACATCTTCGAGGGCTCGGCCGTCATGGAGGGGCTCGTCGCCGAGCTCGCCGAGGGCGCCCGCGCGGAGATGGCGATCGTCGAGGAGCACGGCGGCGCGGTCGAGGCCGTGTCGTACATGAAGTCCTCGCTCGTGGACTCGCACCGCGAGCGGATCCGCCGCATCGAGGACGGCGAGCTGACCGTCGTCGGCCACAACAAGTACCGCGAGACCGCGCCGTCGCCGCTGGCCGAGGGCGAGGACGGCGGCATCATGACCGTCGATCCGGGCGTCGAGGCCGAGGCGCGCGCGGCGCTCGAGCAGTGGCGCGCGCAGCGCGACGAGGCGGCCGTCGACGCCGCGCTGGACGACCTGCGCGCGGCGGCCGCCGACGACGGCGTGAACATCATGCCCGCGACGATCCTGGCCGCTCGCGCCGGCGCGACGACGGGCGAGTGGGCGCAGGCGCTGCGCGACTCGTTCGGCGACTACCGCGCGCCGACCGGCGTCGGCGAGGCGTCGGCGGGACCGGTGGCCGCCGGCCCGCAGCTCGAGGCGCTGCGCGACGAGGTCGCCCGCGTCGGCGACGCACTGGGGCGCCGCATCAAGATCCTCGTCGGCAAGCCGGGCCTCGACGGGCACTCCAACGGCGCCGAGCAGATCGCGGTGCGCGCCCGCGACGTCGGCATGGAGGTCGTCTACGAGGGCATCCGCCTGACGCCCGCGCAGATCGTGACCTCCGCCCTGCAGGAGGGCGTCCACGTCATCGGGCTCTCGATCCTGTCGGGCTCGCACCGCGAGCTCATCCCGGGCATCGTCGAGGGCCTGCGCGAGGCGGGCGTCGACGCGCCGGTCGTCGTCGGCGGGATCATCCCCGAGGCCGACGTGGCGCCGCTGAAGGAGGCGGGCGTCGCCGGCGTCTACACCCCGAAGGACTTCGACCTCACGCAGATCATGCGCGACGTCGTCGCGCTCGTCGCCGATCGCCACGGCGTCGCCGCGACGAGCCCCTGAGCGCGGCTCGAGCCTGCGAACGTGCGGCGAGAAGCGCCCACCGCCGCTTGACTTTGTCCGCGAAGCGAGGAAAGTAGGCAGCAGTCGTGGGAGCGACGCGGTCGGAACGGCCGCGTTCGCGACCGGAAAGAGGTTCGGTTGAACCCCTCCCCGCCGGATTTCGTAGGAGCGCGCCCGTGCGCCGGGCGCGGCGAAGCCCGGTGCCGGCGCAAGGCGCACCTCCGTCCGGCGTGCGCCCCCGAGCACGCCGCCCGCGCACGGTGCGCCGTCTCCCCGAGCTCGCCGTACGGGCCGAACAGGCCCTCTTGTCTCACTCCTGACGAGCGCGGCGAGACCGGCCTCGCGGTCGTCCCGGGCCTGCCTCCCCCTGAACAGCCCGGGTGGCCGCGAGGCCAACCATCGCGCCGCCGTGTACTAGCGTCCCGGCGATGCTCGCAAGCGGCGACGACCTGGGGCGGCGCCTGAGCGCGGGCGATCTCGCGGCCGCGCCCGCGGCGCTGAACCTCGTCGAGAGCCGCCATCGCGACAGCAGGGCGCAGATCGACGCGCTGCTGCGGGCCGTGTCGCCGGCGGCGCTCGGCGGCGAGGCGCCGGGGCACATCGTGGGGGTCACGGGACCGCCGGGGGTCGGCAAGTCGTCGCTGCTCAGCGAGCTCGTGCGCGCCTGGCGCGCGCGCGGGCGCAGCGTCGCCGTCCTGGCGGTCGACCCGTCCTCCAAGCGGTCCGGCGGCGCGCTGCTCGGCGACCGCGCGCGGATCGTCGTCGACCCGGGCGATCGCGCCGTGTTCATCCGCTCGATGGCCGCGGGCGGCCGGCTCGGCGGGCTCGCGCCCGCGACGCGGGCTGCGGCGCATGCGCTGGCGGCGGCGTTCGACGTCGTCGTCGTCGAGACCGTCGGCGTCGGCCAGTCGGAGACCGAGATCGCCGAGGTGGCCGATACCGTCGCCGTCGTGGTGCAGCCCGGCGGCGGCGACGTCCTGCAGTTCTTGAAGTCGGGGATCATGGAGATCCCCGACGTGCTCGTCGTGACGAAGGCCGATCTCGGGCAGGTCGCCCTGCGCTCGCGGCGCGACCTCAACGCCGCGCTGCGCTCGCTCGGAGCGCGCGAGACGACGGTCGTCGCCGTCAGCTCGCTGGCGCCGCCGACGGGCTTCGAGGATCTGCTCGACGCGCTGGACAACCATCGCGAGCGCCTCGACGTGCCGGCCCGTCGTCTGGCGGCGCGCCGCTCGAGCGCGCTCGCCGACCACGTCGCCGAGTTCGGCGAGCGCGGCCTGCGCGCGCTCGGCGGCCGGCGTGCCGCGCTCAAGCTGCTCGAGGAGCAGGATCCGCGGCTCGACGTGCCCGCGCTCGGGCGGGCGCTGGAGCGTGCGGGGGCGGGCGCATGAGCTCGCGCCGCACGGGCGCCGTCGACCTCGCGGCGATGCTCGCCGCGTTCGTCGCCGCGACGGTCGTCGCGGAGCTGGCCGGCGCCCGGAATCTCGGCACGGCGCTGTCGTTCGGGCAGATCGCGTTCGCCCTGGCGGCGATGTGGGTGCTGCTCAGGCGCTGACGCGCGCTACGGGATCGGCGCGGAGGCGCCGGGCTCGATCAGCGACGAGACGCGCCAGCCGTCGCCCTCGTTGACGAGCCGCACGGTGTCGGTCGACGCGACCTCGCCGACCGCCGTCGAACGCACGCGGGCGGCGGCCTGGTCGCCGGTGACCTCGACGGCCAGCACGTCGAGCCGCGGATTGACGCGGTCCTCCAGACCCGTGCGCAGCGCGACCTCGCAGGGCAGCCCGGCGCTGCGGATGCGCTCGACGAGGTCCTTCGCGTAGAGCTCGTCGCAGAGGCGCTGGTAGTCCTTGTCGCGCGTCGCCTCCGCGTAGCGGTCGAGCGTCTCGCGGACCTGCTCGGCGCCGTCGGGTCCCGGCTTGAGGAAGATGACCGCGACGGCGAGGACGGCGAGGATCGCGACGAGGGCGGCCGCCAGCGCCTTGCCGCGCAGCTTGGCGACCCCGCCGACCGCCTTGACGACCAGGCCCAGCAGCCTGCGCAGCAGCCTGTAGAGGAAGCGAAACGGCGCGGTGACGACGGACAGGGCCTTCTTCATCAGCGCCGCAGCCTAGTGGGCGGCGATCGGTCATGCATCCGTAACCGCGCCGTGCGAGAACCGGCGGGTCTTCATGGTCGTGCTGCCTGCCTTCGCCCTTCTCGCCGGCGCCGCCGCCGCGATCACGCCGCGCGTGCTGCCCGTCCTCCCGCGCCCGACGGGCGCCGCATGCGCGCCGCGAGCGCCGGCGACGACGTGCGCGACGGCGCCGTCCCGGTCCGCGGCCAGCGCCTCCAGCCTCGTCAGGCTCTCCCGGTAGCGGGTCGCGGGGCCGCACTACCATGAGCGCGCATGGAGGCAAACGAAGCCCGCTCGTGGCTGCGCTGCTATCGCTGCTGGTCGACGGACCTCGAGGTCCAGGTGCACTACGAGGGGATCCACAAGATCGATCCGGAGACCGGCGAGCGCGCCGAACCGGTGGACGAGCTGCAGGAGGCCGTCGTGCAATGCCTGGAGTGCATGCACGACCAGCCGCACCTCGGATTTCACAACGGCCGCGTGGAGCCGATCGAGGATCGCTGGGAGCGCATGATCGCCGGGACGCCGTGGGTGGCGTCGTGCACGGTCACCGTCGACGCCGACGACGTGGAGACCTGCTCCGGCCCCGAGGCCGGCGACGCGCTGTCCTACGCGGCCTTCGGCGACTACGGCACCCGCGAGTTCTTCACGCACGTGCGCTTCCACAAGCACGACGGCGACAAGATCGTCGTGCACCTGCTCGTCGAGCTCTACGCGCGGTCGCTCGACGAGGCGACCGGCGTGCTCGAGGAGGCCGCCCGCGGGATGCTCGCGATCACGTCGCTCGCCGAGGAGTCGCGGCCGCCCGCGGCGACCGGCGAGGAACGCCACTGACCGCCGCCCCGGGCCGCCCGGGGCCGCGCGGCTACGGGTAGATGCCGCGCATCTCGGCCGCCTCCGAGACGCGCTCGATCGCGACGGAGAGCGCTGCCATGCGCCAGTCGCAGCCGAGCCGGTCGGCGGCATCCGTCACGCGCCCGAACGCCGCGCGCAGCTGGCGGCGCAGGCGCTCCTGGACGTCCATCTCGTCCCACGAGTAGCGCTGGTGGGCCTGGACCCACTCGAAGTAGGAGACGGTCACGCCGCCCGCGTTGGCGAGGACGTCGGGCACGACGAGGATCCCGCGCCGGCGCAGGATCTCCTCGGCCTCGGGCGTCGTCGGACCGTTCGCCGCCTCGACGACGAGATCGCAGTGCAGCCGCTCGGCGTTGGCCTCGGTGATCTGGCGCTCGAGCGCGGCCGGGATGACGATCTCGCACGGCACTTCGAGGACCTCAGAGCGCCCGACGTGCTGCGCGTCGGGGTAGCCCTCGAGCACGCCGTGCTCGGCGACCCAGCGCGCGACCGCGGCGACGTCCAGACCGTCGGGGTCGACGAGGCCGGCGGTGTGGTCGGACACGGCGACGATCCGCGCGCCGATCGCGTACAGCTCGTTGGCGGCGACCGAGCCGACGTTGCCGAAGCCCTGGATCGCGACGCGCGCCTCGCGCAGGTCCAGGCCGATCCGCTCGCAGACGGCCTCGGTGACGTAGACGACGCCCAGGCCGGTCGCCTCGCGGCGGCCCGACGTGCCGTTCAGCGAGACCGGCTTGCCCGTGACGATCTCGAACACCGAGTGGCCCATCATCTGCGAGTACGTGTCCATGAACCAGGCCATCTCGCGCTCGCCGGTCGCCATGTCCGGCGCCGGGATGTCGCGGTCGGGCCCGATGACCGGGATGAGCTCGGCGGCGTAGCGGCGCGTGAGCCGCTCGAGCTCGGGGACGCTCAGGTCGCCCGGCGTGCAGCGCACGCCGCCCTTCGCGCCGCCGTAGGGCAGGCCGAGCAGCGCGCACTTCCACGTCATCCACATCGCGAGCGCGGCGCACTCGCCCAGCGAGACGTCCGGCCCGTAGCGAAAGCCGCCCTTCGTGGGCCCCATCGTCAGCGTGTGCTGGACGCGGTAGCCCGTCAGGCCGATCACGCGGCCGCAGTCCAGCCGCACCGGGAAGTTCACGACGATCGAGCGCCGCGGCTCCTGCAGCCGCGTGCGGAACTCGGGGTCGAGGTCGAGCAGCGCCGAGGCGCGGTCGAACTGGTCGGTCGCCACGCGATACAGCTCCGACGCCCACTCGTGGCCCTGCTCGACGTCGTCGTGCTGCTGCGATCCGCCCGCCGCCGGAGTGACGTCCATGACCGGGACCGTATCGGCGCGCGGCGTCACGGGCATCGGCTGCAACGGCCCGTTCGCCGGCGGCGCCGGGCCCGGGGCCGCCGCCCCGCACGGGTGCGCGGGGGGTCGTGGCCGTTGCGTCGGCATGCGCGACGCAACGTCCACGACCCCCCGGGGCACGTCGCCCCGAGCGTCAGGCGGCGGCGTCGAGGCGCTTCTCGAAGGCGTCCAGCTGCGCCGAGATCTCGGCCGGCAGGTCGTCGCCGAACTTCGCGAGGAACTCGCGCACCTGCGGCAGCTGCGCCTTGAACGCCTCCGGATCGACCGAGACGACGGCGTGCAGGTCCTCGTCGGAGATGTCGAGCCCCCCGACGTCGAGCTCGCCCTCCGCGGGGACGATCCCGACCGCGGTCTCCTGGCCCTGCGCGGTACCCGCGCAGCGCTCGAAGACCCACTTCAGGACGCGGCTGTTCTCGCCGAAGCCCGGCCACACGAAGCGGCCCGTCTCCGGGTCCTTGCGAAACCAGTTGACGTAGAACAGCTTCGGCAGCTGGGCGCCGTCGACCTGACCGATGTCGAGCCAGTTCTGGAAGTACTCGGCCATGTTGTAGCCGCAGAACGGGAGCATCGCGAACGGGTCGAAGCGCAGCTGGCCGACGCCGCCGGCCGCGGCCGCCGTCATCTCCGAGCTCATCGTGGCGCCCATGAAGACGCCGTGGTTCCAGTCGAACGCCTCGGTGACCAGCGGCACGACCGTCGCGCGGCGCCCGCCGAAGATCATCGCGTCGACCGCGACGCCCTTGGGGTCCTCCCATTCCGGCGCGATCGCCGGATCCTGCGCGGCGGGCGTCGTGAAGCGGCCGTTGGGATGCGCGGCGGGCGTCTCGGAGTCCGGCGTCCAGTCGTTGCCCTTCCAGTCGATCGCGTGCGCCGGCGGCTCGGGCGTCATGCCCTCCCACCACACGTCGCCGTCGTCGGTGAGCGCGCAGTTGGCGAACAGCGTGTTCTTGGCGACCGTCGCCATCGCGTTGGGGTTCGTGTCCTCCCCGGTGCCCGGCGCGACGCCGAAGAAGCCCGACTCGGGGTTGATCGCGTAGAGCTTGCCGTCGTCGCCGAACTTCATCCAGGCGATGTCGTCGCCGATCGTCTCGACGGTCCAGCCCTCGAGCGTCGGGATGAGCATCGCGAGGTTCGTCTTGCCGCACGCGCTCGGGAACGCGCCCGTGACGACCTTGACCTCGCCCTCGGGCGAGGTGAGCTTGAGGATGAGCATGTGCTCGGCCATCCAGCCCTCGTCGCGCGCCATCTTCGAGGCGATCCGCAGCGCGAAGCACTTCTTGCCCAGCAGCGCGTTGCCGCCGTAGCCCGAGCCGTAGGACCAGATCTCGCGGGTCTCGGGGAAGTGCACGATGTACTTGTTCTCGGCGTTGCACGGCCACGACACGTCCTGCTCGCCCTCGGCCAGCGGGGCGCCGACGGAGTGCACGCAGGGGACGTACTCGCCGTCCTCGCCGAGCACCTCGAGCGTGGCGCCGCCGACGCGGGTCATGATCATCATGTTCACCGCGACGCAGGCCGAGTCGGTCAGCTCGACGCCGATGTGCGCGATCGGCGATCCGAGCGGGCCCATCGAGAACGGCACGACGTACATCGTCCGGCCCGCCATGCAGCCGTCGAACAGGCCGGCGAGCTTGTCGCGCATGTCGACCGGGTCGGTCCAGTTGTTCGTCGGGCCGGCGGCGGCCTCGGTCTGGGTGCAGATGAACGTGCGGTCCTCGACGCGCGCGACATCACCGGGGTCAGAGCGGGCGAGGTACGAGTTGGGGCGCTTGGCCTCGGAGAGCTTCGTGAACGTGCCGGCGTCGACGAGCTGCTGCGCCAGGCTGTCGTACTCCTCCGCCGAGCCGTCGCACCAGTGGACCTCCTTGGGCTTGGTCAGGGCCGCAATCTCGTCGACCCAGTCGATCAGCTTCTGATTCTTCGTCGGCACGGTCGTCGTGTCGGTCACGCTTTCTCCTCATCTGCTGGCTTCGTGTCGGCTCGCATTGTCGCGCAAGTGCGATCGATTAGCGGTTTCGGGTGTGAACGGGCCTCCGCGCGCCATCGTTTGAGCGGCCGAAGTCGTCCATACCGGCGCGGCGCACGTACTGCCCAGCAGGCATCGGGAACCGCTGCCCGCCGTCGCCGGCGCGCAAGCGGACGCCCCGCTGCCGCACGCGATCCATCGACGAAGGAGCGACCAGATGCAGACCACGCAGCCCGATCCGACGATGCGACGACGCCACCCGCTGGCGCGCGCCCCGCGCACCCGTGCGGTGCTCGCCGCCACCTGCCTGCTGATCGTCGTCGGCGCGCCGCTGGCGAGCGCCCGCACGGGCGACGACCTGCGCGAGGGGGTGCGCAACGGCACGACGGCGAAGGAGACGCAGATCATCGGCAGCCTGCGCTCCTCGCTGGCCCGCACCGGCGGCTACGTCACGCGTCAATCCAACCTCTCGACCGACGGCGGCGGCGCGATCTACGGCTGCCGCTCGAAGGCCGGCGGCTCGGCCGCCAAGCCGACGCCGCAGAACCCGTGCGTGCGCGCCAACAACCTCTCGACCGGCTTCGCCTTCGAGTTCAACGCCGCCAACGGGGAGATCGCCGGGCTCATCACCGCCGGCCCGGGCGGCGACTCCAAGCGCCCGTTCGTCACGAACGCGACCGGCGTCGCGACCGGCCTGAACGCCGACCGCGTCGACAGCCTCGGCGCCTCGGAGATCATCGCCGCCGCGCGCACGAAGGCGGGCCTGGACGCCGACACGCTCGACGGCAAGGACTCGGCCGAGCTCGCCACCCGCTGGGCGCTGATCGCCGAGGACGGCACGATCGAGCGCCAGACGGGCGGCTTCACGATCGTCAACTGCTACGCGGCCAACGCCAACTGCTACATCAGCGCCGGCTCGGACGTGCGCGGCAAGGGCCTGCACGCGAACATCGCGGTCGCCAACACCGACGGCACCCCGATCTTCTCGGGCGAGACCGGCGTCGCTCCGTGCGGCGCGACGTTCGTCGCCTGCGCGCCTCCGGGGACCGAGGCCGACGACGTCCTCGTCGTCACGCCGCGCGCCAGCGACGGCACGGTCCCGGGCGGCGTGTCGCCGCCGCCGCCCGCCGCCGCGGCGCGCTTCTACGTCTACGTGGAGGGAGCGACCGGCAGCTGAGCCGGCGGCGCAGCCGCCCAGGACGGTCCGCCGGCACCGCGCGCAGGTGACCGGCCACGCCGCGAGGGGCGCCCGCAACGGGCGCCCCTCGTCGTGCGCGGACCGCAACTCTGCCGACCCGGGTGGGTCGCAACGAGGAGAACGCTCCGGTCCCGGAGAGGAACTGCCGAGCGCCGCCGTCGCCGGCGCGCCCGATCGAAGTCCAGGTCGGGCGCCGGCTCGCACGGCGCGGCCCGGGCGCCCGGTGGATCGGAGCGGCCGGCCGGCACGACCGCGGCCGGCGGCAGTTCCCGACGCACACCGGCGTCCCGCCTCGACGCGTGCTCACGGCGCGCGCGGGCGTGATGCCACGACAGGGAGAAGACGTCATGAACGCATCCACCAAGCCCACCCCCCGCCCGCCGGCCGCGCGCCGCCTGTTCGGCCGTGCCCCGCGGACGCGCTCCGTGGTGGCCGCCACCGGCCTGCTCGTCATCTGCGGCGCGCCGTTCGCCTCCGCCCGCGTGGGCGACAACCTGCGCGAGGGCGTGCGCAACGGCACGACGCTGTCGGAGACCGAGATCATCTCGAACATCGGCTCGACGACCGCCCAGAAGGGCGGCTACTCCACCCGGCAGTCGAACCTCTCCTCGAGCGGCGGCGGCGCGATCTACGGCTGCCGCTCGAAGACCGGCGGCTCGGCGCACAAGCCGCTGCCGCAGAACCCCTGCGTGCGCGCGAACAACCTCTCGACCGGCTACGCCTTCGAGTTCCACGCGTCGCAGGGCGCGACCGTCGGACAGATCACCGCCGGCCTCGGCGGCGACACGAAGAAGCCGTTCGTGACGAACGCGACCGGCGTCGCGACGGGGCTGAACGCCGACCGCGTCGACAGCATGTCGGCGTCGGACATCCTCGCCAAGGCGGCGGCCGCGGCCTCCGCGGCGGCGGCGACCGCCACGCCGTTCGCCCAGGTCAAGGCCGACGGCAGCGCCGTCGAGACGCGCGGCCTTCCCGCCACGGGCGCCGTCACCAAGCAGGGCGCCGGCGACTATGACGTCGTCATCGCCGGCGACCGCGCGAAGTGCGCGCTGACGACCGCGATCACCGGCACGAGCGCGGGCCAGATCGCCGTCGAGCCGACCGTCGCCGCCGACAAGAAGACCACGACGGTCGACGTCAGGACGTTCGACGCCGCCGGCGCTGCCGCCGACCGCGGCTTCCACCTGGCCGCCGCCTGCTGAGCGCCGCGAGCACCGCGTAGGACCCGACGGCCCGCCTGCACGGCGGGCCGTCGCCGTTCGGCGCTGCGTCCTGCATTTCTGGCAATCGTGCGCGCGCAGACCTTAGACTGACCGGACCATCACCATTTCACCGGGTGCGTCTGGCCCGAACCGCTGAACGAAGACCGCCGTCAGAGCACCTCGACGATCGGAGGGGAAGTTCTTATGCCGCGAGCAGATCTGGCCCATGATCCGCAGCCGCGTCGAGGGCGCGTGACGAACCGCATGCCGCGCACACGAGCGGCCGTGGCCGCCGCCGGCCTGCTCATCCTCTGTGGGGCGCCGTTCGCCGCGGCCCGTACCGGAGACGTCCTGCGCGAGGGCGTCCGCAACGGCACGACGTCCAGCGAGACCGAGATCATCGCCAACATCCGCACGACGACCGCAGCCAAGGGTGGCTACGCGATGCGGATGTCCAACCTGTCGGCGACCGGCGGCGGGTTCATCAACGGCTGCCGCGCCAGCTCCGCAGCGACGAGCAAGCCCTGCTATCGCGCGAGCAACCTGTCGACGGGCCGCGCGTTCGAGTTCAACTCCAACCGGGGGGCGGTCGTCGGCACGATCAGCTCCGGCGTCGCGGGCGCACGACCGTTCACGACGAACGCGACCGCCATCGCCACCGGGCTGAACGCCGACCGGCTCGACGACCTGCACGCGTCGGAGATCATCGCCGCCGCGCGCGCGGGCCTGCTCAGCACGACCGGCAAGGCGGCGGACGCGGACAAGCTCGACGGCAAGGACTCCAGCGAGTTCGTCCAGTCGGCCGACGTCGCCGGTCTCATCCCCGTCGCCGTGGTGAACATCGCCGCCGACGGGACGCTGCGCTCCTCCGCGCACCGCGCGCCGGTCACCGGCACGCCGGTGATCAGCCATACGGCGGCCTCGGGCATCTACGACATCGACCTGCCGGGCGTGACGTTCTTCTTCAGCGACGACGCCGCGAACTGCACGGTCGCCGACAGCTCGGGGAAGATCGCCTCGATCAACAGCATCGGCGGAAACGACGTGCGCGTCTTCGTCAACACCGATGCCGGAGTTGCATCCGACGGCCCGCTGTACTGCTCGATCTACAACCTGAAGTAGACGCCGGCCGCCCGCGGACGGGCAGCCTTCTGAGCGCAACCGGGGCGGCCCGCGCGGTCGCCCCGGCGCGCCGCCGGGCGGCGGTGCGAGCCGGGAGCTCGCGCCGCCGCCGGGCGGTGCGAGCACCCGGCCGCCATGGACGCCGCGTCGCCGCTCGGCTAGCGTGCACGCCATGACCGGCATGATCCGCCGTCCCTCGGGGCGGCCCCCACGCAAGCAGCGCGAGCGGCGCGCCTACCAGCTGACCGTCGCCACCGGTGCGGCCGGCCTCGCGACCGTCGTCGTCCTCGTGCTCGCCGTGATCGGCGTCGCCTCGTTCGGCGCGGCGTTCCTGCTCGCGCTGCTCACCGCCGCCTGCGGCTACGGCGTCAAGCGCACGCTGGGCGGCTGACCGCGCGCACGGCGCGACGCCAAGAAGCGGTTTCACCACCAACGCGACCGGCGTCGCGACGGGCCTGAACGCCGACCGCCTCGACAGCCTGGACGCGTCGCAGATCATCGCCCAGGCACGGGCCGGACTTCGGGCGCCGCCGACACCGCCGCCAACTCGGCCACGCTCGAAGGCGGGTCCGCGGCCGAGATCGTCGGCCAGGCCCGCGCCAAGGCCGGGTTGGACGCCGACACCGTCGAAGCTCGCGCGGCGTGCCGTGCGCGCGGCTACTGCGGCGTGCCGTGCTCCTTGCGGGGGACGAGCACGAGGCGCTTGAACTCCGCCACGAGCACGCCGTCCTGGTTGAGCACCCGGGTGTGCACGCGCACGGTGCCGCGGTCGGGCTTGGTCTTGGACTCGCGCTTCTCGAGCACCTCGGACTCGCAGAACAGCGTGTCGCCGTGGAAGACCGGCGCGGGGTGCTTGAGCTCCTCGGTCTGCAGGTTCGCGATCGCCTTGCCGCTGACGTCCGAGACGCTCATGCCGAGCGCCAGCGAGTAGACCATCGGGCCCACGACGACGTTGCGGCCCTGCTGCGACGCCTTGGCGTAGACGTCGTTGAGGTGCAGCGGGTGGTGGTTCATCGTCAGCAGGCAGAAGAGGTGGTCCTCGCTCTCTGTGACCGTCTTGGCCGGCCAGTGCTTGTAGACGGCCCCGACGTCGAACTCCTCGAGGTAGCGGCCGTAGGGATGTGCGCCGGACGCCTCGCGCTCGGCCTGGTCGGTGCTGAAGTCGTCGCTCATCGTTCTCCTTGGGTCGAGCAGCCCGCGGATCATGCCGAACGGCGGGCGCCGACGGCGTGCCGAGCCGCCGTGCCGCGCGCCGGAGCGGCGGCCTCGCGGGCCGGTCCGGCGCGCGACACGCCGCCGCAGCGCGCCGAGTCGATAGGTTGCGCGGCTCAGCTCACCGCCCGACGACACCCTGGAGAGCAGCCCTGTGAAGAACCCCCGCGCATTCTTCAAGCCGCTGGCGATCGGCGCCCCGGAGCCCATGCACGAGATCCCGGTGACGCCGTCGCGGATGATCCACTTCCTGGACTTCTCCAACGAGAAGATGGTCGCCAAGGCGCCCGACATCGCCAGGAAGGTCGACATCCTGCTCGGCAACCTCGAGGACGCCGTCCCCGTCGAGCGCAAGGAGGCCGCGCGCGACGGCCTCATCACGGTCGGCCGCGAGATGGACCTCGGCGACACCGCGCTGTGGACGCGCGTCAACTCGCTCGAGTCGCCCTGGGTGCTCGACGACCTCACGCAGATCGTCACCGAGATCGGCCACAAGCTCTCGGTCGTCATGGTCCCGAAGGTCGAGGGCCCGTGGGACATCCACTACGTCGACCGCCTGCTCGCGCAGCTCGAGGCCAAGGCGAAGCTCGAGCGCCCGATCCTCATCCACGCGCTGCTGGAGACCGCGCTCGGCGTCTCCAACCTCGAGGAGATCGCCTCGGCGAGCCCGCGCATGCAGGGCATGAGCTTCGGGCCCGCCGACCTCGCCGCGAGCCGCCGGATGAAGACGACGCGCGTCGGCGGCGGCCACCCCGGCTACGTCTCGCTCTCGGACCCCGACCCGGCCGACCCCGACGCGCCGCGCGCGACGGCCCAGCAGGACCTCTGGCACTACTCGATCGGCCGCATGGTCGACGCCTGCGCCTCGCGCGGCCTGCTGCCGTTCTACGGCCCGTTCGGCGACATCAAGGACGTGGCCGGCTGCGAGTCGCAGTTTCGCGCGTCGTTTCTCATGGGCTGCGTCGGCGCCTGGTCGCTGCACCCGGTGCAGATCGACATCGCCAAGAAGGTCTTCTCGCCCGAGCCCCACGAGGTGCGCTTCGCCAAGCGCGTCATCGAGGCGATCCCCGACGGGCGCGGCGTGCACATGATCGACGGCAAGATGCAGGACGACGCGACCTGGAAGCAGTGCAAGGTCATGGTCGACCTCGCCGAGATGCTCGCCCGCAAGGACCCCGAGCTCGCGGAGGCCTACGAGATGCAGGGCACCGCCGGCGCGTGAGCCCGTCCCGCCCCGCCGGCGCACCGCGTTCATTAGGTACATCACGTGGAACCGCGCTTCTCTTATAGGGTCCCGCGCTAGCCGGGGCTAGCGAGTCCCCGCCCCCACGGCAGGTCAGGAGCAGATGCGTTTCTTCGAGTACGAGGCCCGCGAGATCGTCAAGCGCGCGGGCATCCCGGTCACGGACTTCGGTTTCACGACCGACGCGGCCGAGGCACGCGCGATCGCCGAGCGGATCGGCGGGCCGACGGTGATCAAGTCGCAGGTGCTGACCGGCGGCCGGATGAAGGCCGGCGGCGTGAAGTTCGCCGACACGCCGCAGGAGGCGCAGGGCTACGCCGCCGACATCCTGAAGCTCGAGATCAACGGCCACATGCCGCGCGGCGTGCTCGTCGACCCCAAGGCCGACGTCAAGCAGGAGTACTACGCGGGCGTCGTCTGGGACGGCACGGCGAAGAAGCCGGTGATCCTCTTCAGCGACATGGGCGGCATCGACATCGAGGAGGTCGCCGAGCAGCACCCCGGCCACGTCGGGCGGGTGCACATCTCCAACCTCATGCCGATCTCCGACTACCAGGCCAAGGAGTGCATCGCGCAGACCGGCGTGACCGGCAAGGCGCTGCAGCGCCTGACGCCGATCGTGCGCCGCCTGGCGGAGCTGTTCGTCGAACACGACATGGTGCTCGCGGAGATCAACCCGCTGTGCGAGATGAACGACGGCACGTTCGTCGCGCTCGACGCGCACATGGACATGGAGAGCGAGGCCCGCGGCCGCCACAAGGCGCTGCTGAAGGACCTCGGCGTCGGCGACGACGAGACCCGCCTGGCCCGCGAGCCAACCGAGTTCGAGCTCGCCGGCGAGGAGGTCGACGGCGCCGACCATCGCGGCGTCGCCGGCAACGTCACCGAGTTCGACGGCAACATCGGCCTCGTGATCGGCGCCGGCGGCGGCTCGCTCACGCTCTTCGACGCCGTGCGCGCGCACGGCGGCTCGCCGGCGAACTACTGCGAGATCGGCGGCAACCCGTCGGTCCACAAGACCTGCGGCCTCGCGAAGCTCGTCCTCACGAAGCCCGGCGTCGACAAGATCGCGGTCATGATGTCGATCGTCTCCAACACGCGGGTGGACATCGTCGCGCGCGGCGTCATCAAGGCCTGCCTGGAGCTCGGCTACGACCCCGCCGAGAAGATCGCGATCTTCCGGATCCCCGGGGCGTGGGAGGAGGAGGGCTTCAAGATCCTCGAGAAGTACTCCATCGAGTACGCCGACCGCTCGGTCTCGATGCACGAGGCCGCGCGCCGCGCGGTCGCCAAGATCGCCGGACCCGACGCGCTCACGTCGGAGGCCCCGCGATGACCGCGCGCAAGCGCTGCTGCGCGGCCGGCGTCGACTCGGAAGGCAGGTCCTCGCGATGAGCATCCTGATCGACGACCGGACGACGTTCATCGTCCAGGGCATCACCGGCCGCGAGGCCGTCAACCTCACGCGCGAGTGCCTGGACTACGGCGCGGGCGCGAAGATCGTCGGCGGCGTCACGCCCGGTCGCAAGGGACGCGACGTCCACGGCGTTCCCGTGTTCGACACCGTCGCACAGGCCGTCGAGGCGCACGGCGAGCCGATCGACGGCTCCGTCGTCACCGTCCCCCCCGCGTTCACGAAGGACGCGGTCTTCGAGGCGCTGCAGAACGGCATCAGGCTCATCGTGATCGTCACGGAGCGCATTCCGCGGCGCGACGTCGCCCAGATGGTCGAGCTCGCCGACCTGCGCGGCGCGCGGATCATCGGGCCCAACTGCCTGGGCATCATCGTTCCCGACGTCATCAAGATGGGCGGCATCGGCGGGCCCGCGAAGAACGCGGCGCAGGCCTACAGCCCGGGGCCGATCGGCGTCATCAGCCGCTCCGGCGGCATGACGACCGAGATGTCCTCGACGCTGACGGCGGCCGGCCTGGGCCAGTCCACGGCCGTCTCGATCGGCGGCGACGCGATCATCGGCTCGACGTACGCCGAGCTCATGCCGTTCTTCCAGGCCGACAAGCAGACCGAGGGGATCGTCATCTACACCGAGCCCGGAGGTCGGATGGAGGCCGAGCTGTCGCAGTGGGTCGTCGACAACGACTGCCGCATGCCGATCGTCGCGTTCATGGCCGGCCGCTTCATGGACGAGATGCCGGGCATGAGCTTCGGCCATGCCGGCACGATCGTGGAGGGCAAGGAGGACACCGCCGCCGAGAAGATCGCCCGTCTCGCCGACGCGGGCATCACCGTCGCCGAGGAGATCTCCCAGATCCCCGACATCATGAAGTCCAAGCTGTCGCCGCACGTCAAGCACCGTCCGCCGCCCGGCGTCAGCATGCCGGCCTGGGTGCGAGGAGGCGGTGCGCTGTGAGAACCGACGGCATCTTCATCGGCATCGAGGTCAGCGACGACGCGCTCGCCAGCGAGCCCAGGCTCGCCGGCCATCTGACGCAGGTCTGCCCGGTCGACATCTACCGCGACCCCAACGACGACGGCACGCTCGAGATCGTCGAGCGCAACGTCGACGAGTGCGTGCTGTGCCGCCTGTGCCTCGACACCTCCCAGCTCGACGTCGGCGAGGACGCCGTGCGCGTGCTCAAGCTCTACGACGGCGGCGCGACGCTCGAGTAGCGGCCCGACCGCGGACGGCTACAGCGGCGGTCGCAGGGGGACGAGCGCCTCGACGGCCGTCTCCAGCGTGGCGTCGAGCGCCAGCGTCCGCCCGAGGTCGACGAGCTCCAGCAGGCGCATCACCGCGGCATCGCCCGCCGCCACGACGCGCAGCATCTGCCCGCGCGCGGCGAGCGCCCGTGCGATGTCGTAGATGAGGTGCAGCCCGGCGCTGTCGAGATAGTCGACCGCGTCGAGGTCCAGGACGAGCCCGCGGTCGCCGTCCGGGACGGCCGCGCTCAGCGCATCGGCGAGCCCCGTCACGTGGGTGAGGTCGATCTCGCCGCGCAGCCGTGCGACCGGCACGCCGCTCTGCTGGCCGATCGTCAGGCTGGCGGCGGTCGGATCGGGCGACCCCGCGGCCTCGGGTCGCTCGGCGTCGTCGCCGGACCCGTTGCGGTCGTCGGACCTCGCGAGGGCGCGGCGCAGCTCCACGCAGGTCCCGTCGACGCCACGGCTGATCTGGATCTCGTCCATGAGGATGCGCATGAGCCGCAGGCCCTGGCCGCGGTCGGGGCGGGCCTCGGCCGGCCGCCAGCTGCCGCGATCGCGGACCTGCAACACGATGTCGCCGCCGACGACGCGAGCGCTGACGTCGATCGCGGCGTCGGCCGGCGTGCCCGCGTGCTCGACGGCGTTCGCGCAGGCCTCCCCGACGGCGATCAGCACGTCGCCTGTCTCGCTCGCGCTCAGGCCCGCGTCGGCGAGCCAGTCGCGCAGGCGGCGTCGCAGCACGCCGAGCTGCGCGCCGTCGCAGCTGATCGCGGCGGAGAACGCCGGCACCTCGGATCGCTGCATCCGCACCGCGAGCAGCGCGACGTCGTCGGGGCGCAGCGCGTCGCCGCGGCTGAGCGTCGCGGTGATGTGCTCGAGCGCCGCGTGGAGGTCGGGCGGCGCGCTCGCCATCGCGGCCAGCAGCGCGGCCAGGCGGTTGTCGATCGGGTCGTCGCGACGCTCCACGAGCCCGTCGGTGTAGAGCAGCAGCGCGTCGCCGGGCTCCAGCGAGAGCGATCCCTCGGCGACCATCTCGGGGACGGGGGCGGTGCCCAGCGGCGTCGACCGTCCGCCGGCGAGGAACTGCGCCACCCCCTGCGCCGGGGCATGCAGCAGCGGCATGTGCCCGGCGCTGACGTAGCGGATCTCGCCGCTGAGCGGATCGAGGTCGAGGTAGACGAGCGTCGTGCCCACGCCGACGCGCAGATGGTCGACGAGCCGGTTGAGCTTCAGGACGACCAGCGCGGGCTGCAGCCCCTCGATCGCGTAGGCGCGCAGCGCCGTCCGCAGCTGGCTCATCGTCGCCGCCGCCTCGATGCCGCGCCCCACGACGTCCCCGACGACGACGCCGACGCGGCCGTCGGGCAGCGGGATGACGTCGTACCAGTCCCCGCCGACGGCCGTCTGGCGCGTGCCCGGCAGGTAGCGGACGGCGAGCTCGACCCCGTCGACGTCCGGCAGCTTCGTCGTGAGCATGCTGCGCTGCAGCGTGTGCGCGATGCGGCGCTCGCCGAGGTCCTGGACCATGTGGATGACGAACTGCGGCCGGCCCTCCGCGTCGCGCAGCAGGCTGGCGCTGATCTCGACCCAGATCGGATCTCCGACGGCGTCGACGAGGCGCTGCTCGTAGCGGAACGTCGGCAGCTCGTCGGTGACGAGCAGCGACAGCGCGTAGCGGCTGAACGCGAGGTCGTCGGGGTGCGCGATGGCGCCCGGGCCCAGCTCGATGAGCTCCTCGCGCGTCCTGCACGCCGTCGCGCAGTAGGCGTCGTTGACCTGCACGAAGCGGCCCTCGAGGTCGATCAGCGACATGCCGATCGGGGCCTGCTCGAACGCGATCCTGAAGCGCTCCTCGCTCTCGCGCAGCGCGGCCTCGGCGGCCCGCTCGCGCGTCATGTCGCGCGCGATCGTCGCGTAGAAGTCGATCTCGCCGTCGGCCCCGGTGCGCGCGACGATGACCTGCGAGATCGGGATCTCGTGGCCGTCGCGGTGCAGCCGCGCGAGATCGCCGCGCCAGACGCCCTCGCGGCGCGCGACCTCGAGCGCCTCGCGGAGCACGAACTCCCGCGCCCAGGCCGGCGAGAACTCCCCGATGCGTCGTCCGGTGATGTCCTCGTCGAGGCCGATCCCGACCATCTTGCGCCCGCCGGCGTTGATGTAGACGAGGTTCTCGTTGCGATCGGCGATCGACACCCAGTCCGACGTCGCCTCCAGGACCGAGCCGTAGCGCCGCTCGGTCGCGCGGGCGTAGGCGCGCGCCGCGAGGTCCTCGTAGACGAGCAGCAGCCGGTCCCCGAGCCGCGACGCGGCGAGCTCGAGGCTCAGCGAGAACTCGTCACCGCCGGCGAAGCGATCGCTGTAGTCGATCTGGGTGCGCAGCGGCTCGCCGGTCTCCAGGACGTGGAGGAACTGATCGAAGAGCCCCGGGGGGAACGCCGGCAGCGATTGCAGCAGGTGGTTGCCCAGCAGCGCCGGCGCCGCGATCCCGCCTCCCGAGCCCGCGGCCGCGTTGGCATAGTCGAACACGAGATCGACGATCGCTCCGCCCGCGTCGTGCACCGGCGCGAGCACGATCGTGGGCTCGGGCAGCTCGTCGAGCGCCGCGAGGGCCTGCGTGGTGTTCATCGCGATGTTCTACCTGAGTCTCAGATCGGCTGCCCGACCCGCGACCCGACCTCCACCCGCCCGTCGTAGCGGCTGATCATCGACGCGAGGGCGACCCCGGCGCCGGCGCCGGCGCGGTCCTGCGCCGCGATCGAGGACGGCCGGCCCAGGACGGCCAGCAGCGCGTCGACCACGGCGGGGTCGAACTGGCTGCCCGCGCAGGCGCAGAGCTCCTTCGTGGCGACCTCGAACGACCTGGCGCGGCGGTACGGACGCGTCGTCGTGATCGCGCTGAACGCATCGGCGACGGCGATGATCCGTGCCGCGCGGGGCACGTCGCGGCCGGCGATCCCGTCCGGGTAGCCGCCGCCGTCCCAGCGCTCGTGCGATGCGCGCACGACGGCGCCGACCTCGCTCATGCTGCCGCCGATGCGGTCGAGCATCTGCTGACCGGCGATCGTGTGGCCGCGCATGACCTTCAGCTCGTCGGAGTCCAGCGGCCCCGGCTTGTTGAGGATCTCCTTCGGCGTGGTGATCTTGCCGATGTCGTGCAGCAGGGCGCCGAACTCGACGAGCCGGCGCTCGTCAGGGGCCAACCCGAGCTCGTCGGCGATCTCGAGCGAGAGCGCGATGACGCCGTAGCTGTGCTCGCCGGTGTAGGCGTCGTCCTCGGAGATCACCTCGCCGAGCAGCATCGCGGTGCCGCGGTAGGCCGCGCTGAGCTCGATCGCCTGCTCGATGCGCGTCGCGCGCTCGCGCGCGAAGATCCGCAGCAGCGCGGCGAGCGGCAGGACGAGCAGGAACGCCAGCGGCGCGTCGAGCGTCGTGATCGCGGCGAGCAGGCCGATCGGGGTGAGCAGCACGTCGACGAGGTAGACGAGCCCCATCATCCGCAGCTGCAGCCGCGGCGGCACCCCGAGCACGAGCCATTCGCGCACCGCGCCCGAGGCCGTGTCGCCGGCGAACTGCGCGGCGAGCGCGAGCACGTAGAGCGGCCAGTGCTCCCACGCCGGCGCCTGGACGGCACCCGCCGCGAGCACGATCGCGGGCCCGACGGAGAACCAGGAGTTGCCGATCGCGACGAGCGCCTGGCGCCCGGGATTGCGATCGCGCACGACCGCGTCGACGCGACCCAGCACGAGCCCGGCGGCCACGATCGCCGGGGCCCAGGCCGGATCGACGACGAACAGCAGGGGTACGAAGACGAGCTGCAGCGGATAGGTGTATCCCGCGCCCACGTCGAACTCGACGCGTGAGACGAGCGCGATCGCGAGCACGAGCAGGAGGGTCTGGACCGCCGGCGGCGCCGCGGCGCCGGCGGCCAGCGCAAGCAGCCCGGCGACGATCGCGAACACCGCCGCCGACGCCGCCTCGACGCGGGCCTCGCGACCGTGTGCGCCCGAGCTCTGGCGCGCCCGGCCCAGCGCGAACAGCCGCTCGGCGGACGTCAGGAGATACGGCTTGACCGCTCCCCGAAGCCGCCCGCCTGCCGACGGGTCATGCGGAGATCTCACCAGCGTCGGTATCGGCACCGGCAGCGGGGAGCTTTCGCGCGCGATGGGCATTCGCGCTCGGATTGGACGGATGTGCGACGCTCCCGACGCGATGCTGCAGGGGGCAGCGCCAACGCGCCGACATCCGTCTCGCTGGATGTCGCAGGGAGATGCAACACACGTTCGGAGGGGGATCGGGTCATGGCACATCGTCGTCGTCATCGTGGAGCCGCCGGCTTGGCGGCCCTTGTCGCAGTTGCGCTGTGCTGCACGCCGGCCAGCGCGGGAACGCTGGTGGCCTCCGCGCCGGGCTGCGTCGGCCAGGCGCTGTCCAAGCCCTTCTGGCCGTGGCTGGATCCCGCCGACTACACGCCGCTGCCCGGCGGCGCCTTCGAGCCGGCGGACGCGGCCTGGTCGACGACCGGGGCGGCGGGCGTCGTCGCCGGCAACTCGCCCTACGGCGCGAGCGAGGGCTCCTCGCTTGCGCTGCCAGCCGGCAGCTCGGCGACGAGCGCCACGATCTGCGTCGGCCTCGAGCACCCGACGATGCGCTTCTTCGCCAGGCGCAGCGCCGAGTCGCCCGGCGCGATCCTGCGAGTCGAGACGCTGTACGAGTACGCCAACGGGGCGGTCGGCTCGGTGCCGGCCGGCTTCGTCCTCGGGTCGGCGAGCTGGCAGCCGACGCCCCCGCTGCCGGTCGTGGCCAACCTGCTGGCGCTGCTCCCGGGGGAGCACACCCCGGTCGCCTTCCGCTTCAGCGCCATCGGCGGCGACTGGACGATCGACGACGTCTACGTGGATCCCTACGCCCGCCGCTGAGCCTCACCCCGGCGGCCGGTCGCGCGCGCCGGCTACTGGCGCGCGCGGCGCGTGCGCTGGCGCTCCTCCTGCTTCTCGACGACGTGCACGATGAGCTTGAGGATCTGATCGACGCCGGTGGCCTTCGCCTGACCGTAGGTGAAGGCCTCCCGCCAGTCGGCGACGTGCGCCTCCTTGGCCATGACGTTGAAGAACGCGCGCGGCATCGCGACGCGCACGCGCGCGTCCTCGGCGATCCCCTTCGTCACCGTGGGCCCGGGCAGCTCGACGCGGTACATCTGGACGTCGCCGCGTCCGCGCAGCTCGACGCCGAGGATGAGCTTCAGCGGATCGAGCGCGGGGACCTCGGCGAGGAAGCGCGTGATCGCGGTCTCGATGAGGGTCTTGGCGTCGTCGGCCATCGACGGCACCCTAGATGATCGCCGCCCACGGCTCGCTGCGCGCGGCGTGCGCGCGGCTACGTCAGCGGCTTCAGCGGACCGCCGCGCACGCTCTCGGGCCGGTAGTCGACCTTCTCGCAGTTGCGGAACCTGTACTTCTTGCGCCGCGAGCGCGCGACGTGGTAGATGTCGCGCCCCGGCCCGCAGTCCACGACGCCGCGCCCGTAGTGCACGGAGATGACGTCGTTGCCGCGCCCCGCGGAGATCGTGTTGTGGCCGTGCGAGCCGTAGATGAAGTCCGTCCCGTCGCCGCCGTAGATCCGGTCGCGCTGGCTGCTCGGCTGGTTCTTGGGGTCGTAGTCTCCCCACAGGACGTCGGATCCGCCGCGGCCGCTGAGCAGGTCCGAGCCGTGCCCGCCGAGCAGCTCGTCGGAGCGGCTCGTGCCGAAGTAGCGGACCGAGCTGCGCGTCGCGGTCTTGTCCTTCTTGCCCGCCCTGGCGATCTTCGTGACGCCGTCGATCGACGGCCAGTACTTGTGCGACGCGCAGTCCTGGCAGCCGGTCGGCGTGTGGCTGGCGCCGGCGACCGCCGCCAGGGCGATGCTGGCGGCGAGCGCGGCGGCGACGATCAGACGGTGCACGGCGAGCCTCCCGGGCCGATCAGATCTTGTTGCGCTGCAGGAGCTTGCGCCCGATCACCATCTTCTGGATCTCCGAGGTGCCCTCGCCGATGAGCAGCAGCGGCGCGTCGCGATACAGGCGCTCGATCTCGTACTCCTTGGAGTAGCCGTAGCCGCCATGGATGCGGAAGCACTCCTCGACGCAGAAGCGCCCGGCCTCGGAGGCGAAGAGCTTGGCCATGCCGGCCTCGAGCTCGGAGCTCTCGCCGGCGTCCTTCAGGCGCGCCGCCTTGCGCGTGAGCAGGCGGGCGGCCTCGATCTGCGTGGCCATGTCGGCGAGCTTGAACGTGATGACCTGGTGCTGGGCGATCGGCTTGCCGAACGCCTTGCGCTCCTGCGAGTAGCGCAGCGCGAGCTCGAGCGCGCGCTGGGCGATGCCGACGCCGCGGGCGGCGACGTTCGCGCGCCCGACCTCCAGCGCGTCCATCATCTGCTGGAAGCCGCGGTTGAGGCCCGCGTCCTCGCCGCCGAGCACGTTCGCGGCGGGGCACCTGTAGCCGTCGAAGATGAGCTCGGTCGACTCGACGCCCTTGTAGCCCATCTTCTTCAGCGGCGGGGGCACGTTGAACCCGGCGTACTCGCCGGTGTTCTCCGAGACGCCGGGCTCCTTCTCGCAGATGAAGCAGCTCATGCCCTTGTAGGGCGGCGAGGCCTTCGGGTCGGTGCGCACGAGCGTGAAGCAGATCGTCGAGCGCAGCCCGTTGGTGACCCACATCTTCTGGCCGTTGATCTCGTAGTCGCCGTCGTCGAGCTTCTTCGCCGTCGACTTGAGCGCCTGCACGTCGGAGCCCATCTCGGGCTCGGAGAGGCTGAAGGCCGCGCGGCACTCGCCGGTCGCCATCTCGGGCAGGTACTTCTGCTTCTGCTCGTCGGTGCCGAACTTCATGAGCAGGTAGGAGCCGATGAAGTGGGTGTTGATGATCCCGGAGATCGAGATCCAGCCGCGCGAGAGCTCCTCGACGATCATGCAGTACGTCGTGAGGTCCAGGCCCATCCCGCCGTACTCCTCGGGAATCGTGACGCCGAAGAGCCCGAGCTCCTTCATCTGGTCGACGATCGGCTGCGGGAACTCGTCCTCGTGGTCGTAGTGCTCGGCGTTGGGGATGATCTGCTCGTCGGCGAACTGGCGGACCATCGCGATGATGTCCTTCTGCTCGTCGGTGTACTCGCTGTACGCGGGGGCTAGGGCCATGTCGAAGACGCTCTCCAGGATCAGGAATTCCGGGCTTGGATCGTCCACGCAGCTTATCCGTGTCGTGCGCGGGAGTGCTTCTCACTGCTCCCTGGCAGACTGCGCGCCGCAATGGGCAACTTCGCAGTGCAGATCGTCGAGCGCGCCCCGTCCGACCGCCTGGCGCTCGTCGCGCTGTCCAGGCAGGGAGCGCGCAGGCGTTGGTCGTTCGGTGAGCTCGCCGCCGCCGCACGGACGCTGGCTGCCCACATGCACGGGCGCGGCGTGCGTCGCGGGGACACCGTCCTGACGCTCGTCGGCAATCAGCCGGAGTGGGTGTGCGCGATGCTCGCGTGCTTTCGGCAGGGGTTCGTCGCCCTGCCCTGCAACGAGCAGCTGCGCGCGCAGGACCTGCGCCGGCGCCTGGAGATCTGCGCCCCCGCGCTCGTCGTCTGCGATGCGCGCAACGAAGCCGTGCTGCGCGACGCGGGCTGGTCGGGCGAGACCGTCGTCGCCGCGGGGATCGGCGACCTGCCGCGGCGCGCGCCGCCCCCGCCCGCCGACCTGGCGCCGCTGGACCCGTGTCTCATCACGTTCACGAGCGGCACGTCGGGCGAGCCGAAGGCCGCGGTCCACGGCCAGCGCTACCTTGCCGGGCAGCACGTCCAGGCCGAGCACTGGCTCGCGCCGCAGGCCGGCGACCTCGTCTGGTGCACCGCCGCCAGCGGCTGGAGCAAGTCGGCGCGCAACGCGTTCATCGCCCCCTGGCTGCGCGGCGCGGCGGCGCTGCTGCACGACGCGCGCTTCGATCCGGCCGAGCGCCTGGACGTCGTCGAGCGCGAGGGCGTCAACGTGCTCTGCATGGCGCCGACCGAGTACCGGGTCATCGCCAAGCGCGCGACGCTGCGACCGATCGCATCGCTGCGCGGCCTCGTCGCCGCCGGCGAGGCGCTGAACCCCGAGGTCCTGCGCGCCTGGGAGGAGGCGACGGGCCTGCAGATCCGCGACGGCTACGGACAGACGGAGACCGGCCAGCTCACCGGCATGCCGCCGGGCGTGCCCGTCCGCCCCGGCTCGATGGGCCGCCCCCTGCCGGGCATCGACCTGCGCGTCGACGACGGCGAGCTCGTCGTCGACCCGCGCACCGTCCCGACGTTCTTCCTGGGCTACCTCGGCGACGAGGCCGCGCGCGGCGTGGGCGCCACGTGGCGCACCGGCGACCGCGTGCGGCGCGACGAGGACGGGTTTCTCTTCTTCGAGGGCCGCGCCGACGACGTCATCATCTCGGCCGGCTACCGGATCGGGCCGTTCGAGGTCGAGTCCGCGCTCGTCTCCCACGAGGCGGTCGCCGAGGCCGCCGTCGTCGCCGCTGCCGACGAGGAGCGCGGTTCGATCGTGCGCGCCGTCGTCGTGCTGCGCGACGGCTTCGCGCCCTCCGACGAGCTCGCCGCGCACCTGCAGGAGCACGTCAGGCGCCAGACGGCGCCCTACAAGTACCCGCGCCGCGTCGACTTCGCGACCGAGCTTCCCAAGACGGCCAGCGGCAAGGTCCGCCGCGCGCTGCTGCGCGACGGGCGCTGAGGCTGCGGCCGTGGCGAGTCGCGTCCCAGGTGGGGACGAATCTCGCCACGGCTCGCGGTTTCAGCCGCGCAGCGCGACGATCGCGTCGATCTCGACCTGCGCGCCCTTGGGCAGCGCCGCGACCCCGATCGCGACGCGCGCGGGCGGGTCGGACGCAAAGAACGCGCCGTAGACGTCGTTGACCTCCGCGAACGCGCCGAGGTCGGTCATGTAGACCGTGCAGCGCACGGCGTCGGCGAGCGTGGCGCCGGCGGCGGCGCAGACCGACTGCAGGTTCTCCAGGCAGCGCCTGGCCTGCTCGGCGGGCGTGTCGCCCACGAGCTCGCCGGAGTCGGCGTCGAGCGGGATCTGGCCCGAGCAGAACAGCAGGTCGCCGGTTCGCACTCCGTGGCTGTACGGGCCGATGGCGGCTGGCGCGCCGATGGCGGTGACGGGCTCGCGATGCTGGGACACGGTGGGCTGGGCTCCGGTCGGGGGATCGTCGTCGGGCGTGATGGACGCTACCGATCGTGCTCGCCGGGCATGGCGTCCTCTACGGTGGTGCAGATGCCCAACGCGCTCGCCGCGGAGACCTCGCCGTACCTGCGCCAGCACCGCGACAACCCGGTCGACTGGCGGCCGTGGGGCGCGGAGGCGCTCGCGCGCGCCCGCGAGCTGGACCGCCCGCTGCTCGTCTCGATCGGCTACTCGGCGTGCCACTGGTGCCACGTCATGGAGCGCGAGTCCTTCGAGGACGAGGAGATCGCGGCGCTCATGAACGAGCACTTCGTCTGCGTGAAGGTCGACCGCGAGGAGCGCCCGGACGTCGACGCGCTCTACATGGAGGCCGTCCAGCTCATGACCGGCCGCGGCGGCTGGCCGCTGAACGTCTTCATCACGCCCGATCAGGTCCCGTTCTACGCCGGCACGTACTTCCCGCCGCAGGAGCGCCACGGCATGCCGAGCTGGCCGATGGTGCTGCGCGCGGTCGCCGCGGCGTGGGCGACCCGGCGCGCGGAGATCCTCGCGCAGAGCGAGGCGATGGCGGCGCGGCTGGCGGGCGCGGCGCGGCTGCAGGGCGCCGAGGGGCCGCTCGACGCGCGGATCCTCGACGACGCCGTCGCCGAGCTGCGCTCGCAGTACGACCCGCAGCACGGCGGCTGGGGCGGCGCGCCGAAGTTCCCGGCGTCCTCGACGATCGAGTTTCTGCTGCGCCGCGGCGAGACGACGATGACGACGCACACGCTGCGATCGATGGCCTCGGGCGGCATCAACGACCAGGTCGGCGGCGGCTTCGCGCGCTACTCCGTGGACGCCAGCTGGACGGTCCCGCACTTCGAGAAGATGCTCTGCGACAACGCGCTGCTGGCGCGCGCCTACCTGCACGGCTGGCAGGTCAGCGGCGACGCGCTGCTGCGGCGGACCGCCGAGGAGACGCTCGACTGGGCGCTGCGCGAGATGACCGGCCCCGAGGGCGCGTTCTACAGCGCGCTGGACGCCGACTCCGAGGGCGTCGAGGGGCGGTTCTACGTCTGGAGCATCGAGCAGCTGCGCGCCGCGCTCGGCGACGACGCCGACGAGGCGATCGCCTGGTTCGGCGCCGGCGAGGGCGGCAACTTCGAGGGCGCGAACATCCTCGAGTCGCGCGGCCCCGAGCCGGCGCCCGCGGTGCGCGAGCGCATCCGCTCGACGCTGCTGCGCACGCGCTGCGAGCGCGTGCGCCCGGGCCTGGACGACAAGCGCCTGACGGCCTGGAACGCGCTCATGATCAGCGCGCTCGCCGAGACGGGGGCGGTGCTCGAGCGCGACGACTATCTCGACGCCGCGCGCCGTGCGGCGGCGTTTCTCCTCGACGAGATGCGCGCCGCCGACGGCCGGCTGCTGCGCACGTACAGCGCCGGCGAGGCGAAGCTCAACGCCTACCTCGAGGACCACGCGTTCCTGCTCGAGGCGCTGCTGACGCTCTACGAGGCGACCTTCGAGCCACGCTGGTTTCATGCCGCCCGCGAGATCGCCGACGCGATCGTCGAGCGCTTCGGCGACCCCGAGCGCGGCGGCTTCTTCCAGACCTCCGGCGACCACGAGCGGCTCGTCGCCCGGCGCAAGGAGATCGACGACGCGCCGATCCCCTCCGGGCAGTCCAGCGCGGCGTTCGGCCTGCTGCGCCTGGCGGCGCTGACCGGCGAGGCGCGCTACGAGGAGGCCGGCGCCGGCGTCCTGCGCCTCTTCGGCGACCTCCTGCGCCGCTCGCCGCTGGCGTTCGGGCACCTGCTGCAGGCGCTGGACTTCCAGCTCGCGCCGACGCGCGAGATCGCGATCGTCGGTCCGGAGCGCGAGGCGCTCGTGCGCGCCGTGCGATCGCGCTTTCGCCCCCACGCGGTGCTCGCCGGCGGGGACGGCGAGGACGCCGCGGGCGTCGCGCTGCTCGAAGGTCGCACGCCGCTGGATGGCCGCGCCGCCGCCTACGTCTGCGAGCGCTTCACCTGCCGCCAGCCGGTGGGCGAGCCGGCCGAGCTGCTGGCGCTGCTGGACCCGGGCGGCTGAGCAACCGGCGCTTCGTGTAGAAGTCCGGCAATGGCCTCGCTGCTCGCGCTGCCCGCCGGACGAACGGCCAAGTGGGTCGTCGCGGCGCTGTGGCTCGTCGCGATCTTCGGCTCGTTCGCGGCGAACCTGCCGGGGAAGTTCGCCGACGCCGAGCAGAACGAGGCGACCTCGTTTCTCCCCGGTGACGCGGAGTCGACGAAGGCGCTGCAGGTCAGCCAGCGCCTGCAGGGCGGCGAGCTGGCCCCGATCGTCATCGTCTACCGGCGCGAGGGCGGGCTGACCGCCGCCGACCGGCGCCGGATCGCCGCGGACGTTGCAACGCTCAACGCCAGGGACTTCCGTGCCACGTCCGAGTTTCGGCGCGTGGCGCTCGCGCCCGACGGGACGGCCGCGATCGTCCAGGCGGCGATCACGAGCGACGGCGAGGCCGACACGATCCTCGACCCCGTCGGCGACGCGCGCGACCTCGTCAGCGATCCGGGCGGCGGCCTGGAGGTGAAGGTCACCGGCCCGGCCGGCTTCTCGGCCGATGCGATCAAGGTCTTCGAGGGCGTCAACGGCACGCTCGTCGGCGCGGCGTTCCTGCTCGTGCTCGTGCTGCTCATCATCATCTACCGCAGCCCGATCTTCTTCCTCATCCCGCTCGGGGCGGTCGGCTTCGCCGAGATCGCGACGCGGTCGATCGGCTTCGGCCTGACCGAGCTGGGCGTGACGGTCAACGGCCAGTCGTCCTCGATCCTCTCGATCCTCGTGCTCGGCGCGGGCACCGACTACGCGCTGCTGCTCGTGGCCCGCTACCGCGAGGAGCTGCACCGCCATACCAACCGCCACGAGGCGATGGCGCTCGCGCTGCGCACGGCCGGGCCGGCGATCTTCGCCTCCGGCATGACGGTCATCGCGGCGCTGCTGTGCCTGACGCTGGCCGAGGTCAACGGCACGTCGGGCCTCGGGCCGGTCGGCGCGCTCGGCATCGCCGTGGCGATGGTCTCGATGCTGACGCTCCTGCCGGCGCTGCTGCTCGTCTTCGGGCGGCGGGCGTTCTGGCCGTTCATCCCGCGCTTCGGCGACGCGACCGCCGCCGACGAGACGCGCGGCGCCTGGCGCGGCGTCGGCGAGCGCGTCGCGGCGCATCCGCGACGCACCTGGATCGGCGTCGTCGCGCTGCTGGGGGTCCTCACGCTCGGGCTGCTGAACTTCGACGACGGCCTCACGCAGGGCAACTCCTTCCGCGACGACGTCGAGGCCGTCCAGGGACAGCGACTGCTCTCCAAGTCCTTCCCCAGCGGCGCCAACGCACCGACGGAGATCCTCGTCCAGGACCGCCCGAAGGCCGCGGCCGTCGGCCGCGCCGTCTCGGCCCTCGAGGGCGTCGCGTCGGTGACCCAGTCGCCCGCGAGCGACGCGAACACGGTGCTGCTCGACGCCGTGCTCGAGCCGGCGCCGTTCACGACCGAGGCCTTCGCCCTGATCCCCCGCATCCGGGACGCCGCCCACGCGGCCGGCGGCCCGACGACGCTCGTCGGCGGCGCGACCGCGGTCGAATCCGACCTGCGCGAGGCCGCCGGCCGCGACACGCGCCTCATCGTGCCGGTCGCGCTCGCCGTCGTCCTGCTCATCCTCGTGCTGCTGCTGCGCGCGCTCGTCGCGCCGCTGCTGCTCATCGGCACGGTGATCCTCTCCTTCGGCGCGGCGCTCGGCGTCGGCGCGGTCGTCTTCGACGTCCTCTTCGGGTTCCCGGGCAGCGACCCCTCGCTGCCGCTGTTCGCGTTCATCTTCCTCGTCGCGCTGGGGATCGACTACAACATCTTCCTCATGGCCCGCGTGCGCGAGGAGACCGCCCGCCACGGCACGCGCGAGGGAATGCTGCGCGGGCTCGCGGTGACCGGCGGCGTCATCACGTCGGCTGGGATCGTGCTCGCCGGCGTCTTCTCCGTGCTCGGCGTCCTGCCGCTCGTCTTCCTGACGGAGATCGGCTTCGTCGTCGCCTTCGGCGTCCTGCTGGACACGTTCATCGTGCGCTCGGTGCTCGTCCCGGCGCTGACGTTCGAGCTCGGCGCGCGGATCTGGTGGCCGTCCAAGCTCGCCGGGCGCGGCTAGGCCACCCGACGCCGCGGAAGCGGCCGGCTACGGCGCCGCCTGCGCCAGGCGCTCGAGCTCCTCCTCGTCGAGCGTCAGCCCGGCCGCTGCGACGTTCTCCTCGAGGTGTGCGAGCGAGCCGGTGCCGGGGATCGGCAGCATCACCGGCGAGCGCGCCAGCAGCCAGGCGAGCGCCACCTGCGCGGGCGTCGCATCGTGCGCCCGGGCGATCTGCCCGACGAGCCCGCCGGGCTTGGCGAGGTCGCCGGCGGCCAGCGGGAACCACGGAAAGAACCCCAGCCCGTCGCGCGCACAGATCTCGAGCACGTCGCGGGAGGCGCGATCGGTGAGGTTGTAGCGGTTCTGGACCGTCGCGACCGCGACAATCGAGCGCGCCTCCTCGAGCTGCTCGACGGTGACGTTGGAGACGCCGACGTGGCGGATCTTGCCCTCGTCCTGCAGCTCCTTCAGCGCGCCGACGGACTCCTCGTACGGCACGTCCGGGTCGGGCGCGTGCAGCTGGTAGAGGTCGATGCGGTCCACGCGCAGATCCTGCAGCGAGCCCTCGCACGCGGCGCGCAGATGCTCGGGACGCCCGTTTCGCGACCACTCGCCCGGCGCCGAGCGCTCGAGGCCGCCCTTCGTCGCGATCAGCAGGCCGTCGGGATAGGGATGCAGCGCGTCGGCGATGAGCTGCTCGCTGACCCGCGGGCCGTAGCTGTCGGCGGTGTCGACGAGGTCGACCCCGAGCGCGACCGCGCGCCGCAGCACGTCGAGCGCGGCGTCGCGATCCGGCGGCGGGCCCCAGACGCCCGGCCCCGTGATCCGCATCGCCCCGAAGCCGAGCCGATGGACCTCGACGTCGCCGCCGATCGTCAGCGTCCCGGCGGCGTCGACGGCGCTCATCCGTCGGCCGCCTCGACCGCGGCCATCGCGCCCTCGAAGCCGATCTTCGAGTGCGTCCCGTCGCAGAAGGGCTTGTTCTTCGAACCGCCGCAGCGACACAGGAAGATCGGGTCGCGCTCGCCGCCGGGCACGGCGTCGCCGTTGGCGTCCACGAGCGCGACGGCGCCGCAGACCTTGAGGGGACCGTTCTCGGTCGGGGTGATCGTCACGTCGGGCATGGTTGGGCCTCCTGGGAATGGCGAGGTGGGGCGCGGTGCCGTCCTGCCCCGTCGAGGCGCGCTGCGCGCCGGCCGGGCGGCGCTACAGCACCGGTAGGTAGCGATCGAGCTCCCACTGGCTCACCTGGACGCGGTAGTCCTCCCACTCGCGGCGCTTGATCTCGACGAAGCGGTTGAACGTGTGCTCGCCGAGCGCCCGCAGCACGAGCTCGGACTCGGCGGTCAGCTCGATCGCCTCGCCGAGCGTCTCGGGCAGCTGCTCGACGCCGAGCCGGCGGCGATCGTCGGGCGAGAGGTGGTAGAGGTTCTTCTCCATCGGCTCGGGCAGCTCGTAGCCCTTCTCGATGCCCTCAAGGCCCGCGTGCAGCAGGGCCGCGAACGTCAGGTAGGGGTTGCAGGCCGGGTCCGGGCAGCGCAGCTCCATCCGCGTCGCGCGCTCCTTGCCGGGGTGGTAGAGCGGGACGCGCACGAGCGCGGAGCGGTTGCGCCGGCTCCAGGCGACGTAGACGGGCGCCTCGAAGCCGGGCACGAGGCGCTTGTACGAGTTCACCCACTGCGCGAAGATCGACGAGATCTCGCGCGCGTGGCGCAGCTGCCCGGCGATGAACGCCTTGCCGACGTCGGACAGAAAGAACGGGTCGTTCTCGTCGAAGAAGGCGTTCTTGCCGGCCTGGAAGAGGCTCATGTGCGTGTGCATGCCCGACCCGTTCTCGCCGAAGAGGGGCTTGGGCATGAACGTCGCGTGCCAGCCGTACTTCAGCGCGTACTCCTTGACCGTGATGCGGTACGTCATGCAGTCGTCGGCCATCTTCATCGCGTCGGCGTAGCGCATGTCGATCTCGTGCTGGCTGGGCCCCACCTCGTGATGGGTGTACTCGACGTGGATGCCGAGCTGCTCGAGCGCGAGCACGGTCTCGCGCCGCACGTCCGAGCCGGCGTCGAGCGTCGTGAGGTCGAAGTAGCCGCCGCGGTCGAGCACCTCCGTGCCCTGCGAGTCCTTGAAGAGGAAGTACTCGAGCTCCGGGCCCACGTTGAACGTGTCGAAGCCCATCGCGGCGGCCCGCGACAGCGCCCGGCGCAGCACGTGGCGCGGGTCGCCCTCGTAGGGGGTGCGCTCGGGCGTGAGGACGTCGCAGAACAGGCGGCCCACGCCCTGCTCCTCCGGTCGCCAGGGCAGGACCGCGAACGTCGAGGGGTCCGGCATGGCGAGCATGTCGGACTCCTCGATCGCGTTGAAGCCGGTGATCGAGGAGCCGTCGAAGCCCATGCCGGAGGCGAATGCCTCGTCGAGCTCGCTGCGGTTGATCGAGAACGACTTCAGCTGCCCGAGGATGTCCGTGAACCACAGCCGGATGAAGCGGATGTCGCGCTCGGCGACGATCGCCGCGACGTCGTCCGGCGTCTGGGGTCGGGCGTCGCTCATCCGCGGGAGCCTAGTTGAGGGCCGATTGCCAGCGTGTTACGCCAGCCAGCGGCGGGCCCAGAGCTCGAGCTCGCGCACGGCGGGGGCAAGCTCGAGGCCCATCTCGGTGAGCTCGTACTCGACGCGCACGGGCCGTCCGGGATGGACGGTGCGGGTGACGACCCCCCGGCGCTCGAGCTCTTTCATGCGCTCGGACAGCAGCCGGTCGGAGAGCTCGGGCACGCACTCGGCGATCTCGCCGAAGCGCAGCTTCTGGCGGTGGATGAGCACGCTGACGATCGCGCCCGTCCAGCGGCGGCCGATGAGCTCGATCGCCTGGTGGTAGTACGGGCAGCAGGGCGGCCGCGTCGGGGTGCTCCTGACCAGCGGCGTGCGGGGCGGCCCGGTCCGGCGTGCAGCCGGCTGCGGGCCGTCGTCGCCGGGTCGCATCGATCAGGCCGGGAGGCGGGAGGTCGGCGACGCCATCTACGCGGCGTGCAGCGCTCGGGTGTCCTCCACGGAGCCGTCGACCGGTACGTCACCGGCGACGTTGATCATCGCGGTGAAGCGCTCGAGCGCGACGTAGGCGATCGCCTCGAGGATCTGCTCGTCGCTCCAGCCGGCCTCGCGCGCCTCCTCGTGCAGGTGCATCGGCGGGCGGCCGGGGTTCTCGACGACCGCCTTGAGGTAGCGCAGCAGGGCCGCGGCATGCTCGTCGGTCGACGAGAACTTGCGCGCGAGCGCGATGTCGTCGAGCGCCAGGCCGGCCTGGCGCGCGGTGCGGGTGTGCATCGCGATGCCGGGCTGCGATCCGTGATGCTGGGCGACCGCGAGCGCGATGCGCTCGAGCATCGGCACCTCGAGGGCTCCGCGGCGAAGCTCCGAGCGCAGGCGCGCGTAGCCGCGCAGGGCGGCGGGCGAGCCGGCGAGCGCACCGAGGAAGTTCGGAAGCTGGCCGCCCGTGGCGAGGGCGCCGCGCAGGACCGGGACCGAGCCCTCGGGGGCGGTGAGGTCGTCGTGGATCTGAAATCTGCTCATCGGTGTCTTCATGGGGGCCTTCTCGGGGAGTGGCGGGTCAGCGTCCGCGCCGCGAACGGTTCGGACGCGCTCCTTACTTGTCGTAAGTGTAGGCGCTGCTCCCGGTTGTGCAAGAGCGACCTGTCTCGTTCTACGCACGATCCGCTCGGCGGGCTCACTTGGAGTGTGAAATCGGAGCCTGCCCGCTGCGCCGCGCAGGCAATCCGCCGGATGCCCGCACGTCGACGCGCCCCGCGATCGGCGCGGCGGTCGCGGCGTCGAGGGCCCGAGGCCCGGGCGCCGCTGGCGACGTCAGGCGACGTCAGGCGGCGAGCACGGAGGCGTCGGCCGTGCCGACCGCGACCAGGATGAGCAGGATGCCCATGAGCAGCGCCCACATCGCCAGGCGGTCGGGGCGCGAGCCGACGCGCTCCACGGGGCGCCGCGGCGGGCGGCGCCGCTCGACCTCGCGGCGCGGGACGCTCTGCGCGTGCGCTGGACGACCACGGATCTCGACGGTCCGCCGGGCGGGGATCGCCGTCCCCTTCGGGTGCTGGCCGCGGCGCGCCGCGACCGCGGGACGCGAGGCCTCGGAGCGACCGACCTCGTCGCCGGCGCGAAGATGCTCGCGGGGCGAGCGCCGCGCCGCGCGATCGGCCACGTCCGCGCGGCGGCGTGCCTCGTCGGTGCGCTCGTAGGCGTCGCGGAGGTGCTCGACATCGGCCCACCAGGCGCGGGCCTCGGTGTGTGCCATGTGGTTGTCCCCTCTCCTCTGAGGCCTACGGGGTTAGCTGACGGGCTCGCGCTGAACACGCTGCGCTACGCCGACACCGTCCGGCGATTCGCCCCACAATCCGGTTCCCCCGCTCTCGAGTCCGGTGGACTCGGGATTCGGCATCTGACGGCGGCATCGTAGCAGCGATCGATTTCCCTGCATATGCGCAGTGTTATGGAGACCCCGGACGGAGCGCCCAGTTTGCGGGCGCGGGAGGGCCGCGACAGGACCCGGCGCCAGCGTCGGCGGCGGCTCGGTCCGGCGCTGGCGTGGCGCGTGGCGGCGGTGGACGGCGACGGGCTAGCGGCCGGCGACGGCGGCGATGTACTCGGCCACGTGGCGGGCTTCGGCGCCCTCGAGCAGCTGGGCGGGCATCTGCCCCTGGCCCCGCGCCCGGCCCATCTTGATCGCGTTGATCGTCAGGCCCTCGGTGGGTGCCAGCACGTCGAGGTCGGGGCCGACGCGGCCGACGGCCCCGGCGTCGTCGAGGGCATGGCAGGTCGCGCACTTGCGGTTGAACAGCTCGCGCCCCTCCGTCTGGCTGGCGGTGAGCTGCGTTCCGCCCGGCCCGGCCGAGGCCTGGTCGCTGATGAGGATGAGCGCCGGGACGATCATGCCGAAGAGCGCGATCGCCGCGGCGACGGCGAACTCGGCGACGTGCAGCGGCCGGCGGCGCCCACGCTCGAGCGTGTCGCGTACGCCGCGGGGTCCGCCGCGCATCGCCACGAGGACGACGCCGAGACCGAGGGCCACGAAGAATGAGCCGAGGAGCAGTGCCGCCATGCGGCGGGCAATCTACTTGACGACGGGGTGCAGGCGCCTCACCGCCGGCCCGGCGGCCGGTCGGCGCCACGCGATCGGCGGCCGATCCTGCGGTGCGACGGCGCCGTGGCGGCTTGCCGATCGCCGCGCTGACACGGGTCCGCGCGCGCTCATCGCCGCCGCCCCGAGCCGAAGCTCATGACCGGCGGAGCGACGGCGCGGAAGTCGTCGGTTCCCGTCGCCGCAGCCCGGCGCATCTCGTTCTGGCGCGCGAGCTCGATCGCATCCAGCAGCGAGAAGTCCTTGACCCGCGCCGCCACGCGATCGCCGGCCTCCAGGCGCGTGATGCTCCGCGCGACGACGTTGATCGCCCCGCCCGCCGACGCGTGGCGCTCCAGCCGCCCCTCGACGACGACGAGCGGCTCGGTGCGCACCGTCAGCCGCTCGCGCTCGTAGAGCTCGGGCGAGACGATGACGTTGACCGTCCCGTGCTCGTCCTCGAGCAGCATGAACGTGATCCCGTTCGCGGTCCCCGGCCGCTGGCGCGCGATGACGAGGCCGCCGACGCGCACCCGCGCCCGATGCTCCAGCCGTCCGAGCGCCCCGACGTCGACGGCGCCGGCGGCGTGCAGCCGCGCGCGCAGCAGCCCGACCGGATGGGTCGCGGCCGTCAGCCCGGTCGTCGAGTAGTCGGCGACCATCTCGTCCCACGGCGACAGCGGCGCGAGCGACGGCGGCGCCGGCAGGTCGAGCGCGAGCGCCAGCTGCACGCCCTCCCGGCCCCGCGACCGGACGGCCGGCGCCGTCACCCCGAGCTGCCAGAGCGCGACGCGGCGGTCACCGCCGGCCAGCGCGTCGCAGGCGCCCGACCAGGCGAGCTTCTCGAGCGCCGCCCGGCCGGCGCCCGCGCGCGAGGCGAGGTCCTCCGGCGAGGCGAACGGGCCGCCCTCGTGGCGCGCGGCGACGAGCGCGGCCACCTCGTCGGCGCGCACCCCGAGCACGTAGCCCAGGCCGATCCGCACCGCGCCGTCGGCCCTCACCGTGCAGCCGACCTCGCTGGCGTTCACGTCGGGCGCGAGCACCTCGATCCCGCGCCGCTGCGCCTCGTGGACGAGCGCGTCGGGCGGATAGAAGCCCATCGGCTGCTCGTCGAGCAGCGAGCAGAGGAACTCCGGCCCGTAGTGCACGCGCAGCCACGTCGACTGGTAGGCGAGCAGGCCGAAGGCGGCGCCGTGCGCCTTGGGGAAGCCGAAGCCCGAGAAGCCCGAGACCATCGTGAAGACCTGCTCGGCGAGCTCCTCGCCGACGTCGTGGTGCTTGGCCATCGCGCCCTCGACGAAGCGCCGGTGGTGGGCCTCGATCGCCTCCGCCGAGCGCTTGCGGCTCATCGCCCGCCGCAGCCCCTCGGCCTCCCCCACGCTGAAGCCCGCGAACGCCTGCGCGACCTCGAGCACCTGGTCTTGGAAGATGATCGTCCCGAGCGTGTCGCGCAGCGGCGGCTCGAGCGACGGATGCAGGTAGGGGACCGTGAAGGAGGGGTCGACCCGCAGCCGCTGGCGGCGCTCGATGTACGGGTTGACCGCGCCGCCGACGATCGGCCCCGGGCGCACGATCGCGACCTGGATCGTGATGTCGTCGAGCGTCTCGGGCCGCGTGCGCCGCAGCGAGCCCATCTGCGCGCGCGACTCGATCTGAAAGACGCCGGTCGTGTCGGCGTTCTGGATGCACTCGTACGTCGCGGGATCGTCGAACGCGATCCGCGACAGGTCGATCCGCTCGCCGCGGCGCCGCGCGATGTGCTCGACGCAGCGCTCGACGGCCGAGAGCATCCCGAGGCCGAGCAGGTCGATCTTCAGAAAGCCCGCGTCGGCGCAGGAGTCCTTGTCCCACTGCGCGAGCTGGCGGCCCTCCATCGCGGCGGGCACGAGCGGGACGCAGTCCACGAGCGGGCGCGTCGCGACGATCATCCCGCCGGAGTGCTGCGAGAGGTGGCGCGGCAGCCCGTAGGCCTCCTCGGCCAGCCGCGCGAGCCAGGCCCAGCGGCCGGTCAGCCGTCCCGGGCCGAGCGCGGTGTCGATGTCGCGGTCGACGTTGCGCGACGACCAGCCCTCGCTGCCGCGCGCGACGCGCTCGATCTCGCCCGGCGGCAGACCGAGCGCCTTGCCGAGCTCGCGGATCGCGCCGCGCGCGCGGTAGGTCGGGAAGGCGGCGACGAGCGCCGAGCGCTCGCGCCCGTAGCGCTCGTGCACGCGCGGGATGAGCACCTCGCGGATGTCGCGCGGGAAGTCGAGGTCGATGTCGGGCAGCGACGTGAGCTCCTCGTTGAGGAAGCGCCCGAGCAGCAGCTTGTTGGCGATCGGGTCGACGTGGCTGAGGCCGGTGAGGTGGCAGACGATCGAGGAGACGCTCGAGCCGCGCCCGCGCCCGGGCGGCAGCAGATCGCGCGGTCCCCCCCGCCCGCGCACCTCGACGGCCACCTCGCGGGCGAGCTCGAGCAGGTCGCGGTGCAGCAAAAAGAAGCCGGCGAGGCCGAGCTCGTCGATGACGCGCAGCTCCTCCTCCAGGCGCGCCTTCGCCTCGCCGTGGTGCGCGCTGCCGCGCGGATAGCGCTCGTCGAAGCGCGCCTGGCAGACCTCGGCCAGCGCCCGGCTGGCGGTCGCGTCCTCGGCGCCCGGGTAGCGGTAGCCGAGGTCGCTGCAGAGGTCGAAGGTCAGCGTCTCGGCGAGACGCGCCGACTCCGCGACGGCCGCCGGGTGGTCGGCGAAGCGTGCCGCCATCGCCTGCGGCGTCGTCAGCACGTGCGCGTGGTTGCCGCGCCGCAGCGGCTCGGAGGCATCGAGCGTCGTGTGCTCGCGGATCGCGACGAACGCGTCCTGCAGGTAGGCGCGCGCCGGCGTGTGGGCGTGGACGTCGCCGGTGGCGACGGTCGCCACGCCGAGCCGCTGCGCGAGGCCGGCCAGCCCCCGGTTCAGCGCGCGGTCGTGGCGCGCCAGCGGGCGCTGCAGCTCGACGCGGAAGGCGTCGCGCCCGAAGCTGCCCAGCAGCCGGCGCATCGTCGGCTCGTCGCGCACGCCGCTGCGCGCGCAGCCGCTGAGGCAGACGAGCCCGGCGCGGTGGGCCTCGACGTCGTCCAGCGACACGGCGGGCTCGCAGCGGTCGCGCTGCGGCCCGTCGCGCGTGTGGGCGTGAGCGCGCGTCAGCAGCCGGCAGAGGTTGCGCCAGCCGGTCGCGTCGCGCACGAGCAGCGTGAGATGGCGCCCGTCGTCGAGCGTCACCTCGGCCCCGTGGATCGCCCGCAGCCCGAGCGCCTTGGCGGCCTGCGCGAACTCCATCGAGCCCGACAGCGAGTCGTGGTCGGTCAGCGCCAGCGCGCCATGGCCGCGGTTGAGGGCGGCCGCCACGAGCTCCTCGGGCTGGGAGGCCCCGTCGAGGAACGAGTAGGCGGAGTGGCAGTGCAGCTCGACGTACGACATACGAACGCATGTTCGCATGCTTCACGGCCGCAAACAACTCCGACCCATCTCCGAACACCCGCTTGGCGCTTCGCTCGGCGAGCCCGATCGCCGAGCGCCTCGACATGCCACCCCCAGACGACTCGATTGAGCAGCCCTCGCGCTGGCCCCAGAACAGCGCGGCGGTCCGCCCAGCCTGAAAACGGAGCGACGAGCGGCAACGACTTTCACTCTTTCCGGCGCGAAGTTCTCCTCATTACTGACCAATAACCGACGGTGACCACCGTCACACTCTGCGCGCCGGCCGCGCCTTAGACTGGCGATCATTGCCAGGGGAAAGGGAGCTCGGGTCGTCGACCATGGAACCGCTACTGGAATGTGACCTGCCCAGGACCGACCGACCGCCGCAGACGCGCCGAGCACTCGGTCGCCGCTGCCGTCATTACAGCTGCGTCGGCGTCGGAGTGGGTCCGGCGAACCTCAGCCTCGCATCGCTGCTGCACGACCAGTCGGAGATCCCGAACCTCTTCGTCGACAAGAAGCCCCGCTTCAGCTGGCACGACGGCCAGCAGATGCCGCACGCCTCGCTGCAGGTCTCGGTGCTGAAGGACCTCGTCAGCCTGTCCGATCCGACGAGCGCGTTCTCGTTTCTCTCTTACCTCCACGCCGAGGGACGGATCTACCACTTCATCAACGCGCAGTTCGACGCCGTCCCGCGCCAGGAGTTCCGCAACTACATGGAGTGGGCGAGCGCCCGCAACCCCAACGTCGTCTGGGGCGAGGAGGTCCTCTCGATCGACTTCGACGACACGTTCGTCGTGCAGACCAACGGCCAGACGATCACCGCCGACAACATCGCGATCGGCATCGGCAGCCGGCCGTGGACTCCTCCCGCGGCGCACGGCCAGCTGGGCGACAGCCAGTTCCACGTCGGCGAGTTCATGCAGAAGGCGCGCGACCTGCACGACGACCGGGTCTGCGTCGTCGGCGGCGGACAGTCGGGCGCCGAGGCGTTCCTCGATCTCATCTCCCGCCCGGCGGCGGAGCTGCCGCGCCGCGTGTCGTGGATCTCGCGGCGCCACAACTTCCTGCCGATCGACGACTCGCCGTTCACGAACGACTACTACATGCCCTGCTTTTCAGACTATTTCTCGCGCATGCAGCTCGCAGCCCGCGAGGCGTGCAACCGCCGCCTCGTGCTGACCAGCGACGGCATCTCGGAGTCCACGCTGCGCGAGATCTACCAGCGCAGCTACGTTCACCGTTTCGTCGACGGCGTGGCCGACCTCATCGCGCTGTACCCCAACCGTGAGGTGACCGCCGTCGACGGCACCGCGGGCGGCTGGCAGCTGGCCATCGTCGGCAACGACCGGCCGGGGGTCGTCGAGCGCCTGGCGGCGGACGTCGTCGTCTGGGCGACCGGATTCAGGCCCGCGCGGATGGACTTCCTGGCCCCGATCGACCACCGGCTGCAGCGCGAGGGCGACGAGTACAAGATCGACGGCGACTTCGCGATCTGCTGGGACGGACCGCAGAACCGCAACATCTTCGTGCAGAACGCCGCGCGCCAGCAGCGCGGGCTGGCGGACCCCAACCTCAGCCTGATGGCGTGGCGCAGCCAGCGGATCATCGACCGCCTGCGCGGCGTCCGGACGCGAAGCCAGCTGCCGTCGCTTCTGCAGTGGGCGCCGGTTCCCGGGCACGACGACGAGGTAGGCGGGTGAGGCGATGACGCGGCAGAGCATCGCCGTCGTCGGGGCTGGCATCGTCGGATGCCTGGCCGCGCGCGAGCTGGCGGCTCGGTCGCCGGAGTCCTCGGTCGTCGTCCTGGACCGCGACCTCGCGGGCTGCGGCGCGACCCGCCGCTCGGCTGGCCTGCACTTCCCGCGCGGGGCGACCGAGCGCGTCAGGCACATGGCCGCCTACAGCCAGGACTACTACGACGCGCTGCTGACCGAGCGGCCGACGCTGCCGATCTACTCGCTGCGCATGTCGGTCGTCGCCCCCGGTGCTAGCGCCGAGGCCGTCGAGCGGGCCTACCTCGACCGGGCGCAGCTCACGCGCGTCGACAGCGTGCCGGGCGAGATCGTCCGGCTGCCGCCGGGCTGCCGCGTGTGGCGCGGCGACGGCTGCCAGCACGCCGACGTGCACGCGCTGACGCAGGCGCTCACCCGCGACCTGCGCTCGCGCGTGACGATCCGCGAGGGCGTCCGCGTGACGGGCGTGCTGCCGCGCGCGGACGGCGTCCTGCTGCGGCTCGGCACCGGCGACACGCTCGCCGTCGACCGCGTCGTGATAGCGCCCGGCCCGTGGCTTGACTGCGCCGCGTGGAAGGACCTCGTCGCGCCGCTCGGCGCGCGCGTCAAGCGCGTCGTGGCGATCCATCTGCAGCAGGCGCCGTCGGCGCGCGATCATGCCGTCGTCTTCCACGACGAGGACGCCTTCCTGCTGCCGCTGCGCGACCGCGGGCACTGGCTGTTCAGCTACACATGCACCGACTGGGACGTCGATCCCGACGCGGTCGCCGAGGGGCTGTCGGCATCGATGCTCGAGGAGGCGCGCCGCTGCCTGGGCGCCTTCTCGCCAGGGCTGGCCGAGCGCTGCAGCGCGGGCCGCGTGTTCTGCGACGCCTACAGCGCCAACGGCGAGCCCGTGATCCAGGCGCTCGATCCCGCTGGCCGGGTCGTCTTCGCGGGCGCGGCCAACGGGTCCGGATACCGGCTGGCCCCGGCGATCGCCGCCGCCGCCGGCGACCTGCTGCTCGAACCCTCCCAGCCAAGGAGCTTCACGTGATCATCAGCATCTGCGACACCAGCGAACTGCGCGCGGCGGCCGGCGTCGCGATGGACGCCGTCGACGGTCTCCCGGTCGGCGCGACATGGGTGCGCCTCGCGCCCGGCGGGCGCACGCAGGGCCATCAGCACGACGAGTCCGAGATCTTCGTCGTCGTCAGCGGGCGGGGCGAGATCGTCGTCGACGGCAAGCGCCATCCGGCCGCCGCGGGCACGATCGCACTGTTCGAGCCGTTCGAGCACCACGTCGTCGAGAACGGCTCCGAAACGGGCTCGTCCTGCTGGCGCTGTACTGGCGCGACCCGAAGCTGGCCGCGCAGGCGGCCGCGAGTCCCGCCCGCCGCCGGCTCGACGAGCGCCCGCTGTTCGTCTTCTCGACCCCGCCGACCCCCAACGGCGACCTGCATCTCGGCCACCTCTCCGGGCCCTATCTGGGCGCGGATGCCTTCGTGCGCTTCCAGCGCATGAACGGCGCGCAGGCATGGCATCTGACCGGCAGCGACGACTTCCAGAGCTACGTCTGCGCCGCCGCCGGCCGCGACGGCATGCAGCCCGCACAGACTGCCGCGCACTACAGCGCCGAGATCGCCGAGACGCTGGCGCTGATGGACATCGAGCTCGACCAGTACACCGTGACGAGCGTCGACCCCGGCTACAGGGACGGGCTGCAGGCGTTCTTCTCGCGGCTCGTCGCCTCGGGATCGGTCGCGCCGCGCACGGCCGCGGCGCTGCTGGACGGCTGGACCGGCGACTACCTCTACGAGGTCGACGTCAGCGGCGAATGCCCGGGCTGCGCGGGCCAGACCGGCGGCAACATCTGCGAGGAGTGCGGCGAGCCGAACACGTGCACGGACCTCGGCGAGCCGCGCTCCAGGCTCTCCGCCGAGGAGCCGCGGCGCGGCGAGGTCACCCGTCACTCGCTGGCGCTGCACGAGTTCGCCGAGGCCGTGGCCGAGCACCACCGCCTCGGGCGCGTCCCGGCGCGGCTGCGCGAGCTGGCCGACCGGATCTTCCGGCGCGAAACGCTTCATGTGCCGATCACGCACCCGGCCTCGTGGGGCGTCCCGCCGCTCGAGCCGGCCGCCGACGGCCAGGTCATCTGGGTGTGGCCCGAGATGGCGTACGGCTTCCTGCACGGCATCGAGTCGCTCGGTCGCCGCCTGGGACGGCAGTGGCGCGCAGCGGAGCCCGAGGCGGATTGGAAGATCGTCCACTTCTTCGGCTACGACAACAGCTTCTACCACGCCGTCCTGTACCCGGTGCTCTACCGGCTGGCGTTTCCCGGCTGGGAGCCGGACATCGACTACCACCTCAACGAGTTCTACCTGCTGGAGGGCAGCAAGTTCTCGACCAGCCGTCGGCACGCGATCTGGGGCAAGGAGATCCTCGACTCGCACAGCGTCGACGCGGTGCGCTACTACCTGGCGCTGACTCGGCCCGAGAGCCGGCGCACGAACTTCGAGCGCAGCGCCTACGAGGCCGTCGTCGAGGAGACGCTGATCGGCACCTGGCAGCGATGGCTGCGCGAGTGCCGGCGCGCGCGTGCAGTCGCACTGCGGGGGGATCGTGCCCGACGCCGGCGTCTGGACGCCCGAGCACACCGCGTTGTTGTCCGGCCTCGGCACGCGGCTGGCCGCGATGACCGCGAGCATGGCGCCGGACGGCTTCTCGCTGAACCGCGCGGCGCGCGAGCTGAACGGCATCGTCGAGGACGCGGCTCGCTTTGCCGCGCTGGAGCAGGCCGCCGCGCCGATCGGGCGCTGGAGCGACGAGACGCGTACGGCGACCGCGCTCGAGCTCGCTGCGGCCCAGCTGCTCGCGCGCTGCGCGGCACCCGTCATGCCCCGCTTCGCCGCGCGCCTCGCGGCGGCGCTCGGGATCGAGCCGCCGGCGACGTGGCCGCAGACGGTCACGCTGATCGCGCCGGGAACGAGGATCGACCTCGCCCGCGAGACGTTCTTCGCCGCGGCGCCGCAGCGAGCGGACGCAGCGGCTGCGCCGGCCGCCGCGGACCACGGGGGCCCGCCCGCGCCCGGTTTCGGGGATCGTGCGGGCGATCCCGCTGCGGCCGGCCCGCTGCTGCCCTGGCTCGAGCGGCTCGTGCGCGACACGCTCGTCTTGGCCGACGAGGAGCCGGTCGGCGACCGGTCGCTGATCGAGCTGGGGATGGGCTCGCTGCACGCAGTCACGCTCCAGTACCGGCTGCTCGAGGGCTCGGCATCGACGTTTCTACCGAGGAGCTGCTCGGCGCGCGCGACGTGCGCGAGCTCGCTGCTGTGCTACAGCAACGCGCGCGGCCCGACGGCTCCGCGACGCTCGCCGACCCGGTCCTCGGATGAGCCTGCTCGAGCTCCTCCGCGGAGATCGGCTCGCGCGGGCTGCGGATCACCGTCGACGGCGGCGACCTGCGGCTGCAGGGCCCGCGCGAGCAGATCGATCCCGACCTCGTCGCCCGGATCAGGGCCGGCAAGCCGGCGCTGATCGAGCACCTCGCGGCGGCCGCGCAGCGCGAGTCGCCGTTCGCCCTGACGCCGCTGCAGCGCAGCTACCTGCACGGCCGCGACCCGATCTTCGAGCTCGGCAACGTCGCCAGCTATGTCTACCACGAGATCGAGGGCGTCTGGGAGATCGACCGGCTCGAGCAGGCGCTGCGCTCGGTCGCCGCCCGCCACGATGCGCTGCGCACGCGCTTCACCGCGGCCGGCGAGCAGCTGCCGGAGGCCGCGCCCGACGGGCTGCAGATCGGCAGGCTGGACCTGCGCGGAGCGCCCGACGACGTCCGGCGCGCACGCCGGCTGCAGCTGCGCGAGCAGCGCTCGCACCGCATCCTGCCCGCCGATCAGGCCCCGCTCGTGGCCGTCGACGTGACGCTGCTCGCCGACGACCTCATGGTGCTGCACGTCGGGCACGACGGCCTCGTCATGGACGCGATGAGCATGTTCCTTTCTTCGGTGCCTGGTGGCGCGCCTACAGCGGCGGCGAGGACGACCCGCTGCCCGAGGAGCTGCCGTTCGAGGCCTACGTCCGGGAGCGCTCGAGCGTGCTCGGGGCGCGCCCCCGCCGAGCGCTCGCGCGCGTACTGGACGGCACGCCTGGACGACTTCGCGCCGCATCCCGACCTGCCGCTGCGCACGAGCCCGTCGGCGATCCAGACACCGCGCTTCACGCAGCGCACGGTGTCGCTGGACGCCACCTGCTGGCGAGCGCTGAAGTCGCGCGCCGCGGGCGCCGGCCTGACGCCGTCCTGCCTGCTGCTCGCCGCCTACGCCGAGACGCTCGCGCGCTGGGGCGCGGGCGACCGGTTCACGATCATCACGACCGTCGCCAACCGGCCGCCGATCCATCCGCGCGTCCTCGACGCGATCGGCAACTTCTCCGACACGATCCTCGTCGAGGTCGCGCGCGACCCCGGGGCCGCGTTCGAGGATCGCGCGCTCGCCCTGCAGGCGCAGCTGCGCCGTGATCTCGACAACCGGCACGTCTCCGGCGTCGACGTCATCGCCGAGCTCGCGCGCCGCCGGGGGACGTCGCAGGCGCGCATGCCGTTCACCTTCAACAGCGCGATCGGCTACGTGCGGCCCGGCGTCGACGGCTCCTGCCTTCAGCTCTTCGGGCCCGAGGTCCACAGCGTCAGCCAGACGCCACAAGTCTGGCTCAACTTCTTCGCTATGGAGCAGGACGGCGGACTGCTCGTGCAGCTCGACGGCGTCGACGAGTCTTCGCCGACGGGCTGCTCGACGCGCTCGCCGGCGGCTACGGCGAGCTGCTGGCGCAGCTGCGCGACGGCGCGGCGTGGTCGGCTGCGACGTGACCTTCGACCTTGCTGCCGGCCGACCAGCGCGAGCGCCGCCGCGTGGCCAACGACACGCAGCGCCAGATCGATGCGGGCCTGCTCGTCGACGCCTTCGCCGCGCACGCCGCGCGCCGGCCGGACGCCCCCGCGCTCATGACGTCCGGCGCGGTCGTCGGTGACGGCGAGCTGCGGCTGCGCGCGGCGCATGTCGCCGCCTGGCTGCGCGCTCGCGGCGCCGGCCGCGACGCCTCGTCGGCCTCGTGACGAGGCGCGGCCCCGAGCAGGTCGTCGCGGTCATGGCGACGCTGATGGCCGGCTGCGCATACCTGCCGATCGACGCGGCGCTGCCGGCCGCGCGGCGGCGCTACATGCTGCGCGACGGCCGCGTGCGCTGCGTGCTCACCAACGCACCGGGCTCGACGGCGACGACGACGACCGCGAGCGCCTCGTGCTGGACGCGTCCAGCCCCCCGCCGTCCGGCGCCCCGCCCGAGCTCTCGCGGCGGCGGGGCCGGAGGACCTGGCGTACGTGATCTTCACCTCCGGCTCGACCGGGGTGCCCAAGGGGGTGATGATCGACCACCGCGGCGCGCTGAACACGGTGGTGGACTGCAACGAGCGCTCGGCGTCGGGCCGGAGGACCGGGTGCTGGGCCTCTCCGCGCTGAACTTCGACCTCTCCGTCTACGACATCTTCGGCCTGCTGGCCGCCGGCGGCGCGCTGGTGCTGCCGGACGCGGGCGCCTCGCGCGACCCGGAAACGTGGGCGACGCTGGTGGCGGCCGAGCGGGTGACGGTGTGGAACTCGGTGCCGGCGATCGTCGCCCTGCTGCTCGATGAGGCGCGCTGCGACGGCGCGGCCGCGCTCGCGGCGCTGCGCCTCGTGATGATGAGCGGCGACCGCATCCCGCCGAGCCTGCCGGCGGTCGCTGCGGCGCCGAAGGCGGATGTTCAGCTCGTGCGTCGGCGGGCCGACGGAGACGACGGTGTGGAACATCTTGTATCCGATCGCCACCCCGGAGCTCGGTCGCCGGAGCATCCCCTACGGCCGTCCGAACGCCAATAACCGTGCCTATGTGCTCGACGGCGAGCGCCGCGACTGGCCCGACTGGGTGCAGGGTGAGATCGCTGCCGCCGGCGCGGGGGTCGCCAGGGGCTATCTGGGCGACGACCAGCTGACCGCCGCCGCGCTTCTTCGATCACGAACGCCGCGGCGAGCGGCTGTATCGTACCGGCGACCTCGCGCGCTGTCGGCCGGACGGCAACATCGAGATCCTTGGCCGGGTCGATTTCCAGCTCAAGGTCAACGGCTATCGCATCGAGGCCGGCGAGGTCGAGACGCG